>NZ_JAJFOW010000022.1 GCF_020731285.1 Cohnella baijiui
GACGCAGTTGCAGGAGAACAAGCAAAGGATGTCACTTTGTTTGCAAAATTTCTGCCTCTGCCTACGAAAAAACGGAAAATAGGCTCGCTGGCACCCGTTACCTATTGTAAACTCCCCTTTTTACCCAAATAGCGTCGCTCACAACCGTTAGAGTTTTCGCAAGCTTTTGCGCACTCGCATCTACTCCTCTGGTTAAGCACCGATTTCGGTTTGAGGCGGAATTCTCGTTAATCCCCGGGTAGCATGCGATGAAATAAAAACAGCAGTTCAAAACTTTGAACTGCTGCTCTTTGTTGCGTACCGCCGCTTACCGCGGCGGAGGTGTGGCGCCCGCAGCCGAAACCGGCCGCTTGCGCGCCAGATAGTCGTCGATCTGGCGCTGGGCTTCGGCTATGATCTTGTCCAGGCCGCTGTTTTTCTGCAATTGGATATAGTCTGCCAGCGCCTTCTGCGGATCCGCGACCGTGCCGAGCTCGATCGCCGCCACGTACGTCTCGACATTGCGGTCCCGCAGGAGGAGCTCGTCGCGGATGCGGTCTTCGGAGATGAAGAGGCCGTCGATCGGCGAGTTGACGTTGTTGGGCTCGTTCGCGAACGCCTCCTCCTTCAGCCAGAAGTCCTTGCCATAGGTCGGCGTCGGCCGCATGAACTGCGGCTTCCAGAATCCCCATTGACCGCCCCACTCCATATAGTTGCTCGTAGGCGTGCTCATCCCTTCGGGGTAGGACACCGAGCCGTCCGGCTGCAGGAGGTACGTTTTGCCCTCGATACCGTATTGGACGAGGTCGTACAGCTTGCGGTCCGTTTCCAGCAGATCGAGAAACCGCAGCGCGAGATCCGGATGCTCGGCGTTGCGGTTGATCGCGATGACGTTCGCCAGCGGCGTGCGGTTCACCACCTTGCGGTCCGGATAGAGCAGCGAGCTCATCTGCTCGAACGACGGATCGCTGAAGCCTTGGTTCGCGTTCACCCACTCGTGCGACTGCGCCGTAAACAGCATGTTGCCATTCCGCCACAGAGAGGCGCCGTCCTCCTTGTCGAGCAAAATGTCCCGGTTCAAAATGCCCGCGTCGTACCACTTTTTCGCCATGATGGCGGCTTCGAGATAAAACGGCTGCTGCTCCACCGGCTGGATGCGCACGTGCGGATCGTTCAAGTAGAAGCCCATGCCGTGAAAGCCGAGGTCCACCCACTCGTCCCGCAGCTTGTAAATATCCCGAGGCACCGTGCGGGAAAGCTTGGCGTCGGGATAAGCCTTTTTCAACGCCATCAGAAAGGCATCCACGTCCTCGATCGTGCGAATCGAGCCGGACGCGGGATTTAGCCCTGCCTTCTTGGCCAGATCCGAGCGCCACTGCGCATAGAAACGTTGATTCATCTTCATCGTCCACGGCAGTCCCGTGATGTTGCCGTCGATCATCGCGGCCTCCAGCGTCCCCTGCTGCATGTATTTCTCGTACAGGTGGGGAGCGTATAGCGGCAGCAGGTCGTTTAAGATCAGATAGGCGCCTTTGGCGGCCATCTGCTTGTAGGACAGCCAATCCCCGTCGAAGTTCAGGTCCCACCGGTCTCCGGAGGCGGACTTGACCATCATCTTGTCCTTGTAGTCGCCGATCGGGATGAAGTGGACGTCGAACCGGACGTTCAGCCCTTTGCTGCGCGCATAATCGCCGATGGCCGCCCACACTTCGTCCGTGGCCGCTTTCTTTTCCCCGCTGAAGTAAAAGCGCAGCAGCACCGGTTCTTCGGACGTGCCGCCCCGCCCGGGAGAGGCGGGTCCGGCCTTTTCTCCCTTTTCGCAGGCCGTGACGGAGACCAGCAGGAGCAGGCACAACGGTACGAACAGCCAAGCGTATCCTCTTCTAGTCAATGCTTGCCGCCGCCTCTCCCTCCGCTTCTTCATCCTTCAGCACGGGATGTCGGAGCGTAATCTTGGTGCCGCGGCCCGGACCCGTGTCGATCTGCAGCTTGTAGCGTTCCCCGAAATACAGCTTGAGGCGGTCGTTCACGTTGCGCAGGCCGACTCCGCGCCGCCTTGCGCCTGCGGGCTCCGTTCCGGCGTCCGTATCCAGCGCCAGGCGGGCGAGCGTCTCCTCCGGAATGCCGTGGCCGTTGTCGACGATCTCGATGACGATATCCTGGCCTTCGCGGCGGCCGGACAATAGAATCTTGCCCTTCTCGAAGTTGTCGCGCACGCTGTGCTGGATCGCGTTTTCCACGAGCGGTTGAAGCAGCAGCCGCAGGAACGGCAGCGCCAGCGTCTCCTCCTCGAAGACAGTGATGATCCGCACGGGCTGCCCCATTCGCGCCTGCTCGATCTGGACGTAGGCCTTCACTTGCTCGATCTCGCGGCCGAGCGTCGTAATTTCCTTGCCTTGATTGAGACTCAGACGGAGCAGGTTCCCGAGCGCGGATACCATCTCGCCGATGTCGCTGCGCCCGTGATTTTCCGCCTTCCAGCGGATCGACTCGAGCGTGTTGTACAGGAAGTGCGGGTTGATCTGGTGGCTCAGCACCTGAAATTCAAGTTCTTTCTTCTTCCGTTCCGACCGGGACGCCTCTTCGATCAAGCCTTCGATCTTCTGCGCGAGGCTGCCGAAGCCCCGGTACAGCCACCCGACCTCGTCCTGCCTCGTCAGCCAAGGAAACGCCGGCTGAAAGCTGCCCGACTCGAACTTGCGCATCAGGCGGACGAGCTTCACGATCGGCTGCGTAAAGTACACCGTAATATAGAAGACGACGCCCAGGCAGCAGATCAGATAGACGATCAGGAAAATGACGAGCAGCCGGTTGATCTCCTCGATCGTGCCCGTCAGCTCGTGGAGCGGCGTCAGGCTGACCAGCACCCACGGCTCGCTGTCCATCCGCTGATAGGTCGCCAGATGCGTCGCGCCGTCGATCGAGATGGACTCGGCGCCCTCGGTTCCTTTTCGGATGTCGTCGATGAACCTCTCGGAAGGCATCGGACGTCCGGTCCACGCGTTGTCCGACGTATCGTACAGGACCAGGCCTTCCTCGTCCAGCAGCAGCAGCTTCTGGCCGTCCATCCGGTCGGACGGCGAGATGAACCGCTTTAGCTGGTCTTCCGACAGATCGGTCGCGACGATGCCGCGTGGAAGCTGATCGTGCAGGCCCGAAAACCGCTTCACGTACGTCAGCAGCGGCTTGGCGTACAAGCCTTGCCGGGGCATCGAGAGGTGCCAGGTCGGCACGATCGTCCGGAGCGATCGCCGGAACCACGCCTCGTCCTCGACCGCCGTCGATTCGCCGATCGTATTCATATAAGTCGAATACGTCCGCGGCGCGATCGGATAAACGTGCACCCGAAACGCGTCGATCAGCGGCGTGTTCTGATAGAGCACCGTAAGCAGATTGACCGTGAACGCTTCTTCGTCCTCGGCCGTCTCCGGCCTATTTTCCAGCAGCTCCTGCAGCCGCTTATTGCCGATCAAATCGTTAACCTGGTCGTTCATGCGGTCCAGGTAGATTTCGAAATTCTTTTTCGTCTGCTGCAAATAGCTCATCGAGATCGTCGTATTGGCGTTCGAGATGCCCTCGATCGACTTGATGTGCGCGTAATAGGCGAAGATCAGAAACGGGACGATGATAATCATGAAGAAGATGAGGATCATTCGGTTCCGGAACGAGGACAAGAGCCGCAGCGAAATTTTAGTCATCCGCGATGCCCTGCAGCCTGCGGTATTCCTTTGGCGTGCAACCCGCCTGCTTTTTGAACAGCTTCGTAAAATGAACGGGGTCCTTGTACCCGACCTCGGACGCGACTTGATAAATTTTGTATTGAACTTGTCCCAGCATTTTGCGCGCCCGCTCCATGCGAACGTCCGTCAAATACTCGAGGAACGTCTTGCGCTTCTCTTTTTTGAACAGCTTGCTGAGCCAAACGGGCGTGACGTGCACTTCCGCAGCCACGCTCTGCAGCGTCAGGCTTTCCGCGTAGTGCGCCCGAATGAACTTGTCCGCCTCCTGGATGATTTGGCTGGACGACGCGGCGTGGCTGCGGAAATTCCGGGCCATATCCAGCAGGAACCGCTCGGTCTGGGCGCGCAGCGATTCGAGCGTATCGAACTGCTCCAGCTGCTCCCAAAGGCCGATCGGATTTTTTTCCCAGCTGCGGTCCGTCCAACCGAGGGC
Organism: Cohnella baijiui; assembly: GCF_020731285.1. Classification (GTDB taxonomy): domain Bacteria; phylum Bacillota; class Bacilli; order Paenibacillales; family Paenibacillaceae; genus Cohnella. The sequence continues at coordinate 4,153 of NZ_JAJFOW010000022.1, forward strand.
GGAAGCTTTCTTGAACAGGGAAAGCAGCCATTCGAACAGCTTCTGCTGAATGTCCCGCGTCTGCGAAAGCTGCCAGCTCTGCACCATCTCGACGAAGCGGTCCATCGCAGCGGCGATATCCTCGTCCGTCCCATACCTCGCCAGATCCAGCACCTCGTCGAGATTGCGGATCGACGGGTTGTCCGGGTCGGCGTCTCCCTCCCACCCCTGGCTCGTCAGCAGACGGTTGCCGCCGTAGACGGCTTTCTGTTCGAGGATGTCGCCGGCCTCGACGAACCGCTCGTGCAGCTGATGGAAGCGGCCCGGCGCGGTGCTGAGCGCGATGCTGACCTTCACCTTCACGTAATCGTTGATGCGGCGGATGCACACCTGCGCCATTTCTTTGCACGCCTCCATCCGATCCGGGGTTTTGCAGCTCATCACCGCGATCCAGCGGTGCTTGGCGTCGGCGTAAAGCGCGAAGGGAGACGGGTACTCCTCCTCTAGCGTTTGTTTGACAACGTTTCCAATTCCGAAGACGATAAGGCCGATCTCCCGGGAAGAGCCGGTGCGGTTGCCGATCGCCTTCAGATCGTCCACCTCGATAACCATGACCGCCATTCGGTCCCACAGCATCCATTCCAGCTGCAGCGTCTGCAGCCGGTGCGAAATCCGCGCCTCGCGGTACGGATTGTGCTCGGACTCCGCCAGTTCCCGCAGCAGATCCTCGCGCATTTTCGGAATCGCATTTTGCACATGGTCGTTCAGCAGCAGCTGATTGGCTTTGGCGAGCCGTTCCTGCTCGAGCTCGTCGGCCGCTTTGCGCAGCACGTCCCCGAGCTCCGTCGTATTAATCGGTTTCAGCACGTAGTCCATCGCGCCGAGCTTCATCGCTTGACGAACCATCTCGAAATCGTCGTATCCGCTGACGACGATCGACCGCCACGAATAGGACGCCTCGGCCGCCAGCGCCTGAATGAACGCCAGGCCGGACATTCGCTTCATCTTAATATCGGTTACGATCAGCTCGGGCAGCAACGTCCGAGCGGCCTCCAAGGCGGTGTCCCCGTCGTCCGCCGTGATCACGTCGTCCACTCCGTAGTTCGACCAAGGGATCTTGGTCCGCAACCCTTCCCGAATCTCCAGCTCGTCATCCACGATGAGCACGCGCACCTGAATCTCCCACCCTTTTTCTTCGAGGATCAGACCATAGGGGCCCCTAACAAGAGTGTAGAGTCATCTGCGCGATTCGCGCAATGTGTGGATCTTAGCCAATTCTGGGTCGATTCTAGCCAATCGTCTTACCGACCGTCTAAAAAGCCAATAACGGCACGGAAAAGTTTGCGAATCTCCTCTTGCGGACGCAAGCGGTCGATCGCTGCTCCCTCCATGGAAAAAAGCCCCGCATCACAATAACAAATGGAGGTTGAGGTCATTTTTTTTCGATGAAAATCGGTTCTGCGCTGGGGTCATCAAATGAACGTAAGCGGTCCAACCTAACCCACCTGTTTTAGAGGAACAGCATATGATAAACTAAACAGAATCGGTTAGTCTTCCGTCTTTCATACGGATGACACGATCTGTTGCCCATTGAAGCGGTTATCTTTACCAATGGCGAACGTTCCCGCTATCGTGACCACTTCCTCTCCAATCAGGTTCTCCTCTTTGCCCCCGCCTTTCAGTAAACGAAGCGGAATCTGATCGCCTACTCGGTACGTGCCTTTCAATGTATCATCCACGAGAACGACAGACGCTTGATCACTCATGGCCTGAAATACTTCTGCATCGGTCTGAAATTGCGGCGCACGGGAAGTGAGCGGTAATTGATAACCTTCCCCTAGCCACTTTCCCCACACAACTTGCGAATATGCCCATTTGTTACCATTCGTAGGGGGTGTTACTTCTGTAAGATCAACTGCATTTCCCTGGCTTCATCATGATTCCCGCTGTGCACGGAAACCACCTGAGACACGTAGGGAAGACTGGCAATATTTCTGGTTTGAAGTCTCGTCTTAACCTTTTTAATTTGAGCCTCGGATAACTCAAGTCCGACACGCGGGTAAATCTCTGTACCAATTACACCAAAGTGTTTTTCTTCCCATAGTGATTTACTATGTGTAATCGAAGAAATGACAAAATAACAAGAAAAAATCAGAACGACACCAATAGACCCTATTCATACGGCGAGTAGCGTTTGCCGTATCTGGGCTTTGAAATTTCCGGCTCCCATTTTCCAAAATATGCCCATAGTAGAGCCAACTCTCTCTTAGGGGCGCTTATCATCTTCGTCCCCTTAATACAGACATCAAATAGTAGATCTAAAGATGCACTTACGTTTTCGTAAACCAATCTCTTGAGTTAGGATCGACTGGATCAAGCCGTTGGTTATCGGGCGCAAGAACTGGCTGTTTGCAAATACGCCGCGCCAGCCATGGCTAGCGCAGCGATTTGTATCTCTTTGAGCAATTTCCTAAGTGTTAGGCTTCGCTAAGCGTCGCCCGCTTCTTGCGTTTGTCCCAATGCATCTTCAAGTCGAATTGCTCGCAGAATGACTGCAGGGACACGAGAGGTCCATCGCCTTGATCGCTCATGATGACCTTGGGGAACGTTATGGTCTTGCCTTGGACGGTTAAGACGGAACGAGGATCGCGGCCATCGATCTCCGAATTGCCGTATGCGTACAAGGCATTCAGGAAGTCGTCCGGCGTTTTGTCCGAGCGACCGCCGTTGATGCGATATGCTTTGCGGTTCAGGGGGGTATCGATGCCCGACTCGGTCGTAAACGTCAGATCGATCCCCAGCTCCTTCACGATTTCGAGCAGATCGGCGTTGTACTTTCCGTAAGGAAAAGCCAGCGCCCCGTACGTATTGCCGAGTTCCTCGCGCAGCCGCTTTTCGGCCAGCGCCAGATCCGCGGTTACCCGCTGCCGGTACTCCTCGGCCGTTTCCTTCCGGGCTTCCTTCTTCATATAAAGCCTGCCGACGGTGAGAGGCTTCTTGCCGCCCTTTTCGTTGACGACACCCATCCCGTGCATGTCGTAAGTATGGCTCATGAATGACATGCCCGACCGCTTCATTTCGCGCATCTGCTCCCAATGCAGCTTTGGAATGCCGGGCTTGGCGTGATCGTCCACCCCGGAAACGATAATAAAGTTCACGGCGGGAAAGCCGTATTTCTTCAAGATCGGAAAGGCGATATCGTAGAACGATTCGTAGCCGTCGTCGAACGTGATGAGCACCGCGTTGTCCGGAACGGGCTTGCCGTTCAGCATAAAATCCCTGTACGCGTCCAACCCGATTACATGGTAGCCGTTATCCTTCAGCAGCTTCATCTGACCGTCGAACTGATCCGCGGAAATGATATCGTTCCGATTCGATTTGACCATGAGGTGATGGTACATCAGCACGGCGACGCGGTCGGTATAATGCCGGACCTCGGGCGGAGCGGACGATTCGGCCTTTGGCGGCGCGTCTTCCTTGAACGCTCGGTTCAAAAAGCTGAGCGGCACCATCAGGTCGCCGTCGATCCTTGCGGCTGCCGGCACCTCGTATATCTTGCCCTTCCAGCTGACGCTGATCGGCCCCGGGCCGGCTTTGGCCGGCGTTCTCAAGTTGAACAAGACGATGCCGACAATGATGCAGAACAATACGACGACTCCGATTCCATGTTTCTTTTGCATCGGTCATTCCAAGCCTCCTTGATGAACCCAGTATATCGGGCACATCTTAAAGGTGAAGCGGTCAATCCCTTATCAAACCCTTAAGTTTTGCTGAACAAAGGATCTTACAATCCGCTTGCGGCCATATTAGGTAAAGAACCCGGGAGATCGCCGCCTGTTAGACAGCGACTCGCCGGGTTCGGGAAATCAGATCAAATGAGATTAGCGATTCGGTTCGCCGTTGCGGCTGCGCATGCCCGCCAGGCCGATCAGACCCAGCAGACCGAGCCAGCCCCAGTTCGAGCCGCGGGTCGTGGTCGCTCTCGCCCGGTATACGCCGTCCGTCGTCGAACGGGCGCGATACGTGCCGTTCGTGTATGCATGGTTCGTATAGCCATTGTAGCCGTTCATGTTGTAGCCCGTCATGTTGTTGCCGGTCGTGTAGCCGTTCGGGGTGTAGCCGGGCGTGTTATACGCGTTGTATCCGTAGGTACTCGGCGTGTTGTTGTAGTAGCCCGTACCCGTCGTGGGGTACCCCGTTCCGGTCATGTTGAAGCTGCTTGGGGTCGGTGTAGGCGTAACGGTCGTCGTCGTGGTCGCCGCGAAGGCGGGAACCGCAAGAACTAAGGACAAGCAAGTACCGGCTGCCAGCGTGCCAATCGTTTTTTTCAAGTTGCGAACCTCCCTAGGTGTGATGGCCTTGGTGATGATTTGAGTTCGCTAATTATCGTCTCCCGAATTCGCCGGAACATGCGCGCGAGCAGCCGTGAAACATTCCCTTCGCTGGCATTCGATACGCCTTATCAAGCGTCGTTGCGGGAATTTGTGCGATCCGAGTCTTGGACCGCGGCGGCAATGGCGAGATTGACGCGTTGGCGCGTCTCCAGCAGCCATTCCGCGCTGCCCGGATAACGCGAGAAGGTTAGCTGCCCCTTCTCCAGCCCTTCCGTCAGCGCGTCGAGCGCCGCTTGCCTGCCGCGCAGCGAACCCAGCAGTTCGAGCGCCCGAACGTCCTGCAGCGCCTCGCGGAACACTTCCCACCGCAGCGAATCGATCGGACCGTCCGCGCCCGGATACACGACGAAGGCGTCGCCGGACGGGAACGCCCCGCCCGCGTCCGTCACCCGAAACGGATCGACCGATCGCAGCGAGTATTGCGTGTACCAGAAATTGAACCCCCAATGAAGAAAGCCTTGGATGCCGTGCTTGTATAATTGAAAGCCGATGATCCGGTTGCGTGCCGAAGGCAGGCTGAAAAAGCGGTTCGACACGTCTCGATGCTGCCCGACGCAGTAATACGTCCAAAGCGGCTCGACGTCATGCTCCAGAAACGGTTCGATATGATTCGTGGCCGGGACCGGCGTCGGAACGAGACCTTGTTCGTAAAAGGCATAATCGGACAGCGCTTCGAAAAACCGGTAGGCCGACAAATGACGGCGCAGCAACTCCCGCGCTTGCCGATAGGATGCGAGGTGCTCCAGAGAAGGTTCGTCCGACACGTGGAAGTAGCTGACATCCCCGATGCCCTGCTTTTCGATAAAGCGAACGAGTTCCGGCAGGAACCGATCCAAAAATCGGCGATACGACTCGCTCCCCGCATCCGTCTCCCAGCCGAAAATACGCTGCTCCTCGCCGTCGACCGTTGCCATGATTTTCGGCGCGTGCTTCGCTCCCCACTGCGTGAACAGATGCGAAAATTCAAAATAGCGGATGCCGATTTCCCTGCACATCCGGACCCAACGCTCGAGCCGGCCGAAGTCGAAGCGGTAGTCGTCCTCGCCGAACCGGGTAACGCCGATCAGCTGAACGGTCGGTCGCTCTCCCCCGACGGCCGTGTCGAGCGGCGGCGTGAACAGCGGCGTAAGCAGCATATTAACCCCGTGATCGACCGCGTTGCGGATAAAGCGTTCCAGCAGCCGCCAGTGCTCCTCGCTGAACGCCCCGACGCCGTATTGCGTCGCGATACAGTCGGCGTGGAACCACTCGGTGTGCTTCAACCGCTGTTCCGGCAGCTCTGCGGGCAGGATTGAAAGCGAGAACGTTTCGCTCCCGAGCCGCTCCCCGGATTCGTCCTCGAACGCGACCTCGATCGGGATCGCGCCTTCGGTCTTTCCGCCCAGCGACGCCTCTCCCTGCGCGCGGGACGGCAGCGCGATCGTCACCCAGACGGACCGCCATTGCCCGGGCAAGGCCCGGATCGCATCCGCCAACGGATAGAGCGGATCAGGGTACAGCCCGGGCGCCGTCCGCAGGTAGCCGGGATCCGGATCTTCCAGGACAGGCAGCTCGGATGGCGACAGCCCGACCTCCCTTACCGACACGTACGGCGCCAGCTCTGACTGGACGGAGATTTTCATGCGGGCGATCGCCCGGGAGGAACGATAGGCGACCTGGAAGGCGTACGTTTCTTTCCATAGCGCGGTGGCGGCAGGAAATGGACGGTCCGCCGGCGCGGCGTCCGGGAACACCTTGGCCAGCGAACTGAGACAGCGGGTATCGAATGCGGTTTGGTTGTTTTCCATCGCATAACCCTCGTTTCATCTTTGGAATTCGATGCTTGTGCGCTTTCATCTTATCAAGGCGCCCGGTCGCCCTCAATCATAAGATGTTGGCCTATACTATCGCAATATTGATCTTTCATTCAAAGATCCGTTCTCTTCCTGCCATTCCGAACCGCGCAAAGTCTATGATATAGTGAAGGAAACGTTTTGAAGCCAGACATCTGAGCTATAAGCAGGTTTACATTCATAGGTCCGTTGGAAAGGAGGCGGCGCGACTTGCTCGCTCCCGGTTCGTTCGCGTTTCGCTACGGCGAATCGCTGCCCTTTATGCTGCTGGATTCGATCGGATGGCAGAGCGCCGACTCCCCCGCCTATGCCAACGACGGCCTCTCTCGGACGGATGCGGGTCACCTCATCTTCCAATTCACGCTGAACGGAGAAGGTGCGATCAACCTGGACGGCGTTACGCATCAGCTGAAGCCGGGAACGGCGTTCCTTGTGACGAGTCCCAGCCCTCATCGCTACTACTATGCGGGGCAGAATGGCGAGCCCTGGGAGTTCGTCTGGCTGAACGCCAAAGGAGAAGATGCCCTGCGGCTATGGAGCCGGATCGTCGAGCGGACCGGCCCGCTGCTCGCCCTCTCGCCGGCCAGCCTGCCGATCGAGCGCTTTTGGGCGCTGTACCGGGCCGTGTCCGAGGAGAGGGTGTCCGATCCGGCCACGCTCTCCTCGCAGTTGTATGCGTGGATGCTGTCGCTGTTCGAACCGGTTCGCTCCGCGGTCAGGCCCGACCGGACGGCGCCCGCGCCGCTCGATAAGGCCAAGCGGTATATGCAAGCCCACTACGCGGAAGACGTTTCGCTGGAGGATATCGCGGCTTACAGCGGCGTTTCGCGCGCGTACCTCTGCCGGCTCTTTCAGCGCAAGCTAGGCGTTTCGCCGCTCGAATACTTGCGCAGGCGGCGCGTCGAAGCGGCCGTCACGATGCTCAGGCGAACGGATCTGAGCGCCCAGGAGATCGGCCGCCGATGCGGCTTCGAGAGCGCCAGCTATTTCGGTCAAGTGTTCCGCCAGTACCTCGGTCTCTCTCCCGGCGTCTATCGGCGCAGCAGTGCGAGTCATCCGTTCGACACGCTGTTCCTGGAGTAAACGGGGTGATTACAGCCGCGAGCCTCCGCTCGCGTCGATCACTTGTCCGGTCACCCAACGACCGTCTTCCGAAGCCAGGAACGCGGCGATGTCCGCGATATCCGCGGGCTGCGCCCAGCGGCCGAAAGCGGAAAAACCGGCGGCAAACTGCCGACCGATCGGATCGGACAGCAGATCGGCGTTCATATCGGTCTCGACGAAACCCGGCGCAAGCGCGTTTACGGTAATCTGGCGAGGGCCCAACTGCTGCGCCAGCACGTACGTCAGCGTATTGACCGCGCCCTTGGTGACGCTGTACCCCAGCAGGTTCGGCAGGGCGATGCGCGTGACGGCCGACGAGAGGTTCAGGATTCGCCCGCCGTCGCGAAGCCGGGAGAGCGCCTCCCGGATGACGAAGATCGGCCCCTTGACGTGAAGCGCCCACACCTCGTCGAGCGAAGCCTCCGTCGTCTCCTCGATCGACAGCTGCTGGCCGATGCCGGCATTGTTCACGAGGATATCCAGACCGGCATGTCCGAAGCGCTGGTGCAGCTCGCCGTCCAGCCGGCCGAACAGCGCCCGGATGTCGGCGACCGACGTCAAGTCGGCCCCGATCGCGAACGCGGCGCCCCCCTGCTCCCGGATCGTGCGGACGACCTCTTCCGCCGCGGTCTTGCTTTTGCCGTAATGGACCGCGACGGCTGCGCCGTCCTTCGCCAGGCGCAGCGCGATCCCCCTTCCGATGCCCCGGCTGGCTCCGGTGACGAGCGCAACTTTTCCCTTTAACTTTTCCATGCGTGCTCAGCTCCTTTTCGAAGATCGTATAAGTTGTACCATAGGCGAATTTTCGAAATGTTGCGATGACATCGGGGATCCTCCCGTTGGCGTTTCGAGATGTTGCGTTCTTATTCAAAAAGAGCCTCCTTTTCCGCCCGCAAAGGGGAAAAGGAGGCTCTTGTTCGAACTAGGTGCACTGCTCGGTCAGATACGTCTTAACGGGCGGCGGTTCGTACGCCAGACAGCGATCGAGCAGCTTGGCCGGATCGGACTCGACGATCGCGAGCCCGCGGTACCGCTCCTGCAGGAATTGCTCCTGCGCCATGTGGTCGAACATCGCGACCAGCGGGTCGTAATAGCCGTTCGCATTCAGAATGCCGCAGGGCTTGCGGTGAAGCCCGAGCTGGGCCCACGTGAAAATCTCGAAAAACTCCTCGAGCGTGCCCGCGCCGCCTGGCATCGTAACGAAACCGTCCGCGCGCTCGGCCATCAACGCCTTGCGCTCGTGCATCGAATCGACCAAAATGAGCTCGGAGAGCCCCCTGTGCGCGATCTCGCGATCCTGCAGGAATCGGGGCAGCACCCCGACGACCCGGCCTCCCCCTTCCAGGACGGCATCCGCGACCGCGCCCATGAGCCCGACGTTCGCGCCGCCATACACCAGCGTCATCCCGCGCCGCGCGATCTCCGCGCCGAGCCGCCCGGCCTCCGCCCGGTAGATGTCCGAAGCGCCGTTGCCGGATCCGCAAAATACGGCTACGTATTTCACCATTCCTCGCCTCCTTCCCTCTTCACCGTTCGATTATAGCGGAAATTCGGGTTTCGCAAAACCTGTCCCGAACGCGCCGCCCCCAATTCGGCTCCTTCCGGATCGAGCATCCGTACGGCAGCACGGCAGGCGGGTAGGATGTCGTCGCGGGCCGGAAGAGGGATCCACTCTACATAAAAAACGGCTTCTATCCAGGATAGAAGCCGCTGCGCAGGCCCAAGAGGGCTTGGCCAATTGCGGACCAAACGAAATCAGGAGACGACGAATTGAACGACGAGGGGCGTTCCGGGGTCGAGTGCGTCGCCTCCCGGGATCGTTATGGTCGTGGTTGTAACGGTGGACGTGTCCGCCGTTTGCATGATGCCGTTGATATACAGGTTGTAATAATTGTACGTTGCCGGAAATGCCGTCGCGGTTGTACCGGCATCGCTGGTGAAGGCCGTGGCGGCAATCGCGAACGTCGCGCCGGTTCCCGTTCCCGCGCTGATGGTGGACGTAAACCGTCTGCTGTTTTGATACGGCGTTACGATTGGCATGGTTCCTCACCTCCCTTCCCTGTTAATCATGTGCAATAGGGCTGGTAGAAGTGAGGGCGAGTCTAACAAAATGTACTAGGGTACAACGTTAGCGGTCAGCTGTACCGATTCGAGAACGATCGGCGTCCCGGCATAGAGGGTAACGTTTTGGGGCGGAAAAACCAACGCGTCCGTACGGGCTAGATACGAACTTTCGGGCTGCAAGATTCCGTTGATATAAAGATTGTCGTAGCTGTTGCCCTGCCCGATTCCGGCAAAGTCGGCGGCCGGGCTCCCCGCGTCGTTCGTAAATTGGGTGGCCGGCACCGTGATCGATGCCGACAAATCCAGATCGGCGGCCGGGAAAAAGAAATAACGGTTAACGGCCGTCGTGATGGCGACTGCGGGGACGAAAACGATCCCGGGAGGCCCTTGCGGACCGATGGGTCCTGCCGGTCCTTCGGGGCCCTGCAAGCCTTGGGCGCCTTGGGCGCCTTGGATGCCCGGCATCCCTGCCGGACCCGGAATGCCCGGCGCTCCAGGTGCCCCTGCCGGGCCGGGAATCCCTTGCGGGCCTACCAAACCCGCTCCAGGTGCCCCTGCCGGGCCGGGATTCCCTTGCGGGCCTACCAAACCTTGCAGCCCTCCCGGGCCTGCCGGACCCTGCTCGCCTTGCGGGCCGGACGGCGTCGAACCGCGAAGCCTAAGCCGTCTCTTGGCCGGATGGATCGGGCGGCATTTGGCGCGTCGGTAGGGGCGTTTGTTCCTGCAAAGCTCGAGCTGCCCCGAACGCCGGCGATTCCGTCTGCGTTTCAAGCGTCCGCTCCTTTGTCTGCTGCGCGCGGCGTCCCTTTTTGGCGGACACTTCAATCGAGCCACTCTCCTTCGGGGATAAGGTACGTATACCCTATTCATATGCATTGCGCATATACGGAGAGTGGACGCCTCGTTACTTGGGCGAATCGGCGATCGATCGGGGACCTGCCTCGTTCCACTCCCCCCCGATATATCTCTCCCCCCATTCGCACATCAGGACGATGATCGTCTGCAGGGATTTGCCGATCTCGCTCAATTTGTACAAAAGCCGCTTGACGGACAGATCACTGATGGCGTTCAAGCGTTCAAGCTGTTCAAGCTGTTCAAGCTGTTCAAGTCGGCTTAAAGCTTTCCGATAGCAGATCGTTACCCGGTTTGAACGGACATCGCGGCGGGAATCCACGAACCTCCTCCTATCGCCGCAAAAACCGCCATCCAAGGAGATCTTCCTCCGGATGGCGGTTTATTTTCGTTCGAAAGCGCCCGGCGGCACTCCTCGCGGTCATCGCCAAGATCATTCGGTACCTCCCATCCTTACTTACAAAATAGTGCGTTCTTCTCAAAAGACCCGATCTCCCCCATACTACCCTTATGACCCGCCGGTTACCGCCGCACGCCTGTCCCGCCGGCGGGACGCGATCCAACCCGTAGTTTGAATTCCATGATGATATCGGAGGTCTCAACATGTACATTTACCTTCTTTTCGTTCACCTGGTCGCCGCCGTGATGGGGCTGGGGGCCGCATTCGGATTCCCGATCGTCCTCAAAAGCGCGAAAACCGTCTCGCAAGCGAAATTCGCGCTGGCACTGCTCCACAAGCTCGAAATGCTGCCGAAGATCGGCAGCCTGCTGCTGCTCGCCACGGGGTTGTGGCTCGGATTTCTGGAGCCATACCTGTTCGAGGAAGTTTGGTTCATCGGCTCGATCGTTCTTTTTCTCGCCGCCATGGTCATCGTGGCGGGCATCCTTCCCCGGAAAGCGAAAAAACAAAGCGAATTGCTGGCATCCGCGCAAGGGGAGCAGCTTCCGTCCGAATACAAGGCGATCGCCGCGCAGTCCGCGAGGCTGGAGAGCGTTACGCATGCAATCGCGTTTATCCTGATCCTGTTGATGGTATTCAAGCCGTTTTAGCCGGTTTGGACCGACATCCAAGTAAAACCGGCTTCGCCGTCTTCTCGTACGGCGGCACGTTTTTACTTGGATGTCATTCAGAAATGGATAGGGGTACAACTTATACATTCTGTATGACGAAAAAACCTCCATCCGCAGGAACTTCACCGGCGGGGGCGGGCTTTCCGAACCGAGTTGTGCAGAAAATCCGCATAACTCCCGGCGGAGGCGGGCTTTCCGTACCGAGTTGTGCGGAAAAACCGCATAACTCCCGGCGGGAGCGGGCTTTCCGCACCGAGTTGTGCGGAAAATCCGCATATCTCTCGGCAGGGTCGGGCTTTCCGCACCGAGTTGTGCGGAAAAACCGCGTAACTCCCAGCGGCGTCGGGCTTTCCGCACCGAGTTGTGCGGAAAAACCGCGTAACTCCCAGCGGCGTCGGGCTTTCCGCACCGAGTTGTGCGGAAAAACCGCATAACTCCCTCCTGCTCCTGACGTTCAAGGAGCGAGGAAACAACAAAAGGTTCAAATACCGCGACGGAAACGAAAAAACGCGCGCACAATCAAAACGACCGCCTTCCCCAAGGGAAAACGGTCGTTTTGCGATTGCGCCCCTATTCGCGTCAAAACGGATTGACAACGTGGTAGAACACGTTCGGCGAAGCCATGCGGTAGTAGTAGCTGCACCAGCCGACGCCCCGCTTGTTGAACCGGTTGGCGGAGCTGTAGACGAGCCGCTCCTGCTCCAGCTCCTCGAGGCGGTCGACGCGTCCCAGGGCGAAGTCGGACAGCCGCCGCGCCGCCGAGTCCAGCCGGCTCAGAACGCCGCCGTAGCGGATGTCGAGCACCTCCCAGCCGAACGGCTTAAACATCCTTAGCCACTGCGTCCGATGAGCGTCCCGCAGCTCGCGGACAGACTCCGCGATCGCGGGCAGCGTCTCGACCGCGGCGTGCTGCAGCGCATCGTAGTCTTTGGCATCGTAGGCCCGTTTCAGCGCGATGCCGAGCTCGCTCTTGCGCTTCAGCACGGCGCACAGCCGCTGCGGCACCTCGAGCAGGTCGTCCAGCGCCGCGCCAGGCGTACGATGCCGGCGAATGCGCTCCTCCAGCCGTGCATAGTGAGCGTTGAGACCCAGCCCTTCGATCTGCCGGTCGAACAAGCCGAGCAGCACGTCCTGGTAGAGCAGAAACTTCGACGGATTGCTTTGCATGCAATTGTCCGGCTCGGAGCCGGGTACCTCGTCCAGGTCCTTCAGCAGCAAGAACGCCTCGGCGTCGATCCCGGTGCAAAACTTCGCCCGCGCCGCGACCCTCGACCACTCGGGCTTGTCCGCCGAATACGCGTGCTCCGCGTAGAGCTGCAAGCCGAGCAGCGCCGCGAACGGGTTGCCCTCGTTGCCGTCGTCGCCCCACATCGTCGCGTACGCTTCGCGAATGCCTTCGCGCTTGCACACCTGCAAGGCGGCGTCCGACGCCTTCAGCGACAGGCCGTAGTTCACGCCGAATGTGTTGAAGATCCAGACCGCGCCGGCGAAGACGAGCTTGCCGCCGAGCGGCCGGTGGTTCGCGATCTGCCGCTCGTAATCCGCCTCGTCCGGATGTACGTAGTCCCAGTACACCATCGAGACGTCTTGCGGGATGCGGCGGGCCATCTCTTCGGGGATGGCCGTGTCCGCGTCGTAGTACTCGCTGCCGTTCGCGGACGCGAGCTTCAGGAACATATCGCTCCACATCATCGGTTCCAGCCCGCGGCTGCGCACGGCCGCCAGCACCTGGTCCAGATGGGCCGCCATGATGTCGAACCGGTCGGCGTAGCCGAAGCGGTCCAGATACTTGCCGCGGCCGAGCTCCTCCGCTTCGTCCATGCCGATGTGGATGCGCCGGCTGCGGAACGGGGCGCTGGCCGCGTCGATCATCCGTTCGATCAACGCGTCCGTCCGCCCGTCGCCGACGAGGAGGGCGCCCTTCGTGTCTCGGTAATGCTTGACCGGCTCCCACTTCAGGAACTCCTCCAGATGCGCGAGCGTCTGGATGCTCGGGAACGCCTCGATGCCGAACCGGTCCGCATAATCGTCGATCGCCTTCAGCTCCGCCTGCGTGTATCGCCCGCGCATGTAGCCGAAATAAGGCTCGCCCTCCACGGCGTACGTGTCTTCCATATACAGCATGACCGAATTCAGGCCCATCAGCGCCATTTTGTTCAGCAGCCGCTCGAACGCCGCCTGCGTCAGCACGCCGTTGCGGGACAGATCGAACATCGGGCCGATCCGGTCGAATTGCTGCATTTCCCGAAGATCGAACGGCTCGTCCGGCCGAGCGCCCAGCCGCTCCAGAAGCAAGCCGAGGCCGCGGAAAAATTGATGCTTGCGTCCGTAGCGGATATAAGCCTCGCCGTTCGCGAAGCCGACCTCGAGCGACATCAAGTCGCCCGACGCTTCCGCGCGGACGAGCATCCCTTCTCCCTCGGAGACCGCGATGCCGAGCTCCGCCGAGAGCGCCGCGACACCCGGCAGCAAGTCGGCCGCATCACCTGCCAGTCGCAGTTTCAACGCTGTTCCTCCCCCGTCGATTTCCTTTTTCGCGTTTGCGTTCGTTTACCCTTTCACCGCGCCCGCGACCATTCCCTGCATGATCGGCCGCTGGAAAATCAAATAGACGACGATCGTCGGGATGACGGCGATCGCCAAGGCGGCCATCGTCAGCTGATAGTCCGTCATGTACCCGGTGGCGAACATCGACAGGCTGAGCGGCAGCGTCTTGAGCGCGGGCTTGCTGATGAACACGAGCGCGAACGAAAAGTCGTTCCAGAAGCGCAGCACCGCCAGGATCCCGACCGTCGCCAGCGCCGGCGCGGACAGCGGCAGCATCATCTTGCCGAAGATGCCCCAATAGCCCATCCCGTCGATGAACGCCGCTTCCTCGATTTCCTTGGGGAACGTGTTCATGTATGCCTGGAGGATGAAAATCGCGATCGGCAGCTCGAACGCCGCATACGGGAAAATGAGGGCTCCGTACGTGTTCAGCAGATGCACCTTGTTCATGACGATGAAAAGCGGCACAAGCGTGCTGTGAATCGGGATGAGCATGCCAAGTAGGAATAGGCCCATCACCAGCAGCTTCAGCCGGAATTGAAAGCGGGACAGCACGTAGGCGGCGAGCGCGCCGATCGCGAGCGTCAGCACGAGCGATAGCGCCGTGACGACGACGGAGTTGAACATCGCGGTCCCCATGTCGGATACTTTCCACGCCCGGGAGAAGCTGTCCCAGTGCCAGCTCGTCGGGAGCTGGAACGGACGGGAATAAAACTCTTCGTTGGACTTCAGCGAGCTGACGAACAGCCAAAACAGCGGGTACAGCGTCACGAGCGCGTAGACGGTCATCAGGCCGTTCGTTACGCCGTTTCGCAGGTGGCGCAATTGCATGGACGATCCCCTCCTTACCGGTTGTCTCTCTTCATGAGATACTGGCTGCCGGCGATCAGTATGAGGCTGATCAAGATGATCGTCGTCGAGACGGCGCTGCCGTAGCCGAATCTATAGATAGAGAACGTGTTGTTGTACATGTAGGAGGCGAGCAGCTCGGTCGAGTGCGCGGGTCCCCCGCCGGTCATGATGTAGATCAGGTCGAACGCCTTGAGGCTGCCGGAAATGCAGAGCACGACGGCGACCTTGATCGTGTCCCAGATCAGCGGGAGCGTCACGGAAAACAGCTTGCGCGAGCCTTCGGCCCCGTCGATCTTGGCGGCGTCGTCCATCTCGCCCGGGATGTTCTGCAAAGCCGCGAGGAACATGATGAGATACGGCCCGATATAATTCCAGATGATCGGCACCATCAGCGAATACATGGAAACGTGCGGGTCGGACAGCCACTGCCGCTTCCACGAGCCCAGTCCGAGTCCGTCCAGCAGAAAGTTCAGAATGCCGATCTCGGGGTGATAGATGTACCCCCAGATGATGCCGACGACGACGGACGAAAGCACCATCGGCATGAAGACGGAGGTGCGGATGAACTTGTGAATCCAGCGGTTGCGGACGAGCAGGAGTGCGAGCACGAGCGCGATCGGCACCTGTCCGAAAACGGACGCGGCGACGATCAGCATGTTGTTTTTGAAGGCGCGCCAGAACACCGGGTCCTGGATCGCCTCGACATAGTTGCCGAAGCCGATGAACTTGGCCGCCCCGATTCCCTTCCAATCATAGAAGCCGTAGTAGGCGGACCAGAAGATCGGCACGATCACGAAAAAGACGAACAGGAGCAGCGCGGGGAGCAGCGCAATCGCGATGAATCCTCTAGCTCGGCCGGTAGACGTCATTACGCCCCCTCCCTTTCCTTCGAATAACGGGCTCCGCACGGTCCCGCCTCTCTCCCGGGGAGCGATGCGGGAACCGCGCGAGGCTTGGTGCAAACGTTACTTGGCGGACTGCGTCGACTTGTCTTGCGCGTCCTGGATTTTTTTCGCGATCGTCTCCGGCTTGCCGCCCATCAGCAGGTCTTGGAGGCCGTTGTTGACTTCGTCCGCGACGGCGGAGGACAGCACGCCGTCGTACACGGGCGTCCGGTTCACGCTGTTGACGAGCGCGTACACTTCGGCGAAGATCGGCGTGACCTTGCTCTTGTCGAGATCGACCTTGTAGCTGACGAGCTGGTTGCTCTCAAGCACCCGCTTCTGCGCGTCCGGGCCGGCCATCGCGTACAGGAGATCGAAGGCGGCTTCCTTCTTCGCGCCGGATACCTTCTTGCCCATGCCGAGACCCGTGCCGACGACGCCGGACAGCGTGTTCGGATCGCCTTTGCCGCCCGGAATCGCGGGCAGTACGGTCGCACCCATCTGGGACATCGCGTCCTGGGAAGCCGTGGCCGCCAGGTTCGTCAGCGCCCAGCCGCCGTCGATCATCATCGCGGCTTTACCTTGGGCGAAATACTGCTCCATCTGCGTATTGTCGAGGGCGTTGAATCCGTCCTGGAACGCGCCGGCCTTCTGCAGATCCTGCAAGTACTTCAGCGCCTGCACGAATTCGGGGTCCGTGAACTTCGCGCCGTCGCCGGCCGCCGCTTTGAGAAACCACTCCGTGCCGGTGACGCGGTCTGCCAGCGAGCTGAAGATGCTCGACTGGGCGAGCCACGCGGCTTTGTTGCCGAGCGCGATCGGCGTGATCTTCTTGCTCTTCAGCACGTCGACGGCTTTGAGCAGGTCGTCCCACGTCTTCGGCACTTGCAGGCCGTTGGCGTCGAGGATCGACTTGTTGTAATAAAGAATGGACGTCGGCGACAGGGCGATCGGCGCGCTGTAGATGTCGGAGCCGATCGTGAAGCCGTCGAAGGAACCGGGCAGGAAGTTGTTTTTCCACTCCGGCTTGCCGTCCAGCAGCTCGTTGATCGGCTGGATCAAATCCCCGGCCTGGAACTCCTTGGTCATGACGCCCGGCCACATGACGAACAGGTCGGGCATCTCGTTGGCGGCCGCGACGGTCTTTAGACGCGTCCGGTAGCCGTCCGGCGGAATCGCCTGGATGTCGAGCTCGACGTTCGGATGGCTCTTCTGGTATTCCTCGATGATGGCGCGCATCGTCTTGGCGCGCTGGTCGTCGCCCGTATAGTTATGCCAGAGCGACAGCGTGACCTTTTCCTTGCCGTCGCCGCCGGCGTTTCCGCCGTTTCCGTTTCCGGATTCCTTGCCGCCGCTATTGCCGTTGCTGCTCCCGCAGCCGGCCAGCGCCAGCGACGTCGACAGCGCGAGAGCGGCGAGCGCCCATGTCTTTTTCTTCATTCGATATACCCCTCCTGATTGAAGTTCGATGTCGCTTGCGGTGGAACATCTCCAGTATAGAGGCGGCTGGCCGGGGCGGGCAGGGGACAGCCATCAGGAGGAGGGGGGAAAACGATCGGGTCTTTGGCGGTATTCGGTCGGCGTTTGGCCGGTATGTTTCTTGAACAGCTGCGTGAAATATTTGACGTCCTCGTAGCCGACGTTTCCGGCGATCTCGCCGATCTTGGCGGGCGACCGGTCCAGCAGCGCCATCGCCCGGCGCATGCGCTCCCGCGTCACGAAGTCGATGTACGTGAGCCCCGTCTCCCGCTTGAACACTTCGCTGAAATGGCTAGGGTGCAGGTGGACGTGCCCCGCCACCTGCTGCAGGGTGAGATTGCGGTCCAGGTTGTCCTGGATGTAGACGATCGCCCGGCGGACGTAGGAGACCCGGTCGCCGGACAGGAAGTCCCGGTACAGCTCCATGACGGCCTGCAGCCGTCCGAACAGCATCTCCCGGGGACTTCCGGTCCGGTCCGGCAGCTCGTGCCGCATCTGCTCGTCCGGAGGCACGTCCTCGCCGAGCGACTGCATGGCCCGCCACACCCACCGCTGACCCGAGAGGACGACGGATTGCAGATACGCTTCGAGCGAGTCGGGCGTCACCTCCGGATCGGCGAGCTGCGCGCCGACCGCGTCGTCCACCCAGTTCCGCAGCTCGATGACGCTTCCCGTCTTGAGGACGGCGATGAGCCCCGCCTCCTCCTTATCCGTGCAGAACGCCCGGCTGCCGTTGCATCCGGCGACGCGATCGTATCGGACGAACGCCTCTTCGCCGGCGATCCAGCGATAGGCGAAAGCGGCTTCGGCCTCCCGATAGGAGCGGGGAAGCTCCTCCAGCCTGCCGACGCAGGAGCCGGCCGCGGCGAACAGCTTGCATTTGAGCTTGCGGCAGATCCGTCCGAGTGCCGCCTCGATCGGTTCGGTCCCGCGATCCGCTTCAGCGCGGCCCAGGACGAGGAGGATGTGATCTTTGCGGAGCAGCGTCTCGCAGGGAAGCAGCTCCTGGGCGACGTTGGCCACCGCGAAGTGGGCCAGCGCCAGGTCCGCGGCGGAGGCGCCCCAGCCCGAGGCGGAGACGAGCAGCACCTGGTAGGCGGCGGCGTCCGCACGCAAAGCCGGCAGGAGCTCCTGAACCGGCGGAGCAGACGAATCGGCCGGCGGGCCTTCGGTCGCGAGTCGCTCCAGCAGGCTGTCGCGGAAGGCGGTGCGGCCCAAGCTCTCCTGCCTGCGCGACGCCCAGCGTGCGAGAAGGCGCTGCTTCGCCTTCATCGCCGCCATGATGATCTCCTCCGGCCGGCTCGTCTTCAGCAAATAGTCGCCTACCCCGTCCCGAATCGCCTGCTGGGCATACGAGAAGGAGTCGTACCCCGTCAGGATAATGATTTCGGTGTCCGGCAGCAGCCGCTTGATCTCGGCGGACAGCTCGAGGCCGTCCATGCCGGCCATGCGGATATCCGTCAGCACGATGTTCGGCTGCTCGGCCGGGAACCGCGCGAGCGCCTCCTCTCCGGAAGCGGCGGGAGGCAGCAGCTCGAAGCCGAGCTCGTCCCACTTGATGACGGTGCTGAGGCCGTTGCGGATGATGACTTCGTCGTCTACGATCATGACCTTCATGTCGGTTTCCCCTCCGTGGCCGGCAGCGTGAACGAGACGCGCGTCCCGACGCCCGCCGTGCTTTCGATTTGAAGTCCGGCTTCCGCCCCGTAGTGCAGCAGAAGCCGGTGCTGCACGTTGCGCAGCCCGTAGTGTTCCTTGGCCGTCCGGTCGGGCGCCTGCGGCTCGTTCAGCCGCGCGACGATCCGCTGCAGCTTGTCCGGCTCGATCCCGACGCCCGTGTCCTCGACCGCGAACGTCATTTGCTCGCCCTGCAGGCTCGCATGGACGCTGATCGTCCCTTTGCCCACCTTCTTCTGGATGCCGTGCGCGAGCGCGTTCTCGATGAGCGGCTGCAGCAGCAGCTTCAGCATCGTCCGGCTCAGCAGCTGCGGGTCAACGGCGAACAGAATGTCGAACTGGTCCGGATACCGGATCGCCTGAATGTTGGCATAGTGGCGCACGTGGGCGATCTCCTGCTCCACCGTGCAGAACTGCGCGCCCTGGTTCAGACTGAATCGCAAAAAGTCGCTCAAATTGCCGACCATCTCCGCGATTTGGTGATCCTGATTCATGAGCGCCATCCAATGGATCGACGACAGCGTGTTGTAGAGAAAGTGCGGGTTGATCTGCGCCTGCAACGCCTGCCGGTCGGCTTCGGTTCGCGCCGCCTCCGTCATCTTCACCTGCTCGGTCAACCGTTCGATCCGGCCGCCCAGCTGGTTGTAGCTGCGAACGAGCTGGCCGACCTCGTCCATCGACTCGACCGGATAGATCGGCATCGGCTTTTCGGGATCGGTGCGTTTCAGGAAATTGGTCAGCATGCGGAGCGGACGTGTCATCCGCTGCACGAAAAACAGCACAAGCGCGGCGATCGCGAGCAGCGCGACGCCTACGGCGGCGGCCGTCAAGGCGAGCACATAGCGGTTCTGCGCCTTGTAATCCGCGACCGGAATCGCCTCGATCAGCTGCCAATCGGCGACCGGCAGGGTGCGGTACAGCACGGTCATCCGGCTCTTGCCGCTGCCGTGGTAGACGGCCCCCTCCGTCCCGTCGAGGAGCGGCAGGCCGGGCAGCAGCTCGTCCACCGTCGCCGGTAGTGCGTCCATCGAACCGGAAAGCACCTGGCCGGAGGCGTTGGCAAGCAGCAGAAAGCCGTCGCCCTCGATGCCCGACCGCTTCAGCATGCGGGCGACGACGCTTTCGTCCAGGCTGATGACCAGCTTGCCGAGCGGCCGGAACGAGTTTAAATTGCGGATCGGCCGCACGAGCGAGAGCACCTGCTTTTGCCCGGCCGCCGTATTCGTCCGGTACAGCGGCGTCCACCACGACGGATGGGCCTCGAAGTATTCGGGGTCGGTCCGCGTGACGTCCGGCAGCTCCGATTCGAAGATCGTCGTGCTCGATACCGGCACCGCCGCGCTGTTCGGATAGATGGTCATGTCCGAAATGTAGGTTTTGGAGTAGGTCAAATTCGAAATAAACTCGATCATGCGCGTCTGCTGCATGGCCGCCTCGGCTTCCGGGCTCCTCAGGTACAGCTGGACGTCCTTGTTGCCGATCAGAAAGATCGACATGTTCTCGACATCCCGCATCATGAACTCCAGGTTCGTTCCGAGCTGCCGCAGCACGCTCGTGCCCGACTGCTTGGCCTTCTCCTCCGTCAGGTTCGAGGCGATGAGATAGGAGAAAAAGCCGAGCGAAAGCAGCGGGAACAAAATCGAGACGAGGAGCAGAATCGAGATTTTGCGTTTGAGCGATCTGCGCAGCCAATCGGTCATGTCGCACCTCCGTAATCATAAACTCCCTCTGCCGCGCGGACCGCGGGCGGAACCCGCGGCCCTCCGCGATGCAGAGGGAGTCGTCTTGCTTCCTGCATCGCTACACGTCGTAGTGGACGACATAGCGATGCATTTCCGTATGGTAATAGCCCAGGCTCAGCTCGACCAAGCCGCCTTCGGCGTCGTACGAATACCGCGTCCGCTTGAGCAGCAACCCGCCCGGCGGCACCCCGAGCGCGGCTTGCACGTCCGGGGGCGCCGTTTCCACGGAAAATTCGTCCCGGTATTTCGCGAGCGACACGTCCTGCTCCTCCAGCAGTCCGTACAGCGACTGGGCGCCGAGATCGGACGCAAGCAGATCCGCGACCTCGCTTGTCAGGTAATGCGTGTAATGGATGTAGGGCCGGTCGTTCAAAAAATAGAGGCGTTCGATGCGCAGGGCGCGCTCGCCGAACAGCCTGTGCGCTTCGGTCCCTTCCGGATTGGCCGCGATGTCCGCCCGCAGCAGCTGCTTGCGGATCCGGTGCCCTTCCTCCACCAGCACTTCGGTGAAGCGCTTGAGCTTGGACAGCTTGGACGAAGAGGTGTTGCGGATGACCCTCGTTCCTTTGCCGCTGCCCGTTTCCAGATAGCCCTCCTGCGTCAGTTCCTTGATGGCGCTCCGGACCGTGATCTTGCTGACCTGGAATTCCTGCTCGAGCTGCGGCTCCGACGGGATGTTCGTGCCGACCGGATACACGCCGTGCAGGATGCGGTCTTTGAGGATGTTCATGATTTGCAAATAAAGCGGCTTTTGCCGGCGGGACAGCTTCATGGGGTTCGCCTCCTATCGTTCGACATCGCCCGCGGCGTCCGTCATCGCGCGGACGATGTCGCGCTCGGACGACATCGGCGTATCCCCGACGACCGTATGCGCGAGCATCGCCGCGGCGGCCGCGAAGTTCACCGTGCGGCCGGGGGCGAAGCGTTCCAGTTCTCCGTGTACGATGCCGCTCGTGTAGGCATCGCCTGCCCCGATCCGGTCGTAGACGGCGAACGTAAGCTTGTCGGAGAACGAGAACGTCCCGTCCTTGTATAGATAGCCTTGCAACGAATGCGTATTGTCCCCGTTGATTTGCCGGTGTGTGCCTGCGACAGCCGCGAGATCGAAACTTCGCGCGACCGCGGGGATGAGCTCGACCAGCTGCTCGCGGCGCTCGGCCTGGCTCGTAGGCATGCCCAACGTATGGATCGCGTCCTGCTCGTTCATCATCACGATGTCCGACAGCTGAAGCATCTCCTCATAGTGCGGCTTGGCAAGCGCATAGCCGCCTTCGCCCCAATGCGCGGGCCGGTAATTGCAGTCGAAGACGACGGTGCCTCCCCGCGCCTTCACCGCGCGGGCGAGCGCCTTCATATGCGCGCGCACCCCGTCGTTCATGGCGAGGGAGATGCCGCAAAAGTGGACGACGTCGATCCGCCCCGCAATCGCCTCGTAATCGTAGGCGTCCGGAGGCGCCGTGTTGAAGCTGCTCTCCTGCCGGTTCGTGTAGGTGACGCGTCCCGGACGAACGCCGAAGCCGTTTTCGAGAAAGTACATTCCCAAGTATTTGCCGCCCCGATGCAGAAAATGAGGCAAAATGCCAAGCTTGCGCAAAAAAGAAGCCGCGGCGTCGCCCACCGAATTGTCCGGCAAGCGCGTGATGAGGCTGCCTTCGTGGCCCAGCCGGGCGAGCGCCGCGCTAACGTTCACGCCCGTTCCGGAGAAGGAGTAGTTCAGACTGCTCCCCTGGGTCAGCAGCTCGTAGCCCGGCACCTGCAGGCGCATCATCACCTCGCCGAATGCCGCAATCCGCTTAGGCATGGGCGTCGACCAGACGTTTCGTCGTCCGGAGCAGCTCTTGCACGTCCGCGACGTTCGTTCGGCCCGTGGACTTGTCGATGATCGATGAATACACGTGCGGGATGACCTGCGGCACGTTCGCCTCCAGCGCGATGCGGAGGATCGCTTCGAAGTTGCCGAGGTCGATGCCGCCGGTCGGCTCCAGGGCAAAGCCGGCTTCCCCGCAAGCCTTGGCGACGGCGCGCAGCTCGTCCTCGCAGGCGAGACCGTTCATCGGGAAGTACTTCAGCGCGTTACCGCCCATATCTCGGACGAGCGCGATGGCCGCTTCGACCGGCACGATCGCGGTCTGCCCGGCGGCCGCGCTGGCCGGACCCGTCGAAATGTTCACGTAGCCGGCTTGGCCCGTCGGAGATACGAGGGCGTTGATCCAGCTGTCCCGGGCGCCCAGGTTCGCGCGCGTCGCGCCGACGGCCGGGAACACCTGGTTGATGTGGCTGCCGGGATAATGCTTCGCGATCTCCGCGACGACGGCCGCCTGACGGTTGTCGCCGGCGCCGAGCCCGATCGACACGGCCTCGTCGATCGCTTCGCCGTAGCGGCGCATCGCCTCCACCGCCGCCTCCGCCGTCGGATAATCCTTTGACAGGACGCCGACCAGCACATGGCCCTCGGCCGCGTCGAACACTTCCTTGGCGTTATCGATGCTGTTTGCGAGCACGTTCAGTGCGGCCCGCCCCTTGTACCATCTGCTTGCGATCCGGGTCATGTCAATTGCCTCCTGTCAGCGCGCGGATCCGGTCCGCGATCACGTGGATGTCGTCGCCCTGCAGCGGGCGGGGATCGATGTCGAAGTAGCCTTGGCGGACGCCGTAGTCACGGGTATAGATGGCGATGTCGCCTTCCTGCAGTCCCAGGACGACCGCTTTGGCCGTCGTGCCGGACGCGGCGGGATCGATATGCACGCGGCCCCGGAAGATCGCGCGTCCCGCTTCGTCCTGCACGATCGTCACTTTGACGCCGGGGATGTCGTTCAGCGGCAGCAGCACCCGCTCGACGGCTGCTTTTTCCTCCGCGCTGCGGTCGACCTTGACGCTGTATTCGTCCAGCGCCTGAAGCAGACCGAACGTCGTCTCCTTGCCCACCTTCATGCTGCGGCCGATGCCGTGCAGCTGCACCTTGACCCATTCGACGTAGCGGCGCTTGCCGCCGACGATGCCGGAGGTCGGCCCTTCGATCGCTTTGGAGCCGCTGTAGATCGCAAGATCCGAATATGGCACGTACTTCTGCAAATCCTCTTCGGCCGCCGCATCCACGATAAGCGGCACGCCGTGACGCTGGGCGACCTCCCACGCCTCCTCGACGGAGATCATGTTTTTTTGAACGGCGTGGTGGCTCTTCACGTACAGGATCGCGGCCGTCCGCTCGCCGATCGCGTCCGCGAGGTGCTCGGCTTTGCCTTCGTTGGCGTAGCCTACTTCGACGAGTTTGCCGCCGCCCAGAAAGACCATTGTCTCGACGGGCGCGCCGTACTGGACGTTGTGTCCCTTCAGG
Source organism: Cohnella baijiui (assembly GCF_020731285.1). Classification (GTDB taxonomy): domain Bacteria; phylum Bacillota; class Bacilli; order Paenibacillales; family Paenibacillaceae; genus Cohnella. Next base: position 27,964 of record NZ_JAJFOW010000022.1, read on the forward strand.
ATGAGGATCTCGTTTTTCGCGATCGGCTCTTGATGCAGACGCTCGCTCAGCCTGCGGTTGCCCTGCGTCACGATGCCCGCGACGCAAAGCGCGATGCCGCTCGACGCGGAGTTGACGACGACTGCCGCCTCCGAGCCGAGGATGCGGGCGACGTAATCGCCGGCCTTGTCCACCAGGTCCGCGATCTCGACGTACCGCTGGCCCCCGCGCTTCATCGCTTCCATAACCGTGTCGCTCGGCGCCGAAACCCCCAGGATGCTCATGCGGCCGCTCGCGTTGATGACCCTTTTTAATCCGTATTTAGCATTCCATGAATCGCCCATTCGCGATAACCCCTTTTGCGACCAAATTGATTGATGACATGCGCGCTTCCCCTTCGGAATCGATCAGCGCCACCGCTTCGTCGCGGATCTCGAACCACGTCAGATTGGCCCGGTCTCCGACTTGGATGCGGCCGAGCTCGGGGCGTCTCAGCCACGCCGCCGGCCGGCTCGTCACACCCGCCACGACGTCCGCGAGCGGATAGCCCAGCTGCAAAAACTTCGTCATGACGCGGGCCAGACTGTAGACGGGACCGTTCAGCCGGTTGCCGCGGTACAGATCCGAGCTGATCGTGTCGAAGTGGACCCCGTGCACCTTGGCCCCCTCCGCCACCCGGAACGAGAAGCTCGCGGTTCCGTGGCCGACGTCGAGTCGGACGCCGCGCGCTCGCGCCGCCGCGAGCTCCGGGATCGGCTGGCCTTCGTCGTCGAACAGCATGTTCGGCTTGCCGTTCAAGTAATGCGTCACCACGTCCCCTTGCGCGAGCAGCGGAAGAATGTCCTGGATGCGCGGCGGCTTGGAGCCGACGTGCACCATGAGAGGCAGCGACGTCTCCTCCGCGAACGCCCGCGCGAGCCGCAGCGGCTCCAGTCCGTTGTCGCGGACGACGCTGCTGCTGATGCGGGCTTTCAGGCCGACGATGAAGTCGGGAAATGCCCGGACCGCCTTCAACGCCTCCGCACGATCGATCCAGGCGAGATCGGACAGCTCATCGATCCGCTCTAGACCGATGCGGGAGACGTTCAGCAGCGCGTACAAATTGGTGTAGGCCTGATCGCGGCTCGCCGCCAGATCCGCGATTCGGTCCGCTCCGCAGCTGCCGGCGTCGACGACCGTGGTCACGCCTTGCTTCACGCCGATTTCGTCGATCTCGTCGCCATACGGGTCGAACGCCGGAAACGCGTGAACGTGCAGATCGATCCACCCGCTCGAGACGTAGCATCCGTCCAGCGCGAGCACCCGGCCTCCGGCGGCGGTTCCCGCCGGCGCGATGTCCGCGACGACGCCGTCTTCGACGACAATGTCGATCGTTTCTCCGTCCACCCGCTTAACGCCTTGCAGCACGATCCGTTCAGCCAATGCTCTCACCTTCTTCTCGTTTGCTGGGTTGAAATGCGTAGGATGCCGTGAGCTTTGTTTCACCTAGGCTCTGGCGGCAAGCATGCGGGCGGGGCATGCGACACATACACCGCATATGGCGCATGTCCGATATGGCGAATGTACCGCATTTAGCGCATGCCTGCATTTGGCCCATGTCCGCATATGGCGAATGCCTGCATACGGCGCATGCCCGTATACACATCGCCTATTCCTCATATGCCGCATTTGTCGCATACGCCCAATACGCAGCCATCCATTCTTAAACATTATAACGTTATGAACCAAAAGTAACATGGTCCGGCGATTCGGTCAATAGAACAGGATCATGTTTTAGGTTCGAAAATTCGTAATGACAAACTTCAATTCGCTGGCCGTATTTGTCAGTCGTTCTCCCCTATACTAAAATAGAAGAAACGAACCACCACTAGACATCGGAGGGATTGTGCATGTTTACCACGATCGAAGGATTTGTCTCGGAATGGAACCAAGAATACCAGATTACGCTGAACGTCATGAACGCCCTGACGGACGCTTCCCTCTCCCAGGCGATCCGGGGCGACCGCCGGACGCTCGGAGGGCTCGCCTGGCATCTCGTGGAGTCGCTGGGCTACATGAGCCAGTGCGGCCTGTCTTATGAAGGTCCTGCGAAAGACGAGGCGATCCGCCAAAGCGCCGCCGCGATCGCGGAAGAATACCGGAAGCTGGGCGAACGGATGGTACAGGCCGTGCAGACGCAGTGGAAGGACGAGGATTTGGCGAGGACCCAGATGCTGTTCGGCGAGGAGTGGCAAAACGGCGCTACATTGAGATTTACGGTCATGCATCAGGTTCATCACCGCGGCCAAATGACCGTCCTCATGAGCCAGGCGGGCCTTCGCGTCCCCGACGTATATGGGCCGACATACGATACGTGGGTCGAACGCGGCATGACGCCGCTCGTGTGAGAAGTACGAGCTGGAGGATTGGAACACTAGGACGAGCTTCGCGGCTTGGTCGAACGTCAAAGAGGGAGTCTAGGACTCCCTCTTTGAGCATTTTTGCCCGCCATAGGCCGAAGAAGGAGTCCACGATTCCCTCTTTGAGCGGTTTGGCCCGCTGGATGCGAATGAGGGAGTCTAGGACTCTCTCTTTGAGCGTTTTCCGCCTGCTTAGGCCGTTTCCGCCAGATGAGCGGCCAATCGGTCCATCGTGGACTTGGCGCCTTCGATCGCGCCAACTTCACGGACGGTTTTCTCCAGGGCCTCAACCGACGGGAATGTCATGACCATAGTCAGGTCGGTCTGCTGCCCCCGTTCCGCAAACGTCACCGTCACCCGGAAATCCTCCGATTCTCCGTCGCCGTGCGCGTATACGATCCGTTCCGGACGAACGACCTCCAAATAGCGGATCTGATTGTCATAATCGGCGCCGTTCGGACCGTGCATGACGAAACGCCAACGGCCGCCCTCTTTGACGTCGATCGCCTGCGTCGTGATGGTGAAACCCGACGGCCCCCACCAATGCGGCAGATGCTCCGGTTCCGTCCACACTTTGTAAACCAATTCGCGCGGTGCGTTAAACGTTCGGGTAACTTTCAGTTGAGGGCCTTCGATGGCCGTGTTGGTTTCGTTCGGGGCATGCGCTTGACTCATGATTCGGATTCCTCCCGTACTTGAATATGGATCTTCGCTTCGTTATCGTTTGCCGTTTACTTACCACATCTTCGTGATTTGCTTGCTCGTTCCTGCTTGTAGTGAATGCTATCCGGGCCTACGACTTAAATATACTCTAAACGGAATATTCCTGTAAAGGGATATTTGGACTTTTTTCTTGCTGGAGGTAAGTCAATCGGCGCGATATTGATTGATTGATGAGGTCAATCAGTTGCAAGGAGGATCAATCTTGTTTGTTGAAGGACAGTCGTGCTTGTGGGGACAGTCGTGCTTGTGGGGATAGTCCTGCTTGCGGGGACAGTCGTGCTTGGTGTGGGGACAGTCCTGCTTGTGGGGACAGTCCTGCTTGTGGGGACAGTCGTGCTTGTGGGGACAGTCCTGCTTGTGGGGGGACAGTCGTGCATATTCGGTCCGCCGTATGGCCGCTTAAAGTCGCTCGACGCCTTGGCCGGCGCGTACGGCTCGGTCCAGATGCTCCCGGAGCGGACTCCTCGCAGCAGATGGCATCAAATCGTTCGATCCGCCGGGGGCGGAGGAAGCCAATCGGGACGTGACTGCGAATAACGGGAATCTCCTTGGTGGGAACATGCGCCATCGGTCAGGCGTGTCGTTCGCACGGGACGCGGCTTGCAATTTGTGTTATCCTGACCCTATGACCAACCGTGGCAGATTCATTGTCCCGTAGGAAAGGTGCCGTCGATCATGTTTACGCTCAAGGAAAAGATGTACCTGCTCCAGTTGCTGAAAAAGGAAAGCCGCATATCTTTCTGGCGTCTGCGTCGCAAGCCGCCCGAGCATGACGCGATTCGGGATAAGCTGGAGCAAATGATCCGAAACGAACAAGTCAACCGCCAGCATTTGAGCTAACCGCGTCGCAAGCTGCCGCCTCTTCGCGCTTGAAGCCGCCTCCGGACGAGTAGAACCTTCGCTTTTTCCGATACCGCCCGCGATTCCCCCTCCTGCCCGGAAGCGCCGTTCAAGTGGAAGCAATACCCGCTCCTGCCTTCGGTCAAAAGCCGGACCGACTGCGCCACGCCGATCGGCATCGGCTTCCCTGCGAAAATGTCGACCGTCTCCCACGGAATACGCGTCACATGGGCGCGGTGGAGCTCTTTCAAGTAATTCAGCGTCGGAGACGCCGGCTCCTCAAGTCCGAGTCGGGTCAAATAAGTGCGCTGCGTGTCTTTCTCCATCGGGCGCTTCCCTCCTTGATTTTCGATGAATGGTCAGAATCGCGCCAGGGACGTCGGCGAACCGGCCCAGCCTCTCTTATCGCCCCCTGACGGACGCAAGCATCCTTGCCAAATTGCGCGACGTCGCATACAGGTTGGCCTCGGCATCCCGCAGACAGTCCTCCAGCGCCGCCGGGCGCGTGACGGTCGACAGGCAGCCCGCGAAATGCGGCAGCAACTCGATCCATCGGTCCCCGAGGCTGCCGGAAATCAGGTAGGCCGGCTTGCCCGCTTCCCGGGCGACACCCGCAACATGGAGCGGCAGCTTGCCGTATAGCGTCTGCCCGTCGCTGCTGCCTTCGCCCGTCCAGACGACGTCAGCGCGGCGAACCCGCTCTTCGAGCCCGCACAGCAGGCCCACCACTTCGGCGCCGCGCTCGATCCGCGCGCCGACGGTCAGGAGCGCGGCGCCCAGTCCTCCCGCCGCGCCCGCGCCCGGCGCGTCGGCATGGCGCTTCCCGCTCGCCTGCGCAAGCAGCTCGGCATAATTCGCCATCGCCCGCTCCAGACGTTCCACCGTCGCTGGATCCGCTCCCTTCTGCGGACCGTACACCCGGGTCGCCCCTTCCGGGCCGAGCAGCGGATTGGCGACGTCGCTGGCCACGAGCAGCGTGCATTCCGCCAGCCGCGGGTCGAGTCCGGCCAGGTCGGCGACGGCCATCTCCGCGAGATCGCGGCCGAATCCCGTCAATTCGGCGCCCCGGCCGTCCGCAAACTTAGCGCCGAGCGCGGCGAGCATCCCCATCCCGCCGTCGTTCGTCGAGCTGCCGCCCAAGCCGACGACCAGGTGCCGGATGCCCAGATCGAGCGCCGCACGGATCGCGTCGCCGAGTCCCCGCGATGTCGTGTGAAGCGGATTGCGCTCCTCCAGCCGCAAAAGCGGCAGGCCAAACAAGCCCGCCGCCTCTACGACGGCCCATCGCTCCCCGCCGCGACGGAAAATGCCGATCTCCGCTGCGAAAGGCCGTCCGAACGGCCCGGCGGCGGCAATCCCGATCCGTTCCCCATTCGCCGCGTTCACGATGGCATCGAGCGTGCCTTCCCCGCCGTCGGCCATCGGAACGGCGTCCGTCTCGGCTTCCGGCAGCTCCTCCCGGACCGCGCGCGCCATGACGGCGCACACTTGCGCGGCGCTCAGCGTGCCCTTGTACGAATCCGGTGCCAGCACGATTTTCATCGTCTCTTCGCCCCCCTCATGTCGTACGAACGATGATCCCCTTGGCTCAAGAAGCCCAGATGAAGATCTGCAGCGACATGGCGCTCCCTCTTTTCAGCCCCATCTTGGAAAAAGGGCCGTCAAGTCACGGAGCGCTTGCCAGTCTATTGCTTATTTTACATGAAAAGCAGCTGGGCGGCAGGCGGGGCGGAAGCTTTCTTGCGGATGGTTCACGCGCAGGAGCCGTGCTGCACCTCGAACGCCAAAAAAAACCTGCTGGGACGGGAGGCATAGTGATTCGTCGGAATCGTCATCTTGGCGTCGAAACGCGGATGGCGAAAAAAACATCTATACTTTTCTCGGTCATCAACCATGCTTTGTAGGGTCCATCGGCGCTTTTCGGTCTGTTAGAATGGGGAAATAACGCTCTCAAGCGCCATTCGAGGAGGAACCGAGTTGACCGCACCTGTTAAATTCAACCAGCCGATCGTTACGCACATGTACACCGCGGACCCGTCGGCGCACGTTTTCGAAGGCAAGATCTACATTTATCCGTCGCACGATCTCGACCATGAACGGGCGTCCAACGACAACGGCGACCAGTACGACATGGAAGACTATCACGTCTTGTCCATGGACGACGCGGCGTCGGCCGCCGTCGACCACGGCGAGGCGCTGCATGTGAGAGACGTCCCTTGGGCCAAACAGCAAATGTGGGCGCCGGACGCCGCCTGCAAAAACGGGACTTATTATTTGTTCTTCCCGGCGCGCGACCACGACGGCATCTTCCGCATCGGGGTCGCGACGAGCTCGTCGCCTGCCGGCCCGTTCGCGGCGCAGCCGTCTTACCTGCCGGGCAGCTTCAGCATCGATCCGGCCGTCCTGGTGGACGATGACGACCGGGCTTATATGTATTTCGGCGGATTGTGGGGCGGACAGCTGGAGAAGTGGCAGGGCGGGACGTTCGATCCGGATGCCGAAGGGCCTGCGCCCAATGAGCCCGCGCTCGGGCCGCGCGTCGCCGAATTGAGCGAAGACATGCTCTCGTTCAAGGACGCGCCTCGGGAGATTGCCATCCTGGACGAAGACGGGCAGCCGATCCTGGCCGGCGACGAGGACCGCCGCTACTTCGAAGGTCCGTGGGTTCATCGGTACAACGGCCTCTACTACCTCTCCTATTCAACCGGCACGACCCACAAAATCGTCTATGCCGTCGGCGAGCATCCCATGGGGCCGTATACGTTTAAGGGGACGATCCTGACACCCGTCATCGGCTGGACGACGCATCACTCGATCGTGCAGTTCCGGGACAAATGGTACCTCTTCTATCACGACAGTTCCCTGTCCGGCGGCGCCGACAACAAACGCTCCGTGAAGTTCGCCGAGCTGCGGTACAACGACGACGGCACGATCGTCGCGATCGATCCGTATCCGGAGAAATAATCGCGGTCGGTGCGCGGGGGCATCTGCTATTTCCCGCAGCGCAGCGCTGCCGGCTCGAAACCAAGCCGAAGGACCTCCGATTCCGCGGCCAGCGGAACCGAAGGTCCTTTTGTTTAGGGCGTGTTTTCCCGGTCCAGTGCGGTCCGGAACAGGCTTTCGATCTCGACGCTGCAAGGATCGGCTCGGCGTTGCGGCGGCGGTCGGGACCCGGAATTCGAATCGCCTCGGCGACATGGCGCCTACGGCGCCGGCGCCGCGTCTAATCCTCGACCGGCCACGCGGGGTTCCAGACGACCTCCCACAAGTGGCCGTCCGGATCGAGGAAGTGACCGGAGTAGCCGCCCCAAAAGGCGTCGTGCGGAGGGTCCGTCACGATCGCCCCGGCTTGGCGCGCCTGCTCGACGACGCGGTCGACCTCCTCCTTGCTCCCGACGTTGTGGCCGATCGTGAACTCGCACGAGCTGGGCGCCGAACGGGGCACCTTGGTCTCGTGAACGAGGTCGTCCCGGCCCCAGAGCGCGAGCTTCACGCCCCCCTGCAGTTCGAAAAAGGCGACCGCCCCGTGCTCGAACTCCCGGCCGACAATCCCTTCGGTCGGCAGGCCCAATCCGTCGCGATAAAAGACCAACGACTTCTCCAGATCCGCCACGGCCAGCGTTAATACCGATAATCTTGGTTTCATACGCGCTTTCGCCTTCCCTTCCTTGTAATTACAAAGGCTTCCTTCCTATGATTGCCCATCGACAACGTTCCGGAATAGGAAAAAACGGACATCATATCCGCCACACCTGCCGGGGAGTCAATCCGTAGTACCGCTGAAAATGATGAATCAGATGGGATTGGTCGTAATAGCCGAACCGGACCGACAGATCGGCAAAGGGAGCGCGCGACCCCCGGTGCAGCTCGCCGAGCACGCTTTGGAACCGGATAATGCCGGCCAGTTCCTTCGGCCCCATGCCGAGCTCTTGCCGGAACGCGCGCCGCAGGTGCTTGTCCGAGTAGCTGACCGCCGCAGCCAGCTCGCGGACGGTCATCGCGCCTCCGCTGGCGTAAAGATACCCCATCGCCGCGCCGACCAGCGAACCGCCAGGCGCGTTGTCGGTCCGATGCAGGATGTGCCGCAGCCTGCGCTCCACGTGCGCGATCGCATCTCGAACCGAGCTGGAATCGACGACCTTCTCCGCCAGTTCGGCCGCCTCGGCGCCCCACATCTCGTCCAGCCGGACGTGATAGCCGGCCAGCGACGAGACGGGGTGCCCGAACAGCCGCTTCGCCCGATCCGCGAAAAATCGGATGCCGAACATGGCATACGTTTCGTCGAGGACGATCGTCTCGTACGTCGTCATGAGACCGGCGGCGAAAGCGGCCCGCGAGGCATCCGATGCATGCCGGTCAAAGATCAGATCGACGCATCCGTCCGGCAGGATGCGGTGCAACAGGGCGGCCTCGGACGGCCGTGCGTCGATCGTCCAATAGCAAGCGACGTACGGCGATAGAAGGGGAGACGGCGCATACTCCCGGTAACGGTAGGACGCATCCTGTAGATCGCGCTGCAGAATGGGCGGTTGAAGCGGTCGGTAGCGGTGCATCGTCTCACTCCCTTCCTCGATGTCGAGCGAATGTTGTTACGTCTATCATCTCCCCGAAGCTTTATGGGTGTCAAGCGCCGCTCCCCCCTCTTGCCGTCCTCTCGCTTGCACGTCAGACCCCTCTTCGATATAATGACCGTAGTCATAAATGACCAAGGTCATTTTTTAGTCCATGGCTGAAATGGAGGAGGAAATCATCGATGACCCGCGAGGAAAAGAAAAAGAAGATCAAAGCGGACATCACCCGCAACGCCATCGCTTTGTTCAAAGAGAAAGGGTTCGACCAGGTAACGGTCGAGGAAATTGCGCTCCGAAGCGATATCGCCAAGGGGACTTTTTTTAACTATTTCTCCAAAAAGGAACACGTTCTTCTGCACATGGCCGATTCTTATTTACCTCTAATGGGTCAAATCTTCGGGCGGCATCGGACCGGTCCGGTACGGGCGCGCATCGAGTGCATCCTGAGCGATCTGCTCGACCTTTATTTGCAGTATGCCGATTTGCTTCGGATTACGCTGGTGGAGTCGATCCGCGCATCGCTCGCGGCCGGAGACGAGGAAACGAACATTTCGCGGTTACGCTCCGCGTTCTCCGCGTTTCTGGAAGACGCGCAGACGGCCGGCGAGATACGGACCCGGGCGAATGCGGACGATTGCGCCGCGCTGTTGGTCGGCCTTCTTTTTCAAACGCTGATCCTCTATTCGTCCCGGCTCGACGCGCCGGAGATGCGCCGGATGCTCGTTCGGCAGCTGGACCTGGCCTGGGAGGGAATCGCCGATGCGACGGTTGAAAAGAATCTTTAAAAGCAAGATTACGATTTCGCTGCTTATTCTGATCGCTTTTATCTATGCAAACAATACGTCTCTGTGGGTCCACCGGGACGGAACGCCGCTCCTGCTGGCCCATCGCGGTCTGGCTCAAACCTTCTCCATGGAAGGCATCGAGAATGACACTTGCACAGCCGAGCGGATTCGCGAACCCGAATACCCGTACCTGGAAAATACGATCCCTTCGATAGACGCGGCGTTTCAAGCCGGCGCGGACGTCGTCGAGCTGGATATCAAGCCGACCAAAGACGGCGAATTTGCGGTGTTTCACGACTGGACGCTGGATTGCCGGACGAATCTGAAAGGCACTACCGGGGACTATACGATGGCAGAGTTGAAACGAGCCGACATCGGATACGGCTACACCGCCGACGGAGGCAAAACTTATCCGTTCCGCGGCCAAGGCGTCGGCCTGATGCCTTCGCTCGAAGAGGTGCTGAGCCGATTCCCCGATGAGGAATTGCTGATCCATATCAAGAGCAACGATCCGGAGGAAGGCCGGCAGTTGGCGCGGTATTTCGCGACCCTGCCGGCAAGCCGCGTCGATCAGCTGGCCGTCTACGGCGGGGACGAGCCGATCGCGGCGCTGAAGGACGAACTCCCCACGGTCCGGGCGATGTCCAAAGAAACGATGAAAAGCTGCCTTGTCCCTTATCTGGCAGCCGGTTGGACCGGCTATTTGCCGAACGCCTGCAAACATACGGAGCTGCACATTCCGGAGAAGATCGCGCCCCTGCTGTGGGGTTGGCCGGACCGTTTCTTGAACCGGATGGACCGCGCAGACACGCGCGTCATCGTCGTGGGCGGGGACGGCAGCGATTTCTCGAGCGGCTTCGATTCGCCCGCCGACCTCAAGCGGCTGAAGGCCGACTACTCGGGCGGCATCTGGACCAATCGGATCGACCGGATCGCGCCGCTGTACAGGCACGGCGGATAGCTGCCGTCTAAAAGTCCGCCCCCGCCTTCGGAAGCCACGGGCATGCGGTTCCCGCATACGTCACGGCGAGCCGGTGCATCGCCCGCGTGCAGGCGATATAGAGCAGGTTTCGGTCCAGCGGCGTCCGGTAATGGTCGGCATCGGCGTGGGGAACGATCACCTGGTCGAACTCCAACCCTTTGGCCAGATGGGCGAAAGCGATTACGACGCCCTCGCGATAGCGGTCGCTGGCAAAGTCGAGCAGCGTGAGTCCTTCGCCAGCCCCGTTCTCCGACAGCGACCGATAGAGCCGCTCCGCCTGCGGCCCCGTCTTGCAGACGATGCCGAGCGATCGGTGCTCCCCGGCGCGGAAATCCGCGATCTCCCGGCGAAGGAGCGCCAGCTCCGCCTCCGCATCGGCGGCGCCGAGAACGCGGGGCTGGGGACCGTGGCGCTCGATCGGCTCGATCCGGCTGTCCGGGCGAATATGCCGGGCGAACCGGATGATCTCGGCCGTCGAGCGGTAGCTTTTGCGGAGCTCGACTGTGTCCGCCTGGGGGAAGATCGCCTTGATCTCGTCCAGCGCAGAGGAAACGTAAGGCTGAACGGACTGGCCGGCGTCGCCGAGTATCGTCTTCTTGCAGGGAAACAAGCGTGCCAGAACGGCATACTGCATGCACGTGTAATCCTGCATCTCGTCGACCACCAGATGTTTGACGTCGTCGTAGCCCTTGCTCCCTTCGAGCAGCAGCTTCAAATACGCCACGGCGAACGCGTCCGCATGCTCCAGCTTTTTCGGCCCGAGCGACCGGAACAGCTCCGGTTTGTGGAGCGAACGATAAAAGTCTTTGTAAATCTCGAGGACGCGGAGTGTCCGGAACATGCGCCGGATCTTCGTTCGGATCGCTTTTGCATCGGCCCGGCTCGGCTTGTCGCCGTCCTCGTCCCGGGCTTCGCCCGCGATGACGGCCGCCGTTTTGTCTAAGCGGGCCTCGACGGGAAGCGCGCTCGCCGCATGGTAAGCGGTCCGGATGTCCTCGCGGGCGACACGGATCCCGCCGACTTCGAGATCCGTCGGTTCGAAGTACGTCTCGGCGATCCGCTCCGCGAACCACTCGAGCGTTCGCACGAAATCGATGCCCGACTTGAAGCGGATCCGCTCGGCGAGACCGGCGTCCCCTCCGGCGAGCAGCGCGGACACCTGCTCGCCGAACGTCTGGCACTCGCAAACCCCTGCGAGCAGGCCGGCCGCCAGCTCGTCCATGCCGAGCTCCGGGATGTTCTCCTCCCCGAGCTCCGGCAGCACGCCCGCGATATAGTCGGAGAACACTTTGTTCGGGGAAACGATGCGGATCTGCCCGGACGTAAGCGTCCCTTTGTGGCGATAGAGTAAAAACGCGATCCGGTGCAGCGCGACCGACGTCTTGCCGGAGCCGGCCACACCTTGAATGATCAGCTCGCGGGCGTGCTCGTCGCGAATGATGCGGTTCTGCTCCTGCTGGATCGTCGCGACGATGTTCTTCATTTTTTCGTCCGAGCGTTGGCTGAGCTCCCGCTGCAGCACGTCGTCCTGGATCGCGAGCGAGGTTTCGATCATGTACGCCATGGCACCCTCTTGGATTTTGTACTGCCGTTTGAGCAGCAACTCTCCCTTCACCTCTCCGCCCGGAGATGCGTATGCCGCCTTCCCGACTTCATAGTCGTAGAACAGGCTCGCGACCGGCGAGCGCCAATCGTAAACGACGTCCGCCCGGCCGTCTTCCCCGGAAAAGGCATGGACGCCGACGTAGTGCGCGGTCTCCTCCGCGTCCCCTTCCGCGAGAAAGTCGACTCTGCCGAAGTAGGGGCTCGCAAGCAGTTTCCGCAGCTTCTGCAGCTTTTCCGCCGCCTTCTCCCCCTGGTCGATGACGAGCGAGATGTCGACCCGGTTCGCCGCCAGTTCGGCCGGATCGAGCCCGGACCGGTTCTCCCAGACGTACCGCTTCGCCTCGAGCACGCCCCGCCGGGCGTTATCGACCTTCGCTTCGATCGATGACGCGGCTTCCCGCAGCATGCGGGTGACCTGTGCCAGGTAGATCTTCTCTTCCGCTTCGGTTGGATTTCGGACCATACGCGCTCCCTCTTTCCTGCTTGGAATCGTCTTTAGTATAGAGAAATGGAAAAAAAGGTATAGACTTATATTTTTCTTTGTTGTATTATATTTTTATCGTGGGTCCAAAAAAGGACATACGATTCAGATGCCCATCCAACCAAGTCTCCTTCGTTCGGGACTTGGTTTTTTTATTGCTTAGCCCTTGCCGTTCCCTTCCGGAACATGCGAAAAAACCGCCGAATCGGCGGTTTTTTCGGTGATGGAGCATTCGGTTGGGGATGATTACCGAATCGAGGGCTCGTTGATCTCCGTCATTTCGTAAGCGCGGTGAGTCCTTCTCGCCTCGTCGGCGGCATTCAGCACGATATCCGCCACTTCTTCCGCTCCCTTGATATTGCGCAGCATAAAATGCGGCGAATCGGCATCGGTCGAGCTGATATAAATATCGCCCATGCCCCACAGGCGTTCCCACAGATTGCGCTTGGAAGAGCCGTCCCGAACGCGGTAAAGCCGAATTTCTTTTCGCGTTCTCGTAAAGATTCCTTTCTCGACGATGACGCGGGTATCCGTGATCGTATAGGTCGTGAAAGACGGAAATCCGTAGTTGAAAGGCTTGCCTTTCCACAGCACGTTTTCGGCCATGCGATCGCCTCCTGCTCAGCGGTTGGGTGCATTGCGCCGGCTCGTTGTCTGCCCGAACGCACCGATGCCTCTACTATAGGGCAGGAAACCAGGCATCGGCAAGCAGGAAACTCGGACTCCCTCTTTGACTCTCGCCCCCTAGACTCCCTCTTCGACCCGCCGTTTCCGCGCATGTAGGAGTCCTGGACTCCCTCTTTGACGCTCGACCCGCCGCGAACCTAGCGAACCCCGAGCCTGCGACGCACGAATGACCCGATATGGACGATCGCCTCGCGGGCTTCGGGCAGATGAGACGCCAGAAACGGAAAGACGCTCCACATCCGCCCCCAAACCTCCAGCTCGACCGAAACGCCCGCCGACGTCGCGCGCTCCGCCAGCCGCTCCGCGTCGCTCAGCAGCACTTCCTCGTCTCCGGCCTGAACGAGAAGCGGCGGCAGCCCTTCCAACGAGCAGCGCAAGGGCGAGAGCAGCGGGAGGGACTCCGCCTCGCGATAGCGGGAGCCCAAATAATCGCGCAAGATCCGCTCGCTCGCCGCCCGGCTGCCGGTCGGGTCCGATGCGGCCCGACTCTCGTAAGACTCGCCGTCCAGATGGACGAGGTCGGCATGCGGCGACAGCAAAAACGCGCCCGCCGGCAGCGCCTCGCCGCCGTCCCGCAGCGAGAGCAGGGTCATCAGGGCGAGCGAGGCGCCGACGGAGTCTCCGCCGAGCACGATCCGGCCGGCGCCGCAGCCGTTCTCCGCGAGCCAGCGGTAAGCGAGGAGCGCGTCGTCGTTCGCGGCGGGATACGGAAACTCGGGTGCGAGCCGATAGGCGACGACGAGCGCCGGCGTACCGGCGGCAAGCGCGATCCGCGAGACGAGGTCCCGGTAGAAGGCGCAGGTGCCGGAGACGAAGCCGCCTCCGTGCAGGTAGAGAATCGCGCCTTCTTCCCTCGTCCCCGCAGCAGCTTCGGGGATGATCCATTCTCCTTCAAGGGTGCCAATACGCGTCGCGCGAACCCGAACCCCTTCCAACTGCGGCAACCGGCGCGCAGTCTCCTCCATGTCCCGGCGAATTTGCTCGACCGTCCTGCTCTCGTAACTGCCCGTTTGCCGAAGATGATGCTTGATTGCCCGAAGCGTCTCGACGCTCGTGGTTGACTTCATGCCGACTCCCCGCCTTTGCTTGGTTTATCCCAAGCATACGGCCTGTAGTACGGTACAGGGTCAAGTAGGCGAATCCATCCCCAGCTCCCGAAGCGTATCCCGAATTTGCGGATGCCGATCCGCCCGCCCGAGCTGCTCTTGAAGTCCGTCCAGCCGGGCCAGCTTTTCCTCTTGTTCGGCGATCTGCCGGCGGATTCGCTCCCGCTTGCGATCGATCGCCTGGAGAAAATCGACGATCCCGAGCTCCGCGCGTTCGGCGCGCGCGAGCGCTTTTCGAATCTCGCGCAGCGTAAAGCCGCAGGATTGGGCGTTTTTGACGAAGGTCAACCTCGCCACGTCCGACTCCCCGTAACGGCGATAGCCGGACTCGGTCCGCGCGGGCGGCGGGAGCAGGCCCATCTTCTCGTAATAACGCAGCGTCTCTCCGTTCACTTGCGCCAACTTGGCCAACTGTCCCCGCGTATAGGCCGGCATCTCCCTACCCCTCTCTCGCGTTTCGCACCTCCCTATTCTACCATGCTTGGCGCTTGCCCGAAGCGAAAGGGACAAGGCCCGGCCCGCCGTTTAAAAACGGCCTTTCGCGGCGATCATTCGTCCAAGCCCCGCGAGACGGCCCCGCATTGACTGGTAGTATCCCAGCAGACAGGCGGTGACCGAATGATGGTTCGTCCTATTTCTCGCGGGCAAGCTCAAGCGATTCGCAAAGTGAACGCCGGCTTGCGCAGAGGCTACGGCTGGTCCTCGGCCAACTGGTCCGGCATGGTCGTCGCGAAAGACGCCCGCGCGATCAACCGCGTCTCGGCGCAATGGATCGTTCCGCACGTTCTCCCTTCATCCCGATCCGCCTATTCGTCGGCCTGGATCGGGATCGACGGATTCTCGAACAACAACCTGATCCAGACCGGCACGTCCCACGATTACGTCAACGGCAAAGCGAGCTACCAGGCCTGGTGGGAGATTCTTCCCGCCGCGGAGACCGTGATCCCGCATCCGGTCTATCCGGGGGATCGCATTCAGGCTTCGATCGCCAAGCTCGGCGGCGGCAATCGCTGGGTCATCCGCATGCGGAACGCCACGCAAAACTGGACGTTCACGACCGTTCAGAGCTACAGCGGCCCCCAATCGTCCGCGGAGTGGATCGTCGAGGCGCCCCAACTGAACGGGAAGCCGACTCGCCTGGCGCGATTCGCCCCGATCAAGTTCGCCCGATGCCGGCTCAACGGCGCGAACCCCAAGCTGAAGATGAACGAGCGCGGGTACATGGTCCAGAACAACCGGATCGTCTCCGTCCCGTCGCTGCCGAACCGCGACGGAGACGGCTTTGCGGTCCGCAGGACGTCGCTCCCGTCCCCGTCGTAACTTGGGTCCTCCCCGCTTCCCCGTTTTTGCGGCGGCACGACAAAAAAGCTTCCTTCCAGGACCGTTCGGCGGGAAAGGAAGCTTCTTGGCGCGACCCCGGAAGGGCCAGATCCCCATTGATCCTGCTAGCGCTCCTCTTCGGCGGCCGAATCGCGCACGGCGCCGAGAAGGCCCAGCTCGTAGCCGCGCGCGACAGCGCCGATGCGCGTCTTGGCGCCCAATTTGCCGGTGATCGACGTCAAGTGATACTCCACCGTGCGCTGGCTCATCGCCAGCTCGCGCGCTATCTCCTTGTTCGTCTTTTCTTCGGCAACCCGGCGCAGCACTTCGCGCTCCGTCGGCGTGAGCGGATCCAGCGCCCGGTTCATCGCTTTCTCGGGGACGAGCGCGTACCCCATTACGCATTGCCGGATCGCGTTGATGATCTGCGCATACGTGCTCTGCTTGGACAAATAAGCATGGGCGCCGATTTCGTAGGCCCGATGGTAGAATTCGTCGTACGTAAACCCTGACAGCACAATCATCTTGAGCGCGTGTCCGTAGCGTTCCTTCAGCCGGTGCCCCAATTCGAAGCCGTTCAGGTACGGCATTGAAATATCCAGGACGATCACGTCGGCCTGAATGGCGTCGATCTGCGCCAGCAGGTCCCGCGGATCGGCGAACGTCCCCGCCACCGCGATATCCGGCTCCTTCTCCAGCCTTGTTTTCAATCCTTCCAGCACAAGCGGATGGTCGTCGAGCAGCACGACGCCGATGGGGTCAGGCATGGGCGATCTTCTCCTTTTCCTGCGGCAGGCGGATCGTAATGAGCGTGCCTCCGCCCGGCAAAGTCCGAATATCCGTTTCACCGCCCAGATGGCGGATCTGGCTGCATGCCGACAGGAGGCCGAAACGCCGTTCGCCGGCGCCGGGAGCCAATGCGGCTGCGACATCGAATCCCTGCCCGTCGTCGCCGACGGTACAGACGATCGCTTCCCGGTCGCGCCACAGCCGGATGTGAAGACGCGTCGCGCGAGCATGCTTGAACGCGTTGTGGACAAATTCGCGAATCGCGCGGAACAGATTCGTCTTCACGAGCTCGTCCGCCGGCTCGCCCGGCCGAAGCTCGTACTGCAGCTCCGTCTGTATGCCGCCTTTGTCCCGCATCGTCCGGAGCAGCCACTGCAGCGCTTCCTTGAGGTCGCCCTTGTCGACGATGGGCGGATAAAGGTCGTCGCACAGCATCCGAATGCCGCGCTGCGAGTCGTAGACGCACTCCAGCCAGGCTGCGACCCGCTCCCGCTCCCATGCCCCGGCATCGTGGAGCTCCTCCAGATCCCGTGATAGGAAGATCAAATTCTGCAGTAATTGATCGTGCAAGTAATACGTCACCCGCATCCGCTCCGCATGCTGGGCTTCGAGCAGGCTCCTCCCTTCAAGCGCCGTACGCCGCCGCCTCGACAAAGCGAGGCGATACGCCCAAGTCAGCAAGGCGAACGCGGCGAAAAGCAGCGTGACGACGGGCGCAGACACGCCTCGCGCGGCAAACGCGATCAGTCCGAACGACGCGCCGAAATAGACGGCATGAACGACCGGCCCGGAAATCCGAACCCGCGCGTTCACCACCCCCTTGGCGGACATCCAATAAGTCAGCGTACCGGATAAAGGTAGGAGCCCGATCAGCGCAAACCGGATCGGCAGCGCCGTCTCTCTTCCGACGAGCGTCGGCACGGCGTATCCGCCGAGATACGGGAGCAGGCTGAGGAACGCCCCGCCGAATAAGATAAGCAACTGTGATCTCTTCATCGGCTCGATCGATCTCCGGAGCACGACCGTCACGCCCGCCAGCAGGACGAGGATGCCGATCACCGCCCAATTGAGCAGGTCCTCCACTCCCTTGCGGAGCTCTCCTCCCGTCGCGAGCAGATACGCCAGATAGGCCGACCAAGCGACGGCAATGGCTAAACTGCCGAGCGACAGAGGCCGGAAGCGCCGAAACTCCGTTCGAAAGGCGAGCAGCAAATAAAAGGACAGCAAGCAATGCGGCAACCAAATGGCGCAGCAGGCGATCACGAGGTCGGCCAAGCTTTTCTCCATGGTGAACTGGGTGAGGATGCACAAGGCCATTAGCCAGTTGAGCAAGTAAAACAAACGAGCGATCCGGGATTGGGGCATCTTTCGCAGCGCGTACAAGCCGATGCCGAGCAAGATCAGCTCCATCCCGATCGCGAAAGAAGCCTCCGCCACGTCGGCCTCGCCCGGCGCACTCCGGAACGTCTCGACATTTCCCTCCCTGGTCCGCACGACGACCTTTTCCGCCTTGCGCAAAATCGTACCCGCTTCCGTAACCTCTAACTTCGGCGTCGGCCGTCCTTCGACCATCGCGACCCTGTCGCCCTTGGCGATTCCCCACTGCTCCGCCTTGCCGCCTTCCTCAACCGCGGTCACGGTCCATCCCGCTCCGCCGTCGGCCGTCAGCGACAAGCCGATATACGGCGAGCGCAGAGAGATCAGGTGCATGTACGCCGCGAGCAGCGCGTAGCAAACGAGCGAGGCGACGAGCAGCAGGCGGGTTTTATGCTTCGATCGGGCACGGATCGTTCCGTACATCTCTCATCACCCGGTTCCAGTATAGCATGGCCACGGAAAAGAAGAAGACCCGAACGGCACCGATCGGCCGCTCGAGTCGGGGGTGTCCTCAGGGAAACTTAAAGAACATGGCGGCCGCTTCTTGCCGCAGCATCGGCTGCTTGGAGCGATAGTCGACGGCGCCGGACGCGTCCTTCGCCACTTCCGGGCCGTAGTAGCCCCGCGCGACGATCGTCTGCACACCTTCCCGGGCCCACGCGGCTGTCTCGCCTCTCAGCGGCGTCGTCAGCGGAGCGGCGCCCCCTGCGCCGAATTGGAGCTGCAGCGCGCGGGCCAGGATGACGGCCGCCTCCTGCCGGGCAATGGGACGGTCCGGCTCGAACCTTCCGCCGTTTGTCCCGGTGACGAGCCCGTATTCCAGCGCCGTCTGGATTTCGGTCGCATACGGATGGCCGGCCGTATCGACGAACGCAGACGGCGATTCCGAATACGGCCCGCCCGCAAGCGCCATGAGCTGCCCGACGAACTGCGCGCGGGTGATCGGCTCGGTCGGACGGAACAGCCGGACGTCTTCCTTATCCAGCAAGCCCTGCTGTCTGGCATAGGAGATCGGCTTCGCGTAGGGACTATCGTCCGGCACGTCCGCATACTGCTCCCGATCCGGCAGCCGCTCCGCCCAGCTATCCGCCTTGTTGTAGGCAAAGTAGGCGATCCGCCCTGCCTCGTCCTCCTTGAATGCCGCTTTTCTCCCGTCCTCGTCGACGAACAGCAGCTCCTTCTCCTGCGTCAGCCGATGCGCGCCGTACCCGTCGGTGACGGTGATTCCCCCTTCGCGCGCTTCGACCTCGTAGTGCCACATCGGCAGTCGCAGGTCGCGATAGATCCCTTCCAGCCTCAGGAGCTCCGCCTGGCTCTGCCGAACGGTCGTCTCCGCCTCCAGCGGGGCGGAAGCCGGGTAGAAGCGGTTCATGAACGCCGCGAACAGCTCCCGTTGGATCGTCCTCGCATCCCGAGCGCTGTTCAGCGCGACAAACAACCCCGTCTTGCGCTCCGGCAGCAGCCAAAGATGCGACTGGAATCCGGTCGAGACGCCGCCCTTGTCCACAACGAACTGTCCGTTCGAGAGGTCGGGATACGTTGATTCGAAGCCGTAGCCGACGCCGGGGATATCGGGATGGATCGACACCTGCCGCCGCTCCATCTCTTTTACGGAGTCTTCGGTCAGGATAGAAGCACCCCCCAGCCGTCCCCCGTTCAAGAGCGCCCGGAGAAATCGGCCCATATCCGCGCCCGTGGAGATCAGCCCGCCGTCCGGCGAATCGGTCGGGAAGGTAGCGTACTGCGGCAGCGGACGGCCTTCGTCGTCATGGGGCGTCGCCATTCGCCTTTGCACGTAGGGGCTCAAGGCAAAGTAGCTGCTCTTCATGCCGAGCGGAGCGAAGATCCGGTTTGCGACGACTTGGCCGAACGGCTGGCCCGTCACGTGCTGCACGACGTACCCCAGCAAGTCGTAAGCGTAATTGTCATAGCGATAGGCGGTACCCGGCTTGCGGACGACGGTCGGGAGGTGGTCCTTGACGAAGTCGTCCAGCGGATAAACCTCCTCCGGCTCCCCTTCGTCTGCGGCCGCCTCCGTCCGGTCGAATCCGCTCGTATGCGTCAAAAGATGCCGGAGGGTAAGCGGCACTCCGGTTCGGTTCGAAAGGTTCAGGGAACCGAGATAGACGGAGACATCCCGGTCGAGCTCGACCTTCCCCTGCTCGGCCTGCTGCATGACGGCGGCCGCCGTCACGGTCTTGGACAGGGAAGCGAGGCGAAAAAGCGTCGCGTCGGGATCGACCGGCGTCCGCTGCGTCGCGTCGGCGTAGCCGTAGCCCTTGGCGAGCAGCGTCCGGTCGTCCCGGACGACGACGACGACGGCGCCGACGAGCGACTGACGGATGTCCGGCCGGCTAAAAAAGTCGTCCGCGAACGCCGCCGCTTCCGCGGAATCGCTGGGGCCGGAAGAAGCTGCCGAGAGAGGGTAGGGGAAGATCAGGACGGCGGATAAGACGGTTGCGAGCACCCGGCAGAACGAACTGCCGGCTGATCTTGGCAGGATGCGCATGGCTATCTCCTTTGTCTCTGGGATGAGTTCGGTGCCTTCTCATCCTACCAAGCCTCCGTACGGCAGCGTATCCGTAGCGGACTGCGAATTCCTTCCCCGTCCGCGCAATTCTTTTGCGCGATCGCGCAACGCCGGCTCCCGCTCTCCCCGCTTCCCCGTTCCGGGCGGACTATTCGTTCAAATAAGTGCCGATCCGGCTCGCGAGCGACTTGGCGACCGCATCGGCCGATTTGCTGCCGGAGAAGTAAGCGGCGGATTCTTCGGCGATCATGGCCAGCACTTTCGGATTCTGATTGCTATATTTGCTTACGGACGGCATCAGGTTCACCACCCGCGTAATATCTTCATCGCTCAGTTTCGGCTGAAGTGTGGTGCCGTCCTTGTTTCTGATTTGAATCCCCCCCCCTCCGCCTTTGCCTTCCAGCATGTTCTTCGTTTCGACCAGCTTGTTTTGGAGCGCGGCCTGGTTGACGGGGAATTGCATCAGGGACATCGAGGATTGCATCTCTTCGGAGAGCAGGAATTTAACGAAAGACCAGGCCGCGTCCTGCGCTTTCGATTTGGCGTTCAGTCCGAGCACCCGACCCGACTTGAACGGAATGCCCTCGTCCTGTCCGATCCCCGGCGGGCGAAGCATCGCCCGCGATTTGTCGCCCATCTGCGGCATCAGCACGACATCCATCGGCGAATTCATGTTCATTTGATTGAAGTTCGCCGTGTCCGGCCCCATCATCTCCGACGTCGCCATACCGGTGTCGTACAGCTTCTTGATTTTCTCCAGATACGCTTCGAACGCGTCGGCATCGAATGTCCAGGACTTGCCGTCGTTCTTCACCACTTGTCCGTATACCGACCCGACGAGGTACCCGAGCAGCGATTCGGGCGATATGGCGGCCAAGCCATATTTGCCTTCGGTTTTCGTCTTGTCGAGCAGATCGACGAACTGGTCCCATGTCCAGGTCTTGTCGTCCAGTTGATTTTGCTTCAGCAGTTCGGCGTTCCCGAGCATGACGTCCAGGGTGAACGAGACCGGAATGCCGTACCAGCCGTCCCCTTTCGACAGCCCTTTGAAAATATTCTCGTAATAATCGGACTTGCGGAAGCTGCCGTCCTTTTCGGCCAGCGCGTTCCAATCCGCCAACAGCCCTTTCTCCGCGTACTTGTCGAAGGGAAGATTTTCGACGGAGATGATGTCCGCCGCGTTGCCCGACATAATGGCCGTGTTGACGTTGTTCGCATATTTCTCCGCGTCTTGCTTCTCCTTTTCCGATTCCCCCCCCCCGCCTTGCCGCATGACCATTTTGCCGCCGACTTCGCTCGTGTCCATCGGTACAAGCTCGTCGATGACGATGTCGATGTCGGGGTGCGCCGCTTCGAATTTTTGCTCCGCTTCCGCGAGAAAACGGTCCTTGGTCAGGACGCTCATCGTCACGACCGTCTTGCCGTTCGACTTCTCGGTCTCACTGCCTACGGCGGCAGGCGTCCCGCCGGCTCCGCCCTTGTCCTTGCCGCCCGCGCAGGCCGTCATGGCCGCGCACAGCAGGATCAGCGCTCCCGTCTTCCATCCGTTCGCTTGCTTTTTCATTTCGTCGTCCTCCCTTATCTTTGATCAATGAAGTCAATATCGTACGCGGTCTCCGTCGCTGAGCGGTTCGCTGGATGCCGTGACGAACTGCTCGTTCGGCATCATCCCGTCCGTTACGACCGTATCTTTGTTCTCGTCTTGGATTCGGAGATAGGTTTTGCTAACGTAATAGGCGGAGCCGAGCGGCCCGTCCTTTTCCTTCACCGTAAAGATGTAGTAGCCGCTGTTGTCCTGATGAAGCGCCGACTTCGGGATTTGCATGCCGAAGGAATGGCTCGAACTCGTGATGCTGACGGAGGCTTTCAGGCCCGGTTGCAGCTTGGCCTCCTTCACGTCGAACGTGATTTTCTTGTTGGTCTCCTCCGCCCCGCTCTCGCCACTGGCGCCTTTGGCGTCCGACACCGCGTCCTCGATCGCGGAAATCTTTCCTTCGATTGTCCTCCGCGGCGTCTCCTCGACTTGAATGCTGACCTTGTCGCCGATGCGAAGCGCGGAAGCGTCGTTGCTGTCCGCCACGACGGAGAATTGATAGCCCGAGCTATCGTCGGCGACTTCGACGACCGGTTGGCCGCGGCCGGCCGTGACGCCCTCGGAAACGTTAATCGCCGTCACGACGCCGTCCACCGGCGAAGTCAGCGTACCGCCATCCGCGATCTGCTGCTTCAGATCGTCGATCTTGCGCTTCTGCATCTGCAGATCCAGTCGCTTCGCTTCAATATCGCGCTTCTGATTGTCGATCCCGGCCGTATCGTCATTCCACAGCATCGTCTTCAGTTGATCCGCCAGCTTGGCCAACTGCAGCTCTTGCTGATCGTAGCGGGCCTGTTCGTCCTCCAACGTTCTTTGTGTCGAAGACGTATCGAACGTGAGGAGCGGATCGCCGCGCTTCACGCGGTCGTTTTTGCTTTTGAGGATCTTGACGACCGTCCAATCCCCCTTCGTATAGAGCGGAGCGGTATAGGCCGGCTGGAGGAATCCTTCGCCCGATACGGTGAGCTCGAGTCCGCCCGTCTCGGGCTTGTCTACGGACACCTTGGGCAGCGACAAGCCTTGAATCGTATTGGACAGAAACGTCAGGACGAGCAGGATGGCGAAAAACAAGCCGATCGTCCAGCGCAGCGCTTTTTTGCGTCGTTGCATGTGCGAATGTCGCCTCCTTCTACCGGTTAGCCTTTGATGCCCGACATCTGAATCCCCTCCACGAGATGCTCTTCGCCATACAGGAAGATGAGCACCATCGGCGTCATGTACAGCACGGATGCGGCGAACGCGACGCCGCGCGCCCCTTCGGCGATATAGGCCAAGTAGACGGACAACGGCTGACGGATCGGCTCGCTCAGGAACAGGAGCGGCTGCTCGACCATGTTCCAGTTGTCCACGAACGACAGGAGGACGAGAGCGGCGATGCCCGGCTTGACGAGCGGCAAGGCGATGTGCAGGAATGCCCGCAAGTGGCCTGCACCGTCGATCTTGGCCGCTTCCAGATAGCCGTTCGGGATGCCGCTCATGAACTGCCGCATCAGGAATACGCCGAAGGAGGCGAAAATGCCGGGCAGCACGATCGCTCCGTAGCTCTTCAGGAGGCCCAACTGCTGCGCCACGAGATAGTTCGGCACGAGCGTCACCTGAAAGGGCATGAGCATCGTGAGCAGGTAGACGAAGAAGAGCTTGTCTCTCCCGGGGAAAACCAGCTTGGCGAACGCGTATCCGGCCAAGGTCCCGACAACGGCCTGACCGATGATGATGGGGAGCGTCAGCTTCGCCGAATTCCAGAAGTGCAGCAGAAACTTCGGACGCTTAAGCAAGATCTCGTTGTATTGGGACAGCGTCGCGCGCTCCGGGATGAGCCGAATCGCGGCATGATCCCGGGTGGCCGTCGAGTCGGCTCCGAGCGCGTCGTAATGCCGGCCGATCTCCTGCTCGGCCATGAACGAATTGCTGACCGTCAGGACGACGGGGAATAAGATCATCAGCGCGAACGCGGCCAGCAGCAACCATTTCAGGAGCGTCGACATCTGGCGCAGCGCATTCCTCATGACAGCGCCTCCCTCGACCGGCGTTCCAGCCGGAACAGGATATACACCGTGACCCCGATCACGATCGACAGCAGGACGGCCGCCGCCGTCAGCTTCGGATAGTCCAGCGATTGGAACATGTTGTTCATGAAGTGCTGGAGCGTGTAGATGGCGTCGTTCGGATAAGCGCCCGCCACCAGGTACGTCTCGCGGAATACCTTGAACGACTGGACGATGCTCATGACGATCACGAAGAAGGAAGTCGGGGCGAGCCCCGGCCAGGTGATGTGCAGAAACTGCCGGACCGCTCCAGCGCCGTCGATGGACGCCGATTCGTACTGTTCCGCCGGAATGTTGGACAGACCCGCGAGGAAAATGATCAGGTTGTAGCCGACATTTTTCCACACGAATACGATCAGCATGACGGCGAGCGCCCATCGGGTGTTCATCCAGTCGACGGGATCGGATCCCCAATGGAGGAAAAAGCCATTGATCGCGCCTTTCCAATGAAAAAGCGTCTGCCAGACCAGGATAACGGAGGCGACGGGGACGACCAGCGGCATGAGGAACATCGTCCTGAACGACTGCCGGAACGGCAGCTTCCCTCTCAGCAGCAGCGCCAGCCCTAGCGATGCCGCGTAAAGCAGCGGAACGCCAAAGCCGGCAAACGTCAGGGAATTGGCGAACGCTTTGCGGAACGAACCGCTGGCCCACAAGATTCGGTAATTCTCGAAACCGACAAAATGGCCGCTGACGGGATTGTCGATCAGCGAGTAATAGGCGACCGCGCCGAACGGGAGGATGAAGAACAGAAGAAATCCCGCCAGGCTCGGCGCCAGGAACAGCAGCACGAACGGCGCGTCCCGGCGGTATTGAAGACTCGGCCGCTTCAGATGGGTACCTCCTTCCGAGGATGCTCCGCAGCGCGTCCTCTCGAACTCGCACCCCATCATAGCCGCGTTGTGTGACAACCGTGTGACAGCCTTCGGGATGACAAAGCCGCGCGAGCCACTTACAATAAGGGTGCTAATGGAAGCGAACGGAACCGAAGAAAGGTGGGGCGTCATGCAGCCGAAAGTGCTGATAATCGAGGATGAACGGCGAATCCGGGAGTTGATCGCCGACTATCTGGAGGAAGAGGGACTGGCCTGGTGCGAATGCGAACGGGGCGACGCGGCTCTGGAAACGTTCCGCCTGCAGGCGCCGCAGCTCGTCCTGCTTGACATCTTGATGCCCGGCCTGGATGGGTACGACGTGTGCGAAGCGATTCGGGCCGAGTCGAATGTGCCGATCATCTTCCTGACAGCCAAGTCGGAAGAGGACGACAAACTGCTCGGATACGACCTCGGCGCCGACGACTATATGACCAAGCCGTTCAGCCCGAAAGTGCTGGCGGCCAAGATCAAAGCTTTGCTAAAGCGGGCGGAGGCACCCAAAAAAGAGGGGTCTGAAGCCGGCGAAACGGAAGCTTTGGAGGTGGACGAACTGAAGCTGAACGTCTCGGCGAGGGAAGCGTCGCTGGCGGGATCGCCTCTGGCGCTGTCGCCCAAAGAATTCGACCTGCTGCTGTACTTCGTCCGCAACCGCAATCGGGTGCTCAGCCGCGAGATGCTGCTGAACGCTGTCTGGGGATTTGACTACGAAGGGGACGTCCGGACGGTCGATACCCATGTGAAGCGTCTGCGCCAGAAGCTGGGGGACCGGGCGAAATGGATCGTGACGCTGAGAGGCAACGGTTACCGGATGAAGGTGGCGTCATGACGCCATGGAGACACTCGATCGCCTTCCGGTTGTTCGCCATTACCTTTCTCGTCGTGATGCTGCTGCTGGGAGGACTTTTGTCGGCGTTGGCGGGCAGCTTCTCTTCGTTTTACGAGCGCCGGCAGATCCGGGATATCACATCGCAGATGAATCTCATCAAAGACCGGTACGCGAGCGAAGAGACATCGTCTTCCCCGTCCGGGTTCCCTTCCTACCTCTCCCGATTCGAGAACGATTTTTATGCGTCCATCTCTTTGGTGAAGTTTGACGAAGGCACGATCATGATTCAAAGCGGGGCACAGGACAAGTCGGGCGCGTCCGATGACGCCCTGCTGCCCGATTCGCCGTTTAATCCTTTGCTGAAATTCCCAAGCCCGGGATTCGACGAGCAAACGAGAAAGTTCATGCTTGCGCTGGTAGAATGGCGAACTGACCCTCAAGCCATGGAACGGGTGCTGATGCAGGGCAAGACGCTGGTGTACCGGACGAAAGGCGTCGGATCGGAGAAGTCCGGGGGCGATCAGCTGATCGCGGTCGCTCCGTTCCATTCGGACGGCAAGGGCAACGGAACCGTCCTGTTCGCCGCCTCTTCGCTGCAGCCGGTCATCGGAGCCGCGAGCGTCATTCGCGATTTCTCGTGGTACGCGTTCGGCATCTCGTTCGTGCTGGTGACGCTGCTCGCCTTCCTGTATGCCGGCATCCTCACCAAGCCGCTCCGCTCCTTGAACGAACGTGCCGGCCGGCTCGCGTCGCTCGATTTTTCCGCCCGCATCCGCTGGCGGCGCAAGGACGAGATCGGCCGGCTCGCGCAGTCGTTCGACTTCCTCGCCGACAATCTGCAGCGGGCGCTCGAGGATCTCCAGACGGCCAACGACAAGCTGCGAGCGGATATCGAGAAAGAGAAAAAGCTGGAGCGGATGCGCCGCGACTTTGTGACCGGGGTATCGCACGAGCTTAAGACGCCGATCAGCCTGATCGGAGGGTATGCGGAAGGCTTGCAGGACAACATCGGTTCGGGGGTCAAGCGGGAGAAGTACGTCGAGGTGATCCTCGACGAAACCCGCCGCATGTCGGCGATCGTCGGCGACATGCTGGACCTGTCCCATCTCGAGGCCGGTCAATACAGCCTCAATCGGGAGCCGTTCGACGCGGCGGAGCTGCTGCGGGAGTCTGCCGTTCGCGCGCAAGCGCTCGGAGCCGGGCGGAACATACGCGTGGCGTTGGCCTTGCCCGAACAAGAGAACGGGACCGTCCCCGCGATGGCGGATCGGTCCCGAATCGGACAAGTGCTGACGAATCTGGTGACGAACGCCGTTCGGCATGCGCCAGCCGGCGGGACGGTTACGATCGCGGCCGCGGCGGAAGGCGAAGGATGGCGATTGTCCGTCCATAATGAGGGCGACCCCATCCCGGAGGAGGAACTCTCTCGTATCTGGGTACAATTCTACCGCATCGACAAAGCGCGCAACCGGTCCAGCGGGGGGACCGGGATCGGGCTCGCCATCGTGAAGCAAATTCTCGAGCTTCACGGCAGCCGCTGCGAGGCGACGAACGAGCGCGACGGCGTGACGTTTGCCTTCACGCTGCCTGGGGCGGCGCGCTTCGACGTATGGGACGCACGAGCCGAAGCGCTATGAATCGGAGCCGTCTTCTTTTCGCCGCATCCGTTTCGAAGCGTCCCCTTTTCCGCTTAGGTCCAGTCGAACAAGACGCCGGCGTAACGCTCTTTATCGTTCCTTAAGCCCTCATACGCCTCCGCGGCCTGCTCCGGCCGGAGCACGTGGCTGATCAGCGGCTCGACCTGCAGCTTGCGCTGCGCCATCAAGCGGAAGACGATCTGCGAATTGCGGACGAGCGAGTGCTTGACGAACGGATCGGGTGCGACCGGATAGCGCCACTCGTGCGCGCCCCGAATGGTGATGCTGCCTTGGTTGTTCAGATGCACGTAATTCAGCAGCTCCGTGACGTCGGTCCGGTATTCCCCGCGCGGGCTGCCCAGCAGGATCAGCTCGCCGTATTGGGCGAGCAGCGGCAGGTTGTCCACAGCCGCCTTCGGCACGCCCGTCGCTTCGATCAGCGCGGAGACGCCCTCGCCGTTCGTCCGTTTCAAGACTTCCTCTAGGACGTCAACCTGTTCCGGATGTAGCGCCGCGTCGATTCCGACCTCCTCGGCCAGCTGCAGGCGCCGGGGCGACAAGTCGACGCCGTACAAGGAAGCGCCCTGAAGCTTGGCCAACTGCGATGCCATATGGCCCACGAGTCCCAGCCCGGTCACGACGACGGCGTCGCCCAGCTCGATATTCGAGACGCGCACCGACGTGAACGCGACCGTAGCCAGCCGCACGAACGGAATCCACGACAGCGGGACGTCTTCGGGGGCTTTCAAAAACACGCCTTCCGCGGGGACGACCTGATAAGCCGAATGATCGCCGTAATGGAATACAACGTCGCCGGGCTTGAATTCCCGCACCTCGGCGCCGACCTCGACAATTTCGCTTACGGCTGCATAGCCGGGCACGCCCGGCATGGGAAACCAGCCCTCACGTCCCGACAGGCACGCCAGCTCGGTCCCCGGGCTGATCAGCGTGAACTTTTTTTTCACGAGCGCTTCCTTCGGGCCAAGCGCGGCTGAAGCGAGCTTCGTCTCCTGCGTTTCGACCTGCCATGGCGCCGTGAACACGATTTGCTTGTTATTCATTGGCTTGTTCTCCTTTTCGCATGTTACGCATCTTCGCCGTCCCGGCGCGTTCGGACGTGCGCGGCATCGTATTGAAAGCGCGGACGATTTCACGATTTTGACCGCCCGCACGTGCGGCGACAGCGTATTCATCCAAGCTTCCATCTCCGAGTTTCCCCCGCATCCCGCAGGCCGGAGACATCCCCCGGACGACGGTTCATTTAAGTATAGAATACCAGGCCGGCGCAAGCTTTAGCTCAAAACCCGATTGTTTATCCAAAACGACGACGATCATGCGAAAGCAGATTCTGATTCGCCTTCCCGGCTCATAATTTGGAAAGGAAATGCAGACGGGAGGGAAGAGAATGAAATACAGAAGACTGGGCTCGTCCGGGGTCCAGGTCAGCGAGATCAGCTTGGGCAGCTGGCTGACTTATGGCGGCTACGTCCAAGCGCGCCAAGCGGAGGATACCATCGACAAGGCGTACGAATGCGGCATCAACTTTTTCGATACGGCCAACGTGTACGGGAACGGAGAAGCCGAGAAGGTCGTCGGCCAAGCGCTTGCGAAATATCCGCGCTCTTCGTACGTCCTCGCGACGAAGGTAAGAGGTCCGATGGGCGATCGTCCCAACCAGGCAGGACTGTCCCGCAAGCACATCATGGAACAATGCGAGGCCTCGCTGAAAAGATTGGGGACGGATTACGTCGATGTCTATTACTGCCACTATCCGGACCCCGACGTTCCCCTCGAAGAAACGCTGCGCGCCATGAATGACCTGGTGCAGCAGGGAAAAGCGCTGTATATCGGGATCAGCAATATGAGCGCGCAGCACATTCGCGAGGCCGTGCGGGTCACGAACAGCAGAGACTGGCATCCGATCGCGGCCAACCAGCCGCTGTATAATCTATTCGCGAACGAGATCGAAAAGGAAATCATCCCATTGTGCCGGGACAACGGAATCGGCCAAGTCGTGTATTCCCCGCTCGCCCAGGGCGTGCTGACGGGCAAGTACAAGACGGTCGCTCCCGCAAGTCCGGAAAGCCGGGCAAGCCAAGCTGAGGGAAGCCAAGCGGTACAGCATTGGTTAAAGGAAACCTACGTCTCGAAAGCGAGCAAACTCCAAACCGTGGCCGAATCCTTCGGACTCGCTTTGTCGCAGTTGGCATTGGCTTGGACCCTCCGGCACGAGAACGTATCCAGCGCGCTGATCGGGGCCAGCCGCCCCGAGCAAGTGGAAGAAAACTGTCGGGCCTCCGGCATCCGGCTCGATTCGGAACAGTGGAAGCTCGTAGAGGAAACTTGTAACGAACCGTCGGAAGTCTGACTTCGAACGAATCTGCAGGCGCGGGCCACGCTGGCCGCGCCTATTGACAGTTTCATTGTACTACATACATAATACAGTTAACCGAGGAAGCGGGTGAAAACGCGCGTGTTGAACTTTTACGAGCTCAAGCTGAACAACCGGGAACCCGTCTATCTCCAAGCGGCGCTGTACGTCAAACGGCAGATTCTGCTGCGCAAGGCGGTGTCGGGAGACAAGCTGCCGTCCCGGCGGGAGATCGCCGCCCAGCTGAACATCAATCCGAATACGGTCCAGAAGGCGTTCAAGCTGATGGAGGATGAAGGCTACGTCCGTACGAGCAGCACGCTCGGCAGCGTTATTTATGTGGACGACGACATCCTGAAGCGCATCGAGACCGAACTGACGCGGGAGCTCGTCCAATCGTTCGTCGAATCGGCCAAGGACATCCAACTGTCGTTCAAGACAGTCGTCGAACTGATCAGCGAATATTGGGAGTAAGCCGGGGCTGCGGTTTCGCCGAGTTGTCGTGACTTGCCTGTACTACATATCTAATACAATAGAGGTGGTTCGATTGCGCGGCCTATATCGTCTGCTGAATCTCGAATTCGGCCAATGGCTCGGATTTCTCGCGCTCCTGTTCGCAGGCGCCGTCCTGGCTCCGCTTTATTTGTTGGATGCGGCGGCCAAGGATTACAACTTGTTGGCCAATCATGTGCGGTTTGAAGATTTATACGCGGCGTCCGGTTGTCCGCTGCTGTTCTTTCTTTTGCTCCTGCTGTTATGCGCGTACTTCCTCAAAACGGTATATGCCGGCTACTGGGGCAGCAAGAGCGTTTATACCTATTTAACCATTCCTGTCCGCCGCGAGTCGCTCTATTGGAGCAAGTTGATGGTCTTTTTGCTCAGCCTCTTGCTGCTCCTAGTCGCGCAGCTTCTAAGCATTCGAATCGGGTACGCCATTGTGATCGACCGCGTGAGCGCTTATCAAGAAGGCAACATGGTCATGCATAACGGCCTGTTTCTCGCTTTCGTGCGATCGGACTTTTTTCGTCTGCTGCTTCCCTTTCACTTCAGCCGCATTTTGTCTTCGATCAGCCTCCTCCTCGTCATCGCGACCGGCTTTTATTACGCGGCGCTCTGCGAACGAAGCCGCAAGTACGCCGGTTTCGCTCTCATTGGCATTACGGCGATTGTCGCTTACAAGGTGCTCGTGTATCGATTAAACGAAGCAAGCCATGCTTGGCCGCTCAAAAATCTATATCCCAGCAGCCTGATTCTCTTGGCCTTAAGCGGCTACTTCGTCTGGCACAGCTTGAGATGGATTCGTAGAGGAACGATTGCATAGGGAGGAATAACGAAGGATGAACTACATTCGGAAACATGCTGCCCTTCCCGCGCTGGTCATCGCCTTCGCCATGGTGATCGGAATCGGCGTTCATACTTACGGCATGAAAGATGACGCTACCTTTTACCTGAAAGACCTGACCGGCACTCGCGATGCCATCGGCGACGTTCGGATCGGAGGTGAATTGGCCGACGGGTACCAACGAACGCAATTTAGCTTGAGCGCGGGCAAACTGAACACCGCCACGGCGACTTATGCCCAACCTCATACGAAGGATGCTTACACCTACAATCCCGGCACTGCGAAACGGATCGGAGACATGCAGTTCAATGTGAGCGGCGTTGGCACCTATTCGATCACATCCTACAAACGCGACCCCTCGGGCTCCTACTTTATTCCCTTTGGTACGGCCGAAGTCACCCCAACGATTTCGAACGGCAAGACCAATTCTGCTACGTACACCAATCAACCGGAATACGGCGTTGCCAAGATTGGCGATAAAGTCTATTTTACAGTGCCCGTTTCCACCGAATTCACCGGGAAAAGCGGAATATTCGAGCTGCATTTCTTCGCGTGGGGCTTCGGTCCGGGCGTTGATCGATCGCAGTACACGCCCAGAAAAATCGCCGAGATCGACCTTGACGCGAATCGGTCCGAGCAGCCTCACCTCGAAGTTCTCGGACTGGAGGCGGTCGGCGATAAGCTCCTGCTGCTGTCTGTCGCTGATAACCAACTAAAAGTCTCCAGCTACGATAGCGAGAGCGGCGACCTGCTCGGCGAAACGTCCGTTTCGGACTTTCATTTGCCGGAACGACCAACGAAGAAATCGGAGTCCGAGGCGACTTATTACGAAAATTATTCAGCCTTCGCGGATGCCGATCAAAAGATGCTGACCGTCGCCTTTCGAAGTAGCGGAGGACCGCGGCTGCTGCTGATCTTCGACGTGTCCCGCGGCGTCCGGCTCGTCGAGTCGTTCCAAGCCGACTTTGGCAAGACTGCCCAAGAAAACGGCGACATCGCCGTGATGAGCTACCGCAACGGCAAGCTGTACGCGCTTAGGAGTTTCCGGGAAGCGCGTACCGCCGATGCTATTCCCGTTTATGATCTTGCGCTGACGCAGCACCTCTATCTGTATGTCTATTCGAAATCCGAATTGGTTTACCAAGGAGAACTCGTCACCGACCTAAACGAGGACAATATGGATATGGTGTACGGTACCCCCGTCACTGGCGGATTCAGCTACGACCCCATGGATTACCGAAGCTTCGCCAAACTGACCGTGACTTCTTTGTCTAGTCCGGAGGAGGATAACCGTGCTTGAGATCAAATATGTCGATAAACGTTATCCCGCCAGCAACGCTTTGTTGTATGTAAAGGAACTGACGATTGCCCAAGGAGAAGTTGTCGGCATCTTGGGGGAGAATGGCAGCGGAAAGACGACTTTGCTCAAAGCGATCATGGGAATCGGCGAAATCCAAAACGGAGAGATCCGGATCGACGGCCGACCGGTGACCGAGCAGTATGACCGGATCGCCTTCGTGACGGAAGAAGGCAGCTATTTCCCCCATTTGACGCCCAGGCAATACGGCCAATTCCTGTCGGACTTCTTCCCGCGTTTCGATTCGGAGAGATACGCAGCGCTGATTCAGGATTACGAGATCCCGGAGGATCGCAAAATCAAGACCTTCTCCAGAGGCCAAAAAATGAAGCTCGAGCTCTGCGCCGGGTTGGCCAAAAGAGCGGACTATCTGATCCTCGACGAACCCTTCGTCGGCAAGGACGTCTTTACGCGCCGCGAATCGCTGAACCGGGTCGTTGCCGGTTTGACCGGCGAAGAAACGGTGCTCCTGACGACGCATCAAATCGATGAAATCGAGAACGTCATCGATCGGGCCATCGTCCTCCATCGCGGGCTTGTCCGCGCGGATGTATACGTAGATGAGGTGAGGGAACGCGGTCTGAGTTTGACGGATGTCATGGCGGAAGTGAGAAAAACCAATTACGCTCGTCCTTTCGGTTGGCCGGACGAATGAGCCGATGGCCGCCGGCACCGGATCCTCTTCGAAGGATCCGGTGCAAGCGGATTAAGGGCAGAACCGGCTCACGGTTACGACAGCCCGGCGTTCAGCCTCTCGGCGAGCGCCAGCAGCTCGAGCGGCTCTCCGATCGTGTAGGAGGGCCGCTCGTTGTCGTCTGCGGGCTCGTGCGGGTAACGCGGCGTCCAATTCAAGAAGACGCTCGTGATGCCCAGCGCGTTCGCGCCCTTGACGTCGCGGGCGAGGTTGTTGCCGACCATCGCGACGCGGGAGAAGTCGGCGCGATCCAGCCCGATCGCCTCGGCCGCCGCCAGAAACATGAGCGGGCTCGGCTTCTCCGCTTGGACGCTCTCCGAGTCGATCATCGCGGCGAAGCAGCCGCGCAGATCGAGCTCGGCGTACATATTCTGGAAGGATTGCGCCAGACCGTCGGCCACGAGCACCAGCGTGTAGCCCTGCTCGTGCAGCGTCCGCACCATTTCGTCCGCTTCCGGGATGACGTTCGCCCGGATGACGATGCCATCTCCATCACGAATCTCGGACGATTCGTCGATAATCGTGTCGCCGCTGTCCAGGAAAAGAATCAGCTTTTTCTTGTCGGGCATGCGGTTCTCGGCCACGCCGTTCACTCCCCTTTTCGGTGATCCATCTTGTCCTTTGCTCATTTCCGGTCTTGCGGATACGATTCCAGCAGCAAGCGGAAGCGAAAGCGCGCGTCCTCCCCGTACCGCATCGGGAAATTGGTGCCCCAAATGTTCACGTTCTCGATTCTGTTCATCTCGTTTGAGGGTCCTCCATTTCGGCATATCGGTTGTCGTCCACGATCGCATCGGGACATGCCGTCAGGCGTGCGTCGTCTTCGGGCTTTCGGATGCGGGCCGCTTCACTGCCGGGCAGCCGAATGACGTTGTTCCGGAAACGCAGCGACCGGACGCTCGTCGCCCCGGTCGCCGGCCCCCCGCGCAGCTCGAAGACGTTGTCCTCGATCGCGATTCCGCCGTGGACCGGATGCGCTTCGTCCGGCTCCTCGATCTCGGGCGCGATCAGCACGGGCGGGAATTCCGCGCCGCCGCAGTCCGCGAACCGGTTGCCGCGAACGATCAACTCCGTCACGCGGCCGGACTCGTACCAACTCGCCGCTTCCCCGCTGACGAGGATGGCGCTCATGATCAAACCTTCGAACCGGTTGTTCTCGATGACCGTCCGGCGCCGCGTCGTCGCCAGGATGCCCCGCGTCGGAATGCGCGCGAACGTATTGCCGCAAATCTCGACCGCCGGCGTCCAGGTGACGTTTTCAACGGCGTCGCCCTCCCCCGCGCCTTCGGGAAGGTCTTCGCGGAGCGTCAGCAGAATCTCTCGCGGAGAGAGCCGTTCGGCCCGTTCGACTGTTCCCGTACCGCAAGCCTCCAGCGTGGCGCTCCGTACGAATTCGAGCTCGTCGCCAGGGAAAAACGCGTCGAACCCGTACGTCTGCGGGTGCATGAACCGAACCCGCAGCCGGCGGGGACCGATCCGCTCCATCACCCGCAGGTAGGTGCCGTGCACATTAACCCCGTCGTCGTGCAGTCCTTCGAAACGGCAACCGGAGATGCGGACATGCCCCCGGCAGCCGGACAGATGAATGCCGTCCGCGAAGCCCGCGACCGTGCGCCCGGTTTCGGGCCTGGGCGCGATCGTCACCGCGTCGAAGACGAGATTTTCGCTGAATTGCCCCACCACGCCCAGCCCATGCATAAAGTGCAGCCCGACGTCCGCGAACGTCACATTCCGGCTTTGCAGAATGAATGCGCCGACCTGGTCGCGAATGCCGTCCCGCGCTTGCAGCACAAGGCCAACCGTCGGCTCGGGCGCAAATCCGAAGCGAAGCCGGACCAGAGACGGCCCGATCTCCTCGGCATGCTCCGCCCGTTCCACCGCGTTCTCGATCCGCCATGTCCGGTTCGTCTCCGGATCGTAGGCCTGCATCGGTCCTTCGCGGAATCGCCAGCCCGGGCCGATCCAATACAGCTTGCCGTCCGCGATTTCGTAACGGCTGGACGGATGCGGCCGCACGTCCATGTAATCGGATCCGACCCGCACGACGGTCATCTCGGCGACGGTCGGCCATTCGTAGTCGAACTTGACGTTGCGGATCTCGACGCCGTCGCAGCCGTCGATCGCCAGCATCGTCAGCTTGCCGTGAAACGCGAACAGCGCCCCGCGGCCGTCCAGCGTAAATTCTTTCAGTCCCTGCAAGAGAATGCCGACCGCCTTCGTCGGATCGGGATTCTCCTCCTCGCTCGCCGTGTTCGTTACTCTGTAAAGCACGTTCGAAGCGTGTTCCCGATAGAAGTCGTATCGCCCGGGCTCGCATTCCACCCGTACCGGCCCTTGCAGCTTCGACGCGGCTTCGATCGCCCGGCGCATGGCCGGCAGCGCGTCGCGGCCCGAATCCGGCTCCGCTCCGAAATCCGTCAGCCGCAGCACCGCCGTCTCCGACGGCCGGACGTCGCGGCGTTCCCGGTCTTGAACGTTGTCCTGCATGCGATGAACCTCCCGTTTGCATCCTATTCCGGCCAAAGAACGAAAATGTTCCGCGCCAAACACGCGGAACATTTTCCATCCCCAGTCGTTAAATCACCCTTTTTGTCCCTTCAACGCATTGACCTCGTCGATGGCGGACTGCAAGCCTTTGTTCGCATAATAGCCCTTGACGATGTCGTGCCACATGTCTACCGGATCCTGCTTGCTGAGAATCACCTTGATGAAGTCGTCGTCCGCGTTGATCGCCGACAGCTTGTCCTTGGCCGGCGTCGACATGGTGGCGATGTCGAACGCGGTCGGAATCGCTTTGGCATGAGTCATCTGCCAGTTCAGCTCGTCCTGCACGAGCTGCACGACGTCGTCTCCTTTGACCGCCCGGTTCGCCGGCGTGTCTTCGATCGAGCTGGCGTTCCGCCAGGCGGCGAGCTGGGAGACGATATCGAGCGAAGGATATTCCTTCTTCAGATCGATGAAGCTGTCGCCGTCTTTCGGACGCGTGATCGTGATTTGACCGGAGGCGTCCTTCGCATAGTCCTTGCCTTCAATGCCGTAGTCGAACAGCTCCTTGCCTTCCGGCGACAACAGCCAGTCGTAGATGCTCAGAATACGATTCAGCTTCTTGTCGTCGACGTCGGCGTTGATCATCGTTTCCGACCAGAACGAGATCGTGGTATGACGATACAGCGTTCCGTCGGCGGCGGGCCACAGGTGAAGAAGCTTCACATGGTCGAAAAATTTCTGGCCCGGATTGTTTTTCTCCCATTCGGCTTTTACGCCGGTCGCGCCGCCGACCGAATCGACGTTGAAGGCAAGCGCGCCCGCTTTGTTCTGATAAAACTTCTGGTTCGCTTCGCCGGCCTTCTCGACTGCGAAGTCCGGATCGAGACCGCCGTCTTTGTAGAGCTGCCGGGCTTCTTTGACGACTTCGTCCATCCGTTTGGAGGCGTAAAACGGAATCCACTTGCCGTCTTCCTGCAGCCAGCTCGAATTGTCGAACTGCGGAAACGTCGGCATGAAGACGGCTTTGAAGTAGCCGAGCGTATTCATGACGATGCCCGTCGTGTCCTTTTTGCCGTTGCCGTCCGGGTCCTTCTCGGCGAACGCCTTGAGCATGCCGCTGAATTCCTGGAAGTTCGTCGGATCCTGGATGCCGAGCTTGTCCATCCAGTCCTTGCGGACGAAGATCGCGCGGTCGACCGCCCACATGTCGGTGTTCGGATACGTCATGCGGGGGATCGCGTACAGCTTCCCGTCCCGGTAAATTCCCTGAACGTCTTCCGCCTTCGCGATTTTCTCCACATTAGGGTAAGCGCTTAAGTCGTCAGGCAAAGGATGGATCAAACCTTGCTTGACCCAATCGTTGTACGTGGCCGGGCTGTCGTTCAGCACGCTGTTCGTGATGAGATCCGGCAGTTGGCCGGCCGCGGCCCATACCTGGTTTTTCTCCTTGTAGTTGTCCCAGCCGATATCGACGGGCTTCAGCGTGACGTTGAAGTCCTTTTCGAGCTTCTGGACCACCTCGTCGCGCTTCTCGAAGCCGACGCCGATCCCCCACCAGGACAGGGAAATGTCCATATGCTCCGCATAGAGATTGTCCGCCGCCGTGCCCGATGCGGACGCCGTCGGCGATGCGGATGGAGAGGCGCCCCCCGTCGACGAATTGCCGCACCCGCTCAGAACCGAGGTAAGGATGATAACGGAAAGCAGACTAGCCGACCCCAGCTTTGCATGACTCATGTTCTTTGCCCCCTTGATTGATTTTACTATAATAAAAGCTTGCGCTTCTACTATCCTTTGATCGAGCCGATCATGACGCCTTTTTCGAAATACTTTTGCAGGAACGGATACAGGCAGGCGATCGGCAGCGCGCTGACGACGACGACGGCCATTTTGAGCATTTCGGGATGGAGATCGGTGTTTTGCAGCGAGACGTTCGCGTTGATGCTGCTCAGCACCTGGGCGTAATTGGTCAGCAATTCGCGCAGCAGCGCTTGCAGCGGCAGCAGATTGACGTTGGTCATGAAGAGCACGCCGTTCCACCACTCGTTCCATCGGTCGACGGCGTAGAACAGCCCAATGGTGGCGATCATCGGCTTGGCTACGGGCAGGATCACGCGCGCCAGCACCTGAATGTCGTTCGCCCCGTCGATCTTGGCCGACTCCTCGAGCGCCGCCGGGATGGTGCGGAAGAAGGCGATGCAGATCATCAGGTAAAACGTGTTGACGGCCACCGGAAGCACCATCACGAGCAGATTGTTGATGAGATGGAGGTTTTTCATCGTCAAGTAATACGGAATGAGCCCGCCGTTGAAAAACATCGTAAAGATGATGAGCGCCATGACGGCTCTGCGGCCGGGATAACCGGTTTTGGACAAGACGTACGCGCCGGTCAGCGTGACCCCCATATTGACCGTCGTGCCGACGACGGTGACGAACAGCGTGACGAGAACCGCTTTCAAAAACCGGGGCTCCTGGAAAATGTAATGGTAGGCGGACAGGTCGATGACGGTAGGGACGAGGTAGACCATCTGTTTGGACACCGCGACCGTGTTGCTGAAGGACATGAGAAACACGTTGTAAAAAGGGAGAACCGTCGCGAGCGCCAGCAGCGCCAGCACGAGATGAATGACGATGTCCGCCGCGCCCGTCCCGCCTTTCCGCTTGGCCGCGCCCGCCGTAACCGGACGGGTCTCCTTTTGCATCGTTGCCGAAGTTTCCATCTTCACACCAGTCCTTCCCCGCCCAGCCTCTTCACCGCGAAGTTGGCGGCGTACAGCAAGGCGAAGTTAATCGCGGCCTTGAACAGGCCGATCGCGGTCGATACGCCGAAGCCCGAGCCGTCGACGAACGCGGAACGATACACGTAAGTATCGATAATGTCGCCCGTGCTGTATACGCCCGGGTTGTACAAGTTGAAAATTTGCTCGAAATTGCCGTTCATCGCGTTGCCCACGGACAAGATCAGCAGGATGCCGGCCGTTCCGCGAATCGACGGCCAGGTGACGGCCATCAGTTGTTGAAACCGGTTGGCGCCGTCCATGTAGGCGGCCTCGTACAATTCGGGGTTGATGCCCGCGATCGCCGCCAGGTAGATGATGGCGCTCCAGCCAACCTCCTTCCAGATGTTCGACAGGAACACGATGGCCCGGAACAGGCCGGGGCTTGTGAGAAACGACTCCTTGCTCGCGCCGAACGCGGCCAGAATCTGGTTCAGCACGCCGTCGCTGCCCAAAAAATTGAACAAGATGCCGCTGATGATGACCCAAGAGATAAAGTGCGGAAAGGTGAACACGGTTTGGTAAAACTTCTTGAGCCTCCGCCCCGCGACTTCGTTGATGAGAAGCGCGAGCAGAATGGCGGCCGGGAATTCGAACACAATGCGGCCCAGGCTCAGGATGACCGTGTTGCGAAACGCTTGCCAAAATTCGCGCTGCCGCAGCAGCGCCTCGAAGTTGTCCCAGCCGACCCAAGGGCTGCCGAGAATGCCCGCCTTGAAATGATACTCCTTAAACGCCAACAGTACGCCGTACATCGGCAAGTACTGAAACAGGGCATAGAAAAGCACCGTAGGGAGGAGCAGCAAGTAGAGATAACGGTATTTGTACAGTTCCTTCCCCAAACTTTTGGTCATTCGCGATCCTCCTCGTAAGCGTTGCCATTTGCGCATTCCCATTATCTCGCGTCGTCCCGCCTTTCGGTATGCACGGGATTTAGGGAAATGGACCGCTTCGCCTGCCGTCCCGACAAAAAAAGAAGCCTTCGCCGAAGGCTTCCTAAAAATAATCCATGCTTATCTAAAAAACGTCCATGCGGAGCGGGCTTACGAATGCGTTTGCCGATAATGCGTCGGGGTCAGGCCGGTCAGTTTTTTGAATTGGCGAGTGAAATAAAAGTAGTCGTGATAACCGACCTTTTCGGCGATGTCCTGAAGCGAGCCGTCCGATTTCTCCAGCAGTTCGCACGCCTGGGCGATGCGCAGTTTGGTCACGTAGGCGGTAAACGTCTCTCCGACTTCCTTTTTGAACAGCTGGCTAATGTAGCTCGGATTCATGAAAAATTGCTCGGACAAGCCCTGGAGGGACAGATCCTCGCGATAACGGCGGTTCACGTGCTGCAGCATGGCGTTAAACGTCTGGTTTCGCGATTCTCCGCCCGGCTCCTCCGCCTGTCCCAGACTTCGGACGGCCAGCGCCCGCAACTCGTCCAGCATGGCGTAAACGTCGGGAAACGCCTGGGCAAGCTGATCGTAGCCGTACAGGATCGTCTCGGATTGGCCGAGCTTGAACAGCAGCGCGACGGCCATGTTGTACACCTGGAATGCGTGGCGGACGGACAGCGTCGACGCCCGGAACAGCGCTTCGATCCGGTCCAGGCAGCGCAGCGCTTCCGCTTCGTCCCTCTCGCGCACCGCTTCGCCCATCTCGGCCAGCATCGGGTTCAGCTCCGCTTCCCCCGGCGGGCGCGCTTCGAACACCCCGGGGCCGCCGGCGATGAAATATTGGTAAGCCAGCGCATCGGCTTCTTCGATGCGGTCCTGGATCAGCGCGAAATCTGAATCGCCGCGGCTGACACCCACGCCCTTGATGCCCGGGGGCAGGCCGTCCCGCCACGCGGCCAGCGCATCGGCGGCGCGTCCGCCCCCGATCAGGTAAGCCGTCTTGCCGGCGCCCGTCTTGAAGCTCAGGCAGGGAACGCCCGGCGTCGGCAGCGTGCCGGCGCCGATCGACACGGCGACGAAGAAGCCGTCATTCTCCCGCTCCGCGATACCGCGCTTGCGCAGCTCCTCGCGCAGCCGCAGGCCTTGATCCCCCTCGACTTCCCCGATCAGCGAGAACAAGGCGCGATCCCCCGGCGGGTTTTGATCCTTTAACGTTCGGCTCAGCCGCGCCAGCACGCCCGTGATTTCGATTTCGTCGAACGGCTTGAGGCAATAAGCAAACGCCCCCTGGTTCAAAGCCTTCTGCGCGTACGCGAATTCCGCGTATCCGCTTACAATGACGAACTGAACCGGCAGGGACGCGGTCTTGCCCCGCTGGATCAGCTCCAGCCCGTTCATCTCCGGCATGCGGATGTCGGTGAAGACGACGTCCGGCGACAGCCTCCGGATCGCTTCGAGCGCTTCCGCGCCGTTTCGGGCTTGGCCAACCACCTCGTAGCCATGGCGCTCCCACTCGACGAGATCCTTGAGGCTCTCCACCACCCAGCTTTCGTCATCCACCAGCAGCACTTTATGCATTACGAATCTCCCCTTTCCGAGATCGTCAGCACGACGCGGGTGCTTCGTCCCGGGACGCTCTCGATCGTCAGGCCGCTGCCGCTTCCGAACGTCATGCGGATGCGGTTGTTGACGTTGACGAGGCCGATGCTTTTCTTTTCCGGCGCGTCCAGCAGATCCGACGCCGATTCATCGAGCTGCCGCCGAAGCTCCTCGAGCCGGTCGGGCGGCATGCCGACGCCGTCGTCTTCCACCCACACGGCGAGGATCCCCTCTTCCGTCACGTCCGCGCCGACCGTCAGCTTCCCCGGTCGCATCGTCGGCTCGAATCCGTGATAGACGGCGTTTTCGACGAGCGGCTGCAAGATCATCCGCGGAACGGGGAAGGCCGCTGCCGCGTCCGACACCCGGTAATGCGTCTCGAAGCGGTTCTCGAAGCGGATGCGCTGAATGGAGACGTACGATTCCACGATCCGGATCTCCTCGCGGAGGGGGACCTTGTCCGCCCCTTTGATGCTGTACCGGAAAATCGTCGACAGCGCCCGGGTCATCGTCTTGATTTTCGTTTGCCCTTCCACGACGGCCATGCCCGTAATCGATTCGAGCGTATTGTACAGAAAATGCGGATTGATCTG
This sequence comes from Cohnella baijiui, assembly GCF_020731285.1. GTDB lineage: Bacteria > Bacillota > Bacilli > Paenibacillales > Paenibacillaceae > Cohnella. The sequence goes on from NZ_JAJFOW010000022.1 coordinate 69,216, forward strand.
GCTGCGCAGGAAGGCGAGTTCGGATCTGCGCTTCGCCAGCTCGGTTCCGTACAGCTTGGCGTTCGTGTCCAGCAGGCGCTCCGTCAGCTGTTCGGTTTCGTCCAGCATGGAGTTGAACTCGGCGGCCATGATGTTGATCTCGAGGTACCCGCCCAGGGACAGCCGTTTCCGGATGCGGGGCAATTCTCCTCGCTTGACGTTGGTCATGAAGAACACCATTTTGTTTAACGGCCGCAAAATATTGTTGATGATAAACGTGAACGGGATCGCCAGCAGCAAGAGCCCGATGCCGAGCAGGATCAGCTCTTCCCGGCGGGTGTCGGCCAGATCGCGCAGCAGCTCGTGTTTGGGCGCCATGCTGAGAATCGTTCCGTCGATGTCCGGCAGCCGGTCTTGTTCCATCACGTACGTTTCGCCGTTCCAATCGACCATCGCGTTCCCGCCGCTCTCGCCGAAACTCGCGAAATCCGGCAGCGTGCTGCCCGGATCCAACCCGGTATTGCTCGTAATAATGCTGCCTTCGCGGTCGAGCAAAAAGATTTCCGTGTTCGTCCGTTCCAGGTTGTAGTTTTCTTCTCCTGCAAGCGCTTTAGGATTCAGGATAAAAAAAAGCGTTCCGATGTTCCGGTTAAACAGATCGCCTTGTTTCACGTAATAGATCGAGGTCGCGAAGATCATCTGCGGCCGGCCGCTGTACAAGCCGCCGAACGGCCGCATGCCGACGTAATAAGCGCTCGCTTTGGCGGGCAACGCGTCCTTCAGCGGCTCTACGTAGAAGTTGCCTCCGTTGATATCCAGCCAAGCGCCCTGGTTGCCGGAAATGACGATGTCCAGAATGCCTTCCTTCAGCTCTTTGTCGCGGGAGAGCATGCGGCTGAGCCGCCTGATCATGTCGATGTTCGCGTTTCCCCTGCCGTCGGTCAGGTAGCTTTGCACGTCCTCGTTGTAGGCGATATCCTGCATCAGCCGATTGATGAAATCGTGATTGGACGTCACGTTCTTATGGATTTCGGATACGGTCTGCTTCACGTATTGCTCGTGGTTGCGCGTGATCATCCCCGTCATGACCGAATAGCTGTACAAAATGATCGACAGGACGACGATGACGGTAAACGCGGCCAGCAGGAGCAGCTGCGAGCGGATGGACCATTTGCGGAGGAAAGCCAAGACAGCTCACTCCCATTCCGATAGATTGACGGACCAGGCCTCTATTATTGCGTTCGCGGCGCGGCACCGTCAAGCGGTAGAAATCGGCCGCCAGGACGTTCGAGGGCCGGCAGAGGTAGGCGCGGGACGGCGAAGCGGTAAAATTCGAACCTCCCCGAACGTAAAAATGCCCCTTCGGGCAGACCGTCAGGGAGAGGCTCTCTCCGGTCCGCCCGAGGGGGCGTCGCTTAGCCGCGCTTCGTCAGATCATCTTGACGAGGCTGTAGTTCTTTTTGCCTTTGCGGATGATGACGAACCGTCCGCCGATCGCATGGTCTGCCGACACTTCCAGCGTCGGATCGGTGACGCGGTCGCCGTTCAGCGAGATCGCGCCGCCGGCGATATCCTCGCGCGCCTGCCGCTTGGACGGCTCGATGCCGAGCTCGACCAGCCAGTCGACAATGTTCCGGGGCTCGGGCGCCGCTTCGAACGTCGGCATCTCCTTGAAGCCCTGCTCGATCTCGTCCGCCGTCAGCGACTTGATGTCGCCGCTGAACAGCGCGGCGGTGATGCGCTTGGCCTGCTCCAGCAGCGCTTCGCCATGCACGAACCGCGTCATTTCCTCGGCGAGCGCCTTTTGCGCTTCGCGCTTGTGCGGCTCCATCTGCACCTTTTCGGCCAGCGCCTCGATCTCTTCCTGGGACAGGAACGTGAAGTACTTCAAATATTTGACGACGTCCCGGTCGTCCGTATTGGCCCAGAACTGGTAGAACTCGTACGGCGTCGTCAGGTTCGGATCGAGCCAGATGGCGCCGCCGGCCGTTTTGCCGAACTTCGTGCCGTCGGCTTTGAGCATGAGCGGAATCGTCAGGCCGAACGCTTTGGCTTCCGAGCCTTCCTTTTTGCGGATCAGATCCAGCCCGCTCGTGATGTTGCCCCATTGGTCGGAGCCGCCGATCTGGAGCTGGACGTCCTCATGCTGGTACAGATGCAGGTAGTCGAGCGACTGCAAAATCTGGTACGAGAACTCGGTAAAGGAGATGCCCGTTTCGAGCCGGCTCGCCACGACGTCCTTGGCCAGCATCGCGTTGATGCTGAAGTTTTTGCCGTAGTCGCGCAAAAACTCGATGACGTTGATCTTGTGCGTCCAGTCGTAGTTGTTGACCATTCGGATCTGGTTGTCGCCTTCGATGACGAACAGCTTCTTCATCTGCGCGGTCAGCGCGTCGACGTTCTCCTGCACCTGCTCGAGCGTCTGCAGCGAGCGCTCCGCCTGACGGCCGCTCGGATCGCCGATCGTGCCGGTCGCCCCGCCGATCAGGATGACGGGCCGGTGCCCCGCCAGCTGAAACCGTTTGAGTACCATAAACGGAATCAAGTGCCCGATGTGCATGCTGCTGCCCGTCGGATCGACGCCGCAGTAGAGCGAGATCGCCTTTTGATTCGTCAGCTCCCGCAATCCTTCCGCGTCCGTCTGCTGATTGACCGCTTCGCGCCATTCCAATTCGTCGATAATGTTCATTTCCGAATCCACCCCTTCAATGGCATGTGAGATCGTGCGATTCCGCGCGGATTGCCCGCCGCGGCAACAAAAAATCGCCCCTCGTCTACGAAGTAGACATAGGGACGATCGATCTAGACCGTGGTACCACCCAGATTGCAGCCTGTGACAACGCCAGATAGGCGCGCGCGGACTGCCGCTCTCGGCGAGATATCGTTCGCCAGGACGCCCGGCATTACCCGGGATGCTCCGGAGTGTACTTCGCGGGCTTAGCGTGTACCGGGTCTCATCGACCCCCGGCTTTCTGCGACAGAGACTAAGCGGGCTACTGGTTCCTTCAACGCATGCTGCATATTGAATTACAGACAGTATAGTGAATTCGCAAATCCGTGTCAATTCCCGTCTGTCGGCATGTCCCGTCTGTCGGCATTCCTGTCTGTCGGCAGCCGCGACCTGCGCCGGCATGAAACCATTTCGCCGCCTCGACCGTCCATTAGGTGCAAAGATTGGGAGGTGAAGCCATGAATCGCCCTACTTGGACAACCGTCCTTAGCATTGCCGCGGCGGCCGCGCTGCTCGCGGGCTGCGGCGACAAGCCGCTCGCGCAGGGCGCCGGACCGCTGCCATCGGCTTCGCAGTCCGTTTCTCCGCCCGCGCCGGGCGCGTCTGCGTCGCAGAAGGCCGCTCCGTCCTCCGCGGATTCGGATTTGCCGCTCGGAGACGAATATGGCGAAGTCGCGCTGGACTGGCGGCCGGTGACGGACGTCCCGGCCGTCTCGCCGCTGGCCGACTGGCCGTCCGGCGTGGAGCGCGCGCTGCACGAATACAAGCTGAAGTCGCATCCGGGCATGAAAGTCGTCGTCTACGCCGCCAAAGCGGACGCCGACCAGCTCTATGCGGCCTTGGTCGCGAAAGACAAGGCATACGATTTGGGCGCGATCGCCGGCGCGGCGTACAAGAAACCTGAAGATGTCGCCGCGGAGGATAACGTCGAAGCGTTCGGCCAAAAGCTGCTCAAGGTAACCGGCACCGTCGGCGCTTCGGCAACGGTCACCCGCTATCTGTCGCTGGCGGGCGATGCGCCGCGGGCCGTGCTGAACGTGGATAGCGGCCACGCAAGCGAAACGGACCTGGACTTCGACGGCGCCCGCGAAATCGTAGCCACGGCCGGGACGGAGCCGCACACCTACGTCTATCGCTGGAACGAGGATCATGCGGAATGGTGCGATCTCGGCGCCGCGCTCGGTGCCGCCGCGACGAGCATCAGCCCCGAATCCGCCGTCGTCGCCGAATTCAAGGCGAATCTCGTCAGACTGTATTGGCTGGACGAGGGCAAGCTTCGGACCTTCGGCCAGTATACGTCGGAAGAGTATTGGTCCAACCGGTTCGTGACGATCCCGTACGAGGCGGGCGAGCTGCAGGCCATTAAGGACGCGGCGGCCGACATCGGCCTGAAGGTCCCGTACGCGCCCGCGCGAGGCATCGCCACCGATTACGGCATTCAGGCGACCGTCGACCGCGAGCAAAAAACCGTCCAGATCACCTACCCGCACTTTGAGGTGAGGATGGCCAAGCACGATCTGCGGCCGGGTTCGGGCGCGAAAACGCGGAAGACGGTCCAGCTCCCCGGCGGCGAGGCGGCGTGGATCGAAGCGTCCCCCGGCTCCGGCGCCTGGTACTTGAAGCGCGGGAGCACGTATCTGTCGATATATACCGCGAAGCCGTACAGCCCGGATCAGCTCCTGTTCGTCGCGGCGTCGCTCGTGCCGGCATCGGATCTGAAGCCGACGCAGCGAGATTGGTAGACGAGACGGGCCTTCGAGCCGGATTATTCGGGTTCGACGGTTCGTTCGCCCTCGGAGCCGCATAGAACCGACCGCAGACCGATGTCCGACGCTTCCACCGATGCGATAATGAATCCGTGGAAAGGAAATTCGATGCGGGAGGGATTCGCGGTGTCGGATCGTAGAGGGGGCGCGGCCCACGCGAGCAAAGGACAATACGGACTAGATGCGCCGGTGGTCATTCGGAACTTGATCGGAATCGGCCTCCTCCTTGCCGGCGGATCGATCGCCGCCTTCCTGTTCCGGGGCTGGGTCTGGCTGATCGTGGGGGCATGGCTCGGACTGGTCAGCGTTTTCTGCCTAGCCGAGGCGGTCTATATGATCTGGAGCAGCAAGCGCGGCAAAGCGATCGTCGTGCGGAAGATGCTCGACATGCTGCAGCTGCGGGGAGACGAACACGTGCTCGACGTCGGCTGCGGGAGAGGCTTTGTTTTGATCGCGGCGGCTCGCCGCTTGACCGGGGGCCGCGCGACCGGCATCGACATCTGGAATTCGCGGGATCAGTCCGGGAACCATCCGGACATTCCTCTTCGCAACGCCGAGCGGGAAAACGTCTTTGATCGCATTACGATTGTCCATGCCGACGCGCGGCAAATGCCGTTCGAAGCCCATACCTTTGACGTCGTCGTCTCCAGCCTGGCTCTTCACAACATCCCGCATGAGGCGGAAAGAAAAAGAGCGATCGAGGAGATCGCTCGCGTGTTGAAGCCGGGCGGCAAAGTCGCGCTGCTCGATTTCCGGTATGCCGATGCCTATGCGCGCGCGCTGACCGAAGCCGGGTTCAAGGAAGTCGCCGTGTCCCGCCGTCACCTTCAGATGTTTCCGCCCGTGCGCATCGTGACCGGCCTCCGCTCATGACGCCTCGAATACGTCCCGGCAAACCTGCCGAATTTTCGGGTTACACGGTCCGTTCGCGCGATTTGGGCGGGCTGCTGTAACCCGATTTTTTCGGGTTACATGGCTCGCTCGCGCCTGATTCCCACCAGGCTCCCATCGTCGCAGCACCTCTTCTTCGTTCGGTTCGATCGTACAAGCCTATTCTAGCCGAAGCTGCGGAACCGCGTTTCTTGCGGATTGCTCGCTTCCGTCGATGTCCCGCACCCAAACGCGTCCCGATAGGCCTTTTCAGGAAATCGTGTTACTATTTAGGGAAAGCGACATGTCCCATGGAGGTGCACCTGCATTGACGACTACATCCGCATTTGCTTTTCTCGGCTCCTACGCGGACGCGGACGGGCCGGGCGTGAACGTCTGCGCGTACGACGAGCGAACGGGCGCTTTGGAGCTGCAAAGCCAGACGTCCGGCCTCGCGAATCCGACGTTCCTCGTCCCGGACGAGACGAGACGGGTTCTCTACGCGCTCACCGAAGGCAAGGATGCCGAAGGACGGCGCTGCGGCGCGGCCGCGGCGTACCGATTCGATGCCGCGACCGCGCGGCTGCAGCCTTTGAACGAGACGATCACGGCGCCGGCGACGTCCTGCCACATTGCGCTCGACCGATCGCGCCGAATCGCGATCACGTCCAGCTATCACGGCGGGCTGTTCGCCGTTTCGCCCCTGCTGGACGACGGACGGATCGGACCGACCGCCGAGATCCGCCGGCACGAAGGCGCCAGCGTACTGCCGGCGCAGAGCCAGGCGCGCGTCCACTCGGTCGTCGTCGACCGGGACAACCGCTTCGCCGTCGTTTCCGATCTCGGCCTGGACAAGTTGTTCGTCTACAGGATCGACGCGGAGAACCGGACGCTGACGCCGCAGAGCGAAACCGCGATCGCGCCGGGCTCGGGCCCGCGCCATTTCGTTTTCCATCCGACGCTGTCGTTCGGGTACGGCATCAACGAGTTGAACAGCACGATCACCGTCTACGCCTACGATGCGGCAGGCGGGCGGCTCGACGTCGTCCAGACCGTCTCGACGCTCCCGGACGGCTATGAAGGAGACAATGCCTGCGCGGATATTCATCTGTCCCCGGACGGCAAGTTCCTGTACGGCTCCAACCGCGGCCACGACAGCCTGGCGGTGTACGCCGTCGCCCCGGCGGATGGCCGGCTCACGCCGGTGGAGCATGCGCCGACGCTCGGCGGCCATCCCCGCAACTTCGCGGTATCGCCTGACGGGCGCTTCGTCCTGGTGGCCAATCGCGACGGCAACAACGTCGTCACTTTTCGGCGCGACGCCGAGACCGGCAAGCTGCAGCCGACCGGCAGCGAGCTGAAGGTATCCAAGCCGGTCTGCATCCAATTTGCATCCTTTGCTGAGTAAGCAAGCAACGCGAGCCGCTGGCAGTTCGTCCCATCTAGCGCCGCCAAAAGTGCTATAATGAGAAGGTCAAAAGGTCTTTGAGTCCATGCAAGGGAAGGAGAAACGAACCATGAATGTCGAACAATTGGAGCGTATCCGTACGGGTCAAGGCTTTATCGCCGCCTTGGACCAGAGCGGGGGCAGCACCCCCAAAGCCCTTCAGCAGTATGGCATCCCGGAGTCCAGCTTCGCGAACGAGGAAGAAATGTATGTTCTGGTGCATGAGATGAGGACCCGCATCATCCAAAGCCCAGCCTTCGACGCGCGGTACATCCTGGGCGCCATCCTGTTCGAGAACACGATGGACCGAACGATCGACGGGCAGTGGACCGCCGACTATCTGTGGGAGCGGAAAGGCATCGTCCCGTTCCTCAAAGTCGACAAAGGGCTGGCCGACCCGAAAGACGGCGTGCAGCTGCTGAAGCCGATCCCGGATCTGGACGATCTGCTGACGCGTGCCGTTGCGCGCAACATCTTCGGCACGAAAATGCGGTCGGTCATCAAGGAAGCGAATCCCGACGGCATCCGCCAGGTCGTGAAGCAGCAGTTTGAGATCGGCAGCCGCATCATCGCGAAAGGCCTCGTACCGATCATCGAGCCGGAAGTCGATATTTATAGCGCGGACAAGGTCCAATCGGAGCGGTTGTTGAAGGAAGCGATTGCGGAGCGGCTTTCCGCTTTGGCGCCGGATGAGAAGATCATGCTCAAGCTCTCCATTCCAACGGAAGACGACTTCTACGCCGATCTGATGCAGGATCCCCATGTCGTCCGGGTTGTCGCGCTGTCTGGCGGCTACGCGCAAGCGGAAGCCAACGAGAAGCTTGCCCGCCACCGCGGCTTGATCGCCAGCTTCTCGCGCGCGTTGTCCGAAGGCCTGTCCGCAGAGCAATCCGACGAGGCGTTCAACGAGATGCTGTCCCGTTCGGTCAAGGCCATCTACGAAGCATCCGTGAACCCCTAACGGCAAAAGCGAGAGTCCAAGTCAAAATAAACCGCACCCTTAGAACAAACATCGGACTAACCTCTGGTTATTCCGATGATTTCTAAGAGGTGCTTTTTTTTTGACGAATCGTTCATCCTGGGGAACGAAGTCGATCGAAACGAAACAAGCTGACACCGGTAAGGTTCCGGTGCCAGCTTGTGGCTGCATGCTTTTCAGGTGCGGCGCATATAGGCGCGCACGGTGATCGGGGCGAACACCGCCACGATGACGGCCGCGCCGATCAGGGAGACCGCAAGATCCCATCCGAACGTCCCGGTGTTGGCCAAATCCCGGACGGCGGATACGAGATGCGAAATCGGATTGATGTTGACGAACCATTGGAGCCAGTCGGGCATCGTCTTGACGGGCACGAACGCGTTCGAAAGGAACGTGAGCGGGAACAGCACGATCATCGAGATCCCCTGCACGCTCGAGGCGGTACGGGCGATGACGCCAAAGAAGGCGAAGATCCAGCTGATCGCCCAGGAGCAGACGATGACGAGCAGCGCCGCGATCGCGACATAGCCGATGCCTCCATCCGGCCGGTACCCCATGATGTACCCCATGCTGAACGTTAGTACCGTAGCGATGGCATAGCGGATCGTATCCGCGAGCAGGGCGCCGGCGAGGGGCGCGATGCGCGCGATCGGCAGCGATTTGAACCGGTCGAACACGCCTTTGTCCATGTCTTCTCGAAGCTGAACGCCTGTGACGATGGACGTCGTGATGACCGTCTGCACCAGAATGCCCGGGATGATGACGGGCAAATAGCTGTGCACGTCGCCGGAGATCGCCCCGCCGAAAATATAGGTGAACATAAGGGTAAACAGGATCGGCTGGAGTGTCACGTCGAAAAGCTGCTCCGGCGTGCGCCGGATTTTCAGCAAGCCGCGATAGGCCATCGTAAACGAATGGCGCGCCGATTGCCAAAAGCTCGTGCGGTTCTTCAAAGGAACGTTTGCGCGGGCGCGAACGGAAGTGCTGTTCATACGGTTACCGCCTCCGTCGAATTCGATTGTTCGGCTGTTACGCCATGGCCCGTGATGGTCAGGAACACTTCGTCAAGGGTCGGCTTCTGCACGCTCATCTCGGACAGCGGGATGTTCGCCGAACGCAAGGCGATAAGCAAATCCGTCACCAGGTCGGCGTTTGCCATCGGCGCCGTGATCCGTCCGGCTTCGGACGATACGCTGGACTGCGCTTGAAGCACCCGCTCGACGATTCGCCGGGCCTGCTCGATATCGTCCGTTTGCTGGACCCGAAGATGCAGCGACGAGGTGCCGACGGACGTCTTCAGCTCGTCAACGGTGCCTTCGGCGACGACGTGTCCGCGATCGATAACCGCGATCCGGTCGGCGAGCTGGTCGGCTTCATCGAGATATTGCGTCGTGAGCAGCACGGTGGAGCCGGTGCTCACGAGCCGGCGGATCGTCTCCCACATCTGGGCGCGCGTGCGCGGGTCAAGCCCGGTCGTCGGCTCGTCCAGGAAGATGAGGGGCGGCTGCGCGATGAGGCTCGCCGCCAGGTCCAGGCGGCGGCGCATCCCGCCGGAGAAGTTTTTGAGCGGACGCTTCGCCGCCTCCGTCAGGCCGAACTCCTCCAGCAGCTCGGCCGCTTTCCGCTTCGCTTCCGCTCGTCCCAGCCCGAGCAGCCGGGAAAAAATGACGAGGTTCTCGGTCGCGCTCAGCGACTCGTCGACCGAGGCGTACTGGCCGGTGACGCCGATCAGCTGGCGCACGATTTGCGACTCCTTCACCACGTCGTGGCCGAAGATGCGGGCCGAACCGGCATCCGGCCGAAGCAGCGTCGCCAGCATGCGGATCGTGGTCGTTTTGCCGGCGCCGTTCGGTCCCAGCACGCCGTAGATCGAGCCGGCGCGCACCTTCAGATCGACGCCGTCGACCGCGCGGTTATCGCCGAACGTTTTGACGAGACCCTTCGCCTCGACCGCCCATTCCCCCTGGTTCGGGCGGGTTCCCTTTCCATATAGATGATCCATTTGCAATTCCTCCCACGCGACTGATTACTTGGATTGTAGTTCAGATTTATGAACTGAATGTGAACCATGAAGCCAAGCGTCGGGATCAGGGAACCTCTGTAGACATCGGTGATGAACCGGAACGATACGATCGAAGATAAAAAAGGTTATTCCTTAACCGGATGTTCGTCCGGTCAAAGAATAACCTTTGGCACTACCGCCTGCCGATCGAACTATTGCGGCGACAATCTCAACAATACCGTTACGGCTTCCGCTCTCGTCGTCTTGTCGTTCGGATGGAATTGATTCGACTCGTTTCCTTGAATAAAGCCCGACTTTCGCAGAGCGGCTACGGCTCCCTTCGCCCACGCCGGAATGCTCTCCTCGTCCGCGAAGCCGGTTGCATCCGACGAATCCGCGGACAACTGCAGCGCGTTCGCGATCATCGCCGTCATCTCGGCGCGCGTGATGGCTTCGTCCGGACGGAAGGATCCGTCATCATAGCCTCTAATATAGCCGGCCTGGACGGCTTGCGCCACAGCGCTCTTGGCCCAAGCGCCTATCTTCGTTGCATCGGAGAATGTCAGCGCTGCATCGGTCCCTTGCGGCTTTAGTAGTTTGACCAGCATCACCGTAAATTCCGCGCGGGTCGCGATGTGGTTCGGCTTAAAGGTTCCGTCCGGATAGCCCGTGACGATTCCCCGGTTCACCGATTGCAGGATCTCAGGCTCCGCCCAGTGTCCCGCAATATCGCTCAGCGTGAATGCCGGGTCGGTCTCCGCCGGCTGATCCGGCGCTTGCCCTACCGCGAATACGGCAAACTTCGTAAAGTGATTGACCGTAACGGTAATATAATGGCCGTTGATCTTGCTGCCCGTCACCTCTACCCAACTCTTCTTCTCTTCGTCGTAGTACAAGACGGCTGGCCGCTGGTAGCGTTTCAAGCTTGCCGGGTCGAACTTGAAGCTCAAAGTTACCGGTTTGGCGAAGAAGTCCGGGCTATTTTTGAGAAGCTCGAAGATCGCGCTCGCCAGAACGTCACCTTTGTGAAGCAAGCTGCCCGTATCCGCGATTTTGTCGATGGTAATCCTTAATTCTTTAACGGTCGCGTTCGCCGGAATGGAGATGATAATCTCCTGCTCCAAGCTTACTTCTCCTTCTTCACCGACGCGCAGATGAAGCCTGCCGTTCGTCGAGACGACTTTCGGGTAGTCGGGGGCGTAGGGACCTCCGGATGTTGGCGGAGCCGCGTTCACGGTGATCGTATAGGTTACCTTCGTCACGCCGTCTTGCGCGGTGACGATCACCATATAGCCCGAGGCCAGATCCATTGCGACCGTCGTGCCATCCGCCGCGAACACTTCAAACGTCGCGCCTGCGGCCGGCGTGATGGCCGCCTTCAACGCAGCCAGCGTGGTACCATAAGGGATGTTCGTGATCGTCTCGTAGACTGTACCCCCTACGCTCACGGTCCCCAACGAGGACGTCAGCGTCGCGGCTCCGCTTGGCGGAGGTGCGTTCACGGTTAACGCGTACGTCACTTTCGTCGTGCCGTCTTGCGCGGTGACGATCACTATATAGCCCGAGGCCAGATCTGCCGCCACCGTGGTGCCGTCCGCCTCGTACACGTCGAACGTCGCGCCCGAAGCCGGGGTGATGGCCGCCTTCAGCGCAGCCAGCGTGGTGCCATAAGGAATGTCCGTGATCGTCTCGTAGACTGTACCCCCTACGCTCACGGTCCCCAACGAGGACGTCAGCGTCGCGGCCGTGTTCGTCGCTACGGTCACCGTAACCCGCCAGGTCTGCGTGCTGTTGTCCGCTGCGGTCACCGTGTAATTGACTGCGCTCGTAAAGTTGTTGGCGGTCGTACCGCTAATCTGAGCCACTCCGCCCACCTTCGCCGAGGCTCCCGCAGACAGGGTAAATGAGGCAACAAGTCCGTTCAGGCTCGTGCCGTTCTGCACCTCGATCGCGACCGTGCGAGCGCCCGAATTAATCGTTGCCGCTCTTGTTTGCTCTGCAAAACGAAATGACGTGATGTCTTTCTCGCTGCTTGCCGCAACGGTCACGGTGACCGTCCAATTTTGTACGCTGTTATCCGCGGCTTTGACTACATAGGTTACCGCGCCCGTGAAATCGTTCGCGGTCCTGCCGCTTTCTTGCACGACGGAACCCACCGTTGCCGAAGCGCCTGGAGAGAGCGCGAAGGTGGCTACCAATCCGTTCAGAACTGTTCCGTTTGCCACTTTGACCGATACGGTGTGTGCGCCCGCATTGATGGTGGCGTTGGCGGTCTGCTCGGCAAGCCTGAACGAAGTGATCGCTTTTGCGCTGTTCGTCGCGATCGTGACGGTATAAGTCACTTTGGTTACCATGTCCTGCGCGGTTACGATCACTTTGGACCCCGTAGCCAATGTGGTGGCTACGGTTGTTCCGTCTGCATCGTAAATGACGTATCCCGCGCCCGGGGCCGGCCTTATCGCGTTATTTAACGCAGTCAGCGTTGTGCCGTACGGAACCACAATCGACTCGTTCGCCGTTCCTCCGGTGCTTACGGTACCGACCGAAGAGGTCATCGTCGCATCCGCGTTCGGATCGACGTATACGCGATAAACGACTCTTGTTACGCCATCCTGCGCGATGACGATGACCTTCCTGCCGGAGGCTAACGAAGTAGATACCGTCGTTTCATTGTTGTTGTAGATTTGAAAAGTCGCGCCCGCCGCCGGCGTAATCGCCGCCTTGAATGCCGCTAACGTCGTCCCGTAGGGCACGCGGGTGATCGTCTCGGATGCCGTCCCGCCCGTACTGACGATCCCGATTGCGGATGTAACCGTAGCATCCGTATTCGGAGCGATCGTAACGGTATAAGTGACTTTATGACTCCCGTCCTCCGAGGTAACGACCACCTTATGGCCAGTCGCCAGCGTTGTCGCGACCGTAGCGCCGTCCGCATCGTAGACTTCGAACGTCGCGCCATCCGCCGGCGTAACGGCCGCCTTCAAAGCGGTTAACGTCGTCGCGTAAGGCACAACGAACGTTTCGTTCTCCGTTCCTCCTGCGCTTACCGTACCGAGGGTCGAAGTCAGGGTAGCGGCTGTGTTCGCCACGAATTTCACGGCATAAACGACTTTTGTCGCGCCATCCTCTGCCGTGACGATCACCTTGCTGCTCCTGGTCAGATTCGTCGCCAAAGTCGCTTCATCCGCGTCATACACGTCAAACGACGCGCCGGCTGCCGGCGTGATCGCTTGGATGAACGATTCCAGCGATGTGCCGTAGGGAATATCCGCAACGGTCTCGTTGGCTGTCCCGCCTGCGCTAACGGTTCCTAACGTGGACGTCAGCGTAGCTTCGCTAGAGGCCTTTAGGACGGTCAAAGTATACGTCGTACGCGCGCTTCCATTAGAGGCGGTTACGATCAATTTGTTGCCTGTCGCCAATGTCGCGGCTGCGGTCGTACCGTCCGATTCGTAAATATCAAAAGTCGCGCCCGCGGTTGGCGTAATCGCGGCTTTTAAAGCCGCTACAGTCGTACCGAGCGGAATATCGGCGATCGTCTCATTTGCAGTGCCTCCGCTGCTGACGGTTCCGATCGTAGAGGTGATCGAGGCATTCGGGCTTGGCAGCACCCAGTGGGCGAACAGCGTCGTCGTAGACGAGATTGGATACGGCTCGCCTGGCCGATATGGCGCGCCGGTTCCGTCCGCTTTCGTATTCCAGCCGTCGTACGCGTATCCCGTTTTTGTTAAATTTGTCCCCGCGCCGATCCTGACCAAGGAACCCGGCATGTAAGACGAACTGGACGGAACCGTCCCGCCGTCGTGCCCATTGCCATCATAATCAAGATAGACCTGGATGGCTCGCAAATAGGGATATCCGCCATTTCGATTGGGGTCGATCGCCCATCGGTTCGCAAAGTCCCAAGGATGGGATGAATCCGCTTCATACGTGCTTTGCTGCTGCAGCTCCGAAGTTGGCTTGCCTGCCCCTCCGATCGAGGAGCTCTGTCCGGTGGTAGCAGCATCATAGAAACTGTTGACGACCGTATTCGAATAACTAAAACCGACTAAGCCGCCTGCGTCGCTTGCGGCGCTTACCTTCCCGGTGGCGTAGCTGTTGCTGATCGGTCCGTTTACGTTCCAACCGACTAAGCCGCCTGCGTACTTGGTTCCGTTCGCTTTCCCTTCGGCATAGCTGTCGCTAATTGGCCCTATTACGTTCCAACCGATCAAGCCCCCGACTTTTTCAGTTCCGCTTGCATGGCCCGTTGCGTAACTGCCGTGCACTTCTCCGTTATCGCTGATTCCCAGAAGCCCGCCCGCGCTATATCCGGTTGCATCTCCCGTAGCATAGCTGTCGCTGACGGTCGCGGCCATGCTATAGCCGATCAAGCCGCCCGCATAGAGGGTATCGGCGCTTCCCGTAACATTGCCGGATGCGTAGCTTTTCGTAATCGTTCCATAATCGGTTTCGCCTACTAAGCCGCCGATATAGGTACTCCCGCTAATGCCCGTAACCGTTCCCGACGCATAGGCGTTGCCGATGCTGCCCCAATAGTCGTAACCGATCAAGCCGCCGACTTCGATCTTGCCGGTCACATTCCCCGAAGCGTAGCTGCCGTTAATGGATCCGCTTTCGTTGTAACCGACCAACCCGCCTACATATTTCATCGCATCGATGCCGGTTACCGTTCCTGCAGCGCTGCTGCCGTCGGCAATGGCTCCACTATAATTCCACCCGACCAAGCCGCCTACATTCTCCGATCCGCTCACGTTCCCGTCAGCACGGCTATTGCGGATGGTTGCTCCATCTTGCGATTGCCAACCTACCAACCCGCCTGTATTCAGAGACCCGCTCACGTTTACGGTGGCGGCGCTATCGAGGATCGTTCCCCCGTTGATCCCGGTCAGCCCCCCTGCACTCTCGGAGCCGTTCACGCTCCCTGTTGCATAGCTGTTGCGCAGGATTCCCCTGTTGCTGCCAACTAAGCCGCCTACTCCTTTCGTTCCAGTCAGGCTTCCCGAAGCGGAGCTGTTTTGGATTGTCCCTCCATCGTTCATGGCGACCAGACTTCCCAACCAATTGCCTCCGTCTATATTCACCTTTTCCATTTTGACATTCGCGATATAGCCGCCGCCTCCAACATAACCAAAAAGCCCGGCGTAATTTCTCGAACTGTCCGCTATCTTTAAACCCGATATTTTGTATCCATTGCCGTCCAAATGGCCTATAAAAGGATGATCCCAAGTCCCGATCGGAACCCATCCGGCGCCGCCTGCGAAGCCGCTCAGGTCAATATTGGCCGCCAGCTTGAAGTAGAGGCTAGCATCCAGGTATTCCCCCCTGATCTTGTTCAGTTGAGATCCTGTATGGATGAGATAGGGGTTGCTGGACGTACCGTTTCCTGCAAATTCATTTGCCGCGAAAGCCTTGCCGTATCCGAGCATCCCCGCGGGAATGGTACCGACGATCACGATAAGGGCTAACAACAAAGGGATGGCTTTTCTTCTTGCGTTGCGCATTTTCTTGCTCCTTTCCAGCTATTGGTTTAGCGGATCGAAATGGTTTAGACGCGCCAAGGACGCCAACCTCCGGAACTTCATGTTCATCCATTTTTAATCTACTCGCGACCAATAAAAGAAATATGAAAGAAAATGGACAAAAAACAACAAAAACCGCGCAGCATGAAGCCTTCGCGGTTCTTGTCGTTTGACTATAATTTTATATTTTGCGTCTGCGCCGTAGACGCGGGGGTCGTACTGATCCCAGCACCATTCCCATACGTTGCCGAGCATGTCGTCCCGAAGACGATCTTCGCCGGCCGGCAAACGCGCCATCGGATACTCGGCCGCGCCCGGACGCGAATCCGTCACCGCTGCCTTTCGTTGCCGTTCCCGATGGCGCTCAGCTTTTCGATCGCCTCCTGCTCGGTCGGCAAGAAAAATAGATCGGAGCCGTGGTTGGATTCGTAGATGAAATCCCGCAGGCTTCGGCTATCATAGCCGCTGAAGTCGCCGACGATTGCCGCCTTCACGCCGTAGTTGATGAACTTTTGCGCGATTTCCCCGGCCAGGCGGGTCTTCAATTCGAAAAACCGCTCGCTCAGCAAAGCTTTCTCGACGACGATCCGGTCGCAGCCCGTTTCGTACCAGACCGTCGCTATCATGTCCAAAGCGGCCTGGACGTCGTCGATTTCCGACGCGCCGCCCTTCGCGATCGCGATCGCGATACCGTCTTGCTCCACCTTCGTCAAATTCATCCCAAGTCCTCCTATTGGCCTGTCATGAGTATGCGCACGTAATCCTCGCAGATCGCACGGTTGTCTTGCCCGTTCGGCGTCTGCAGCTCCGCGACCCGAAAAAAGCTGAGACCGATGACCATCGCCAGCAAGCCGTACGCGGCGCTGTGCGGATCGGGGACGGATTTCTGCCCCGCCCGGCGACCGGAATCGATAATCTTCGATATGCCTTGAAGATCCGCCGCGTAGCTCTGGGAAACGATCTCCCGCAGCTTGGGGTCCAAGACCGCCTTGGAAAAAAACTGGACGAAGAGCCTGCCTTGGTCTTCGTACGGGATCGTCATGCGCCCAACCCCTTCCAGCCCGGAGACGTCGATCCGCCGGTCTTCAACGTCGCGGGCGACCGGCAGAATGTGCTTCAAGGTGATGTCCATCTTCTCCTGGGCGGTCATCTCCGGAAGAATCTCCGCCTGGATCTTCGCGCCGTAATAAGCCAAAAACGCCTTGAACGCATCGGTCGTCAGCCCGTCTTTATTTTGAAAATAATAAACGATGACGCCCTTGGAGCAGCCCGCGTACTCGGCCACCTTATCCAGGGTCATGCCTTCGATGCCGTATTGGCTGATACAGGTCAAGGCAGCGTTGATCACCTCTGCGCGACGCTTCGGCTCCGCTCCTACTTTCGGCATGAATGTAGACTCCTTTTATTTATACTGACCAGTCAGAATAAATAAAAGATACCAAAGGGCGCCATCATTGTCAATGATCTGGCGCCAGGATGATCCGGCATCGGATGGGGAAAGATGGAAAGTGGAGCGCGGCCATTCGTCCGCCAAACCGGCTCCGACGACAGGATGGTCCCAATGAGTCCAGATACGCACGAACACGCCGGCAAACCGCCGGCCGTCACGACCGTTCAAATCCTGTTGTATCTTTCCTGCGCGGTGAACGTGGTGAACGGCAATCGTCCAAACCAGGTCAAGGAGCGTCGATCAACTCGATGCCCGATGAAGCGTGTTCCGCAGAACATCGGCCCACTCCCGTGGCCGATCGAAAAAAGAAAGGTGATGGCCGGGAAACGTCACCATCTCGCAGCCGAGCCTTTCTGCCAAGATCGGAGCGGTGCGACCATAATATTTCCCCTTACCCAGCGTCATTTGGCCGGCAGCCACAAACATTCTCACCCCGTTTTGCTTGATCCTCGCGATATCGGGCATATAATTCACGCTCGGGATCATCTCATGGCGGATTAAGAACCGCTCGTTGTTCGCTTCCGATACGCGTTGTTGAAAGTCCTTCGGAACGGTTTTAAAGGCGCTGAACGGGATGGACAAAGATAAATTGAATCGGAAGCTGGCCGCTTGTACGCCGAATCGAAAGGACGTCCGATACACGTTGGCGAAAAACCGCAGCCATTTTTCCGCATCCGGCAGGACCCGGACGACGGGCGGTTCGTGAATGACCATCGCTTTGACGGATTGCGGATGATTGGCCGCCATTTCCAGTGCGAAAACAGCCCCTCCGCTATTCCCAAAAACGTAGGCCGACGAGTGTCCGGCAGCTTGCAATACCGCGACCGCGTCCCTGGCCTGTTGGCTCACCTCGAAATTTTGCGGCGCGTTACGGGTACTGCGGGAATTGCCCCGGCGGTCGTACGTGATCACCTGGTATTCGTCGGCCAGCATGTCGGCCACATACGTATAAAAGCCCGCATCCCCGTTCCCGCCGGCAATCATTATGAGCGGCTCCCCTTCTCCCCGCACTTCGTAATAGAGATTGTCGCCTTCGGTTGTCACAAGTCCGGATTTGATCATACGGTCTCCCTCCTGCTTCTATCTATTTACGAATCTTTAAAAATGAAGTAGATCCTCGTGCCAATGCGAGCGCTCCCCAAAACAGGGCGAGCGCCAAAACGGGATGAAGCGCCCCTGCGATGCCATGTGCCGTGTAATATTGAACATTGAATAGGACGAACAAACCTAGACTTCCCCAGATGAATTTCCGGGAAAGCTTCCCGACGAAGCCCAGAATAAAAAGAATGATCGAAAGATATTCAAACAGGTGCACGAACGTCCGATGCCAATTCCAGGCTTCCGAATCTTCGAACAACGCGATGCCAGCCAAAAGGACTTGCACGACGATACAAATCAACAGCACCCACGCGAGAATGGAATACGCCCATCGGCCGTATCTCACCCGGGATGACATCATTTCATTCGTTTCGATGGCCACCATTCAAGCTCCCTTCGTCAGATGTAATTGTCCAATCCCAGTTTTTTGAGTTCTTCGGCAATCTGACCGTAGATTTTGTTCAACGTCTCATAGAGCCGGCTTTTTTCCTCTTCGCTTAACGGACTGAAAAATTCGCTGTCTCTCTCGATTCTCGTCTGATGCATTCTTTCGTGTTCCAGGTAGATTTCTCGACCCGTGTCCGTAAGCTTGAAGTAGACTTCCTTCCGATTGTCCGGCTTTTGGTATCGTTCGATGGCTCCCGTCTCGACCAATCGCTTGGTTACTTTGCTGATCGCGCCTTTGGTCACTTGAAAGGCATTGGCCAATTTGGACACATTGGCATCCTGCATCTTCTCGATGAAGTCGATGCAATGTACTTCCATAAACGTGTTCTCTCGCATGAACTTGAATTTCTTCTCTTCCATCGTCTTGATCAAGTGATGCCGCTCCGATACTCGATTGAAAATACGGCTTAATTCCTCGTCCCGAACCATGCGACACCTCCTCCAATATTGTTTACTTAGGAAACAATATAAGGGTAACTGATTTTTGTTTCCTTTGTCAACAAAATTGCATGCAATACGGTTCATCTCATGCAAAAACACGCCGGAACCGGCGTGTCTGCATGAACGATGGGGAGAGCCGAATCAACGTGAGCTGAATCAATCAAGCCCTATAAACCGATCGACTTCCGCCAACAGGTTCGGCGAAATGGGTGCTTGCTGCACGACCTCGGCCGCGTGCTTCGGCATCGGGCGCGCTTCGATGAATTCGTTGAAGCCGCCGAGCTCGCGCAAACGGCCGGCATATTCCTGTTTGCCCGACTTCCGGTACAGGACTTCGTTCAGGGAGAACGCCGCGGTCCGAAGCTCGAGGGAATCGGGCATCAGCCGCCACATCGCAAAGCGAATGGCAGCCTGCTCCCGCTTGTCGGCGTATTGTTCCGCCATTCGTTGCAGTTCGTCCCTCGCTTCGCCGGGGCCGATCCGTCCCAAACGCGTCTTGAGCTGCAGCAGTTGCGCAGTAAGCTTGACCTGCAAATCCCGCCGCTTCAGCCGAACGGCCATCTTCAGCGCCTCATCGGCGACCTCCGCGGCGCTTTCGAATTGATGTTGCCGCTCCCTCAGCAAGCCCGTGAAATAGAGCGCCTCGCATTCGAAGAAGGGGATGCGAAGCTGCTTCGTTAACCGCGCCGAACGTTCGATCCAACGACCGGCCTCCTCGTAACGATGCTGTTCCATCAGATTGCAGCCTTCGATGCCGAGCACGACGGATGCAATATGCCAATCCTGAATCCGGATCGCTTCTTCCAGGCAGAAGGCGATGCATTGCTCCGCCTGCAGGCGGGAGCCTAGCAAATGATAATACTTGCCCAGCATGCCGATCCCCATGGCAAAACCCATTCGCGCCCCGGTCGACTTGCCGGTCTCCAGCTTCTCGACGATGGCGTTGTACGCGTAGTCCATATCGTCCGTTTCAAAATAAACCAAAGCCAGTCCGCCCATCGCTTCGCCGACGAAAAACGCGTCCCGGATTTCCGTGGCAAGGGCGACTTGTCTCCCGAACCAATCTATCGCAAGATCGTATTCGCATTGATCGTAATGCAGAAAGCCGATCATGCCGAGGAACCGGGCATCGTCTTGCGTCTGCTTTCCGGTACGTGACAGTTCCATTCTTTCCATGAGGTAGCGAAGCGACTTGTCATAGCTAGCCATAAAGTAATGCAAAATACCGAGCATTCCATAAGCGAAGCTGAGTCCGTCATGGTTCTCCGTCAGCTTGAAGTGGCAGGAAGCTCTTTCCAGATGGAATCCGGCCTCCTCGTATTTGCCCATCAGGCGCAGGCAGTTGCCGAGCGCGACGTCGCAGTAGGACCGTTCATCGAGCGTGACCAAGCTTCCGTGTCGCGCCAGCCAACGCTTGTAAGTGTTCTCCGCTTCGTTCCAGTCCCCCGTCACGATCAAAGCGTCGCCTAGCTTCATCAGGACGGACAAGGTCCGTTCGGGAGGCAGCAGGTCGAACAGCTTCCGATAATAACGGATTCTCGTCTCATTGGCATAGATCTTCTCTGCCGCCGCCGCGGCCATTTCATAGTAGGCGATGGCTTCCCGTTCCATTCCCGCGAGTTCGTAGTGAAAGGCGATTTCACCGGCAAAGGCCTCGATCTGCCCGCGGTGATAGGCGAGCAGACCTTCCGCGATTTTCCGATGGCACCTTTGCCGCCTGCCCTCATTGTTGAGCTTGTACGCGGTTTCCTTCAGGATGTCATGGGTAAAGCGGTAATTCCCGCCCACCGCCTCCTGCAAAACCTTCAATTGCACCAACTGCTCCGCGCGCGAGAGAATCTCTTCCTCCCCGGTGTCCGTTACCATCGTCAATTGAGCCGCGGAGACGGGCCTTCCGACGGCGGCGATGATCGCCGCAAGCCGGCGATTGGCCGGCGACAGCCTGTTCAACCGGTTCTCGATCACGGTTTTCGCCACTTGCGACAGACGGAATTCGCCGCCGCCCGCGCCCGTTTGCCATTCCCGCAGCGTTTCTACAATAAACAGCGGATTGCCGCCGGTTTCCGCATATAAATCCAAGGAATGACGGTCCGCCAACGCAACGCCGACCGTTGCGGCCGCCAAGCGCGCCGTTTCGTCCCGGCTCAGCGGAGCCAGCTCGATTTCGGTCAGCTTGCGCTCGGACCGAAGCTCGCCCAGCGCATGCGCGACGGCATTGCCCGCATCCTCATCCGTTCTCATCGTCGCCACGATGAGCAGCTTGGCCTTGGAATCGGCGCGGAGCAGATAGGAAAGCAGCAGAAGCGTCTCTTCGTCGCTCCACTGGATATCGTCCAGAAGAAGCAACAGCGGCCCGTTGGCCAGCAGCATCCGTTCGATCGCTTCATACCACTGGTTCAACTGCCACTTCTCTTGAATCGGATGCGGTTGCGGCAAGTCCGGGTATCGTTCCGATAGTTCAGGAAGGAGACGCGCCAGTTCGGACAGCCACACCGAACCGAGCTTCGGCAGCGGGAGGCTCCGGAGCCAGCCGGTTATCGGCGTATAGGATAGCGACTTGACAGACGGATAGCAGCCGGCAAAGGCCGTTTGAATCCCTAAACTTTCCATGAAGGCCTTGAATTCAAGAGCCAGCCGGGATTTTCCGATTCCCGACTCCCCCTTGAATACAAGCATGGCGTTTCCGCCGGCCACGATTTTCTTCCAGGCGCCCAGCAGGCTTTCCCACTCGCCGATTCTGCCGATCAGCGGCGCTTTGCCGGGCAAAACCTCCGAATCCCCGCTCCCGTTTTTGGTCAGTCGCTCGTACAAATGCAGCGTCTCTTCCGAAGGACCGATGCCGAGTTCGGCTTTCAAGTGATCGCGCAGCTTTCGATAAATTTGCGCGACGCCAGCTCTATCGTTATTCAAAGCGTGCAGCCGCATCGCCGCGCGATACGTTTCCTCCCTTAACGGGTCCTGCACAAGCAGCTTCTGCGCGAAAAACAGCGCCGACGCATATTCCCGCTGACGTTCCAAACCCGAGATGAGCTTGTCTAGCGCGGTCAAATACGTTTGCGCCAACCGCTCCCGCCTGGCCGCGAGCCATTCTTCCCCGGACGCGGGCAGCAGTTCTCCTCTATACAGCTCTACCGCCCTGCGCAGCTCGCGGACTGTCGTCCCTTGAGCTGCCTGTTCGAATTCGCGCACATCCGAATAGATAGGCAGCTCCGGATTCAGTCGGATGGATGCGTGCGTAATCTTCAGATAGCGGTCGATTCGCGGAACGGATTCCCGCAGGTCGTGCAGAAGCTTCCGCAAGTTGGTCAACGCTTGCTTTTCGGCGGAGTCGGGCCAGAAATGAAAGGCGATTTGTTTTCTGCTTGGAGATGCATCCCATTCGAGAATCAAGTAAGTCAGCAGCAGCACGGCTTTTTTTCCGGGAATTTCCGAGAGGTCTTCGCCGTCGAGGGTCATTTTCAAACTGCCTAACAGTTGAAAATCGAAGCCGGCCAAAAGGCCCCCTCCCATCGTCAATGATCTTGTTGTCCATTGTATTCGCTTACCGCGCGAAAATCCCTCTAGACTGGCGAGAATAAAAATAGATCCTTTGACGAGGGTCAAAGGATCGAAGGGGAATCCGATCGTTCCGTCCGCCTCTAGCGCGACGGCTGGATCGTTCAAAATTTGACTTGCGGTCCGGACTTTTCCGCTTCATCGATCTGAAAGAACCGTTCCTGTTTAAAGTTAAACGGGCCGGCAAGCAGGTTGGCCGGAAAGCTCATGATCGCGGTATTGTAGGCTTCCACAGTGTCGTTATAAAACTGCCTCGCGAAGCGGATTTTATCCTCGATCGCGGACAGCTGCTGCTTCAAATAGAGGAAGTTTTCGTTCGCTTTCAGCTCGGGGTAGCTTTCCGCCACCATCAACAATCTGCTCATGAGTCCGGAGATTTCGCCGCTCACCGCCGCTTTGCCCTCTACCGAGCCGGCGGCAGCGTATTGCGTTCTCAGCTCGCTGACGCGGGTGAACGCCTCTTTTTCGTGCGCCGCATATCCCTTCACCGTCTCTACCAAATTGGGGATGAGGTCGAAACGGTTTTTCAAAACGACATCCACCTGCGACCAATTGTTGCGGACCCGGTTTTTCAGCATGACGAGACGGTTATAGGTGAGAATCAACCACAACAAAAGGATAACAACGATTCCAAGGACAATATATCCGACCATTTCAGTTCCCCCTTACCCTAGTAAATGACAGGGAAGGCCAAGCGCCTTAAAATGCGCCCCGGCCCCCGCCTCCGCCGCCTCCGCCGCCGCCCGAGGAGAAGCCGCCGCCCGATCCTCTCGAGGAGGCGTTACTCTGCGCGGCGGAGATGGTCTTGTCGAAGAATTCCGCGAAATGGTCGAAATCCCGATGAAAAGCCGTGTCCGATGCCATCCAGTAGATGGAATCGGTGCTGCTGCTCCCCTGCCGGATGTCGATATGGGCCATCGCGGTCATTTTTTTCGCCACGCCTAGCGGTATCGCATAAACGAAATAGTGTTCCCACAGATGAACGGCCATCGGTTCCCTGGATTCCATTCGGCTGTAATCGGCTAGAAACCGCTGAAACGCCCTCCACTTCGCCCGCTCGGTCGCGCCGGTCTTCGTTCGGCGATTGATTTTAAGCCCATATAAAAAGAGAGGGATCGTTAAGAATGCCAGCCATTTGTAGTCTGAGGGTACAAGGAACAACAGGGCGCAAAATTGGGCGACAAACGAGAGGATGGCGAGCTTCTGGCCCGGATTGGATTTTTCGAAATACCCCGTTTGCTTGGCCTCTCCGATCGCTGCGGCTTTCCAATTGGCCAACTGCCGGGCAAAGATACGGGCGTTCGCCTTTTTCTTGACGTATTGGCGAATGTCCGAGAGAGATACTTCGTTGTTCGGGCCGAGCTGTTTGAAAAACCAGTGAATCAGAAACGTCTCGTGCTGCTTCAATCCGTCCGTTCGTTCGTCGATCAGCTTAAACCGGTAATCCGTCTTTTCTCTCCGCAAGAGACCGCCGGGTTCCTTGACAACCTCGATTTCGAGGCGTTTTTTGCGAACCAGATCGATTAGCGTGGCCAACATATCGCGGGTTTGGATTTTGAAATCCATCAAATAGCTCACGACCGCCGGCGTCACGTCGGCGGGAAGCTCGCGATAATAGGTGCCGTTCCAGTCCGGCTTCCGTTCCTTATCGAATTTGAAGTACAGAAATACGATAAGCCCCAAATTGAAGGCAAGGAGGGCGATGGCAAAGACAAGAGATCGCGGGAACGAACTCCCGTTCGCTGCCCGCTTGCCGTCCGCGTCATCCGCCCACTTCAGCTCCTCCTGCTTGATTCGGTCAAGCATCGGCGTATTTTTGATTTTGGTGCTGCCCGGAACGTAACTACCGGGGAACAGCACGCGCGCTTCCAGCAGCTGTCCGGACTGCAAAGGGCTAACCTGGTACTCCACGGTGCCGTCCTGCGGGATATTCACCATTCCAGAGAGCGGCCCGTGTCCGAACGCCGATATTTCGTCCTTCATCACGCCGCCCGGCAGGTCGATACGAATACGTACCGTACCGAGGTCGCTCGGATTCGTCTTATCGAAAAATTTCCAATAGAGCTCGGCGGTATCCGCGTAAACTTGCACGATATTTTTGAACGTATAAACAAATTTGAAAACTTTCGTTTCATCGCGGGCTTTATCGTACACTTTATACTGCAATCGGTTGCCTTTTCCGGATTTGTCGAACGTGAGCGGCACTTCCTGCTGTTCCTTGATTTCGTAGGCTTGGAAGTCCCCGATGCCATCCGAACCGGAAGAATCCAACTGTACGAGGACGCCGTTAAAGGCTCCGTAGAATCGGTACGTATCCTGTTCGGTCACGCGCATATGGCCTTCCGCATCGACTTGGGCCTGAATGTCGACATCCGTAATTTCAAACGAGCGATCGGCGGCACGAACAGGATGGGCCAACAGAACCAGAAGCAGCAGACTGGCAAGACTCGCTGCGATGTTACGGGAGACAGCCATCCTCTTCACGATTTTCGAGCCTCCAGCATGCGGACGATGGACGACGCGGCTTCCGCGCGGGTGGACATCGCCAGCGGCGCGAATTTGCCGCCCGGGGAATCTCCCGTTTTGACGATGCCGGTCTCCTCGGCTTTGGCAACGGCGGGCTTCGCCCATTTCGGAATGTCCGCATCGTCGGAGAAGCCGGTCTGCGGCGCATCTTCCGTTGCGAGGCCGGAGGCGCGAATGACCATCGAAATCATTTCCGCATGGGAAATGTTCGCATTGGGCCGGAACGTGCCGTCCTCATACCCATGGATGATGCCAAGCTTAACCGCCTGCTGTACTGCCTTTACCGCCCAGGCCCCGATTTGATCCTTATCCTTGAACGCGAGCGGCGCTCCTTCCTCTCCGGGCTTCAAGCTTCTGACAAGCATACTTGCAAATTCCGCGCGGGTAACGTTCCCGTCGGGCCGGAATGTGTCGTCCGGATAACCGAATACGATGCCGAGCGATACCGCTTTGGCGATTTCCGCTTCCCGCTTGTGTCCCGCAATGTCCTTCAGCTTCGCCGCATCGGTTTGAGGAGCGGGAGGATTGCCGCTCGTTGCGGCGGTCACGGTTACGTCGCAAGTGGCGATAAAGCCTCCATCTACGGTCGTAGCCGTTATTTTCGCCGTGCCCGGTGCGATGCCCGTCACTTTTCCCATGCCGTCCACTGTCGCCACCGCACTGTCGCTGCTGTTCCACCGGATCCGTTTGTCCACCGCTTCCTCGGGGACAACCGCTGCCGTTATCGTTTCGCTGTCTCCCGCCCGAAGGCTGGTCGTCTTCTTATTCAAACTTACGGTGCTTGCCCCGACGGTGCCGAGAGCGACCAAGGAAGTCGATAACGACTTGTAGACCGTGCCGTCGCTCCCGACGACAGGAGCGAAAACTCCAACGCCTCCGGCGGCATATTGCCACTTTACGGTTCCATCCGGAAGGACCGCATAGAAAACGTCGTTGTCGCTTCCGGCGTAGATCGTGCCATCCCGTCCGATCGCCGGCGTCTGATGTACCCTGCTTCCGGGATTGAACTTCCATTTTTCGTTTCCATCGGCATCGAAACCAAGCACCCCGTCAAGGCTTCCGATATAAACCGTACCGTCCGCTGCTACGGCCGGGGTGGCGTACACATGGCGATCGCGGCTCCACTTCTTCGAATGGTCCGGATTAACGGCAAAAAGAACGGCTCCCGAATCTTTTGAATATGATTCGACGTAGATCGTCCCGTCGGCTCCGATCACGGGATGTTCATAAATAGGATTGGATGTCGAAAAAGTCCATTTCACGCCGCCGTTCGGCTTGAAGGCATATAGAAGTCCATTCGTCGTTCCGGCATAAATCGTCCCGTCCCCTCCGACGGAAGGAGGACCGATCGTGACGCCTTCGGCGTGATAGTTCCACTTTTGCGATCCGTCCGGCTGGAGCGCATACAGATTCCCGCTGTCCGCGCCTCCTGCATAGATCGTGCCGTCGGCCCCGATGGCCGGGCTGAGATCCGGGATCCAAATATTTTTTAAAGTTCCCATGGGGAATTCCCATAGCTTTTCCCCGTCCGGATCGATGGCGCAAACGTATACATACGCTTTTAATTTGGTCGCATCCAACTTGATGACGCCCACGTAGAGCGTTCCGTCAGCACCCGGAGCGGGCGTGCCGCTCGCGAATCCTCCCAGATCCGTTTCCCATCTTTTACCGCCATCCGGAAGAAACGCAAAAACCTTGTTGCCTCCGCCCAAGTAGATGGTTCCGTCTTTGCCGATGACCGGGGAAGTAGTCGGGCTTTCTATAGGGGACTTCCACCGGACCTGCGCGGTCGGATTGCCGAGTACGATAGGAATGTCTTTGATCAAGAGATCGTTGACATTAAGGTTCTGATCTATCTTCAATTTGGGCGCTTCGGCCGCCGCGGCAGGGAAGGGGAACAGTACCGAAACCGAGATCAGGGATGACATAAGCACGATCCCGAATTTTTGTCTGGATGATGACATCGCGTACCCTCCTTCGGAACGATTCTATAGCAGCGCGTGGCGGTTTGCCGGAATGCCCCCGGCGGTGGCGGCCGCTAGGCGTTTCGTCTCTTCCTCGCTGAACGGAGCGGGTTCAATTTCGTTCAGCTTCCGTGCGGTCCGAAGCCTGTGGAAGAAGTCCCGGAGAGCATCGTTCGGATATTCTTCCGTTCTCATCGTCGCAATCACGAGCAGTCGGGAACCGGCATCGCTGCGAAGAAGATAGGAGATCAGCTGCAGCGTTCCTTCATCGCTCCATTGAATGTCGTCCAGCACAAGCAGCAGCGGATCCCGGACCGACAGCATCCGTTCGATCGCTTCGTACCACCGGTTCACCTGCCAACTTTCGCGAAGGGGACTCGGCTTCGGCAAATCCGGAAATCGTTCCATCAATTCCGGAAGCAATCGGGATAATTCCGACTTCGCTTCCATACAGAGCGAGGGCATCGGAACGCTTCGGAGCCAGGTGGTGACCGGCGTGTACGACATCGAACTGACCGATGCGCAGCAACCTGCATACGCGGTCTGAATCCCTTGCCTGTTTGCCCATTCACTAAAATCCAAAGCAAGTCTCGTTTTGCCGATCCCCGCCTCTCCCTTTAGAAGCAGCAAGGCGGAACGGCCGGCTGACGCTTGCTTCCAGGCTTCCAGCATGCGCCCCCATTCGCCGAGTCTTCCGATCAAAGGCGTGTTGTCAAGCGGGTTCGCCGGGAGGTCGTCGTCGGACCGCGTAAGCCGCTCCAAAAGTCGCTCGGTTTCCGCCGAAGGGGCAATGCCGAGCTCGGAATCGAGCACATCTCGCAGTTGCAAATACGTTTGCATAACGCCCGCGCGATCGCGATTCAACGCATGCAGCCGCATAATCGTTCGGTATGTTTCTTCACGCAGCGGATTTCGGATCAACAGCTTGTTAGCGGCCAATAGGGCCGATGCGTACTCTCTCCTGCTCTCCCATCTCGCGATAAGCCTTTCGAGCACGTTCATCATCGTTTGATCCAGCAGCTCCCGCTTCATGCCGACCCATTCCTCATAAAATCCGGGCAGAAGTTCGCCCCGATACAATTGATCCGCACGGCGCAATTCGTCCAAGGTTTGCCCTTGCGCCATCCGTTCGAACTCGGCCACATCCGAATAAACCGGCACCTCCGGATTCCACTGGATGGAAGCCGACGTAATGCTGAAGTATCGGTCGATAGGCGGAAAAGCTTCCCGAATGTCGTGCAGCAGCTTCCGTAAATTCGATAATGCTTGCTTCTCGGAGGAATCCGGCCAGAAATCAAACGCCAGCTGCTTCCTGCTTCTCGGCATGTCATACGGAAGCACCAAATAAGCCAGCAGCAGGCGGGCTTTTCCGCCGCGAATGGTCGAGGTTACATCTTCACCGGCAAGGGAGATTTTCAAGCTGCCCAGCATTTGAAACTCGCCATGCACCAAACCGAGCCACTCCCATCAAAAATCGGGTTTATGCCAATCTAGTTCTGTTTTGCAATCGGATATCGTCATATCCGGGGCTATCTATTTTCGCGCTTCCAGCATGCGGACGATGGACGACGCGGCTTCCGCGCGGGTGGACATTGCTAGCGGCGCGAATTTATCGCCCGGGAAATCCCCCGTTTTGACGATGCCGGTCTCCTCGGCTTTGGAAACGGCGGACTTCGCCCATTTCGGAATGTCCGCATCGTCGGAAAAGCCGGTCTGCGGCGCATCTTCCGTTGCGAGGCCGGAGGCGCGAATGACCATCGAAATCATTTCCGCATGGGTAATGTTCGCATTGGGCCGGAACGTGCCGTCCTCATACCCATGGATGATGCCAAGCTTTACCGCCTGCTGAACTGCCATTACCGCCCAGGCCCCGATTTGATTTTTATCCTTGAAGGCGAGCGGCGCTCCTTCCTCTCCGGGCTTCAAGCTTCTGACAAGCATGCTTGCAAATTCCGCACGGGTAACGTTCCCGTCGGGCCGGAATGTGTCGTCCGGATAACCGAATACGATGCCAAGCGATACCGCTTTGGCGATTTCCGCTTCCCGCTTGTGCCCCGCAATGTCCTTCAGGTTCGCCGCATCCGATGGCGAAGCGGGGGGTGGGGTTGCCGCGGCTGGGGGATCGTTTACCGGCGCAGGAGGAGGGGCGTCCTTGGCGGCGGTTACCGTCACGACGCATGATTTGTAGTATCCTCCATCCTCCGATGTCGCCGTAATCGTAGCCGTGCCTGGGCCAATGCCCGTCACTTTGCCTGCAGCGTCTACTTGGGCTATGCGATCGTCACCGCTCGACCATAGGATGTCGTGATAGGAAGCGTTGTTGGGCGCAACCGTCGCCTGCAGCGTCTCGCTCCCCCCCGTTTCCAATTGGAGTACGGTTTTGTTCAGGTTGACGCCGTTCACGGCTACCATGCCGATGGCATATAATTTGCGGTCGCCGGAACCGATATAGAGCGTGCCGTCCGGGCCGACCGCCGATGCGGCGACGATCTGGCCATTGGTTTTGAACGTCCATTTTTTCGTGCCGTCCGGTTTAATCGCATAGAGCTTCCAATCGGCCGAACCCACGTAAATGGTGCCGTCCGCGCCGATGGCAGGCGTGGCTACCATAATGCCGTCCGTATCGAATTTCCACTTCTTCGTTCCGTCGGGCTTGATGGCATATATGCCTGAGCCGCCCGATCCCACATAGATGGTGCCGTCCGCGCCGATGGCAGGCGAGGAATAAACATTGCCTCCATACAGCTTTTTATCCAATGGAAATTCCCATTTTACCGTGCCGTCCGGCTTGACCGCATACATTCTCTCGGCGCCGGAAGCGATATAGACGGTGCCGTCCGCGCCGATCGCCGGCGTGGATTTCACTTCATTGATTGTCGTCAATTCCCATTTCTTCGTCCCGTTCGGTTTGATCGCATAGAGCTTCTTGTCGCGTGAACCGACGTAGATGTTGCCGTTCGAATCGAGAGCGGGATTGACACTCATTCCGCCTCCGGTTTCGAACGCCCATCTCTTCGTGCCGTCCGCCTTGAGCGCGTAGAGCTTCCCATCCTCGCATGCGAAATAGACGGTTCCGTCCGCCCCAATGACCGGTTCGGAATAGATGACGCCTCCCGCATCGAACGCCCACTTCAGCTTTCCGTCGGGATAAATCGCATATAGCTTGGCGCCGGAGCCGACAAACACGGTGCCGTCTGCGCCGACCGTCGGCGAAGCATACACTTTATCTTTCGTTTCGAAATCCCACTTCTTTTTCCCCTTGTGATCGACCGCATAGAGCTTCCCGTCCGTCGATCCGACATACACCGTGCCGTCCGCGCCGATGGCAGGCGAAGACCAGCTGAGCTCTCCGCCGGCTTCGAACGCCCACCGCTCCACACCGTTTGAACTTGGCAAATACAGGTTTGTGTTCAGGATCGGGTTCGCCTCAACCCTGAAGTCCGGATTCAATTGAAGATCAAGTGCCTTGGCGGAGGGAAGCGGTGCGAGACAGACCGCCAGCAAGGCCAAACAGAAACCGGCAAAAAGCGATTTCTTATCGTTCATAGGGAAGTCCCCGTTTTCGTCTGGATGTAGGCATCGCAATGCCCTCCTTTCTTAACGATTGTAAAGCGGCGAGCGCTTCAAAAGCGTTTCTTCGCATCCCGCCCATTTATTGAAACGCTTTTGAAGCGCTTATCCTGCTATGCTCGTTCTCGATGGATTGATCATGAACTGTGGAGGAAGATAATTGATGAAGAAGACACGCGTGATTCTGTTGCTCGTCATCACCGCCCTTTTCTCGCTTTCGACCGGAGCGTTCGCCGCCAGCAATCTCACCGAGATCAAAGCTTACCTGAACTCGGGGATCAAATACCGTCTGGATGGCAAAGCCTGGCGCCCGCTCGACGACAACGGCAAGGAAGTGCAAGCGATCTCGTATAACGGAACGACGTACTTGCCTCTTCGCGCCATAGCCAAAGCCTTTGACATTCCGATTACATGGGATGCCGCCACGCAAACCGTCGGGCTTCGCGAGAGCGCCAACCTCACGTTGTATTCCAAAGAGGTCAAAGTGGACAATTGGAGCGAAAAGTTCTACGATGTGGCCGACAAAAAGCAACTCGTATTCGGAGATCGCCAGTTTAACGGAGCTTACGCCTTTTCCGCGGAAAATGTGGGGCTGGGTTGGTATGAGGGCTCGCCCAACTTAAAAATCAACTTCGGCAAAAAATACAATACGTTGCATCTGATTCTGTACTCCCCCTCGTCGATGAAGATCCGGGTGATGAACGGCAGCAATCAGCAGTTGAACGAGGAAATCACTCTCGAGGCCGATAAGGTAACGGAACTGGATGTAAACCTGCAGGGCAGCCAATATGCCGTCGTATCGGCATACGACGCCGATAATCAGGCGGAAAAACCGCTTCTGTATGTGTTGAAGGACAGTTACGCGACGTCGGCGGCCATGCCGGCTTCGACGGGAACGTCCGGCGGGTCCTCGACGCTGTAAGCTTCTCTCTAATGGAATCGAAACGGCCTCCATCCGGTGATTACCGGACGGAGGCCGTATCTTTTTACGCCGGAGTCCGCTGCTCGGCTGTAGCCCAAGCGAAGGCGCGACAGTGTTCTTGACATATCCGAAAACCAAACTTCACTTTTTTGCTATACTGTGACTTATTTTTGTTATTATGAACTGTGACAAGATGTTAATCGCTTGGAAGGTCATAAATTTGTACACATAAGGAGATGAACATGATGGCAAAAAACAAATTACTAAGAATGGACAATGTTGGCATCGTTGTAGAATCCCTTGATGACGCAATTTCTTTTTTCGAGGAGATTGGCTTGAAGCTCGAAGGGCGAGCTACTGTCGAAGGCGAATGGGCTGGTCGCGTAACCGGGCTGGGTTCACAGCGTGTAGAGATTGCTATGATGGTTACCCCAGATGGCCACAGCCGACTTGAACTTTCGCGATTTCTCACCCCGCCTACTATTTCAGATCACCGAACTGCTCCTGTAAATGCCCTCGGTTATCTACGCGTCATGTTCACCGTTGAAGACATTGACGAAATGGTATCCAGACTCACGAAGCATGGTGCTCAGCTCGTTGGCGAAGTGGTTCAGTACGAGGACTCGTATCGGCTCTGCTACATTCGTGGAAATGAAGGACTTCTAATCGGTTTGGCGGAACAACTCGGTAATAAGTAAGTGACATTTAGAAAATCGTCGGGACCATTCCCCCGTCCATGCGGATGGGGGACCCTTTAAAGGCGGATGCGTAAGGACTGCAAACAAACGCAGCCAGTCTGCCGATTTCGCTTGGCTTGATAAATCGCTGGATTTCCGATTGAGGCAGATTTGCGGCCATGAATTGTTTCTCTTTTTCGGCAAACGTCAGCTCTTCATTCGAGTAGATCTGTTCGATGATTTGCTGCACGTTTTCGGAGAGGGTCGGTCCCGGCAGGATCGTATTGACGGTCACTTCAGCGCCTGCGGTTAACTTCGACAAGCTTTTGGACAACGACAGCAGCATGGATTTGGTCATGCCGTACTGCGGCATTTGTCCGGAGGGCATAACCGCTTCTTCGCTCGCGATAAAGAGAATGCGGCCAATCCCATGCCCCAACATTTTCGGCAAGTAATATTTGGACAATCCGTTTGCTGCAAGCACGTTCGTACGGAAGTATCTCTCCCAAACGGCATCGTCGACGTCCTCGTAGCGCATGATCTCATAGATGCCCATGTTGTTCACCAAAATATCGACATCCGGGAATTTGGCGAACAAAGCTTCTCTCTGATGCGGATCCGCGATATCGGCCGCAGCGTTTTGAGGATGGGTAGCCGGGAATTGGGATCTGATCTCTTCTACCGTGCGTTCTGCCTCTTCCTCGTTCCGGCCATTGATGAGAACATGAGCGCCTTCTCTGGCCAGTTCGATGGCGATTGCTTTGCCTATGCCTTTGGTCGAACCGGTAACGAGAGCCGTTTTATCTTGTAATCCCATATCCATTTTGTCATTTCTCCTTGCATCTAGGATAGGGACTATCTTACCTCGTTTAGGTTCATCGGTAACTAGCCTCTTGCGTCAATGATCTTGCACAACCCGCCAAATGATCGAACGCATGTTATCCGGGTATTCGCATATGCTCGGAACGCCAATTTGCAGGCGTAACGCCTTCCCAAAGGCGGAACGCGCGATAGAATGAATTCTGGTCCTCATATCCGACGAGAAAGGCGACTTCTTTGATCTCTAGCGAGGGGTCCGCCAAGTACGACAAAGCCTGCTCGTGTCTCGTTTGCGCCAGCAGATGCTTGAAGCTTGCGCCTTCGTCCGCTAGTCTGCGCTGCAAGGTGCGGTCGCTCATCCCCATTTCGCTTGCGACAGCCTGAATGTCGGGACGGCCCCTGGTTAAGCTGCGCAAAAGCATCTCCGCAACCTTCTCACTGATGGTGCGGTAACGCGGCTGCTCGTTCAACGATCGGTCCAGAACGGGCGTCAGCATCTCGAGCAGCTCGGCGTTGTACGACGCAAAGGGACGATCCAAATCCTCTCGGTGAAGCGTCAGCCGATTTTGATCGGCGCCGGTCCGAACCCGACAGCCGAAATAAGCTTCCAGGACTTGCACGTCGCCCATGGAATCGGAGAATTCGACAATCTGGGCCGTCAGCGGCCGACCGGTTCCGCGGCGCCCAAGCTCCAGCAGATAGGCCAGCGTGATGCCGACGAGCACCGGCGGTCCAGACTGCTCGTCATCCAACCATTCCAATTCGATGGTACATCGATCGGCTTCTTCGCGAATTCGCAAGCTTTCGGGAGGGCACATGGGCTTGTACCGCGCCATTCGATTCAGCGCGTCCCGATAGTCGCGGGCGTGAAATGTCGATAAAGCGGCCGGCGGGTAATGGGCCGTCTCGTAGGCGTTTGCAAGCTTGACGGCTGCTGTTGCCGTATCGCCGATGAGATGCGCATAAGCCTGCCAGATCGCGAAATATTGGGCGGTCGTGACGGCGGATTCCTGAATGATGGTTAGCGGCAGCCGCGCTTGGCGAGCTACGTCGTGGACGTCTATCCCCAAATGGCGTAAGCTTGCCCAGAATCCTTGCGCGATCTTGATCCCGTCAATAACAGGAGAAATCAAAGACGCCCACCTCCTTCCGTTATTTCCCCTGTTCCTTCAATCGGGAAATCCAATAGGATACATCCAATTGCAAATGGTCCACGGGTTCCGTGGACCATTGATCATTCTAATTATAACGTAACCTTCGGGCAGCGTCATCTGTTGTGCGGGGTTCACCCCTTGCCAGGTTCCGCCAAACGAGGTCAATCAAATGGTCGTGTGATGGACTGCAGCGGTCTCCGGCTATGGTTGGCGGTACGGTCCGCCCAAGATGTGTACGTGTTCGATTGAAGCTTCCTCTTTGTTATGCTACATTTGAATGAATACACGGTGTGAAGCACATGCCGCTTCCTTACGCTCGTTCATCCGAACGGGGCGTACGGGGGCGGTTTTTATTTTTCATTTCTATCGGATCGGATGTGAAAGGAATGAGCAGGTTTGACGAAGTTTATGAACGATGGATGGAGCAGCAGGTTGCAGAAGAGAAAAACCCCAGGAGGCGGGAAATGCTGCAAAAAGGGCTCAGTCGCGGATCGATCGATTTTTTGCGCTTGATCTGGTTTCCTGCCGTAGGCAGTCTGGAGCACTTGTATCCGGAATACGAGATCAGAGACTTTAATAATCGATATCGCTACCTTGACCTTGCGTACATGCCCGGGAATGTCAAAGGATGCATCGAAATTCAGGATTACCGCAGCCACGCTAGAGATATTGAGGTCAGTCGTTTCAAAGACTTGTGCATGAAGCAGTCCTTGCTGGCGATGGATGACTGGATTTTTCTTCCCATCGCTTACTTATCCATCCGGGATGACCCGGGGGTGTGCAAGCAGCTCGTGCTCTCCTTCGTCGGTAAGTTCTTAGCCGGCGCTGTCCCTCCCGGACTCAACTGGGCGGAAGCCGAAACCTTGCGCTTTGCGCACAGACTGCTACGTCCCTTTACGCCGGCTGAGCTGTCGGGTCATTTGCTGCTTTCGGAGCATCGTACGAGAGCAATTCTTCACGGCTTGATCGAAAAGAAATTGCTCGAAGTCGCAAGCGGAAAACTGCGATATCGCTCTTACCGGCTCGCGAGTATAAAGGAATAGGGTGATTGGGGTGATTGGGGTGATTGGGGTGATTGGGGTGATTGGGGTGATTGG
>NZ_JAJFOW010000218.1 GCF_020731285.1 Cohnella baijiui
CAGCATGAAGCTGCTAACATAGCCTATAAGCAGCAGTACAGCCGAATAAAACGCAATCTTCTCCCACCGCTCTTGTCTATTCACATATTCACCTCGCCATCTGTACAAACTTATTCACGTTGTCCCACAAAAAGAACAAGCCAACAGAAAAAGCGATGGCTCAACACCTCTCCGTCCCCTCTTCGATAATAAAGAAAGAACAACCACGTGTTGAACTCACCGCCTTATTCTTTACCTCGGGCAAAACGATACCTCTATAGCTCTCTTCTTCCTTCTAGAGCTTTAGAGATTGTTACT
>NZ_JAJFOW010000219.1 GCF_020731285.1 Cohnella baijiui
CTACACTGCTCGGTCATTCGGTGTTCAATTGGACCATCAAGTGGCTTAGTGCTAATACAGTGTCCATGGCGATTCTCGGTGAGCCGATTGGTGCTGCAATTCTTGCTTATTTTATTCTGAGCGAAAAAATAACAGCCCCCCAAACACTCGGAACGGCTGTCATCTTATGCGGAATTTATTTGTTTATGCGCTTTAGCCATCCTACAAAAGCTAAGACAATCCAGGAAACAGATCACTCTGGTATCTAGGCAGCACAATGGTAAATGTCGTACCATGGCCCTCTTCACTTTCTACG
>NZ_JAJFOW010000220.1 GCF_020731285.1 Cohnella baijiui
GAACGGAGACGTATTACAATACCGCGCAGAGTAAGGCTTTTGCATCCATTGTGCATAAACATCTTATCGAAGCGACGGGGTTTAAGAACCGTGGTCTGCGTACAGCTAACTTCTACGTAGTTAAGAATACGAAGATGCCATCTGCACTCATAGAGGTAGGCTTCTTAACGAATGCAGCCGAGAATAAGAAAATGCTTGACCGTGCCTTTCAGAAGCGGGTCGGTGAGGCGATGGCAGCTGCCATCATCGAGTATTACAACAAGCAAAAATAAGTACTATACAAAAAGAAGGGTTC
>NZ_JAJFOW010000221.1 GCF_020731285.1 Cohnella baijiui
AGAAGTTCAATCTGGTTCCGGAAGGACTGCGACGCATGAATAAGCGCCAAAACTATCAGCAAGCAGACGACCATGCATCGCTTAAAGACCGCCGCGATAAACGCGACGAGATGAAAGCAAAATTAGCAAAAGCAAAGGACAACAAATAAGCAGCAAGGGGGAACGTTTATGAAATGCATCTGGTGTGAGACTGAGGAAGCGAAAGAAGGCCGACTGGATTGCTACTGGGTAACACCGGACGGAAAAGCCACCGTGCAAATTCAAAGCATCCCTTCTGTGGATTGTCCGAATTGC
>NZ_JAJFOW010000222.1 GCF_020731285.1 Cohnella baijiui
GCGGAAAGGAATCGAGTGCGGAGAACATCCGCTGCGGTACCATGTTCATATTGAAATCACTCTGCATCAGAACGAATACGGTCGCTAAGGACAGACTGATTGCAATCGGTACCCGCAGGAGCATCATGACGAGGAACGAACTAAATAGCGTGAGGACCATGCGGCGTATCCTCCTTCTCATTTGGCATCTCTACGGCATCGACTGTATTAACGATCTTCTCCCCGCGAATCGCCTGCAGCAGCTTCTCGAGGAATCGGAACAAAAACATAATCCCTGAGATGGGCAGAATCAAA
>NZ_JAJFOW010000223.1 GCF_020731285.1 Cohnella baijiui
TGAAAAAGGGGCTTTTACCGGAGCAACACAGCGCAAGGAAGGAAAATGGGAAGCTGCAAACGGTGGAACGCTTTTTCTTGATGAAATCAGTGAGATGCCATTGTCTCTACAGGCAAAAATTCTGCGCGTGCTTCAAGAACGCGAGGTTACGCCGCTTGGCTCCAATCGAAAAATCCCCCTTGATGTGCGAATCGTCAGCGCTACAAACAAACAACTCGAGCAGATGGTAGCTGAGGGAACGTTTCGTGAAGACTTATATTTTAGTCTAAATGTCATTCCGATCTTGATTCCTC
>NZ_JAJFOW010000224.1 GCF_020731285.1 Cohnella baijiui
TAAAAGAAATGAAGGACAAATAATCTACTCCACAGCCTATGCATAAGCTAAGACAGCACCTAATCCGTGCTGTCTTTTTTTTCTTGTGCATCTATTTTATCAAGCAAGTAACGGGCATAGCCCATCGGATTTGCATACGTTGCCTTCCATTCCTCCATCATGCGCACATTGCCAAACGCATAGCGCTGATCCCGTCCATTGCATTCAATAAACAGAGGTTTTCCCTTCTTCGTCAATCCGATATCAAGCCCGATATCAGCAAGGTCTGGCAGCGTCTTCTCTAGATAGCGGGC
>NZ_JAJFOW010000225.1 GCF_020731285.1 Cohnella baijiui
TAATTTAAACCCTGTTACTGTAGGTTCAAGAATAGTGCAGATTAATTTCTTGGATGCTGCGTAGTGCCAAATAATCCAGCAACTATTGGAACAATTCCAAAGCAATTTACTTTATATAGCCAAAATGGGATAGGTACACTAAAGGAAGAAGGTGAAGTCATACTACACTGAGTGATCGAAAATGAAGAAGAATTGGTTGCAAGAGCGATTCACGACATGATCTTAGAGGCATTCAGGTTACACGCGCATTTTTTAGAAGTACTCACACAGGAAACTCTCTTGTTAAATATCGT
>NZ_JAJFOW010000226.1 GCF_020731285.1 Cohnella baijiui
TAATCATTTGTGTCGCTTCGTCTTCTTTTAAGCCACGGCTCATCAGGTAGAAGAGCTGCTCTTCACTTACTTTCGATACTGTTGCTTCGTGTTCAAGTGTAATATTCTTATTCAAGATTTCATTGTATGGAATGGTATCAGAAGTTGACAGCTTATCAAGAATGATGGTATCGCACTTCACATTAGACTTGGAGCCTTCAGACTTACGGCCAAAGTTCGCAAGACCGCGGTACGTTACTTTACCGCCATGCTTACTAATACTCTTCGATACGATGGTAGAGCTGCAATCCGGT
>NZ_JAJFOW010000227.1 GCF_020731285.1 Cohnella baijiui
GGTGCTTGTAGATACGCTATCGCTGTACATTGCTATTGTCGCAGCCGCCTCCATGATTATCGGGAACACGCTCGCCCTGCGCCAGGTGAACGTAAAGCGGATGATGGCCTACTCAGGTATCGCGCAGGCTGGATATTTGCTTGTACCGTTCGCAACGCTTACGGTATTGATGTTCGAGCAGACGATTTTCTATCTTGTCGCTTATCTGCTGGCGAATATGGGCGCCTTTGCGATTATTATGATTGTCAATCGTGATCAGAATACAGAAGATATTCAATCGTTTGCAGGTCTG
>NZ_JAJFOW010000023.1 GCF_020731285.1 Cohnella baijiui
GAGAAATGGCGGTGCAGGGATCATCTCCCCAAACACCGCCATTCCTTCGTTTTCACACGTTTAGGGATGGAGGGGAGCTGTCTGTCGCGTGAACAGACTCCCATTTGAGACTCCCTCTTACACATTTCTAATAAACAACATTAGTCTCTTTAGAGATTCTCTTATGCTTTTTTCAGTGCTAATTGGATCGAGCGAAATAATATATTTCCCGGTTACGGGGTGAACTCGTTCGTGTTAAAAAAGTATAGGCAGTTATAAAAGAGTGCTATCGATAAGCGCTTTCATGCGGTTCATGCGGTGCTATAGTTGGTCATGTCACGAATCCAGACAGGACTGAAAGGGGCCGTATATCCATGAAAAGAGGCTTCAAATCGATCGCGCTCTTGCTCGTTATCGCGCTGTTCGCGGCGCTCGTCGCCGCCTGCGGCGGCAAAAACGGGGGGAGCGGCGGCAAAGTCAGCGTAGGCATCGTGCTGCCGACCAAGGACGAAGAAAGATGGCTGCAGGACGAACAGCGGTTCAAGGACGCGCTCTCCGACACCAAGTATTCGACCGAGATCTTGTTCAGCCAAGGCTCCTCCGCCAAGGAAAAGGAAAACGTCGAGACGCTGATCAATAAAGGCATCAAAGTTCTCATCATCTGTCCGTTCGACGGCGCGGCGGCAGGCGCTGCCGTGGAAGCCGCCAAAAAAGAAGGCATCCAAGTCATCGCCTACGACCGTCTGATCACGAATACGGATGCGGTCGACTACTACGTCACGTTCGACAGCAAAACCGTGGGCGCCAAGCAAGCCCAGTACCTCGTCGATCACGCCAAAGGCTCCGGCCAGCCCCTCTACCTCTACGCCGGCGCAGCCACCGACAACAACGCGTTCATTTTCTTCGAAGGCGCGTGGGAAGTGCTGCAGCCGAAAATCGCGGACGGCACGTTCAAGATCGCCAACTCCAGCGAAGCTACCGCTCTGAAGGATTCCAAGAGCCTCACGCGCGACCAGATCAGCAAGATCATCGGCCAGGTGACGACGAACTGGGACGCGAACGAAGCCAAAAACAAAGCCCAAACGCACCTGACCGCCGCCTCGGCCGATATGAAGGGCGACGTGGCCATCCTCGCGCCGAACGACGGCACCTCCCGCTCGATCGCCGACGTCTTCGCCTCCGACAAAGCGATCACCAGCTACGTCATTACCGGCCAAGACGCCGACAAAGCCTCCATCCAGTACATTATCGACGGCAAACAATCGATGACGGTGTTCAAGGACGTCCGCACGCTCGTCAAAGACGCCATCGGCATGGCGGTCGAGCTCCTCGACG
This sequence comes from Cohnella baijiui, assembly GCF_020731285.1. GTDB lineage: Bacteria > Bacillota > Bacilli > Paenibacillales > Paenibacillaceae > Cohnella. Next base: position 1,315 of record NZ_JAJFOW010000023.1, read on the forward strand.
GCAAGACGCCCGAGACGACCGGCTCGTACAACAACGGCAAGAAAGACGTCAAAGCCAAGCAAACCGACGTCATCGTCGTCGAGAAGAGCAACGTCAAGCAGGAGCTCGTCGATTCGAAGTATTACAAAGAAAGCGACTTTACGGGACTCTGATCGCTGCGCCCATATCGATGAACGGGATAGTGATAGACTCGTCTATCACTATTCCGCCATTGTCAGAAGTTTGTCCGGCTAAGGAGTGCATACGATGAGCGACTATCTGTTAGAAATGCATCATATCACCAAAGCGTTTCCGGGCGTCAAGGCGCTCACGGACGTCAGCTTCAAGGTGGCGCGCGGCGAGATCCATTGCCTCATCGGCGAGAACGGAGCGGGCAAGTCGACGCTGATGAAGGTGCTGAGCGGCGTTTACCCGCACGGCACGTACATGGGCGACATCGTCTTCGATGGCGCCGTGCAGTCGTTCGGGAAGATCGGCGACAGCGTCCGGGCCGGCATCGCGATCATCTATCAGGAGCTGGCGCTGTTCCCGGATCTGACCGTGTACGAGAACATCTTCGCGGGCAACGAGGTTCGGCGGGGGGCGGTCGTGGACTGGAACCGGACGATCGTCGAGGCGAAGCGCATGCTGCGGAAGGTGAAGCTGAACGTCCATCCCGACGCGCTGGTCAAAGATCTCGGGGTGGGCAAGCAGCAGCTCGTGGAGATCGCGAAGGCGCTGAGCAAGGACGTGAAGCTGCTCATTCTCGACGAACCGACGGCGGCGCTGAACGAGAACGACAGCGAAAATTTGCTGGCGCTGCTCCGCGAGCTCAAGGAGCAGGGCATCACCTGCATCATGATCTCGCACAAGCTGAAGGAAGTCATCTCCATCGCGGACAAGGCGACCGTACTGCGCGACGGACGGACGATCTGCACGCTCGACGCGGCCAAAGGCGAGATCGTCGAGAGCGTCATCATCAAGCACATGGTCGGCCGCGAGATCGAGGATATTTATCCGAAGCGGGCAAACAAGACGTTCGGCGAGCCGATCCTGGAGGTCCGGGATTGGTCCGCGTACGATGCGCAATCGGGCCGGCATGTCGCGAAGAACGTCAATTTGCAGGTCAGAAAAGGCGAGATCGTCGGCATCGCCGGCCTGATGGGCTCCGGGCGGACGGAGCTGGCGCTCAGCCTGTTCGGCACTCCCCGTTCTTACAGGCTGCGGGGCGAGATGAGGTTGAACGGCGCGCCAGTCGCCTTCAAGCATACGAGCGACGCGATCGGGGCGGGAATCGCCTATGTGACCGAAGACCGCAAAGGCGACGGCCTCTTCCTGATCCAGGACATCAAGAGCAACGTGACCGCCGCCAACTTGCGGGGCATCTCCGCGCGCGGGGTCATCAACGACAACGAGGAGGTCAAGGTCGCCAACGCCTACAAAGACTCCTTGTACGTCAAGGCGCCGTCCGTGGAGCAAATCGTCGGCAACTTGAGCGGCGGCAACCAGCAAAAGGTGTCTCTCGGCAAATGGCTGTTCGTAGGACCCAAGCTGCTGATCCTCGACGAGCCGACGCGCGGCATCGACGTAGGCGCCAAGTTCGAGATCTATACGATCATGAACCAGCTGATCGCCCAAGGCATGAGCATCATCATGATCTCCTCGGAGCTCGGCGAGGTGCTCGGGATGAGCGACCGCGTGTACGTTATGGCGGAAGGGCGCATCAAGGGCGAACTGCAGGCCGTCGAGGCCGATCAGGAAAAAATCATGCAGCTTGCGACGCAATAGGAGGCACACCGATGAATTTTTTCAAGGAAGCGAAATCGCTGGTTAAAGTCAACATCCGCGAATACGGCATGTACATCGCGCTGTTCGTCATCATGCTGACGTTCTCGATCCTGACGGACGGCCTGTTCATGTCTTCCCGCAACATCAGCAATCTGCTCGACGCGACGGGCTATACAGCCGTGCTGGCCGTCGGCATGACGCTCGTCATCGTCATCCGCCATATCGACTTGTCGGTCGGCTTCGCGGCCGGCTTCATGGGCGCGATCGCCGCCATCCTGCTCACGCAGGGCGGCGTGCCGGTCTACCTGACCATTCCGATCATCCTCGTGCTGGGCGTGGTTGCCGGCATGTTCAACGGCGTGCTGGTCGCCTCCATCGGCATTCCTTCGTTCGTCGCCTCGCTCGCAGGCATGCTGATCTTCCGAGGGGCGCTGCTGCGGGTGACGGAGAAGACGGGGACGATCAATATCAAGGACGAGCACTTCAACGCAATCGGCAACGGCTTCATTCCTTCGTTAGCCGACGTGGGAGGCCTGAACCTATCCTCGCTCATCCTGGGCGTCGTCGTCATCGCGCTGTACATTTACTTTGAAGTTTCCAAGCGCCGCAACAAGCTCAATTATCAGTTCGAAGTCGTCTCCGGCCGCATCTTTGCGCTGAAGCTCGTCTTCGTGTCCGTCATCGTAGCCTACATCACCTGGATCATCGCCGGCTACAACGGCTTTTCCTGGACGGTCATCATCATGCTGGCGGTCGTCATCGTCTATCACTTCCTGACGACCAAGACGGTGCTCGGCCGGCATATTTACGCCGTCGGCAGCAACCCGGAAGCCGCGCACCTGAGCGGGATCAACGTCAAGAAGATTACGTACTTCGTCTTCGGCTCCATGGGCATGCTGGCGGCGCTGTCGGGCATTCTGTTCACCGCCCGCCTCCAATCGGCGACGACGACAGCCGGAACGCTGTTCGAACTGGACGCGATCGCGGCGGCGTATGTCGGCGGCGTCTCCTCGGCGGGCGGCGTGGGCAAGGTCACGGGCTCCATCATCGGCGCCATCGTCATGGCCTCGCTCACGAGCGGGATGAATCTGTTGGGCGTCGGGATTTCCTACCAATACATGATCCGCGGCGGCGTTCTCGCGGCGGCGGTCATATTCGACGTCCTGACGCGCAAGAAGAGAGGTTAACCCGCCATAGGCGACTTGTAGATAGTAGATTGATTTTCCGGCTCGACCTGAATTCGGTGCTTGACCAACGGGTTAGCCTTGAACGAGCCCCCATTTTTGACCAAATAGCGTCGCTCACAACCGATAGGATTTTCGCCCCGCCATGGTCAAACGACAAGCCGCTCCCGCCTCTTCCCGCACAACTCGCGCGGGGGAGGAGGGGGCGGCTTGTATGCATCCAAAGTTCGGAACGACGCCTATAAAAATGCTATATTAGGATCAGAAAAACCGGATGCTGCTTTTGACCCCGGTTCATGATGAACGTCATTCGGAGGTGCCCGATGAAACCGATCCAAACGACGAAACGAGCGTTACGGCGCTTTTTGTTAGAAACGCAGCTGCTGCTGCCCTCTCGCGAGGAACGAGCAAGCTCCGCGGCGGAGCTGCGCGAACGCGTGATGGATGTGATCCGGCAGTTGGAATGCGTACAGATCGACCCGGTGTCCGCCGTGCGTCCGAATCAGCATTTGGCGCTGGCGGCCCGAATTCCCGGGTACGAACCGGGGATTTTGAACGAACTATTGCGAGAACATCGGGTTTTTGAGTATTTGGCGAATGCGGCATGTATGATTCCGATCGAGCAATACCCGATTTTCGAGCCGGTCCGCCAGCGTCTGCGCGAGCGGACGCAAGCTCATCTCGACCAATTGGGGTCCGTCGCCGAGCAAGTGCTGCAACGATTGGAAAGCGAAGGGCCTCTATCCGCCAAATCGTTCGAATCGGATCAAAGGGTGCACGGGTATTGGGACAACGTCAGCGCGAAAACCAAAGCGACTTCCCATGCATTGAACTTATTAACGGACGCCGCGCTCATCCGGATCGTCGGCAGGCAAGGGAACCAACGGCTGTTCGACGTGACCCGCCGCAGCGTTCCGGCCGGGCTGTTGGCATCCGCCGAGCGGATCGGGACGCCCGAAGCGCTGGACGCGATGATGCGGCATTACTTTCGCGCGTTCAGGGTATTCGAGCCTAGCGATCCCCGCCTCGGATGGCAGCGTCTCGCCGCCCGGGAACGGCGCGAAGCGATCGAGCGCCGGGTGGCATCCGGCGAAGTCGCGCCCGTCCAAGTCGAGGGGCTCAAATCCCTTTATTACATCTTGTCTTCGGATCTGGAGCGGTTCTCCGTCCATCACGACGAGGACCTGGCGCGGGTCGGCCGGCCCGACGAGGAGGGACCGGTTCGTTTCCTTCCGCCGCTGGACAATTTATTGTGGAGCCGAAAAAGATTGGAGGATCTATTCGACTTCACGTATCGATGGGAGATTTACACGCCTGCGGTCAAGCGCAAGTACGGCTATTACGCGATGCCGATCTTGGCCGGCGACCGCCTCGTCGGCCGAATGGATCCGCGGCTCGACAGCAAGAAAAGACACTTGACGGTGCAATTGCTGCAATTCGATCGGGCCACCGACTTGACGGACCGCCTTCATAAAAATGTGCTTAGCGAACTGGATTCGTTTGCCCGCATGCATGGGGCGGACACCTTTTCGGTCGAGCAATACGCTTTCGGCCAAGAGGACGACGGGTAGCAGAGGATCGGCCAACCGATCCTCTTCGTCATTAATTCGCCGGCGGTCGGTTGTACCCGCGATCCCCGTACGGCTGCAGCTTCTCCAGCCACGGCTTCAGCATCATTTTCAGCTCCCAGCGCACGTCCGTCACGTCGGCCGAATCCTTCTGCTCCAGCACCTCATATTTGAACGCGTCCGCCCCCTGCGTTTTCCAGTCCTGCTGCAGCCCGGCATTCGCAAACCTCCCCATATCCAATTGCGCTTGGATCGTCGTCCATTTGTTTTTGAGATTCGGATAGCTATCGAGAAAGATTTTGCCGTTATGCCGATTGGTGATTTGAATGACGCCCATGAACGTCTTGATCTCTTTGTACGCTTCGATCAGGTCCTTGCGTCTTTGCTTGTCCATGCGGTCTCGCTCCTCCTCTTCGTGCCGCCGAGATGCACCCTTTATAAATTACTCATTTACTAAATTACTGATGATGATACCGACTTGCAGATCCGATGTCAATGGCGGTACGGAACGGGAAGTCCGATCCCGGACCGTCAACAGGTGTATATCGAATGTAAAAGCTTGTATATGGCTGGCTTTGAATCCGCTTTATATACTGGAGAAGTGATAGGAAGCCCGCGCGCAGCCTCCTGCATCAAACCGTATATGGAGGGGTTCCATGAGTAGGAAAGTCAAAGGCGTTCTGGCCGCAGCTTTGATCGCCGGCCTCGTCGCAGCTACCGCTTGCAGCAAGACGGACAACGGCGTTTCGCCTTCCGCCGCTTCGAAGGGTTCAGAACCATCCGCATCGTCTTCTGCATCGCCGGGCACGGATACGAGCCAGGTGCTCGAAATTTCGACCGTGCGGGCCAGCGATCCGTATCTGAAGTTCGATCCGGGCGAATCGTTCGACAAAAACGCGGTATACGACGCATACGAGAAAGACGTGGGCGTCAAAATCACGAACAAATGGATCGCCGACATCAGCCAGTTCCCGGAAAAGCTCAAGATGGCGATCGCCTCCAACGACCTCCCGGACTTTTTTCCGGTCGACGCCTCCCAGCTTCAACAGCTGATCGAAGCGGACATGATCATGGATCTGACCGACGTCTACGACAAAAACGCGAACGAATACACGAAAAAGTTTATGACGATGGACGGCGGCCTTCAGATGAAGACGGCGACGTTCGACGGCAAGCTGATGGCGATCCCGCAGACGGGCAACCCGTACGGCTCTCAATTTCTCTGGGTGCGCAAGGACTGGCTTCAAAAGCTGAACCTGCCGGAGCCCAAAACGATGCAGGACGTCCTGACGATCGCAGAAGCGTTCAAGACCAAGGATCCCGGCGGCACCGGCAAGTCGTACGGTCTCGTCATGAACAAAAACCTGTACGACGGCGCGACCGGCGTTACCGGGTTCATGAACGGCTATCACGCCTATGCGGACATCTGGATCGACGACGGCACCGGCAAGCTGGCATACGGGGATATCCAGCCCCAGATGAAGCAGGCGCTTCAGGCGCTGCAAGACCTGTTCAAGAAAGGACTCATCGACCCGGAATTCGCGGTCAAAGATACGAACAAAGCGTCGGAGCTGCTGTACGGCGACAAGGCCGGCCTCGTCTACGGCGCGGAGTGGTCCCCCGCCCAGCTCGTCAACGGCGCGGTTAAGGACGGCAAAGTCGTGCAGGACTGGGCCGTGTACCCGCTGCCTTCGGCGGACGGCGAACCGGCCAAGTCGCAAATCGGCATCGGCGTAGGCACCTATTACGTCGTCTCCAAGCATGCCAAGCATCCCGAAGCCGTCATCCGGCTGCTGAACCAGTTCATCGAAGCGGACAACAACCAGACGGAGGAAAACAAAGTCTACGAGTTCGGCAAAGACCGCGTAGAGAAATCCAGCAACTACTGGCTGCTCAATCCGCTCACCGCTTACAACCAAACGAGCACGAACGGCGACGTTCTGCCCGGCGCGATCGCGAACCGCGATCCGAGCGGACTGAAGACGAAGGACCAGAAGACGCGGTACGGCCGCGCGATGAAGTACGTGGACGGAGACGTCAGCATGTGGTGGGAATATTTGATCTCCGGCCCGAACGGCGCCGTCTCCCTGTACCCGGACATCAAGAAAAACAACCTGTTCATGCAGAACAAGTTTTACGGGGCGCCGACGCCGACGATGGTCGAGAAAAACGCGATCCTGCTCAAGAAGCGGGACGAGGTGTTTATCAAGATCATCATGAACCAGGCGCCGGTCGACGAGTTCGACAAATTCGTCTCCGACTGGAAGAAGCTCGGGGGAGACCAGATCACGCAGGAAGTGAACGACTGGTACGCCAAGGTGAAATAAGGGTCGGTCGCGGACCGGAGAGGGCCGCCAGTCCGGCTCCGGTCCGTCCGCTCCCTTTAGAAAAGCGGGGCAGGTGATGCGAAGTGAACGCCATCGGCAGATGGTGGCGCCGGGAGTGGCCGCTGCATGCAATGCTCATCCCGGGTCTTGCCGCCATCCTTCTTTTCAGCTATATCCCGATGGCCGGCGTCGCGATGGCCTTCGAGAAGTTCATTCCGACCAAGGGACTGTTCGGATCTCCGTTCGTCGGGCTGAAAAACTTTCGATTCCTGATCGACTATCCGGATATCGGGCGTATTTTCTTCAATACGATCTATATCGCCTCCATGAAGATCGTAGCGGGGCTGCTCGTCCCCATTACGATCGCGATTCTGCTGAACGAGCTCGGAAGGGCATGGATGAAGCGAACGTTCCAGACGCTCGTTTACTTGCCGCATTTTCTCTCTTGGGTGCTGCTGAGCGGCATCCTGATCGACGTGCTGTCCCCGTCCACGGGGATTGTCAACCAGATCCTCGGGGCGGTCGGCATGAAGCCGGTTTTCTTCCTCGGCGATAATCGCTGGTTCCCTTATGTCATGGTCGTTTCGGACGTCTGGAAGGAGTTCGGCTTCGGGACGATCGTCTATCTGGCGGCGCTGACGGGCATCAATCCTACGCTGTACGAGGCGGCGGAGATCGACGGCGCTGGGAGGTGGAAGCAGACGCTCCACATCACGCTGCCCGGCATGATGCCGATCATCGTGCTCATGCTGACGCTGAACATCGGCAACGTGCTGAACGCCGGCTTCGACCAGATTTTCAACCTGTACAATCCCCAAGTGTACGAGAGCGCGGACATCATCGACACGTTCGTCTACCGGGTCGGGGTGGAGCAGACGCAGTTCGGCTTCGCGACGGCCGTCGGGCTGCTCAAGTCGATCGTGTCGTTTCTCTTGATTTCGACTTCTTATTTCCTGGCCTACCGCTTCGCGAATTACCGCATTTTCTAACGGACGGCGGACCGGCGGAAGCGTTCAAGCCCACGCGAGGAGGAGACATTTTGCGCTACAAACTGTCCATCGGCCGCAGGCTTTTCCTGGGCGGCAACGTCGTCTTCCTGACGGCGGTGTCGCTCGGCTGCCTCATGCCGCTCGTTCATATATGGGCCCTGTCGCTCAGTTCCGGCGCGGCGGCTTCGGCGGGCGAAGTCGTGCTCTGGCCGGTGAACTTCACCACGGCCGCCTACGAGAACGTCTTCGGCAAGCCGGAATATTTGCGCGCCTTCGGCATTTCGGTTCAACGCGTCGTTCTGGGCACCGCCATCAGCATGCTGCTGACGATCGTGACGGCTTACCCTCTCGCCAAGGACCAGCGCCAGTTTCGGATGAGGACGGTCTACGTCTGGATCTTCGTCCTGACGATCTTGTTCAACGGCGGCCTCATCCCCTGGTATTTGACGCTCAAGACGCTCGGCCTGATCGACACGATCTGGGCGCTGGTGCTGCCGGGCGCGCTGCAGGTGTTCAACGTGATCCTGCTCCTGAACTTTTACCGCAATCTGCCCAAGGAGCTCGAGGAGTCCGCGCGGATCGACGGCGCCGGCCACCTCGCCACGCTGTGGAAGATCTATGCGCCGCTCTCGCTGCCCGCGCTGGCGACGACAGGGCTGTTCACGATGGTCGGCCATTGGAACAGCTGGTTCGACGGCATGCTGCTCATGAATCATCCCGACAAATACCCGCTGCAGACGTTCCTGCAGACGATCGTCATCAATCTCGACTTCCGGTTCATCAAGGCGGAGGACGCCGAGCTGATCGTCAAGCTGTCGGACCGGACCAGCAAGGCGGCGCAGATCTTCGTGGCCGCCTTTCCCGTCCTCGTCGTCTATCCGTTTTTGCAGCGGTTTTTCATTAAAGGAATCGTGATGGGGAGTGTCAAAGAATAACCGTCAACCATTTACAGGCGGGTGAAGACAGATGACGCGTTTTTTCCGGTTGAGGGATTATTCGATCGTACAGAAAATTATGGCCGCCTTTTTGGCGGTCCTCTTGCCATTGATGGCGATTACGTGGCTGATCAACGAAAAGGGCTCGGACAGCATTCGGACCGAAATCTCGCAGTCGGTCCTGAACTCGACGCGCTACTACCTGGATGCGCTGGACCAGGAAGCGGACCGGATCGTTCGGTATTTGCCGAAGTACGTGACGGACGACGACCTGCTGGAGCTTTCCGCGGCGGGCAACGACTTGTCCTACTACGAGCGGGCGCAGAGCATCCTGAACATCCAGAAGCGGCTCGCCTTGATGAAGGATTCGAGCCCGTTCATCGAGAAGGCGAAGGCGTACATCCCCCTCTTGGACCGGACGGTGACGAGCGTGGGATACGAGACCTCCATCGACCGGGAAGAGTACCTCGCGATCCAGCCGAACCGCAGGCGGTACGAGGAGCCCTTCATCTCCTGGCACGGCCGGCTGTTCATCGGCATGCAGTATCCGGCAAACTCCCAACGGCCTCCGCTGTTCGCCGTCTCCGCGGAGCTGTCGACCGTCAAGCTTCGGCAGTCGCTGGCCCAGATCGGCGCCTCGCTCGGCGGCAAGAGCGCGATGGTGAATCTCGACCGCGAATGGCATATCCAGAGCGACGACGACCCGGCGTACCTGGAAACGGTCGCCGCCTTTGCCCGGGAACGGCAGGCCGCGGGGCAAAAGGAAGGATACGCGACGCTGCGCTACGGCGGGCAGCGGTACCTGGCCGTCTACAAGTATTCGCCGCTTTGGAATGCGTACACGGTGAGCAGCGTCCCCGAGGCGAACGTCCTCGGTCCGATCCAGAAATACCGGGTTTGGTTCTGGTGGGCCTGCGCGCTGGCCGTCGCCGTCGTGCTGTTTTTCTCCTACTCGCTGTTCCGCCTCATCTATCGACCGCTGATGCGGCTCGTCCACTCGTTCCGGCGGGTCCAGCAAAACCGCTTCGATCCGATTCCGATCGATCGGGGGCGCGACGAGTTCGGGTACTTGTACGAAGCGTTCAACGATACGGTCCATTCGCTCAAGACGCTGATCCGGGACAACTACGAGCAGCAGATCCGCAGCCAGCGTTCCGAGCTCAAGCGGCTGCAATCGCAGATCAACCCGCATTTTCTCTACAATTGCTTTTTCGTTCTTCTGCGGCTGATCAAGTCGGACCGGCACAAAGAAACGGCTTATCGATTTTGCCTGTACATCGGCGAGTACTTCCACTTCATCACCCGCAACGACGCGGACGACATCCCTCTCGAGACGGAGGTGGAGCACTCGCGCACCTACGTGGAGATGCAGAAGATCTGCTACGGCGAGCGGATCGAGGCGAGCTTCGACGTGGAGGCGCCGGACATCGTCGTTCCTCGGCTCGTGCTGCAGCCGATCATCGAGAACGCCTACAAGCATGCGCTCGGCAACATGCCGGGCAAGGGGGCGCTGCGGGTGCGCGGCGAGCGGCACGAAGGAGGCTGGGCTTGCTGCGTCGAGGACAACGGCGACGCGATCACGGACGAAGCCATCGAGCAGATGAATCGCAAGCTCCGGGTGACCGGGCAACCGCTGGAGGAGACGACGGGCCTCGTCAACGTGCATCGCCGGCTTCAGCTCCGATACGGTCCCGGCTTCGGCATCTCGATGATGCGTTCGGAGCTCGGCGGGCTCAAGGTGCGAATCCTATTCGGCCATTCGACGGCGAACGAACAGACTGCCTGAGGAGGCGTGCTATGTACACCATGCTGATCGTAGACGATCTGCCGATCATCGTAGATGGTCTGACGGAGCTGTTCGAGGCGCAGAACCATCTGCAGCTCGAGCTTTTGAAAGCGTATTCCGGGGAGGAGGCGCTGGCGGTGCTAGGGCAGACGCGCGTAGATATCGTCGTGTCCGACATTCAGATGCCGGGACTGCAGGGCATCGAGCTGCTGCGGGAGATTCGGGCGCAATGGCCCGCTTGCAAGGTCATTTTCCTGACCGGTCACAACGATTTTCACTACGTGCAGAGCGCCGTGAAGTACGGCGGCTTCGAATATATTCTGAAGATCGAGAGCGACGAGAAGATCGTCGGCTCCGTCGAGCGGGCGATCGAACGGTTTGAGGAAGAACGCGTCCAGCAGCAGCTGATCCGGAGGGCGAACGAGCGGATGCGCCGGGCGATGCCTTCGCTGCAAAAGGAATATGCGACCGGGATTCTGCAAGGGCATTCGATCTCGGAAGACGGGCTGCAGCGGCATTTTCGGGAGCTCGACCTGCCATTGCGCGCGGATCGGCCCGTTCTGCTGCTGCTGGGGCGGATCGACGCCTGGACGGAGACGACGACGCCTCCGGACAAGGCGCTGTTCCTCTACGCCGTGCAAAATATCGCGGAGGAGGTTCTCGCCCCGCTCGTGCGATGTTATTCCTTCGTCTACGAGCAGACCAAGCTTGTGTGGTTCTTGCAGCCGGAAGGGGAGGGTGAAGACTCCTGCGAACGTCTCTGGCGGCAATCGCAAACGTACGCCAGCTGCATGCTGGAGACGATCCAACAGACGTGCAAAGAGCTGCTGAAGCTGCCGGTCTCCTTTGCCATGGGGAGCGAGCCGGTCGACTGGAGCGGCGTGTCCGGCCGTTTCCATGCGCTCAAACTCCGATTCGCCTACGGGATGGGGCTGTCCGGCGAGATCATCCTGATCGATGCCGACGAACGGCGCGCCGCGGAGGGAGACGAGGCGGGCGGACCGCGCGGCGACGACATTCTCCATCACCGCGTTCAGTTGATCGGCAAATGCCTCGAGAACGGCCGCCGCGAGGAGTTTTGCCAGCAGTATCTGGCGTTGTCGGAACTATGGGCGGAGGACCAGCCGTCGTTCGAGCGCAAGATCGAGCTGTTCCATGCGCTCTCGGCGATCTTCCTCGCCTATATCAACAAGAGTCCGGCGCTTCGGGAGCATTTGGTCGCCGTACACGACCTGACGCCGCTCATCCGCTTCAGCGAGCCGGATCTGTGGATCTCGCTGCGGGATTATTTCCTGCAGACGGCGATCTGCATATTCGACTGGAACGCCGCCCGGGGCGCCGAGCTTCCCGCCGAGATCGTGCAGCAGGCGCACCGGTTTATCGAGGCGCATGTCGCGAAGGACATCTCGCTGAACGCGATCGCCGATCACGTCGGACTGAATCCGTCTTACTTTTCGAGACTGTACAAACAGATGACCGGGATCGGCCTGTCGGACTACATCAACGAATACCGGAACATCAAAGCGAAGGAGATGCTGGCAGGCGGCTCGCCGAAGGTCGGCGACGTCGCCGTCGCGCTGGGGTACGGTTCGGCGCTGGCGTTTATCCGGTTCTTTAAAAAGCAAAACGGACTGACGCCGCAGGAGTATCGGACGCGTCGCTTGCAGCCGCAACCGGCGAGGCCGGGGGAAAACGAGGAGTTCCGCGACAAACGAAAGTAAACAGATGTATACGGAATGTAAGCAACGATCTCTATCGATCGTCCGGCGGCGTCCGTACAATCGGGAGTGACACCGAACGAAAGATGGGAGAGAGCGAGATTGAAGCCAATAACAGCGGTGCTGCTCGGCGCCGGCAGCAGAGGAAGATACATTTACGGGCCTTACGCGGAGAAATATCCGAACGATCTGCGTATCGTCGCCGTGGCGGAGCCGGACGAGATGCGGCGGAGACAGTTCGCCGAGAAGCACGGCATCGGCGAGGACAACGCCTTTGCCTCGTGGGAGCGGGTATTCGAGCAGGGACGCATCGCCGACGCGATGATCGTGAGCACGCTGGACCGGATGCATTACGCGCCGACGATGAAGGCGCTCGCGCTCGGCTACCACGTGCTGCTCGAGAAGCCGATGTCGCCGGATCCGACCGAGTGCGTCCGGCTGTCACAGGCGTCGTCGGCGGGCGGCCGGCTGCTCGTCGTCAGCCATGTGCTGCGGTACTCGCCGTTTTGGGCCGGGATCAAGCGAACGATCGAGGCGGGCGAGATCGGGAAGATCGCGGGGATCCAACTGACCGAAAACGTCGGCTACCGGCATATGACCCACAGCTACGTCAGGGGCAATTGGCGCAAGAGCGCGGAGACGAGTCCGATGATCCTGGCCAAGTCGTGCCACGACCTCGACATCCTTTCCTGGCTGATGGACGAGCCTTGCATCAGCGTGAGCTCGTTCGGCTCCCTGCTGCATTTCCGGGCGGAGCACGCGCCGGAAGGCGCGACGGACCGCTGCATCGACGGCTGCGCGGTCGAGCGGGACTGCCCGTTTTCGGCGCTGAGGCTGTACCGGCAGCCGCCGGATCATCCCTGGGCCCGGTACATCACCGGCGACCTGAGCCCGGAAGGGATCGACAAGGCGCTGCGCGAAGGATCTTTCGGCCGCTGCGTATACCGATGCGACAACGACGTGGTCGATCATCAGGTCGTGAGCCTGAGCTTCGCCAGCGGCGCGAGCGCGACCTTTACGATGTCGGGCTTCACCGAGGGCGGCTCGCGGCGGGTGCAGATCATGGGTACGCGCGGGGAGATCACCGGGGATATGGAGGAAGGGACGTTCACGCTGTACCGGTTCTCGACCGGCGAGCGGGTCGAAGTCCGGTGCGGCGTCGCCGGAGACGGTCACGGCGGCGGCGACGAGGTGATGGTCGGGGCGTTCGTGAAGCATGTGCGCGAGTTCGAGCGAAGCGCTGCCGCCGGCCTGACCTCGGCGAGCGCGTCCCTGCAGAGCCACTTGATGGCTTTCGCGGCGGAGCGTTCGCGGCTGAACGGCGGGCAGGCGGTGCGAATCCCGGAGATGATCGAAGCTTTGGAGGCCGGCGGGCAGCCGGACGCGGACGGGGAGTTACCGAAGTAACGAATCAAAGAGACATTTATCGGCCATGACAAAGACGTCTTCGGACGTATATAAGGCAGCGACAAGTTCCTGGACATTACCGATTTAAACGAGCTGCCGACAAAGCTGATCAGAATCATTGCAACAAAATAGAGCACCGCAGCAGTGCTCTATCATTTATCCGAAGTTAGGGGAGAGGCATGATCCGGAGAAACCCTCGGACGTTTGTCCGGGCGCCCTGATTAAACGAAGTTTAAACTGTCCGTATAGGGGAACGGGAGCGGGAACCATTTGGCCGCAGCTTGGCTCCATTCCGCGGACAGCGGCAGATCGGGCTGGGGGTCGAATAGAAGCGACACGAAAGCCTCGCGGCTGAGTTCGACGTCATGAAGAGTGGGCAGCGATATGATCGCTCTCCCGTTTTCGCCGTTCTTCACGCTCAAATGCCGGCCGGCGATCGGATCGATCTCCTCGAAGTAGGGCTTCAACTGCACAAATAAAGTTTCCGCATCGAACACATATACCGTTCCTTGATTCCGTCTTTTTTCCATGGGAACATCGCGCAAGGCTTGGAGCAATTCCTTTTCATACCCTTCCGCCGTAAGCGTCAGCTGTTCCAGACCGGCGCCAAGCATGACGTTGGACGCGATTTGAAGAAACGCCCCGATCTCGCCGGCCCATTCTACGATGACAGGAGAAGCTCCTTGCGACGAGGGTCCGGGCAACGCCACGACGGCGAAAGCGGCGGGATTGCCGTTTCTGTTGGCGACATAGACGCGCTGGGTCATTTTCCGGCTGCTGATATTCGCTTCCGTACGGATCAGCGCAGAGAAATCCCATAGGCTCATTTCGTAAGCGAACCGGCGTGCGGAAGCCAGACGATGGAGAAGCGGCGTATCCCGGTGAATCGCTTCGGTTACTTGAATATCCGAGAGACGATTCCTCCATGATTCGGCAAAAGCGCGATCGAGCGCGAAACGGTAAACTTCCCCGAATTTCAAACATCCGGACCGGGCGTACAGCGGGCCGTCACCCGAGACGAGCAGCAGGGAGGCGCCGGCTGTACGTCCGTATGCCTGGATTTCGTCCAGCACCCGGCTTGAGTAGCCGCGATTGCGGGCCTCCTCCATGCAATATACCGATCCGAGGGAAAAGACGGTTAAGCTGGCGCTCCCTATACGTACATTGGCAGGGACAAGGCCCATGAACGCGAGGAGCTTGGAGTTCTCGAACAAGCCATGCGAATGCGAAACGGCTTCCGAGAAAATAAACGGAAACGCCGTTCCCATCGAGGACATCCCCGGAGCGCGAAAAATGGCATCGGCCGCATCGATTGCGGATTTCATCTCTTCTTGCCGGACGAGTCGAATTTCGACGGTCATCGCGTATCCCTCCCTAACAGCGTCAATTCGTTGGTATACCGGTTCATGTCGATGACTTGGTGCGTAAGCCGAGACTGCTCTGCCGCGAAGGCCATGAGGTGACTTTGGACGGAAGCCTGGGCGGATGTTCTTCTTTCGCCGCTGCCGTCGCTTATCGAGCTGATGAAATTCGCGATCGTAAGCGAATCTCCGCCGCCATGGCCGATATGCCCTTCAATTCCTTCAAGCGTGATGAGTTCCTTCTCGCTTCTTCCGAAGCGGATGATTTCAATCTCGTTCTTATCCATCGCTCCGCGAATTTCGCCCCGCGTCCCCATCAATTTGATCGTGCGGTGGTTCTCGTTCGTAAAAGCGCTCATGGTGAACGCAGCCGTCACTTCGTTGGCGAACTCGAGATTGACCACTTGATGATCCACTACGTCATTGTCGCAATGGTAGACGCAGCGTCCGTACGGCCCGGTCATCAGGGCTGCGGCTCTCGCTTCGTAGCTCATGTCGTTGGAGATAACGGACGTCGGCCAATCGGTGTTGTTCGTCAAATAAGTGTTCGGCGCATAATACAGACACGTGTTCTGCGCCGGACAACCGTCCAGGCAGCGAAGCGGCGCGCCTTCCGGCGCATTGTCGGAACGGAAATGGGAAAGCGAACCGAAGGAAGACACCCGGACGCAGTCTGATCCGGCAAGCCACAGCAAAATGTCCATGTCGTGGCAGGATTTGGCCAGAATCATCGGGCTGGACTCGTCGCTTCGGCGCCAATTGCCGCGGACATAGCTGTGCGCTTGGTGCCAGTATGCGACATTTTCGTTATGCTGGATGCTCATAAGTCGGCCGATTGTTCCTTCTGCCAGCAGCTTTTTCAATGTCGCGAAAAAAGGAGAGTACCGGAGCACGTGGCAAATATCGAAATGCGTGCCGATTTCTGCCGCTTTCGCTCCCATTAGCAAGCATTCCAGCGGATCGGTCGACATCGGTTTTTCCAGCAGGACGTGATATCCGGCTTCCAGCGCTTGGATGGTCGGCTCATAATGCATCCTGTCCTGCAGACAGATCAGGATGGCGTCCGCTGTCTTCGGCGCAGCCAACATATCGCGCCAGTCTGCGAATGTATTGCCGTCTTCGATACTGTGCAAATCGCGAAATTCCCGCCTGCGGGCCGGGTCGGCTTCGGCCACCGCCACGACTTTCGCTTCCTGAGGATGGGTCAACGCGTACTTGGTGTAGACATGGCCTCTCTGCCCGGCGCCGATCAGCGCGATTTTCACTGGATTCATGGGGCTCACTCCGATTTCTTTAGGGATGGGTCATCCTTTGACTGCACCGGCGGTCAGACTTTCCACGACTTTTTCCTGCGAGAAGACAAAGATGGCGATAGGAGGCAAGATCGTCAGTATAACCGCCGCGAACAAAGCCGGGTAATTGTTCGAAAACGTGCCTAAATAGTAGCTGAGGGCAATCGGAACCGTTCTCGCCTGGTCGCCGCTCGTCAGAACGAGCGCGAAGAAAAACTCGTTCCACGTGCTGAGAAATTGCAGAATGGCCGCCGTAACCAATCCCGGCAAAGACAGAGGAACGATTATTTTAAGAAACGTTGTCAGGAAGCCGGCGCCGTCTATGCTAGCCGCTTCTTCCAGTGACCTGGGAATGCTCAAATAGTAGCTTCGCAGAATGAAGAAAGAAACGGGAATGCCGAATGCCGCATAAATCAGAATTAAGCCGGTTTTTGTATCGAGAAGATGGAATGATCTAAGCAGCGTAAAGATCGGAACGGCCAAAGATTGGGAAGGTAGCAGCATGACCGAGGCGATCGCGGCCACGAGCAGCTTCTTCGTCCGAAAATCGAACCGCGCCAAAATGTAGGCGAAAGCGGCCACGACCAGAATGTTCAGCAAGGTGTTCGCCGTACATACGATTAGACTGTTCATAAAGTATTTTCCGATCGGGACCAGTCGGAAAGCATCCGTGTAATTGGCGAATCCGAAGCTGCGCGGGAGCGAGAAAGCCGACGAGTAAATTTCGCTGCGCGTCTTGAAAGAGCCGACCAGCACCCATAAAATAGGCCCCAACGAAATGAGTGCGATGACGATCAGCACTGCATAATGGAAAACCGGAGCCGGGCTGCGGTTCATTGTGTCGCTCCTATTCATTGGAATCACCCAACTTGAACGCCCTCCCGATCAAAAAAACCAATATCAGACCTACGAGAATTTGGACAACGCTGATCGCGTTAGCGAGTCCGTAGTTGTTGTCGAGCGTCGCGGTATTATACAAAAACACAGAAAGATTTAGCGTCGACGATCCTGGACCGCCTCTGGTCGTGACGTAGATCGTGTCAAACTGGGTGATCATGCCGACGGCCGCCAGAATCACGCAGGTGCCTAAAATGTTGCGCAGCAGAGGGAGCAGAATGTGCAGATCGATCTGAAATCGGGTGGCTCCGTCGATTTTCGCGGCTTCGAGCAAAGCATCGGAAATGGTTCCAAGTTCGGCCATGATAATGATCGTGCTGATGGCGGAGTAGAACAACCAAGTCAGCGTCAATGCCCAAAAAGCATAGGAGCTGTTGCCGAACGGGTTGATTGCAGGACTATGGGGGCCCGCAAGATGCTGCAGCGGCTTAATGATGCCTAGCTCCGGATTAAGCAGCAAATAGAACATGATGCCCGTCGCGACGGTCGGAATGATGCTGGGAATCATATAGACGGCCCGGAAAAATTTCCAGCCGAACGGTTTCCGGAAGAGCAGCAGAGCCACGATGCAGCCGACGGATACCCCGACGGTGCATTGCATGAGCACCCATAACAATGTATTTCGAAAGGCCTGCCAAAAGCTGCGGTCATGAAGCAGCTCTCTGTAGTTCCCCAATCCGGACAGTATCGGCGGAGAGAATGTCGTGTAATCGGCGAAAGAAGTCCAGGTTACGTTGACGAGCGGAATGCCGATGAAGACGATAAACATAAGCAAACAGGGGGTGACGAACAACAGGACCCATAACCTCTTCGCCACAATCATACCTCCATTCGGAAGAAGAGCGCATGGAGCGACAGCCCGATACGCTCTTGCTTGTCTGGATCACTTATTTTTTTGCGCGACTTCTTCGAGTTGCTTGGCGAGCTCCTCCGGCGTAATCTTGTCGAAGGCCAATTCCGGCAACTGTCGGCTCAAGGTATCCAGCGTATTCTGATACCAGTTGGCCTGGTTTTCTCCGAATAGATACTTGGCTTTGGTCGACAATTCCAGCATTCGGCCGACGATGGGATTCTCCTTGTTGAAGTCGTCCGGGACGACCGCTTGGGGAGAGACGGGGATGATTCCGGTCATCTTCAAAGACGTAATCTGGTTGTCGAGTGTAGTCTCGTATTTCAAGAAATTGACGGCGGCGTCTATTTTGTTTTTGTCTCCGGAGGCTACCATGTCGCCGGTTCCCGGCACGCTGACCATCCCGTCTTTCGGGAAGAGCATAACGCCGATCTGATCCGGCAGACCCGGGGTGGCCTTCTCCTTGTTGCTGAAATCCGGCACCATCCACGGACCGTTGGCGATCATGGCAACTTCGCCCATCAAGAAGTGGGCGGCCATCGGATCGTATTTGCCGCCGACGGCGTCTTTCGTCGTGTACTGGGTAAGCATCGTTTTCAAGTTTTTTAAAGCGTCTACAACCTCGGGGGTGTTGAAGTTCATAGGTTTCATCGTGTTCATAAATTGATTGCCCGCTTCGTTCGCGGTGCCGATCATGGCGCCGAGAAACATCGAGGACAGCCAAGCGAAGTCATTCGTGTCCAGCGATATCGGCGTAATGCCGGCCGCCTTGAGCTTTTCGCATGCGGCGAAAAATTCGTCCCAGGACGCGAAGGAGGTTTCCGGCGGCTCGATGCCCGCTTTTTTGAACAGCGCTTTGTTGAAGTAGATCATGGCGATTTCCTTCTGGTTAGGCACGGCATAGATTTTGCCGTTGATGCTGTTTCGTTCCAGCGCATCGGGATCGAACGAAGATTTCCATGCCGGATCGGCATCGAAGTAGGGCGTAAGATCCGCGATTTTGCCCGATTTGACGGCCAAATCAAGGATGTAGTTCCCGGTGGTCAGAACGATATCAGGAAGATCGCCTGTGGCGAACAGAACTTTGATTTTTTGCGCATAGGCATCCGTTGTCGGAATTTCCTGCAAATTGAATTTGACACCTTTGCCCAAATCGGAGTTTGGGAATTCATCGAACAGTTTTTTGAAGAAGGGAGCGGCGTAATCTTCGCCGACATGATAGTTCAGCACGTTCAAAGTAACTTGTTTTCCGCCCCCGGCGTTGCCGGAGCTTGTCTGGATGTTGCTTTTGCTTGAACAGCCGGCGATTAGCAAAGCGCAGATGACAGAAATAATGACGTACTTTGAAATGTTTTTCAAAGCATCCATTCCTCCTTTGATTTGTTTCGCTTAATCAGTATAATGAAGCGTGCAGAGGTTGTTAATGCAATATTTCTACATATACCAATCAAAAATTTGACTTCAGTGGCGGAAAATCTCCATATTATTGTGGTTGGCTTACGTTTCTTCCGCGTATTTCTATGAGAATTTTTACGTTCGATCAATATTTTTACTTCAACCCTATGCATTTGCGGAACATATATGTAATTATGTATTACATCATATGATATGGATGTGTTGAATGTGGCGCGGCTTTTTACCTCCGGTTCCGTCAAGAGCATTCGTTTTAAAGTCATTTCCATGACGCTGCTTCTCGTATTTTTTTCCTTATCCATCATCGGAATTTATTTTTACCAGTCGATCCATACAATATTGAGGAACAATGCGAACGACAATCTCACCCGCATGCTGGAGCAAACGAACGATAACTTGGAGGCGCAGCTCGAGATGATCGACTCCGCCATGATTTCCTTTATATCCAATCCGGTGATCAACACCAACCTTGAAGACCAGCCGCCGACCAGTCCCTACGAGAAATGGGGCAGGAAAACGGAAATCGAGCGGCAAATGATTTACTTGTTGTCCAACCATTACTTGTGGGAGAAGAACATCCTCGATTCGGTGTTCATCATCGACGATTACGGTAACGACTACTCGGTTCTGCGAAAATACGGAAATATGGATGTGCAGGTTCGCCGGAACATTGCGGTGTATAAGTCGATTGACAACGAGCCGGAGCAAACGCAGATCGTAAACCCGACACCTGATGACCCGATCCTGTATTTCGTAAAAAACATTAGAAGCTTTCTGGACTACAGCTATAAGGGAAAAATCATTTTCGGCATCAACGAAACCAAAATGAATGCCCTCTACGATAGCATCGTTCATTATGACAATTCGCAGGTTTTTCTGATCGACGGGGACGGCTCGATTTTGTCCAGCGGGAATACAAGTCTGCTGGGACACACGGCGGACCCCGGGTTGATCCGGTTTCTTCACACCTCCCTATTCAGCTCAGTGAGACTAAACGATGTTTCCTATTTCGTCGCCGCCAAGGAAATCAAGCGATACAATTGGACGTCGCTCATACTCATCCCGCAAAACCAGGCGTTATCCCATTTATCCGAATCGTTCGGCAAGTTTATTCCGATCGCTCTCGGCATCTTGTTCTTCTTCCTGCTTGTCGGATACTTTATTTCCTCCAAAGTAACCCGGCCGATCATCGACTTGTTAAAGCGCATCGAGCTGATCCGGAGAGGAGATTATTCGACGAGGATGCCCGCTTATACAGAGGTGGAATTGAATAAGCTCGCCATGGTGTTTAATAAGATGTCGGAGGAAATGGAATATTTGATTACGGACGTTTACGAGAAAAAGCTGCTGCTCCAGGAGTCGGAACTGAAATCCCTGTACGCGCAAATCAACCCGCATTTTTTGTTTAATGTGTTGGAAACGATCAGTTGGTATGCGAGAATGAGCAACCAGGTCGAAATCCATGAGATGGTCACTTCGCTCGGTTACATGCTGAGATCCGGTTTGGTCGGGAACGGCCAACAGAAAACGGCGATCAGCGAGGAATTGAAATATATCGAGTTTTATATTCTCCTGCAAAGAAAGCGCTTCGGAGAACGGCTGCAGGTTGACATCAAGATCGGAGACGATTCGATCCGCGATCTGCTGCTGCCCAAATTAAGCATCCAGCCCATCGTAGAGAACGCGATCGTACACGGCTTAGAGCGGAAGGTAGGCGATTGGCAATTGCTCGTGGAAATTCGCCGCGAGGGAGGAGATATCCTATTCTTGATCGAAGATAATGGCGTCGGCTTCGATTCCGTTCCGACTGGACGCGGCGGGGCGCACAACCATATCGCCCTGGAGAACGTGAACCGCAGAATTCAAATGTTATACGGAAACCCTTATGGGATAAGCATTGACAGCAGGATCGGAGAAGGCACGAAAGTAACGGTTCGGATTCCCGAGGACACGGCAATTGTTCCGGAGAACGGGACCGGGCCAATAACAGGGGAGGGGCGCACCTATGTTCCGGGTGTTCATCGTGGATGACGAGCCGATCATTCGTTCGGGTCTTACCCATTTCATCGACTGGAAACAATGCGGTTGCGAGATTGCGGGGCAAGCGGGTGACGGCCTGGCGGCCAAAGATCAGATCGATGTCCTTCTGCCGGACATCGTAATCACGGATATCAAAATGTCGGGCATGGACGGATTGGAGCTTTCGAAATTCCTTTACGAACGTTATCCGCATATGAAAATCATCATGTTGACGGGGTATGCCGATTTCGAATACGCGCAGAAAGCGATTCGATACGGCGTCGTCGACTTTCTCCTAAAACCGACGACGAACGAGCAGATCATTCAAGCTATCCATAAGGCCATAGGCATGCTGGACAAAGAAAACAGAACGAGAAGCCAGTTTGCGCTCGTTCGGGAAAAGTTTTTTCAGGACACGGTTTATGGCATTTTGTCGGATCCGACAACGATTCTCGATAAAAGCGTCGAGTACGGTATCGACGTTCAATCGTTCTCCCTGGGTTTGTTCGACATCCATTCCCTTCGAAGCCAATCGGACCAATCGCAACTGAAATCCGTCGGGAATTTGATTTACACCGCCTTTCAATCGTTCTACTCCTATTCGTTTGCACTCGGCAGCGATAAAATCGGCGTTCTGATTCAAGCCGATGAACTGCGAATCGCTTTTGTCTGCCAAGATTTGATCCAATCCGCGAACACGCTGTTCGGCCTCCGGATCTCGGCGGGAATCAGCGGCAACCATCAGGGCATCACCGAAATCCATACGGCTTACCAAGAAGCTTTAGCGGCAATCTCGCTTGGTTTCGAAGCGGAGAATGACGTCGTATTTTTCAGAAGCGACATGCGCGCGCGAGCGGAATCCTACCAGCAAATGGCAGATGCGTTTTGCGAGAGAATCTTCGGACTCGTGCAGGACAACCGCTTGGATAGCGCTCTTGAAGAGATCCGCGTCGGCTTTGAAGTCAAAAAAATATTTCAGCACGCTGTGGAAAAGTACAAGCTGGCGGCGATCCAATTGTGTCTGCTGTTATGGAAGCGGTCACATGAATCGGCCAGCGGCATTCATGACCGGTTCCTGTCGTGCGATACGATTGCGGATGTGGCGCAAGCGCTGATGGAAGAAGTGAAGAATTCCTCACGCTTCAGGAACGCATCGGAAAGCAATGCGATTGTAGCGGAATCGTTGGCATTTATTCACAAGAACTACCATCAGGAAATGCAACTGCAGACGATCGCGGATGCCGTCTACGTGAACAGCAGTTATTTAAGCCGGCTTTTCCACAAGGAAACAGGAGAAACCGTCACGGAAGCGATCACCAAAATCAGAATGGAAAAGGCCAGAGAGCTGCTCGCGAAATCCGAAATCAAAACGCAGGAAATCGCGACGATGGTCGGATTCGATAATCCGTCGTATTTTTCCGCTACCTTCAAGAAACGATTCGGCCTGACTCCGAAGGCATACAGGTTTTCGCAGCGATAAGAAAGACTGGAAATCCAGTCCCCCTTGTTGAGTTGAACTGAATATTCAAAGAAAAACGAGCCTCTAGAGTCGCTTCTAAGGCTCGTTTCGCGTTCTGGGAGACATTCTCTAAAATAGGCGTCCCTCTTTCATTGGAGAGCAATAGCGGAGAAACGGGTCGGCGCGTCAGACGACGCGCAGAAACGCTTCGACCACATGGGGGTCGAAGTGCACGCCCTTCTGCCGACGGATCTCTTCGATCGCTTGCTCGTGCGACCAGGCTTGCTTGTAAGGACGTTCGTGCGTGAGCGCATCGTAAAAGTCCGCCAGCGCGACGATTCGTCCGGCCAGCGGGATGTCTTCTCCGCTCAGGCCGTTCGGATAGCCGGTGCCGTTCCACTTCTCGTGATGGGACAGCGCGATCGTCCCGGCGAGCTGCAGAACGGGAAAGACGGTCCCTTCGAGGATGCTCGCCCCGATCGTCGTATGCCGCTTCATCTGCTCGAACTCTTCCGGCGTGAATCGCCCCGGCTTCAAGAGAATATCGTCGGAGATGCCGATCTTGCCGATATCGTGCAGCGGCGTCGCCCGGGCGATCAGGTCGATCTCCTCGTGCTGCAGTCCCAGCTCCGCCGCGATCCGCCTCGCGAGCTCTCCGACACGCTGCGTATGCTGCCCCGTCTCGTCGTCGCGGTATTCCGCCGTTCGCGCGAGGAGTTGCAGAATCTCTTGCTTGGCCAGCTCCAGCTCCGACGTCCGGTCCTGCACCCGCCGCTCCAGCCACTGGTTTTGATCCTGCAGCTGCAAATGGAGAAACCTCGTTTTCAGCAGCGTCTGAATGCGCAGGGCGACCTCCGCCTTGTCGAGCGGCTTGGTCAAGAAGTCGTTCGCCCCCAGGTGGAGGGCTTCCTGCCTCTTCTCCGGCGAGACGTCGGCCGTGAGCACGAGGACCGGCAAAAAGTTGCTGTCGGGGATCCATTCCCTTAGCCGTTTCAAAAGCGTCAAGCCGTCGATGCCCGGCATATGCAAATCCAGCAGGATCAGATCCGGCCGGACCTCGTGATAGAGGCGCTCGAAGCTCGCGGGATCCGTCGTGCTGCGCAGATTGACATACCCGTTGCGGTGCAGGATCCGCTCGAGCAGGCTGATATTGAACGCTTGGTCGTCCACGATCAGGAAGCTTGCTTCTTTCATCCACGCTTTGTCCATGTGTTAGTCTCATCCCGTCTGTTCGCGTTTCGGAAGTCTATTCTCTTTATCGGCTTTTGGCGGGAAAAATGCAGTCGGAGGCAGGCCGGAGACTACCGGGACGGCAGCGGAAAACGGACGCATGCGCGCATGCGTCCGATCGATATCGACTCTCTATCGTTTAAGCAATTCCCGTATAGGCGACGCCGTCCATCATGAGCAGGCAGTCGGAGTCGATGAATTCGGTCGTCGTGGTCATCCGGGCCGGATACGCGCCGTCCGAGAAGTAGGAGGCCATCGTCTTCTCCATCTCGGGCAGATCGCGGATGTGCTTGAGATAGACGTGAAGCTTGACGACTTGATCCGGCGACGTCCCGATCCTCGCCAGCGTGTCCGTCAATCCGTCGAGCGCGCTCCGGAGCTGCTCGGTGAAGGTGGCGCCAAATCCCCGCTGCAGACCGAGAAAGACATAATCTCCGGCCGCGACGGCTTGCGAATAGCTGTAAGGCGTAGGAAGTCTCCGTACCAATGAAATCCACCTCTTGGCAAGCAATTTTCTTCCATTATAGAACATATGTTCCTATTCGTAAAGAGGGATATGCTCAAAAGGCGGAGCAGCCGGGTTATGGTACAATCGGGGGAGAGGCAATCCTATAATGGAGGCAAAGGAAGGTCGCCATGATCCCAATCGACAGGCAGCATACGGAAGCGGAGCTTCGGAAGTTCGTCGGCGCGGAGGTTTACGTGCACAGCGAGGCGACTTCGTTCGTATTCGTACGCAATTTTAAAGTAAAAGTCACCGAAGCGCATGTAAAAGGGGAAGGGCCGTATCGCGTCGCCCTGCGGTTCGAAGACCGGGGCTGGCTGCGCATGGAGGCGCTCACGCACGCGGAGGTCGACGGATCAGGACGTCTGCTGCTGGCGGGCTATGACGACAGGGGACGGATGAACGTCGCCCTGCATCTGGGGAAGGAGCCGTTTGCAGAATGAACGAACAACAGCAAGGCGAGGCGCGCAAGCTGCTGGCGGTGTTCGCGCACCCGGACGACGAGTCGTTCATCTGCGGGGGGACGCTGGCGAAGTATGCGGCGGAAGGGTACGAGATTACGCTCGTCAGCGCGACGAGGGGCGAAATGGGGCGGCGGATGGGCAATCCGCCGTATCTGAACCGCGAGACGATGGCGGATGCACGGGAGCGGGAGCTGAGGGAGGCTTGCGACATTCTCGGGATCGGTCGCCTGATTCTGTTCGGCATCCGCGACAAGACGGTAGAGTTCGCGGACGAGGAGCAGTTGACGGCGCGGATCGAATCCCTCCTCGGCGAGATCGACCCCGACGTCGTCCTCACGTTCCATGAGATCATGGGCGGGCATCCGGACCACTGCGCGATCGGCAAGGCGACGACGGCCGCGTGCCGGCGCGCCGAGCGGACGGCGTCGCTGTACTACATCACCTTCGGCGACGCGATGTCGCGGCCGGAGCGGTACGGCTATACCCGCCACGACATCGTCAAGATCGACGTGTCCGCCTATCTGAAGGCCAAGCTCGCCGCCTTCCGCGCGCATCGCTGCCAGACGGAGATGGACGAGTGGGTATGGCTGCCCGACCGGGAGGCGCTGAGCCGCTTCGGCAAGCATGAATACTTCATCCACGCCGATCCGGTCGCGCCGACCGTCGCTTTCCGGGACGCCTTCTAGACGTCCGGTATCCTCAGGCTCGCTCGTCCAGCGCGGCGGACGCCAGCATCTGCAGGACGGCGCTGTCCATGGGCGGGTTGTGCAGGCCGGCGCGGACGTCGCGGTAGTAGCGTTCCAGCGGAAGCCGGCGCGACAGGCTGGCGCCGCCGACGATGCGCATAGCCAGATCGACGATCCGGATCGCGCCGTTGGTGGCGACGTGCTTGGCGAGCCCGAGCTCGGGCTTCAGCGCCGGACGGTCCGCGATCTCGCGGTCCCAGCGGTCCGCAGCCGTGTACAGGAGCGTGCGGGCGGTCCGCAGCTCGATCTCGATTTCGCCGAACGATTGCCGGACGGCGGGGAGAGCGGCGATCGGCTCCCCGAGATGGTTCGGGCGGTAGCTGCGGGCATAGTCGAGCGCAAAGTCGCGCGCCGCCATCGCGATGCCGAGGTAGCAGGCGGGGATATGGAGCAGCCAGCCGCCGCCGTCGTCTTCGCCTTTGCCCGCGAGGCGCATGCCGCTCCCGGTCCAGGCGCCGTCCAGGACGACGTCGTGGCTGCCGGTTCCCCGCATGCCGATCGTATCCCACGTCTCCTCGACCAAGACCCGGTCCGAGCGGGCGACGAGAAAGTCGGCCGTCGTGTCCTCCTCCGGAAGGTAGGCGGAGACGACGAAGCGATCGAGGATCGGCGAGAGCGTGCTGAACGTCTTGCGCCCGGTGATCCGCCAGCCGCCGTCTGCCGCGACGGCCGTCGTCTCCGGCTTGCCGCCGCGGCTCGGGCTGCCCGATTTCGCCTCGCTGGCGAACGAGTTGATCATCGCGCCTTCGGCCACGACGTCGCGGCACAGGTCGGCGAACAGCCCTTCGGGCCATTTGCGGGAAGTACGCAGATGAAGCATCTGCCCGATGTGCCAACCGAAGCCCAGGGCGGTGGAGCCGTCACCGTACGCCAGCCGCTCCTGGACCTGTACCATCTCGTACAGCGAGATCTCGTCGCCGCCGAAGGCCCGGGGAACGGTCAGCTTCATGAAGCCGGCCTCCCGCAGGTCGTCGAAGTTTTCGAAGGGAAACGATCCTTCCCGGTCGTGCCGGGCGGCCCGTTCCGCAAATCGGGCGGCCAGCTCGTCCGCCAGGGCGGCCCGCCGCTTTTCTTTCTCGTTTCGCAGGTACTGGTCGATCGCGCGCATCCGTTATGCCAACTCCTTTCCTTGCATTATACCCTATCGGGCCCCTGACGCGCATCGCGCTTAGACGGATACCCACCCCGTTCGGCGAAGGCGTCCTTGGCCGCGAAGATGGCGTTCAGCACCGCGGGGGGAAGTCGATAGACGGCGCGCTTGCTTCCGTCCGTTCAGACTTCTATGATAGAGAAAACGGCGGACCTGGATGGAAGCCGGAAAGACGCCGCGTGCCGACGCGGGAGGAGGGGAGAGCCTTGAACCTTTTGATTTTCGGCGCGACCGGACGCGTCGGCGGACGGCTGGCAGCGCTCGCGCTGCGGGACGGGCACCGGGTGTTCGCGCTCGTCCGCTCGCCCGACAAGCTGGGTGCTCCGCGCGAGGGCCTGACCGCCATCCCCGGCGATGCGCTGAGGGAGGCGGATATCGCCTGCGCGATGGACGTCCGTCCGGATGCCGTCGTCAGCGCCTTGGGAACGGACGGCGCGACGACGCTTTCGTCGGCGATGCCGCTGCTGACGGCCGCGATGGAGAAGGCGGGCGTCGGCAGGCTCGTTACGATCGGGACGGCCGGCATTCTGCAGAGCCGCGCGGAGCCTGAGCTTCTGCGCTACCAGTCCGGCGAGTCCAGGCGCAAGCTCACGCGCGCCGCTGAGGAGCATCGCCGCGTCTACGAGTTTCTGCGGGAGTCCGCGTTGAACTGGACGATCGTTTGCCCCACCTACCTGCCGGACGGGGAAGCGACCGGCGTCTATCGCGTCGAACGGGACCTGCTGCCGGTGGGGGGCTCCGAGATCTCGGTCGGAGACACGGCGGCGTTCGCCTATCGCCAGTTGACGGACGACACGTATGGGAGGGCGCGCGTGGGCATCGCCTACTGATTCGCGCTCGTACGGTGCACGGGTGACATAGGTAGGGGGACTATGGTAAAATAGTCGTATACAGTTATCTTGAAAGAGAAAGGCGGGATTCGCATGGAAACCCATGACCAAGCGGCCGTCCACGAAGGCTGCGGCACGGACGAACGCAAAAGCCACCATTCCGACAAGACGAAAAGCAATCTCATCAGCCGGTTGAACCGTATCGAAGGCCAAATTCGCGGCATCAAAGGGTTGATCGAGAAGGATACCTACTGCGACGACGTGCTGAATCAGATTTCCTCCGTGCAGTCTGCGCTGAACGGCGTAGGCAAGCTGCTGCTCGAGCATCATATGAAGAGCTGCGTCATCGAGCGGATTCAGGACGGCGAGAACGAAGTCATCGACGAACTGCTCACGACGATCAACAAGTTGATGAAGTAAAACTGCGCGACAAGGATTCCCTGAATCCTTCTTTTTTCGGTTCAATAATAGGGTAATGGGGTACAGTAAAAATACGGTTGACAAACATAGGGTACGGGGGTATACTTTGTTTTGAGATCACCCCAATACGAAAAGGAGAGATCAAACATGACGAATACAACACTGAAGGTAGAAGGCATGTCTTGCGGCCACTGCGTCAACTCCATCGAAGGCGCGCTTCGCGAGCTGGGGGCGTCCGGCAAGGTCAATCTGTCCGGCGGCACGGTCGACGTCGCTTACGACGAGAGCAAGCTTTCGATGGCCGACATTCAGGCGGCGATCGAAGAGCAAGGCTACGAGCTAGTCTAAAGCCGGCATCCCCGTACCCACAAGCTGGAGGTTTTCCATGAAACGAACAGGAGTTGTTCTCATTCTGACCGCGGCGATTCTATCCGCCTGCGGTGCGAAGGGAGAACATGACGAGATGAATGCAGGGCACGGTGGACACGGAAATACAGCCGAATCGAGCGCCGGCCACGCGCACGGAAGCGAGCATAATGCGCCGGGCGCGATCGCGACCGAAGACGTCGCGGCCAAGTGGACGGTCGGTGGGGATCAGCCCGCGCAGGCGAAGCAAGAGACGACCATCCGGATCGAGCTGACGAATGGCGGTCAGCCGATCGAACAATTCGACGTGACGCACGAACAAAAGCAGCACCTGATCGTCGTGAGCAAAGACCTGTCGTACTTTCACCATATCCACCCGGATTACCTGGGCAACGGCGTTTTTGAAGTAAAGAACGACTTCCCGTCGGGCGGCGAGTACAAGCTCATTGCCGACTTCGTGCCGACCGGCGGCAGCGCCATGAACAAGTCGACGTGGGTAAAGATCGAGGGCGAGCCGGATCCGGCTGTGCCGATCGAGCCGGACGCGACGCTAACCAAGGTCGTCCAGGGCAAAGAAATCAAACTGGCGTTCGACAGGCTGAAGGCCGGCGAGGAAACGATGCTCACCTATACGATCTCGGACGCGCAATCGAAGGAGCCGATCGCCGATCTCGAGCCGTATCTCGGCGCTGTCGGGCACGTGGTCATTCTGACGGAGGACGCGAAGGATTATCTGCACGTGCATCCGATGGAAGAGCAGGCTTCAGGTCCGAAGGCCGAGTTCATGACGACCTTTCCGCAAAGCGGCGTCTACAAGATCTGGGGGCAGTTCAAGCATCGGGGCGAAGTGTTTACGGTACCGTTCGTCGTGCGTGTGCCCTGAGGGGTGGCAGGCATTCCGAGCTCGGTTGCACTTCGCGACGCTAAATAAGGGCCTCATTTGTCAAAGAGGGAGTCGATTGTCGGCTCCCTCTTTAGCCATGAAGACGGCTCGGTGGAGGCACATTGGCGCTCGGTCGGCGTTTCCGCTGGATGTAGGTAGTTTACATACGCACATTGGCGCTTGGTCGGCCTTTTCGCTGAATGTAGGAAGTTTACATACGTACATTGGAACTCGGTCGGCATTTTCGCAGAATGTAGGAAGTTTACATACGCACATAGGCGCTCGGTCGGCATTTTCGCTGAATGTAGGTAGTTTACATACGCACATAGGCGCTCGGTCGGCATTTTCGCTGGATGTAGGTAGTTTACATACGCACATTAGCGCTCGGTCGGCGTTTCCGCTGGATGTAGGTAGTTTACATACGTACATTGGCACTCGGTAGGCATTTTCGCTGGATGTAAGTAGTTTACATACGCACATTAGCGCTCGGTAGGCATTTTCGCTGGATGTAGGTAGTTTACATACGCACATTAGCGCTTGGTCGGCGTTTCCGCTGGATGTAGGTAGTTTACATACGCACATTGGCGCTCGGTCGGCATTTTCGCTGGATGTAGGTAGTTTACATACGTACATTGGCGCTCGGTTAGCGTTTCTGCCACCCGCGCTGCGTTCCGAACGTATTGACAGTCCTTTTTCCGTTGTGATATATAAAAAATGTTCTTAGCACTCGGGTGGAAGGAGTGCTAAAATGGAAGGGTGCGCCGAAGCGCGCATGCCAAGCCCTTCTTATTCCCCTTCACAGCGAAAGGAGACCGTCCGTTCATGGCGAAGCAGCAATTCAAAGCCGAATCGAAACGATTGCTGGAGATGATGATCAACTCCATTTATACCCAGAAGGAGATTTTCCTCCGGGAACTCATCTCCAATGCCAGCGACGCGATCGACAAGATCTACTACCGGGCGCTGACCGACGATCAACTCGTATTCGACAAATCGCAATATTACATCCGCGTAACGCCGGACAAGGAGAATCGTACGCTCACCCTTTCCGACACGGGGATCGGGATGTCCCGCGAAGACCTGGAAGAGCATCTCGGCGTCATCGCCAAGAGCGGCTCCCTGGCGTTCAAAAAGGAAAACGAAGCGCAAGACGGACACAACATCATCGGCCAATTCGGCGTCGGCTTCTACTCGGCGTTCATGGTCGCGGATACGGTTACCGTCGTGAGCCGGGCGCTAGGCAGCGATCAAGCGTACAAGTGGGAGTCCACGGGCGCGGACGGGTACACCATCGAGCCGGCTAGCAAGGAGACGGTCGGTACCGACATCGTCCTGAAGATCAAAGAGAACACCGAAGACGACCAGTACGACGAGTTCCTCGAGCCGTATCGCCTGCGCGCCATCATCAAGAAGTATTCCGACTTCATCCGCTACCCGATCAAGATGGACATCGCGAGCAGCCGTCCGAAGGAAGGCGCAGAAGGCGAATTCGAGGACTACGTCGAAGAGCAGACGGTCAACAGCATGGTCCCGATCTGGCGCAAAAACAAAAGCGAGCTGAAGCCCGAGGACTACGAAAACTTCTACAACGAGAAGCGGTACGGCTTCGACAAGCCGGTGAAGCATATCCATATCAGCGCGGACGGCTCCGTCGTCTACAACGCGATCCTCTTCATCCCGGAGAGCACGCCGTTCGACTACTATACGAAGGAGTACGAGAAGGGGCTCGAGCTGTACAGCAACGGCGTGCTGATCATGAACAAGTGCGCGGATCTGCTGCCCGACTACTTCGGCTTCGTCAAAGGGATGGTCGATTCGGAGAACCTCTCCCTGAACATCTCGCGGGAGATGCTCCAGCACGACAAGCAGCTCAGCCTGATCGCCAAGCATATCGCTAGCAAGATCAAGAGCGAATTGCTGAGCCTCCTCAAGAACGACCGGGAGAAATACGAAGCGTTCTACAAGTCGTTCGACCGACAGCTGAAGTTCGGCGTCTACAACGACTACGGCATGAACAAGGACACGCTGCAGGATCTGCTGCTGTTCTCATCCTCCATGGAGAAGAAGCTGGTTTCGCTGGACGAGTACGTCTCCCGCATGCCGGAAGGCCAGAAGTACATCTACTACGCCTCCGGCGAGTCGATCGACCGGATCGAGAAGCTGCCGCAAACCGAGCTCGTGGCGGACAAGGGCTATGAGATCCTTTACCTGACCGACGACATCGACGAATTCGCGATCAAGATGATCATGGCCTACAAGGAGAAGGAATTCCGTTCCGTCTCGAGCGGCGATCTCGGCATCGAGTCCGACGAGCAGGACAAGGAGACCCCGGCCGAGGAAGCGGGGAACCAGGAGCTGTTCGACCGGATGAACAGCCTTTTGGCCGGCAAGGTAAAGAAGGTCAAGGCGTCCAAGCGGCTCAAGACCCATCCCGTCTGCCTGTCCACGGAGGGCGAGGTCACGATCGAGATGGAGAAGATCCTGAAGGCGATGCCGAGCGGCCAAGACGTGCAGGCAGAGAAGGTGCTCGAGATCAACGTCAACCACGAGGTGTTCCAGTCTCTGAAGGCCGCCTTCGGCAAGGACGAGGAGAAGCTGAACCTCTACACCAACCTGCTGTACAACCAAGCGCTGCTGATCGAAGGTCTGCCGATTCAGGACCCGGTTGCGTTCACGAACGACATTTGCAAGATCATGGCATAAATCGCGACATTTGCGCGAGAGGAGCGGCACGGTCTGGGAGAGATGCAGACCGCGCCGTTTTTTTTATAGGGGGTCGTCGTCAACATCCGCGTCTGCCTCACATACGCTGCGGTAACGGATAACCAAGTTAGGATACTTGTTCCAAATATTACTCCGATCCCCATTGCCATAAAAAAGATAGATCGAATCGATAATGTGCATCACGTCTGATTGAGACATCTGATAATATAGCGGCAATCGGATCAACCGTTCGCTTTCTTGGGTCGTATAGATGTCTTTCCCCGCAAATCTGCCCATCAGGCGTCCAGCGTTGGAGCTGTGCAAAGGGACATAATGAAACACGCTGTAAATATGGCGATCCCTAAAAAAGCGAACATGGAAGCGCCATCCGGAAACACGACGAAGGATCCCCACGTAGAGCGGGCAGCCTGCACTAACCAATCGGGATAGGCAATCCCTTGTTGGTTCGGAAAAACGAGGCTGGCCGGATTAAACCGGCCAACCTCGCCAGAACTTAAGGGATCAGCAGCGCCGAAGCATTCTGGGCGTACCATCGGACGAGGTAATCGTTCGGATGGTTGACGTTGTTCGCGGTCATGTCGAGGAAGCTCTTGTGCTGCAGCAGCTCCCTATGAATGCCGGTCATGTCCATGACCACCGTCCCCCCGTACGTGCTAGCGAGATGACCCAAAGCCGTCTTGTAATCCGCCTGGTTGCCCGCGAATGTAGTGGAGCAAGCCGCGTCCCCGCAGACGCCTTCCCGCGCAAGCGTCGTCGCGACGAGGATGAATTCCGCGTTGGCGTTGGCGGCGAGCACGTCGTCCATGATGGACTTCACGTTGCTCTCGAACGTGGCAGGCGGCACCTGGTACGTGCCGTCGTTCATGCCGAAAGCGATGATGACCAGATCGGGATTTTCGGCCGCTACCCGACCGGCGTTTGACGCTCCCCAGGCCGAAACCTGACCGCCCATCGACGGGTTCGCCAGCGAAACTTCGGAGCCGAAGGCATCGTGCAGCTGCCGGACGAATAACCGGCCCCAGCTCGGCATGTAAGGAGATCCTCCGGAATAACCCGAGGCGTTGCTGCCTACGGAAATACTGTCCCCGAATAAGACAACTTTGAGCGGCGCGCCGGCGGCCAGCTTGGCAGCCGTCTTCGGCAGGTCGGCTCCTGCATACTGCGGAACGAGGCCGCCCCAAGGCTCGCTCTTCGTGTACGTAACGGCCAACTGCCGGCTCGAGATGTCCGTGCCCTCCCGGTACAGAATGTATTGGGAACCCGGCCTGTACATCGACCAGCCGGATTGGTAAGCGGCAGGGTACAGCTCGCTTGTCGTCATGAAGCCCGCTTTCGTGCCGGGAAGCAATTTCAGCTTGCCGGATGCCGCGTCGTATACCCAGTCTTTCCCCTCCACGAATTCCGTTCCCAAAGTTGCGTCCTTGACCGACAAAATGCCGATCGGCGTGTAGTGCAGCTTCGCTTCCGGCTGGCTGCCGTTGTCCGATACGAGCATCACCGATTCGTTATAGATCGTGTTGGAGGACCAGAGCGGCGCCATCGCCTCGTTCGGATCGTACCCGGGCCGGGCAGTCCCGTCGGCATCGATCTTGACATAGTCGAGCTCGATCGTGCCGTTCGAGGCACTGTTCGCGGGCGCCAGCCGCAATTGCCGGATTACGCCCTTCCAGTTCGGATCGGCGGACAGATCGATGACGTACTCGGTATACCCGTCGTCGTGCGGCCGGATGCCGAACAGCTTGTATTTGGCCAAGTCCCACACAGTGTCGTCGTCACGAAGCCAGTACAGTTCGGCTTCGTTGTCCGCCGTGTTGTTCTTCATGCTGATTTTCACGTAAGCGTAGCGAGACGCGTCGATATTCAGGTTATCCGGAGACTGCAGGTAAGGATCGGCTCCAGTAACCGTTAAGTAGTACGTGTTCGAATAAATGTAGCCCGTCAGGCTCTGCATCAACGTCCATCCTTGCGCATTGCCCGGACTGAAGGTCGAGAAGTAGGCCGATGACGGAGCGGGATCGTTCGGATCGCCGTAGACGGCGATTTCGTTTAGCTGGTTCGTACCGTCGCCGCTGTAGGAGGATTTCATATAAAGCCGAATATACCGCGCCCGTGCTTCTCCGACATCGATGATTTCCCGTCCCTGCGTCAAGTAGCCGGCGGCGAGCCGATCGTAACGGACGCCATCGACCGATCCGAGCACGATCGCTTCGGCCGGGCCGAGCGGGTAAGCGCCCGTCCGCGAATCGACCGCGATCTTTCGCACGGTCCGGGAAGCGCCCAGGTCGACCGTCACCGTCTGCGGATGGCTCTCCGAGGGCTCTGTGCCGACATAGAATCCTGCGTTATCGTCGTATAGGCCGTCATTCAAATGTTCGGGCGCGTACGGCGAGATGACGGAAGAGGCGGAGACGGACGCCATCGGCAGCCGGTTATCGCTACCTGAGCCTATGGGACCGAAAAACTCGGTTTCCCGGATTTGCACATTTTCCGCGTCGTACCCGGATTTGAACAGCAGCTTGACGAACCGGGCGTCCGCCTGGCCAAAAGAAAAGCTCTGGTCGGCATTGGCAGCGATGTAATCGGCAACTTTCGTATAACGGATCCCGTCGGCGGACAATTGGATTTCCGTATCCTTGTTCCCGTAATTCGCCCGCGGCGAGATTCGGACCATCCCCAGCTTGCGGAGCTGTCCCAGATCGTATACGAGCCATTGCGGATTTTCGGCGGAAGCCGGCTTGCCGCTCACCCAGAAGCCGTCGTTCGGCAAGTCCTTCACCCCGTCCAGCGTCCTGGCCGGGTTGTAGGAGTAATAACCTTGCGTGCTGGAGGCCTGCACCGTTTTGGCAGTGATCTCCTTGTAGCCGCTCTCCCGCGCCGCAGTCGCGTAGACGGCCATCTCGGCGATGCCCACGTCGTTCCAGCCGTAGGACGAACGGATATTCAGCTTGACATAGCGGGCCGCGGTCGGCTGGAACGTGTGCAGTTGGCCGTTGTTCTCGCTCGTGACCGTATAGGCGAAGCTGTAGTTGTTGCCATCGGCGGACAACAGGATGTCGATATCCTTCGGGCCTTGATTCGGTACCGGCTGGATCTCGACCCGGTTGACGCGATGAGTGGACCCCAGATCGTACACGATCGATTGGGGGGCCGGCTCCGTCGGGTAAGCGTCGCTGCGCCAGTACGTATCTTCCCGCAAGTCATGCAAGTTCGCGGCGGGGAACCCGGCCTTCTGCGAAGCGTAGGACACGCTTGCCGGAGCAACCCGCTTGGAATCGTCCTCCGACTCCGGTCCGTACAGCTGCAGTTCCCGGATTTGCACGGTGGTGTCCGCAGAGTACGAGGAAGTGACATGCAACTTGACGAATTGCGCCCGTACAGGTTGGTCGAAATACACAACCTTGCGGCTATTCGGCAGCGTTCCGCTCCATACGGGCGCATAGTTGACGCCATCGCTCGACTCCGAGACCGCCGTGTTCTTCGGGCCGAAACCTTGCCGCGGATCGATGACGACGGCATGGATGACCCGTTCCTTGCCGGTATTGGCGATGATCGTCTGGATGGGAGCCGGCGTGCTGGCCCAGAAGCCGTGATCTTCGCTGCCGATCATGCCGTCGATCATGTTCTCGCGGGGGTAATCCCCATTTTGGTTCGTGGTCAGCACATCGTAAATGGGAATCGGACTGGCCGTCCGGTAGTGCGTGACCTCCGCCGGAAGAGTGACCGGCGTCGCAATCGCGTCGGTGATCGTATCCCGCGCTCCGGGCGTGCCGGAGGACGGATTCCCGTAGTATTTCGTGAACTGCAGCACCTCGGCGTTGCCGGTTAACGACGGGGAGAATTCTATGCGCGGATTGACGCCCCCGGATTCGTCATACTGGGAGTCCATCAGGTTTTTGCCGCTGTAGGAGACGACGAGCTTCTTTCCGTTGGCGGCGTTTGTGCCCGCATAGGTGGCCGCGACGCTCGGCTCGAACCGGATGTTTCGCCGGATGCCCGCGGAATCGGCGTAATCGGACAGGATGTTCGGCATGATCTCGTCAAAGAATGCGTTGTTCTGCACACGCGTCGTGGTGAACAGCACGCTGCCCGCGCCGTAAGGGGACTCGGCGACGAGCGTGTTGCCGGTCCCGTCCTCCACGACAGGAACGGCGCCCGGCGCCAGCGAGACGAACGCCTTGTCGATAGCGGGAATGGCGCCCTGATCCGCCGTCGTCAACGACGTGAGCCAGGCCGGCTTGCCGCCGGCAATGCGCCAGTTGCGGCTGGCCGTCGCCGTCACCGCCGTGCCTCCACTGAGGCCCAGGCTCCAGTTCGACGGGTCGGAGGCATTCGGCGACGCAAGCCGCCGGTCGCCGTCGATTTGGTACGTGAGCGCTCCCTCTCCGAACGTGACGAGTTTGCCTCCGTTATGCACCCATTCCTTGATTTTATCGCCTACCGTCTTCAACGTGACGGTGCTCGACGTGTTCGGGACGATGAGCACCTTGTAACGGCTCAGAATATCGTCCAGAATGAGCTGTTCGTCCACGACATCCGGCGTCGTCAAGTATCGGGTCCATGAAGCGTAAGCGCCGTATGCGCCGTGGGTCATCTCGGCGTCATAGACGAGGCTGACGTCACGGTTCGTCTTGTCGCTTCCCCGGTACCAGGACGTATAGTGCGATTGGAAGAAAGCGACCTCGCTCGACTCGTAAGCCGGCCGATACTGCTTGACCGTTTTGTGAAGGCTTTTCAAATAATAGTATGGCTTCGTCTTCTCGAAGCTGCCCGTCCAGGAGGCGGTGTTCCAATCGAAGCCCTTGAACAGCCACTCCACATAGGCGTAATGCATCGTATCGGCGCCGGACATCAACAGATTGGCCGCGTTCTGCCTCTGCTGGTTGTACGAGACGGCAGGGATGCCGCCATCACCTTCTCCCCAGATTTTGACCCCGTACTGGCTGCCGATCGTCGTGCTGTGGCGCATCGAGGACAAGTTCTCGTTGTTCGTGTCGTCGAAAAAGGAAGCATGTCCGCCGCTCGCCAGCAGCTTCAGCAGGTCGGCCGTCGACGCGGAGAAAGCGGCGGAATTCGGATTGGAGCCCATCTTGGCGCCGCCGATCTTGATTCCGACGGGCTTGGCGGTCGCGTTCTTGGCCGTCGTGAGCCACCTCTCCATGACGCCGTACAGGAAGGCGTGCCGCCACGTCACGAAATCCGACCAGCTTCGGCGCAAATCGATCGCGGTTTCCCCCAGCGCGTAGTCCGGCAGAGGAGGCTGCACATCGTTCCAGCCGGCATAAGATGAGCCCCAAGCCGCATTCAGCGCGCCCACGTTCGGGTAGACGGTCTGCAGGTAAGAACGGAACGCCGCCTTGGCATTGGGATCGTAGCTGTAGAACTTCGGTTGGGCGTAATTGTCGGTCAACATCTCCACTTCCCCGTAATAACCCGGCCCGTCGATGTAAAACCCGTAGACGCCGGCATCGCCGTCATAGTGTCCGACCACCGCTTGGACGAAGCTGTCGTAACCGTTCTGCAGCGCGGGCAGATACGCGTTGAAGCGATTCGCAATGGTCGAGCCGTCCTCCGCCACGTAGTCCGCGTAATACTCCGGCCACCAATCCTGTCGAAACGAGCCGTTCAGGGTAACCTCCAGCACGACCCGGATGCCCTTCGCTTTCCAGCGGCGAATTTGCGCGTCGAGCAGGGAGAATTCGTACGTGCCTTTGGCGCTCATGACGCCGTCGCCGCCTGGATTCGGATGCGCCAACGGATCGTTCGCCACCGCCTTCAGCTCCACTACGTCGACTCCCGCATCGGCCAAGTCCTGTATAGCCGAATCGGGGAAGCTCCACATGTCCGGAATGGCGGCGAGCAGCCCGGCCCGCGGCTCCGCGGCCGTCAGCGCCGCGGTTTGGCCGCCTGCCGACGCCGTCAGCGCCCCGAACGGCAGCCAGCCGATGGCGGTCAGCAAGATCAAGGCAATCACCTTTCTCATTGTCATTTTCCTCCTTCGATCCCTATGTTGTAAGCCCTTACAAATTACTGAGCCTATTATAGTCGGGACCAAGGAGAATGTATTTACACGACGTATTGTTGTTGCGGTAAACCGACGGGGCCGCAAGCCGCCCCGTCTTCCCGAAGCCGGACGTTCGATTTGCACCTGATCGACATCCGGATTTCCCGCTACCGTTCATTCTCCGCTTGGCCGCCGTTCAGCCTCCACTTCGACGGACTGACGCCGTACGTATTTTTGAACACCCGGCTGAAATAATGGATGCTCTGATAACCGGTCAGCTTGACGATGTCTTGGATCGGCAAGTCCGTGCAGCTCAAATGGCTGACGGCGGCGTTCATCCGCAGATTGTTCAAATACTGGAACGGAGTCATCCCTTTCATCTGCTTGAACACCCGGATCAAATAGGACGGATTAAGATGAATCCGGTCGGTCAGATCCTTCATCGTAATGTTCTCCCGGTAATAGGACTCCATGAAGTGCATCAAATGCTCGACGGCTTCCTCGGTCTCGGACTTGGCGACTTCCGATTCGCCCCGTTCCTTCTTATCGGGTTTGACCCCGGCATGCACGGATAACGACACGATATGGCGCACGAGCACGACGACCTTCTGCATCTCGGCCGTAACGAGCCGGTTCAGCAAGCCGTTGTCGATCGACAGCTCCGATTCGAAATGGTTGCGGATCAGGTTCATCGTTTGAATGACGGCGGACAAGGCATAGGAGGGCGACTGCATCCCGCTCTGCATGTCGTTCCAACGGATGATTTCCGACAGGCTGAGGAAAGGATCGTGCTGCATATCGGCTTCCATGAACAGAAAGCTGTACTGCGTCGATATTTTCGCAAGCTGATGCGGGGTGTTCGGCGTCATGAAAAAGAGCGCGGGCCCCTTCGTCTCATATACGTGGTTCATCCACGTCAATTGGATTTCGCCGGAGGAGATGTACAGGATCTCGTGATGATAGGGGTGGATGCCGCCGCTCTCGTAGCGCTGCGGGGAGGTGAACGTGATATTGCCGTATTTGCGGATGTGCATCGGAAGGCCTCCGTTCAGCTGCAAAATTCGAAAAGTCAACCAAATACAAATAGATTTCGAAATATGCCCGATTATACACCTCTAAAAATACCGGACGTCTTCGTAAACAACAAGATTAAATGCAAATACAGAAATCCTCCACCAGATTATAATGGGATGGCAACGTTGTAAAGGCTTACAATTTCCGATGGCACGAGAGGGGGTGAGACTACGCATGCCGGGCGAACCAACAACCGAGACGTTTCGTTCCGGGGGAACCGGACGGACGAGATGGCAGAAAATCCGCAAAGGCCGACAGCTGTACCTCATGCTTGCGCTTCCGGTCCTGTTCGTGATCGTGTTCAACTACGTTCCGATGTACGGGGCGCAAATCGCTTTCAAAAACTACGTGGTCACGAAAGGAATCTGGGGGAGCGAATGGGTCGGTTTCAAGCATTTCCACCGCTTCGTGAACTCGTACGAATATTGGCGGTTGATCCGGAATACGTTATCGATCAGTCTGTACAGCCTGATCGCCGGATTCCCGTTCCCGATCCTGCTGGCGCTCAGCTTGAACTACGTGCGCAGCCTTGCGTTCAAGAAAAGCGTCCAGATGATCACGTACGCGCCCTATTTCATTTCCGTGGTCGTCATGGTAGGGATCGTTTTCGAACTGCTGGATCCCCGCAAAGGGATCGTTAACCACGTCATCCAGGCGCTAGGCTTCGAGCCGGTCCCGTTTATGGCCAAGGCCGGACTGTTCCAATCGATCTATGTCTGGTCCGGCGTGTGGCAGATGGTGGGCTTCAGCTGCATCATCTATCTGGCGGCGCTCGCCAGCATCGATCCGGCGCTGCACGAATCCGCCGTGATCGACGGGGCAAGCAAGCTCAGACGCATGTGGCACGTCGATTTGCCCGGTATTATGCCGATCGCCGTCATTCTGCTGATCATCAACATGGGTCACATGCTCGACGTCGGTTACGAGAAAATTTTGCTGATGCAAAACTCGCTTAATTTGCGGACGTCCGAGGTGATCGACACTTACGTGTACAAAGTGGCGCTGAATTCGCCGGCCATGAACTATTCGTACTCCACGCTTATCGGGCTGTTCAAATCCGTGATCAATCTGGCGCTGCTCGTGCTCGTGAACCAGGTCGCGCGCAAGACGAGACAGGCGAGCTTGTGGTGACGGCGACAGCGGGAAAGGAGACCTGGAATTGGACAACCGTTCCATTCGCGATTCTGGCGGAGACCGCTGGTTCACCGCGCTGAATTATATCGTGTTGACGCTGTTCCTGCTTTCGGTGTTGTATCCCTTGATCTACGTGTTGAGCGCTTCGTTCAGCAGCCCCGACGCCATCGTGTCGGGCCGGGTATGGCTGTGGCCGGTAGGCTTCACGCTGGACGGCTACAAAGCGGTGTTCCATCACAAGTTGATCGGCTCCGGCTTTCGCAATTCCCTCTTCTACATGACGGCGGGCACGACGATCAACGTGGCGCTGACGATATTGGCGGCGTACCCGATGGCGAGGAAGGACTTGTACGGCCGCCATCTCTTCATGTTCCTATTCGTGTTCACGACGATGTTCTCCGGGGGCTTGATCCCGTTCTACATTCTCGTGCGCGACCTTGGCATGCTCAACACGGTGTGGGCTATGCTGCTGCCGGGAGCGGTGGGCGTCTGGAACGTCGTCATTACGCGAACGTATTTTCAGACTTCGATTCCGGATGAAATGCTGGAGGCGGCCCAACTGGATGGCTGCAGCGACTTCACCTTCGTGCGCAAAATCGTCCTTCCGCTGTCCATGCCGATCATCGCCGTGATCACTTTGTTCTATGCGGTCGGCCATTGGAACCAGTATTTCAGCGCGTTTATTTTCCTGAAGAGCCAGAACCTGTACCCGCTGCAGATCGTGCTCAGGGAGATTCTGATCCAGAACAACATCAACATGGATATGCTGTCAACGGTCGTCGACGTGCAGAGCGCCGCGAAGCGGGAAGGCTTGAGCAACCTGCTGAAGTATTCGCTGATCGTCGTGGCGACCGTGCCGCTCATGATCGTGTACCCGTTCGTGCAGAAGCATTTCGTCAAAGGGGTCATGATCGGCTCGTTGAAAGGCTAAAACCAAATCCAATAAGGGGTGTTCGGCTTGAAGAAAGGCATTCATGGGTTCGCGGTTATGCTGCTTGCCTTGTCACTGGTCATGAGCGCTTGTTCCGGGAAAAACGACGGGGCCGCGACCGGCTCGCCTGCGGGCTCGGCCTCGGGCTCGCCAGTCGGAAGCCCGGCCGGTACGGGCAACGTGACCGCGGCCGGCGAGCTGCCGATCACGAAAGAGAAGACGACGATCCGAATCATGACTCACGCCAACTCGCTCGTCGAAGATTTCGCCACGAACGAATTCACGAAATATTTGGAAGAGAAAACGAACATCCACATCGAATGGGACATCCTGCCGGAGAAATCGGCTTCGGAGAAGCTGAATCTCGTGCTAGCAAGCGGAGAGCAACTTCCCGACGTCATCATGACGATGGGCATATCGCTGGCGCAGCAGATGATCTTCGGCGCCCAAGGCTTGTTCCGCCCGCTGAACGGGCTGATCGACCAATACGGCGTGGAGACAAAAAAGATGTTCGAGCAGATGCCGTACGTGAAGGACACGATCACGGCGCCCGACGGCAACATCTACGCCATGCCGGCTCCGAACGAAGGCTTCCACGCGATGTTCATGCAGAAGATGTGGATTTACAAGCCATGGCTCGACAAGCTGCACCTGGCGATGCCCACGACGACCGAAGAGTTCTACAACGTGCTCAAGGCGTTCAAGACGCAGGATCCGAACGGGAACGGCAAGGCCGACGAAATTCCGTTCTCCGGCTCGCCGACGGGGTACGTGACGCAGGTGCAGAACTTCCTGATGAACTCGTTTACTTATGCTCCGCTGTCGTGGCTCGCGGCCGATAACGGCAAGATCGAAGTGCCTTACAACAAGCCGGAGTGGAAGGAAGGGCTCAAATATTTGCACCGGCTGTATGCCGACGGTCTGATGGACCCGCAGGCGCTTACGCAGGACGGCAACCAGCTCAAGCAGCTCGGGGAAAATCCGGGCGTCCCGATCCTGGGCGCGGTATCGACCTTGCACATGGGCGAGTTCACGCAGTTTTTCGGCGAAAGCGGCAGATGGAAAGATTACGTCGCCGTTCCTCCGCTGAAAGGGCCGGGAGGCGTGCAGGTGACGCCATACGATCCTTATGGCGTGCTCAATACGGGCGCTTACGTCATCACCAAGGACGCGAAAAATCCGGAAGCCGCCTTCCGCTTGCTCGACTTCATGTACAACACCGAGACGACGCTGCGCAGTTCCTACGGGCGCCCCGGCGACGAGTGGGACTGGGCGAAAGAGGGGGAACTCGGCATCAACGGCGAGAAAGCGATCTGGAAGCCGCTGAAATCGTGGGGCAACGTACAGAACGTGCACTGGTCGCTGTCCGGTCCGATCTTCAATCCGTCGTCGCTCCGTCTGGCCCAGGTCGACGATCCGGCCAATCCGCTCGAGAAGATGCTGTATACGGAGACGAAGGAGAAGTACGACCCGTACAAGGCGGGGCTCGACCGAATCGTGCCGCCGCTATACTTGTCCAACGAAGATTCCGCGGAAATCGCCGACCTGCAACTGACGCTGCATAACCGGGTGAACGAGATGCTTGTCCGTTCGATTAACGGCGACGTCGATATCGACAAGGAATGGGATTCCTACGTAAAAAGCTTGGACGATATGAATCTGGGGCATTACCTGGAGCTCTATCAGAAGGCATACGACGCCAAAAAGTAAGACAGACGAGGAGAATGCGCAGTGAAAGGAAAAGCGGTCGTGTTCACGGACCGGAACCGGGTGTCGTTCCAAACGGTCGAGATGCCGGAGCCGGGAGACGATGACGTCGTCGTGGAGGTGCGGCATTCGTGGATCAGCGCGGGAACGGAAGGCTCGTTCCTGCGCGGCGAGCGGATCGCCGGAGAGCGGCCGTACGGGAAGGGCGATCCCTGGCCCTTCCCGCATGCGGCCGGTTACCAGAAGGCCGGCATCGTGCGCGAGGTTGGACGCAATGTCCGAGACTTGCGGAAGGGAGACCGCGTGTT
Source organism: Cohnella baijiui (assembly GCF_020731285.1). GTDB lineage: Bacteria > Bacillota > Bacilli > Paenibacillales > Paenibacillaceae > Cohnella. Next base: position 44,760 of record NZ_JAJFOW010000023.1, read on the forward strand.
CGTCGCGATGAGCCGCGTCTCCGGGCTGTTCTTCGCCGAGGCCGGCCACATCCAGCCGTCCGTGTCCGGCGCCGATCAGGTGTGGAAGCTGCCGGACGAAGCAGACGATCTGTCCGCCTATGCGGGGCTGGTGCTGGCGCAGGTCGGCTACAATTGCGGCATGCGCCCCGCCGTTGCGCCGGGCGAGCTGGCCGTCGTCATCGGCGACGGGCTAGTCGGCCATTGGGTGGCGCAGACGCTCGCCCATCGCGGAGCCGCCGTGGCGCTGCTCGGGCGGCACGACGGCCGGCTCGGACTGGCGGAGGCGCCGATCCGGACAGTGAACGTCCGGCGGACGCCGGCGGACTCGGCCTTCCGGGGCGAAGCCATCGCGGTCGTCGTCGATACGGTCGGCGCCATGGATCAGGTGCGCGAGCTGCAGCAGCTGATGAAGCGCGACAGCCATCTGGTATCCGCCGGATACCTCGGCACCGAAGGCATCGTGGACATCCAGAAGCTAAGGGAGCAGGAGATTACGCTCCATACGCCGTCGGGCTGGACGAAGCGGCGGATGGACGCGACGCTTGAAGCCATTCGGGACGGCTGGCTGAAGACGGCGCCGCTCATTACGCATCGCTTCCCGGCAGACGAAGCGGAGAAAGCGTGGGAGTTGATCCGAGGCGGCAGCGAAGCTTGTCTGGGCGTTTTGCTGGACTGGGAAGACGTATCGATCGATTGAAGGACCAGATTGATAGACAGAGGAGCCATATTGCATGGAAACGATGAAAACGCTCGTTATTCGGGACAAGGAAAAGGCGGAAGTCGTTCGCGTTCCGATTCCCGCGCCCGGTCCCGGGCAAGTGTTGGTGAAGGTGAAGGCGGTCACGACATGCCCGCAATGGGACTTGCACATCTATCATGGCAAGCCCATGTTCGCCAATCAAGGTCCGGTTCCCTTTCCGTATATTCCGGGTCAGCCCGGCCATGAAATGACTGGCACGATCGCGGCCGCCGGCGAAGGCGCGCGGCTCGCGATCGGCCAAACCGTATGCGCTTGGCGCGACCCGGGCCAGATCCGCCCCGGTTGTTACGCCGAATACGTCGTAATGGACGAGGCGGACGTCATCGAAGTGCCGGCGCACCTGCATTACGCGCAAGTCGTCTCGCTGGAGCTGGCCATGTGCATCGCCGGCACGATTTTGCGGCTTAAGGACACCCTCGGCATCCGGGGCAAGCGCTGTGCCGTGAACGGGCTCGGCCCGGCGGGGCTGATCGCCTTGCAGATGCTGAACGCCGAAGGGGCGTCGGAAGTCGTCGGCATCGATCCTCTGGCGGTGCGCAGGGAGCTGGCTGTGTCTTTGGGCGCCGCCCGGACGTACGAAGCCGGCTCGGCCGCGCTCGCCGACCGGATGGAGGCGGGAGCGTCGGACATTGCCGTCGATTGCGTCGGTTATCCGGCGGCCGTGCGTTACATGATGGATCATACGAAAGAAGCGGTCGCGCTGTTCGCCGTGCAGCGGGACGATTACATCCTGAACCATCCGGGGCTAAGCGTGATCGGCTATCCGGGACACTCCCGGGAATCCGCGGAGTACGCGCTGGAGCTGATCGCAACCGGCAAGCTGGAGATGAGACCTTTGATATCCAAGGAGCTGCCGCTGGAAGCTTACGCGGAAGCCGTCCGGCTGCTTCGGGAACAAGAGGCCGTCAAGATTTGTTTCGTGCCGTGAACGGACGCGCGCGGCGGCAGGGAAAGCGGGGAGCCGACGATGGAAGAGAATAAAGCGTGGCAGGCTTCATGGATTTGGGCGGATCGCGCCAGCAGAGGGCGGCCGGACGGCAACGAGCTTGTCTATTTCCGCAGAACGTTCCGGCTTGCGGACGCTTCTGTGGCCCGCCTGCTCGCGGACGTATCCGCAGACAGCCGGTATCGCCTGTACGTGAACGGCGTATCCGTCTCGACCGGACCTGCGCGGGGCGACCTGCGCACCCATTATTACGAAACGGTCGACTTGTCCCCGTATTTGGCGGACGGAATTAACGTGTTGGCCGTTAAGGTGCTGCACTACGCGCCGGGTTCGCCGCGTCCTTCCGCGATTCCGAGCGCGCATACCGGGGCCTTGCTGCTGCAGGGCAGGGTAACGGACCGGGATGGCCGGGAAACGGAGTCGCTGGACACGGACGGGTCGTGGGTGTGCCGAATCGACGACGCGGTCGCGTTTCTGCCCGAAAGCTATACGTGCGTCGGCGGAGGGGAGTCGGTCGAAGGGGATCGCCTTCCCCACGGCTGGCATGAAGCAGGCTACGACGACCGGGATTGGAAGCGGGCCGTCGTCGTCGCGCCGACCCATCGGGAATACGACGGCTTTCTCGAGCCTTGGCAACTAACGAGGCGGACGATCCCTCCGATGTTCGAGAGGAACCGTGCATTCGTACGCGCGATGCGCGCCGAGACGTCCCCCGGGGCCGTGCTGGGGGAAGCTTCGTCCGAGCGGGAGTGGCTTCGGCTGCCCGCGTACGGAACAGCGGTCGTGGAGCTGGATGCCGGGGAATTGACGACCGGTTATATGCGGATGGTCATGGCCGGCGGGCGGGGTAGCGAGATTGCCTTCCTGTGTTCGGAATGCTACGAGTCTGAGGACGGCGTCAAGGGTATGCGCGACCGGGCGGAAGGCGGAGTCCTGCGCGGTTATCGCGAAAGATATGCGGTCTCGGGACGGACGGAGGGAGACGAGGCATACGAAACGTTCCTGTTCCGAACGTTCCGGTTCGTCCGGCTCGAGATCTCGGCCGGCAGCGAGCCGCTCGCCGTCCATCGGGTGCATTACCGGGAAACCGGCTATCCGCTCGAAGTCCGGGCTTCCTTCGAGGCGTCCGACGAAAGCCTGGGACCGCTATGGGACGTCAGCGTGCGTTCGCTGCAGCGATGCATGCATGAAGGCTACTACGACTGCCCGTTTTACGAGCAATTGCAGTACAGCATGGATACTCGCCTGCAGGCGCTGTTCACCTATGCAATCGACGGAGACGACAGGCTGGCGCGCAAGGCGATCTACGAATTCCATAGCTCGCTGCTGCCCGGCGGCATGCTGTTGAGCCGGTATCCGTCGATCCAGCCACAGGTTATTCCCGGCTTCGCGCTGTATTGGATCCTGATGTTGCATGACCATTTGCTCTACTACGGCGACGCGGCGCATGCGGCGCGTTATCGCCCGACCGTGGATGCCGTGCTGGACTGGTTCGCGCGGCGGATCGGCAGCGACGGCCTCGTCGGAGCGGCGCCTCGGGGATATTGGTCCTATGTCGATTGGGTGAAAGAGTGGGAAAGGACCCGCGGGGTTCCGTCCGCCGAAGGTCCGCTGACCGTGTACAACCTGATGTATGCGGACGCGCTGGAGAAGGCGGCCGTCATCAACGCGCATACCGGCCGGCCGGAGACCGCCCGCGAGTACCGCGATCGGGCGAAAGCCATCGTCGCGGCGGTCAACGCGAGCTGCCGTTCGGAAGAGCGGGGACTGTACCGGGACGGGCCCGGTCTCGATTCGTACAGCCAGCATGCGCAAATATGGGCGATTCTCGCGGGGGCCGTCCGGGGCTCTGACGCGACCGGGTTGGCCAGCCGGCTGATGGAGGATTCTTCCTTGCTGCAGGTGTCTTACTCGATGGCGTATTTTCTGTTCCGGGCTTTGTCCGAAGCCGGCCGGTACGAGACCGGTTTTGCGTTATGGGACCGATGGCGGGAACAGATCGGCCTGCATTTGACGACTTGGCTTGAGGACCCCGTCTCCCAGCGCAGCGATTGCCATGCTTGGGGAGCGGTGCCGCTCTGGGAATTCACGAGCGAGATTCTCGGCGTGAAGCCGGCCGGTATCGGATACGAGCGCATCCGGATCGAGCCGCGGCCGGGACCGCTAAGATGGGCGCGCGGCAAAGCTGTCACCCGGCACGGGCCGGTCAAGGTCGCCTGGGAAATCGTCGAAGGCTCGTTCCGGCTGCAAGCGGCCGGGCTGAACGGGAGACCGACGGATATCAGGCTCCCGGACGGGTCGAGCCACCGGGTCGAAGGGTCGGACACCGCCGCATTTGCTTGCCGCCTGCCCGGATAAAGGAGGGGGCTTGATGCCCGCCAAGCGAACCGTGCGGCAGGCTATCGCCGTTGGCGCGATTGTCGCGGTTATAGCCGCTACGCTGCTGATCGTCTCACAGTCGGCTTTAGGGACGGCCCCGGTTCCGGGACCGTGGGAGAGGAAGAAACTTATGGAGATTCCCGCTTATTCTTACGCGCCGGACTACGATGCCGCTGGCGGCGTCAAGGCAATCTTCTACGAAGGCTTGCCTTACGAAGGGAAGCCGACGAAAGTATTCGCTTATGTCGGCATGCCGGACTTGCATCCGGGAGAGGACGGCGTGCCGGCCGTTGTGCTCGTCCACGGCGGAGCGGGTACCGCTTACGCCGATTGGGTGAAGAAGTGGAACGACCGCGGGTACGCCGCCATAGCGATGGATTTGGAAGGGCATCTGCCCTTGTGGGATGAGCAGACCCGATCTTACAAGCCGCACGAAGGGGGCGGGCCGAACAATCAGCCGGTATGGCAGGACATCGGCAAGCCGGAGAAGGAGCAGTGGACGTACCACGCGGTGGCGGATACCGCGCTGGCCCACTCGCTGCTCCGCTCGCTGCCCGGCGTCGATCCGGGGCGCGTCGGCATCGTGGGGGTATCGTGGGGCGCCGTGTTGACGGAAATCGCCGTCGGCATCGACGATCGGTTTCGCTTCGCGGTCGTGGTGTACGGGAGCGGGTTCGTGGCCGAATCGGAAAGCTATTTCGGCGACGCGTACCGAAGCTGGCCGCGGGAGATGCAGGAGAGGTTCGAGCGGTTGTGGGAGCCTGCCGCCTATTTGCGCCGCGCCAAGCTGCCGATGCTGTGGGTGAACGGCGACAACGACGGCCATTTCCCGCTGACCGTGTTCACCAAATCCTACGAAGTCGCGAAACCCGACTCCGTTCTCAGCATCCACCCCGGTATGCCGCACAACCAAGAAGAAGCCGTCCGGCCTCCGGAAATCTACGCTTTCGCCGACAGCATCGTATCCGGATCCGCTCCGCTTGCCCGCATCGTCCGGCACGAGCGGGATGCCGATGTCCGCCGCGTGACCGTCGCCATGGAGCTCGACTCCCCGGAGCCGATCGTCCGTGCGGAATTTTACTATACGCTTAACGTTTCCGATCGCCTCAGTCCGGTATGGAACAAGATCGTCGTGGACCTGCCGGCCTACGCCGGCCTGCGCCCGCGGATCGAAGCGGAGCTGCCGGCGCAGGCAAAAGCCTATTACGGGAACGCGATAGACGCGAGGGGTTACATCGTCAGCACCGGACTGACGGACGTCGCGGGGAGGTCTCCATGACAACCGTCTTCCGATCGATCGGAGGATCGCTGCTCGCGGTTATTCTTCTGCTCGCAACGGCCGGATGCCTGAAATCGCCGCCGGGCGAACAGCGGGAGGCCGCCGACAATTGGATTCTGGACACGGGCTTCGAGCGCGGGGCGATGGTGTTCCAACCGATCCCCGGCTCGGCCCGCGTGAGCGGGAAGCTCGATTTCGGCCGCAAGCTGGAAGGCTTGAAGTCGGAATGGATCGTGTCGCAATGGAATTCCAAGAGCGACATAGCGAAAATCGCGGGCAAACGCGACGGCACGCGGTACGTCTACGAGAACGCGTATAAAACGCTGGCCGTGGCGGACGACGGCACCGTGACGCTCGGCGTGGATACAGGCCAGGAATATGCCGAACCCCGCAGCAGGCCGACCGATCCGTGGGTGCATCTCTATCTTGAGCAGCGGTACAAGAACCCGCGCAGCCTGAAGGATGGGGATGGCTTGCGCATTCGGTTCGATACCCGCATCGCGAAATCCGAGCTGCTGATGGCGCCGGAGCAGTACGATCCCGGCCTACACGCGGCCATCGCCGTCTTTTACCTCATCATCGGAAATTCGTCCGGCAGCGGGGACTTTCTTAATTTCTGCGTGCCGATCTACGACAACCGCCACGGCATTCCGCCCGGCGAATGGCACATCGACAGCGGCTTCAATCCGGCGGGAGATACGCACAAGCTCATCTACACGCTGGACGGCGGCGAGATTTACGATTCGCCCACGGGCGACGGACAATGGCATCATGTGGACGTCGATCTGAAGCCGCACATCGAACGAGCGCTGGAGATCGCCAAGCAGAACGGTTATTTCGGCGGGGTCCCCCATCCTGATCTGGGGCTGGAAGCAATCTATATCGGCTGGGAAGTTCCGGGCGCCTTCAGAAGCGAAATGCAGATCAAGAACATGGCCATTGGGAGTTCGTCATAAGCAATCTCGATAGGCTTCCCCTACGGCAGACAGGCGCAACGCCAAGACCTGTTTGCCGTAGGGGGAGCTTTTTCGTGGCTATTTTCCTGCAATCGAGCACAGCTCTTCAAACAATGGGGTGGAGTGCGAAAGCACCTTACATGTCGTACATTGGATGGACAAAAGGAGTCGGTCGAGACATTCGACGAGTTCGCGAAGAAGCTGGAGTCACTCGATATCAAGCATGCCATCGAGATTCAGGAGGGCGCGTACGACCGGTTCCTGAAGAGGTAACGGCCGACGATGCTGCGGATATGGACACGGATCGAACGAGACTTTAAACGGAATAAATGGCTGTACGTGATGGCGCTTCCCGTCATCGCGTACTATGCCGTCTTTCACTACGGGCCGATGTACGGCGCCATCATCGACTTCCAGAATTACTCGCCAATGAAGGGAATCCGGGGCAGCGAGTGGGTGGGGTTGGAACTTCCGCACCTTCGTGAACGGCTATTATTTCTGGCGGCTATTGCGCAACACGGTGCTTCTGAGCTTCTAATCGCTCTTGTTTGAATTCACGGCGCCGATCGTGCTCGCCCTGCTCATCAACGAATTGAGAAGCCGCCTGTTCAAGAACGTCGTCCAGACGATCTCCTATATGCCTTACTTCATCTCGCTGATCGTCGTTTGCGGTCTTGCCGCGGATCAGCCGATCATGGCGGGGCAAGTCGCCCACATCGGAGCAGGTATTCAATTGCAAATGCAAAGCTTGACTGCAAATCAACTACGTGAAGCCTCATTTGCCCCAATACGCTTTCCGGCTCGGTCATTCGCTTCACCGACAGGCCGCGCGAAGCATGCGCATGACGGCGACGGTCGCATGCGCTTTGGTCAGGATGCCGCGCGGATCGAGCCGGGTCGCGGACACCCCGTTCAGGAAGCTTCGATTCATTTTCCCTCGTACCGCTTGCCCATCCGATTATCCCGAGGCATCCAAGTTAATGATTTGTTGTTTAAGTTGATTTTGTTTTCTATTTTTCCTCGTGCTTATTCGCTATGCTTGGGATGAAATTCGGGAAAGGAGGCAAGGAATGGATTCCAGCGAGTTACAAACCATTTTATTTGAGCGGCAAGGGGGGGCCGAAGCTTTTTTTCACAATAATATGTAAGCGCTATCCAAGTTGAGGGTTTTACCGGTTTATTCCATTTTATCAATCGGGAATATAAAAGGAGCTCTCACCATATGAAAATCCCTTTCAGAAGGTGGTGCGCTTGTCTGATCGCCTTTATGTTAACGTGCGGTGCGCTCTCCTTTCCGCGAGACGTCTATGCAGCCAATTCTATTCATGTCAACGCGGTTCTGCAAAGCGACGTCATCACTAACAAATTCCCTATGCTGAACAGTTGGTACTACAGCAGCGACTGGGGCTCCTCCGCAAGCAGTCAGCCTGACAACTATATCACAAACAATTACCCGTTCATCCAATACGTCCGGCTGTTTGCAGCAACCGGGGGCTGCTATACGGGGTATTCGGGCTGCAGCGACGGGAATGACCGCGATCTGTTCGTTAATCCCGCCAACACCGCCACGCTGTCGGATTATAAGTTCGATAGTCTGAAGACCTCCATTCAGAACGTTCTCAATAAAGGCTTGAAGCCCTACATCGTGACCGGCAACGTGCCCATTAAATATTCCGCGGCCCCCTATATCGGAGCATTTAATGTCAATACCCGACCTCCGGCAGACTACTCGACTTACTACAGTTATATGAAGGCAATGGCCGATGCGCTTGTAACCCAATTCGGCGTCACCGAAATCAAAACGTGGAAGTGGGGAGTGCTGTCGGAATTCGAGAATGCGGATTGGTTTTGGGACAGCCCCGGCTCTACGCCGGACGCGAACGCCTCCAAAACGGCTTATTTCAAGCTGTACGATTACACGGTCGCGGCTCTGCAAAGCGCCATCGGCTCCGGCAATTTGACGGTCGGGGCGCACGCGATGGCCGTTACCCCGGGCTTGTGGGATCCCCGCGACTTTATCGACCATGTTGCAACCGGAACCAACTACAAAACGGGCGGCATCGGCACGCAAATCAATTTCATTACGGCCTCGTACTACGATGATTCGCCCGGCGTTTATACGGCCAATAGCTTACCAACCGTCATCAACAGTCTGCGGGACCGAGCCATCATGAACGGGTTGACGAATCTCCAGGTCGGGGTGGACGAAGGCTGGTTCCTGACGGATACGAGCGGCAAGGATTTGTTCTCCCGATCATCTGGAACGGGCTACCAAGGAGCTTACATGGCCCAAAAAATCAAGGAAATGGTCGACTACAACATCGACTGGTTTTCCGTTTGGGACCTCAACGCTTATGGTGTATGGGGAGGGGCGAGTGTTCCGACGATCTCTACCAACGTCATCGCTTTGGCGAGCAAAATGGCAGGGGAACGCAGGGCGGGATTGTCCATCGGAGGCAGCGCCTCCGGTTCGGGCAACGTCGTGGACGGATTCGCCGGCTACAGCGACTCGACGAAGAAGCTGCAGGTACTCGTATATAACTACAACGCCAATCCGGGCGCCGCTAGCAGCGAGTCTCCGACGATTACCATTAATAACATAGCCGCCGTATCGGGAGGCAGCGTGAACGTCAAATCGTGGACGGTCGACGACACCCACGCGAATTTTTGGCCCCAGTGGTGGAGCGACAAGGGATCTTCGTTGACGTCGGCGGACTTTGGCGGCTTCTGGTCTCCCCAATCGGTAGAAGTTCCCGCCGCTCTGACGAATTCGTCCGCTCTGGCTTACTGGAACAGCAGGCTAGGAACCTACCAATCGCTAGCCGCCCTCACTTCGTCGGCGACTTCCCCCATGACGGTAAGCGGCAACTCCATCACATTGTCGCCTACCTTGAACCATCATGGTGTCATGCTGTATGAGATCACGGATGTAACTAGCATAGGCAATCTCGTAAGCGTCACGGACGACATGAACGATTTCTCGAAAATGAACGCGCATAGCTCCGGACTGTTCTTCGACAGTCTGAACGTGGCCGCGCTCGGGGATACGAGAAGAGTCGCGCGAACGACCACGGGCCCGACGCCGGAATTCGTAACTTACTTTTATAACAACTTAAAAAGCGTTGCTTTGACCGGTTTGTTCGATTCCACCACCGAACCGATCAATAACTTCAAGCTATACACGTCTTCCACGGGAGCAAGTGGGACATGGGCGCTCCAGAGCGGTTACACAACAAGCGATACGCCGATCAATAGCAATCTGTGGACGAGACGCGTTTACAACTGGCCTTCCCTGCCTGCGGGCACGAATTACGTGAAGGTGGAATTTCCGACAGGTGGTTCGCACAATTGGAATCCGCAGTTGAGTCAGGTAACAATCCAATACACCCCTTGACCGCAAGGTTTAATCCCTTCACAGACAGGAGCACTAAGATGAAAAAAAGAAAAGTTGTAAGCGCTATACGATCTTCGTTTCTTCTGTTAAGCATGGTTCTCGGTCTGTTTCCCGGCATTTCGACCGCCGCCGCCGGCGTGCAACTGACATTCGACCTGAACGCCCGGGGCCAGACGCTGACGAACAAATTTTACGACCTCAGCGCCTGGGATCTGAACGAGCATTGGACGACGGAAGCGGACGCTCAGGATGCCGATGATTTCTCGTCCCGCTATCCATTCATCAAAAGAGTACAACTCATGATCGCGACCGGCGGCTGTTATATCGGCTACCCGGGGTGCAACACGAACCGGGATTTATTCGCCGACCCTTCGGATAAGACGAAATTGAACGATTATAAGTTCGACTCCCTGATTCAAGCAACGAGCAACATCGTCAAGCAAGGATTGAAGCCTTATATCGTAACAGGCAACGTTCCGATCAAGCTCAGCTCGAAGCCGGTATTGGGCCCTTTCCAGGTGAACGTCCGGCCGCCGGCCGATTACGAAGAATACTACAACTATATCAAGGCATTGGGCGATGCGCTTGTTGCCAAATTCGGGGCAGAAGAACTAAAAAGCTGGCAATGGGGCGTCGTGCAGGAATACGAAAACCGCGATATGTACCTTGCCGACGACGAGTCTTCCGAGAGTACCCGAATCGCGTATTTCAAGCTTTACGATTATACGGTAGCCGCCCTGCAGGATTCCATAGGCTCGGCTAACCTCACGGTCGGTGCGCACGCGATGGCGGTCTCCCCCGGACTGTGGAGTCAACTTGAGTTCATCGATCATGTCGCAAAGGGAAAAAACGATAAAACGGGAAAAATCGGAACGCAAATCGACTTTCTGACCGGCTCCTATTACGATCAGAAACCGGGAGTCGGCGCTCCGGCCTCCAAATCTCTCGAGCATACGATCAATCTGCTACGGAGCCGCGCTCTGCAAAACGGGCTGACAGGCCTCAAATTCGGCATCGACGAGGGCCGCATTCTTCAGGGGCCCGACGGGAAAGAGCTGTTGTCGAGGGTCGTCGGACACAGCTTTCAAGCCGCGGCCGATGCCAGGCTGTTCAAGCAATTGCAGGATTGGAACGTAGATTGGTTCTCCATGTGGGGGATGAATACCGAAGGCGTATGGGGCGGAGCGGATTCGGTAAGCGCCCATATCGCGAATTTGTCCTACAAGATGGTCGGCGGCAAGCAGTTGAATCCCGTCTTATCCGGCTCTCCGGCCGGTACCGGCAATGAAGTCGGGGGGATCGGCGGATTCAAGGCCGAGGAGAACAAGCTTCACCTCATGGTATACAACTATAACGCCGATATGAACGCCGCAGACGGCGAGACGCCTGCAATCACGATCAAGAATATCGCTCCGACATCCGGGAATACCGTTACGGTCAAGCAATGGACGGTTGACGATACGCACGGCAACTTCTGGCCCGCTTGGTGGTCCGATCAAGCTTCGCGCGGTCTGGAAGACGGCTCGTACAACGTTTGGTCCAAGTATTCCGTCGAAGTGCCTTCCGCTCTGAAGAACGAAGCGGATCGGGAGTATTGGTATTCCAAAGAAGAAGGCTACAAAAAACGGGCCGAGTTAACGTCGACTACACGCAGCGTTGCCGTAAACGGAGGCTCTTTAACGCTGTACCCCAGCATGGGGCATCATAGCGTCGTCTTCTTCGAGATAACCAACGCCAAAAGTACGGGAATCGCTCAAATCGTAACCGACGATCTGAACGATTGGACCCGCAGTTATGCGCATAGCGACGGTCTGATATTCGATACGGGGAATGCCGCTATTCTCGGCGATCCCAGCCGCGTCATGCGGAAAGCTCCGTTTCCCGGTCCGGGCGCGGAATTCGTCACCTATAAGTATCCGAATATGGCCAGCCTATCCGCGACGGCTCTGTTTGCTTCTTCGAACGAAACGATCAGCGATTATAAATTTTATGCGTCCGAGGACGGCAAAACTTGGACAGAGCAATCCGGGTGGAAGATCCAGGATACGCCGATCAACGGCGGCTTGTGGACGAAACGAACATACACGTTGGGCTCGCTCCCCGGAGGAACGCAATACGTAAAAATCGAGTTCCCGGCCGAGGCGGCTTACTTCTATAGTCCTCAGCTCTCCCAGGTCCAGATTGCCTATGCCAACTCCTGCGCGTGCTCCGACGATTCGGTTTATGTCGACGATTTGAACGATTGGTCGATCGCAAGCTCGCATAGCTCGGGGCTGCAATTCGATACCCAGAATGCCGACGTCCTTGGAGATCCGAGCAGAGTCATGAGGAAGGATACGCGTACCGAGCCCGCCGAGTATGTCGTCTACCGGATGAACGGAATGACCGGCGCCATCGTAAACGGCTTGTTCGCGTCAGTCGCGGAATCGATATCGGACTTTGTTTTCTATGTATCTCCGAACGGCACCGACTGGACGAAGTTATCGAAACAGGCGACAATCGAAGACAAGCCGATTACGAGCGTCAACTGGACCGACCGTAAATACGCACTGAATGATTTGCCTTCGGGAACGAATGATCTGAAGATCGAGTTTCCGGCCGTCGACGGCGCCTTCTGGAATCCGCAGTTAAGCCGGGTCGAGTTGACGGCGAGCGTGGGCGCGACAACGGACACGAAGTAGATTCCAAGCAAATTCGGTTCCGCGGACTGAATACCCCGGTACGACAAGCAAAATGCAGCCTGCATCCCTAGGGATGCAGGCTGCATTTGATTTCCATCCGTGCCCGGGCCGGCGCAAGCGCAGTCTCACTCCTTCACCGCGCCCAGGACCATGCCTTTGACGAAATACTTTTGAAGAAACGGATAAACGAGCAAAATCGGAATCGCCCCGATGAAGATTTGGGAAGCTTTAACCGTGTTGTTGGAGATCAGTTTGACGTCTTCGGGCCGCAGGTTGATCTTGCTGAAATCTTCCGTCACGACAATCGTTTGGAGCAGGGTACTGAGCGGCCATTTTCGGGCTTCCGTGATATAGATCATTCCGTCGAACCATGAATTCCAATGCCCCACCATCGTGAAAAGAGATAGCGTAGCCAAAGAAGGCAAAGAAATGGGCAAGTAGATATAGAGCAGCGTTTTGAAATGCGAAGCTCCGTCGATAAGGGATGCTTCTTCCATTTCTTTGGGTACGGTCTTAAAGAAATTGAGCAGGAGAACCATGTTCCAGGCGGATACCGCTCCCGGCAACACCAGCGCCCAAATCGAATTCATCAGATGCATCTTCTGGACGACGATATAGGTGGGGATAAGCCCGCCGTTAAACAGCATCGTAAAGACGAAAAACCACGTATACGCCGTTCTTCCTTTGAAACGGGAATGGACTTTGGACAACGGATAAGCAGTAAAGATCGTAACGATCATGCCGATTCCCGTCCCCAGGACGACGCGCTCGACGGAGACCAGGATGGAACGCAAAAAGTTCGAATTGGAAAACGTCTGCTCGTACGCGTCGGTATTGAAACCGACGGGCCACAAGCCGACCATATTGGCGTTGGCCGGTTCCTTGGCACTGAAGGAGACTGCGAGTATATGAATCAAGGGCAATATGCAGGCAACAGCCGAAATCAGCAAAAATGCAAGGTTGATGATGTAGAACACCCTGTAGGCCGGGGCTTTATGATACATATTTGTGCTCCTTTGCTCAAAAGATGCGATAATTGGCGAATTTGAAAGCCATTCGGTAGGCGGTCACGATGAGGAAGAAACTGACCACCGATTTAAACATGCCGACCGCCGTGGCGAAGCTGAACTGTGTTTTGAGCAGACCGGCCCGATAGGCGAAAGTATCGATAATATCTCCTTTGTCATAGACAAGCGCATTATACAGATTAAAGATTTGATCGAAGCCCGCGTTCAGAATGTTTCCAAGAGACAAGGTACCGAGAACGATGACGATCGGGGTGATCGCGGGAATCGTCACATTCAGCGTTTGTTTCCAGCGACCCGCTCCGTCCATCTCCGCGGCTTCGTAAAGAGCCGGATTGACGGCGGTTAACGCCGCAAGGAACAGGATGGTGCCGAAGCCGAATTCCTTCCAAATATCGCTGGCGACAACCGTGAACCGGAACCAATCCCCCTGCATAAGGAACGGAATCGATTCGATGCCGAACCAGGAGCCGAGCAATTGATTGACGGGTCCGTTGTTTCCCAGCAGGTTGATCAGAATGCCGCCTAGAATGACCCAGGACATGAAGTGCGGCAAGTAAACGAGCGTCTGCACGAGCCGTTTGACGAACATATGGCGCAATTCGTTAAGCAGCAGGGAGAATACGAACGGAACGAGCAAGCCGAACACGATTTTCAATCCGGCGATAACGAAGGTGTTGCGAATGACCTCAAGGCTGTCTTCCCGGGCGAACATCAGGCGGAAATTGTTCAGCCCTACCCATGGAGAGTGAATAAAGCCCAGCCAGGGCTTAAACTCCTGAAAGGCAATGACCAGTCCTCCCATAGGAAAATAGAGAAAAACGAGAGCCAGAACGATCCCGGGAACAAGCATGGCGTGGAGTTGCCACGTCAGTCCGAATGACCAAGGCTTCCTTCCCGCGGCTGGGCGTGTCTTTGTTTCCAAGTTCAATGCGATGTCCTCCCATAATCTGCGTTTATGTTTCGGTACATTCATTGTAAGAGAGCGCTATTGGGTTCAGATACGCGAAAGTCTCAACAAAAAAAGCATTCTCTTAACTTCGATTGGGGGATGGTTAAAGAATTGTCATTATTGTTAAATTTGTTTTCTATCCGGCCTGTTTTATATTCGTTATGCTTGGGGAGCAATTCCAAATCATGAGGTGGAGGTCAGCAGAAATGAAAGGTATAAAAAAGCGATTTTTAATAGGGATGGTCACGGTTCTCGCACTCTCGTCTTTAGCTGCGTGCTCCGGCAAATCCGGCAACGAAGCCGTTCAGGAGACGAACCCCGCGGCAAGCGCTTCGAGCGCATCGTCAAATGATAGCGGTTCCGCGGAAGCGAACGGGGAAACGGCTCCATTCAAGAACGGCAAATACGATCCGCCGATCCCGATCAACATTGCGGTCGATGTCGGGGACGATATCCAGTATTTCAACGGAGAAACGGCCGAGAAAAATATATTGTTCGACCAGACCAAAGCCAACCTGGGCCTGGACATCCATGTGCTGTGGACCGCCCCCGGCAAAAACGACGGGTTCAAAACGAAGCTGCTGCTTTCCCTGGCTTCCGGAGAAAAGCTCCCCGACGTGGTATTTACGGGCGGAGACTCCGAGCTCATGAATCAATTGATAGACTCCGGCAAGTTTATGGCGCTTAACGATTCCATCGACAAATACGCAAGCGAAGACATCAAACGGGTTTACAAGGAAAACCCCGATCTGTTCCTGCCCGTTACCCGCGACGGAAAAGCGATGGCTCTGCCTATTCCGATCTTCGGACCGAACAGTCCTCCCCTGATGTACATCCGTCAGGACTGGCTGGATAAGCTGAATCTGAAAGCGCCGACCAACATGGACGAACTCGAACAGGTGATGGACGCCTTCGTTAATAAGGATCCGGACGGCAACAACAAGAAAGACACGTACGGAGCGGCCGTGCAGCTGAAAAATCCGGGCGGAGATATCTTCGCCGACGCGACCGCCTTGTTCGGGGCTTATGGAGCGATTCCCGGAATATGGAGAAAATCGGAAGATGGCCAATCGCTTTCCTACGATTCGGTTCAACCGGGAATGAAAACGGCGCTCGGCAAATTCCGCGATTGGTTATCCAAAGGGTATATCTCCAAGGATGCCGCCCAGCAGGACGGAGGGACGGCGACGCAATTGTTCACTTCGGGGAAAGCCGGTATCGTGTTCGGTCCGAACTGGTTCCCGTACTTTCCGCTTCCGGATCTGGAGAAGAACGTTCCGGGAGCCAAGTACAAGGTTTATCCCATTCCAGCCGGTCCGGACGGCAAAGCCGAACGCAGAGCGATGTCCATCTTCGGCGGAGCGCTTCTTATCAACAAGGACTACGCTCATCCCGATGCCGTATTCAAATATGCCCAAGCCATGTACGAGATGGCCAGAGACGGCCAGGTATGGGGGCTTACTAGGGATTTCCTCATGAACAACGGTTACCAGGCGCAAGGAAGCTATTTCCAAGTATCGAAATACGGTTTCCTTCCGAATTACTTCGTCGATCCGTGGTACCAAATCGACGGTTATCTGGATTACATGAAAGAAGGCAAGCCGGGCCGCTCTCCAAGCGAACAGGAAGGGTTCGATACGTGCCAAAAAAATCCGTTGTGCGTGAACGGACAGATCGAATCGATGAGCACGTGGAGGGCGCAGAAAGACGCCGACGTCATCAGCGCTTTCGCCGGGCCTACGACGGAAACCCAAAAAACGCAAGGCGACTACCTTTACAAAATGGAATACGAGACGATGATCAAAATCATCTACGGCACTACGCCGGTTGACGGCTTCGACGCTTTCGTCGAGAAGTGGAAATCAAGCGGCGGCGATAAATTGACCCAGGAAGTCAACGATTGGTACACGAAGAACGTTCTGAAGAAATAATCGGCTCATCTGTACGGAAGAGGCGGACTTTCCATCCGCCTCTCTTGTACGTCCCGAAAGGGCTCCGTCATAATGGAACTTAAAAAACAGATGAGGCGATCCATCGTGATCAAGATGAACAACTTCACCAAAGTGAACATATTGATTCTCATGCTGCTCATTCCCGTTCTCATTATGTACGCGTATTCTTACCGAACCAGCATCCGGGTGCTTCAGCAAAATATTCAGGACTCCCAGATGAGCCGGTTGTCGTTTCTTTTCAAGCAGCTGAACGATAACGTCAATCAATTGTCCATGATGGCCAACGTGCTCCTCAAAGACCCGAACGTGAAGGAGTTTCGCGACCTGGATTTGTACGGGGACGAAATCAACTTTTTCAAGACCGTGCAAATCATCAGCCAGAAGTTAAACCTTCAAAGCGTCGCCAATACGTTTTCCAATTCCATCGTCATCTACGCCCCTCGTATTCAAAAGGCGATCGGACAATATTCGCTCGTTTCTTACGACGCTCAAGATCTTTACGGACATGCCGATCCGAATTGGCGGTACGACAGGGAAACCGGCCAATTCATCTTATATGCGTTCGATCCCATCTACGAAAACAATGTTGCCGCGAATGCCAGATTAATCGCGAAAGTGAGCTTCAAGTCGGACAATATCGTGAAAATGCTGGACAACTATCATTCCGAAGGAACCGGGGAAACGTTCTTGTTTCGCCCGGGAGCCAGGACGATCGTCAAATCGAGCGACTATCCCGCCCTCATCGATCAAATCGCCGATCAAATCGGGCAGTGGAAGTTAGGGGAGCAAGGAAACGCGACGGTCGATATAGAGGGCTCCTCCTATATGATCAATTACCTGAAATCCAATGAGCTGGGCTGGTATTTGGTCGACTACGTGCCGCTGCAGAATATCCTGTCTCCGATCACCGCCAACCGCAAGTTTTTCTATTTATTTTTGGGCGTGATGCTGTTAGTCAGCCTGATGATTTCCTATATCTTATATCAAAACATCCGGATCCCGATCAAAGATTTGATTCGCAGCGTGCAGCAGCTCAAAAAAGGCAACTATTCGACCCGAATCCGGGTAAAGTCGGACAATGAGTTTACATTCCTGATCCTGAAGTTTAACGAAATGGCGGGCGAAATCGAGAATCTGATCGGCAAGGTGTATGCGGAAGAAATCCGTTCCCGCGAAGCGACCTTAAAACAGCTGCAATCCCAAATCAACCCCCACTTCTTATACAATTGCCTGGCCTTCATGAAAAGCATGGCCGTTCTGGAAGAGAAAGAGTCTATCGTCGCGATGGCCGTTAACTTGAGCAAATATTATCGCTACACGACGAGAAACGAACGGCAGCTCGTCACCGTGCGGGAAGAGATGGAGCTTGTCCGGCATTACTTGGCCATCCAGAACCTTCAAATGAAGCGATTGTCCATTCACATCGATATTCCCCCAACCATGCTCGATCTTCCAATCCCGCGATTGCTGATCCAGCCGGTCGTAGAGAACGCGATCATCCATGGCATCGAATCCGATCCGGATGCCGGACGCATCGTCATTCGCGGGGAGCAGGTCGAGGGCGAAAATTGGATTACGGTAGAAGACGACGGTCCGGGAATGAGCGACGAAGAGAGGCTTGCTCTCTCGAAAAAGATCAATCTTCCTCTGACGGACGAGATCGGGTGCGGTCTGTGGAACGTTCATCAACGGCTGAAATATCAGTTCGATCCGGAATCCGGACTCGTGTTCGAAGCTTCTCAACCCTCGGGACTAAAAGTGATTCTTCATTGGAAATAAGCGGGAAGGGGCATGCAGCATGTTTCGGATTTTGATCGTGGACGACCACGAACATCAGGTGGAGAGCTTGGTCAAGTCGATTCCCTGGGACGAGCTTGAATTCGACCAAGTGCATCAGGCCTACTCCGGCACGGAAGCGCTGGATCTTCTTCATGCGTGTCCTATCGATATCGTGATTACGGATATCCGCATGCCGGGAATGTCGGGGCTTGAGCTGCTTCAGCGCATTCGGCAAAAATGGAAAAGGATCAAATGCGTCCTGTTCAGCGGTTACGCCGATTTCGAGTATGCCCAACAAGCGATCCAATTCCATACCGACGACTACATCCTCAAGCCGGCGGACGACGCGGAGATCGTCGCCTGTTTGAGGAGATTAACGGAATCGATTCGCAAGGAATGGGAGGACGTCAGTTCCCATCAACGAACCCTCTATACGTTGAGAGAAAATTTCCCCAAGCTGAGAGACGGGTTGCTGAACGAATTGCTGCAAGGCCGTTCCTTCGCGGAGCAGGCTTTGTCCCAACAGCTTAGCGCCTTTGAAATTCCTTTCGCCGCGGGCGACGAGGTCATGCTGATGCTCGTCCGTATGGACGACTCGTTCTACGCTTACAACGATCGGGACGTTCATCTGAGGGAATACGCGATCGGGAACATGGCGGAAGAGATCTTCCGGGACGAGTACGTGTTGTGGAAGTGCAAGGATCCCCACGATTATCTCATCTTTCTGATGAAAAGGAAGCGGAGCCATCAAGAAGATTTTTCAGCGGAGGAAGGCGTCGTAGGCAGTTCGCACCGGTTAGAGCGCGAAGCGAGCGAGCTTCAGAACAGCGTCCAGACCTTTCTGCACGGAAAGATTTCTATTCTACTCAGCACGAAGGGAACGTTTCCGGGCGCTGTTCCGCAACTGTATCAGTCCTCGCTCCGCGTCGTCCGCCAACGCTTTGGAAAACAGGACGAGTTCTTGATCTCCGCCGATTCTTTCGATGACACTCCGCAGGTAAACTCTTCCGCAGGGTTGTACGATTCGCCCACGTTGATCCAGCTGCTGGAAGCGGGACGCTGGGAGGCGATCGAAGATAAGCTTCGGACCGTGTTCGGAGAAATGGTCAAGCTGGATCGGCAAACCCATCAGGAGCATCTCCTGGAAGTTTGCCTGACGGTCAGCGGCGCGCTGATCTATATTTCGCATAAAAACGGCAAGCTTCTGGAATCCGTCATCGGCGAAGATTGGGCCTTTCTTTTCCAGCCGAACCCTTTTCGCAGCGTCGATCAATTGCAGCAATGGGTGTGGCGGGTGCTGCGCAAGATGCAGGCCGACATGCAAAGCGAGCAGAACGAAACGGCTGCCTATCTCGTCCGAAGGGCCCAGCAGTACGTCGAGGATCATTTGTCGGGAGATACTTCTCTGCAGACAGTTGCCGACCACGTGCGCGTTCATCCGGTCTATCTGTCCCGCGTCTACAAATCCGAGACCGGAGAAGGTCTCAGCGGTTATATTTTACGATTGAAGATGGAGAAGGCAGAAAAAATGCTTTTGGACGGAAGCCAAAAGATCCATGAAATCGCCGAACGGTTGGGGTATGCCAATCCGCCCTATTTCATCAAGGTGTTCAAGAAGCATTCCGGGCTCACGCCTAAGGAGTTTCGCGAACATATGACGCGTTAACGACAAACTACAAGCTGCCCGGCAGCAGGAACGGTGGAGGAAGAAGGATATGAACATCCGTGTGGAGCTGAATCGGAATTGGACCGTGACCGGTTACGGGGATAACGGCCGCATCGTCGGTCCGATCGCGGGAACGGTTCCCGGCCATGTGCATACGAAACCGGGTGTTCCGCGGCGGCAGATGCCGGTCGTAACCTGCTGGAACGGCGAATAATGCTTGTATGCTGCATCCTTATATGAACTTCCGTAAATTTCGATATTCCAAGGGAGATATTCCATTCATTTTTTTAAATAATTTCGAGAAATAATGAACGTTCGACAGGTTCAATTGTCGGGCAATATCCGTAATCGACCGATCCGTTCCCTGCAAGAGCTGCTGGGCGCGGATCATTTTTTGTCGAATATGATAATCGTGAGGGGACATTCCGATATATTTGCGAAATAAACGGGCGGCATGTTCTTCGTGATAGGAAGTACACTCGCTCAACCACTTTCGTTCGTAAAGCTGTTCGGCGTTTTGATCCAGAAATCGTTTTAACCTTCTAATGGGCTCCGACAACAGCAGGTTTTGCTGCCGGGTCCATGCGAACAAACCTGTGAGCAGTTCAATGAATTTCGCCCGGCTTTGCAAGATGGAAAAGTCATCACCTTGACTATAAAGTTCCAGTAGTTTGGCAAAGATAGCTTGAATCCCGAACGTCGGGCGGCTGTGCTCCGGTAATAGAAACTGGGTTTCCGGGCGTTCCCCGAGCCATAGTTCATTATCTCGTTGTTCGTCGGTAAAAGCGGCTTCTTGAATGCCGGACGGATAGCTGGCTTCTATTGCATTCGACTGAAACAAAGAGAAATGCAATCCATAAACGGCAAACGGTTCCCGGACATCCGCGCGAAATTCATGGACGACGCCCGGCCCATAATAAAACAAGTCCCCTTCAGTCCCCTTATAGGTACGGTTCTGTATGCGTGCGCTCCCTTTGCCTCGGACCACATAAATCAATTGATGATCCTGGATGATGCGCGGTCCAAAGACAAATCCCGGTTCACAGGGGAGCAAATTGACCGAAACGATGCAAGGATGGATTGCTTTCCAACTGTATTTCAACATGAAACCTCCTTGTTACTTGATTAAAACTATGTTTGTAAAGTATAAATCGAATCTTACACAATCCAAATACAACGGTAATTCCTTCTGCTAAGATCGTATTATAAAGTATACAGAATGAATAGGAGGAATCAATATGGCTCAAGTCATGGAAGATCCGGCTAAACGCGAACCGACGAAAACCTTTGAAGACGCTTCCCCGTATTTGCACGATCCGATAGCGCTGCGGGAAAAAGCGGAGAAAGACGGGTATTTGTTTATCAAAGGTCTGATTCCGGTTGATACTATCTTGGGGTTGCGCAGGGAAATTCTGGAGATATTGGACCGCCGGGGATATCTGAACAAAAATCGTCCGCTGATGGAGGGGATTTGCGATTTAGATGCGATACACAGTCGGTTGACGGAGGAAGACGTTAACTTTAATGGTGTAGGCGTTCCCATGGACGTATACAGGGAAGTTCAGAAATTGGAATCGTTTCACGCATTGGCCCATGAACCTAAATTGCTCCAATTATATGAAACCTTGTTTGAAGAGAAACCTTTCCCGCACCCGCGAAATATCGGCCGCATCATGATGCCGCATACAAAATTGCATAAAACGCCGACCCATCAAGATTTTCTGCACATACAAGGATCCGAACAAACATGGACATGTTGGATGCCGATTGGCGATGCCACCCAACAAATGGGAGCTCTTGCGATTCTGGAGGGAAGCCATAAGGCCGGTCTGCTTGGCGTGACCCATGCACCGGGCGCGGGCGAGTTGGAATCGATCCTCTGCGGCTTAGGTTATGAGTGGGTTGCAGGGGACTATGGTGCCGGGGATCTTGTTACCTTTCATAGTCTGACTGTGCATAAAGCACTCTCCAACCGGTTGCCGGATCAAATTCGTATTTCCGCGGATATGCGTTTCCAACCGAGCAGCGCTCCTATTCAAGGAAATTCATTTTATCCTCACGGCCCTTATGAATGGGATGATTTGTATGAAGGTTGGCAACGTGAAGAGCTCAAATATTATTGGAAAAATAGCGACTTTACTCTTACACCCTACGACGAATCTATACGGTGGCAAAAAGAGAAAATTTGCTGAAGCTCGGAGAACCGAAGCACTGAAAAGTCGGCGTGAGGTGCGGCCCCGCAGCGATTTTTGCATAATCGCGCAAGGTTGCCCGCTCATGAAGAAAAGCCCCGGATTCGGGGCTTTTCTTGGCATTAATGGGCTTTGATGCTTATCAATGAAATTCAGACGGCGGAGGGGCCGCCTTCGTCGGGGAGGACGGGCTTGTGGGCGACCGGCGTCGAGAGGACGATCAGCGTCGTCGAGCTGCCGTAGCGGTCGCATTCGTTCTCGAAAGCCTCCAGCGCCGCCATCGAGGCGGAAGCGACTTGGAGCAGGTAGTTGTACTCCCCGCTGATCCGGTGGCATTCCAGGACGTGCGGCGAGGTCCGGCAGAATGCCGCGAACGCTTCGCACGACGCGGCGCGGAACAGCAGGAACGAGACGATCGGCTTGCCGACCGCCGCCGGGGGGACGTCCGCCCGGTATCGCGCGATCGCGCCTCCGTCCTCGAGGCGCCGCACCCGTTCGGTGGCGGCGGGCTGGGAGAGCGCGACGGTCCGGCCGAGCTCCGCCATCGTGATTCGGCCGTCCTCTTGCAGCGCCTGCAGGATCTTTTCGTCGATCGCATCCAGCTTCATTTCGCATCGCTCCTTGATTTTGAAGGTCATGGTCTAAATATAACTTGCAAATGCCCGCAAATCACGCGATATTCCATGATTGCGCAATGGAGGGGAGGCGTTTGGTCGCGTAAAATGAGACCTATCTTCGAAGAGGGAGGTTTCGCGCATGACGCTGCAGCCATTGGAGACCGGACGGACGAGCCGGGAAGGGGACGCATCGGGCGCGCCGCCGCAGCTGCTCATCCTGGTCGGCAGTCCGCGCCGGACGGGCAATTCCGCCGCCTTGGCGGACGCCGTGCGGCGCGGCGCCGAGGAAGCGGGCGCGCAGGTGAAGGTGCGCCGCCTGGACGATTATATCGAGGGATTTCTCCGCGACTGCCGCACGTGCAGGCGGCCGGACGGAGAGTGCGCCATCGGGGATCGCTACCGGACGCTGCTGTTCGAGGATTTCCTGCCGGCGCAGGGCGTGGTGTTCTGCTCTCCGATTTATTGGTATGGGCTGTCCGCCCAGACGAAAGCCTGGTTCGACCGGACCTTCTGCTACTACGCGGGCGCCTACCCGGACTCCCCGCGCGTGATCGCCGGGATGACCGGCAAGCGGATCGGACTCGCGCTCGCCTCGGAGGAAACCTACCCCGGCGCCGCGCTCGGCATCGTCCATCAAGTGCAAGAGTACGCCCGCTACACGCGCTCTTCGTTTGTCGGCTTCGTCCGCGGCGTGGGCAATCGCCGGGGCGAGGTGGAGAGGGACCCCGCCTTTCCGCTGCAGGAGGCCGAGCGGCTGGGCCGCGAGTTTTTCGCGCGGCCGTATTCGGATTACCGGCTCGACACGCCTCGCAGCGGATCGGTCTGGCCGACTGTGTGAGTCCGGACGTGCTGCTGGTCGAGGCCGCAGAGGAAGCATAGGCGCGCTTCCGACTAAGCCGCCATTGACATCCGGTTCGCAACTTGATAAGACTGGTGTAGGACCGAAAGGACGGGCCTCCGCCGGTCTTTTCTCCTTTTGCGGGAGAAGGCGTTTGGGGCGGCCGAAGGAAAGGCGAACGAGGTGATTCCATATGACCGAACAATCCGGGACAAATCGGACGGACGCTGCTGCAGAAGAGCCCAAGAAGATCAGTCTGGCCGAAGCGATGAAGATGAAGCTCGCGGCGAAGAAGCAGGCGCAGGCCGGGGGCAAAGGCAGCCAGGACCACTATTCCACGGATACCAAAAAGATGAAGAGCCAGATCAACAAGAAGCCGAACAACCAGAAACGCCGCACGGGCGTTTAGAGCGTCGCAGGCGGCTGCGGTTGAGGTTGGGCGCTCTTCCGCTTTCTCTGCGGCGATGACCGCAGATTGCGGCTAACGCGGCGCGAAAGCGGCGTTCGGAGGCTGCGATGACCGCAGAATGCGGCTAACCCATTGCCGCGCGAGTCCGCGCTTCCTCGATCCAGCGCAAAAAAGCCAATTCCGAAACTTCGGAATTGGCTTTTTCGCGTGCCTCGGGTTCAGGCTTGAAGCGCCTGCAGGCCGGCCTGGTTCAGCAGATTCCAGGGCTTGTTGTAATGCGGCTGGAAGAAGAAGTCGACGAAGCCCAGCTCCTCGATCGTCATCCGGTTCTGGATGCAGACCGACAGCGTATTGACCGACTGGGTAAGGTCCGCCTTCGACAGCACCTGCGCACCGACGATCCGGCCGCCATCTTCCTCGTAGACGATCTTAAGCAGCGCCTGCTCGAACGTCGGCATGAACTCGGGGCGGAAGTTGTCCTCGATCGTGATGCTTTTCACATGAAGTCCCGCATCCAGCGCCGCTTGCTCGGTCAAGCCGGTCGAAGCGATATTCAGGTCGAACAGCTTGAGCCCCGACGTGCCTTGCGTCCCCAAATATTTGGTCGTCGGTTCGACGAGGTTGCGCGCGACGAGCGTGCCCATCCGGACGGCATTGGTCGCGAGCGGGATATAGGCGGGTTTGCCGGTCGGGTTGTAGCGAATGGCGCAGCTGTCGCCGGCGGCAAAGACGTCCGGGCAGCTCGTGCGCATGTACTCGTCGACGACGATGGCGCCGTTCGGGAGCATGAGCACCTGATCTTTCAGCAGTTCGGTGTTCGGCCGGAAGCCGATGCAGAGGATGACGAGATCGGCCGCATGCTCGCCGGCCGTCGTGACGACCTTCGTCACTCGTCCCGCCTCGCCTTCGAAGCCGGTCACCCCTTGGCCGAGCGCCAGCTCGACGCCGCGGTCGCGCAGCGCTTCCTCCACCCGGCTCGTGAACGTCTCGTCGAGATACTTGAACAGCACCCGCGGCGTGCTATCGATCAAAGTGACCTGCTTGCCAAGCTGCTCGAACGCTTCGACGAGCTCCACGCCGATGTATCCGGCTCCGACGACGGCGATCCGCTTGGCCTGGGCGGCTTTTTGGATGATCGTCTGGGCGTGCGCGTAGTTTTTGCAGAGCAGCACGTTATCCAGATCCATGCCCGGCATCTGCGGCACGATCGGCCACGAGCCGGTCGTGACGACGAGTTTGTCGTACGTATCCTCGCGAGTCTCGCCGGTTTCCAGGTCCCGCACGGTCAGCGTCTTGTAGACGGTGTCGACCGCGAGGACATCATGCCGCATCTTCGTGACGACGCCGAGATCGGCGAGCGTCTGCGGGGTGGCGTAGAAGAGCTGGCCGGCGTCCCGGACGACGCCTCCGACGTGCAAGGCGATGCCGCACGAGAGGAACGAAATATTGTCGTTGCGTTCATAGACGGTGATTTGGGCGTCGGGATGAAGCTTGGCCATTTGGGTAATGGCGGCGGTGCCGGCGTGCGTGCAGCCGATGACGACGACTTTCATGGAAAGGCCTCCTTCAAGTATTGTGAATCAATTCACAAGTTGATGCGCAGCGAGAGGCGAAAAGAGAGAAGGTACGAGCGCATGTACGAAATGTACGATTGGTTGTGATTTAATTCACAATCTGTTGTTGCTCTTATCATATGCGGGTTGGTCGAAAAAGGCAATAGATTTCGTGAAAAAAATCACAATATCGGTGACGAAATGTTGAACGGGCGAAACAGCACGAGCAACAGGCTTGAAAAACAGCGCGCAACCCAACGGGGGCCGTCATCCGAACAGCCCGCCGAGGGCGCAATAAGCTGCAAGGCACATGTAACGCCGGGTTACAGCACGCAAGGGTGCCGCTAGCCGTCTTTACAAAGGCGGCCCAGGCGGCGCTTCGGGCGGGACGTTCGGATTGACGTCCGGCACCTCCTCGGGTTTGATCTCCGGAAGGGGATCCGGCACGATCTCCGGGCGCGGCTGCTCGGGACGGATTTCCGGCGAAGGAGGCGGCTTGATCTCCGGACTCGGCTGTACGGGTTGGATCTCGGGCAACGAGGGCGACGTAATATCCGGCGGCGACGGCGGCGGCGTGCTGGGCGGCTCCGGGGGAAAGGCGGGCAAATTATCGGGAGACAGATAAGATTCCATCATCGGTCGATCGCTCCTTTCGCTATAGCCTTCTTTACCCCAAACCCGGTATGATGAAAGAATGAACCGAGAAAAGGAGCCGGCGTCCATGTTCGATCCCACCATATTTGACAATCTGAAAGTCGCGCTCGAGAATCGCATCTACGATCTGGACAACCTGGACGGCGTCATCCGGGTCTCGGACCGCGTCGATCGGCTCGAGCTGGCCGCAATGGCGCGCGCCTTTTCGATCCGTTTTCACCTCGCCGCGTATCCGGCTATCGAGGCCCGGATCGGTCTCGAGGCCTCGCTGCAGGACCTCGCCGCCGAGATCCTCGAGACGCCCGGCGCTTCCCCGGGCTGCGCGCTGCGGGTCGGCTTCCGGCTGGAGACGGACGATCCGGAGCGGACGTGTCCGCAGCTGGAGCGTCTCATGCGGGAGGTGTGGGGCGAGGGGCTGTCCCCGAAGCTGACCGTCCGCTACGAATTCGGGGAGGCGCGACCGAGATATCGCGTATCGGCTGAGCTGCCATTCGGCCGGAAAATCAACGAGGAGCAGATGGAGGATCTGGACGACCTCGTCGATCACGCGCTCCGATCGCTTGAGCTACTTTGTTCCGAGCTGAAGGAGGGCTGACAATGGACAAAGACATCGCACTGGTACCGGTCACCCGGGACAACTGGCTGGAGGCGCTCCGTTTGCGGGTTTCCGAAGGTCAGCAAGCATTCGTGCCGAGCGTGGCCGTCTCGCTAGCAAAGGTCTCGATCAAGCCGGACGGAGATCACGTAACCTACCTCCCGTTCGCCATCCATGCAGACGGGGCCATGGTCGGCTTCGTCATGCACGCTTACGAGCCGGGCACGACGGACGGCTATTGGATCAACGGCTTTTTGATCGATGCCGCCTATCAGGGACGCGGGAACGGTACGGCGGCGCTGAGACGGATGATCGACCTCATTCGCGAGCGCGCACCCGAATGCCGGGAGATCCGGCTCACCGTCCATCTGGACAACGGCGCCGCGGAACGGCTGTACGCGCGTCTCGGCTTTCGCCGGACCGGCCAGGTCTGGGGAGACGAGCGGGTAATGCGGCTCGCGGAGGCCGAAGTGGGCGAACGAGGCCGTAGCGTCTGACCAACCCGGACCAAGGGCGTAGACCGTTAGACCTGCTGACTTCCCGCGATCGCTTATGCTATCCTGTAGGTACATTTTGCCAACGGTGCTTAAGGAGAATCGCATGGAACTTTCCCGCGCGGCTTCCGTCCTGAACGTCATGGAGCCGATCGTCATCGACACGTTCAAGGAGCATATCCTCACCAACCGCACGCTGAAGTGCGATTGCGAAAAGTGCAAGCTGGACATCGTCCTTCTGACGCTGAATCATCTGCAGCCCCACTACACGTCCACGCAGGCCGGCGAAGCGTATATCAAGGCGCTGTTCATGAATACGCAGCTCCAATCGGACGTCATTCAGGAGCTGACCCGCTCCCTGCAAGTCGTCGAGGACAATCCCAATCACGACTGAACTCGAATCGCGCGCCCTTCGCGGCGTACTTCCGTCAGAGCCTCCCGGTCCCGGGGGGCTCTTGGCGTTCGTAGCAGCCCAATCCAGGCCCGCCGCCCCTTTCCAGGGCGCTGGTCCCGACACAGCCGGGTCCCGGAGCAAGACGTTAGAAGAAAGTGTCGATTTAAGGCGATTGTTGGTGTAAAGTGGAAGAAAGCAATATATTACATCGTGGGGGATCGTTTATGATTCGAGTGGACGAAGCCAGACAGACACAGCTGGCATATATCGGGCTCACAGAGCAGGATTTGGCCTATCTGAAGCGCCAGAAGGCGCACTTCGAGGCGATCGCCGACGCGGTCGTCGATCAGCTCTACGACCATATCACCCGGCAGCCGGAGCTCGCGCGCATCATCGAAGACCACAGCACGATCGAACGTCTGAAGAAGACGCAGCGATGGTACTTCATGACGATGGTCGAAGGCGAGATCGACATGGCCTATATCGAGAAAAGGCTCCATGTCGGCAGCATTCACTCGCGCATCGGACTGACGACCGATTGGTACCTTGGAACCTATATGCGTTACCTGGACATCGCCGTCCAGCACTTCAAGCGCGCCGCGCCGGACGAGTGGATGGACATCGTGCTCGCGCTGTCCAGAATGTTTAACCTGGACTCCCAGCTTGTGCTCGAAGCGTACGAGCATGACGAGAAGCAGAAGATCCAGCGCCTGTCGGACGAGCGTCAGGAGACGCTGGCCAAAGTCGGCAAAGCCGTGCAGGAGCTCGCGGCGATGATGGTTCAACTGAGCGGCAGCAGCCAATCCGTGGCGGACACGGCCAACCGGACGGCCGAAGTGCAGGAGCAGGCGCACGACAAGGTTGACCTGCTGCGCGACAAGATCGGCGAGATCGCCAGCGTCGGCACGCTCCTCCAAGAGGTGTCCGACCAATCGCACCTGCTCGGGCTGAACGCTGCGATCGAAGCGGCGCACGCCGGCGAGTTCGGCAGCGGGTTCGGCGTCGTCGCGAACGAAATCCGCAAGCTCGCGACGCATTCGAAGGATTCGCTCAAGGTGATCAAGACCAAGCTGAGCGAGATTTCGGGCGTGCTCGGCGAGGTTCTCCAGGACTCGGAGCTCACTTCGCGGCTCGCGCGCGAGCAGGCGGCCAGTTCTGAGGAGCTGACCTCGTTCGTCCATATGATCGAGTCGGTCGCGCACGATCTGGAGCGCATTCAATAATTCGCTTCTTCTTCGTCAGGACCTCTTTTCCGCCAAGCGCGCGGGAAGGGGGTCCTTTGCTTTGCCGCCGTCTCTCCAAGGTTGGCCGGACCGGCAGACGTACGCGGAATCGTTCCCGGCGAGAGAGGGTAATATGAGGGAAGAATGGAGGGATCCTCATGGCACTGACGCCGGAACAGCGCGTGACGCTGCACGGTTTCAACAACTTGACGAAGTCGCTCAGCTTTAACATGTACGACATCTGCTACACGAAGACGAAGGAAGAGCGCGAAGCGTACATCGCCTACATCGACGAGCAGTACAACTCGGACCGGCTGACCAAAATTTTGAACGCCGTCGCCGACATCATCGGCGCGCACGTCCTCAATACCGCCAAACAGGACTACGTGCCGCAAGGGGCGAGCGTGACCCTGCTCGTCTCGGAGGGCCCCGTCGTCGAAGTGCCGACGGAGTCGTTCGACGAATCGCCCGGTCCGTTTCCCGATAATGTCGTCCTGCAGCTGGACAAAAGCCATATTACCGTCCATACCTATCCGGAATACCATCCGAAAGAGGGGATCAGCACGTTCAGGGCGGACATCGACGTGTCCACCTGCGGCGAGATTTCCCCGCTGAAGGCACTCAACTATTTGATTCATTCGTTCGACACCGACATGATGACGATCGATTATCGGGTGCGCGGCTTTACGCGGGACATCGACGGCTACAAGCTGTTCATCGACCACGACATCAACTCGATCCAGAACTACATCCCGGACGCCGTCATCGACGCCTACGACATGATCGACGTTAACGTGTACCAGGAGCATATTTTCCATACCAAGTGCAAGCTGCGGGAGTTCGACCTGAATAATTACCTGTTCAGCTATACGAAAGAAAAGCTGTCCGTCCGGGAGCAGGAGGATATCACGGAGCGGCTTAAGATCGAAATGGACGAGATTTTCTACGGCAAAAATATTCGGTAGCGGGTCGGGCGCGGCCGCATCTTCGCGGCCTTCCTTTGCGTATATCGCATATAGAGACGGTAAAAAAGGGGTGCGGGGCCATGAAAAGCTTGCGCGAAGAAGCGGCGCGGCTGCGTCAAGACATCGAGAACGAGCAGCGGGACAAACTGAAGATTGCCTTGTTCGGCCAACCGGGCGCCGGCAAGTCGTCGCTCATCAATCAGATCGTCGGGCGACCGGTGGCGAAAACGGGAGCGACGACGGACATGACGACGGAAGCCCAGCTCATCGCGCACGACGAGCTGCTGCTCGTCGACCTGCCGGGGTACGGCACGACGCGCTTTCCGCCGAACGAGTGGATGGAGCGGTTCCGGCCGGAGGAGCTCGATCTGTTCCTTTGCGTCTTCTCGGGCAAGTTCCACGAGGCGGACTCGACATTTTTCAAGGAGCTGCGGGAGCAAGGCCGGGTGTGCCTGTTCGTGCGCAACAAGCTGGACGATCTATGGGAGGACGGCAAAACGCGGGAGGAGCTCGAAGCCGAGATCTCGGCGGACGTACGCCGGCAGGTCGGCTCCGACGAGCCGGTCCGCTTCGTCAGTTGCCGGACGTGCGAAGGATTGGCCGAGCTGGTGGATGCCATTTACGCGGCGCTCGACCCGGCCAAGCGCGACAAGTACGCGCGTTCGGCGAAGGCTTACAGCATGGCCCATCTCCAGGCGAAGCGCGAAGCCTGCGAAAAAGCCGTGTACAAATACGCCGGACTGGCCGCGGCGAACGGCCTGAATCCGATCCCCGGGGTGAACGTCGGCGTCGACATCTCCATCATGCTCAAGCTGTTCGCGGACGTTCGCAGCGCCTACGGCCTGACCGACGAGAAGGTGAACAAGCTGATCCCCTCGCTGCTGCCGCTCGGCAAGCGGGTGCTCGACTATTCGACGAAGGAAGGGATCACGCTCCTGCTCAAGCGGTTCGTGGGCAAGGGGGCGTCCGTCCAGGTCGGGCGCTTCGTACCGATCATCGGTCAGGCGGTCGCGGCGGCCGCCGGATTCGGCCTCACGCTGGCGGCCGGCAAATCCTACCTGAACGACTGCCATCAGCTGGCGGAGGGCATCCTGGCCGCCGAGCTCGGCCTCGCGGAGGCATGAGCCGGCGCGGAGCGGATTCCGGGGCCGAGGCGCGGCTTCGGGCGATCTTCGCGCGGCTGCGGTCGGAGCTGCTCGCCGCCCACCGCGCGCACCGCAAGGTCGCCCTGCTCGGCCAGCCCGGCGGCGGCAAGTCGACGCTGCTCGACCTCGTCACGGACCGCGGCTGCGTCCCGAGGCCGGTCATCGGCCAACGGACGGACGCGTTCGAATGGAGCCGTTGGGAGGATGGGCCGCAGAGGCCGCCCGTCTTGCGCTACCGCGATTTCGCCTTCGTGGACGCCCCGGGTTACGACACGCTCGCCCATCCGGCAGAGGTGTTCGCGGAGGCGTTCCCGTTCGACGTCTTCGATCGGATCCTCCTCGTGCTGGGCGGCAAAGTTCGCGCCGCCGACGATCGGATCTGGCGCGCGCTCCGGCAGCGGTCGCTGACCGCGAGGACGCTCGTCGCCCGCGGCTTCGCCGAGAGCCTGACCGAGGAGGAGCGGGCGGCTGTAAGCGCGGAGCTGTCCGGCCGGTTCGACGGCCGGTTCGTCCTGTTCAGCAACCGGGAGCGGACCGGACTCGCGGAGATCGGGCGGTTCGTCGGCTTGGCGGGAGATGATCGCTAGCCGGCGCCATACAGGACAACAAGCCCTTGGCCTGCGGAGGCCAAGGGCTTGATTGCGTTGCGGTGGCGTACGGGTCCGGACGAGGAAGGACGCTTATCCGCTTATCCGATCGACAGGAGCTCGCGGATTTCTTGCTCGGTCAGGGCGGACAGCGCCTCCTGGCCGGGCTGGACGACCTCGTCGATCAGATTTTTTTTGCGCTGCTGCAGCTCGTGCATCTTTTCCTCCACCGTGCCTTGCGCCACGAGCCGGATGACCTGGACGACGCGGCGCTGACCGATCCGGTGCACGCGGTCCGCGGCCTGCTGCTCCACGGCCGGATTCCACCAGAGGTCGTAGAGGATGACGGTGTCCGCGCCCGTCAGGTTCAAGCCGGTCCCGCCGGCTTTGAGCGAAGCGAGGAAGAGCTCCCGCTCGCCCGCGTTGAACCGGTCGCACAGCAGGGTCCGTTCGGCGGCCGGCGTCTGCCCGTCCAGGTAAAAGAGCGGGATGCCCCGCTCGCCCAGCGCCCGGCGGATGAGGCCGAGCATCTCGGTGAATTGCGAAAAGACGAGCGCCCGTCTGCCCGCGCGCCGGCACTCCTCGAGGATGTCCAGAAGCAGCTCGAACTTGGCCGAGCCGCCGGCGTAGTCTTCCACAAACAGGGCGGGGTGGCAGCACAGCTGCCGCAATCGCGTCAAGCCTGCCAGGATGCGGATGCGGTTCTGATGGAACGTCTCGCGGTCCAGGTGCTTCAGCGCTTCGTTTTTCAACTTGGCCAGGTAAGCGGCGTAGAGCTTTTTCTGCTCGGGCAGCAGTTCGGACGTCTGGATCGACTCGATCTTCTCCGGCAGCTCCCGCAGCACGTCGGCTTTGACCCGGCGAAGGACGAACGGACGGATCCGCTCCGCCACCGACGCCCGCGACATCTCGGCGAACGCACGCCGGCCCGGCAGGAGCGTCGGGAAGACGGCGCCGAAGATGGCGTGAAGCTCCTCCAGCGCGTTCTCGATCGGCGTGCCGGTGAGGGCGAAGCGATGCCGCGCCCGGATGCGCTTGACCGCTTGCGCCGTCTGGGTCGCCTCGTTTTTGATCGCCTGCGCTTCGTCCAGCAAGAGGGTATGCCAATCGACCGCCGCGTAGCGGCCGATATCGCGGCGGAGCAACGGATACGACGCGATCACGACGTCGGCGCCGGACAAGTCGCGCAGCGCCGCTTCCCGTTCCTTGCGGCTGCCGTCCGCGACGACGACGCGCACGCCGGGGGCGAACTTGGCCAGCTCGCTCCGCCAGTTGTACATGAGCGACGCCGGGCAGACGACGAGCGCCGGCGTGCCGCGCTCGCGGATTTCGGCGAGGACCGAGACGAGGAAGGCGATGCTCTGCACCGTCTTGCCGAGTCCCATGTCGTCGGCGAGGATGCCGCCGAAGCGGTAGCCGGCGAGCGTCTTCATCCACTGGTAGCCGTACGTCTGATAATCCCGCAGGACGGCGTTCAGCCCCTCGGGCGCGGGAACGTCCGCTTGATCCGGGCGGCGGACGTTCGAGAGGAGCTGCCTCAGCGACCGTCCGAGCTTGACGGAGGATCCGTAGTCGTCCGAGTCCGCCAAGCCCAGCGCGCGCGCGGCCGGAAGGCGAAGCTGCGACTCCTTCCACTCGGCGCTGCGGATGCCGACGCTATCCAGCAGGCGGCCGATTTCGGCGAAGTCCCGGCGCCGCAGCGGCACCAAGGCGCCGCTGGCGAGGCGGTGATACTTCCGCTTGTGCTCGAGCGATTGGAGGAGCGACCGGATCTCCGACTCCGGAATGCCGGCCATCTCGAACTTGAAGTCGAGCCAGTCGGTCCGCTCGTCCACGTCGACCTTCACCTTCACGGGCGCGTTGCCCTGGAACAGCCGGACTTTGACGGCCGATGTCGCGTAAACCGTGAGCAGCGGCTCGAGCTGCGGGACGATCTCGTACAGGAACGCAAACTCGCCGTCCTCGTCGCCTCCCATGACGTAGCCCGCCTCCGTTTTCGCGAAGGCGCTGCTCTCCATCAGCTCCAGAATCCGCCGCTCTCGTTCCCCGTCCCGCACGAGAATCCGGTGCGAGCCTCGCTCCGCGTCGGCAGGCTCGAGCGGGTTGACGACGAGATCGCCGTAGTGAAACTCCAGCCCCGCGAGCAGCCGGTCCCGGACCCGGTCCAGGTACAGATGCGCCTTCAGCGGCGCCTGCACGAGGCGTTCGGACACGGCCTCGGCGACGACGACGCGGCCGAGGCGCATGAGGCCGGGCACGACGCGGTTCATGAACGCCTCCATCCGTTCTTCCGGGATGCGGACGCCAGGCGTCCCGGCGCTGCCGAGCATGCGCTGCAGCTCGAGAAGGCGAACGCAAGCGGCAGGCTCCATCCGGTGCACGCGGCCTTCCGCAAGTACGGCGCCGTACGCTTCCAGGATGACGGCTTCGCTCAGCCCCTCGGTCTCCAGCCGGAAGCCGTCGTCCTCCTCCGCGCGATCGAAGGAGAAACGCAGCGGGAGCGGCTCGTCCGAAGTACGGAAGCCGTCGAAGCTCCGCTCTCCCTGCACGGTCTGAACGAGCGGGGCGCGCTCGAGAAGCGGGATCAGGTCCGGCCAAGCGGCGGGAGGCACGAGCAGCAGCCGGTCGCCTCCGCGGCTGGCCGCGCCCTGTGCATATAGACTCGCCGTCTCCCGGTACAGCGCTTCGTCGCGAACGAGCTGCGCGAGCCGCCGCAGCACATCATCGTCTTCCCGGCCGAAGCGGTGCAGCTCCGGATCGTAGGCGAACAGCTTGGTGAACGGATAGCACTTGGCGCGATCCAGGCAGGTCAGGAAGTCGCGGATGCGCGGAACGGCGAACGTTCGCTTCGGACCGGCCTTGAGCTCGATCCCGATCAGCGCGCGGCCGTCGGCATATCGGTACGGCTTGCACGCGATCTCGAGAATGAGCGGCGTCCGCGCGTCGAACAGCCGGCGTCCTCCGCTCGGGGAAGCGGGCTTGTCCTCGAACAGCCGCAGCACGTCTTCGGCGGACGCTTCGCGAGCCGATCCGCCCGGCGTCATGGCGTCGTCCGCCGCGAAGGCGGCCTGCGCCGCCGGACGGCGGGCGGCGGACGGGGAGCGGCGGGCGTACTCCCGGTCCCATACTTCCAGCAGCACGGCCGCGATATGGTTGCATGCTTTGTCGTAGGAAGCGAGCGAGGGGCAGGTGCACCGCGCGGCGATGTCGCCCGCCCCGGAGATGCCGGCCTTCACCTCGTAGCTGCCGTTGCCGCTGCCCCTGACCGTCGCTTCGTAGCGGCCGGCTTCCGCGTCGTAGCGGGTGAAGGCCACTCTGCCCGCGCGCGCGTAGGCTTCGCCGCTTTCGAAGGCGATGCGTCCGCAGAGCGACTTGATCGCCTGGCGGTTAAACGGGGCGCTCATCGGATGGTTTCCTCCTTTCGGACGGGATCAAACGTTCCGGCAGATACGCACCATCATACCAGAAATTCGCCCCCGCTTGAAACCTAACCGCCGTTC
Source organism: Cohnella baijiui (assembly GCF_020731285.1). Taxonomy (GTDB): domain Bacteria; phylum Bacillota; class Bacilli; order Paenibacillales; family Paenibacillaceae; genus Cohnella. Next base: position 79,716 of record NZ_JAJFOW010000023.1, read on the forward strand.
CGTTCCGCCTCCGCCAGCTTTTTCCGGTAATCGTTGGGCGACATCTGCTCCACCTTCTTGAATACGCGGCTGAAGTACTTTTCATCCTGATAGCCGACCATCAGCGCGATTTGCGCGATTTTGAGATGCGGGCTCGCGAGCAGCGTCTTGGCCTTATCCATGCGAACCCGGCTCGTGAAGTCCCCGATCGTCTCCCCGAACTCCTGCTTGAATCTGCGGGAGATGTATTCCCGGTTCAAGTGGAATTTCGAGGAGATGTCCTGCAGCGTGATCTCCTTCATGTAATGGAGCTCGAGATACCGCGCGATCTCTCGCATGGGGCTGCCGCCGGGCGCTTGCAGGGACGCCATGATCTGCGCCAGCTCGATCAATTGGCCGATCAGCCGCTCCTGCAGCACCGGGAGCGAAAACCGCCCGCGCTCGTCGAGCGGCAGGACGAACGGACCGTTTTCGGCCGGCATGCGGGGCGCTTCCCGGCATTCCTGAAAAAAATCCTCGATCCAGCCCGCTCTGGCTACGGTATATTCGTCCCACCACCATTTGAGCTGCTCCATCGTAATCCGCTCCATGGCGGAGACGGTCTCGCCCCATTCGCCGACGCTTTGGCGAATTTGGCCGGCATGGCCGCTGCGCACGGCCAACCGGATCTTTTCCTCGAACTTGCCGAAGCGAAGCGTGCCGACGGAAGGCGCGTCGGGTTGGTATTCGTGGATCGGCGACGACGATTCCAGGAGATTGCGCCGGTTCAGCGCGCCCAGCGCCTGGACGTAAGCTTGATGGAGTCCGGCGGGAAAGGGGCGGGGCTGGCTGACGCCGAACTCCGCCTGCACTTGGAGCGTCTGGCCGATCCCATCCGCGATCTTCCGAAGCCAGGCCGCCGTCCTGTCCGGTTCGTCCCAGATCAGGAGGACGATCTCGTAGGGGCTGTTCCAATTGCGGAAAGCGGTCCCTTGTCCGGAAGGGTGCAGGAAGTCGTTGCAGATGTTCAGCAGCGAGAAAAAGAGCAGATCCGGATTCGGCGCATATTTGCGCAGATGATGTTCGGGCAGCGACTTCAGGTCGAAAGCCGCCACTTGGCAGGTCCGAATGTCCGCCAGCGCAGAGAACTCCCGGAGATAGTGCTCCCCCGGGGCAGGGGCTCTGCCGTAAGACGTTTCAGCCAGCAGCCGCGACAGCAGCTTGTCGCGGTACATCGGCTTGAGCTCGTTGACCTCCATGCTTTTTGCCTGCAGCTGCCTTTTGCCCCGCTCGGTCTCCTGCCAGCTGGCGGCCGCTTTGCTCACCGCGTCCAGCAGCTGCTTGCGGTCGATCGGCTTCAGGAGGTAGTCGATGCCGCCGTATTTGACGGTATGGCGCACGAATTCGAAGTCGTTGAAGCCGCTGATGACGATCTTCTTGCAGTCCGCCGCATGCTTCTCCATCCATGCCATCAATTCGATGCCCGAGGCGAGCGGCATCATGATATCCGTCACGACAAGCTGCGGACGCCGCTCCTCAATGAGGCGGACGGCCTCCGCACCGTCCTCCGCCTCGATCACCTCCCGGAACCCCAACTCCCGCCAGTCGATCAGCTTGCGTACGGCCGATCGGACATGCTTTTCATCGTCGACGATCAAGGCTCTCATCCCGCGATCTCCTCCCGCTGCGTGACCGGCAAGGTCATCGTAATCCGCAGCCCTTGGGGGCTGCGGCCTTCCAGGCGCAGTTCCGCCCGCTCCCCGCAATAGAGCCGGAGGCGGAACATGACGTTCAACAGTCCGATCCGGTCCCCGCCGGCGCCCGGCTCCTGCCGCCGATCGGACAACGCTTGACGGATGGCGGCCAGCCCGTCCTCGGGGATGCCCCTCCCGTTGTCCTCGATCACGATATGCAGCTCGTCTCCCCGCAGCCGCGTCCCGATTCGCAATACGCCGACGCGCTGCGACTGGTGGAAGCCGTGCTTGAAGTAGTTTTCTACGAGCGGCTGAACGGTCATCTTCGGGATCGGAACCGCGCCCGCCCGTTCGTCCAACGCGTATTCGACCTTCAGCTTGTCCCCGAAGCGTTGGCGCTGCAGCAGCAAGTAGTGGTCCACGTAATCCAACTCTTGGGACAAAGGCACGACCGTATCCTTCATGTTCATGCTGTAGTGCATCATCTGCCCCAGGGAGGAGACGAGTTCGTATACCTCGGGGGCATCGTGTTCGAGAGCGGATGTGCCGATGGATTGCAGCGCGTTGTTGATGAAGTGCGGATTGATCTGCGCCTGCAGCATCTTGAGCTGATTCGTCTGATTGGCCAGCTTGAGCTTGTATTCCTGGATGATCAGATCGTTGATCGTATGCATCATCGTCTGGAAACGCTTGGCCAGTTGACCGAACTCGTCCTGCCGGGAGACGTCGATCGGCTCCTCCAACTGACCCGTCTGAATTTTGTTGATGCTGCGAATGAGCTTCTTGATCGGATGCGTGAACCGGATGGAGACGAAAAGCACCGCCGCCGTCGCGACGGAGAGGGACAGCACCGCGATGCCCGTATTGATCAAGGTCAGCTTGCGGGCATGGGCGTACAGATAGGGATTGGGAATCCGCTTGACGATCGTCCAATGCAGATCGGCCATCTCGACTCTGTCGTACAGGATGATGCCGTTATAGCCGGTCGCCTTGCGATCGAGGCTGCCTGCCGCGCCGGGGGCGCCAAGAATGGACCGAACCCAGGATTGGCGCGGATCCTTGCCGATCGCCGCCGCGTCCGACGCATAGACGACGACCCCCGCGTCATCGAGGATGTAGAGGTCTTCGTGATTCGGGTCGTAGAGCTGCGCGGACAGCTTCTGCAACGCGGCGACCTTGACGTCGATGGCCAGGAAGCCGATGCGTTCGTTCGTCGGCACGCGGTAGAGCGGACGGTAGACGGAGAAAACTAGTTCCGGCTTGCTGGCCGGAAAGAACCGGACCCCGTAGCTGGTGCTCCAATGCGTCGCGACCGTTCGGGATGCATAGGGGGCGATATCGGCGGTCTCTTTGGCCAGCTCATTCGTCTCCCCGCTCTTGAAGTTCCCCTGGTACATCAAATAGCCGATCTGGTCCTTGTCCAGATAGAGCAGGACTTGGTAGATCTTGTCGGCGGCTTGGGAGACCAGCTGGAGGGCGGTATAGACATTGGAGCGGTCTTTGTTGTCGGCGACGCCGTTCGCCAGGATGCCGGCCAGATTCGTATTCGAATAGAGAATGAGCGAGGCGTTGTTCACGGCGGTCAGGAAGTTGTAGAGGTTGGTCTTGCCTTCGGCGAGGAGCCGCGTATTCTCCGCGATCGCGCGGTCGCGGACGGATTCTTTGGTATAGAGGTACGTGACGAAGATCGAAGCGGCGATCGGGATGACGATGGAGAGGAGCATCAGAGAGATCAGCTTGTAGCGCACGCTTGTCCGCAGTCGGGTCATGCCGTATGCTCCTTCCTCTTGGTGTAAACGCCTTCATTCTAGCACCGTCTAGTCAATATCGTCCACCTATCCGCTCAAATTCCTGAGTGGGAAATCGGGGGCATGGCCGATACACTGGACCTAAAGTCGCTTGATCACATCACGATTAGGGGGAACCTGTTATGAGAAGGTGGTTGACCTCTCAGCCCATGCAGCAGACGGTATTCGTCGGTCCCGCTCTGCTGGCGTACGCCATCGTCATGGTGCTGCCGTTCCTGCTCGGCCTGTATTATTCGTTCACCAACTGGAACGGCGTCGCGAGCCATATCGATTGGGTTGGGCTGCGCAACTACAAGACGATTCTGACCGACGATCCCGACTTCGGCCGCTCCCTGTGGTTCACGGCGAAGTTTACGGTCGCCGTCGTCCTGATCAGCAATTTGCTCGGCTTCCTGATCGCCTACCTGCTGTCGAAGCCGCTCAAATCCCGCAACTGGCTGCGCACGCTGTTCTTCATGCCGAACGTGCTCGGCGGCCTGCTCCTCGGCTTTATTTGGCGGTTCATTTTCACCCAGAGCTTCCCGGCGCTCGGACAAGCCACCGGCTTCGGCTTTTTCAATCTCTCCTGGCTCGGCACGGAGTCGACGGGATTCTGGGGACTTGTCATCGTGAGCGTCTGGCAAGGCGCGGGCTACCTGATGGTCATCTACATCGCCGGACTGACCAACGTGCCGAGCGATATGCTCGAAGCCGCGGCGATCGACGGTGCTTCCGGGATGCAGATTTTGCGGAACATCGTGCTCCCGCTCATCATGCCGGCGGTGACCGTTTGCCTGTTTCTCAGCATCTCCTGGACGTTCAAGTCGTTCGATCTGAACTATTCCCTCACGCAGGGCGGTCCCTATGGCACGACCGAGTCGGTCGCCATGGACATCTATTACGAGGCGTTCAAGAACAACCGGTACGGGCTCGGCACGGCCAAGGCGTTCGTCTTTTTCGTGGTCGTCGCGGTCATCACGCTGGTCCAAGTCTCGATCACGAAGAAGCGGGAGGTGGAAATGTAATGAGAACCCAGCCGTACGGCGGGAAGCTATTCGCTTCCGAGATCGCGGTCATCCTCCTCGCCTTGCTGTTCCTGGTCCCGTTCTACTTCGTAGCCGTCAATTCGTTCAAGAGCTTCTCCGAGCTGCTCGTCGATACGTCCGGTCTTCCGAAGCATGTGGAATGGCACAACTACCAGCGCGCTTGGGAGGTGCTGCATTTCCCCCGCGCCTTGCGCAACTCGATCCTGATCACGGCGCTCAGCGGCATCGCCATGGTCCTCGTCTCGTCGATGGCGGCCTACCGGCTGCTGCGCCGACCGACCAAGGGGAACCGGCTCCTGTTCACGATGTTCATCGCCTCGATGATCATTCCGTTCCAGGCGATCATGATACCGCTGGTCAAGGTGGGCAACTGGTTCCATCTGCTGAACAGCATACCGGGCATCATGATCTGCTACGCGGGGCTCGGCGCCTCCTTCACGATCTTCCTGTACCACGGCTTCATGAAGTCCATCCCGCTGGAGATCGAGGAGGCGGCCGTCATGGACGGCTGCACGCCTTACGGGATCTTCTGGCGCATCGTCTTCCCGCTGCTGAAGCCGATGACCGTCACCGTCCTCGTGCTGCAGAGCCTGTGGATGTGGAACGACTTTCTGCTGCCGCTGCTGGTCCTGCAGAAGCCGGAGCTGCAGACGATCCAACTGGCTACCAACTCGCTGTTCGGTCAATACATGAAGCAGTGGGACCTGGCGCTCGCCGCGCTGGTGATGGGCATCCTGCCGATTCTCGTCTTCTTCCTGCTCTTGCAGCGCCATATCATTCAAGGCATTACGGCGGGGGCCGTGAAAGGGTAATCGGCGAAGAAGCAAATTTGTCCACCTATTCGGTCAATGCCATGAGTGTTGGCGTCCGATAAACTCAACTACAATGGGCCTTGTAGCGCTACGAAAAACGAGGGGGAGCGAGCGAGATGAGAAAGTGGGCTTCGGTAGTAGGCGTGGCGATGCTGTCCGGCGCGATGCTGGCCGGCTGCGGCGGGAAGAACGACGCGCAACAGGAGACGCAAGGGTCCGGCGCGCCGGCCAAAGAGGTCACGATCAAGATTCTGAACTTCAAGGTCGAGATTGCCGAGCAGTTCAACAAGCTCAAGGAGTCTTACGAACAGTCGCATCCGGGCATCAAGCTGCAAATCGACACGATCTTGGGCGGAGACGACTACAACACCCAACTGAAAGCTCGATTCGCTTCCGGAGAGATGCCCGATATCTTCAACAACGAGGGCTATACCAACCTGAATGCATGGGCGGAATATTTGGAGGACTTGTCCGATCAGCCGTGGGTCAAAGACGAGGTCGAGCTGGCCAAAGAGCCGATGACCCGGGACGGCAAAGTCTACGGCATGCCGGTCGGGCTCGAGGGACTCGGCTTCCTCTATAACAAGGACATGTTCGCCAAAGCCGGCATCACCGAGCTGCCGAAGACGCTGTCGCAGCTGGAAGAGGTTGCAAAGAAGCTGGAAGCGGCCGGCATGCAGCCATTTGTCAACACGTTCGACAACTGGTTCGGTCTCGGCTTCCATTCCGCGAACAACGCGTTCGCCAAGCAGCCCGACCCCAATGCGTTTATCCAGGGTCTCAACGACGGAACGGCCAAGTTCACCGACAATGGGATCTTTAAGGACTGGGTGAAGCTGTTCGATCTGGTCATCAAGTACGGCAACAAAAACGCCCTGACGACGGATTACAACAACGCGTCGACCTTGTTCGCCACCGGCAAAGGGGCGATCAACATGGGCGGCAACTGGCTGCAGCCCGTCTTGGACAAGCTCACGCCCGGCATGAACGTCGGCATTATGCCGATGCCGATCAACGAAGACGCCGCCCTGAACGACAAGCTGTTCGTCGGACCGGCCAACAACTGGGTCATCTACAACAAGTCGCCGGTCAAGCAGGAAGCGAAGGAGTTCCTGAACTGGCTCGTCTCCTCGGACGAGGGTCAGCGGTACCTGACGAAGGAGTTCAAGTTCATTCCCGCGTTCACCAACATTCAGTTCGACCCGGCGGACCTGGGCGCGCTGGGCGCCGAGGTGAAGAAGTATATCGACGACGGCAAGATATTGGGCTGGCATTGGGCCAAGTACCCGGACGGCGTCGCCCAAGAGTTCGGCACTTCGATGCAGAAGCATATCGCCGGCAAGATCGACGGAGATCAGATGCTCGCGGAGTTCCAAGCGGCCTGGGACAAGATGAAGACGCGGTAAGCCTGGAGTTGCGGACTCGCTGCCCAAGTGATGCAAGAACGTCCGACGACACGTCAAACTGCGGCCCGACGCCGCGACGACGGGCCCGCCCGGCCCTGCCGGGTAAGAACGAATTCTCGCCGTATTTTCAGTCTCATTCATTCTAAGGAGGATTTCCCATGACCTTGCAATTCGGACTTCAACTGTATTCCGTTCGAGACGAGCTCAAAAAAGACTACTGGGGCACGCTTGAGAAGCTGGCCGAGATCGGTTACCAAAACCTCGAGATCGCCATCCACAACGCCGACGAGGGACTGAATCCGAGCGCCTCCGAGATGCGCAAAAGGCTCGACGCGCTGGGCATGAAAGTCGTCTCCAGCCATATTCAGCCGCTCGACCGGTACGAGGAGATCATCGCCTACAACCAGGAACTCGGCTGCAGCTCGATCGGACTCGGCATCGCGTTCTTCAAGAACAAGCAGGAGGTGCTGGACTTCTGCCCCGTGCTGAACCGCCATGGCGAAGCCTACAAGAAGGGCGGCATCGACTTCTACTACCACAACCACTTCCAAGAGTTTCAGCAGTTCGGCGGCCAATACGTCATGGACATCATCCTGGAGAATACCGACAAGGATCTGGTTAAGATGGAGCTAGACACCTACTGGGCCGTGCGCGGCGGCGTCGATCCGATCGCCTACCTGCGGAAGCTGGGAGACCGCTGCGGTCTCGTTCACCAGAAGGATCTGCCTGCCGGCACGACGCAGGTCAACCTGCTGGAGGTAGCAGGCCCGGATTCGAACATCACGTTCGAGCGGTTTTTGGAACTGAGCAAAAAAGACGATTTTGCGGAAGTGGGGGAAGGAATGCTCGACATCGCGGGCATCGTCGAGGCGGTTCGGGAAATCGGCGCGGCCAAGTACATTTTCGTCGAGCAGGATATGACGAACAAGAGCCAATTGGAGAGCGTCGAGATCAGCTACCGGAACATCTCGAAGCTGTTCCGGGCATAAGGATTCAAGGACCTGCCATTCCAGGCGTTAGGGTTCAAGCACCTGCAAGGCAAGGGGGGCCGTGACGGCCCCAAGACACCGGTTGAGGAGGGCACAGGCATGAGAAAGGTAAAAGCAGGCATCATCGGCTGCGGCATTATTAGCCCGATTTATTTTGAAGCGGGGAAGAAGTTCGACATCTTGGATATCGTCGCGTGCGCCGATCTGGATATGGACCGCGCGCGGGCCCGCGCGGCCGAATTCGGGGTTCCGAAGGCCTGCACGGCGGACGAGCTGCTCGCCGACCCCGAGATCGAGATCGTCATCAACCTGACCATTCCGGCGGCGCACGCCGAGCTCCACCTGCGCGCGCTTGAAGCCGGCAAGCATACGTATGGAGAAAAGCCGCTCGCGATCCGCATGGAGGACGGGCAACGGATACTGGAATTGGCGAAGCGGAAGAACCTGCTCGTGGGCAGCGCCCCCGATACCTTCCTCGGCGGCGGGATCCAGACCTGCCGGAAGCTGATCGACGACGGATGGATCGGCAAGCCGGTCGCGGCGACCGCCTTCATGATGGGCTCGGGTCCGGAAAGCTGGCACGCCAACCCGGGCTTCCTGTACCAAGTCGGCGCCGGACCGATGTTCGACATGGGGCCGTACTATTTGACGGCGCTCATCAACCTGATCGGCCCGGTTCGGCGCGTCGCCGGCTCGGCCCAGATGACGTATCCGGAACGAACGATTACGAACGATATCGACTACGGCAAGAAGATCCCGGTCGAGGTGCCGACGCACATCGCCGGTACGCTGGACTTCGCGAACGGCGCGGTTGGCACCCTCATTACGAGCGTTGACATCCAGGGCACGCAGCTGCCGCATATGGAGATCTACGGGTCGACGGGCACGCTGGTCGTGCCGGATCCGAACACCTTCGGCGGCCCGGTCTTGGTGAAGCGGCACGATCAATCCGCGTTCGCGGAAATTCCGCTGACGCACGGGTTCGCAGACAACAGCCGGGGACTCGGCATTGTGGACATGGCCTACGCCATCGTAAACGGCCGACCGCACCGCGCGAACGGAGAGATGGCTTATCATGCGCTCGAGCTGATGCACGGCTTCCACCTCTCCTCGGAGCAAGGCGTCTATTACGAGCCGAAAAGCACCTGCGAACGGCCGGCTGCACTCCCCTCTGACCTGCCTAGGAACGGGCTGGACGGATAAGGGAGAGGAAAGGCCAAAGAAATATTCAAACTTGCATCTTGCAGGGTCGGGTTCAGGCAGGGTTTCCCCTTTCGTCATCGGCGGAGGCCCTGTTTTTTTATCGCCATTTTTCCGTCCATCCCAATCGATCAGACGAAGGGGTTGTGCCTCATGTCTCGTTGGCTCGCGATCGCGTTCGTCTTGACGGGCGCCGGCTGTTACGGCTTCGTTTCCGTACTGGCGAAGCTAGGGTATACGCGCGGATTGCAAGTCGGTCACGTGAATGCCGGGCAATTCGCCGCGGGAACGCTCCTCCTTTGGGGCATCGCGGCTTGTTTGGGAAGCAAGGGCGCTTACAAAAGAGTGACGCGGAACGCCGTTCTGAAGCTCATGGCTGCCGGCACGCTAATGGGGTTGACCGGGTCGCTGCTCAATGCGGCCATCAAGCTGGTGCCGGCGTCGATCGCCATCGTGCTCTTGTTTCAATTCGTCTGGATCGGCGTCCTGTACGATGGGCTGTTCCGGAGGGTGAAGCCGGACGGCCGGTCGCTGCTGGCCATCGCCATTACGATCCTCGGCGCTTCGTTTGCCGCCAACGTCTGGGGAGGACAATTCATGAAGCTGTCCGCCCTGGGCGTGGCGCTCGGCCTTTGCTCCGCCTTCTCCTACGCGGGGACGCTGTACGTCAGCGGCCGCGTCGAGACGGAGGTCAGTCCGTGGCTGCGGGGGTCCCTCATGGCCAGCGGCGCATTGATTCTCGTCCTGTGCGTGTATCCGCCGACTTATTTGGCTTCGCCGGACGTGCCTTGGGGCTGGTTCACCCTGTTCGGCATCGTGCTCGGCCTGATCGGCGTCGCCGTACCGACCGTCTGCTTCAACCTTGGCGCGCCCAGCCTCAGCGTCGGATTGACGTCGATGCTCGGCTCGATCGAGCTGCCGGTAGCGGTCCTCATGGCGCGGGTCGTCTTGTCCGAGCCGGTCTCGCTCCTCCAAGTCTCGGGTATCTGCCTCATTCTGGGAGGAATCGCCGCCAAGGGAGCGCGCATCGGACGGCGGAGAAGGACGCTGTCCGAGCAAACGGGGGCCCGCTCGCTGGGACAGTAGACAGAAGCAAGGGAGAAGGCGTCTGCGGTACGGATCCCGGACGAGATGGTCGAGAAAATCGACAACTCGACGTCTGCGCAGCGGATTCCGGATGAGACGATCCCGGCATTCGTACGGCAGGCTGGCTAGGCGCGGCTTCATGAAGTATGATGGAGCTAACGAGAAGCTGTCAAAAAAAGGAGTCCACCATGTGCCGAAACATTAAGACGCTGTTCAACTTCGAACCCCCGGCGACCGAGGACGAAGTCCGCGCCGCCTCGCTCCAGTTCGTACGCAAGCTGTCCGGTTTCAACGAGCCGTCCAAGGCGAATGCCGAAGCTTTCCATCGCGCCGTCGATGAAGTGGCTGCCGTCGCCCGACAGCTGCTCGATTCGTTGGTTACCCAGGCCGAGCCCCGGAACCGCGAGACCGAAGCCGAGCGCGCCCGCCTGCGGAACGCCAAACGATTCGGCCTGGCCGAGGATTGATTCGGATGGTTCGCGGCTGACTCGCATGCCGAAAGGACGCCTAAACCTCTTGAGGCGTCCTTTTTTGCCGTGTTGCATTTGCATTCCATATTTCGATGAGCGCTAAAAGGTCCCTGCGGTACAATCGCTGAAAACAGGTTGTTGGAGGAATCGAAATGCATCCGGCAAAATACGCAAGCTTGGTCGTGCTGGCGACGGCGCTCATGGGCTCTTCGTTCGCGGTAGGCAAGCTGGGACTTGCCTACTTTTCCCCGCTGCTGCTCGTCGGGCTTCGCTTTTCGCTGGCGGGTGCGCTCATGGCGATCTGGGTGGGACGGCGACGGCTGCCCGCAGCGCCTTCGGGATGGGCCAAAATCGCGGCGGTCGGCGCCTGCCAGACGGCGGCGGTTATGGGCTGCATCTTTCTCAGTTTGCGGACGATCACGGCGGGCGAATCCTCGATCCTCACCTTTGCGAATCCGCTCCTGGTCGTCCTGCTCGGCACCTGGCTGCTTCGGGCGCGCTACCGCTTGTCCCAATGGCTGGGCGTCCTGATCGGCTTTGCCGGCGTGGCCGCCACGCTGGGCTTTCAATTGCAGTTGAAGACCGGGACATTGCTCGGTCTCGGATCGGCGGTCGCTTGGGCGGTCGCGACGATTCTGGTCAAGCGCTGGGGCGCCGACCTCGACGTCTGGGCGCTGACGGCGCACCAGATGCTGTTCGGCGGACTGCTGCTGCTCTTGCTGGGCGTCGCGGCGGAGACGCCCAAGCTGATCGTCACCCCATCCGCGATCGGCATCGTTCTTTATCTCGCGATCCTCGGCTCCATCGTCCAGTTCGCGACGTGGTATTATCTTTTGAATGCCGGGGACCCGGGCAAGACGAGCGCGTTTTTGTTCCTGGCGCCTTTTTTCGGCGTCCTGTCCGGATGGGCGATCCTGGGTGAAATCGTGCAATGGTACGTTTACGTCGGCGGCTTTCTTATCCTCGCCGGCATTTTCCTGGTCAACTGGACGGCCGCCTCTTCCCGGCGCAAGTCCGAGCCGGTACCGACCGTCTCCAACTGAGCGCGTCTGCAGTCAGACGAGCCCCGACGAAAAATGCAGCCGATCCCTGGCGAAATCGATCGTGCGCCCGGGTTGCCGGGGAGGCAGATGGTGTGCGATCGCCGCCATCGTGCTGCGTCCTGACGCAAAAGCCTCAGCGTGCTGCATCCTGACGGAACGCCGCCTTCGGCGCTAACGCGCGTCGGGAGGGGCTGAACGCTTTTTGCGGCTTTTAAGCATCCTCTCCCCGGTGTATAGTCGGAGGGGATCTTTTTTTCGCCAGGTACCTTGCAGAGCATAGTACTACGTGATAACATGGTACCGAAAGGAGCGGAAGCCGGAATGGATATGTCCGAATGGACGTCGCAGGTCCGCCGGGGCTTGCTGGAGTACTGCATCCTGCAGCTCATCGGCAGGGAGCCCAGATACGGATACGAGCTCGTGACGGTGCTATCCAGATGGGAGCCGCTCGCCGTCACGGAGGGGACGCTGTATCCGCTGTTGCGGAGATTGCTGAAGGATCAGATCATCGAGTCTTACTGGCAGGAGTCCGAATCCGGACCGCCGCGCAAATATTACAGGTTGACGGAGACCGGGCGGAGCCTCACGGACAAAATGTCCGGGGAGTGGCGCAAAATCGACGGAGCCGTCCGGCAAATCGAAACGTATGGAGGAGAGCCGATATGATCACCCCGCAAGGAAGAGCCTATTTGGATAAGCTGTATCATTACCTCGAGAAGCTGCCGGAAGCGGAGCGTCTCGACGCCGTGCGCGAAATCGAGAGCCACATCGCCGAGGGTACGGCCAGCGGCGAAGCCGAGGCGGCGATCCTCGCCAGGCTGGGCGAACCGCGCAAGCTCGCGCGCGCCTACCGCAGCGAGCGGCTGATGGGGAGCGTCTCCATGCGTTCGCTGAAGGATGTCTTGTCGCTCGTCGGATTCTACTGCACGGCGGGTTTGCTGAGCGTCCTGGTCGTGCCCTTCCTGGCCGTGGTCGCCTACGGCTTCGGCTTCTGCTCGGTCTTGGTCTTGCTCGCCGGCGTGATCCGTTCGTTCGGCGTCACCTGGATCAATATGTCGATCGGGCCGGGCATAGAGGTGCCGACGGCTTGGAGCATGGCTTTCGCGCTCCCGGTCGCGGGGATCGTAGGGGGCATCGCCTTCGTCAGCTGGAGAGGCTTGCGCAAGTATTTGACCTTCCTGTCGGCGCGCTACCGGGCCGCGATTCCCGTCAAGCCGCTGTGACGGAAGGGGCTCGGTAAGCGGGGCACCGACCCAAGCCAATAACCAACCCAAGCCGAGTATCGAATCCAAGTAAATAAGCCCCAAGCCCACTAAAAAAGAGCTGCTCCCCGAATTTGCTTGGGGGACAGCTCTTTGCTTTCAGCCGGCGGCAGGCGGGGGCGAGGCGTAAAGACCGATCGTCAGCCCCGCCTCGAACCCGAGTCCGCGATAGACGGGCTCCCCCAGCTTGGAAGCCTGAAGCACGGCCAAAGAGGCGCCCGAAGCGCGGGCTTCCCGGACCGCGTGCTGCGTGATCGCCCGCCCGATGCCGCGGCCGCGCGCGGCTTCCAGCGTCCCGACATTATAGATGCCGGCGACGCCTTTCTCGAGGAAAGCCGTCGTGATCGCGACGGGCTCCCCTTCCAGATACGCGAGATAGGAGACGACCTTGCCATCTCCTTGAAGCGCAGCCCCCGCGATCGCGTCGACAAGCAGCGTGTTCAGAGGAAGCGGCAGACCGAACGTGCGGGCGGATACGTCTTTGTAGATCTCGAACGTCTCCGCTTTCGTCACCGTCTCGATCGCAAGGCCGGGAATCGCGGGCCTTTCTTCCTCGGGCGTCGTCAGGTCGAGGCCCATGCCCGGGAGGAGGTTCTTTTCCTCGAAGCCGCCTTCGACCAGCCTTTCCGTTAAGCCCGGTGCCTCCTCTTCGCCCCAATGGACCCACATCAACGATGCGCCGCGCTTCTCATATCTTGACTTTTCCGCTTCGATAAGCGAAGCGAGACTGTCCGGCTTCAAGTCCCTCGGCGTCGTGAAAACCCGGTTGAACATCGGATACATCATGGCGGCCTCGATGCGGATCAGACCGTTGTCCTCAGCCAACGCGAAGCCGGGCACATACGCGCCGAGCGCGGTCATATACGAGATCAGATTATCCCGACTGGCGGTCAGGAGCCGCTCCTGTGGAATGGACATATTCAAATTTCCTCGCTTTTCTTGATCTGATACCCGACTTGTCTCGGTCTCGATACCTTCGCTGTGTTTCAATTTCAAACACCCTTGCCTTGTCTCGATCTCCCATACCCACGCCTTGTCTCGGTCTCACATATCCGCGTTTTGTTTCCGTCTTGAAGATGCCTCTCCTCACTTCTGCGTCGGAGCCATCTCTACGAACGTCAAGGGCTGACGGTCGCGCGGCCCGGTCGGACGCGGGCGCGAAGCTTGCGCTCGAGCGCCACGCTGCCGACCGCGGCGAGCAGGCCGAGGCCGGCAAGGCCCGCCGCCAGCAGCGGCACGTGCGGCAGGCCTGCGTAGGTAATGACCGTACCGCCGAGATACGCGCCTCCCGCGTTGCCCAGATTCAGCACGGAGTGGCTGGAGGTCGCGGCGAGCAGCGGCGCTTCGTGCGCCAAATTCAGAATGCGCAGCTGGATGCCCGGCAGAATGCCGAAGGCGGCGACGCCCCATACGAAGACGGTCGCGACGGCGAGGACCGGCTCGCGGAAAGCGAGCGTCAGCAGCAGCAAAATGACCGCGAGAGTCGCGAAGTTGACGATCAGGGCAGGCATGAGCTTCCAGTCCGCCAGCTTGCCCCCCAGCATGTTGCCGATCGTGACGCCGATGCCGAACAGGACCAGAATCCAGGCGACGCTGTGCTCCGCGAAGCCGGTCACGTTTTCGAGCATCGGCGTAATGTACGTGAAGAGCGAGAACAAGCTCCCGCAGCCGAGCGCGCCGGTCAGCAGAATCAAGAGCACTTGCGGGTTCAGGACGCCGCGGATTTCCTTGGCGAGACTCGCGTGACCGTCTTGGCGGATGACCGGGATGAACAGCATGATGCCTACGAGCGCCACAAGGCCGAGCAGCGTAATCGCGCCGAACGAAGCGCGCCAGCCGAGCTGCTGGCCGACGAACGTGCCGAACGGGACGCCGACGATGTTGGCGATCGTCAGTCCTGCCAGGACGAGCGACACGGCGCCCGCGCGCTTTTCGGCGGGGACGAGCCGGGAGGCGATAATCGTGCCGACGCCGAGGAACGTGCCGTGCGAGAGCGCGGTCAGCACGCGGGCCGCGATGAGCAGCGGGTAAGTCGGCGCAAGCGCGGACATCAGGTTGCCGAAGACGAACATGCAGACGAGGAGAATCAGCAATTTTTTCTGCGGGAGCCGGTGGGTCAGCATGGTCAGCACGGGCGCGCCTGCCGCGACGCCGAGCGCGTAGCTGGTAATGAGCATGCCGGCCTGCGGGATGGTCACGCCCAGATCGTGCGCGACGTTGGGCAGCAAGCCCATGATGACGAACTCGGTCATGCCGATCGCAAACGCGCCTAACGTGAGACACAACAACGAAAACGGAAAGCGGGCCTTGCCGGTTGCGGGCGATTCCATTCGTACGGTTTCTCTCCTTGGCGAATCTATCTCTTTTTTTGGGGTCATTGTATCACGATCCGGGCCAAGTGGATATAGAGGCGCCGGCTAGACAAGACGAAACCCCCACCCTCCCGGGAAAGGGAAGACGGGGGCTTCTTGAGATCGGGCCAGGGTGCATGCGCGAGATCAGGAAGCTTGCTGCTTGCTGACGTAGTAAGAAATGACGCTGATCGCGAGAATCGGAAGATACAGCGCGAACAGCAGCAGGTGCAGCGCAGGGAGGCCGTTGCCGCTCGTCGCCCGCTCGAGGAAGTTCCGCGCTTCCTCGTTTTTGATCAGCTCGAGCAGCGGATGCAGCGCGAGCGCGTCGGCGGACACGATGAGGCCGAGCACGAGAAGCGTGAGCGCGGCGACGACGAACTTAAGGCTCTTGGCGTACACTTCATGCTCGGCGTATCGCGCCATCGCGATCCAGGCGACGGGCAGCGCCGTCAGCTGGAACCAGATGTTGTCCCCCGCGACCGTGCTGATGAGCAGCGCGCCGACCGACGGCGCCGCGACGAGCCAGAGCAGGCAGGCGCGAACGTCGGTCCTGGAAAATCGCGTATACTCCACGGCGGCCAGCAGGACGAGCGGGATGGCGAGCGCCGCGTTCACAAAGTGAGCGAACGGCGTGTCGCGCAGCAGCAGCGACAGCAGCATGACGATCGTGAGACCTCCGATGATGCGGCGGTTCAGGTTCATCTTGCGCACGTACAGCCAGATGCATAGGCTTGCGCTGAACAGCAGGAGAGGGAACGACAGCGTGCTGAAAAAGGCGGATTGTTCGCCCAACGAGGCGCTGAAGAGGAACAGCGCGGACAGGACGGCGAGCAGCCGAAGCTCGACGGAGATACGTTTGAGCCGCAGGAGCAATTGGACCTACCTCCCCAGGGGTGAGTGATACTAATTAACTATGCATGTCCGCCGGGAGACATGCTTGGAAGTCGGGAGAGGTTGTCCCGCGCGCGCATGAGCTTGGTCCGCCGAATCGGGTTTGCGATGGTTAACACTCTCTTAACGATTGCGAGCTATGCTAGAAATGAGTAAAATTGAGCATATGCAAACACAAATGCGCACGGAAGGAGCAATCGATCGCGTGCTGGCAGCGGAGAGAAAGAAGCGCATCGTAGACTACGTGAGGCAATATCGGTCGGCGACGGTATCCGTCCTGGCCAAGGCGTTCAACGTTCATGAAGCAACGATTCGCCGGGATTTGGCGGAAATCGAGCAGGAGGGCATGCTGAAGCGCACGCACGGCGGGGTCATCGTAGAGCAGTGGACCCGTGACGAGCCGTCGTTCAACGAGCGGACGAGCCAGCATTTGAGCGAGAAGGTGCGCATCGGGCGGCTCGCGGCTTCCTTGGTCGAAGACGGCGAGAACATCATCATCGACTCGGGAACGACGACGCTGCATATCGCGCGGAATCTCATTCACCGCAAGGGGATTACGGTCATCACCAACGACATGAACGTGGCGGCGGAGCTGCGCGACGCCCCGGGCGTGAAGGTGGTTCTCACCGGCGGCGAGCTGTATCCGTCCAGCTACATGCTGAACGGAATGATTACGGATCGGGTGTTGAAGTCGCTCCATGTGGAAAAAGCGTTCATCGGTACGCCCGCGCTGCACCCGCAGCACGGGCTGATGCATCCGGAGGCGATGCTCGTCCCGGCCAAGCAGGCGATGATCCGGGCGGCGGGGGAGATCGTCGTCGTGACGGACCATACGAAGATCGGCAAAGTCGCGCTGCACGAAGTGGCGCCGAACGGCGCGATCCACGCCCTCATCACGGGCGAAGAGATCGCCGAGTCCGACGCGCGGGCTTTTGCGGATCAAGGCATCACGGTTTATCGGGCCGGGAAGGAGGACGCTCATGTCTGATTTTATGAAAGACATCCACGCACAAGCCGCGGGGCTGCCGGAGGAGATGCGCAGCCGGATCGAGCTGGAACGGGTCGAGCTTCGCGCCGGCGCGATCCGGTTCGTGGCGCCGTATGCCGCAGACAAAGGCTATCGCCGTCTCGTCCTCGTCGCCGACGCGAATACGTACGAGGCGGCCGGCAAGTCCGCGGAAGCCTCGCTGACGGCGGCGGGGATCGACGTCCCGGTCGCGCGCATCCAGCCGAACGCGATCGGCGACGTCGTCGCGGACGAAGCCTCGATCGTTCAGCTTCTGCTGGAGATCCAGCGGCATCGGGCCGAGGCCGTCCTTGCCGTCGGCAGCGGGACGCTGCACGATATCGCGCGTTACGCCGCCTATACGGCGGGCATTCCCTTTCTCTCGGTGCCGACGGCGCCGTCCGTGGACGGCTTCAATTCAAAGGGCGCGCCTCTGCTGATTCGAGGTGACAAGATTACGGTCGCGGCGATCGGGCCCGACGCGATCTTCGCCGACTTGGACATTCTCGCGCAGGCGCCGCCGCCGCTCGTCGCCGCGGGTTTCGGCGACATGCTGGGCAAGTATACGTCGCTGTTCGACTGGCGGTTCGGCGCGCTTGTCCATGACGAGCCATATCTGGAGGCGTCGGCGGCCATGACCCGCTCCGCGCTCCAGCGGTGCGTGGACCATGCTGGGCTGATCGGCAAGCGAGACGAGGAGGGCATCGCCATCCTGACCGGCGCGCTGATCGAGTCCGGCTTCGCGATGCTGCTGTTCGGCCAGTCGCACCCGGCCTCCGGGGCGGAGCATCACCTCTCCCATTATTGGGAGATGGACAGCATCCGCCAGGGGCGCAAGCAGCTGCTGCACGGCGCCAAGGTCGGCGTCGCGTGTGCCGAGATCTCCCGCCTCTATCATCGCCTGGCGGACGAAGGACCGGACCGCTGGCGCGGACGCGAGCGGATCGCCGGCTTGTGGGGCGAGATCGCCGCGCTCGTCCGGCGCATCCCGGATGCGGAGACGATCGCCGATCTGCTGCGCGCGGCCGGAGGTCCGACCTCGCCGGGCGAGCTCGGCATCGGCGAAGCGCTCGTCTCGCGCAGCCTGCGGGAAGCGCATCGGATCCGCCCGAACCGCTATACGCTGCTGCACGCCTACAACGAAGCTTAGACGCTGCTATACACCTGCAACGAAGCTTAAACGTCTACGAATGCACCCTATCCGGGGTGCATTTTTTGTTTTTTGTCCCGCATTTCCTTCCGACACATACGTGAGAAAGTTGAAGTTTGCTCGATTTTGCGCATTTTAACACCCGATTCATCCCGCGCTGATACTCGCTTGACAGTCGGAGTCTACAATCAAATCCATAAAAGCGAACAAAAACGATCATGATTTGCGCGATGTTTGCGCGAAAGTGCGCAAATGGGGCGAAGGGAGGGAATCGTCGATGGCTTCCATCGAGTTTGTCCGCGTGACCAAGTCGTTCGAAAAGAGCAGCGTCATCGACAATCTGAACCTTACGATCGAGGACGGCAAATTCACGGTGCTCGTCGGGCCTTCCGGCTGCGGCAAGACGACGCTGCTGCGAATGATCGCGGGCATCGGACCGCAGTCGTCCGGCGAAGTGCGCATCGGCGGCAAGGACGTGTCCCGCGTTCCGCCGGGCAAACGGGGCGTCGCGATGGTGTTCCAGAACTACGCGATCTACCCGACGATGACCGTCAGGGACAATATCGAATTCGGGCTCAAAAACAATCGCGTGCCGAAAGCCGAGCGCACCCGGCTTGTCGAGACGATCGGCGCCACCGTCGGACTGGCGGGCTATCTTGATCGCATGCCTTCCACGCTGTCCGGCGGCCAGCGGCAGCGAGTCGCGCTTGCCCGGGCGATGGTGAAGGAGCCGTCCGTGTTCCTGATGGACGAACCGCTGTCGAACCTGGACGCGAAGCTGCGCGCGCAGATGCGCATCGAGCTGATCGAGCTGCACAAAAAGCTGGGCGCCACCTTCGTCTACGTGACGCACGACCAGGTCGAAGCGATGTCGATGGCCGATACGATCGTGCTCATGAACGAAGGCGTCATCCAGCAGGAGGCGCCGCCGGAGGACGTCTATCGCGACCCGGCCAACCTGTTCGCGGCGCAGTTCATCGGGGTGCCTCCGATGAACGTGGGCGAGTTGGGGATCGATGGCGTGCGCTTTGGCTTTCGGCCGGAGAGCGCCGATCTCGCCGTCTTGTCCGGGGCGGAGCGCGAGCTTGCGGCGGCAGCGGCCGGCGACCCGATCCGTCCCGGTGCCGGCGCCCCCAAACCGGCCGGGGCGGACGAAGCCCGCTACGCGTTCCGCGGCCGCATCGCGACTCGCGAAATGCTCGGCGCGGAGACGCTCTATCAGGTGCGCCGCGACGGGGAACCTGGCGCGTCGTTCATGGTGAAGTGCTTCGCCGACCGATTTGCGGTCGATCAGGAGGTCGAGCTCGAAGTGCCGGCGGACAAGCTGTTCTTCTTCGACGCCGCGGGCGACCGGATCCGGCGCGATCACCCGGCGCACGACGCGTATGTAGCGGCGCTCTGCAGCAGGGAGCCGGCCCATGCCTAGCCGCGGGTGGTGGCCGCTGCTGCGGCCGTACGTCATGATCGCGCCGGCGATGGCAGGGATCGGCCTGTTCGTCCTTTATCCGATCTTCTATTTGATCAAGCTCAGCTTCTATAAGTACAACCTAATGAACAAGGCGAAGAGCAAATATATCGGGCTCGACAACTACCATCAGATCTTCACGCGCGGCGACTTCTACCAGGCGCTGGGCAATACGGCCCTTTACACGGTCGGCGTCGTCGTCTGCACAATGGTGCTTTCGCTTCTCGCCGCGCTTTGGCTGAAGCGCAAGTCGCGGTGGAACCGGATCGTGCAGGCGGGCATCTTCACCCCGCACATCGTCTCGATCGTCTCCATCGCGCTGCTCTGGATGTGGCTGATGGAGCCGAATCAAGGCTTGCTGAACTATCTGTTCAAGCTGTTCGGCCTCCCGCCCTCGGCCTGGCTGCAGAGCTCCAAGACGGCGCTGCTGTCCGTTATCCTCGTCTCCGTCTGGCAGGGCATCGGCTACTACACGCTGATTATCGTAGCCGCGTTGCAGAGCATTCCGCCGACCATCTACGAAGCGGCGGCGCTCGACAACGCGAGCAGGACAAACGTGTTTTTCCGGATTACGCTCCCGCTCCTTTCGCCGCAGCTCTTTTTTATCCTCGTTATCATGACGATCGGCTCCTTCAAGGTGTTCGATACGGTGCAGGTCATGACGGGAGGCGGTCCGAACGGCGCGACGAGCACGATCGTCTACTATATTTATCAATTCCGCACGACCAATATCGGTTACTCGGCGGCGACCGGCGTCGTGCTGATGGCGATCATCGGCCTGCTGACGTTCCTCTATTTCCGGTTGCTGGCGCGCAAGGTGCATTACCAATGACCGGTTTCCTCGCCGCAAGCGCGGCGCAGGCGCCGGCCAGGAAGGAGCATGACCGTTGAATCCGGAATACGCTCGCCACCCGATCCGCGTCTTGGCGGATTACGCGCTGAAAGGCGCCGTCGTGCTCGTCTTCGTCTTCCCGTTCCTCTGGATGATTTCGACGTCGCTGCAGACGTTTCGGGAGACGATGGCTTTCCCGCCGACGTGGCTCCCGGCCTCCCCGCAGTGGCAGAACTTCGTCCATGCGATGAAGGCCGGTCCGTTCCTCACGTACGCGCGCAACTCCGTCGTCGTGACGGCATCCATCATCGCGCTCCAGCTCGTTGTAATGATCCCGGCAGCGTACGCCTTTGCCAAATACCGCTTTCCGGGGAGAAACGCCCTGTTCGGCCTCGTGCTGCTGGCATTCATGATTCCGGGCCAAGTCACCTTCATTCCGGTTTATTTGATGCTTGCGGATTGGGGTCTCATCCGGACGCTGCTGCCGCAGATTCTGCCGTTCCTCTCGAGCGCGTTCGGCATCTTCCTGCTGCGCCAGTACTTCATGCAGATCGCCGAAGAAATCGTCGAGGCGGCCCGTCTGGACAACGCCAGCGAGGCGAAGATCATCTGGCGGCTCATGATTCCGATGTCGACGCCGGCGCTGGCGACGATCGCGCTGTTCAGCTTCGTGAGCCACTGGAACGACTATTTCTGGCCGCTCATCATGACGGACTCGAACGCGGTACGGCCGCTCACGCTCGGGATCGCGATGCTCCGGGAGACCGAAGGCATCAGCAATTGGCACATCCTCATGGCCGGCAACGTCGTGCTCGTCGTCCCGATCCTTATCGTGTACTTGTTCTGCTCCCAGCAGATCGTCAAAGCGTTCGTCTATTCGGGGATCAAGTAAGGCAGCGGTCCCTTGGCATAGAGATTTGAAATTCATTTTGATGGAGGGGTACAAAAGTGGCACAAAAGAAGATTCGCGGAGCGTTGGTCGCAACGGCATTGATGGGGGTGCTCGCCGGATGCGGCGGGGGAGACGGAAGTTCGGCATCTTCCGATGCCAACCAAGGGGCGTCTAGCTCGCCTACTTCCAGCGCGACGACTTCGCCGGAGACGGCGGGGGGCGGCGCCAAGACGAAGGTGCAGTTCTGGCATTCGCTCGGCGGCAAAAACGGCGAATACATGGACGCGCTCATCAAGCGGTTCAATGAGTCGCATCCCGATATCGAGGTGGTCGGTACCTTCCAGGGCGGTTACGACGAGACGGTCACGAAGCTGCAACAGGCGGTCGCCTCCAACACGGCGCCGGACGTCACCATGCTGGAGCGGGCGTACGTGCAGATGTTCGCCGATTCGGACGTGCTGGAAGACTTGAAGCCGTATTTGGATCGGTCGGGCATGAGCCCCGACGACTTTACCCCGGGCCTCATGGGACATTCGGTGTTCAACGACAAGCTTGTCTCTTTGCCGCTGAACCGCTCGACGCCGATCCTTCACGTCAACAAGACGCTGCTGGACGCCAAGGGGATTGCCGTGCCAAGACATGGGACGAGCTGAAGGCGGCCGCGAACGCGCTGGCCGACAAAGGCAAAGGACAATACGGTCTTACGATGCCTTACGATACGTGGTACCCGATCGCCATGATCTCGCAGGCCGGAGGCAAATTCTTCAACGACGGCAACACGTCGGTCGATTTCGTCGACAACGGCGTCGGGGAGAAAGTATTCGGCTTTTTGAAAGATTTGCAGAATAGCGGAGCCTTCTACTATCCGCCGCAGCAGGACTCCGGCAACATCGTCAACAAGATGTTCACCGAAGGCAAGGTCGCGATGATGTACCAGTCGACGGGCTCGATCGGCGGCCTGATGAGCGCGGTGAACTTCGACTACGTGACGGCGTTTCTGCCGAAGGACCAAGTTTACGCCAATCCGACGGGCGGCGCCAACGTCGCGCTCCTGTCCGGCTCGAAAAACAAGGACGCCGCTTGGACGTTCGTCCAGTGGATGGACACCGATCCGCAGGGCGCGCAGCAGTTTATCGTGCAGTCGGGATATTTGCCCTTCACAAAAGCGATGGTCGAGTCCAAGGAGATTCAGGACCTGTGGGCTAAGGAGCCGAACCGCAAGGTGGCGTACGATCAGCTGGAGTATGCCGTCGATACGAACAAGGACGTCGCTTGGCCCGAGGTGATGCACGAGTTTTTCTCCGCGATCGAAGCGATTTTCTACGACAGCAAGGATATCAAGAGCACGCTCGACACCTTCAAGAAAGAGGCGGAGCGCATCCTGAGCGCATAATCCAAATAAAACGGAGGCAGCGGAGATGACGAATATCGAACGGCTGAACGGAGACTCGCGCATCGTCGTGGCAGGCCATCGGGGTTACAAGGCGGCGTATCCGGAAAATACGCTGCTCGCGTTCGACGAAGCGCTGAAGCGGGGCGTCGACATGCTGGAATTCGACTTGCGGATGTCCAAGGACGGCGAGGTCGTCGTCATCCACGACGAGACGGTCGACCGCACGACCGACGGTACCGGAGCCGTTGGGGACCTGAAGTTGGCGGAGCTGGCGCGGCTGGATGCCGGCGGGTGGTTCGGCCGCCCGTTCGAGGGACTGCGCATCCCGACGTTCGGGGAGCTGTGCGAACTGCTGGCGGCTCATCCCGACGTGCTGCTGAACGTGGAGATCAAGTCCGGTCCGCGGGCGAAGGAGATCGCGGATCGGGCCGTCCCCCTGCTGGCGGGCCGGTGTATGTTGTCGCGATGCGTTTTTACCTGCTTCGACGCCGATATCATCGCCTATCTGCACGATGCGCACGGCGTAAAAACGCAAGGTTTTCCCGCGGAATTGATGGCGAACTTCGATCACGGCACGGACGGGACGTATGCGAAAATGTGGGCCGTCGGGCTGCCGGTGCAGCTGCTGACGCCCAAGCTCGTCGACGAGATGCGCGCTCGCGGCCTGCAGGTATGGTGCTACTGCCCCGACGACCAGGCGCAGGTCGACTACTCGCTGTCCTGCGGCGTCACGGTCCTGACGGTCAACGACGTTCTCCCGGCGCTGCGGCGGAGGGAGATGGAGCGCGCTGCGGCGATTTAGCGGGGAGAACCGGCGGAGGATTTAGTCGAGAGTCTCGGTAGAGGGAAACTTGGCTGTTGAGAGACTCGGCGGGGAGGTTCGAGGGCTCAATTGACAGCCTCGGTTGAGAGATTAAATGGAGAGACTCAGTTGAGAGATTAAGATGAGAGATTCAGTAGAGTTTAGCGTGGGCACCTTTAGAGGTGCCCTTTTTATGGCTAAGCCGAGATGTGCGGAAAAACCGCATAACTCCCGGCGTTTGGCGGTACCCGGCACCG
>NZ_JAJFOW010000228.1 GCF_020731285.1 Cohnella baijiui
TGAAAAATATCAACGGGATTTTGCTCATGACCTATTGGATGCCGGAGCGGATATGCTTATCGGGCATCGGAATCCGATCCTGCAATCGCATGAAATATATAAAGGGAAATACATTTTTTATAATATTGGCTCAGCTCAAGTGGACATTCAATACGATCAGAAAAGTATTAAAGAGGTTGCGCTTATCCAGGGCAGTGATCGGCGCGTGCTTTCCCCTACGAAGAAGTAAAATAAAAGGTGATAGGCAAAATGTTTTGTTGCCTTCCCATTCGCTTATATGTATAATTATCA
>NZ_JAJFOW010000229.1 GCF_020731285.1 Cohnella baijiui
CAACTTTCTTACGGAGATGAACGAGAAGCTAATGAGCGGGCATCAGGTAATTCAGGGATATCTGGAAACAAAAAACCCATATGATTCATGGATTAGTATCTCCTATGCGATTACGTATTGGTTTATGAACCGGATGTGGCAGTTGGCCCGCTACAATCTCGGCATGGCTAATGCGCTTGGAGGAACGGGGCTTTGTATTAAGACAGACCTTCTAAAGGAGATGGGGTGGGGAGTAACGTCCTTGACAGAGGATGTGGAGTTTACTGCTCGCTGCGTATACCGCGGGATTTA
>NZ_JAJFOW010000230.1 GCF_020731285.1 Cohnella baijiui
CATCAACACTGATAACCGCATCTATGTGCTCCTCTACTCTCGTGTTCTTTACAAGAGGTAGAAGGAAATCAAGTGAGCCATTTGAAAAAATAACCCGCTGCCATGCCGTCAACTTAGGCAATATACCAAGCACCTCTGGGTAGGGGCGAAGCATAAGATATTCCTCCATCAATCTTTTCCGGTACGTCTCATCTAATGGAAGATCCATTTGCTTGCAAGCAAACACAAGCGCTTCCTCCGTCACCTGTCTAAAATCAGCATAACGTCCCATTAAAGAGCGAAGCCATGTAT
>NZ_JAJFOW010000231.1 GCF_020731285.1 Cohnella baijiui
CCAGCAAAGCCTTATGTTTGAGGATGAGCATCCGCTGGTGCATGCGGAAAAGCGTCTGCCTCTCAGTATGATCGGGCTTGCGCTCAGCATAGTATTCATTGGATATGTATGGATGCGTAGGGGGCGAAAGGTATGAATTATGTATGGAAAGAGTGGAAAGAACAATCCCGCAGCAAAGGGATCTGGCTTGCAGTAAGCATGATCATTCTGATCTCGTTCTTTCTGCTTTTACAATCCCGTTCGTTTCCATCCGAGCAGGGATTTCAAGTATTTCTTATGTCCTTATATG
>NZ_JAJFOW010000232.1 GCF_020731285.1 Cohnella baijiui
GCAAATCTATTGAAATAGCAACCACCGGTACTTTCCTCCGAAATAAGTAGAGATACGGCGATAGTCAGACTAATGATCACCATTTACATACATACAGAATGTATGTTAAAATCGATACTATCATAACCGAGGGGGAAATATTATGAAAGTATCCAGTTTTTATCCGGTCATTTTAACAGATCAAGTTATTACTACGACAGCATTTTACGAGGATCATTTTGGATGTGAGAAGGTATTTGAGGCGGACTGGTATGTCAGCCTCAAAATGCCAGGCAATGACATGCCGT
>NZ_JAJFOW010000233.1 GCF_020731285.1 Cohnella baijiui
ACCTTCTCCGGTATCGATTCGTTTGCTTTAGTTGCGATTCCTTTGTTTGTTCTAGCGGGAGAACTAATGACGGTAGGCGGTATTTCTAAGCGTCTAATTGACTTTGCAAGTCTATTAGTTGGTCATCTCCCAGCAGGGCTAGGAATGGTTGCGGTAATGGCAGCGATGTTTTTCTCCGCGATTTCCGGCTCGGCGATTGCAGATGCGGCAGCGATTGGCGGTATTCTGATCCCGGCTATGATCGCACAAGGATATGACCGACGATTTACGTCTACCTTGATTGCAT
>NZ_JAJFOW010000234.1 GCF_020731285.1 Cohnella baijiui
TTGCCAAGGCAGAAGTGATGATGAGAGAACGCATTCTTACACAGCATATGAAAGAAGGCGTAACCATTATCGATCCATCGAACACGTACATTGAAACCAATGTGACAATCGGGCGTGATTCTGTTATTTATCCGGGTTCGTTGATCGGTGCAGGCACGGTCATTGGAGAAGACTGTATCATTGGTCCGAATACACAGATCACAAACTGCCAAATTGGAGACCGTGTAGAGATCAAGCAATCGGTAGTAACGGATAGTCGGATTGATAGTGACGCTACGGTCGGG
>NZ_JAJFOW010000235.1 GCF_020731285.1 Cohnella baijiui
GAAGATATTTCTCGGCTGCAGGAGGGTGAGTTCCTCATTACGACTGGCTATGGGCTTGATACAGAAGCTAATCGGCGCTTCTTCATCGAAAAGCTCGCCAAGCAAGGCTTATCAGCCGTAGCCATTCATACGGGCTTCTATATGGAGACGATTCCACCTGAGTTCATCGCGGCTGCTGACGCTCACCATCTGCCACTCATTGAAATTCCGCGCCATATGAATTTCTCTGAAGTAACCAAAGCTTTATTAGGTCCTATCGTAAATCGTCAGTTGCAGTTGATGC
>NZ_JAJFOW010000236.1 GCF_020731285.1 Cohnella baijiui
CACATAACACATCAGTCCGATCTTGCACTGTTAATTTAACCGACAATTTATGAGGGTACATTTCCTCAACAGACGGATAAAATAGGTAATCTACATTTTCCCATTCAGCCAAGACTCGATCCCGCTCAAAATCACGTGGATAGCTGGTATAATCTTCCGTTGGACCAAATTGGATCGGATTAACAAATATACTAACGACAACAAGGTCATTTTCTTGTCTTGCCCGCCTTATCAGCGTTAGATGGCCTTCATGGAGATATCCCATTGTGGGGACAAAACCGAT
>NZ_JAJFOW010000237.1 GCF_020731285.1 Cohnella baijiui
TCCGTATTGTTCAGCAGTTTGTTGTTATTCGGGGGTTGGTATGTGTTTCAGAGTCAGTTTGTGAAAAAACCAATCACCAATGAAATAACTGCGATGAAAAGTGTGAAGGTGAATGATATTATTATCAACCGTGATGCGATTACCGTGGATGTGTCGTTTAACAATCCGGACAAGTTTGCTGAAGACTATAAAAAGATAAAGAAGATTGCCTCTGATAAGTCCAATGGCAAGCCAGTCAAAGTAGAATTTAATTCCTCGAACAAAAATCTAAAACAAATCTG
>NZ_JAJFOW010000024.1 GCF_020731285.1 Cohnella baijiui
GACGGCTGGATTCGCAGGCGGCTGCGCATGTGCCTGTGGAAGCAATGGAAGCGAGAACGAACGCGAGTCCGCGAACTCAGGGCGCTGAAGATGCCGGATTGGGCCTGCTTTGTCATGGCCAACTCCCGGCGCGGCCCGTGGGAAATGTCCCGCAACATAAACAGTGCCCTTCCGACCTCCTATTGGGAGGCGAAAGGGCTGAAAAGTCTGCTTTCTCGTTATCTAGAGCTCTGTTAACCTTTTGGAACCGCCGTATGCGGACCCGCATGTACGGTGGTGTGAGAAGACGGGGGTTAGTCGCCCCCTCTTACTCGATTACGAAAGAGGCTGTCTCATAAGGTTGTAATAGGGGCCCGAGAGTCAGCAGCGCGGTTTTCAATGCGGATGAATGGGCATCCATTGACGATCTTTCCATTCATGGCGGCTGCCTCTAACGCGTGGCAATCTGCGAGGCTGGTTTCGAACGAATCAGTTGGGTCTTCGTGAAAATTCGTCGGATTTTGGCCGATGGTTCGCCACTGGTGTATGCCAATTGGCCTTGTTTGCGCTCGGTTCGGGTCGCTCTGTAAAATAGTTGCATTCGTACATCTATTTAGGGTCATTTCGGGAGTGTGGAGCGGTTTACTTGTAAAAGTACATCTAATTTAGCGTAAATCCGTCTTATTGGCGGAAAATGGATTAATTAGTTGTACGATTGCAACTAAATGACCATGAAGAAGGAAATATAGCAAAAATAGATGTACATTTGCATCTAAATCATTTGAACGCCATGATGATCGCCTGAAGTTCAAAATGTATTCGATGATTAGCATACAATAGGCCCCACAGGGCGATAGATGATCGAATGTATTCGATTTTTAGCACACAATGCGCATCTCAGGGGGCTAGATGACGAAATGTAATCGATTTTTAGAATACAATAGTCCCTCCAGGTTGATAGATGACGAATGTATTCGATTTTAGCACACCATACGCACCTCAGGGACGATATGACTTCGATTTACCGTATACAATCGCAATCAGCTAAAAGAAGATAAGAAGTCTGAACAACTCAGGTTGAAAGAACTGTTCGACCCGTTTTACGGGTGAGTCGGTGGTCGTATAATCAAGTCCCTTTTCAGGGGCTAGCCCGAGGCAATACGCGGTTGGCAATTCTTTAAGTAGCGTCTTAGAGGCGCTTGCTTGCAACGTGCCCTTATTGGGCTGATGGAAGCCACCGGCTAAGCCGGTGGTTATGACTGTCCGATCAAGCGGAGTCCATTCTTTACAAAATAGATGAATGCGCTTATATTATGAATAAATAATAAGTATGTTTTATTATTAATATAATTATTAACAAATGGTTGCAGCCGTAGTACCAGGCCAACACCAAAAGGAGCGCATACCCATGACCGCAACGTTCAAAGCCAGGATGATCGTCGACAAAGCCTTCCGAATTGCCGAGGTGGACAACCGCATCTACGGCTCGTTTATCGAGCATTTGGGGCGCGCCGTATACGGCGGCATTTACGAGCCCGGCCACCAGACGGCCGACGCCGACGGCTTCCGTCAAGACGTCCGGCAACTCGTCCGAGACTTGAACGTGCCGATCATCCGCTATCCCGGCGGCAATTTCGTTTCCAGCTACCATTGGGAAGACGGCGTCGGTCCCGTCGGCGAACGTCCCCGCAGGCTCGAGCTGGCGTGGCGGACGATCGAGACGAACGAGGTCGGCTTGAACGAGTTCGCCGGGTGGGCGAAAGGAGCGGGCGCCGAGGTCATGATGGCCGTCAATCTGGGGACGCGCGGCATCGCCGAAGCCTGCCAGCTGCTCGAATACGCCAATCATCCGGGCGGCACGCATTGGAGCGACCTGCGGATCAAGCACGGCTTCGCGGAGCCCCATCGCTTCAAGACCTGGTGCCTGGGCAACGAGATGGACGGTCCGTGGCAGGTCGGGCACAAGACGGCGGAAGAATACGGCCGGCTGGCGGCCGAGACCGCCAGGGCGATGCGGCTCATCGATCCGGACATCGAGCTCGTGGCCTGCGGCAGCTCGAACTCGTCCATGCCGACGTTCCCGCAATGGGAGGCGACGACGCTCGAGCATACGTACGACGCCGTTGACTACATCTCGCTGCATCAGTATTACGGCAACCGCGATCAGGATACCGCGAACTATTTGGCGCTTTCGCTCGACATGGACAGGTTCATCCGAACAGTGATCGCTACATGCGACTACGTCCAAGCGAAAAAACGCAGCAAAAAGCGCATCCAGCTCAGCTTCGACGAATGGAACGTCTGGTTCCACTCGAACGATGCGGACCGCCGGATCGAGCCGTGGTCGATCGCCCCGCCGCAGCTGGAGGACGTCTATACCTTCGAGGACGCGCTGCTCGTCGGCAGCATGCTGGTCAGCTTCCTCCGCCACGCCGACCGCGTGCGGATGGCCTGCCTCGCGCAGCTCGTCAACGTCATCGCGCCGATCATGACGGAAAACGGCGGCCGATCCTGGAAGCAAACGATCTATTACCCGTATTTGCACGCTTCGCGCTACGGGCGCGGCGTGTCCCTGCAGCCGGTCGTGGATTCGCCCAAGTACGACGCCAAAGACTTCACGGATGTCCCGTATTTGGACAGTGCGGTCGTCTATTGCGAAGAGGAGGAGGCGCTGACGATCTTTGCCGTCAATCGCCATCTGACCGAGGGGCTCTCGCTCGAATGCGACTTGCGGAGCTTCGAAGACTTCGCCGTAATCGAGCATCTGACGCTGACGCACGACGACCTGAAGGCCGTCAATACGGCCGGAGAGGAACGGGTGAAGCCGCAGACGCTGACCGGCGCCGTTCTGGACGCCGGACGGCTGACGGCGCGCCTGCCGCAGGCTTCGTGGAACGTCCTGCGATTGGCGAAGCGGAGCGCCGAAGCCCGATAGTACCGAGAAAAGCGCCCTCTGAGGGCGCTTTTGCCGCATGAGGGTCGGTCGAGGACGAATCTCTCATTCAACCGGCGTCGGCAGCAGAACGTTTATCGCCGCGGCCGTCCGGGGCCTTCGCCGTCGCGCCGATCGGCCCTACATGCCGCAGCCTTGCCACTGTCAGGCAGAGCACGCTGAGAAAGAGCACGCCGCTGACGGTTGCAACAACATGCATGCCGCCGGCAAACGCCTCGCGGGCGGTCGCTAGGAGCGCATCCCCGGCCTCCCCGGGGAGCTTCTCCGCGGCGGCAGCGGCGCCGGCCAAGCTATCGCGGGAGACGCTGGCCGCCTCGGTCGGCAGGTCGGCGGGCAGGTCGCTCGCCATCCGGCTGCGATAAACGACAGTCCCGATGCTGCCAAGCACGGCGATGCCCGCCGCGAAGGCGAATTCTCCGCTGGTTTGCAGCAAGGCGGCGGCCGATCCCGCTTTTTCGGGCGGCGCCGAACCGATGACCAGTTCGTTGGATAGACTCGGCAGCGGCGCGGCTCCCAGGTTGAAGCAGATATACCCGATCAGGATCGTCGATAGGCCGGACTCGGTTCCTGCCTGCGTCAGCAGCACGCAGCCTGCTACCGAGACGAGGAGACCCGCCCCGATCAGCCGTGCCGGACGAATTCGGCGGGCGATGAGCGGCGAGAGCACCATCCCGGCCATCGAGGCGATCGCGCCGGGGATCATGAGCAAGCCTGCCGCAAGGGGCGATAATCCATTGACGTATTGGAGATATTGCGCGACGAAGAGCATGGTCGCTCCCGTAAGCGTAATTCCGAACATGCCGCCCAGCGCGGCCCCGAAGCCGGGAATCGAGAGCATGCGAAGATCGAGCAATGGGTTGGTCAGCCTTCGCTGGCGCGAGACGAACGCGGCGCCCAGCATGACGCCGACAGCGATCCCGAGCAAAGCCCTCAGATCCAGGCCGCGCTGGGCGATCTCCTTCAGACCTACGATTAAGGGCAGGATGGCGCCGAGCGACAAGGCGACGCTGAGCGGGTCCGGCCTGCCGGATGCGGGGTGGCGGGATTCGGGCAGCAGAAGAGGTCCGGCGATCAAGAGCAGCGCCATGACGGGGACGCCGAGCAAAAAAATCGACCCCCAGCGGAATTCATTCAGCAAGACCCCGCCGACCACGGGACCGAGCACCATGCCGCCCATGAAGCACATGAGCCAGACGCCGATCGCGAGCGACCGCTGTCGGGGCGCGGTAAACATATGGCCGATCAAAGCAAGCGACGAAGGGGCGACCGTTGCCCCGGCGACGCCCATCATCGCGCGCGCGAAGATCAGCATCTCGGCGGAACGGGCGAAGGCGGCCATCAGGGAGGCGGCGACGAAGACCGTTCCCCCGATCAACAGCAATCTGCGCCTGCCATATCGATCCCCGATCGTCCCCATCGTGATCAAGAACCCGGAGAGCATAAAGCCGTAAATATCGACGATCCACAACTGCTGGACGCTGTTCGCGCCGAGGTCCTGCCCGATATGGGGCAGCGCGAGGATCATGACGGAGAGGTCGATGGAGACGAGCATGGCGGGCAAAGCCAATACCGCGAGCCCGATCCATTCCCGCACGCCCGCGCGCCGTTCGCGGCTCCTCATCGTGCACCCCGTCCGGTCGCGATTCGAGCGTCGCAGCGATTCGCGCGGATGGCTGGACGATCGCTTCGATTGTACATGTCCTCATCCTCCTTCGGTTCGGCAGGTTGTCTGCCGTTCTCCGTATCGTAAACCATGACGACGCGTAAGCCTCAAGGCCTTAGCCGTAAAAAGGGGAGCTTCCAAAAGGCCGGGAGGGGAACGGACAAGGAAGCTGAATTCGGATATCGTTGCGGATGCCGTTTGCGAGAATCCGGAGATGAATACGAAAACGAGGAGACGTGCACATGAACCTTGCAGAGCAAAGAGCGTATTGGCTGGATACGATGCTGAAGATCGGTACGCCCGTGTTGACCGCGCTGGCGGATCGGGAGTTGGCCAAGAGGCTGCCGTCGGATTGGAATCCCGGCCGCAGCCGATTCGCGCCGCTGGAGGCGTTCGCGAGGCTCGCGTGCGGCATGGCGCCATGGCTCGAGCTGGAAGGACTGGCGGGCGAAGAAGAGCGGCTTCGGGAACGATACGCCGGTATGATGTTGGGGGCGGTGGAGGCGGCGGTCGATCCCGACTCGCCCGACCGGATGGATTTCGCGACGGAAGGGCAGCCGCTCGTGGATGCGGCCTTTCTCGCGCATGCGCTGCTGCGGGCGCCCAGGCGGCTGGCCGGCGCTTTGAACGCCGGCGTGAAGATGAACTTGATCGCGGCGTTAAAGATGACGAGGCGCACGGTGCCGGGAACCAGCAATTGGCTCTGCTTCAGCGCGATGGTAGAGGCAACGCTGGGGCTGCTGGGGGATCCAGACTACGATCGGCTGCGCGTGGCGTACGCGATCCGGTCGTTCGAGGCGTGGTACAAGGGCGACGGCGCCTACGGGGACGGGCCTGATTTCCATTGGGATTACTACAACAGCTTCGTCATCCACCCGATGCTGGTCGACCTGGTGCGGCAGTCCGACGACTACGCGGAGCTGCGGCCCGCCATTCTCCGGCGCGCCCGGCGGTATGCCGGCATATTGGAGCGGATGATATCGCCGGAAGGCGCATACCCGATCGTCGGGCGATCCGTCACGTACCGCTTTGGCGCGTTTCAGCTGCTTTCCCAAGCGGCGCTCCAGCATTTCCTGCCGTCGGAGCTTCAGCCCGCGCAGGTGCGCTGCGCCTTGACGGCGGTCATCCGGCGCGTCATGCAGGCGCCGGGTAATTTCGACGAGGACGGCTGGCTGCGTCCCGGTGTGTATGGTTGGCAGCCCGGACTCGCGGAACCGTACATCAATACCGGCAGCCTGTATCTGTGCGCCGCGGTCTTCCTGCCGCTCGGCCTGCCGCCGGAGGACCCGTTCTGGTCGGCCCCCGACGCGCCTTGGACGGCGAAGATCATCGCTTCCGGCGGCGATTTGGCCGCCGATCATGCCCTGCAAGAGTAGTAACGCGCGTCGATTCTTACTCCGCGTACTGCTGCCGGAACGCGCGCGGGGACATGCCGTTTTTGGCGGTAAAGCAGCTGGTGAAATAGGGGATGTGCTCGAAGCCGACGGCTCTCGCGATCTCCGCCACGGGCCGCTCCGTCTTCAGCAGCAGCAGCTTGGCTTGCATCAGCCGGTAATGGATCAAATACGCGTTCGGCGTCATGCCGTACACCTGCTTCATGCAGCGGGTGATGTAGTTGTAGTGGTAGCTCAGCGCCTCGGACAGCGCCTGGCCCGTGACTTCCGAGCGGTAACGATTGCGGATGTAGGCCTCCGCTTGCTCCGCTACGGCAACCGTCGGCGCCGCGTATTCCTCGGAGCGCTGCAGATCCATCATGCGCAGCAGCTCGAGGAACGAGGCCTGCTGCGCCCAAAAGGCGCTCGACTGCCGCTCGCCCGACGCTTGCAGCATCTGCTCCAACAGCCGGTACGCCGCCGCCGGGTCGGGCATCTGCCAGCGCTTGGCGATCCGCAGCGCGTATGCAGGCGCCGGATAACCCGCGCGGCGATCGACGGCCGGATCGGCCGAGGCCTCCGCATGTTCGCCGTTCGCGAACTCGCCTTGGAAGTGAATCCAGTAAAAGCGGGTATCCTCCTCGCACGGCTTCGCGGAATAGTGGTACAAGTCCGGGCGGAGCAGCAGCGTCTGTCCGGGAGTCAGCGTCCATGTTCGATCTTCTTCCCCGAGGTGGAGGCGTCCCGACGCAACCAGGATCAGATCGAACACGCCGAGCTGGCGCCGGTTCGGATGCTGGTCTCCCGGGACGTAGCGGGTCTCTCCGCATTCGAGGAAATAGGGGGCGGGGGGCGTGGCGAAGACGAGGACATCCGATGTCGGATTCAAGGGGATAGCCTCCCATTCAGTGTAATATAGCGTAAGTTTTAGGTTGTTATCGTTGATTTTATCCTAGCGGAGTCCCGCTTACAATAAGGGTGTGAAGATGAAATAAGGAAAATCGAAGGAGGAAGATGGACATGGCGGAAACCGCAGCGCTAGCGAAGGCGAAGCCGGTCCCGATGACGCAGGTGCGCATCGCGGACGCCTTTTGGGACGACTATATCCGGCTGGTCAAAGACGTGGTCGTTCCCTATCAATGGGAGGCGATCAACGACCGCGTCCCGGGCGCGGAGCCGAGCGGAGCCGTGCGCAACTTCAAGATCGCCGCGGGGCTTGCGCAAGGCGACTTCTACGGCTTCGTCTTTCAGGACAGCGACGTCGCCAAATGGCTGGAGGCCGTCGGCTACCTGCTCGCCAAGGAGCGGGACCCGG
This sequence comes from Cohnella baijiui, assembly GCF_020731285.1. Taxonomy (GTDB): domain Bacteria; phylum Bacillota; class Bacilli; order Paenibacillales; family Paenibacillaceae; genus Cohnella. The sequence goes on from NZ_JAJFOW010000024.1 coordinate 7,284, forward strand.
ATCTCGAAGCGGTCGCCGACGGAATGATCGAGATCATCGCCCAAGCGCAGCAGCCCGACGGTTATCTCAACACGTACTTCACGATCAAAGAGCCCGGGCGCCGCTGGACGAATCTGATGGACTGCCACGAGCTGTACTGCGCGGGGCATATGATCGAGGCGGCCGTCTCTTATTACCGGGCGACGGGCAAGCGCCGACTGCTCGACGTCGTCATCCGGTTCGCCGACTACATCGATTCGGTGTTCGGACCGGAGGAAGGCCGGCTGAACGGGTATGATGGGCACCAGGAGGTCGAGCTCGCCTTGGTCAAGCTGTACGAAGCGACCGAGGACCGCAAATATTTACGGCTCGCGCAATATTTCCTCGACGCGCGCGGCACGTCGCCGAGCTTCTTCGAGCATGAAGCGGATGGCAGGGGGCGCCGCAGCCACTGGGGCTTCACGCACCGGGAGCTGGAACTCGCCTACTTTCAGGCGCATCGTCCGGTGCGCGAGCAGACGGAGGCGGTCGGCCACGCGGTGCGGTTCGCCTACATGGTCGCCGGGATGGCGGACGTCGCGGCCGAGACGGGGGACGAGGCGCTGCTGGCGGCCTGCCGCAGGCTGTGGGACAACATGACGGAGCGGCAAATGTACGTTACCGGCGGCATCGGCTCGATGGCGCAGGGAGAGGCGTTCTCCTTCGATTACGACTTGCCGAACGACACGGTCTATGCCGAGACGTGCGCATCGATCGGCCTCGTCTTCGTGGCGCACCGGATGCTTCAGATCGAACCCGACGCCAAATACGCGGACGAGATGGAGCGCGCGCTGTACAATACCGTCGTGGGCGGGATGTCGCTCGACGGCAAGCACTTTTTCTACGTCAATCCGCTCGAGGTCGACCCGAAGGCATGCGGCGGCCGCAACAAAAAATTCGATCACGTGAAGCCCGTCCGGCAGGAGTGGTTCGGCTGCGCCTGCTGCCCGCCGAACGTGGCCAGGCTGCTCGCATCGCTGGGCGAGTACGTGTACGCGGTCAAAGACGACACCGTCTACGTCCACCTTTACGTGGGCGGGGAGGCCGACTTCCGGCTGCCCCGGACGGAACTTAAGCTGATCCAGCGTTCCGATTACCCCTGGAGCGGCAGCATATCCTTTGAAGTGCATCCCAACCAAGCCGACGCATCGTTTACGCTCGCGCTGCGTCTCCCCGGCTGGAGCCCCTCGGCGGTGCTGCGGGTGAACGGCGAGCCCATCGACTACCGCACGGCGAACGGTTATGCCCGAATCGAGCGGACTTGGCGCGCGGGCGACATCGTCTCTCTCGAGCTGGAGATGCCGGCGATGCGGCTGCGCTGCCATCCGGCCGTCCGCGCCAACGTCGGCAAGACGGCGATTCAGCGCGGGCCGCTCGTCTACTGCCTCGAGCAGGCGGACAACGGCGAAGCGCTGCACGAGCTTGTCTTGCCGGCTACCGGCGAGCTGAAGGTAAGGGAGGCAGCGCACCTGCTGGGCGGCGTGCGCGTAATCGAAGCCGAGGGGATCCGGGCGCGGGCGGAGCCGTGGAACGGCGGCTTGTACCGTCCGGACGCCATCCTGCGCGAGACGGGCCAAAACTTGACCTTCATTCCATACTACGCTTGGGCAAACCGGGGCGAAGGCGAGATGGCCGTCTGGGTGCGGGAGTGCTGAAGGCGATTCCGCAATCCGTAAGAAACCTGCCGCGGTTTCCTATGTTAAGCTCGTCCTAGCCGCAACGCAAGGAGGACGAGCACATGGGCAAAGTGGTTTTGACGATGCAAATGTCGCTGGACGGCGTCGTATCCCATGAACACGAGTGGATGTCGATGAGCGAGGAAATATTACGGGATTACCTCGACTATTACCGATCGGTAGGGACGATAGTCGTCGGTAGCCATTCCTACGCCTCGCTGGCACAGTATTGGCAGCAGGCGGAGCAGTCCGACGACGACCTGGAGCGCGAGATCGCCATCCGAATCAACGAAATCCCGAAAGTGGTCATTACCGGCTCCGAGGTCGACCTGGTATGGCGAAATTCCAGACAGCTGCTGTCCGTTGACGTGGAATCCGTCGTTCGCGAAATCGAGCTTCTGAGAGAAAGCCCGGGGATCGTCTCCGTGGAGAGCGGCGTCTGGACGTGGCAGCGTTTCATTCAAAACGAGCTGTACGACGAGCTTTGGCTGCTGGTTCATCCCGTCGTCGCGTCGCATGGCGAGCGGTTGTTCGCGTTTGCCCGAAACCCGGCTTCTCTGACTTTGACCGAGAGCAAAACGTATGAAAACGGAGTGGTCGGTCTGCATTACCGAAAATAACAAGCGGAGCCCGGTTCCGCCGAAAAGGCGCCCATCGCGAGAGCGGGGGCGTCTTTTCGGTCATACAGAATGCATAAGTTAAGTTTTACCCCTATATTTCTGTATGACCTTCGATAAAAACGTGTCGTCGTCTGGGAAGACGGCAAAGCCGTTTTTACTTGTATGCGGGCGTGTATAATAAGTTTGACGAGAGAGGGAGCAAAGCTCTCTCGTCGGTACCGAATTCAACGTTCCGCTCGACCGCAGGGTTTGGCGGCCGAGCGATGCCATTAGGAGGCCGCATGACGGAAAACAAGGCGATGACCGATGCAGGTTGGAAGTTCGACAATAGCTACGCGCGGCTGCCGCAGTCGTTTTCGACCCGCGTCGACCCGACTCCCGTACGCTCGCCCAGTTTGGCGGTCCTGAACGGCCCGCTCGCGGAAGCTCTCGGCCTGAACGCCGAGGCGCTGCGCGGCGAAGAGGGGATCGCGGCGCTCGCGGGCAATCGCGCGCCCTCCGGGGCGGAGCCGATCGCCCAAGCGTATGCGGGCCACCAATTCGGCCACTTCACGATGCTGGGCGACGGCCGGGCGATCCTGCTCGGCGAGCAGATCGCGCCTTCGGGCGCGCGGTTCGACATCCAGCTCAAAGGCTCGGGCCGAACGCCGTACTCCCGCGGCGGGGACGGCCGGGCCGCGCTCGGGCCGATGCTGCGCGAGTACATCATCAGCGAGGCGATGCACGGCCTAGGTATCCCGACGACCCGGAGCTTGGCGGTCGTAGCGACGGGGGAACCCGTTTACCGGGAGACCGAGCTGCCCGGCGCGATCTTGACGCGCGTGGCGGCGAGCCATCTGCGGATCGGCACGTTCCAGTACGTATCCGCTTGGCAAGGCGCGGAGGCGCTGCGGACGCTGGCGGATTACGCGCTGGCCCGGCACGATCCCGATGCGGCTGCCGAAGACGACCGCTATCTGGCGCTGTTCCGGCGCGTCATTGCTCGTCAGGCGGAGCTGATCGCGCGGTGGCAGCTGGTCGGGTTCGTACATGGGGTTATGAACACGGATAACATGTCGATTGCCGGCGAGACGATCGATTACGGCCCATGCGCGTTTCTGGACGTTTACGATCCGGCCACCGTATTCAGCTCGATCGACGCCCACGGACGGTATGCATACGGCAACCAGCCGCACATCGGCGGCTGGAATCTCGCCCGGCTGGCCGAGGCGATGCTCCCGCTGTTCGATCCGGACGAGGAGCGGGCGATCGGGTTGGCCGAGGAGGCGCTCTCGGCTTATTCCGAGCTGTACCGCGGCCACTGGCTTTCGGGCATGCGAGCCAAGCTCGGTCTCTTGGGCGAGGAAGCGGACGACGAGACGCTGATTGCGGAGCTGCTCGAGCTGATGCAGCGGCACCGCGCCGACTATACGAATACGTTCGTCGCTTTGTCCTCGGAAGTCCCCGCAGGGATAGGATTGTTTTCGACAACGGACTTCGCGCGCTGGCAGGCGTCGTGGGAGGAGAGACTCGCTAGGCAGTCCGCCTCGCGCGAGGACGTCCGCCGGGCGATGCGGGCACGCAATCCCTCGGTCATCCCGCGCAATCACCGCGTCGAAGAGGCGCTCCGGGCGGCGGTGGAGGAGGACGACTACGGCGTCATGCACCGGCTGCTCGGCGTCCTCGCGGTTCCGTACGCCTATTCGCCCGAGCAAGCGGAGTATGCGGCCCCGCCGCCTTCGTCCGACCGGCCGTACCGGACATTCTGCGGGACTTGATCGGGATTGCCCTTTTCGTATAGGCACCGTCCCGCCGGGTACATTAAGTCGGCGACGACCCATACGGAAGGTGGATACGGATGTCAACGAAAATGCCCGCCGCGCCTCCTCCGGCGCGGGAGACGACTTCCCTTACGCTCGGACAATATATATTCGACCGGTTGAAGGCGGAAGGCATCACCGAAATCTTCGGCATTCCGGGCGACTACAACTTCAGCTTGCTGGACGCGCTGGAACGCGAGGCAGGCATTCGGTTCGTCAACGGCCGCAACGAGCTGGGCGCGGGATACGCGGCCGACGGTTACGCGCGCCTCCGAGGTATGTCGGCCTTGATCACCACGTTCGGGGTGGGAGAAATGAGCGCGTGCAACACGATTGCCGGCGCCAATAGCGAAAACGTGCCGGTCGTTCACCTCGTGGGCGCCCCGAAAGCCGCCGATCAGCAGGCGCACAAGCTTTTGCATCATACGCTTTTGAACGGCCATTACGAGGTGTTTCGCCAAATCTACGGTCAGCTGTGCGCCTATACGGCCGATTTGACGCCCGAGAACGCGGAAGCCGAAATCACGCAAGCCCTTTTCGTCGCCAAGCGCATACGCAAGCCGGTTTATTTGTCGGTTGCGATCGATCTCGTCGACAAGCCGATCGTCAGACGGTCCTTGACGGCGCCCATGCCCGCGGCTACCAATTCCGCGACGCTGGAATCCGCGCTCCGGCACATTCGCGAAAAGCTGAACGGTGCGGCCAGCGCGGTGCTGCTATCCGATCTGCTTTCCCTCCGATACGGATGGCGCGAAGCGGTTCATGGGCTTGCGACGAGCCTGAACGTGCCTGCCGCCTCCATGCTGCTGGGCAAGAGCGCGTTCGACGAACGGCATCCCAACTACATCGGGGTTTACGGTGGGGCCTTTGGGGGCGAACAGGTACGGAGAATCGTCGAGAGCGCCGACTGCGTCATCGCGGTCGGCCTCGTTTGGACCGATATCAATTCCGCGAACGAAACGGCCAAGCTCGATCGGGGGCGGATGATCGAGATTCAACCGAATGCGGTGAGGGTCGGAGAAGCGTCGTACGACGGGGTTCGGGCGGAAGATTTGTTCGCGGCTTGGAACGGGATGGGGTGGCGGCTAAGCGAGGCGATGCCCACCGTCGCTTTCCCCTACGACGTCGTGCCCGGAGAGCGGGACGAGCCGATTCGCGCGGCTACGTATTACCCCCGCTTGCAGCGGATGCTGAAGGACCAGGACGTCGTGGTGGTCGAGACGGGGACGCTTGCCTACGGCTTTTCGCAGATCAGGCTGCCCGCGGGAGCGGATTATATTTGCCAGCAAGGATGGCAAAGCATCGGCTACGCGACCCCGGCGGCTCTGGGCGCCATGATTGCGGCTCCGAACAGGCGCGTGCTTCTGTTCACGGGCGACGGTTCCCTGCAGCTGACCGTTCAAGAGATCAGCACGATGCTGGACAACGGCTGCCGCCCGATCTTGTTCATTTTGAACAATCATGGCTATACGATCGAGAAATATCTGAACGTGAAAACCGCGGACCAGCGCTACAACCGTATTCCCGATTGGCGTTATACGAAGCTGGCGGAGGCGTTCGGCGGGGAAGCATTTTCGCTTCAAGTCCGGACGAACGGGGAGCTGGAGGACGCGATCGCGGCTGTCGAGAGAGAGCAGCTTCGCAGGCTCTGCATCGTCGAGCTGATCGTTCCCGATCCGATGGACGCGCCGGATTATTTGCATCGGCTCAGGAGCCATTTGGAGAAGCAGGAACGGATGATGAATGCGCCTCGTTAACCGGGCGTACTCGCGGTTTTCTTGCCGACCGGATGGGGCGGTAGAAGGACCGGTCGTGCAATCCCCTAGCAGCTCGTTTAAAAAAGGCCTCGTTCCCAAGGATCCCAAGGAACGGGGCCTTTTTCGGACCGTTTTTCTTCTGTTCCGTTTCTACCAGGTGTTGCTAGATTGGGATATAATGGGGATACTGTACGAGCACGAAGGCGCCTTGTGGCCGGCGGCCTGGGCTCACGCCTACGGGCTGGGGCGGTTCGTCTATTTGATGCCGGGCCACCGGCTGTCCGCCTTTCAGTCGATCCAAGCGGCCGCGGGGCGGACGAACGATCGAGATGAGATGTGCGGAAAAACCGCACATCAGAGCGCGTTGACGGGATTTTGCGGCGAGATATGCGGAAAACCGCATAACTCCGGATGCACACGGGGGTATGGCTTGGAGTTATGCGGAAAAACCGCATAACTCCGGGTGCACGCGGGGGTATCGCTCGGAGATGTGCGGAAAAACCGCATAACTCTTGGTGCACACGGTGGTATGGCTTGGAGTTATGCGGAAAAACCGCATAACTCCGGGTGTGCGTGGAGGTATGGCTCGGAGTTATGCGGAAAAACCGTATAACGCCATGGATGGGCGGGACACCTGACGGTGCTGCTGGGCGCACGCAATGTAGATGGGAGGACGGAGGAGGCAGGTTTGGGCGAGAAATTAGGAGGTGTGGGTGGCCTTGGATTGTGTATTTGTCTTCAAAAGAAGTGATCAATAAGCAAGTTGGTAGTACTGCGGTTAACGAAAGTTCAGCGCGTGAACGGATATTGCTAGCAAAAACGTCCAGTTTGAGGTTGAAAGCCGATAATTTCGGGTTACATTACGCGAAAGCGCCAGTCCAGCACCCATAAGCTGACATTTTCGTTACTGCGCACGAAAGGATGTATCTGTTTACTTTAACCCAAGTGCAGCCGAATTCACCATGGCATAACTGCGCTCCGAACGGTAGCGCAGTTTTTTTGCATGCTGATTTGTATATTTTGTTGATCCAAAACTAAATAAAGTATATTATTATTAAAGAAAGAATACTTTAGATCAATTCAACAGGACGGCGGTGACCTTGAAATGACGGACGATCAGTCGTATCGTGTCGATCGGTGGAGCGGCGTCGACGGTGGCTGCAGCTCGCGATCCCGCGCGCTCTGATTGGCCTGGACGGGGCGGATCGGGCGCATCGGCTCGAGTTCAAGTGGGCAGATCACCTGCAGCGGGAAGGCGACGCGATGGACTTTTACGTGCACGGAGACGTCGCGCCGGAAGGCCGTTTGAACTTTATTTATACGATACCTGCAGCGCCTTGAAGGCGAAGATCCGGACGAAAATGGGGGACAGCTTCATGCATACAGCCAGTTGGACGGCGAAATGGATCTGGGCGGCGGGCGCCGCAGAGAGCAACGATGTGTACGCCGAAGCGCGAAAGACGTTCGAGTGGGAAGGGACTCCGGTACAGGCGACGCTCCGCGTTTCGGCCAATCAAGTCTATCAGGTCTATTTGAACGGCGAGCGGGTCGGACGGGGACCGGCGCCGGCCGACTTGTCCTGGACGACCTACGATACGTACGACGTGTCGCGCCTGCTGCGCGAGGGCACCAACGCGCTCGCCGTCGTGGCGAACAATTTCGGGCGCGAGCCCATCGTCACGCAGCAGCTTCAGGGTCCGGGCGGACTCGTCTGCCAGCTCGATCTCTTCGATCCGCGCACGGAGTCGGATGAGCCCGTCCGGTCGATCGCGAGCGGCCCCGACTGGCGGTGCCGCCGGTCGCCCAAATGGCGGCCGGCGAGCCGTCTTCACCGCTGGGGCGGGTACCGGGAGCTGGCGGACCTCTCGCGAGAGGACGGCTGGAAGCGGGCGGACTATGACGATCGCGCGTGGCCGGCTGCCGTCGTCGTCGCCGAGGCCGCGCAGCCCGGATCGCCGTGGCCCCGCCTGCTGCCGCGCGATATCCCGCCCCTGCGGGAGACGATCGTGGCGCCCGCCGCCGTCATCGCCGCCGAAGGCTATCTGGGCGCGGTCTCCGCACCGGAAGCACTATTGGCGGGAGGGGGAGGAGGCGCGACGCTGGACGCGTCGGTTCCGGGATCGGTTCCGCAAATCACGTACGACTTCGGCGCGGAGAAGGTCGGTTATCCCGAGCTCGCGATCGAGGCGCCGGAGGGCGGCGTCGTACAGCTGCACTACGGCGAGTCGCTGGAACTGGCCTTGACGGACACGTTTCTGCTGCGCAAAGGCCGGAACGCGCTCGCGCCCTTCGGCCGGCGCGCGTTCCGGTATCTCAAAGTGTCGGCCATGGCGACACCGGCGCCGATCCGGATCGAACGGCTGGACATGCGGTTCGTCCATTACGACTTCGCGGGAAACGGACGGTTCCGGTGCAGCGACGAGCGGCTGAACCGCATTTGGGAGACGGGGCGTTATACGACCGTCGTCAACAGCCAACATCACTTCGAGGATTGCCCGTTCCGCGAAGGCGCCCTGTGGGTCGCCGACGCCGTCGTCATGGCCAAGGTCGTCTACCAAACGTTCAGCGACGCCGCACTCGTGCGCAAGTCGCTGCTGCAGGGGGCCCGGATCCAGAACGAGGACGGCTCGATCCCCGGCACCGGTCCGCAGCGCAATCCCTTTTTGCTGCCGGATTTTTGCGCGCACTGGCTCTTCGGCGTTTCGGCCTATTACGATTATTCGCACGACCGCGCGTTTGTCGAAGAGGTTTGGCCCGCCGTGCGGAAGCTGGCGAACTGGTTCGCGGACCAGGAAGACGAACGGGGGCTGTTCGCGCGCGCGGACCGGGACGGCTGGTGGTGCTTCATCGACTGGTCGGACGACATCGACCGGCGCGACCGCGTGACGGCGATTTCCTGCTTTTATTACAAGTTTCTGCGGACGGCGGCGCCGCTCGCGAAAGCGATGGGCGAATCGCGGCTCGCGGACGGCTGGAACGCCAAGGCGGAGGCGCTGCACCGGACGCTGCGCACGCTGCTCCGCGACGAAGCGACCGGCCTCTTCGCGGATTGCCTGACCGATGCGGGGCGCTCGCCCAGCATCACGGCCCAGACGAACTTCGCGGCGGCATGGTCCGGCATCATGACGCCGGAGGAGACGGTCGCCTTCGTCCGGCAAACGTATATGCCCGGCAAGCTGCCGCCGATCCGCGGCGCGTTTTTCTTCCACATCGTACTCGAGACGCTGTTCGGGCACGGTTGCGCGAACGAAGCGATCGCACTGATCCGCGACTATTGGGGGGAGATGCTGGATCGCGGGGCGACCACCTGGTGGGAGACGTTCGATCCATCGCTGCCGCGGCCGACGACGCCGAGTCCGTATCTCGGCCATACGCCGACGTACCTGGAGGACGCCATCCCGGTCAGCCTTTCGCACGGATGGGGCGCTTCTCCTACGTATCTGCTGAGCGCCGCGCTGCTCGGCGTCGACGTCTCCGCGCTCGGCGACGGGGCGGTGACGCTCCGCCCGAACGCGGTGCCCGGCGTATCCTGGGCGGAAGGTGTCGTGCCGACCCGTTACGGCGATATCCGGGCAAGCTGGAAACGGGGGGCGGACGGCGCGGTTCGTTTCGAGGCGGCGCTGCCGAAGGGGCTGCGATGGATCGGGAGAGGACTGGAGGCTGCCCGCGAATCCGCTCGGGACGGCAAAACCGTCGTGATGGGGACGGTTTTGCCGGGTCCGGACAGGGAGGGGCGCTCGGCCGCGTCCGCGCGCTAGCCGGGTCTCCTCCTCCTTGGAGGCGAAAGGCGGCTTGGCGCCGAACGCGCCGGGCCGCCTCTTCCCTTGCGAAAATGAGCATACTAAAGTATACTTAACCCAACTCGGGAGGAGTGGGTTGGCATGGATACAGAAAAGCTGGACAAGACCCCCATGTACCAGTACGTGATGAACGATATCAAACGGAAGATCGAATCGGGCGAGCTGAAGCCGCACGATCCGCTGCCGTCCCAGATTGAGCTGGCCAAGGCGTACAACACGAGCGAGATTACGTCTCGCCGCGCGTTGTCCGATCTGGTACAGGAAGGCTACGTATACCGCATTCGCGGCAAGGGCAGTTTCATCCAGGAGAATCCGGTGGTGCAAGCCACTGGCGCGAAGCCGATCCGCACGATCTATTTCGCGCATTTGAGCCATACGGTAGAAAGCTTCGACCATCCGTTCTTCAGCGACATGTTCGACGGGATCCGGGCGATCTGCGAGGAAAACGGCATCGCCTTTTACCTGTGGGACATCGGCCAGGACTACGAGCTGCCGGATGACCCGTATGCCGGGATCGTCCTGCACACCGCGAGCGCGAACGACTCCTTCGACCCGGATCGCCTTCGCGCCTGGCAGCGGGAAGGCCGCCGCATCGTGACGGTGCACTTCTACTATCCGCATCTGGGCATCCCCTACGTCATCGTCGACAATTTGACGGGGGGCTACCTCGCCACGCAGCACTTGCTGTCGCACGGCCATCGCCGCATCGGCATCGTCGTCACCGGCGACTCGATTCTGGAGGTGAACCAGGAGTTTTCCCTCCGGCTGCAGGGATACCGGCTCGCCTTGTCGCAGCACCAGATCCCGTTCGATCCCGAGCTCATCGCCTGCGTGAGCGGGCACGACGAGCGGGAAGCGATGGGCGAAGAGGGATTCGCCCGGCTTATGAAGCTGGCCGATCCCCCAACGGCGATTTTCGCGACCAGCGACTACAAGGCGCTCGGAGCCATCCGCGCGGCGCGCAGGGCGGGCTTCCGGGTGCCGGAGCAGATTAGCATCATGGGTTACGACGACGTCAAAGTGAGCGAATTTACGCATCCGCGGCTGTCGACCGTCAACCAGAATACGCGCAAGCTCGGCGAGCGGGCGGCCGAAATGCTGCTGTTCGAGATGAAGGACGGTCCCGGACTGCTCAAGGACGAGATCGTACCGACGCTCATTCCGCGGAACAGTACGGGTCCCGCGCCCGCCTGATGATTGAAATAACGTTGCGCTCGTCCGGCCCGGCCGGCGGTCGCGCCCGAAGGCTGTCGTGACATTCGCGGCAGCCTTTCTTTTCTCCGCGCGGCTGAAAAAGCTGTTGCGCTGCATGATCAATTACAGTATACTTTTAAATATAAAGTATACGATAACAAATCGAGCATACTTTATAACGGCGAATGGGCCGTGTTTTTTTACGAGCTTGCGTAAGCGCTTTTATACCAATCGGCGAAATGAAGGGGAGATCTGCATGTGGAAAAGGAATGGTTCGGCCGCGCTGATCGGCGTGCTGATGGCGTCATCCTTGCTCGCGGCTTGCAGCCAATCGAACGATGCGGCGTCGCCGAGTCCGTCCGGCACGGACTCGGCGACGCCGTCGGCTGCGCCTAGCGCGTCCGCGAGTCCGTCCGAGAGCGCGCCCGCGCTGAACGGCACGATCAGCATCTCGCTGCCGAACGCGTCGTCCTCGGTCTGGAACGCCGTAGCCAAAGGCTATATGGCAAAAAATCCGGGCGTCAAGGTGACGGTCGACAACAAGCCGTTGGAAGGCTACAAAGAATGGTTGACCGCGCAGTTCGCGGCGGGGACGCCCGACGTGGACATGGTCGTCAACAACGAGGTCGCCGGCTTGATGAACGACCGCAAGTTCATGGACTACTACCCTTATTTCGACAAGACCAATCCGTATACCGACAAGCCCTGGAAAGACTCGTTCGATCTGTCGGCCATGGGAATCAACCTCGAAGGCGTCGGACCCGAGGATTACCTGTACAACCTGAACTTCGAATCCGTGCAGATTGTCTGGATATACAACAAAGAGATCTTCCAGAAGGTCGGGATCGCTGAGTCTCCCAAGACGTTTAACGAGATGATGGACGACTTCAAAAAGATCAAGGAAGCCGGCTATACGCCGTTCGCCTTGGCGGGCAACGCGACGTCCATGTGGAGCGGCCAGGCGGGGTGGCTCGTGCGGATCTATGCGGACCAGTATTTGCGCGACTACATCAACATCGCCCGTTCCCAGCCGCAGGACTATACGTACCTCCCGGAGATCGACGACGGCTGGAAGTACGATCTGTCCGACCCGTACAACGACGCGAACAGCAAAGTCACGAAGAACGAGCTTCGCCAGCTGAAGGCGATCAAAGACAAGGAAGGGCCTTACCAAATCGCGGGCAACCCGAAGTGGGCGGCCTACGCGGACAATTTGAAGAAATTGTTCCAATACGTGCCGAACGGCTTCTTCGGCGTTAAGGACGACCAGGCATACAACCTGTTCCTGACCGGCAAGGCGGCGACAATGGTCGGCACCCCGGCCTCCTACTGGCAGCTGCCGAAGGACTTCGCGGACGAAGCCAAGACCGGCGCCAAAGGCGGCGTCAAGCCGTTCGACTACGGCTTCTACAACATGCCGTCGATGGAGGGGCCGGAGGTTATGGCGCCCGCCCGGACGATCCAGATTCCGATCGGCTTCTACGGGTTCGTCAACAAGAGCGCGGAGCAGAACGCGCTGAACGCGGACTTCATGATGTACCTGACCAGTCCGGAAGGCTACGGCGTCTACGTGAAAGCGATCCAAGACAGCTCCGACGCATCGCTGTCCGGCGCTCCGGCGCTCAAGGACGTCACCCTGCCGCCCGAAATGACGAAGGCGTTTGCGGACTTCGCTCCGATCGGCAATACCGAAGGCTATCAGAGCCCGGGCAACAGCCTCGCGCGCGGCTTGATGGACTACCAGCCGTCCGTGCAGGATTGGGTCGGCAGCGTCCAGCGATTCTTCGACGGCAAGCTCACGACCGAGCAATACCTGAAGGAGCTTCAAACGAACGTCGACAAGTATTTTGAACCGATGTTGAAGCAGGGCAAAAAGGAGCTGTCGGACCTGGACACGCCGGAGCGCCGGCCGCCGGAACGCAAGTAACCCGTATCCGCCCGCTCGATCAGCTCCGCCGACTGCACGGCCGATCGCGGTCCGTGCAGTCGGTGCCTAGTCCGATGCGGCGCGAAGCGCCGCCGGACGGCAGGCACGGACTCAGGAAGGAGAAGCCTCATGAGAAGAACCGCATGGATCCTGCTCGCGCTCGCGCTTCTGCTGGGGACGTCTCCGCAGATCGCGTCCGCGCAGGCGCAATGGTCGCTGGAAGGCGCGGGCGACATCACGTCCATCGCCGTGGCGGAGGACGGCAGCCGCATCGCGATCGGCAGCCATGGCGCCCGCACGTATGTCTACGACAAAGAAGGGAACAAGCTTTTCGAAGCGCCGGCGAACAACGTCGTTAACGCCGTCGATCTGCTCGCGGACGGCACGGTGCTCGCCGCCTCCGACGATAGGCGCTTGTACGCCTACGGCCCGGACGGCGCCAAGCGGTGGGAAGCCGATCTGAAGCGGCAGGTCAAGAGCATGTCCGCTTCCTCCGACGGCTCGGTCGTCGCGCTCGTTCTCCAGCGAAACAACGATCTGGTGTTCGTGAACGGCGAGACCGGCGAGACATCCGGGAGCGCGCCGATCGGGACGGCGCTGCGGTTCGTCCAAGTATCGGGCAACGGCGAGCGGATCGTCGTCGCCTCGGGCGACCAGTTCGTCTACCTGCTGGACAAGACCGGCAAGCCGCTCGGCAAGCTGGGCGCCGGGGGGCAGATCCAGTCAATCGTGGTGTCGGACGAAGGCGTGTCGGCGATCGGGACGAAGCTGGGCGAGGTCGAGCTGTTCGACGCACAGGGCAAGCTACAGCACAAGCTGAAGACGCGCGACATGGTGTCGGCCGTCGCCTTCTCGAAAGACGGCAAGATGGTCGCGGTGTCCGACTTGTCCGGCTACTTCTATATTTTTACGATACAAGGCAAGAAGCTGTGGGAGTACAAAGCAGGTGACACGGGCCGCGCGGTTGCGTTCGATCCCGAAGGCAAGACGCTGTATGCCGGGACGGACGACGGGCGAATCCTGCCCTTCGATACCGGCAGCGTCGTAGCCCAGGCGAAGAGCGACGCCCGCATACGGATGCTTGTTTGGGCCATCGGATCGGTCGCGGCGATCGCGCTGCTCTACGTGCTGCTGACGGCGATGAGGAAAAAAGGCAAACTGGGCGTGTTCAGAGAGATTTGGCGGTCCAAATGGGTGTACCTCGGTCTCGCGCCGAGTTTCCTGCTGATCTTTTTGTTTCTATACTTTCCGGCGTTTTCCGGTCTGTTCCATTCCCTTTACAAATGGCAGCCGGGCGGACGGACGACGTTTATCGGCCTCGACAACTTCAAGCGCATGGTGCACGATCCTTACGTCACCAAAGGGCTCGGCAACTTGATCATCCTCATCGTCACCGGCCTTATCAAATCGCTCATCCCTCCGCTGATCGTCGCCGAGTTGATCTACCATTTGCGCGGCAAACGGCTGCAGTACGGCTTCCGTACCGCCTTCACCGCGTCGATGGTCATTCCGGCCGTAGCGGGGTTGCTCATATGGCAAAATTTTTACGACCCGAACCTCGGGCTGTTCAACAACTTCCTGGAGCTGATCGGACTGGGCTCCTGGGCGCACGGCTGGCTCGGCGACCCCAAGACGGCGCTGTGGGCGCTCATCTTCATGGGCTTCCCCTTCGTCGGGATTCTCCAACTGCTCGTCTTCTATGCCGGGCTGCTGGCGATCTCGGGCGAGCTGATCGAATCCGCCAAGATCGACGGAGCGAGCCTCCCCCGGATCATCCGCTCCATCCATCTGCCGCTGCTGGCGGGGCAGTTCAAGTTTCTGATCATCCTGGGACTCATCGGCATCATCCAGGACTTCAACGGCATCATGATCGTGACCGGCGGGGGACCGATGGACTCCACCTACGTGCCGGCGCTGCAGATGTACTACGCCGCGACGAAGTTCAGCGAGCTCGGGTACGCTTCGGCGCTCGGGGTCAGCATGTTCGCCGTCATTCTCGTCATCACCATCATCAATATGAAGTTCATCAAATCGGCCGAGGACTAAGGGAGGGGCACCGTCATGTGGATTCGCAAAATACCGGATCTCCGCCAGCTGGCCATCGTCCTGCTGCTCGCGGTGCTCGTCTTTTTGACGCTGGTGCCGATCCTGTTCATGCTGTTCAGCTCGCTCAAGAGCAACGCGCAGATCCTCGGCAACTTCTGGGGCATGCCCTCGCCGGCGCGGTGGGGCAATTACAGCGAGGCGTTCTCGAGCATTTGGCGCTATATCGTCAATACCGTCGGATACGCGGTCGCCGGCAGCGTCTGCGTGATGCTGCTATCGGCGGTATCGGGCTACCTTTTCGCCAAAAAGTCGTTTCCCGGCAAAGAACTGCTGTTCATGCTCATGCTCGCCATGATGATGGTTCCGGGCATTCTGACGCTGATTCCGTCCTATGTCCTGTACGAAAACCTCGGACTGACGAATACGCCCTGGGTCATCATCTTGTCCTGCGCGGCCGGAGGTCAGGTGTTCGGCACATTCCTGTGCCGTACGTTCATGGCGGGTCTGCCGAGCGAGCTGTTCGAGGCGGCGCGAATCGACGGCGCGACAGAGATCCGGGTGTTCCTGCAGGTCGTCATCCCATTGTCGCTGCCCATTATGGCGACGCTGTTCATCATGCAATCGGTCGGCGTCTACAACGATTACGTATGGCCGCTCCTGACGATACAGAACAGCAGCCTCCAAGTCATCTCCGTCGGGCTGACCATCTTTACCAAGCAGTTCGGCATCACCGACATGGGCACCCAGTTCGCGGCTTACGCGATCTCCTCCGTGCCGCTGCTCCTCATCTTCTCCTTCGGGATGAAGTATTACATTCAGGGGATGACGCAGGGCGCGCTGAAGCTGTGACGAAGCCGCCCGGGGTCTTGCCTGCACTCCTCGACCGTGTATAATAGGGGGCACAAGGCCGGAGTCCGGAGGAGCGGGAGATCTTGACGACCGAACAGCAGCCCGATTGGCCGGACGTGCACAACGTCGGCGATATCGCCATTCAAGCCGGGTTCGTGCTGGGCACGCGGACGATACCGGATTACGAGCTCGTTTTCTTCCCCGAAGGCACCGGGACCTGGTACGAGGTCGAAGGCGACGCGCACCTGCTGGATGAGCCCTGCGTCGTCTTCACGCGTCCAGATGCGCCGCACCGCTACCGCTTCGATCCGCAGCGGAGCGTGCGGCATTTGTTCGTGCACTTTGATTACGAGCCGCTTCGCAACGGGGATCCGCGATATGCCGCGCTGCGGACGGGGTGCGATCGGCTGACGGTCGCGGACAGCCTGCTGCCGGGCATCGTCGCCCAGATGCTGCGGATCGCGAACCATCAGCCGCCGCATTGGAAGCGACGGCTGGCCGTGCTGCTCGCGGCGGCTTTGGAGGAGCTGTGCGCCTCGGCCGAATCTGCGGCCGCTAAGCCGGCGGACGCGCTCCCGCTGCCGATTGCCCGCGCGATCGCCTATATGGACGAGCGGCTGGCGGAGCCGCTCACGATTGAAGAAATCGCACGTCAGTCCGGGTGGTCGCACGAGCATTTCACCCGCACGTTCGCCGCTGCGGTCGGCACGTCACCCAAGCGCGCGCTGCTCGAGCGCCGACTCATGCGGGCGGAACGCCTCCTGATGGCCGGATCGATGACGGTTAAGCAGATCGCCTATGAAGTCGGCTTCCGCGACGAGCACCACTTCTCAAAAATGTACAAGCGCATCCGCGGCCACTCGGCCTCCGACTATATCCGGCAGTGCCAGGACCCGCTATTTCGCCATACGGCACACCTTGTCGATCCGCAGACGCCTTACCCGCTCAACTGCCATATTGTCGTGAACGGGCGGATCAAATAAATCCATCGAATCGCGGGTTCCCTCCATGGCGGCGAAGCGCGCCTGGCGGCACAATAGAGCTATCTAGCCGTCATAAGGAGGAATCAGCTATGGGACGAACCTATACGCCCCGATCGCGAGCGCATCAAGATCGTTATCTCGTCAGCGTAGACGAATACAGGCAGTATCATCGGGACGGATTCGTCATCGTACGGGGGCTGTTGCCGGCGGAAGAGGTGGAGACGCTTTTCGGACTGGCCGAACGGGTCAGACGCGATCAGCTTAATCCCCATCGCGCTGCGGATCCGGACAGCGCCGATCCGCTAAAGGAAGAGTTCGCCCAAGCGACCCGTGTGCATATGGTGTCGAGACGCGATCCGGACGCCGAGCGCGGCATGCTGCATCCGCGCATCCTGGACGTGACCGAAGCGCTCATCGGACCGGACGTGTATGCGCTTCAGTCCATGATGTTCCTGAATCCGCCGGGCAAAGGCGGGCAGGGGTGGCATCAGGACGCCTGTTACATCAAGACGCACCCGGATACCTTGATCGGCGCGTGGATCGCGCTCGAGCGGGCGGACGAGGACAACGGCTGTCTATGGGTCGTGCCGGGGTCGAACCAAGAACCGATTTATCCGCCGGAGGAGATCGGCGGCGGCAACGTGCATGCGGTGGACGCCTTCCGCGATTTGGATGCCGTGAGCAACGTCAGCCATCTGGACGATGAAGTGAATACGCTGTCGCGGATCGTGGCGAATTATCCGCCGCCGGTGCCGGTCGTGCTGGAGCCGGGGGACGTGCTGTTCTTCGACTCCCACTTGTTCCACCGGTCCTATCCGAACCGGACGGCCGACCGCTACCGCCGCTCGTACGTTTGCCATTATTGCAACGCCCGTTCGTGGGTGCCTTGGGACCATGACGGATACGAGGGCGACAGCGGCAACTACCGACAGATTCTGGCGCGCGGCAGCACCCATCTGCCGCATGCGGAGCCGGCATTCGGCACGGAAGTGTATTTGTCCGTGGAAGGAGAGGCGGAGGACGGCGTGCGCATGATGGGCATGCCGAACGGCATGATGATGCCGGTGCAGGGATAACGGAGTGCAAATGAACGTTATCATCCAACCGAATCGTGATGAGGGCCAGCCATCAGGCTGGTTCTTTTCTTCTATTCAGTTTAAGTAGCCTCCAATGGGACCTTCAGCGGAGCCTCTTGAGGGGCCTCCAACCATCCCCCGGCCCGCTCCAACGCGTCCCATAGCAGCTCGTGGAAAAAACCACCCTTATATGGTGTGATAGGGGTACACCGTGCCATAGCCGAGTCCCGGTTCACATTAAACAGGCAGGAGACGACCAACATATTTTTCTTACTCGACGCTGTATTCTCATATTCTTTGCTATCTCTATAGCGGTTAGTCTCGAACGAATGACCTGTTTGGAACATTGTTGGGGCTAACGGATGTCATAGCGCTTATTCGGCCCCCAAAACGGAGGTTTCTTTTCTAACGGTTCCATGCGCGCTTATTTGGACGAAACAACCTCTCTGCCTACGAAAAAACGGGAAATAGGCCCGCTGGCAACCGTCCCTCGTTGCAAACCCTCATTTTTGTCCAAATAGCGTCGCTCACAACCATTAGATTTTGCCCGCTTTTACGCACTTGCATATACTCCTCTGGTCAAGCACCGATTTCGGTTTTGAGCCGGAATTTCCGTTAATCCCTGGGCTGAGGCTTAAGCACGTTATTTCAGGATCTTTCTACTAGGGCCAAATCGAGAATTATGATTTGGCCTCCTCGCCTTAGTATCGAAGCCCGAAGCGGGTAACGTTCTCTTGCCGACGGATCCTTCGGAAGGATCGCCACGCGATCCGAAGATAAGCGCACAAAATCGGAGGTTATGCGGAGCGCCTCCCGCGCGTCCGCGCTACGATAAGAACGACGGCCGGGTGCGAAAGCCCGGCCAACAGGGAGAAGGAGGAATGCAGCGCATGGAACTTCGCACGTTCAAAGCTTTATGGGGCATGGAGGGAACTTATGCGGAACAGCTGGCGCGCGCTGCCGAAGCGGGCTATGCGGGCGTAGAAGCGCCGCTGCCGCCGGCAGGGGAGGAGGCCATCTTCCGCGCGCTGCTCGAGCGGCACGGATTGGCCTATATCGCGCAGATCGTCACCCAGGGGGACCACGTTTCCTCCTTCGCGGAGCAGCTCGCGAGGGCGGCGTCCTTTGCGCCTCTGCTCGTCGTTTCGCATAGCGCAAGAGACCGCATGACCGAAGCGGAGCAGGATCGCTTCTTCGCCGCGGCGCTGGAGGCGGAGGCGCGGGTCGGCGTCCCGGTCGGCCATGAGACGCACCGGATGCGCGCGATGTTTACGCCGTGGACGACGGCCCGGCTGCTGGACAAGTTCCCCGAACTTCGAATTACCGCGGACTTCAGCCATTGGGTGAACGTCTGCGAGTCGCATTTGGAGGATCTCCAGGAGGAGCTGGCGCTCGCCATCGGCCGGACGATTCACATTCACGGACGGATCGGCTATCCGGAAGGGCCGCAGGTGCCGCATCCCGCCGCGCCGGCTTATGGAGCCGAGCTCGCGCTTTTCTCGGGCTGGTGGGCGCGGATCGTCGCCGGCCAGGCGGAAGCGGGAGCTGCCTTTACGACGTTTACGGCCGAGTTCGGACCGCCCGGCTATATGCCCACGCTGCCTTTTACGAACGTACCGGTCGCCGATCTGTGGGAGGTCAACCAATGGATGACCGACTACTACCGGGCGCAATTTTCGGTTTGGCGCTCTTGAGGCGCGGTTCGAAATCCTTCTTCCTACTCATCCATACAAAAGGTCCGCGACGCGCTCGCGGGCCTTTTGGCGTCTGTTGCCGTTCCGACTTTCGGGGTTGGACAACCGCCCGGGCGTCTCCCGGCTCTGAATAGAATCCGGTTCGATCAGCCATACTCCAAAAGATGGAAACCGAATGCGGGAGGCTGCGCACGGAGGCGAAACGTTGAACGGAGCTTCGGATAAAATCACTTTCTTGCAAGTGTTCACCATTTTGGCGCTCATGAACGGGCTCGCCACCCACGTCATCTGCAATCCGATGCTGCTGCAGGCGTCCGGGCGAGACGCTTGGGTCACCGTGTTGGTCGGAGGCGCTTGCCTGTTGCTGTTCAGCCCCGCGCTGGTATGGATCAGCAGGCGATCCGGCCGGCAGAAGTGGCAGCCCTGGCTCGCGAGGCAGACGCATCCGGCCGTGTCGTGGGCCATGATGGTTCCGATTTGCCTTCAGCTGTATTTGATCGGGGCCATGACCGTGATCCATACCGTGAGCTTTAACATTACGAACTACTTGCCGGGCAGCTCGAAGCTGTCACTCGTCCTTCCGTTGATCTTCATTTGCTGCATGTTGGCCTGGTGGGGCATCCGGGTGATCGCGATCGCCGCCGGAGTGCTGCTGCCGATCGTCATCGGGCTCGGCATCTTCGTCGCCACATCCAATACGGACCGCAAAGATCTCAAGCTGCTGACGCCCGTCCTGGAGCATGGATGGGGGCCGGTCATGAATGGCTTCGTTTATATCGGCGGCGGTTTAATCGAAGTGATCGTCCTGCTGCTGCTTCAGCACCGGCTGAAGTCGAAGCTGAAAACGTGGCAACTGCTCCTGTATAGCGGATTTACGATCGGGATCGCGCTCGGTCCGATCGTTGGTGCCCTTGCGGAGTTCGGCCCGACCGAAGCGGCCAAGCAGATGATCTCGCCCTATGAGCAGTGGAGACTGGTCGAGATCGGACAGTACGTGGAGCATCTCGACTTTTTCTCGATCTTCCAGTGGATGTCCGGAGCGTGCGTGCGCATCAGCCTCGCCGTCTTTACGCTCGCGGAAATCGTTTCGCTAAGGGCGGGGCGCGGCCGAGGCTGGCTCATCCTGGGCGTCATGGCGAGCTTTGTCGTCCTGTCGATGATCCCGAACAACGATTATTCGTTTTATCTGATGATGTACCGTTACTACGTGCCGATTTCGTTTTACACCTTGCTTGGCCTATTCGTGCTGTGGACGTTGATCGCGCTGATAGCCAAGCCGAGTCAGGAGGGGACGTCATGCGAACGAACGCCTCGGAGCGGCGCAACGGAGACGAGCGGTGGACGGAGCAAAGGCTGAAGCGGCATTTTGCCGACTCGGGCGACGTCGCATTGAAAGGCTGCACGTTCGGCGAGCCGCCTTACGCTGTCCGCGTGATCCTGGCTTACCAAATCGGAATGTGCGACTCGAATCTGATCTACGAGGTGGTGCTGCCCGAGCTGGAACGCGGCTACTTGCTGCCGGATCGCGACAGTTTTCACCTGGATGCCTTGTCCTCCTTGCTGACGCTTCAGCCCCTCTCCGAAACGGCGGCGCCGGAGGAAGTGGACGATACGGTGTACATGGGCGATCTCCTCCTTTTCTTTCCCGAGAAAGGCGCCTTGTTCGCGGCGAATCTGGCCAACCGTCCCCGGCGCACGCCGGAGGAGTCCAGTGTCGAGATCTCGATCAAAGGGCCGAAGGATTGCTTCATCGAGGACGTCGTCACCAACGTTGCGTTGATCCGCAAACGCATCCGCAGCAACACGCTGAACGTGGAGAATTATATTCTGGGCAAACGAACCCGCACGAGGGCGGCGCTCCTGTACATTCGCGATATTGCGAATTCCGACATGCTCGAGCAAGTACGCCGAAAACTGAGGGAGATCGACGCCGACGGCGTATACAGCATCAATCAGCTGGAAGAGTGGCTTGTCGGGTCCCGCTTCAAGATTTTTCCGCTCCTCGATTTTACGGGCAGGCCGGACTATACGACGACCGCGCTCCTGGCTGGCCGATTCATTATCATCGTGGACGGCAATCCGTTGGTGCTGGTCGGGCCCGCCGGTCTGTCGCTCATTCTCAAGTCGCCGGAAGACGTTCATTTCAACTACTCCTACGTCTCGTTTGCGCGAGCCATTCGGGGACTGAGCCTGTTCCTGTCCATCTTCCTGCCGGGCATTTGGGTCGCGCTCGCCAGCTTCCACCAGGATCAGATCCCTTTCCGCATCATGGCAACCGTCGCGATGTCCAGAATGGGCTTGCCCTTTTCCTCGCAGTTCGAGATGTTCATCCTGCTCATGCTGCTGGAAATCTTCCGGGAAGCGGGGGTGCGGCTGCCGAGCTCGATCGGGCAAACGCTCACTTCGATCGGGGGGCTGATCATCGGAGACGCGGCGATCCGCGCCGGCCTCGTATCGCCGTCGGTGGTCGTCGTCGGCGCGGTGACGGCCGTATCGGGGGTCACGCTGGTCAATCAATCGCTGAGCACCGTCGTCAGCATCCTGCGGCTGTTCTTCTTTTTGATGTCCACGTTCCTCGGGATGTACGGCGTCATCCTCGGGATGGTGCTGCTGATCGGCTATTTGTCGCGGCTTCGTTCGTTCGGCGTCGGCTACCTGGCTCCGCTGTCCCCGCTTCGCGTGCAGGATCTGTTCTCGTCGTTTCTTCGCGTCCCCTGGTCCTACATGAGCAAGCGGCCATCCAGCCTGAAGCCCAAGGATCAAGATCGTCAAGATGAGGAGAGCCCATGAGGATCGTCCGCCGCTTCGCTCTCTGCCTGATCCTTTCCGCCGTTTCGGTCCTGCAAGGCTGCGCAGGCGCGAAGGACATCCAGAATCTAGCCTATGTCACCGCCTTGGGCGTAGACTTCGTCGAAGGCCAATACATCGCCTACGTGCAGGTGCTTAACTTTGCGAACGTCGCGCGCACGGAAAACAGCCAGCTCGGCAAGGAAATCCCGATTTGGGTCGGCAAAGGCGTAGGGGAGACGGTGTCGGGCGCCGTCTCGGACGTCAGCGTCATTTCGCAGCTGCGCCTCTTTTGGGGCCACCTGAAAGCGGTCGTGCTCACCGAGAACGTGATGCGCAAAGGCGTCGTGGACACGTACAATGCGCTAAACCGCTACCGGGAAATTCGCTACAACGTCCTCGTCTATGGAACAAAGGAAAATTTGCGGGATGTTCTCATCCAAAAGTCGCTGTTGAATTTGTCCCCGCTGGATACGATCATGTTTACGGCCGCCCAATTGAACTCGCAGCGCTCCTTCATTTTGTCCGTGACGGGCAATCGCGCCGTCGCCAATCTGAACGAGCCTGCACATGCGTCCATGCTCCCGTCGCTCGCGCTCGCGCGGCATAGCTGGACAGAGGACACGAAGGATAAATCGATGTTCAGAGTTTCCGGCGCCTACTTCTTCGAGAATCACCAGATGCGCAGCTGGATGTCCGTATACGATCTCCTGGGCATCCGATGGTCCGAGAGCAAGCTCCAGCGGACACCCGTTCGTCTGCCGATGAGCGGACCTCCGACCAGTGTCGTCGTGCTGAGCAACCCGCGCATGACCATCCGACCCGTCTCGGCGGGAGGAGACGTCCGCTTCGATCTGTCGGTCAAGGTACATGGCTATGTGAACGAGCTGATTAAGAACAACTCGATGACCACGCTGGAGCGGCAAGCCGGCGAAGTCATCCGGGGAGAGATCTTGGAGACTTACGAGAAGGCCTACAAGCTCCGGTGCGACCCGTTTAATCTGCGCGAAACCCTTTACCGCCGACAGCCCCGGCTATTCCGAAAGCTTTACAAGGGCGATCCGTTTTTTCTGCGCCCGGATGCGATCCGGGACATCAAGGTCCGTGTGCATTTGTCCAGCACTGGCAAATACAAAGGATTTACGGATTAGGCTAGCGGCAAGGGACCGCCCGCACGGGTGCCCTTGCCGCTTTCGTTCGCCCGATTTGGGTAAACTTTCGCGCCATTTGGGAATGGGCGAGCGCGTTTCGGCATGGTAGGATGAAGGAAAGTCATCGCTGGCGGCGTTGCCGAAGCGGTTCTTTTTTCGACATCTATGATTTTCAAAGGTTAATGAAAACGGTTACATTACGAGAGGCGAGAGGGCGTGCAAGATGAATTCCCAAGGCGCATTTTATTCCGACCAATACCGCAACGTCTTCCGAGAGCTCGGCTACGCCGAAGCGGACATCGACGAGCGAGTGGCCGATACGTGGACGAAGCTTTTCGAAGGAGGAGCGGATACCCGGATCTACTACGAGGCCGGGGACGACATGGGCTATCTCCTGGATACGGGGAACTTGGACGTACGGACCGAAGGCATGTCCTACGGGATGATGATGGCCGTCCAACTGGATCGCCGGGACGTATTCGACCGGATCTGGAAATGGACGCATACCTACATGTACATGACGGAAGGCGAAAACGCGGGTTATTTCGCCTGGTCGTGCGATCCGGACGGATCCAAAAGGTCGCACGGTCCGGCGCCCGACGGCGAGGAGTTTTTCGCCATGGCGCTGCTATTCGCCTCCCATCGTTGGGGAGACGGGCCGCCCCCGTTCGATTACGGCCGCCGGGCCCGGGACTTGCTGCGCGCCTGCCTGCACAAGGGCGAAGACGGCGCCGGTCATCCGATGTGGGACCCGGATACCAAGCTGATCAAGTTTATCCCGAATTGCGACTACTCCGATCCGTCGTATCATCTTCCGCACTTTTACGAGCTGTTCGCGCGATGGGCGTATCCGGAGGACCGGTCGTTCTGGCGGGAGGCGGCAGCCGCCAGCCGCGCCTACCTGCAGATCGCCTGCCATCCCGAGACGGGACTCGCGCCGGAATACGCGCACTATGACGGCACGCCGAATGACGAGCGCGGCTACGGGAAGTTCTTCAGCGATTCGTACCGGGTCGCGGCGAATGTCGGGGTCGACTGGGCCTGGTTCGCCGCGGATGCTTGGCAGATCGAAGAGGCGAACCGCATTCAGGCTTTTTTCGAAGGCAAGGACCCGAGCGACTACCGCCGCTACGAGATTGACGGCCGGCCGCATGAGGAGAAGGCGCTTCATCCCGTCGGACTGTTGGCGACGAACGCCGCGGCTTCGCTCGCAGCGAACGGCCCTCATGCCGAAGCGAGCGTTCGGCTGCTTTGGGAGACACCCGTCCGTACCGGCGACCGCCGGTATTACGACAACTGCCTGTACCTGTTCGCGTTGCTCGCGCTCAGCGGGCGTTACCGGATCTGGCATCCGCCGCACCAGACCGACCGCTGAACATTTGCAGCGACCCTTCCTTGCGACCGCCGAGGGAAGGGTCGTTTTGGCCGCGTGGCGGCCCTTTTCGAGATCAGACAAGGGGGGACATGCATGTATAAAGTCGTATTGGTCGAAGACGAGATCTTCGCGCGCCAGGGACTTCGCAATCTGATCGATTGGGAGCGGCTTGGCTACGAAGTCGCGCACGAGGCCGACAACGGCGAAGAAGCGCTGCAGATCATTGCGGATACGGCGCCCGAGCTTGTCATCACGGACATCCGGATGCCGGTGCTGGACGGCATGGAGCTCATCCGCACGGTCCGCGAGCGCGGCAACCGGGAGACGAAATTCATCATCATCAGCGGATACGGGGATTTCAAATACGCTCAGCAGGCGATCAAGTTCGACGTCAAAGACTTCATCCTGAAGCCGATCGACGAGGAGGAGCTGACGCAGACGCTCGTCCAGCTGGCGCTTCAGATCGAAAAGGATAAGCTGCTGAAGGACGAACCGCCGAACGTCGTCCAAAAAGCGACGGAGCGGCTGCTCAAAGGGCAGGCGTCGGACGAGGAGCTGCGTACCTTCTCCAAGCTGCTCGGCTGGGAGCGGAAGGGCCGCTTCCACTACGTTCTCGCCGAGATGAACGGCATCCCCGCGACGGTCGATACGGCGACGGGCGGCCCGTGGCGCCGCGGGTTGTCCGCGACGGTGCTCCGCGCCGCCGAGGAGCTGAGGGCGGCCGTTCATCCGATCCAGCTCCTGGAGCACAAGCCTGGACTGTACGGCTTCCTCCTCCGCCTCGGATCGCAGCGGCAAGCCGGGATCGCCGAAGCCGCGGATCTCTTCGCCCGCAGGCTGCGACAGCAGTTCGAGCTGCCGGCGATGGTCTACGCGGGGTTGCCCGCGAGCGACTTGGCGGGCGTCCACGAATCGTACCGCGCGGCCGGAGAGGCCGCGGCCTACAAATATGCATTCGCCGATCGCCGATCGCTCGTTTACGACGAGATGAAGAAGGTGGAGCTGCGCTACGAGGAGTTCGAGCCGGCCGATTACGCCAAGCTGCTCGAGCAGATGGAAGAGGG
Organism: Cohnella baijiui; assembly: GCF_020731285.1. Classification (GTDB taxonomy): domain Bacteria; phylum Bacillota; class Bacilli; order Paenibacillales; family Paenibacillaceae; genus Cohnella. Next base: position 33,100 of record NZ_JAJFOW010000024.1, read on the forward strand.
AGCCCGCGAGCAGATGCGGTCGACGGTCGACTGGATCTTCGACGAGATGAAGCGCAAGCGGTACGCGCCCGAAGCGGTGCAAAATGCGGTCGCCCGATTCGTCTTCGGCGTCATCGGCTCCATCCGTTCGATGCAGGGGGACGAAACGACGCTCCGGTCGCTCGAGCCGATCCTGCAATGGCACCATCTGCCGATCGCGCTGGAAGGGCTGAAGGAGCGGTTTTGGCGGTTCGTCGAGGAGAGCGCCGATCTCGCGGCCGGTCTTCGCCGCACGAACGCCAAGGGAGACATCGTGAAGATCAAAACCTACATCGAGCAGCACTACAACGAAGACATCAGCCTGAAGAGCATCGCGGCGCGGTTCTATATGAACCCGGTCTACCTCGGCCAGCTGTTCAAAAAAACGTACGGCATGTATTTCAACGATTTTCTGCTGCAGATCCGCGTCCACAACGCCAAGCGGCTGCTTCGCCAAACGGAGATGCGCGTGTACGAGATCGCGAAGAACGTCGGCTTCGACAATTCGGATTATTTCGTCTGCAAGTTCGAGAAGGTGGAGGGCCGCACGCCGACGGCCTATCGGAACGAGCTGCTCGCCAAATAGCAACGGGAGCCGCGACCAATCTTTCATTTGCGAACAGAAAAGAGGACCCCATGAATCGGCTGCTGAACAACATCCGGCTGCGCAACAAGATGCTGCTCATTTATTTCTTATGCGTATTCGCTCCGATCGTCCTGACCAACGCCATCTTCTATCGCGTAATTACGGACAATGTGAGAGATCAACGAATTCAGGATATCGATCGGGCCGTCGAGCAGATCAAGAACGACTTTCGCGCTCAAGTCGACGCCGCGGTAGGGTTGTCCTCGTTCTTTTACACGGATTTCGTGACCAACGAGATTCTGGATCAGGATTTCGCGAACACGGCGGATTACGTAGAGGCATACGATTCTTATTTGCGTCGAATGCTGAACAATTACACCCCGCTTGCTCTGTCGCTGCAAACGGTGACGATCTACGTGGATAATCCGACCTTGCTTCATTCCGGAAATGTCGGAGATCTATCCGACGATGTTCGCAAAATGCCTTGGTATAAAGCTCTTCGAAACTCCCCTTCGCAACCCGCGTTTGTCCGGACGGAATCGACTGACGGACACTTCGAAAGCTTCTCGCTTATTCGCCGGATGGACTACTACTCGAAACGGTTCCCCAAGGAGAAAGCAGTCAAGATCGATTTTAAAACGGTGGATCTGGATGAACTGTTCCGTAATCTGAATATGCAGGGAAGCATGTACCTGCTGAATCCGGTCGGAGAGATCGAGTTCACCACCGACCCCGCGATCGATTGGCGGGTCAGCCCCAAGGCGGCCTTTGCATCGATAAATACGGAGCATGCAATCGAATTTGCGACCGAGTACGGCGTCACCAGCTATTTAAGAGGATGGAGAATCGTAGGGACCGTCGCGGAAGACGAAGTCATCCGCGAGGTGCGGAAATCCCGCGACTTCATTCTCGTATCCGCCTGCGTCATGATGGTCATTCCGACCGTCATCATTCTGGTCATTACCCGTTCCTTCAACGTGCGGATCATTCAAGTCCTGAAGCATATCAAAAAAATAAGAAATCAGCATTTTGAAACGATACAAAATTCTGATTTTAGGGATGAAATCGGGCAGCTGACACTCGAGTTCAACCGGATGACCTTGCAGATCAAATCGTTGATCGACGACGTCTACGGGGCAGAACTGCAGAAAAAGTCGTTGGAACTAGATCGGCGCCAAGCTCAGCTGAATGCGCTGCAAAGTCAGATCAATCCGCATTTCCTGTTTAATGCGCTGGAGACGATTCGAATGCGCAGCCTGCTCAAAGAAGAGCGCGAGACCGCCGGCATTATCCACAGCATGGCCAAAATTTTCCGGAGCTCGTTGACCTGGAATAAGGACTGGATCACGGTGAACGAAGAGCTGGAGTTCATCGTCTGTTTCCTGGATATTCAGAAATACAGATTCGGGGATCGACTGAACTATCAGATGGACATCGACCCGGACGCGTATCATTGCGAAATTCCCAAAATGCTGTTTCTCCCCTTCGTCGAGAACGCGAGCATGCACGGTATCGAGCCGATGAAGCAAGGCGGGAGGATGGAGATCCGGATTTCCGTAACGAAGGAAATCTTGCGGTTTTCCGTTCGCGACAATGGAGTCGGGATGAGCGAAGAGCAGGTGGACAAGATCTATGGTTACCTCCGCATGGAGGGGACGATGGGCGAGAGAATTGGCATTCAAAATGTGATCTATCGTGCCAAACTCCTCTATGGGGATCGATTCCGGTTTGCCGTCGACAGCCGTCCTGGGGAAGGAACTGACATCGTATTCGAAATTCCGATAATAAATACGAATATATAATTTTGAAAGCAAAGTCTATAGTTGCTGGGGTAACCGAATGTTGTAACCGCTTTTATACTGGAGGGGAACAATAGAAAACGTTTGAGAGGGGTAGACATTTGTTGAGGAAAAGGAAATTAGCATTGCTGGGTCTCGCCGCTGTCCTGTCGTTCTCCGTTGTGACGGCTTGTTCCGGCAGCAAGAAGGAAAACAACAATGCGGCGCCGGGGACAAGCAGTCCGGGGGTCAGCGAAGGAACCGAGCCCAAGAAAGACAAGGCGACTTTTACGATTTTCAACGGAGTGGCCGGCTCCAAGGACGGGAATACGAACGAGACGACGATTGGCAAGATGCTGGAGGATCAGACGGGCGTCAACTTCAAGCTCGAATTTCTGGTTGGCGATCTCAATACGAAGATCGGGACGATGATCGCCTCAAACGAATATCCGGACGTGCTGATCCCTGACGCGGCGATAGAAGAAGTACTGAACGCGGGCGCATTTATTCCGCTCGATGACCTGATCGACAAGTACGGCCCGAACATCAAAAGGGTGTACGGGAAGGATCTGGATCAAATGAGGGCCAAGGACGGAAAGCTGTATGTTCTGCCGATGTCCGCCCAGGTTGGGAACTTCGTCCCGGATCCGGAACCGGCCGCTGCGTTTTACATCCAGCGACGCGTGTTGGAGGAAGCGGGCTATCCGAAAGTCAGAACGCTGGATCAATACCTGAAGCTCATCGAAGACTTTGCAAACAAGCATAAAGACGAGAACCTGACAGGCATGGTTACATTGACGCACGATTGGCGCTTCTTTGCCACATCCAACCCGCCAATGCACCTCATGGGGTATCCGAACGACGGCAATGTCATGGTGGACGTAAATACGTTGGAAGCAAAGACCTACTCGGCTTCCGACGCGGCGAAGAAATGGTTGCAAGCATTGAACGGTTTGAATGCCAAAGGGTTGTTCGATAAAGCTTCCTTCGTCGACAACTACGACCAATATATCGCGAAGCTGACCTCGCACAAAGTGCTCGGGTTCTTTGATCAAAGATGGCAGGCGGCGAATGCGTTTAACGCGCTCAAGGACGCAGCTCGCAAGGATCCTTCGCAGGATGCCTACAACTATTTTCCGCTGCCGATCACGTTTGACGAGAATATCCCGGACGCCTATGTCGACGGACTTGGAAGTGTAATCACCAATCGCGGGATTGGGATTACGGTAAGCGCCAAAGACCCCGCGAGAATTATTCAGTACTTTGACAATTTGCTAAAGGAAGAGAACCAGATTTTGATCTCCTGGGGGATCAAAGGCGAAACCTATGAAGTGAACGAACAAGGCCGCTTCTATCGTACGAAAGAGCAGATCGACAAAATCGACGAAGCCTTCAATCAGAAATTCGGCTTCAAATATTATAGCTGGAACTGGCCGAGCTACGGCGCCAATTCGTCCTTCTCCGACGGGAATGCCAAAGGCGTCGGGTATCAGCCCGAGGTTTTCCAGATGAGTCTTACGGAAGCGGACCAGAAAATATTAGATCAATATGGCATTCAAACCTACACGCAGCTGTTCGCCAAGCCGCTCGAACGGCCTTGGTATCCTGCGTGGGGCTTTGCGAAGGATGCCAAGTCTCCGGAAGCGATGTGGGAGACAAAGAAGGACGAACTGACGAAAAAGTATTACCCCAAACTCGTACTCGCCGCATCCGACAAATTCGATACGATCTGGAACGATTTCCTGAAGGAGTTTGGCAAGCTGGATACGGCAGGATACGAGAAGTGGACGACCGAGCAAGTTAAGAAAAAGGTTGAAGCGGCTCAAGGCAATTCCTAACCGTTCGAGGAAGGCCGGTCGTCAGACCGGCCTTCCCCGAACGATCGTTTATTCGCGTTGGCATTTGAAGGAGAGATAAGGATGGAGACAAAAGCGATACTGGCGACGTCCGGTCCGGCGGCGAACAAGAAGCCGAAGGGAATTCGGCTGTTTTTCATCAAGCTGGCGAGGCAGCGGGCATTGGTCGTCATGTCCGTTCCTTTTTTAATCTGGCTGTTCATCTTCAAGTATGTTCCGATATGGGGCTGGACGATCGCCTTCCAGGATTACAAGCCTGCCCTGAAATTCTGGGACCAGACTTGGATCGGCTTCGAGCATTTCAAGTTTCTGTTCGGCGACGAGCGATTCGTTCGGGTTCTGCGCAATACGCTCGCCATGAGCTCTATCAATCTGGTACTTGGCTTTGTAACGGCGATCGTACTTGCGCTGCTGCTAAACGAGATCCGGCAAGTCGCGTTCAAACGAACCGTCCAAACCATCAGTTATTTGCCTCACTTTATCTCTTGGGTTGTCGCGGCCAGCATCATCCAAACAACCCTATCGCCGGACGGCATCCTCAATCAGATGCTCATCTGGTTGGGAATTGTCGATAAAGGAAACGAAATTCTGTTTCTCGGTATCCCCGAGTACTTCTGGGGAATCTTTGGAGCCAGTTCCGTCTGGAAGGATATCGGATGGAACACGATCGTATATTTAGCTGCGATGACGACGATCGACCCTTCGCAATACGAAGCCGCGGAGATCGACGGTGCGAGCCGGCTCAAGCGGATGAGATATATCACGCTGCCGGGAATTAAGCCCGTTATTGTCGTCTTGCTGATCATGAACATCGGGTATTTGCTGGAATCGGGATTCGAGCCGCAATATTTGCTGGGCAACGGCATGAACGTCGACTATTCTGAAAATATCGACATTTTCGTGTTGAAATACGGCATTGCTCAGAGCAATTTCTCCCTTTCGATCGCGGCGGGCATGTTCAAGACGGTGGTCAGCTTCGTGCTGCTGTTCGCAGCGAACCATATCGCCAAGCGCGCCGGCGAATCGAGATTATTCTAAGGGAGGGACATTCATTGGAAAACAACGCGGCGACAAGCAGAACGATGAGAAAGGCGAAAAGCCGGATCAAAGCGTCGGCCGGCGATCGGATTTTCGACTATTGCAACTACACCTTTATGATTCTGCTGATCATCGTCACGCTTTATCCGTTTATCAATATTTTGGCCGTATCGCTCAACAACGCTCAGGACTCGATCAAGGGAGGCATCTTCCTATTGCCTCGGGTCTGGACGTTGGATAACTACCGCTATATTTTCAGGGAATCCACGATCTTCCATGCCACGCTCATCTCGATCCTGCGGACCGTGATCGGCACGGTGACAACGGTATTCTGCTCTGCCATGGTGGCGTATACGCTCAGCCGACAGGATTATGTGCTGCGCAAATTCATGACGATCGCCTTCGTGCTGACGATGTATTTCAACGGCGGACTCATACCCAACTATCTGCTCATTCGGGACTTGCACTTGCTCGGCAGCTTCTGGGTCTATGTCTGGCCGGGACTGATCGGCGTCTTTAACCTCATTATCATTCGCTCTTTCATCGAGAACTTGCCGGAGAGCATTCTGGAATCCGGTCGGATCGACGGGGCGGGAGATTTCCGTTCCTTCTTCCATATCGTGCTTCCGCTGACGCTTCCCGTGCTGGCGACGGTCGCCTTGTTTTCGGGCGTGTACCAATGGAATTCATGGTTCGATGTGTTCCTGTACAATTCCTCGCATATCAATCTGAGCACGCTGCAATACGAGCTTCAGAAGATCTTGCAGAACTCTAATACCACTTCGGGAACCTCAAGCTTGGACGGGATGATCAACGGAGCCAGCGGCGCCCAGCAGAATACGGTCACGCCGCTGTCCGTTCGGGCCACGATGACGATCGTCGCTTCCCTGCCGATTATTATGGTCTATCCGTTCTTGCAGAAATATTTCGTCAAGGGCATGATGGTCGGCGGTGTTAAGGGTTAATTCAGCACCGATTTGCCGAATCGTGAAGATTGCCTCCGGGGCCGCCAGGCCGGGAGGCAATCTTTTTTGTTGGGGAAAGGGAGTGGGAAAGGATGATCTTCTTGCGGGCCTGATCGCGAGTCGAACGACTGTCTTGCGCGAAAAAGGTGTATCCGACTGTCGTAGAGGCGCGGATGCAGATGCGGAAGCGGCAGGTTGGCGCGCGGGTCTTGACGTTTGAGCATTTCTCCGGCGTAGTGTCGCCGATTACACAGTAGATCGTTTAGAAAATGCATATTTGGCGAATTGGGTTAAATGCGAGGGTGTAGGTAGCTTGTAATGCGTACATTCGGCGATTTGGGCTGTTTGTGTGGGATGTATGTAGTTTCCATACGCACATTGGGCGATCTGAGCTGCGTGCGAGGAATGTAGGTAGTTTACATACGTACATTTGGTGATTTGGGCTGCGTGCGACGAATGTAGGTAGTTTACATACGCACATTTGGTGATTTGGGCTGCGTGCGACGAATGTAGGTAGTATACATACGTACATTCGGCGGTTCGGAGCCGACAACGAGCGTGATCTCCTTACGCACTCCCGCATGACTTGTCAGTGCCGCCTCGTAAGCCTTTTTCTGGCCCACCGCCGGCGACTGGAACGGCTCGGCGCGGGACTGCCATAGATGCGCCAATCGCGTGAAAATGGAAAAAAGGATTGTAGGCAGCGGCTTTCTTTGCTAGAATGAGTTAAGCGCTTTCCCTCATGTTTTACCATTGAATGCGCAAACTTTTCGGCATGAAACAGGAATTCAGCTATATTTTATAGAATGGGATTGGAATGTTTCTTTGCAATAGGTTAAGCGCTTAATCTACATGAATCGGAGGTCACGGCATGGAGAAAACGGTACGACTGACCATGGCGCAAGCGCTGCTGCGCTTCTTGGATCGGCAATACCTTTCGGTGGACGGAGAGGAGATCAAGTTCGTCCGCGGCGTGATGGGCATCTTCGGCCACGGCAACGTGACCGGAATCGGCGAGGCGCTGGAGCGCGAGCCCGGCAGCTTGACCTATATCCAGGGCAAGAACGAGCAAGGCATGGTGCATGCAGCGACGGCGTTCGCCAAGCAGCGCAATCGCAGGCAGATCTATGCCTGCACGTCGTCGATCGGCCCCGGCGCGCTGAACATGGTGACCGGCGCGGCGACGGCGACGGTCAACCGCATCCCCGTGCTCCTGCTGCCCGGCGACAACTTCGCTTCGCGCCAGCCCGATCCGGTGCTGCAGCAGCTCGAGGTGCCCGGCGACTACACCGTGTCGGCTACCGACCCGTTCAAGCCGGTCAGCCGGTACTGGGACCGCATCGTCCGGCCGGAGCAGCTCATGACGTCGCTTCTGCACGCGATGCGGGTGCTCACCGATCCGGCCGAGACCGGCGCCGTCACGCTCGCGCTCCCGCAAGACGTGCAAACCGAAGCGTACGACTATCCGGTCCGCTTCTTCGACAAGCGCGTGCACTTCCTCGACCGACGTCCGGCAGCCCCCGAAGCCATCCGGCGCGCGGCCGAGCTGATCGCGGCCAAGCGCAGGCCGATCCTCGTCGCCGGCGGTGGCGTTCACTATGCCGGCGCGACGGAGACGCTGCTCGCCTTCGCGGAGGCGTTCGGCATTCCGATCGCCGAGACGCAAGCCGGCAAAAGCGCCGTGCCCTGGAACCACCCGCTCGCCCTCGGCGGCGTCGGCACGACCGGGACGCTCGCGGCGAATCAAGTCGCCGCCGAAGCCGATCTCGTCATCGGCGTGGGCACCCGCTACTCCGACTTTACGACCGCCTCCAAATTCGCCTTTCGCAACCCGGACGTCGCCTTCGTGAACGTCAACGTCAGTCCGTTCGACGCGTTTAAGCTGGAGGCTGCGTCCGTCACGGCGGACGCGAAGGCGGGGCTCGAGGCGCTCCAAGCCGAGCTGTCCGCCCATGGCTACCAGGCGGGCTACGCGCCGGATGAGATCGCCTCCCGCAAGGCGGCTTGGGATACGGAGGTCGACCGCCTCTATGCGATCCAGCGCGAGGACGGTCTCGCGCAGACGCGGGCGCTCGGCCTCATCAATACCTTCGTCCAGCCTTCGGACGTCGTCGTCTGCGCGGCGGGCAGCCTGCCGGGCGACCTTCATCGGGTATGGCGAACGGTCCAGCCGAAGACGTATCACATGGAATACGGCTTCTCCTGCATGGGGTACGAGGTGAGCGGCGCCTTTGGCGCAGCGCTGGCCGAACCGGACCGGCGCGTCTACGCGCTCGTCGGCGACGGCAGCTATCTGATGCTGCATTCGGAACTCGTGACCGCGGTGCAGGAAGGCGTCAAGCTGACGGTGCTGCTGTTCGACAACCACGGCTTCCAATGCATTCACAATTTGCAGCGGGGACACGGCAGCGACGGGTTCGGCAACGAATTCCGCTATCGCGAGGCCGGCACGAACCGGCTGACCGGCGGCTACCTGCCGATCGACTTCGCGGCGCACGCCCGCAGCCTCGGCGTCGCGTCCTTCTCGGCGCGGACGGCGGAGGAACTGAGCGCCGCGCTAACGCAGGCGGCGGAAGCGCCGGGACCGGCGCTCGTCGAGATCAAGGTGGTGCCGGGCACGAACACCGACGGCTACGAATCCTGGTGGAACGTCGGCGTACCCGCCGCCTCCACGAGTCCCAAAGTGTTGCAAGCGCACGACGAGATGCGGCGCACGATCGCGGCCGCGCGTCCTTATTAATCGCATCGTAAAGGAGAGATGGCGTTGAGCGGCAAACGGACTTTTCGGCTCGGCATTCACCCGATCAACTGGGTCGGCGAGGATGTGGCGGAGCACGGCAGCGAAACGACATTCGAGCAAATCGCGGACGATATTCGGCGGCTCGGCTTGACCGGAACGGAGATGGGGCGCAAATATCCGAAGGACGTACCGACGCTGAAACGGGAGCTGGAACGCCGAGGCATCCGCCTCGTTTCCCAGTGGAAGTCGGTGTTCTTCTCCGACCCGTCCCGCCGGGCCGAAGAACTGAAGGCTTACCGGGAACACGCGCTGTTCCTTCGGGAGATGGGTGCCGACGTGATCAGCACGGCGGAGATCGGCGGCTCCCTGCACTGGGATCCCCGCCGGTCGGCGAACGAGACCGAGGTGAAGCGTCTGACGGACGAGGAGTGGAAATGGTTCGCGGACGGTCTGCAGGAAGCGGGGGAAATCGCCCGCTCGCTCGGCATGAAGCTCGCCTACCATCACCACGGCGGCACCGTCGTCGAGCAGCCGGAGGAGATCGACCGCCTGCTGGCGTCGACGTCGCGGGAGGTCGTGCATCTGCTGTACGACACCGGCCACGCCTACTACGGCGGCGCCGATCCGCTGGCGCTGCTGAAACGGCATTACGACCGGATCGCCTACGTCCACCTGAAGGACGTCCGGGACGATATTCTCGCGGAGGCGAGAGCCGGGGGCTGGGACTTCGTCACCTGCATCCGCCGGGGCGTCTTTACGGTGCCGGGCGACGGCTGCCTCGACTTCGGGCCGATCGTCGCCGAGCTGAACGCCCGCGGCTATGACGGCTGGGCGATGCTCGAAGGGGAGCAGGACCCTGCCGTTCACGACCCGTACTTGTACGCCCGCAGGGCGTTGGACTATTTGAACGCGCTGAAGACGACTACCGAATAGAAGGGATGGCACGCACATGACGTCCATAGCGTTTCCCGGAGGCCGGCAGCACGACTTTACCGCCATCGGCCGGCTGTGCATCGACTTGAACGCGAACGAGATCAACCGGCCGATGGAAGACACGGTCACGTTTACGAAATACGTCGGCGGGTCTCCCGCGAACATCTGCATCGGCATGTCCCGTCTCGGCATGAAAACCGGCTTTATCGGCAAAGTCGCGGACGACCAGATGGGACGATTCATCCTGCGGTATTTGCGGGACAACGGCATCGACGCGTCCGGCGTATCGACCGACCGCACCGGTGCCGTCACGGGGCTTGCGTTCACGGAAATCAAAAGTCCCGAAGAGTGCAGCATTCTTATGTACCGGGACAACGCCGCGGATCTCAAGCTCGCGCCGACGGAGGTGGACGAGGCGCTCATCGCGAACAGCCGGGTGCTGCTCGTCTCGGGCACCGCGCTCGCCCGGAGCCCTTCCCGCGAAGCGGTGCTGCTCGCCCTGCGGTACGCGCGCAAGCACGGCACCAAAGTCGCGTTCGACATCGATTATCGGCCTTATTCCTGGACCAACCCGGAAGAGACGGCGATCTACTACCACGCGGCGGCGGAGAAAAGCGACATCATCATCGGCACCCGCGAAGAGTTCGATATGCTGGAGCGGTTCGACGGCAACGATGAGCGCAGCGACGAGAAAACGGCCGCCGCCTGGTTCGGCTGCCATGCCGAGCTCGTCGTCATCAAGCACGGCAAAGACGGCTCCGTCGCTTACGCCAAAGACGGAAGCGCCCATCGCGGCGCGATCTTCCCGGCGAAGGTCGTCAAGACGTTCGGCGCCGGCGACGCGTACGCGTCCGGCTTTCTTTACGGCCTGATGCAGGGCTGGACCGTCAGCCGCAGCATGGCTTACGGCAGCGCGTCCGCCTCCATCGTCATCTCCAGCCACAGCTGCTCGGACGCGATGCCGACCGCCGCTCAGATCGACGCCTACATCGCGGCTTCCCGCACGAACGATTAAGAGAGAGGTGCAGATCCTTATGTCTACGCAAACCGCGCCAGAGGCGCTTCGTAACTATATCGGCGGCCGCTGGGTCGCTTCCGCGTCCGGACGCGCGGAAGCCGTGTACAACCCGGCGACGGGCGAGACGATCGCGACCGTTCCGCTCTCCTCTCGGGAGGAGCTGGACGACGCCGTCCGCGCTGCCAAGCTCGCATTCGAGGGCTGGAGCCGCACGCCCGTGCCGCGCCGCGCCCGCGTGATGTTCAAATATCAGCAGCTGCTCGTCGACCACTGGGAGGAGCTCGCCCGGATCATCACCCGCGAGAACGGCAAAAACTACACGGAGGCTTACGGCGAAGTGCAGCGCGGCATCGAGTGCGTCGAGTTCGCCGCGGGTGCCCCGACCCTGATGATGGGCAAGCAGCTGCCCGACATCGCAACGAACGTCGAATCCGGCATGTACCGCTACCCGATCGGGGTCGTAGGCGGCATCACGCCGTTCAATTTCCCGATGATGGTGCCCTGCTGGATGTTCCCGCTCGCCATCGCCTGCGGCAACGCCTTCGTCCTGAAGCCGTCCGAGCGGACGCCGCTGCTCGCGAACCGGCTTGCCGAGCTGATGGCCGAGGCCGGATTGCCGGACGGCGTGCTGAACGTCGTGCACGGCGCGCATGACGTCGTGAACGGGCTGCTCGAGCATCCGGACGTCAAGGCGATCTCGTTCGTCGGATCCCAGCCGGTCGCCGAATACGTCTACAAGACCGGCACCGCCCATGGCAAGCGGGTGCAGGCGCTGGCCGGCGCCAAAAACCACAGCATCGTCATGCCGGACGCCGATCTCGACGCGGCCGTCACGCAGATCGTGAACGCGGCCTTCGGCTCCGCTGGCGAGCGCTGCATGGCGTGCGCCGTCGTCGTTGCGGTCGGCGACGCCGCCGAGCCGCTCGTCCAAAAGCTCGTCGCCGCGGCCGATGCGCTTACGATCGGCAACGGCGCGGACGAAGGCGTCTTTCTCGGCCCGGTCATCCGCGATCCGCACAAGACGCGCGCGATCGGCTACATTGAAGCCGGCGAGCGGGAAGGCGCCGCGCTGCTGCGCGACGGGCGCCGGGATGCGGCGGCGAGCGGCGAAGGGTACTTCGTCGGCCCGACGATCTTCGACCGGGTGACGAGCGAGATGAAGATCTGGAAGGACGAGATCTTCGCGCCCGTGCTGTCGATTTCTCGGGTCGACACGCTGGACGAGGCGATCGCGCTGGCGAACCGCTCGTCGTTCGCCAACGGCGCGTGCCTCTTTACCCGCGACGGCAGCCACGTGCGCAAGTTCCGCGAAGAGATCGACGCGGGCATGCTCGGCGTCAATCTCGGCGTGCCGGCGCCGATGGCATTCTTCCCGTTCTCCGGCTGGAAGCAGTCGTTCTACGGCGATTTGCACGCCAACGGCACGGACGGCGTGGAGTTCTACACCCGCAAAAAAATGGTTACGGCACGCTGGTAACGAAAGAGGAGGACGGGAAGATGAATTCGCTGCATATCGGCATCATCGGCATGGGACGCATCGGCAGAATCCATGCCGACAATTTGCTCCGCATGCCGCGCGTCCGGCTCGCGGCCGTATCCGACTTGTACGCCGACGAGGCGCTCTCGCAATGGGCGACCGAGCGCGGCGTGCCGGTCGTCACCAAACGAGGGGAAGACCTGTTGGAGGACCCGGACATCCACGCCGTCTTCATTTGCTCGCATACGGATACGCACGTGCCGCTCATTATCGCGGCCGCGAAAGCGGGCAAGCACATTTTCTGCGAGAAACCGATCTCCCTCGATCCGGCGCGGACAAAGGAAGCGCTGGATGCGGTTCGCGAGGCGGGCGTCAAGCTGCAGGTCGGCTTTAACCGGCGGTTCGACCACAATTTCGAGCGCGTGCGGGAGCTGGTGCTGGAAGGCCGGATCGGGGAGCCGCATCTGGTCAAGATCACCTCGCGCGATCCGAGCCCGCCGCCGGAGGACTACATCGCCAAGTCGGGCGGCATCTTCATCGACATGACGATCCACGATTTCGACATGGCGCGCTTCCTGATCGGACGGGATATCGAGGAAGTGTACGCGCACGGCTCGGTGCTCGTCGACCCGGCGTTCGCGCGCTACGGGGATCTCGACACCGCCGTCGTCACGCTGAAGTTTGCGGGCGGCGCGCTCGGGGTTATCGACAACAGCCGGAGGGCCGTCTACGGCTACGACCAGCGCGTCGAGGTGTTCGGATCCGAAGGCTCGGTGACCGTCGCGAACGACCATCCGAACACCGCGGAAATCAGCACGTCGGACAGCGTCTCGCACGACAAGCCGCTGCACTTCTTCCTGGAGCGGTATAACGAGGCCTATATCCGGGAGGTTCGCCGGTTCGCCGAAAGCCTGCTGGACGGTGCCGGCGTGCCGGTCGACGGCTTTGACGGCCTGCAGGCCGAACTCGCGGCGCTCGCGGCCAAATGGTCGGTGCGGCTCGGCCGCGGCGTGAAGCTCGCAGAGCTGGACGATTCCGATCGGTTGGCGGCGGAAGCGCGGAACAAGGAGGCGACCCTGGCATGAGCGAGCTTCTCGTTAAGCCGCAGACGGACCCGGACGCGGACGGCAACGTTCTGCGCATTACGCCGACGTCGGCCGGCTGGACCTATGTGGGATTCGAAGTCTACCATTTGAAAAAAAACGACAAGCTGACGCGGCGGACGGAGGAGCGGGAAGCGTGTCTCGTTCTCCTCGCCGGCCTCGCCCACGTCGCGACGGACAGCGTCTCTTGGTCGGGGATCGGCGAGCGGATGGACGTCTTCGAACAAACGCCCCCTTACTCCGTCTATGTTCCGTCCGACGACGGCTTTGAAGTGACGGCCGCGACGGACCTGCAGCTCGCCGTCTGTTGGGCGCCGGGCGGGAACGGTTTGCCGGCGCGCCTGATCCGGCCTTCGGACGTCGGCGTGGAGCATCGCGGCTCCGGCAGCATGGCGCGGCTCGTCCACAACATCCTGCCCGAGACCGCGCCGGCGCACGGCCTGCTCGTCGTCGAGGTGTTCACCCCGAACGGGCATTGGTCCAGTTATCCGCCGCACAAGCACGACCGCGACGCCCTGCCGGAGGAGTCGCTGCTGGAGGAGACATACTACTACCGCGTCCAGCCGAACCAAGGCTTCGCCGTGCAGCGCGTCTACACGGACGACCGGACGCTGGACGAAACGCTGAGCGTGGGCGACGGAGAAGCCGTCCTTGTGCCGAAGGGCTATCACCCGGTGTCGGCGCCGCCCGGCTACGACGTCTACTATTTGAACGTCATGGCCGGACCTAAGCGGACTTGGAAATTCTGCAACGATCCGGGCCACGCCTGGCTCATGCCGAAGCCGGCGCCTTCCGACCGATGAAGCAAGCGTGGCGCGGGCTCCCTCTTTTACCTATAATGAGACTAATAGGGTCGACGGAAGAAGAGGGATGACAGCCATGAAGGCAACGATTTACGACATCGCCAAGGAGGCGAACGTCTCCATCGCCACGGTCTCCAAGGTGATCAACGGCAAAGGCCGGATCAGCTCGGAGAAGCGCCGGGAGGTGCTGGAGGTCATGGAGCGGCTGAACTACCAGCCGAGCATGATCGCGACGGCGCTGGCGGGCAAGCAGACGTTTACGCTTGGGCTGCTGGTGCCGGACATCTCGAATCCGTACTTCGCGGAGATGGCACGTGCGATCGAGGACCAGGGGCACCGGACGGGCTACAGCGTCGTCATCTGCAGCACGGACAACCGGGACGAGCGCGTGGAAAAATACATCGGCCTGCTGCTCAAGAAAAGCGTCGACGGGATCGTCATCGGAACCGGGGTGGACAATCCGGAGTTGATCGAGCGGCTCCTGAGCCGACGGATCCCCGTCGCGCTCGTCTCGCGCGAGATGCCGGATCTGCCCGTGCACACGGTCGTCGTGGACGACGATTTGGGCGGGCGGATGGCGGCGGAGCATCTGCTCGCGCTCGGCCATACGCGCTTCGCCGTTCTCGCGGAGGATCTGAAGGTCGCGAGCAGCCGTCATCGCGTGCGCGGCTTTCGCCGCGCGCTCGAAGAGCGGGGGCTCGCCTTCCGCGACGCGGACGCGGTCATCTGCGACTTCCAGATCGCCGACGGCAAAGCGGCGGCGATCGGCCTGCTCGGCGCGCCCGACCGGCCGACCGCGCTGTTCTGCTGCAACGATCTGCTCGCGATCGGTGCCATTCAGGCGTCGAGGGAGCTGGGGCTGCGCGTCCCCGAGGACGTCTCGATCGTCGGCTTCGACAATACGATCTTGGCGACCGTGACCGATCCGCAGCTGACGACCGTGGCGCAGCCGATCGAGCATATGGGCAAGCAGGCCGTAAACCTGCTCATGCAGGACCTGGAGGCGGAGGGTGCCGCGAAAAGCCGCATCGTCGTCCGTCCCGAGCTGGTCGTTCGCGGTTCTACCGGAGCGTTCCGGGGGTAAGCGGGCAGTCGGAGCGGAGAGAAAATCCGGCACAGCGATCGCTCGATCGCAAAAAAAGAGTTGTGCGATGGAGGAAGATCTTTTAAAATCGAATTAAGCGCTTACCCTGGCGAGTCCGCAGCGGCTCGCCGACAGGGCAAGCAAGGCGGGGAGGCCTGCGGTCTCCGGCGCGATCCGTCGTCCGTCAAGCAGGACGAGGGCCGAATCGAGGATGCGAAGAGGTGCCTCGATTTTCTTTGTGCCGATTCTGGTATCGTTACCAGAAATCCAAAACGGACGAAAAAGACTGGTTTGACAAGGAAACCGCATCGTCGACATGGAAGGAACGGCGCCTCCGGCCGTCCGCCCGATCCGGGCGGCGGCAAGCGCGCCGCGGAAGGGAGCGCGAACATGAAACAAATGACCATCAACGGCGTCCGGCTGTCGCGCCTGATTCTGGGAACCGGCGATCTGCGGAAGCTGAACGGAACGAGCATGCTCGACGCGTTCGTCGCGGCTGGCGGCACGACGATCGATACGGCGCATCAATATACCCAAGCGGAGAAAATCCTCGGCGCCTGGATGGCGGAGCGGGGCAACCGCGACCGGCTCGTCATTCTGACCAAGGGAGCCCATCACGACGACGGCAGCCCCGGGCCGAGGGTGAACCCCGAAGCGATCGACAAGGACCTGCACGAGAGCTTGGACCGGCTCGGCACCTCGTACATCGATCTGTACGCGCTGCATCGCGACGATCCGCAGGTACCGGTCGGCCCCGTCGTCGAAGCGCTGAACCGGCATCTCGACGCCGGCCGCATCCGCGCGTTCGGCGCTTCGAACTGGACGCGCGAGCGCATCCAGGAGGCGAACGATTACGCGGCGGCGCGCGGGCTCGCCGGGTTCAGCTTCAGCAGCACGAATCTGGCGCTCGCCGAGGCGCTGGAGCCGAGATGGCCGGGCAGCGTGGCGGCCGACGCGGCGACGCGCGCCTGGCACGAGCGGACGCAGTTGCCGCTTCTGGCCTGGTCCGCGCAGGCGGGCGGATTTTTCTCCGGCCTCTTCTCGCCGAACGACCGCTCGAACGCGGAAATGGTCCGTGTATACTACAGCGAGGACAACTGGCGCCGGTACGACCGGGCGAAGCGCCTCGCCGAAGTCAAAGGCGTCTCGGCGACGCAGATCGCGCTGGCCTATGTGCTTCAGCGTCCCTATCCGACCGGCGCGATCATCGGACCGCGCAGCGAGGCGGAGCTTCGGGATTCCCTGGACGCCGAAGCGATTGCGCTGTCCGAAGGCGAATTGGCCTGGCTCCATCTGGAGAGGGAGGAGCTTGCGCCATGAGACGCAAACTGGCCGCGCAGCTGTACACGCTGCGCAACGAACTGAAGCGCGACTTCCCGGGCACGCTGCGGGAGCTGGCGCGAATGGGCTGGACGGCCGTCCAGATCGACGGCTTGCACGGCAACGACCCGCGCGAGATCGCGGCGGTCATGAACGAGATGGGACTTCGGACGGCGGGCATGCACGTCGGCCTGGAGCGGATGAAGCACGATCTGCCGGCCGTCCTCGAAGAGGCGCGCCTCTTCGGAACCCGGGATTTCATCTGCCACTCGCTGCCCGATTCGCTCATGAATCCCGAAGGCTATGCCAGCGTCCGGCGCGACCTGCGAGAGGTGTCGGCCAAAGTCGCGGAGCTCGGCTTGCGGGTAGGCTACCATAACCACGACTTCGAGTTTCGCACGCAGATGGAAGGCCGATACGCGCTCGATTATGTGCTCGAGCCGGACGCGGAGCGCCCCGTCTACGCGGAGATCGATACGTTCTGGGTGAAGAAAGCCGGACTCGACCCGCTGTCCTACATCGAGGCGTACGCAAACCGGATGCCGATCCTGCATCTCAAGGACATGACGGACGACGACGCCCGGACGTTCGCGGCGATCGGCACGGGGAGCATCGACTTCGTCCCGATCCTGAGCTGGGGCGAGCGGAGCGGCGTCGAATGGTACGCCGTCGAGCAGGACTACTGCCCGGGGAATCCGCTGGACAGCCTCGCGATCAGCTTCGACAATCTGCTGCGTATGGAAGCGGAAATCGCAGGCTGACGATTCTGAAAGCGCTCAACCGAAACTGCTCCCGAAGGAGGTGGCGGCATGGGGCTTGCGTTCGACCCGGCCGTTTGGCACATCGGCCCGGTGGAGATGACGCTGCGGCTGCTTCTGGCGCTGGGACTGGGAGGCCTGATCGGCTTCGAGCGGGAGCTCGGCGGGCACTCCGCCGGCTTCCGAACGCACATCCTGGTCTGCCTGGGTTCGGCGGCCATCGTCCTGCTCTCGATGTACGGCTTCGCCGCATTCGCGCCCGAACCGAACGTCCGCCTCGATCCCGCGCGGCTCGCCGCCCAAGTGATCAGCGGCATCGGCTTTCTCGGCGCCGGCACGATCATGCGGACGGGGCTTACCGTCTCGGGGCTCACGACGGCGGCGTCCCTATGGGTGTCCGCGGCGATCGGCCTGTCCGCCGGCGCCGGATTTTATTACGGCGCGGTCATATCGACGGTATTGGTGGTGCTCAGCTTGTTCGTGCTCAACAAGATCGAGAAGCTGTTTTCCCGAACGAAGGCGGTGCGGGAGCTGCTCATCAAGATGGAGCAGTCCTCGTCCGGCGTCGGCCTTATGCTGGCGTACCTGAATCAATGCGGTCTCGCGATCCGTCAGCTCTCGGTCGAAGTGGAGGCGGAATCGTCCGCGCCGGGCGGCCGCTACTTGACGATTCGGGTGCAAGTGAAGCTGAAGAAGGCGCAAAAATACGAGGAAGCCATCGCGACGCTGATCGGCATGGAGGGCGTCGTCGGGCTCGAAACGGCGAGTCTGGCCGTTTGAGACGCGGAAGCTGCGAGCGATACCTTACTTCACAAAGCTAGGAGACTTGCACGATATGCTGCTGTCGAATCGAAAATCAAAGAACGCCTGCAGGAGCTGGAGGGCTTCCGATACCGTGACGCCCGGCCGATCGGCTGCTGGAGCGGAGCGAGCTGAACGGCGAGGGGAGGGATTATCATGGGACAAACGCTCGTAGCGGCGCATACGGGCTGCGGCGTACACCCGGACAACACGATCGAGTCGTTTCTCGAAGGGATGCACGCAGGCGCCGACATCGTCGAAGTCGACGTCCGCATCGCGGCCGACGGTACGCCGATTTTGCTGCACGACGACTCGCCGCTGCTGCGGGAGCACGCGTTCGGGGAGCTGAATCGGGCGGACGTCCGCAGCCGGCTGGACCCGATCTATCGCGATTATGCGCTCGCCACGCTCGAGGAGGCGATCGCGCTCTCGGAACGCGAGGGGACGCGGCTCAATCTGGACGTGAAAGTAGCGGACGCCATTGCGCCCGCGATGGAGCTCGTCCGGCGCAGGGGCGCGCAGGACCGCGTCTACGTCACCGGCTGCACGGACGGCATCCCGGAGCGCTTCCCGGACATCCGGGCGATGATGAACACGCCGGATTTCCTCACGCCGGCGCAGGCGTTCCGGTACGCGTCCTACGCGGCATCCGTCTGCCGCCAGGCGGAGGAAGGCGGCTGCGCGGGACTCAACATGAATGCCAGGACGTGCCGCCGGGAGGTGGTCGAGGCGGCGCATGACCGCGGCCTGCTCGTTTGGGTCTACACGGTGAACGGCAAGGCCGCGATGGCCAAGTACGCCGGAATGGAGGTGGATGCCATCACGACCCGCCGGCCCGATCGGCTGCTGCAGCTGCTCCGTTCGTGAAAAAAAACGGTAGCCAATTCGCGCGGGACGTGTTACACTCGACATCAGGTAAGCGTTTTCAGAAATAGGCTGCGTCCGCGTCCCTCTTTTTTTCGCCCTTTCTGGTATCGCTACCATATCGGGCGCAGATGGACCGGCGAAAGGCCGAATCCCACAAAGCAGGTGATCCAAGATTGATGCGGCAAAAAAGCTCCGTACCGTCCGAAAACCGTGGAAGCGCCCTATGGAAAAGCATCTTGCAGCACCGCTACCTGTACTTCATGTTGTTGCCCTGCATCGCGTTTTTCATCGTCTTCTCGTATATTCCGATGGGCGGATTGCTGCTCGCCTTCAAGGAGTATAAGTTCAACAAAGGCATCCTGGGCAGCCCGTGGGTAGGCTTCGACTACTTCAAGACGTTTTTCAACTCGTACCAGAGCGGCCAGCTGATCAAGAACACGCTGATCATCAGCGCGATGAAGCTGTTTTTGTACCTGCCGTTCCCGATCATCCTGGCGCTCATGTTTAACGAAGTCCGCTCCAAATGGTTCAAGAACGTTTCGCAGAGCGTCATGTATCTCCCGCACTTCCTGTCCTGGGTCGTCGTCGTCGGGCTCCTCCAGCGCGTGCTGGCGCCGGACAACGGCCTGCTGAACCAGCTGATCTCGGGCATGGGAGGCGACGGCGGCACCTACTTCATGATGGAGCCCAAGTACTTCTACCAGATCATGTTCGGCAGCCACCTGTGGAAGTCCATCGGCTGGGATTCGATCATCTACATGGCCGCCATCTCGGGCGTCAACCCCGACATGTACGAAGCGGCCAAAATCGACGGAGCGGGCAAGCTGCGGGAGGTATGGAGCATTACGCTGCCATCCATCACGCCGACGATCGTCATCCTGTTCATCCTGTCGCTCGGCAACATTCTCTCGGCGGGCTTCGACCAGCTCTATCTGCTCCGTACGCCGGGCAACATGCAGCTTTCCGACATCCTGGATACCTACATTATCCGCGTCGGCTTGCAGAGCGGGCAGTACGGATACGCCACCGCGGTCGGCATGATGCAAGGCTTGATCGGACTCGTGCTCGTCATCGTAGCGAACCGTATCTCGCGCAAAGTTTCCGATACCTCATTATGGTAACGGTACCAGATTCGCGTAACACCCAATTTCGGTGAAAGCCGTCTTCGGACGAATTTCATACACCATCATCTGAAAAGGGGATAAACGTATGAGCAAGAGATGGGCGAAAGTATGGACGATACCGGTCATGGCTTCGATGCTGCTGGCCGGCTGCACGGGCGGCAAGGACAACGACTCGTCCGCGAGCGGTACGGCATCGGCCGGCGCCGAGGGCAAGCCGGCGACCTGGGTGGCGGACCGCAAGATCAAGGGTCTCGTGTTCATGGGCACCGACGACTATACCGAAGACATGAACCCGGAGATCAAGGCGAAGATCAAAGAGATGACCGGCGTCGACTTCGAAATCCAGATCATGAAGGCGGACCACTCGATCGACGGCCTGATCGCCGGTCTCGCCGCGAACGATCTGCCGGACTTCATCGCCTTCTACCTGAACAACAGCGGACGGCCGGAGATGCCGGTCGTGCTGAAAGCGGCACGCGAAGGCATGTTCACCGACCTGACCCCGCTGCTCAAAAACACGAAAATCTACAGCAAATACGAGCAAGAAGGTTTCCTGCCGCTCGATACCCAGTACGGCGTCATGTTCCGTCCGGAGTTCAACGGCTCCACCTACTTCGTCCACATGAATGTCAATCGCCAGGGCGGCTACGACACGCGCAAGTACGTCGGCGGCCCGTACATCCGCAAGGATATCGCGGACGCGCTGAACCTCGATCCGAGCACGATCAAGACGACGGATCAACTGTACGAGCTCGCGAAAAAGATCAAGGACGGCCACTTCAAGGACAGCAACGGCAAGGAAGTATATCCGATCGGCCCGAACTATTGGGGCGGACAAGAGATCGGCAAGCTTTTCGGCGATCTGGAATGGGGCGAAGTCGGCCAGTTCATCAAGCAGGATCAAAGCGGCAAAGTCCTTCATGAATCCGAGACGCCTTACGCGATGAAAAAAGTCGAGTACGTCCAAAAGCTGCTGAAGGAAAAGCTGCTGCAGCCGGAGTTTTTCACGATGGACGAAAGCCGCGCGACCGAAGGCGCCCTGAACGGATCTTGGGCGATTATCGGAGACATGCACAATTATCTGGACTTTAACCAAGACATGCACTACGTGCCGCTCGGCCCGCTGAACACGGTCGACGGTGCTTTCCAGATGCAAGTCGCGTTCAAGTCGGGCTACTCCGCGTGGGCGATTCCGTCCTCGACCAAGAAGCCCGAAGAAGTCGTCAAGTTCGCCGATTTCCTCGCCAGCCGCGAAGGCAAGCTGCTCTGGAGATACGGCTTGGAAGGCCGCGACTACACGCTGGACGCGGACGGCAACCCGCTCGTGAAGCAAGAGGTGCTCGACCTGAAGGCGAAGGATCCGAACGAAGCGAAAAAGCTGGGCTTCGGCGGCGTCGGCAACTACTGGGGCGAGCTGCTCGGCAGTACCGACATCGACTACATGGCTGACTTCGGCGAGATGGAATACGGCGACAAGCTGAAGAAGAGCGAAGACCAAGGCGCGTTGAAAATCGCGAACTACTGGCATTGGGACGACAAACGCAAAGCCGCGAACGTCGTCGACGGCTACACGCCGAACGCCTTCCTCGGCGAATTCGACCGCGGGACCGATCTGAAGGCGGCCTTCGACAACTACAAAGACAGCCTGGTTCAGGCGTATTACAGCAAGACGCCGGAAGCCGCGCAAAAAATCCTCGACAACGCCTTGAAGCAAATGCAAGCGGCGGGGCTCGACGATTACCTGAAGCTCGTTGCCGACAAAAACAACGATCCAAAAACGAAAGTCAACTTCAATTAAGAAGTCGAAGCAGATCAGCTTGCGTCTGACAGAGGCGG
The DNA here is from genome assembly GCF_020731285.1 of Cohnella baijiui. GTDB lineage: Bacteria > Bacillota > Bacilli > Paenibacillales > Paenibacillaceae > Cohnella. The sequence goes on from NZ_JAJFOW010000024.1 coordinate 55,205, forward strand.
TCGAACGGCGGGCGGTCCGATCCGCGGACCGAACCGCCGTTCCGCCCCAACTGGAGGTTGAGGACCGTGGGAAACGAATTTTATAAGCTGAGCGCGGGCGAGAGAGCGTTCAAGATCGTCAATTACCTGCTCATCATCGCTTTGTGCCTGTCGATCATTCTTCCTTTTCTGAACATCCTGGCCTTGTCGTTCAACCCCGGCAAAGACGCGGAGCGGGGCGGCATCTATTTCTGGCCGCGCATCTGGTCGCTGGACAACTTCGAGAAGGTGTTCCAGGCGGCGAACATCGGTACGGCGTTCGCGATCTCCGTCTTCCGCACCGTCGTCGGCACGATCGCGAGCGTTTTCCTGACCGCCATGGCCGCCTACGCGCTGAAGAGCAAGACGCTGCCGGGCGGCAAATTTCTCATGATGCTCGTCTTCTTCACGATGCTGTTCAGCGGCGGCATCATTCCGTACTATATGCTCCTCAAGTCGATCCACCTGACCAATTCGATCTGGGTGTACGTCATCCCGAGCTTGTACAGCGCCTGGAACCTGATCATCATCCGGACGTTTTTCCAGCAGATCCATCCGAGTCTGGAAGAGTCGGCCCGAATCGACGGCTACAACGACTTTTCGATCTTTCTGCGCGTCATCATGCCCCTGAGCCGCCCGGTCGTCGCGGTCATCGCTCTGTTCAACGCCGTCGGCCACTGGAACGATTGGTTCACGGGCGCCTTCTACGTGCGCGAAGCGGCGCTTCGTCCGTTATCCACGCTGCTGCAGGAGATGCTCATGAGCGCGGAAGCGATGCGGGATACGCTCAGCCAAGCGGCCGGCGTCAAGTACGACATGCTCGAGAAGATTCAGATCACGGGCAATTCCTTGAAAATGGCGACCATCATCGTCGTCGTGACGCCGATCATCCTCATTTATCCTTTCGTGCAAAAATACTTCGCCAAAGGGATCATGATCGGCTCGATGAAAGAATAGGGGATCCGAAAGGGCGGGACAACGATGAAGATCGGCAATCCGTATACGAACGAGGGCGCGTGGCTGCGCGGAAGCTTCCACAACCACACGACCAACAGCGACGGCTGGTTCCCGCTGGAATCGGTCTACAAAATGTACGGCGGCTACGACTTCCTGGGCATCTCCGATCACGACAAAATCACGCCGCTGGACGGCAAGCGCGACATCCCGACCGTCTTTGAAGCGATCGAGGTGAGCAGCAAGGAAACGCATATGCTCCTCGTTCAGCCGCCGCGCGCGATCATGGACGACTACAGCAACGAATTCACGATCGGCAATTATCAGCGGTTCGTCGACCTCGCGACGGAGAACGGCGGATTCGCGGTGCTCGTCCATCCGAACCGGTATTTCTCCAACTACTGGAAGCTCGAAGACATGCTTCGAATGGAACGCTATCTCGGCGTGGAGGTCTACAACGGGGACGGCAACCCGGAATACGACATCGCCTTTGACAAATGGGACGCGCTGCTGTCCGCCGGGCGCCACGTATGGGGCTTCGGCAACGACGATTCCCACGTCTACGGGCAGGAGAAGCGGGCTTGGAACGTCGTGCGGGCGCGGGAAAATTCGCCCGAAGCGATCCTCGAGGCGATCCGGCGCGGCGACTTCTACGTGTCGACGGGCTACGGCTTCGAGGCGATCCGCACGGAGGGCGACGCGATCGTCGCCGAGCTTCGCTCGAACGACCTGCTGGACCGGATGTACAAATACGTCACCTTCTTCGGCAAGGACGGCCGCGTGCTGCAGGAGACGACCGGCCGGATCCGCGAGGCGAAATACGTGTGCCGCGGCGACGAAGATTACGTCCGAATCGCGGTCTATCTCGAAGGTGGGTACAGCGCGTTTTCCCAGCCATTATTTATTGGCCAAGACCTGTAATCAGACAGGAGATAGGGGCTTTCCCGCCGAATTCATCCTGTTAAACGAAGAAGACGGATGAACGAGGTGAGCAAGATGACGGTCAAAATCAAAGACGTGGCGAAACGCGCCGGCGTATCCGTCACGACCGTATCCCGGGTGCTGAACGGGGAGAAGTACGTCAAGGACGATCTCCGCGCCAAAGTCAACCGGGTGATCGAGGAGCTGGGCTACGCGCCGAGCCAGATCGCCCGCAGTCTGGTGCGCAAAAAGACGAATCTCATCGGCGTCATCGTGCCCGATTTGACTTCCAGCTTCTATTCGACGATTCTGAGCAGCATCGAGCGCGTAGCCAGCGAGAACGAGTACAATCTGCTGGTCTGCAACATCAGCGAGGATATCGACAAGGAGCTCAAATACTTGAACGTATTTCAGGAGATGCGGGTCGAAGGCATCATTATCATGCACGAAAAGATCAACGAACCGATCCGGCAGTTCATCCACAAGATCGGAACGCCCGTGATCTTCTCCAGCGTCAAGCCGATGGACCAAACCTTCGTGTCGGTCATCGTGGACGACTACAAGGCAGCGTACGAGGCGACCGAATACCTGATCGGGCTGGGCCACGAGACGATCGGATTCATCGGCGGCGACATGCGCGACATCACGTCCGGACAGAACCGGTACAGTGGCTACCGCAACGCGATGACGGACCGCGGCCAAAAGCTCGTCTACGAGCATATCCGCTTCGGCGATTACAAGGTCAAAAGCGGCTACGACCAGATGAAAGAGCTGCTGCGCATCGACAATCCGCCGACGGCGGTGTTCGCGGTGAGCGACGACATGGCGGTGGGCGCGATCAACTGCATCCGGGACGCGGGGCTGCGAGTGCCCGAGGACATTTCCGTCATGGGCTTCGACGGCAGCCAGTTGACGGAGCTCGTCCGTCCGTCGCTGACGTCGATGGAGCAGCCCATCCATCAAATGGGCCAAGTGACGATGAACGTCCTGCTGCAGCAGATCGCGGGCGAATCGGCGCAGGCTGAGGACGTCGTCCTGGCGCACCGGCTGGTCGAACGGGAAAGCTGCCAGCGCAGGGAGGAACAGTAGCAAGGAAGAGAGTGGAGGAATCCGCAAGCCAACGGGGATGTGACCAACTGTGAAACCATACGATGTCGTCGTGATCGGCGACGCCAATATCGATCTGGTCGTGGCGGGATGCAACGAGATGCCCGCGCCCGGTCAGGAAGTGCTAGTGAACGAGATGACCCTCCACGTCGGGGGAGGCGCGGCGCTGTTCAGCTTGGCGCTCGCGAAGCTGGGCATGAAAATCGCATTTAACGGCGTTCTCGGGGAAGACGGATTCGGCCAATTCGTCCGCGAACGTTTTCTTCAATATGGTATCGATACCAGGTATATTCGAACGAGCAGTCGGCGCAACACCGGCATTTCGATCGCCATCAATCCGGAAAAGGACAGGTCGTTTATTACGTACACCGGAACCAACGAGGAGCTGAGTCTGCAGCAGCTCGATATGGACAGCGTCGCCCTCGGCCGGCACGTCCATCTCACCGGCTACCGCGGCAGCCGCAACCATGCGGAATACGTCGACATGGCGCGGCGACTCAAGCAGCTGGGCCTGACCACTTCGCTCGACGTCGGCTGGGACGATACGGGCGAATGGTACAAGGGCATCTACGAGCTGATCCGGGAAGTGGACGTCTTCTTTCTGAACGAGACCGAAGCCCGGCATTACACCGGCTGCGCCTCTGCGGAGCGCGGTCTGCGGGAGCTCGCCAAGCACGGCCGGCACGTCGTGCTTAAGCTCGGCGAAGCGGGCGCCCTGGCGGCGATCGGCGGCCGGGTCGCGTACCGCTCCGCGTTCGAGGCGGACGTCGTCGATACGACCGGCGCGGGAGACTCCTTTAATGCAGGCTACATGTACGGTTACTTGAACGGGCATCGGACGGAGCAGTGCCTGCTGTTCGCCAACGCCTGCGGCGCGATGTCCGTCAGCCGGTTCGGCGGCAGCGCGGGCGTCCGCGATCGCGCCGAGCTGGAGCGGTTCGTCGGCGAACGGATCGCCCAAACGACGGATCATTGGGAGGTAGCGCAATGAAATTGACGTTAATCGGCGGCGGCGGCGTCCGGGCTGTGTTGTTCACGCAAAGCCTGACGCTCCGCGCGACGCAGGCGGGCATCGACAAGCTGGTGCTGCTCGACGTCGACCCGGTGCAGCTCGAGACGATCGGGCAGCTCTGCCGGGTCGTCGTCGCCCGCAGCGGCGTGTCCCTCGACATCGAGCTGTCGACCGATCCCCGGTCGGCGCTGGCCGGCGCGGACTACATCGTCACGACGATCCGCGCGGGCAAGGAAGCGTCCCGAGCCGAGGACGAGCGGATCGCCATGCAATACGGGCTTCTCGGGCAGGAGACGACGGGGCCGGCTGGCTTCTCCATGGCGCTGCGCACGATTCCGGTGCTGCTCGATTACTGCGCGCTCGCGCGGGAAGTCGCTCCGAACGCCTGGATTTTCAATTTCTCCAATCCTTCCGGTCTTGTCACCCAGGCGCTTCGGAGCGCGGGCTACGATCGGGTGGTCGGCATTTGCGACACGCCCAGCCACACAAAGCTGCGGATGGCGGAAGCGCTGGACCTCGACCCGGAGGCGCTTTACGTGGAGTTTTTCGGCCTCAACCACTTGTCTTGGATCCGCAAGGCGGTTTATGGGGGAGAAGACCGGCTCGCGGGGCTGAAGACCGATCCCGCCTTCCTGTCCCGCGTCGGCGAATTCGCGATGTTCGATCCGGATTTGCTGCGATCGCTGCCGTACTTGCCGAACGAATATCTTTATTACTACTACCACCGGGAGCGGGCGATCGCCAATATCCGGCGGGCCGGCGAGACAAGAGGCCGGATGATCGCGTATAACAATCGGGAGATGCTCGAAGCGCTGAGGGTAATCGACATCCCGAGGCAGCCGGAGAAGGCGCTGCAGACGTATCTTTACTATACGCAGAAGCGGGAGGCCTCCTACATGGCGATCGAAACCGACTCGGCCGCGAAGCCGGAGCTGCCGGCCGAGGAGCTGAAGCTGCCGGAGTCGCTCGGCTACGCGGGCGTCATGCTCGACTTCGTGGACGCGCTGCAGTCGGGCTCCGAACGTGCCGTCGTCCTGTCCGTTCCGAACGCGGGCAGCATCGCCGGCTTCGCGGACGACGACGTGGTCGAAGTCACGTGCCGGATCGGCGCGAACGGCGCCGTGCCGGTGCCGATCGGCGAAGTGCCGGAGGCGGAATATTTGCTCATGCGCAGCGTCAAGCGCTTCGAGCGGTTGACCGTGGAGGCTGTGCGCGAACGTTCCAAGGAACTGGCGATCGAGGCGCTGACCTCGCATCCGCTCGTCGGCTCGTACTCGCTCGCCAAGCAGCTGACAGCCGACTATTTAGAGGCTTATCGGCCGCTCTTGGGTGAATGGAAGTAAAGGCGCCGTTTAACGAAAAGGAGGAATCGGAAGTGAACGGGGAACAGAAGCGTGAATTAAAGTTTCGCGAGGACGGATCGTTTACGATCCTGCAGCTGACAGACATGCACTACGGCGACGACAAGCCGGAGGACCGGGAACAGGACGGCCGCACCGCGGCGCTCGTCTCGCGCCTGATCGCCGAGGCGCAGCCGGATCTCGTCGTCCTGACGGGCGACATGATCTGGAGCCAAGGCGTGCCGGACCCGCAGGCGTCGTTCCGCCGGGCGATTGCGCCGGTGTCGTCGTCCGGCGTGCCGTGGGCCGCCGTCTTCGGCAACCACGACGCGGAAGCCGGAGTGACCCGCGAGCAGCTGCTGGCGATCCAGCGCGAGGACCCGAACTGTCTCACGGAGGCGGGGCCGGCGGATATCGGCGGCGTAGGCAACTTCGTGCTGCAAGTTCGGAAAGCGGGGACGGACGCGGCGACGCTTTACTTTTTCGATTCGGGCATCGAGGCGCCAGAGCCGATCGGCGGCTATGCCTGGATTCAGCCAGATCAGATCCACTGGTACGTCGAACAGTCCCGGCGGCTGTCGGCGGAGGCCGGCGGTCCGCTGCCGGCGCTCGCCTTCTTCCACATTCCGGTGCCGGAGTACGACGAGGCGTGGCAGAGCGACACGGACCTCGTCGGGACGAAGGAGGAGCGGGTGGAGTGTCCGCGGGTGAACACCGGCTTGTTCGGCGCGATGGTGCAAATGGGCGACGTCATGGGCACCTTCGTCGGTCACGACCACGACAACGACTATTGCGGCACCTTGCACGGCATTCGGCTTTGCTACGGAAGGGTTACGGGATATAACTGCTATGGCAAGCTAGCGCGCGGAGCGCGCGTCATCCGGATGCAGGCCGGCAGCCGGTCGTTCGAGACTTGGATCGTCGAGGCGGACGGGGGCGCCGCCCCATGAAGTTCGAGCTGGGCGCAGCGGGGATGGGAACTGGGGGCGGGGCGGACGCGCTTGTGCTGCCCGCGTTTGCGGACCGGCTCCCGCAGGCGGGAAACGTCCCGGCGATCGGGGCGCTGGCCGCCAAGCTGAAGCCGGGGATGGGCGAGCGGCATGCGGTCACGTGGCTGTACGGTGTGGACGGCCGTCCGGACGTCCTGCTCGTCGGCCTGGGCGCGGCTGCCGACTTCGGACCGCTGCGGCTGCGCGAGGCGGCTGGGGACGCGGGACGGGCACTGGTGCGGGACGGCCGCCGGAAGGCGGGAGTTTCCTTCGCGCTGGCGCGGGCGGAGGGGGCCGCTGCGCTCGACGAGGCGGAGGCCGTCGCCGCTTGGGTGGAAGGCGCGATGCTCGGCGCGTACGCCTTCGACAAGTACAAGTCGGGGCCGCGGAGCGAGCCGAGCCTCGCTTTTGCGATCGACGCCGCGGACAGTCCGGCTTGCCGGGGGGCGATGCGTCTCTCCCTCATCCGCGCGGAGAGCACGATCTGGGCGCGCGATTTGACGAACGAGCCGCCGAACGGCCTTCGTCCGCGCGACTTGGCGGAGCGGACGGTCGAGCGGTTCGCGGGCACGTCGGCGCGCGTGACCGTGCACGAAGGCGAGGCGCTGGAGCGCCTCGGATTCACGGGTCTCGCCGCCGTCGGCCGCGGCAGCGCGAATCCGCCCGCGTTTATCGAGGTTCGCTACGACGGAGACGAGGCGGCGCCGCTCGTTGCGCTCGTCGGCAAGGGCATCACGTTCGATACGGGCGGCATCAGCCTGAAGCGGGACAACGACATCAGCGACATGCGGATGGACATGGCCGGGTCGGCTGCCGTGCTCGGCGCCGCCGACGCGCTCGTCCGCAGCGGCGCGCCGGTTCGCGTGGCCGCGCTCGTGCCGGCGGCGGAAAATTGCCCCTCCGACCGGGCGCTCCTGCCGGGCGAGGTGATCCGCTACGCCAACGGCGTGACCGTTCAGGTGGGCAACACCGACTCCGAAGGACGGCTCGTGCTCGCCGACGCGCTCATCCATGCGCATCGGATCGGCGCTTCGGTGGCGATCGATCTGGCGACGCTCACCCACTCCGTCGTTGGAGCCCTCGGTTCCCGGATCGCGGGCGCATTAGGCGACGACGCGTTGATCCAGGCGCTCAAGCACGCGGGCGAGCCGTTCGGCGAGCGGATCTGGCAGCTGCCGCTCGTCGACGAGTACGAAGCTTACCTGGACAGCGACTACGCCGATACGAGCAACATCAGCAGCAAAGGGGAAGCGGGCGTCATCACGTCCTCGCTTTTCCTGCGCAAGTTCGTCCATCCGTCGCTCCGATGGGTACATATCGACATGAACGGCCCGAAGGAGTCATCCTCCGCTCGGGGGCAGCATGCCGTCGGCGCGACCGGCTTCGGAGTGCGCATGCTGACGGCCTTCGTCGCGGAGGCGGGCCGGGGCGGTCCGCCGGCCGAAGCCTAGCAGGGGCGGAGCGCCGATCGAGGCCTAGCAGGGGCGGAGCGCCGATCGAGGCCTAGCAGGGACGGCCGGCCATCGCGGCGAGGAAGCGGGCAAGGGCGCCATCGCCGGGCCGCACTGCGTCGACATCGACGGGGAAGCTCACGCGCAACCTCGCGTTTCAGGATAGGGGCGGCGCTGCTCACCAAAAAGGGGACGATCCCGGCGATCGTCCTTTTAGCTGTCGTTGACCGTCAAGCCAACCGCCGCCTGGATACCGAGATTAATCCACCTTCGTTCTTGTCCAAACTCGGCCGTTGCTTGAACCATCCGTTCCACACTCCCAGTCCGGCCGAACCGATCACCGACCTCCGTTTGCAATCACCCGACGCAGCCCGCTTTCGAAGTCGCGAATCCATTCCCGCTTTTGATCCGGCCGAACTGATTACCGACTTTCGTTCCGGCCCATCGATTCCTAGTCACTCCTCACCTTCTCGACGAATGACCGCAAACTTCTATTTAGTTGCAATCGTGCATCTCATTTTCGCGAAAATGGGGCTTTTGTGCAATATAGTTGCATTCGTACCTCTAATTCTGGATAGAACGGCGGATTTGCCGTTTTGGCTAGATTTTAGTTGTGCTTTTGCAGCTAATGGTGGGTTAAGGGGACGATTCGTCGAAAACAGTTGCACTTTTGCAAGTACTAGTCCTTTACTAGCGTGTAGATTGACGTTAAGGCGGGGAAAGCCCGAGGCGTGCCCCTTTTTTAGCAAGTCAGGGGGTAGGTTGGCTGTCGCAGCAGAGGGGGAGCGTCGGAACTCCTGGTCTAGCTAAAGAATACTGAGGAGGAGAGCCGTCGAAGCTGACGCCGAGCTGAAGGTTGCGAAGGGGAGATCCGTAGAAGTCCGACCGAACTGGCGGTGCGGAGATAGAAGAGAGGTTTGACTTGGGATCTCCTTTTCAGATGGCGAGAATTCGCGTACAATGAATAAGAGAGAGTAAGCGGATATTGTGTATACTCACTATTAGCGAAACACTTGCGAAAAGCGTTCGGTTTGGTCCGATCCGGCAGGCAGGCGCGCAGAGGAGGATAGAGTCCATGAATCAGTATTCGGATCCGAAAGTTGCTTCTTCCCCGGGGGTGCTGCTGGAGGCGCTGTTCAAATCCAGTCACATCATCCATCGTCAATTGGCGGAACGGCTTAGCGAAAGCGAAATCCCGTCTTATTTGACGGGGCCGCGGATGCGATTTTTGCGGGTGGTCCTGCATGCAGGCGAAATCCGAATGAGCGATCTGGCCGCCGAGCTCGGCATCAAAGCGCGTACCGTCACCCAATTCGTCGACGCGCTCGAACAGGAAAATGTCATTGTCCGCATCCCGGATCCCGACGATCGACGGGCTACGTTGATTCGCGTCGTCGACGAGGCGAAGCCGATCATCAAGAAAACGGCCATTGCGCTTCGGGAAGCGGCCGATGCGATCGCGAGCGCGATGTCGGAGGAGAAGCGCACGCTGCTGATCGAGCTGCTGACCGAACTGGCCGGATCGACCGAGCCGAATTTGGACATTTTGGACATGGAAAGTTACTGAATCGTGGAGGGACTACCGGCCAACGCCGCCACCAAAGGCCCTCTTCTGCACGAGATAACCGCCCAAAACGGCTAACGCCGCCTTCGAGAGCTCCATTGTGCACGAGATAATCGTCCAAACCGGCTAACGCCGCCCCGCTAACGCCGCGCCACGTGCTGCTCCCGGCACATTCGCCGCGCCCCTACTCCCGCGAAACGCCGGCGGAAGCGGCCCATACCGTCCTTCAAGAACCGCCAATCCAGCCGTCGGACAGCGCCCCAACCCTTCCGATAACGCCTCAAAAATAATGGTTGACAGCCCGCCCGGTCGTCTTGTAATCTGAGTGTGTAATCGATTACGTACTCGTTTACAAGAAAGCGCAAGGAACGTTTTGAGGTGAAGGGCAAGTGTCGAAAGCAACGATCAAGCAAGTCGCCGCAGCCGCAGACGTCTCGACGGCGACCGTTTCCCGCGTGTTGAACGAGAGCGGTTACGTCAGCGACGAAGTAAGAGAACGGGTGATGGAAGCGGTCGACCGGCTGAACTATCAGCCGAGCGCCATCGCACGCAGTCTGAAGCAAGACAAGACGTTTATGATCGGCGTCATCGTGCCGGATATTTCGAACCCGTACTTCATGGGCATTTCGCGAGGGATCGAGGACGTCGTCGGCCCGGAAGGCTTTCAACTGATGTTCGGCAGCTCGGACGAGAACCCGGACAAGGAAGAACGGCTGCTTCAGCTGTTCCAGGAAAAGCGGGTGGACGCCATCGTGCTCGCGACCGCGGGCGGCAACGACGGCACGGTTCGCCGGCTGGCCGATGCGGGTGTGCCGATCGTCCTCGTGGACCGCAAGCTGGAGGAGGACGACGAAGGGGCAGGCCTCGACCTCGTTGCGGAAGACAACGCGGAAGGCGCCTTCCGTCTCGCGAGTCAGTTGCTGGAAGACGGCCACGTCCGCATCGGCGTCGTGAACGGCCCGGCGCGCGCGAGCACCGGCCGGGAACGGTACGACGGCGTGCTGCAGGCGCTGCGGGCGCATGGGGTGACGACAGAGCCGATCGTGTACAACGGCGAATTTTCCACCGAAGACGGCATTCTGGCTGTTCGCAAATTTCTCGCCGCCGAGCCGCGTCCGACGGCCGTCATTTCGCTCAACAACCGCATGAGCCTCGGCGTCCTGCTCGAAATCGTCCGCAACGGATTGCGCATCCCCGGCGACATGGCTGTCGCGTCCTTCGGAGAGGTCGAGGCGGGATCGTTGCTGAAGGAACCCGGCCTCTATTATATCGATCAGCGTCCCTACGAGATGGGGACGAGAGCGGGCGAGCTCCTGCTGCGCAGGATCGACGCCAAGGGAGAAGCGCTCGAGCCTGCGGTCGAGATTTTCCGGCACGAAGTGAACCGCCTGAATTAAGGGCCGGCAGCCGGGCAGACGCTTCACCCGCTAACCCGGTCCCAACCGCCCATCCATCCCCGTTTGCAAACACCCGACTCGGCAAGGAGGCGGCGATCGTCGTGCAAGTCGCCGAAGCGGGATTCCATAGGTCAGTCAGGAGAGGATCAGATGAACAATACTTACCCAATGTGCAATCGATTGCAGAGCGAGTTGCCGAAGATCGGCATTCGTCCGATCGTCGACGGTCGCAGAGGCGGCATTCGGGAATCGCTCGAAGAAGTCACGATGGAGATGGCCAAGCGCACCGCAGACTTCCTTTCCGAAAGGTTGAAACATAGCAACGGCCTTCCCGTCGAGTGCGTCATCGCGGATACGTGCATTGGCGGCGTCGCCGAGGCGGCGCGCGCCGAGGAGAAGTTCGCCCGGGAGAACGTGGGGCTCACGATTTCCGTCACGCCGTCGTGGTGCTACCCGACGGAGACGATGGACACCCATCCGACGCGGCCGAAGGCCATCTGGGGCTTCAATGGCACGGAACGGCCGGGGGCGGTTTACCTGGCGGCGACGATGAGCGCCCACAATCAGAAAGGCTTGCCGGCTTTCTCGATTTACGGCCGCGACGTTCAAGATATCGGGGATACGGAGATTACGCCTGACGTGCAGGAGAAGCTGCTCCAGTTCGCAAAAGCGGGGCTTGCCGTGGCGACGATCCGGGGCAAGGCGTACTTGTCCATGGGCTCGGTCTCGATGGGCATCGCCGGCTGCGTGGCGGACGAGACGTTTTACCAGCGGTATCTGGGCATGCGCAACGAATACGTCGACATGACGGAGTTCGTCCGCCGGCTGGAGCTCGGCATCTACGACCGGGACGAGTACGAGCGCGCCATCGCCTGGATCAAGGCGAACTGCAAGCCGGGCGAGGACGTCAATCCGCCGCATCTGAAGCGCTCCGACGAGCAAAAGGAGAAGGACTGGGAAACCGTCGCCAAGATGGCGCTTATCGCCCGCGACCTCATGGTCGGCAATCCGAAGCTCGCGGAGATGGGGTACGGCGAGGAAGCGCTCGGCCGACATGCGATCGCGGCGGGCTTCCAGGGACAGCGCGCGTGGACCGACTATTTCCCGACCGGAGACTTTATGGAGGCGATCCTGAACTCCTCCTTTGACTGGAACGGCATCCGCGAACCATATATCGTCGCGACCGAGAACGACACGCTGAACGGCGTGACGATGCTGCTCGGGCATCTGCTGACGGACGCGGCGCAGATTTTCGCGGACGTCCGCACCTACTGGAGCCCGGAAGCGGTGAAGCGGGTGAGCGGGCGCGAGCTGACGGGCCTTGCCGCCGGCGGCGTCATCCACCTGATCAACTCCGGTCCGGCCGCGTTGGACGGAACCGGACGGCAGACGAGGGGCGGGGCGCCCGCGATGAAGCCGCATTGGGAGATCACGGAGGCCGAAGTCCAAGCTTGCCTGGATGCGACGGAGTGGTGTCCGGCGGTCGACTTTTTCCGGGGGGGCGGCTTCTCCACCGATTTCACGACCCGAGGCGGCATGCCGGTCACGATGGCGCGGATCAATCTGATCGCCGGCGTCGGCCCCGTGCTCCAACTGGCTGAGGGTCATACCGTGGAGCTGCCGGACGACATTCACGACGTGCTGGACCGGCGGAGCAACCCGACCTGGCCAACGACCTGGTTCGTGCCGAACTTGACGGGCGAAGGGCTGTTCAAGGACGTGTACGCAGTCATGAACAACTGGGGCTCGAACCATGCCTCGGTCAGCTACGGCCACATCGGCGGCGATCTGATCACGCTTGCGTCGATGCTGCGAATCCCGGTCAGCATGCACAACGTGCCGGAGGAGCGGATCTTTCGCCCGAGCGCCTGGTCGGCGTTCGGCGGATTGGAACCGGTCGGCGCGGACTATCGGGCTTGCGCGGCTTACGGGCCGCTGTACAAGTAGGAAGGGGGGGCGAACGAGATGACCAAGCGATACGCGATCGGAGTCGACTACGGCACGGAATCGGGCAGGGCGCTGCTCGTCGACATCGCCACCGGGGAAGAGGTCGCCACCCACGTCACGCCTTACCCGCACGGCGTGATCGACGAAGCGCTGCCCGGCTCGGGCGAAAAGCTGGGCTACGATTGGGCGCTGCAGCATCCGGACGACTACTTGAAGGTGCTGCGGCGTTCGGTGCCCGAAGTACTGCGCGCGTCCGGCGTCGACCCGGCGCACGTCGTCGGCATCGGGATCGACTTTACGGCCTGCACGATGATGCCGCTCGACGCGGAGGGCACGCCGCTCTGTTTCCGGGACGCATGGAAGTCGAACCCGCACGCCTGGGTGAAGCTGTGGAAGCACCACGCTGCCCAGGAGGAGGCGAACCGCTTGAACGCGGCAGCCGCGGCCGCGGGCGAATCGTTCCCCGCGCGGTACGGCGGCAAGCAATCGTCCGAATGGATGATCGCCAAGGTGTGGCAGATTCTGAACGAGGCGCCGAGCCTGTACGAGCAGGCCGATACGTTTATCGAAGCCGCGGATTGGGTCGTTCTCCGAATGACCGGCAACCTCACGCGCAACAGCTGCACGGCGGGTTACAAAGCCGCCTGGCACAAGCGCGACGGCTACCCGTCCGCTTCGTTCCTCGGCTCGCTCGATCCGCGCCTCGCGGATCTGGCGACCGCGAAGCTGCGCGGCCCGGTTCTGCCGCTCGGCTCGCGGGCCGGCGGCTTGACCGGGGAGATGGCGGCCATCACAGGCCTGCGACCCGGCACGTCGGTCGCCGTCGGCAACATCGACGCCCACGCGATGGTCCCGGCCGTCGGGGTGGTTACCCCCGGCAAGCTGGTGCTGGCCATGGGCACGTCTACGTGCCATTTGCTGCTCAGCGAGACGGAGGCGCATGCCGAAGGCATCTGCGGCGTCGTGGAGGACGGCATCGTCCCGGGCTACTACGGCTATGAAGCCGGTCAGCCGGCCGTCGGCGATCTGTTCGCTTGGTACGTGAACGAAGCCGTGCCGGTCGAGATAGTCCGCGAAGCCGAAGCGGTGGGGCTAAGCGTTCACGCTTGGCTCGAGCGGGAAGCGGCGAAGCTGGCGCCGGGCGAAAGCGGCCTACTCGCGCTCGACTGGTGGAACGGCAGCCGCTCGGTCCTCATGGACGCGGAGCTGGGTGGAGCGCTTGTCGGCATGTCGCTCCGGACGAAGCCGGCGGAAATCTACCGCGCGCTGCTCGAGGCGACGGCGTTCGGCACGCGCAAGATCATCGAGACGCTGTCGGCCGCCGGCGTGGCGATCGACGAGCTGTACGCCTGCGGCGGGCTGCCGCAGCGCAACAGGCTGCTCATGCAGATCTATGCGGACGTGACCGGACGGGAGATCAAAATCGCGGACTCCACGCAGACGGCCGCACTCGGTGCCGCAATGTTCGGCGCGGTCGCCGCGGGCGCCGAGGCGGGAGGCTACGATACGATCGTCGAGGCCGCCGACCGAATGGCTAGAATCCGCGAGGAATCGTATCGGCCCATCGCCGCCCATGCGCGAGTCTACGACGAGCTGTACGCGGCCTACGCCGAGCTTCACGACTATTTCGGCCGCGGCGCAAGCGACGTCATGAAACGGCTTCGAAACCTCAAGACCGGTCGCATCTGATCGGGTCTTGCCAACTGTTGTGCAATCGATTGCAGTATTCGCAGAATTTCGACAAAAGGAGCGCTAACCATGAATCTGCCTACCTCCCTTTCTTCCTTGAGCCTCGTCCGTTCAGGTCGCCGCAAGCGGGAGTCCAGCTACGACCGCACGGGCGGCAACAAAGACTATTACTCCATTCGGCCGGGAGACGTGGCGGAAATCTGCAGCATCCCCGGCGCGGGCGCCATTACGCACATTTGGATGACGATGGCGACGGACGCACCGGCGGAAGAAGCTTACCTGCCCCGCAAAATCGTCCTCCGCATGTACTGGGACGGAGAGACGGAACCGAGCGTGGAAGCGCCGATCGGCGACTTTTTCGGCATGGGGCACGGCTTGACCCGCAACTATACGTCGGCCGCGCTCATGATGAGTCCGGAAGACGGCAAGGCGTTTAACTGCTTTTTCCGGATGCCTTTCGCGAGCGGCGCCCGCATCGTCGTCGAGAGCGAAGCGGAGCAGCCGATCAAATTCTACTTCTATATCGACTACGAGGCCTACGACTCGCTGCCGTCGGACGAACTGCGATTCCATGCGCAGTGGCGTCGGGAAAACCCGACGGACGGCATCCCGGAGGACGGCGTGGACAACGCGACGTTCGAGTTCGGCGGCAAAAACACGACCGGCGACGGCAACTACCTCATCCTGGACGCGGTCGGGAAGGGTCACTACATCGGCTGCAACTTCAATGTGCACAACCTTCGCGACACCCGGGAGTGGAACTGGTACGGCGAAGGCGACGACATGATCTTCATCGACGGCGAGTCTTGGCCCCCGACGCTGCACGGCACGGGAATGGAAGACTACTTTAATACCGCTTGGTGTCCGCAGCAAGAGGTATGCACCCCGTATCACGGCATCATCTTGGGCGGAGGACCGAACTGGAGCGGCAAAATCTCGACGTACCGCTACCATATTCTCGATCCGATCATGTTCGAGAAAAGCATCCGGGTGACGATCGAGCACGGTCACAACAATCACCGCAGCGACGACGTCTCCTCGACGGCGTACTGGTACCAGCAGGAGCCGCATCAGCCGTTCCCGGCACTGCCAAAAGTCGAAGGTCGCCTGCCGCTGCCGGACATCAAGCCGTTCGACCCCGCCAACCTGTCGCGGATCTTCGAGCACGACAATCCCTGACCGCCGCACGGCGCCGGTCGAAGGAGGATGAGAAGATGAGAAGCGCAGCCGCGGTGGCTGGCGCCGCCGCCCTGCTCCTGGTGTTGGCGGGCTGCTCCGGCGCCGGGACGAATCCGATGCTGGACGCGAAAGGCAAGACGTTTCTCCTGAAGGGGGTGACGGACGTGCGGGAGGTCGGGCAGATCACGGGGGCGGAATCGCCCAGCCAGACCGACCGCTACGCCGTCTATGGCACCGACCTCGGCTCCATGATGAACGCGGGCGACCGGACGTACTTCGTCTTCGGCGATACGTTCGGCGAACGCTCGCCGGACCAGATCGGGGGCGGCGGCAGCTACTGGCGGTCCAATACGATCGGCTATACGAACGACGCCGATCCGTCCGACGGCATCCGACTGGACGGCATGATCACGGACGATATCGGCACGGCCAAAGAGCTGCTGCCCTCGCGCAAGGCCGACTACGACGAGATGACGAAAATTCCGACGCACGGCGTCGCCGCAAACGGCGCCCTGTACTTGTACTACATGTCCGTCAACCATTGGGGAGAGCCGGGCCGCTGGGACGCGAACTACGCGAGTCTCGCGAAGTCGGTGGACGAGGGGCAGAACTGGACGCTGCTGGACGACGTCCGGTGGCCCGGAGACGGCGACTTTATCCAGATCAGTCCCTATCTCGTGAAGGACAGCGGAAGCAAGGACGCCGAGCTCTATTTGTGGGGCATCCCGTCCGGCCGCTTCGGCGGCGTCAAGCTGATGAAGGTCGCCGAGCCGAGTTTGGAGCGGCTGTCCGACTACCGGTACTATGCCGGTCTGGACGATCGCGGCCGGCCGATCTGGAGCGCCGATCTCGCGGAGGCGAAGACGGTCGTGGACGATACGGCCGGAGAGCTGTCCGTCGTCTGGAATCCGTACCTGAAGCGGTGGCTGATGACCTACCTGAAAGAAGGAAGGGGCGTCGTCATCCGCGAAGGGCTGTCGCCGTGGGGACCATGGGGCGAGCCGATCGACCTGGTGACTTCCGCGGAGCAGCCCGGATTGTATGGGCCGTTCATGAATGAACGCTATACGACGGACGGCGGCCGGACGATCTACTTTACGCTGTCGCTCTGGGATCCGTACAACGTGTTCTGGTTCAGGGCTTCGCTGGAAAAATGAAAGCGGATTCAGAGCGCGAATCCCTAATCGTTGCTTGGGGATCTACGACATTCGGTTTAGACGCTCAGCGTTTAAATAGCACGACATTTAAAAAAAGGGAGGATTCACCATGCTTCAACAAGCAAAAAGAAGCAAACGCGGCACCTGGACGATCGCCAGCTCCTCGCTCCTCATCCTGTCCATGGTTTTGACGGCCTGCGGCGGCTCGAACGGCAAAAACGCAGACCCGAGCCCGAGCGGCGGCAGCGCTCCGGCGTCTCCGAGCGCATCGGCCAGCGCGAGCCCGAGCGACAGTACGCCGGCTGAAAAGGTCAAGATTGAATTTTGGGCGCAAAAATTCGAAGACACGACCGACGCATGGTTCAAAAAATGGGTCGCCGAATTCAACAAGTCCCAAGATCGCGTCGAGATCAAGCTGACGATCGTGCCGGGGGACGCGTGGGATCAAAAGATGAAGGCCGCGCAAGCCGCGGGCAAGGCGCCCGAGATCCGCACGATCAACTACGGCAACGTGGCCAACGCGGCCAAGACCGGGCAGATCATGGCGCTGAACGACCTGATGGACCCCGCCGCATTCGACGATCTGTACGACAACATCCGCGACTTCGTCACGGTCGGCGACAAGTACTACGCGTATCCGAAGCTCGTCGAGCCGTCCGCTGTCCTCTATTACCGCAAGGACCTGTTCCAGGAAGCGGGCCTTGATCCGGAGAAGCCGCCGACCACCTGGGCGGAGCTGCTGGACGACGCCAAGAAGCTGACGAAAAAAGGCGTGTTCGGTCTCGCGACCGCTCAGACCGCGCCCGATCTGGGCTGGTCCAGCTGGGGAATGCAGTACAATGCCGCCGGCCATCTCGCGTTGACGGACGACTGGTCGAAGGCCGACATTAACAACGACGCCTACAAATCGGTGTTCGAGTTCTACCAGAACGCCTACCAATCCGGCGCCATGCCGAAGCAGGCGCTCGCCGGATACGCGGATATCAAGCCGTTCGGCGAAGGCAAGGTCGCGATGGAGGTGTGCGGCTCCTGGGCGATCGGGCAACTCCGCAACACGTACAAAAACATGCTCGACAAAGTCGGCGTCGCGCCGATGGTTTCGATCGACGGCGACCAGACGAAGACGACCGCAACGCTCGGCGGCTGGACGCTTGCCGTCGACGGCAAGGCGCAGCATCCGAAAGAGGCGGCTTCCTTCATTTCCTATCTGCTCGCCGGCGACCCGGCCATCATGATCGACTTCTTCAAGACCGCCCAGTTCTCGAAGTTCTCGCCGCGCAAATCCGTCGACGAAGCGATGAAGTCGGATCCGGACGCATCGAAGGACGCCTGGCGCGCCATGATCGCGGAAAAGGTCATCCCCTACGCCAAGGCGGAACCGATCTATCCGTGGGATATCAGCTTCGCGCTCTCGACGGGGATCGAATCGGCCATGAAGGGCACGAGCGTCGACAAAGCGATCGCCAAAGCGGAGAAAGACATCAACGACTTCATCGAGAAAAACAAACTCGCGGGCACGAATCCGAAAGCCTAGCGAACGAGGCGATCCGGGCGGCGCCGCAGCCGCCCGGATTGTCCCCCCTTATCCGAGCCTATGGACGGTGATGGACATGCGCAACAAAAACTTCCGTCAGGACAACGGCACAGCCTATCTGCTGCTCGCGCCGATCTTCATCCTGCTGACGATCTTCGTCGTCATTCCGTTTGTCTACGCGCTCCGAGTCAGCTTCTATGACTGGAGTTTCTATCAGGATTCCGTGTTCGTCGGATTCCGCAACTTTCGCCTCGTCCTCACGGACGATCTGTTTCTCGAGTCGGTGTGGGTCGGTCTCAAGTTCGCGCTGATGGTCATGCCGGCGATGCTCGTGCTGAGCTTTCTGTTCGCCAACGTCATCAAACGCCTCGGCCCCCGGTTTTCCGGCTTCGTCAAGACGTCCGTCTACATCCCGACGATCATCTCGGGCATCGTGGCTTCCGTCATCTTTGTCTTCATCTTCGACTACACCGGCGGATTGGCCAACTATTTGATCGGCCTGTTCGGCGCCGAGCCCAAGGCGTGGCTGGCGGACGTCGCGACGGCGCTGCCCAGTGTGGCCGCCCCGGCGATCTGGCTTGGCTTCGGCTTGACGACGCTGATTATGCTTGCGGGACTCCACGACATTCCCGAGAGCTATTACGAAGCGGCGGACCTGGAGGGCGCGGGGACGTGGACCAAAATGGTGCATATCACGATCCCGCTCATGCGCAACGTCATTCTGTACCTTCTCGTCACCGGCTTCACGGCGCAGATCTCCCAGTTCGAGCTGTCGCTCGTCATGACGAACGGCGGTCCGCTAAGCGTCACGACGACGCCGAACCTATACATTCTGAACCACTTCCGCAACGACGTGATGGTCGGCAATTCGATCGCGGCCTCGCTTCTGCTGTTCGTGGTGCTGGGCAGCATCTCGGCGATCATCTTCCGGATTCTCAATTCGGAGAAAGCGGTCGACGGGTAACCGGCGGAGAGGAGGAAACGAGAGTGAACAAGCTTACCGGCATTCAAAGAACGGCGCTGACGTCGATCGCCGCGCTCGTGACCGCGCTCGCGCTGTTCCCGCTGCTGTGGGTCGTCCTGGCGGGGTTCAAGGGACGGGCCGAAGTGCTCGCGACGCCGTTCCGGTTTTTCCCCAAGCAATGGCTCGTGCAAAACTATACGGACATCCTGGGGGACCCGGCGTTCCTGAAAGCGATGGGGGTGACCTTCGGCGGAGCCATCTTGTTCGCGGCGCTGAGCCTCGGGGTTAACTCGGCCGCGGCCTATGTGTTCGCCCGGCTCGAATTCCGTTTTAAAAAGGTCTTGTGGGTCTACGTCATCACGACGATGTTTATTCCCGGCATGGCGATCTTGCTGACGTCGTTCATCGTGGTCAACAAGATGGGGATGCTCGACACGCTCGGCGTGCTCGTGCTGCCGGGCGTCGCTTCGGCCGGCCACATGTTTTTCATCCGGCAGTTCTATCTGAACATTCCGCTTGCGCTGGAGGAGGCGGCGCTGATCGACGGGGCGGGGCGGGTCCGCATTTTCACCAGCGTGTTTCTGCCCATGTCCTTTCCCGTTTTCGTCATTGTGGGGATCGGCTCCTACTTGGCCTACTGGAATTCTTTCGTGTGGCCGACGATGACGATCACCAATCCCGACCTGTTCCAGATTATGCAGTACCTTTATACGTTCCGTTCCGAGCGCGCGACCGAGATGGGGATGCTGATGGCCGGCTCCGCCTTGTCCGCGACGCCGACGATCATCCTGTTCCTCATCTTCCAGAGGTACATCATCTCGGGCATTAAAATTTCCGGGTTGAAATAAAGGAGGCGAAGGGCCTTGATCCGACTGGAAAACGCGCGCATGCGGCTGGACCTCAGCGAGACGGACGGGACGGTGCGGGGAATGCGCGATCTTGCGAAAGGCATCGATCTAATCGCGATGGCGGATGCGGGCTTGCCCGCCGATCCGTTCCGGTTGGAGACGGACGACGGCTTCAGCGGGGCGTTCGATTCGTTCGAATGGACGCGGCTGGAGACGGGCGACGGATCGGATGCGGCGGCGCTGACCTGGCGCACCGCATCCGGCGTCGTCGTGCGGGCGACCGTCTCGCTCGCGCCGGAAGACGGCGAAGCGTCGTTCCGCTGCGCGGCGGACAACGGCTCCGGAGAGCGGATTCTGAGTCTGGAATATCCGATCCTGCCGAACATCGGCGCCATTCGGGGAGACGGAGAAGACTACGTCGCGCATCCGTTCGCGACGGGCTTCAAGGTGCGGGATCCGCTCCGCCGCTTCGTCGCGGGGGGCGCGGGGTTCCGGTACATGCCCTATCCAGAGAGCTTCTCCGGATCGACCATGCAATTTTTCGCCTATTGCGGCGAAGGCGTCGGCGGACTGTACGTGGCGACGCCCGACGGCGATGGTTGTCCGAAGTGGCTGAATTTCTACAAGAACGGCAACGACCTGCTCGAAGCCTCGTTCATCCACGGCTGCGAGGACATGGCTCCGGGCCGCGGTCTTGCGCCCGCGTACCCGGTGCTGGTCGCGTTCCTGGACGCCGGCGACTGGTATGAGGCCGCGGATCGCTACAAAGCATGGGCCGTTCGGCAGAAATGGTGCGCGCACGGCTTGCTGGCCGACCGCAGCGGCGCGGAAGGAACCGCCTGGCTCCACGAGGAGATGGGCGCCGCAACGTTCGGGATCAACGCGGGTTCGGACCGTACGCCATGGTTGCGCGCGTACCGGGCGCACATCGGCACGCCGATCTTTCACGTCCTCGGCCCGGACTGGACGAACGCGCCCCAGACGTTTTACAAAGGCGTGCCCGGCGGCTTCGACGACTGGTTCCCGACCCGGTTCAACCCGGACAATCTCGACTGGATTCGCGAGAACGGCGACCGATTCGCACCGTTCGAATTCGATTACCTGTACCACTTCGAAGGCGCGGACGGCGAATTGGGGCGCGAGGCGGCGCAGCGGTTTCCGGAAAACAAGAAAAGCATCGACGCCTACAAGTTCCCGTTCCTGTGCCCCGCCCACCCTTATACGCACGATTTCCACGTCCGGCGCGACGAGACGCTGCAGCGGTCGGACGACGTGGACGCGATCTACTACGACATCTCCGCCAACAACATTCTGAAGATCTGCATGGACGAATCGCACGGACACCCGGTCGGCGCCGGCCGGATCATCGAGGAAGCGTACCGCCGGAACTACGCCGACACGAAAGCGGCCATGCGCGAAGCGGCAGGCCGAGGCGTGCCGATGGGCACGGAGATGATGAACGAGACGATGCTGGACCTGATCGACTATTACCAGGCAAGAGCCGGCGGACAGCCGGCGGCGCCGCTCGAAGGCTGGCCGATCCGCGATCTGCTGAAGTCCGGCGACGCGGAGCTCGTTCCGATGTTCGCCTACGTGTACCACGAATACGGGGCGCTGCGGATGGACGGCTGGGGCAAGCTGGTCGAGGAGATCGGCTCGCTTTATCGCTTTACCGTGGCCCGTACTTACCTGTGTGGCGGCCTGTACGAGTTGAACTACGAATACAGTCCGATGGAGGCGCTGGACGGCCTGGAGAACGCGCCCGAAGAGCACTATTATCCGTTCGATCCACGCGGCTACGCGTTCTCGCCGGCAAGAGCGGGCTACCTGTCCCTATACGCGCGGCTGCGCGTCGGCGACGCCCGCCTCTACTGGGCGTACGGCCGGATGCTCCGTCCGCTCGCCTTCGCAAGCGAGCGGATCGTATTGGATTGGCAGCACTACAACCACGGCAAGGAGACGCCCGAATACAACGACGCCGGCGAGCTCGAGGTCGATGCCGTCGTGCACTCGGCCTGGCAGTACCGGGACGAGCGCGTGGCGCTGTTCTTCGCGAACGTCAGCGAAGAAGAGCGGCGGATTCGCGTCCGGCTGCCGGCGCAAGACGAGCTGCCGCGTCCGGCGCTGCGCCGGGAAGCGCGTCTTTACCGGCCGGGCGCGGATCCGGACCGGGACGTCGCGCTGCGCGAGGCCGGGGACGGCACCGCCGAGCTTGCGCTTCCGCCGTCGGCCGTCGTCATGATCGAATACGCTTGAGGGCAAGCGGCACGTTCCATTCCGTTGAAAAGAGGTCGATGCGCAAATGAAACGAAGTACATTCGCATACGGCACGCTAACGGCGGTGTTCGCCGCGGCGGCGGTATTTTCCGGCACCGCCTCGGCGATTACGCCTAGCGGTACCGTCAAGGTCGCCCGCGTCACGGGCGCCACGCCCGCGGGAGAGACGCTCCCGAATCCGAACCAGACGGCTTCCCAATATCAGGTGGAGGGCACCGACCTCGGCATTCTGTGGGACAAAGGCGGCGGCGAAATCTTCGCGCTGTTCGGCGATACGTTCGGTCCCGGATGGTGCGGCAACGGCGGCTGCGGCGGCGGCTGGCGGAGCAACGTGCTGGCCAAGTCCTCGGATACGAATTTGGCGGACGGCTTGTCCTTTTCGACGATGATTCAGGATACGCCGGGACACGCCAAGGAACTCTTGTCGTCCAAGAAAATCAACAACGACGAGATCACGGTCATCCCGACCGCCGGGGTCACCGTCGGCACGCGGCACTACATCCATTACATGTCGGTCAATCACTGGGGCAACCCCGGCGAATGGTTCACCAACTACGCCGGCATCGCTTACTCCGACGACAACGGCCAGACGTGGATCAAGCACCCGACGGCGCGGTGGGCGAACAACGGCACCTGGTCCGATCCGTTCCAAATGGCGGCTTTCGTAAAGGACGGCGGATTCGTCTACATGTACTCGACGCCGAACGGGCGTTTCGGCAATGTCTACCTATCGCGGGTTGCCGAAACCGGCCTCCTGAACATCGGGGACTACCGATACTGGGACGGGAACGGCTGGACCGCCTCCAAGTCCGCCGCCGCCCCGGTCGCCATCGGCGTGGCGGGCGAACTGTCGGTCGCCTACAACGCGCATTTCAACCGGTACGTCATGACGTATCTGAACGAACATCGCCAGGCGGTCGTCATGCGGGATTCCGCCACGCTGACGGGTCCCTGGAGCGGGGAAAAGCTGCTGGCCAAAGGTTCCGATTACCCGGGGCTGTACAACGCCTTTATCCACCCGTGGTCCATGAACGGAACGGACATGTATTTCGTCATGTCCCAGTGGACGCCGTACAATACGTTTCTGATGAAGACGACGCTCAGCGCGGACGCTTCCGGGGGCAACCTGCTGTCCGAGCCCGGCTTCGAGACGCAGGAAGCGACGCCCGTCATGGCGCCCTGGTACGTCGAGGGCAACGGCGGCATCGACCGCAGCAACGGCGGCGCCCGATCGGGGCAGAACAACGGCTTCGTCCGCTACAACAGCGGCTGGAACGCGCTGAAGCAACGCGTCGTCGTTCAGCCGAATACGGATTATACGCTGAAAGGCTGGGTTCGCACCTCGGCGAACAACACCGACGGCTATTTCGGGGCGAGGAGTCCCGGCAACGGGCCGGTGCTGGGCGAGACGCGGTTCCAGGCGCTCGGCGCCTATACCGAACTGACCGCCACGTTCAACTCGGGCGCCAATACGATCGTCGAGGTATACGGGGGCATCTGGGCGAACAACGGGGATACGTGGATGCAGCTGGATGACGTCAACCTGACGCGGAGCGCGAATCTCGTCGCCCAGGCGGGCTTCGAGCAGCAGCCGTCCGGGTCGCTGACGTCGCCCTGGTACGCTAACGGCAACGCCGGCGTGGACCGCAACCTGGGCTTTGCCCATACGGGCGCGAACAACGCCTGGGCGCGAAACACGACGGGCTGGAACGCCGTCAAGCAGGAGATCGCCGTCGAGCCGAACGCCTCTTATACGCTGAGCGCCTGGATTCGGACATCTCCGAACCAAAACGACGGCTACTTCGGCGCCCGGGCGATTGGAGGAGGACCGGTCCTCGGCGAGGTCCATCTGACGCAGCCGTTAGGCAGTTATACGCTGCAGACGGTCACGTTTAACGCCGGCAACCGCCACAGCGTGGAAATCTACGCAGGCACCTGGGCGAACAATGCGGACACCTGGATTCAGGCGGACGACTTCAGCATGACGAAAAATTAAGACCATGCGGGGCGGACGGCTTTCGGGGGGCGAGTCTCCCGCGAGGCCGCCCGCTCCGTCACATTCGCGAAATCGACGAGGAGGCAGCTTATGAAAGCGATCGTTATCGAAGCGCCGCGCCGCGCGGCCGTCAAGGAGGTCCCGTATCCGTCCCCGCGTCCGGACGAAGTCGTCGTCGCGGTCGAACGGGTCGGCATTTGCGGGACCGACTTTCATATTTTCGAAGGGGAGTTCCTTTCCCCTTATCCGCTCATCCCGGGGCATGAATTTTCGGGAACGATTCACGAGGTCGGGTCTGACGTGACGAATTTGGCCGTCGGCGACCGGGTGACGGCGGACCCTTCACTGTTTTGCGGACGCTGCCGCTACTGCCTGACCGGATCGGGCAACCAGTGCGAATCGTGGGGGGCGTTGGGGAATACCGTCAACGGCAGCATGGCGGAGTTCGTCGCGGTGCCTGCCGCCAATGTCGTCTTGCTGCCGGACGACATGTCGTTCGCCACGGCCGCGTTTATCGAGCCGATGGCGTGCGTCGTCCATGCGATGAACCGGCTCCGGCTGCGCGCGGGGCAGTCCGTGCTCCTGTTCGGCGCCGGCGCCATGGGCTTGCAGCTCGTGCAGGCGCTATCCCAGTCCGGCGCGTCGGAGCTTGCGGTCGTAGACGTCTCCGACCGCAAGCTGGAGATGGCGCGCTCGCTCGGCGCGACCGAGGGGATTCGGGTCCGGGAGCGGGATCGGCTCGCGGGGCGGCGGTACGACGTCGTCATTGACGCGACCGGGATCCCGGCCGTCATCGAGGAGGCGCTGACGTACGTGGGGCCGGCCGGAACGTATTTGCAATTTGGCGTCGCGCCGGTCGGGACGCAGGTGCGTCTGGACCCGTTCGAGCTGTACCGTCGGGACTGGACGATTCTCGGGTCGATGGCGATCAACCGGACGTTCCTGCCCGCGTTCGATTGGGTGAAGACGGGGCGCATCGCGCTTGAACCGCTCGTCTCCAAGGTCATCTCGCTGGAGGAGACGCCGGCCTTTTTGGCCGCGCCTAAAGATCCTGAGCTGTGGAAGGTGCAGATCCAAATCCGTTGAGCGTGAGAACGTTTCGCAGCGGGGGGCTTTCTTTCGCTCGATTTCACCTGCGGGAGAGCTTCCTGCCGCTTGAATTCGAAACAGATGAGCTTCCTTCCGCTTGAATTCGTTGCAGGAGGTTTTTCTCCGCTCGATTTCGCTCTAGGAGAGTTTCCTTTCGCTTGAAATCGTTTCAGGAGAGCTTCTTCCCGCTCGATTTCGCTGCAAGAGAGCTTTCTCCCGCTTGAATTCGATGCAGGAGGTTTTCCTTCCATTCGATTGGGAGGGGAAATAGTTGGAAGAATTTGATAAACTGCTCGCGAGGTGATAGTGTGGAACCATATGGAGCCGAAGGCAACGCGGCCAATCCCCGTATGGAGGACAGGATGGACAAGCACACCATTTATCACATTGCCGAGCGGGTCGGCGTCTCTCCTTCGACGGTGTCGCGGGCGCTGTCGGGCAGAGGCTACTGCGGACCGAAGACGAAGAGCCGGATCCTCGCCGCGGCCGAGGAGATGAACTACGCCCCGAACAGCGCGGGCAAGGCGCTGAAGATGAAGCAGACGAACAAGATTTTGTTCGCCGTGCCCGACATCTGCAATCCTTTCTACTTCGATATGATCAACGGCATCAATCAGGTGCTAGAGGAATACGGCTATCTATTGATTTTATTCTATACCAAGCACAGCCTGAAGGAAGAGCTCAAGGCGATCCAGAACGTGAAGGAAAAGGTCGCGGACGGCATGATCATGGTCTCCTTCGACTTCGGCGAAGCCAATATCGGGGCCATCAACGCGCTTCAGGCGCCGGTCGTGCTGACGAACAAGTATGTCTCCTCCGAAGGCAGCGACCGGTTCGACTACGTCTACGTGGACACATACGAGGGGATCAAGCTGGCGACCGGACATCTGCTGGAGCAAGGCCTGACGCGCATCGGCTTCATCGGAGGCAGCCTGGGCGAGCAGACCGGGCATCAACGGTTTTGCGGCTACCAGGATGCGATGGCCGCCGCGGGCCTGCCCTTCGACGAGCGTCTTGTCGCCGAATCCGACTACACGGAGCAGGGCGGCTATCTGGCGGCCCAAGCGATGCTGCGCGGGGCGGAACGGCCCGAGGGCATCGTGGCCGCCAACGACTTGATGGCCATCGGCGTCATGAAGGCATGCGAGGAGGCCGGGCTGCGCACGCCGGACGAGATGGCGATCGTCGGCATGGACAACCTGGATCTCGCCTCCCGGGTATATCCGAAGCTGACTTCCGTCGCGATGATGCAGGAGGAGATCGGCCGGCAGGCGGCGCGGCTGCTCATGGACCGCATTCGCGGCGTCCCCCGGGAGGGCGGAGAAATCCGGCTGCTGCCGAAGCTCGTCGTGCGGGAATCGAGCCGGATCGCCGCCAGCGGGGCAAAGCGGTGAAGGATAGAGCCGGCGGGTGCCGGAAAACAACAATGCGGCAAAGCGGCAAGGCGGCAAAGCCCAACCCGGATGCGATGGCATCCGGGTTGGGCTTTTCTTGCAGAGATCCGATGGATGCGAAAAATCGTATGCATGGGGATCGCGAGACGGTGATGAGGCCAAATGAATGCGAAAAACCGAATACATTGGGGTCGCGGGGCGGCGATGAGGTCAAATGTATGCGAAAAATCGAATACATCGGGGTCACGGGGTGGCGATGAGGTCTCATGTATGCGAAAAATCGAATACATCGGGGTCGCGGGGCGGCGATGAGGCCAAATGTATGCGAAAAATCGAATACATTGGGGCGCGAGGGGCGATGAGGTCTCATGTATGCGAATAATCGTATACATCGGGGCCGCGAGGCGGCGATGAGGTCTCATGTATGCGAAAAATCGAATACATTGGGGTCACGGGGCGGCGGCGCGGTCCCATTTATACGAAAAATCGAATACATCGGGGCCGCGGGACGGTCGTACGGTCCGACCTTATGCGACCGTCCGCCTGCGAACACCGAACCATCCCAACGGTAACTTACGACCATCCGCCCGCCAACATCGAACCACCCCGGCGCCAGTCCGCAACGCGGATCACACCTCGCCGTAGTGGCGGATCCGGTAATCGACGTACGACTCCGCAAAGGCGAGATCCTCCAGCGCTTCGGCCGCCTCGCAAGGGGCCGGACGCTCCCCCCGGACGGCCGCGAGAAAGTTGATCGCCTGTTGGCGCATCGCCGAGACATTGGGCAGCACGGGGCTGTACCTGATCGCTTCGCCGACGGCCACGTTGTCCTGCAGGACCGTGACGGCGCCCGGGTGCTGCCGGGCGAGTGGAGCCGGAAGGTCCACTCGGACAAAGCCCCGCTCGAACGCGACGAGCACTTGCTCGTGCCATTCGTGCGAGGTGGCGTAGGGCGCCATCTCGAGCGTGACGGTGACGCCGCCGCCGCTTTCGCCGGCGAGGAGAACGCCGGCACGATCGGCGAACGTCAGCCGGTAATCCTCCCCTAGAAAAAAACGGATGGCGTTCACTTGGTGAATATAGTAGTTGACGAAGCTGTCCAGCAGCGCCGTCTGACGCTCCGTGTAGCGTTCCGGACCGGGCTCCAGCGTGACGGGCGGATACGGCTCGTCTGTGCCGAGCGGTCGGTCGGCGCCTGCGATCCAATCTCCGGGAGGCATCGTCACCCGGATGTAGCGCATGCTGCCGTAATCTCCCGAAGACCTCCAGGCGTCGATCGTTCGCTTGGCATACGCCATCGCGGGATCGGACCGCTTGTGGTAGCCGACCATGTGCAGAGCGCCGCTTTCCCGACCGATCCGCACGAGCTCCCGGCCGGCCGCAGCGGTTAGCGCCAGCGGCTTTTCCGTCAGGATGGGGATTCCCGCCCGCAAAAGATCGGGCACGATCGCAGCATGATGGCGAAACGGCTGCGGCGCGACGATTGCGTCCAACCGGGTGCGCGCGAGCAGCTCGCGGTGATCCTCGTATACCTCCGGCACCCCGTAGCGGTCCGCCACCAGCCGGGCCATGCGCGAGCGCGGCTCGGCCAAAGCGACCACTTCACACTGCTCCGTCAACGCCGCATAGTTGGACAGGTGCGCCATCTGACCCATGCCGCCGACGCCGACGAAGCCGATCCTCAGCTTTCCGTTCATCCTTTTTCGCCTCCCGGGCCCAAATTCTCGAACAGGTACAATCCGTCTTTGCCGGGCGCGACGATGTCGGGATAGCCGTTGCCGGTCAGATCCTCCGTCCAGAAGAAAATGCCCGCGCCGGACGCCTCGCCCGCCGGTCCGTAGTCGATGACGTGCTTTGCGAACCGCCCGTCCTCGAGCTTGTAGTAGTAAAGACCGATCGGATCGTGCGCGCCGGGATCCCCGTCGTTGTGCGCGCGATACCGCTTGCCGGTCACCAGCTCCGGCACGCCGTCCCCGTCCAGATCGACGAGCTGCAGATCGTGAAACTGCGATCCGGAACCGTCAATCTCATGGCGGATCCAGGATCGGGTGCCGTCCGCCGCGCGCCGCTGCTCGTACCAATGCAATCCATAATCGTGCGCTTGGCCGACGATCAGATCCGTCAGGCCGTCTCCGTTGACGTCCCAGCCGAGAATCGGAACGCTCGCAGAGCCGAGATCGAACTCGCGATGGAACGTCCAAGGACCCGCCGCGGGATCGATCGGTTGCTCGAGCCAGCCGCTCGAAAGGATGACGTCGAGCCGTCCGTTGCCGGTCAGGTCGGCGAATCCCATGCCGTGTCTGCTCGCTTCGGCGCCGATGACGTGCCGGGCGAACCGGCCGTTCGCCCTGCCATTGGCGTCCCGCAGCAGCTTGTAGTAGGCTTGGGGCTCCGACGGCGTATTCGGGAAGATCTCCGGCGTCCCGCAGCCGTCGATGTCGCAAAAGCGGATCGTCTCGATGCTGCCGCAGACGTCGATGTCGAACGTTTGCCATTCTTCGTCCGCTTGGCCTGGGTTGCGCCGCCAACGGAGCGTTTGCCCCCACCACCCGCCCGTGACGATGTCCAGGCGGCCGTCGCCGTTTACGTCCAGGGGAAAGTCGGAAAAGTCGTCGTAATACTCGTTGACCGCCGTCACCTCGCAGATGCGATGCTTCCGGACGTAATCCGGTCCTTCGTACCAATAGGCACCGCTCACGATATCCGGGATTCCGTCTTCATTGACGTCGAATACCGAGCACGCCTCGTATTTCTCCGCGGACAATCGCCGCTTGGCGAATCGAAGCAAGCCGATCCATCCTCCTTTGCCGGCGCCGGCGGTTCCGGGCTGCCGGACGAGTAGCGAAGCGCCGTTCCTTCTTCCGGAAGGAGATTGCGCTTTCACGCCTAATGTATATAGAAACGCAAACGGGAACAATGGCGATTCTTGCGAAGTCGGCTATCCGATCTTGCGATAGGGGGAAAAGGGATGGAGGAGGCGTCGGTCGTCATCCGTTCGCCTGTTCTGCTGGGTGGGCAAATCTTCGAATGCAGCAAGGAACGTCCTTTCTCGCTGCAGATGCACAAGCACGACCAGATGAGCGAAATGCTTTTCGTTGACCGGGGCGGGGGCGTCTTCGGGATCGACGGCCGGACGTACGAGGCGACTGCCGGCACGCTGCTGCTCTACCATCGCGGCGTCTGGCACGAGGAGCAGTCGACCGTCTATCCATTCCGGGCGCTGTACGTCGGGTTCCGCGGACTGGCGCTGCGGGGGATGCCCCCGGACTTTTTTTTGGCGCCGGGAACGGCGCCGGTGCTGCCGCTGGGCGACCGGGCCGACGCGTTTGCGCGCGAGCTCGGGGCGTGCATCCGGGAAGCGGCGGACGTCGGGCCGGAATCGCGCAACATCGCGAACCATCTCCTCGGCGCGCTGCTGGGGAGACTGGCCCGCGACGTCCACGGGAAAACGGCGGCAGCCGCGTCCCGCAAGCCGGGGCGGGCGGCGGTCCTGACCGCCATGCGGTACATGGAGGAGCATTACGACCGGCCGATCACGCTAGACTCGCTGGCCAGGCTGGCCTATGTCAACGCCTACCACCTCGCGCATCTATTCAAGGAAGAGACGGGAGCGAGCCCGATCCAATTCCTGATCGGATGCCGGATGGAGGCGGCCAAACGCTATCTCGCGCTCGGGATCCTTTCGGTCCGGGAGATCGCCGAACGCGTCGGCTATCAGAGCGAGACGACATTCCAGCGGACGTTCAAGCGCCATACGGGGTTAACGCCCGGCCAGTACCGCGACAGCGGCCGCAACCGCGACTAGCGCCCCCCGCTTTCCCGGTAGCGCATCCGGTATTCGCGCGGCCGGCAGCCGGCATGCTTGGCGAAGCAGCGCACGAAAAACGGAAACGAACCGAAGCCGACCGCCTCGGCGATACGGCCGACCGGCTCGTCGGTATGGACGAGCAATCCTTTGGCCTGTTCGATGCGATAGCGGGTCACGTATTCGAGCGGCGTGCAGCCGAAGACGGCTTTCATGCAGCGGGCGATGTAGGCAGGGTGAAAATGCACCGCCTCGGCCAGCTCCGCATAGGAGAGCGACCGCCGATGGTGTGTCCGCAGAAACGCGGCCGCCTGCTCGGCGACCGCCAGCTGCGGGTGGCGCGAAGCCGGCTGGACGGGCTCGGGCAGCAGCTGCAGCAGCAATTCCTGGAACAGCTTCTGCTGCTTCAGGCGGTCGACGGCGTACGGCTCGCGGTCGAGCCGGTGCAGCTCGTCCATCAGTCCGAAGACGGCGGAGGGCTGACGCATTCGTCCGAACCGGGGGATCTGATAGGTGAACTGGTTCACCTGGACGTAAGGATTGTCGTCGATCGGATCGAGGGAGATCTGGGTGGACGTCGTCTCGTGCCACGCGCCAAGCATCTGAAGATGCAGCCAGTAAAAATGCGTCTCCTGCGTGCATGGTTTGGCGGCACGGTGGGAGCGGTCCGGCCGCAAAATCAGATAGCCGCCTGCCGTAACGTCGTAGACAGCGTCTTCCTCGGCCATATGCAGACAGCCTCGATCGACCGCCAGCAGATCGAAGACGCCGATGTCTTTGCGGGAGGCGTGAGAGACGCCGGGTGCGTATGTGTCCTCCCCGCTCAAAATGTAATGGGGCAGCGGGGGCGAGATGAACCGGATTTCCGACATCGGAATGACGACCTCCTGGAGTGCGGGATACGCAGGCGGTTTTGCGCGATTCCTTTCATTGTACGTCCCAAATCGCATTCAGGCAAAAGATTGCGATAAATCTGGCCTGAAGAAGCCTTTTTTCACCCTATCATAAGTTCAGATCGGACAATTTCAGGTCGTGATCCGATATTCTATCTACGCTTCGCGCCGTGATATATTCCCCATGAGAACGAAAAGACAAAGGAGAGGTATATCCGATATGAAGCTGCACGCTACGGCTTTCGAATCGCTGCCGCTCGGCCGGATCAAGCCGCTTGGCTGGCTCCGGGATCAGCTCCGCTTGCAGGCGGACGGGCTGACCGGGCATCTGGAGGAACACTGGAAGGACGTCGGGCCGGACAACGGATGGATCGGCGGACAAGGCGAGAGCTGGGAACGGGGGCCTTACTACCTGGACGGCCTCGTGCCGCTCGCGTACCTGCTGGAGGACGAGCGCCTCATCGCCAAAGCCCGGCGCTGGATCGAGTGGTCGCTCGCCAGCCAGCAAGAGGACGGATCCTTCGGGCCGGACCGCATCTCGACGGTTAACGCCGAAGTGGCCTCGCAGGACTGGTGGCATTACATGATCATGCTGAAGGTGATGATCCAATTCGAAGAGGCGACCGGCGACGCGCGCATCGTGCCGTTCCTCGTGAAGTTTTTCCGCTACGTCGCGAGGCATATCGACGAATGTCCGCTTCGGGAATGGGCGGTGCCGCGGGGAGCGGAGCTGATGCTCGCGCTGCACTGGACGTACCGGCGAACCGGCGAGCCGTTTTTGCTGGAACTGTCCGGCGTTGTATCGCGGCAGACGACGGACTGGACCGGCATTCTGGAGCGGTTCCCGTTCTGGCGGAAGGTCGAGCATTGGGATCACCGGACGCACGTCGTCAACGTCGCGATGGGCGTGAAGACGCCGGGACTTCGTTATGAGCTCGATGGCAGCGCGGAGCAAGAGGAAGCCGTTCGCAAGGGCATCGACAGCCTCATGACGCATCACGGCCAAGCGCATGGCATGTTTTCCGGCGACGAATGGCTTTCCGGCACGCACCCCTCCCAGGGCGTCGAGCTGTGCGCCGTCGTGGAATACATGTACACGATGGAGCAGCTGGTCCGAATCTTCGGGGACGGCCGATACGGCGATATCCTGGAAAAAGTCGCCTTCAACGCGCTT
Source organism: Cohnella baijiui (assembly GCF_020731285.1). Taxonomy (GTDB): domain Bacteria; phylum Bacillota; class Bacilli; order Paenibacillales; family Paenibacillaceae; genus Cohnella. The sequence continues at coordinate 87,904 of NZ_JAJFOW010000024.1, forward strand.
CCGGCCGCCATCTCCGCCGATTGGACGTCGCACCAGTACGACCAGCAGGTGAACCAGGTCGTATGCAACGTAGCCAAGCGGGACTGGAGCAACGGCGACGAAGCCAACTTGTTCGGCCTGGAGCCTCATTTCGGCTGCTGCACCGCGAACATGCACCAGGGCTGGCCGAAGCTCGTCTCGCATGCGTGGATGTCGGACGGAGCCGGCGGGCTTGCGGTGGTGTCGTATGCGCCTTGCGAGGTGCGGACGACGGTCGGCTCGGGCGTCGAAGCGGCGCTGACGGTCTCCGGCGACTATCCGTTTCGCGAATCGGTCGCGATCGGTCTCGCGCTCGCCCGGCCGGAGCGCTTTGCCTTGCATCTGCGACTTCCCGCATGGTGCGAAGCTCCCCGTCTGTACCTGAACGGGAGCGAGCTGCAAATCCCGCAAGCGGAGAAGGGATTCGTCCGTGTAGAACGGGAGTGGCAAGACGGCGACCGGCTCGAGCTCCGGCTGCCGATGCGGACCGTGACGTCGACGCGCAATTTGTACGCGGTCAGCGTCGAACGGGGGCCGCTCGTCTATGCGCTGCCGATCGGAGAGCAATGGTTGCCGCATGTTCGGCGCGAGCGGTTCAGCGATTGGGAGATTTATCCGACGACCGCCTGGCGATACGGCCTGCTGCAGGACGTCGGGTTCGAGCCGGTGCTCGGGGAGATGACCCGGCAGCCGTTCCTCGCCCGGGAGGCGCCGGTCAAGCTGCGGACGAAAGGAATGCTGGTGCGCAATTGGCCGATGGAAGGCAGCAGCGCGGGCGCGCCGCCGCTGAATCCGCATACGGAGGGGCAGGAGGCGGTGGAGCTGGAGCTGGTTCCTTACGGCAGCGCGAAGCTTCGTATCGGAGAGTTCCCCGTCGTCCATGGGAAGTGAAGGGTTACGGCGCAATTCCCGGACGCCCGCGATTTGCGCGCATATAAATGGGGAGGGGGAAATAGGAATGGTAAAGGGTCGGTGGCAGCCGACCCTTTACCCGACGGCCGATAACGGCGGCGGCGCTGCGTATGGTTCGTTTTTCGACAAGACCGATTCCCGGGCGGGGCGGTCTTATTTCTTTTTGCCGACGGTGTTTACAATACTGACGACAAGGGCCAGCAACGCAACGACGAACGTCCCGAATCCGATCATCAAGCTCAATGCGTCTCTAATCGTCACCCGACTCGCCTCCCTTCCGGAAGGATCGCCGACCGCCCTTATCCTTGCTGTCGAAGGACATTTGTCCTTGTTATCACTTTATGAAGCGACATATTCAAATATTACGGACGGCCATACAAAATATGGAAGGGTTTGAACGGCTTGCCCCTTTCCGGGTAAAGTAGTCATAGAAGAGGGGCCGGGAGCAGCGAACAAGGCCGCAGACCCGGCGCGAGGAGGAGATTCGCATTGACAGCCTACGAAGAAAAAACGGAGCTGGCCACGTTCGCGGGCGGCTGTTTTTGGTGCATGGTGAAGCCGTTCGACGAGCTGCCGGGCATCCGCTCCGTCGTCTCTGGCTACACTGGCGGGCATCGGCCGAATCCGACCTACGAGGAGGTCGGATCCGAGACGACGGGGCACGCCGAGGCGGTGCAGATCGTCTTCGAGCCCGACCGATTTCCCTATGAACGACTGCTGGAGCTGTTCTGGATGCAGATCGATCCGACGGATGCCGGCGGACAATTCGAAGACCGCGGCGTTTCGTACCGGACCGCGATTTTCTACCACGGCGAGGCGCAGCGCAAGGCGGCCGAAGCGTCAAAGCGCGCGCTCGCGGCCAGCGGCAGGTACAAGAAGCCGATCGTGACCGAGATCGTGCAGGCCGGCCCGTTTTATCCGGCGGAAGACGTCCACCAGCATTACTACAAGTCGCATCCGTACGACTACAAGCGCTATCTCGAAGGCTCCGGCAGGGAAGCGTACCTGCAGCGGACCTGGCACCGGCCGGAGGACGAGCGGCGGCTGCTGGCGCAGCTGTCCGAGCCGCAATACGCCGTCATCCGGCGGGGGAAAACGGAGCCGCCCTTCGACAACGCCTACTGGAATTGCGATCGGCCGGGCTTGTACGTCGACGCGGCGAACGGCGACCCGCTCTTCAGCTCCGCCGACAAGTTCGATTCGGGCACCGGGTGGCCGAGCTTCGCGAAGCCGGTCGAAGAGGGCTTCATCCGCAGAACGGCCGAGCTCGGAGGCGGGCGGCCGCGCACCGCCTTGCGCAGCCGGCTGTCCGGTAATCATCTGGGCTACTTGCTGCATGACGGTCCCGGGCCGGATAAGCTGCACTACCGGATCCACTCGGCCGCGCTTCGCTTCGTGCCCCTCGAGGAGATGGCGCGGCAGGGCTACGGCCGATACGTATCCGCTGTCCGGTCCGATGCGGACCCGGCGGAAACGTGCGAGCCCCGCAGCCGGGAGTCCTAATCCCCGGCGATGGCCTCGAGCCGCGCACGGACGTCGCCGCGGTAGAGGCCGCCGTGATAGCAAATGACAGTAGCGATCTCGTAGGATGCCAATCGCCGGATCGACGCCAACGCCTGCGGCATGTCGAGCGTCGTCCGAGGGTCCGGTCCCCGGAGTTCCTCCTCGATGACGGTCAATGCGTCGGCCGCGATCAAGGTACGGCTGGCGGGATGGTAAAGGCTGATGTGTCCCGGCGTATGGCCGGGCGTGGCGACGACTTCGACGCCTCCGGCATAGGGGAGCGTCTCGCCGCCGGTCAGCGCGCGATCGACGGCGGCGCGCGGCGGCTGCTCCAGCGTACGCCGAAACGCTTGTTTCCAAGCGTCCGGCACCGCGTCGGGCAAAGCCGCAACGGCCGCTTCAATTGCCTCGGGCGAGAGCTTGAGCGGTTGGCGGTCGCCTTGGATGTAGGGCTGTTCCTCTTCGTGGGCGAGCACTTCGATCCCCGTTGGAGCCATCTCGAGCAGGGCGGGCAGCGAGCCGACGTGATCCAAGTCCTGGTGGGTGAGGAGGACGGCGCTCAGCCGTTCGAGCGGAACGCCGCGCTCTTCAAGCGCTGCGCGGATCAGGTCCTGTTGGCCCGGATAGCCGGCGTCCACGAGAACGGCGTGGCGGTCGTCGGTCAGCAGGGTGGGGTAGATCGTCTCGGTGTTGCCCATCATCGTCGCGGAGATGGGCAGCAAAGCGATGCCGGGGGAAATGTTCATCTTCGTGCTCCTCTCGAAATCGTCTGGCCGACGCCGGACTCGGAAAAGAGCGCAGCAAGCGGCAAAAGTCATCGTATCAGAGCAAATACGTTATGTAAATACATTAAATATTAATCATAACACAAAAATAATATTTTGTCAATATATTTTTCGGCTCCCATTTGCCGCTCATTATGCTATAATCGAATTATTCGTAAACGGGAGGGATAAGTCGTGATGATGATGGCCGTATTCTTGGCAGACGTTATCGGTTGATTTCCAACTGAATAACGCGTTCGCGGAGGAAGCCCGGACCGATAAGGCCAGGGCCTGATTTCTGATTCGCTCCGCGCGCTGCCCGGAATGACGGAAGCTCACACGACTTATGCCAAGGATCCCCTCAGCGGGGTCTGTCTCGGCGTGCCCTTGAAGGCGCGAGTGAACATCTGTTCATTCGCGTCTTTTTTGTGCCGCTATCACCCTTTACGAAGGAGCTGTCGATGCTCATGACACGTTATTTCGCAACCGTCCTGCCCGGCTTGGAGGACGTTTTGACCGCGGAGATCCGGACCCGGCTGCCCGAAGCGGCGCTGCTCGGCGCCGAGCGGGGCAAGGTAATCTTCGCGGCCGATCTTCCCTTCGATTCTTTCCCGCTGCTGCGCACGGCGGACAATCTGTACCGGCTGCTTCTCCGCTTCGCCGTCGGCCCCCACAAGTCGGACCTGGTCCGGCTGGAGCGGGACGTCTCCGAGCTCGAACCGGCGGACTTGCTTCCCGGATGGGCGAAAGGAAAAATCGCTTATCAGATTCACGCGAGCCGCGTCGGGCCGCATACCTACTCCCGTTTCGAAGCGGCCGACGCAGCCGCCCGGGGGATCGAACGCCGCTGCGGGCGGCGGCTTCGCCGCGACCCCGATTCGCATGCGCTGGAGTTCCGGCTGGATATCGCGCACGACCGGGCCGCCTTCTCCTTGCGTCTCACCGATGCCGCGTACCGCTTCCGCGGCGCGCAGCGGACGTTTACGCGCGCCGCGTTGCGGCCGACTGTCGCGCACGCCCTCGTCTGGTTGTCCGGTCCCGCGCCCGGCGACCGCTTCGTCGATCCCTGCTGCGGGTCGGGGACGCTGCTAGGCGAACGGCTCGCCTATCCTTACGCCGCGCTGGCGGGCGGCGATCTATCCGAGGAGGCCGTCGCTGCGGCGAAAGCGAACGTCGGGACGCATCCCGGGGTTCGCATCCGGCATTGGGATGCCCGGCGGCTGCCGCTCGACGCCGCTTCCGCGGACAAGATCGCGGCCAACCTGCCCTTCGGGCGACAGATCGCGGCGGACGAGCCGCTCGCAGCGCTGTACCGCGGGATGCTGGGCGAAATGCGGCGGGTGCTCGCGCCGGGAGGCCGGGCGATCGTACTCACGGACGCCCGAGAAGCGTTGCTCGCCGCCGCCGCAGACGCACAGCTGCGCGCATTCGAGAAAGCGGCGCTTAGCCTGAAGGGGCTGCAACCCTCGGTGTACGCCCTGACGCGGGATTGAGGCTCCGGCCCGGAGGGGACGGCGCATCGCCTCCGGGCGCCTTTGCGAGACGGCGGACCTTCGTTCTCCAAAAGCAGCGCACGCCCGCGCTTCGCGTGGTATAATGGAGGGTAAGAATTTCGGACGTACGTTTCATCATGCCGCGAATGGAGAAGATTTTGCTATGAACACGACGACGCTTAGCGCGCTAGCCGAGCCCAATCGCCTGCACATTGTCGAGCTGCTCCGCGACGGGCCCCGCCCGGTCGGGGAGATTGCCGACCGGCTGCAGCTGCATCAACCGCAAGTGTCCAAACATCTGCGCGTGCTTAGCGAGGCCGGCCTCGTCGAAGTGAAGCCCGTCGCCCAAATGCGCATCTACAGGCTTCGTCCGCAGCCGTTCAACGAATTGGACGACTGGTTGAAGTCGTTCCGGCGCGCCTGGGAGGACCGGTTCGACCAGCTCGACCAGTATTTGCAGGAGCTGCAGCGTCAGTCGGCTGATCCCGCCCCGTCACAGGAACCCTAAGTCTGAATCGTTGGAAAAGGACGGGAGGGATGGCGATGTCGAGTGTGGAGGTCGACTGGGGCGGCCCGGTCCGATTGACCTGGCATACCGACTGCGAACCGGAGCGGGCGCTCGTCACCAGCGTGCACGGAATGGCCTTTCACAATGGGGAGCTGATGCTGGTCGACGTCCGCGGACGCGGGTGGGACATCCCGGGCGGCCACATCGAGGCGGGCGAGACGCCCGAGATGTGCTTTCTCCGGGAGGCGCTGGAGGAGGGCTGCGTCGAAGGGCGCTGCGAGCCGCTCGGCGCGGTGTCGGTCGACCATCGCGGCAATCCGCGATGGAGCGAGAGCGGCCCATACCCGCGTGTCGGGTATCAGGCTTTTTACGTCATGAGGATCGAGCGGCTGCATCCTTTCGACGCCAAGCACGAATGCGCGGGGAGAATGTTCGTCGCGCCCGAGGACGCAGCCTTGCACTACGAAGGCTGGAACGCCGTTTTTCAGGATATTCTGGATGCGGCCCTTCGCCGTTTGCGGCCGGATTGACGGACCGCTCGCGGCGAAGCGCCTCATGGAGCCCCTATACAAAATCGGCGGCTTCCCCTATACTATATCCAAAGTCATCAGATGACCTGACTAATTGGAGAGCGAGGAATCAAGCGATGTTAGACGCGGCATTGACCCGACGGCTTCGCAACATCGTCGGCGACAAGTTTTTTCGGGATGATTCGGAGGCGCGGGTCGCCCATTCGTACGACGGGACGCCGATGCTGCAGTCGCTGCCGGACGGCGTCATCTATCCGGAGACGACGGGGCAGGTATCCGAAATCATGCAGGCGCTTTCCGCCCATCGGGTGCCCGTCGTTACCCGCGGATCCGGGTCGAATCTGTGCGGAGGCACAGTGCCGATCCAGGGCGGCGTCGTGATGGTGATGCATAGGATGAACCGGATTCTCGAGGTCGATATGGAAAACCTTACGGCGACCGTGCAGCCCGGCCTGATCACGGCGAGCTTCATCGCGCACATCGAGTCGCTCGGGTTGTTCTACCCGCCGGACCCGAGCAGCATGCGGATCTCGACGATCGGCGGCAATATCGCCGAATGCTCGGGCGGGCTGCGCGGGTTGAAGTACGGCACGACCAAGGACTACGTCATCGGGCTCGAAGCCGTGCTGGCGAGCGGCGAGATCGTCCGGACCGGCGGCAAGCTGATGAAGGACGTCGCGGGCTACGACCTTACCAAGCTGCTGGTCGGCTCGGAGGGGACGCTCGCCATCGTGACCGAGGCGACGCTGAAGCTCGTGCCCCCGCCCGCCAGCAAAAAGACGATGCTCGCCATGTACAAGGATCTGTATGGGGCGGCGCGAACCGTCTCGCGCATCATCGAAAGCAAGATCATCCCCGCGACGCTGGAGATCATGGACAATCCGACGATCCGCGTCGTCGACGATTTCGCCAAGCTCGGGCTGCCCCGGGACATGGCGGCCATCCTGTTGATCGAGCAAGACGGCGATCCGGAGACGGTGGAGCGGGATATCGCCCGCATCCAAGAGATTTGCGATAGCGAACAAGCGGATCGCGTCGAGGTCGCCGAAAGCCGCGAGCATGCCGAACGGCTGCTGACGGCCCGGCGCAGCGCGTTCACGGCGCTCGCGCGGCTGCGGCCAACGACGATGCTGGAGGATGCGACGGTGCCGCGTTCGCGCATCGCGGACATGGTGCTGCGGATCGAGGAGATCGCCCGCAAGCACGGTGTCTCGATCGCCACGTTCGGCCACGCGGGGGACGGCAATTTGCACCCGACGGCGACGACGGACGCGCGGGACGCGGACGAGGTGCACCGCGTCGAACTGGCGTTCGAGGAAATTTTCGAGGCGGCGATCGCGCTCGGCGGGACGATCACGGGTGAGCATGGCGTCGGCATGGTCAAGGCGCCTTTCCTCGAGTGGAAGGTCGGCGCGGCGGGAATGGAAGTGATGAAGGGAATCAAGCGCGCGTTCGACCCGGACCACCTGCTCAATCCGGGCAAGATGTTCGCTAAGGAGACGAGAAAAAGGGTGGTGATCGAACGTGGCTAATCCGACCGAAACGTCCGCATATCCGAAAAAGCCGGCGATCAATCATGCGAATCCGTTATCCCGCACGCTGCTCGCCAAGCTCGATTACGATCAACTGACGAACTGCATGCGCTGCGGCTTTTGCCTGCCGGCCTGTCCGACCTTCCGGGAAACGGGATTGGAGCCCGAATCGCCAAGGGGCCGCATCGCGCTCATGAAAGCGGTGGCCGACGGCCTTATGGAGCCTGATCAAGCGTTCGCCGACCAGATGAATCACTGTCTTGGCTGCCGCGCCTGCGAGCCGGCCTGCCCGGCCGACGTCAAATACGGCCAGCTGATCGAGCAAGCCCGGGACGCGATCGAGGATCATGCCGAACACGGGCTCCCGGTAAAAGGCATCCGCAACCTCTTTTTCAAAGGCGTCTTTCCGCATCGCGGCCGGCTGAAGTGGATGGGCAAGGGGATTGCGCTCTACCAGAAGTCCGGCCTGCGCAGCGTCGTTCGCGGTGCCGGCCTATTGCGGCTCCTGCCGAAGCCGGTGCGTGAGATGGAGGGCATTATCCCGGAGGCATCAGGCCAGGGCGTGGTCGAGCGGATCGGCACCTTCTATCCCGCCAAGGGCGAGGCGATCGCCCGCGTCGCTTTGTTCCGAGGCTGCATCATGGACGTTTTGTTCGCCGAGACGAACGTGAATACCGTCAAGCTGCTGTCCGAAGCGGGCTTCGAGGTCGTCATCCCGCCGACCCAGACCTGCTGCGGCGCGCTGCACGCGCATAGCGGGGAGATGGAGCAGGCGCGCGAGCTCGCACGTTCGAATCTGCGGGCGTTCGAAGAAGCCGGCGTCAGCTACATCGTTTCGAACGCGGGCGGCTGCGGCGCGCTGCTCGTCGAGTACGACCATCTACTGCACGACGATCCCGCATACCGCGAGCTGGCTGCGAAGTTCGCCGCACGGGTCGTGGACATCAGCCAGCTGCTCGTTTCGCGAGGCCGGATCCCCGCTTTCGACGAAGCGGCCGCGACCGCCGCCGAGCCGGTGACGATCACCTACCAAGACTCCTGCCACCTGCGCAACGTCATGAAGAGCGGAAACGCGCCGCGCCAGCTCATGCGGAGCGTCGCGAACGCGACTTTCGTCGAGATGCAGGAGGCGGACCGCTGCTGCGGCTCTGCCGGTATATACAACGTCACGCAACCGGAGATGGCGGGCCAGATCCTGGATCACAAGATGGAACACGCCAATCGGACCGGCGCCCGGTATTTGCTCACGAGCAATCCGGGGTGCCTGCTCCAGATGAAGCTCGGCGTCAGCAAGCATGGAGATCCCGCCGCCATGGAAGTCAAGCATGTGGTGGATTTTCTGTACGAACGTATCGCGGATCGCTCGGATCCGTGACTGCGCGCCCCTCGCCTCGACGGCGGGGGGCGTTTTGCCGTTTGCCGGACCCCTTCATCGTTCCGCGCTTGGACACGAGGGCGACGCCGGCAAGGACGAAGGCGCAGCCGAATGCGTGTATCCAAGACAGAGGTTCATGCAGCAAGGTATAGGACAAGACCAGCGTGCTGATGGGGATGATGCTCGTATATACGCCCGCGGTTCCCGCCGGCACACGCGATATGCCGCGGAACCAGAGGACGTACGCCAGCAAGGTGATGATCAAACCGTTATAAGCCAACACGGCCCAGCTCCGCCAGCCGAGGCTGAAGATCTCGAAGCTGCGGAGCTCGGCGCCCGCGACCGGCAGGAACATCAAAAAGGAAAAAAGGATGACGTAGGATGTACCGGCGAGGGAAGATACTTGGCTGGCCGTCAGTTTCCGCAGAATCAAGAGCATCGCCTCGCCGACGACGGCCGCGAAGACGAGCAGGAGACCAAGCGCGGAGGCTGCCGCGGCGGCATGGCCCGCCGAGATCCACTCGAACATCCGGATGCTCGCGACGCCGGTCAGCGCGCAAAGCACGCCGAGCGCGCCGCGCCAGCTCAGGCGCTCCCGCAGTAGCGGGTACGAGAGCACCGCGACGACGGCTGGCGTCAGGCTGGTCACGATACCGGCCTCGGATGCGGTGACGAGACGGAGGCCGTACAGCATGAACACGCGGAACAAAAACATGCCGAGCAGCGCCTGCGCAATCAGGAGAAGCACGTCCTTTCGCGTAACCCGGAGCGAGAGGCCGCGCCGGAACGCGAGAATCGGTACGAGCGCGAGGAGGGCGATGGCCAGCGAAGCGGCTTGGGAAAAGAAGACGGGCATCTGCTCCGTCGTCCATTTGCCGACGACGACGGAGCTGCCGATAATGACGGTGGCAAGCGTAAGCTCGACATAGGCGAGCTTGGGCGGGGTTTGCAAATTCGGGCAACTCCTTCGCAAGGGGATGAGGTATACTGTAGCAAGATCTACTGGTCGGCAAAAGGGCCGTTTGAAGGCGAATTTGACAGTACCACTTGGAAAGGAGCGAGGTTCATGTGGTTTGCGATCGATCGGCGAGAGACCGTTCCGTTGTTCCGCCAAGTGCTCGAAGCGTTTCGCGAAGCGATCCTGACGGGCCGGATGCCGGCGGGCGCGAAGCTTCCGTCGACGCGGGAGCTCGCCGGGGAGCTTGGAATCTCGCGTAACGTCGCGCTCGAAGCATACGAGCAGCTGCTGGCCGAAGGCTACATTGTGGGGCGGCCGGGCGCAGGCACTTATGTCGCCGACGGTGCCTGCATGAAGGAGTATGAAAGCGGAAAAGCGCCGAGCGCACCGGAGAATCGCAAGGCCGATGCCGTGACGCGGAAGGTCGGCGCGGCCATCTCGTTCAAAACGGGGCAGCCCGCGGCGGACCGTTTCCCGCTTCGCTTGTGGGGGACGCTGCTGCAGCGCGCCGCGGCGAACATCGCCCCCGACGATCTCGGCTACGGCGACCCCGCAGGTTGGGCGGCTTTGCGGCGAGAGCTGGCGGATCACCTGTGGCGGACCCGCGGCGTCGTTTGCCGGCCCGAGCAGGTCCTCGTGACGAACGGAGCCGTTCAGGCGCTCAACCTGCTTACGCGGCTTTTGCTGCGCGCGGGTGACGAAATCATCTTGGAGGATCCGACGAACGAGGATTTGAAGACGCTTTTCGCGTCTACGGGCGCGACGATCATCTCGGTCCGCGCGGACGACGAGGGACTCGATCCCCGCCTGCTGCCTCAGCAAATCCGCCCGAAATGCGTTTACGTGACGCCGTCCCATCATTTTCCGCTCGGCGGCGTCCTGCCGATCCAGCGGCGCATCGCGCTCTTGTCCTACCTTCGCCGGGGAGACGGCTATCTGATCGAAGACGACTACGACAGCGAATTCCGTTACGACGGACCGCCGATCCATTCGCTGCAAAGTCTCGATCCCGAGCGGGTCGTTTACGTCGGTACGTTCAGCAAGACGATGTTTCCCGCGCTGCGCATCGGCTTCATGGTGCTGCCGGAGCCGCTCGTGGCCGGCGCCAGGGCGCTTAAGCGGCTGTCGGACTTCCAGACGCCGATCCTCGACCAGCTCGCGCTCGCCCGTTTTCTGGAGGAAGGTCACCTGCGGGCGCACTTACAGAAGATGAAAAAGCTGTACCACAAAAAACGGAACCGCCTGGTTCAAGCTATGGAGGTGCATTGGACGAAAGAATACCGCATACTCGGCCAAGCGGTCGGCCTGCATCTGGCCGTCTCCTTCGCGGCGGACTTCCCGCCGGACGCGGTGCGGCGCATGGCCGAAGCGGGGGTCGAAGCGGGAATTCTACCGAAGCGTAAGATGCTGCTGGGCTATGGTCATCTGAGCGAAACGGAGATCGAAGAAGGGGTGCGCCGTCTTGGCCGGGCGCTGGACCTGCGGAAGAGAGAAAGCGGAAAAAGCGAATTTGAAGCGGCGCTCACGCCCGAGAAGAAGGCCGAAAGGACGAGCGTCGAGGGCTGAAGGGGCGGGTGATGAAGGCCGAAAGGACGAAGGGCGAGCGTTGGAGGCTGAAGTGGAAACGGTGTTCCGCAGACGGCGGAAACGGGAATGGCTGCCGAAAGGTCGCGCGCAGGCCAGCCGCCGGAAGAAGGCATGCAAGCCGGCTGGCGGCAGCATGCGGTAGAGGCGAGTGCGCCGACCTTAGTCGGCCAGAAGCAAATCGCGCCGCATTTTCACCTGCTCGATCATATGACCGATGTTGCCCTCTCCCGCGAACATCGACAAGTCGAAGAAGTTTTGATCCAGATCCGACCAATACAATTCGTTTTCGTCGCCGAATACCGCCATGTCGGCTTTCAGCCTGCCGGCGTACACCTCCACGTAGCAATTTTGCCAGTAGTAGGTGAGGTCCATGACATGATGCAGCTTGATGCGTTCGCCCGGAATGCCCGTCTCTTCGTACAGCTCCCGATACGCGGCTTCCTGGCCCGTTTCTCCCGTTTCGATTTTGCCGCCGACGAGGTTGCTCAAGCCCTGATATGGATTTTTGCGGCGCTTGCACAGCAGCAGCCGATCCATGGCCGCGTTGTAGACCATCAGTACGTTGTAGCCTTGCACGAGCGAATCTTCCTTTCTCTGTCGTCCAGCAGTTGCTACGACCGTCCAAGCCCGTCTACGAAGCAGCCCAGACCGAGCTGAAACCCTTCGATAGGCAGACATTGCCGAACATGTCCGGTCAGCTCCAGCATGACGTATCCATGGACAAAGGCCCACGTGCCTAGCGTCGCCGCGGGCGCTTTCGCTTCGCCGACGAGCTCGCCCATTGCCGTCAGCATCGGAGCGAAGGCCGCGTCCGAAGCGGGCGACATTCCCTCAGAGAGCGGCGGAGCGTCCGCAAATAGAAGCCGGTACAGCTCGGGATGCCGCAGCGACCATTCGCGGTACGTCATTCCCATCGCATGGATGCGGCGACGGGGATCGGGCATCGCGAGCTCTGCGGCGCGCTTCAGCTCGGCGGCCAACATCAACAACCCTCGCTCCGCGATCTCGCGGAGCAGGGCGGCTTTGTCCGGGAAATGGTGATAGAGAGAGGATGGCCGGACCATCATCAACGCCGCGAGCCGCCGCATCGAGACCGCCTCGACGCCTTCCCGCTCCAATAGTTCGAACGTCTTTTCGATCAGTGCATGCTGGTCGATTTTTTTGATGTATACCATACCTAACAGTGTACGGTTTAAGGCGATTCGATGTCAATCCGGTTCCTAGTTTGCAAAACGTACGATGTTCGTCTTGACAACATCCGCCTACTCGCCTTATCTTGAAGACGTACATGGTTCGTTTTGAAACGAAGGGAGAGGAAAGCGATGGCGCAAGCGGGAGATTTGCTGGCGGACCCGTTACGGGGACAAAAGCTCGTCATTCGCAAGACGGCGAAGATGACCCGGGGAGAGGTGCTCGAGATGGAGGCGAGTTATGCGCCGGGCAGCGGCGCGCCGCCCGAACATCTGCACCCGGAGCAGGAGGAGCGATTCGAGGTGTTGACCGGCTGCGTTCATGCGCGAGTGAACGGGAAAGAGCGGATTTACCGGACCGGCGAACGCTTTCGGATACCGCCCGGCATGCGGCATACGATGTGGAACGGCGGGAACGAACCGGCCCGGCTTCTCTGGGAGACGCTGCCGGCGCTCGATACCGAACGTTTTTTCGAAACGACCTTCGCGCTTTCCCGCGCTGGAAAAACGAATGCGGCCGGCGCGCCCAACCTGCTTCAGAGCGCATTGCTCATGCAGAGGTACAAGCGGGAGTTCCGGCTTGCCAATCCCCCGCGTTTCGTGCAAACCGCCATCTTCGGCCTGCTTGCGCCGATTGCCCGATTGCTGGGATATCGGGCGTAACGGATACGCAAGATTAGTCGCATACGACGCGCGGTTGCCAGAGACGGGAGAGTGTGGTAGAGTCGAGTCATCTGAAAAGAAATGGGTGAACCAAAGGCCGATGAACAACTAATCCTATCTACGGACAAGAAAAAATTCGCGAGAAACGGGTTTTTTCTGGATAGGATTCGTACGGTCTTTGGGAAGCTTGCAGCGCGGAACGGGCGCCCTTTTGGGCGTCTTCAATCCGTGCCGTCTTGCCTATGCCGCCTCCTATCCGGATTCCCGGACGGGAGGTTTTTTTGATGTTGCGAACGATAGTAGAGGCACATCAGTTGGAAAAATCGATCGGCGACAGACGCCTGTTCGCGATCCCGCTGCTGCGGATCGCCGAACGCGATCGGATCGGCATCGTCGGCCGCAACGGCGCCGGCAAGACGACGCTGCTCCGGCTATTGGCGGGTACCATCCGAGCGGATGGAGGCACCGTTGAGACGGGAGCTTCGCGAAGTCTGCTGCCTCAGCTCAAGCCGGACGCCGACGGGCTTAGCGGCGGGGAAACGGCGGCAAAGGCGATCGACGAGGCGCTCGCTCGAGACGCGGATGTGCTGTTCGCGGACGAGCCGACGATGCATCTGGACGCGCGGCGGATCGCGAAGCTGGAGGCGCAGTTGGACCGCTACCGGGGCGCCGTCGTCGTCGTCTCCCACGACCGCGCGTTTCTGGATCGGACGTGCGGCCGCATTTGGGCACTGGAGGACGAATCCGTTCAGGAATACAAAGGGAACTACAGCGACTATTTGGTCCAAAAGCAGGCGGAAAAAGAACGTCAACAGGCGGCATACGAGGCTTATATCGACAAAAGAATGCAGCTCGAGCAGGCCGTTCATCTCAAGGAGCGGAAAGCGAGCAAAATGATGAAGCCGCCTTCGCGCATGAGCACTTCGGAATCCCGTCTATACAAGACGGAGCACGGCAAAAAGCAGAAGGACGTGCACCGCGTCATCCGGTCGATCGAGACCCGTCTCGCGAAGCTGGAGCGCGTCGACAAGCCGAAGGAGCCTCCGACCGTTCGGATGGACATTCCGGGCGCGGAGCTGCTCCGGGGCAAGCAGCTCATCGTCGCTAATCGCGCGGAAGCTTCGGCCGGCGGGAGGACGTTGTGGCGAGAGGCGACGTTCCGCATTTCGGCCGGCGAGAAGGTCGCCCTGATCGGTCCGAACGGTTCGGGCAAGTCGACGCTGCTTCGCCAGCTGCTGCACGAAGACGGCGGATTCCGCCTCGGCGCGAACGTGAAGCCGGGCTATTTCAGCCAGAACCTGGATATTCTTCGGCCGGATCGGACGGTGCTGGCGAATGTTCTGGAAACGTCGGTCCATTCGGAGCCGCTCGTCCGCAACGTCCTGGCCCGTTTGCTGTTCCGCCAAGACGACGTGTTTAAGGCGGTCGCGGACTTGAGCGGCGGTGAACGGGTGAAGGCGGCTTTCGCCAAAGTGTTCTTAGGCGACATGAACGTATTGATCCTGGACGAGCCGACGACGTTTCTCGACCTGCCGACCGTCGAGGCGCTTGAAGAGCTGTTGATGCAGTACGAGGGCACGTTGCTGTTCGTCTCGCACGACCGTCGGTTCGTGGATCGCGTGGCGAGCCGCATTCTCTCGATCGAGGGCGATCGGGTCGTCTCGTTCGACGGCGGCTGGGAAGCGTATGAGGCGGCCAAACGAACGGCACGCCCGAACGACGTCAGCCGCAGGTCGGCGGAAGAGGAGTTGATGCGGACGGAGACGAGGCTGGCGGAGGTGATGGGCAAGCTCGGCATGCAGCCGCCGCCGGCCGAGGCGGAAGCGCTCGACGCCGCCTTCCGGGAGCTGGTCGCGGAGCGGAATCGGTTGCGCGGTCAGTTGGGCGGGAAGTAGGCGCCTTGCGGGGCGTCTCGTGTGCGGGAATAGGGAACAAATTGTTCCATAATGGTGTGGCGGGCGTCTCGTGTACGGGATTAGGGAACAAAATGTTCCTTAATGGTATGGCGGGCGTCTCGTTGGCGGGAATAGGGAACAGATTGTA
>NZ_JAJFOW010000238.1 GCF_020731285.1 Cohnella baijiui
GTACGTGCACGTCCCAGCCTTCTTCTGCCAGATACCGGGCCATCTTCAAAGCACGCGGTACACCGCCCCCGCCAATCGGCGGAAATAGGTACGCTACCAGCAGCATTTTTTTCTTCGCCTTCATCCTCTACGACATCCTTTCGTATCATAAGCAAAACAAGACGAGCGCTGGGCGCCTTTATCACGAACCGAAGATAAAAAGAGAAGAGACAGAAGATACGATGATCTCCCTTCCTCTTCTCCGCCCTTCTTTTCTGCTTATTGTGCAGCCTATTGCGTGC
>NZ_JAJFOW010000239.1 GCF_020731285.1 Cohnella baijiui
GGGTCAAGCGCTGACGTGGGCTCATCGAATAGCATCACTTTCGGTTCCATAGCCAATGCCCTTGCAATCGCCACTCGCTGCTTCTGCCCCCCTGATAATTGCTCAGGATACGCATCCGCTTTATCCGATAATCCAACTTTCCTTAATAACTCCATTGCTTTTTGTCTTGCTTCTGCTTTGCTTACCTTTTTTACATGGACAGGTGCTTCAATCACATTCTCGATTACCGACATATGAGGAAATAAGTTAAAATGCTGAAATACCATGCCGACTTCCTGTC
>NZ_JAJFOW010000240.1 GCF_020731285.1 Cohnella baijiui
ATCGTTCAAGGGCTATACTATATGGGTAGAGCGATGAGCCTTGGAATTATATCAGATGAGATTGAGGTACATGATCGCACAAGCAGTGTTCCGATGAGCAAAAAGAACTTACGGACTGGCCTGGGAACCGGTGTTGCGATTGCGCTGATCTTTGGCGTTCGCAGCGCGGTAGTATATGGAGATACGCTGTCTACGCAGTTGGGGTACTTCGCCACGGTATTCTTTGCTTCTTTCATGATCTATGTTCCGCTGTTTTTTGTTGTGATTATGATCTTTCATT
>NZ_JAJFOW010000241.1 GCF_020731285.1 Cohnella baijiui
GTGAATACTTAGTCATACTTATCTTGTTCAAGTCGCTCTCTTCCTTCAAGAATATACTCCACCTCTGTCTCGAAGTTTAAATAAAGCGGAACCGGGAGGCGTTCCACCATCTTCTCCACCTCAGGAATGGCCAGTACCTCATCCACATCCGTCGGACGAGGCTTTTGGGTGTTAAGCCATCTTTTAAAGCTGTCAATAAATGTGTAGAAGGATTCTTCAAAACGGTTTGCATCCTCCTCAGCTTCTACCTCTCCTTGGCTTTTTTGCATACGTTCCCAA
>NZ_JAJFOW010000242.1 GCF_020731285.1 Cohnella baijiui
GTGTTCTAGACGGTTTTGGAACGAACCCAGTTTTGAACGTTCAGCAGAAACCTGCTCAATCGCACGGTTGATACCTGAAATAGAAGCTTCTGCTGCTTGAGCAGAAGTCACTTTAATTCCTGATACATTCAGAGCAGAAGAGCTCATGCTTCCGATGTCAACGCTCATAGTTTGAGAAGAATTCGCACCAATTTGGTATGTCAGAGACTTATCTTCTAATTTATTTACAGCTTTTCTTTGTGTAAAGGTTACTTCATCCCCGATATTAGCGGTTGTCAG
>NZ_JAJFOW010000243.1 GCF_020731285.1 Cohnella baijiui
ATGCATTAATCCAAATGGGTCTTAAAGCCTCTCAGCGTATTGACATCAAAGAACAGGCCAAGCCTGCGCTTGTACGTCTGCGGGAGAGGTTAAATGAGACGGTTGCTCTATCCATTTGGGGCGAGAGAGGTCCGTACTTTATTCACATCGAGGAAAGCAACCGCCAGATTACGATCGGCATTCGGGTCGGGTCGCGCGGCAGTATGCTGAATACGACAGCGGGCCAGTTGTTTGCGGCCTATATGCCCGGTACCCAAGTGGAGGAGTTGATTATGCAT
>NZ_JAJFOW010000244.1 GCF_020731285.1 Cohnella baijiui
CACCTAGCGTAGCGCTGTAGAAGTTCTGCACCTTCATTTTGCCGCCGCTTTTTTCCTCCACAAGTTCTTTAAACTTAATTAACCCCTGTCCTTGCGGATGATCTTCATTTAAGCCAATGCCTGCTTTAATTTTGCGTTCTTTAATTCCGCTGGCCGCTTCTGTCTTCTCCTTCGGAGCGCCGCCCCCTGTACTTGTGCTGCTGCCGCTGGTACCACAGCCCATCAGCAGCAAGGCCGGAAGCGCTAATCCGATAGTAAGATTTTTTGTCCACTTTTTT
>NZ_JAJFOW010000245.1 GCF_020731285.1 Cohnella baijiui
TTCAATAAACGCGTTGACGCCCTCTTTCATATCTTCTGATGTGAACAGTTCGCCAAATAAGGCGGCTTCCTTATCCATGCCGCTTTCCTGACCGGCTAGAATACCGTGTGTAACCGCTTCAAGTGAAGCCCGAATGGAAACCGCACTTTTCTCTAGCGCAATTAGTTCGGCAATCTTCTTTACTTCATCCAATAAGGAGTCGAGCGGAATTGCACGGTTTGCTAGGCCAATGCGTTCGGCTTCTTTGCCGTCAACAAATCGACTGGTTAAGATTAAC
>NZ_JAJFOW010000246.1 GCF_020731285.1 Cohnella baijiui
GGAAGAACTCCCGCAAGAAATTGTAGAGCTATTAGATGCAGACAATGAAAATATCATTGTGCAAAAGCATGCAAGCATTGTATACGCAAACATCAGCAATTCCCTAAAGGAACAAGGTGTTGTGTTTATGCCGTTAGCCGAAGCTATAAAGGAACATGGTGATCTGATTAAGAAATATCTGTTCCAAAGCGGCATCGAACAGCATAAGGTTACAGCGTTGCACCAAGCGCTTTGGACCGGTGGGTTTTTCGTATACGTGCCTAAAAATGTTGAAG
>NZ_JAJFOW010000247.1 GCF_020731285.1 Cohnella baijiui
TGATGGAAGCGGGATTTGCTTCCGTTATTGGTGCCGCGATTGGATCGCTAGCAGCAGGAGCCGCTCTATATGATAACCGGATTCTTATTCTGCAAGTGCTGCAGCTGCCGATGCTATTTCCTAATTGGTCAACGGGTCTTTTAATCGGCTTGGGTACGACAATCCTCACGACACTTATTGCCATTGTAGCGGCTTTCTTCCCGGTTCGCTCTGCATTGAAGCTGCAACCGTATGAAGCGATTCGGGAGGGTGAATATTGATGATTGTGCTTGAG
>NZ_JAJFOW010000025.1 GCF_020731285.1 Cohnella baijiui
CCGCGGCTTGCGCGCCGCTCTCCCGGCGGCCGGACCGCCGCCCTCGCCGGCGGCGCCTTCGGCGGACCGTGCCGCGCCCCGGCCGCCCGCGCGGCTCGCTCCCTTGGCCGGCTTCTCCGGCCGCGCGAACGCCGTCTTCGCAGCCGGACGCTGCATTCGCACCTTGTCGATGATGAGGCGGGTGAACTTCTGCACGTTCGCCATAAACGTCTCGGCGGACGCCTGCCCGCGCGCGATCTCGTTCAGCCGCCGCTCCCACTGGCCAGTCATTTCCGGGGAAGCGAGCAGCTCGACCCCCGCGCCGCGAATGAGCTGGATGGCCGAGCGCCCCTTCGGCGTGATGACGATCTTTTTGCCCTGCATCTCGACGTAGCCGACCTGCTTCAGCCGCTCGATCGTCGCTGCGCGCGTCGCCGGCGTCCCGAGCCCGGAATCCTTCATCACGTCGCGCAGCTCCTCATCCTCGATCTGCTTGCCCGCGCTTTCCATCGCCTTCAGCAGCGTGCCTTCGGTGTACGCCTTCGGCGGCTGCGTCTCCTTCGCCTTCGCCTCCGCTTCGGCGCAGCGAACGCCCCGGCCGGCGTCCAGCTCGAACGGCGCGTTCGTCTCCTCTTCCTCCTCGCGCTCCTGCTCGCCGCCGTCGTCCTTCGCGCCGCCTTTGCCCTTCTTCGGAACGCCGCCGCCGGGCGGCTGGTCGCCGTAGACGACCTTCCACCCCGGAGACAGCAGCTGCTTCACCGTCGTCTTGAACGTCTCCTCCTCGACTTCGGTCAGCACGGTATGCACGCGATACTCCGCAGGCGGGTAGAAGTGCGAGACGAATCGCCGCACGATCATCTCGTACAGCTTGCGCTCGTCGGGCGAGAGCCCCTGCGTTTTTTTCGCCGTCGGCATGATCGCGTGGTGATCTTCGACCTTGGCCGGATTGCAGACGCCGCGGTTGCCCGGATGGACGAGCCGCTTGTTGCCCCCCGCCGCGATCGCTTCGAATTCCGTTCCCCGCAGGGCATCGAGGGCGCGGTGCATCTCGGGGATGTTCTCGTTGTTCACGTAGTTCGAGTTCGTTCGCGGATACGTGATCGCCTTGTGCTTTTCATAGAGCGCCTGCGCGACGTCGAGCGTCTTTTTGGCGGAAAAGCCCAGCTTGCCGTTCGCCTCCCGCTGCAGAAGCGTCAGGTCGTACAGCCGCCACGGGTACTCCTTCGTATCCTTGGCTTCGTAGCTGGCGATCCGGCCGTCCTTGCCCCGCACCTTCTCCGCGAGCCGTTCGGCCCGGGCGGGATCCATGATCCGCTCGCCCTGCCACAGTCCCCGGTACGTCGTCTCGCCTTGGACAAACGTCGCCGACACCTCGTAATAGGTGAGCGAGTCGAACGACTCGATCTGCACCTGCCGGTCGTAGATGAGCGCGAGCACCGGCGTCTGGACGCGGCCGACCGACAGCAGTTCGTTGTGCTTGGTCGTAAAAGCGCGGGAGCCGTTCATTCCGATCAGCCAGTCGGCCTCGCTGCGCGCCTGCGCCGCCTTGGTCAGATTGTCGTACTCGGCCCCCTCCTTCAGCTCCGCGAACCCTTTGCGGATCGTCTCCGCCGTCAGGTCCGAAATCCACAGCCGCTTCACCGGCTGCGCGAGACCCAGATGCCGCTGAATGAGCGCGAAAATATGCTGCCCCTCGCGCCCGGCGTCGCAGGCGTTGACGAGCCGGTCGCAGCGGCCGGCAAGCTCGCGAATGACCTGGAGCTGATCCTTCGTCCGGGGATTCGGAAGCAGCTTGAACCGCTCGGGAATGATCGGCAGATCGTCGAACCGCCACTTCTTGTATTTCTCGTCGTACAAATCCGGCTCGGCGAGACCGATCAGATGCCCGATCGCCCAAGTGACGATGTAGCGCTCGCCCTCCAGATAGGTTCGCTTGTTCGCCGCCTTCGGCTCGATCACGGCCGCGATATTTCGCCCCATATCGGGCTTTTCGGCGATCACCAACGTTTTCAACGGTCATGTTCCTCTCTCGGTCCCGAATCTTTGCCTTCTATTATAGCATATCGGTCCTGGCGCTCTTTTTCCGCAGCGCTGCGGCTCTCCGGCGAGAAATCATGGAATTGTGACCCGGGATTGGAGGATTTTCCCCCCTCGCGCGAGAATCGTTGGATTATGATGAAAGGACCGCAGCTTGCGAGACGGTTGTCGGTTGCGCAACCGAGAGGAAATGAGGGACAAGCGATGTACAAGGTTATCGTCGTCGACGACGAAGCGGTCGTGCGGGAAGGGTTGAAGATGACGATCCGCTGGGAGGAGCACGGCTTCGAGCTTGCGGGCGACTACGCGAACGGTCGGGAAGCCTGGGATGCGATCGAGAGGCGCAAGCCCGACCTCGTCATCTCCGACATCAGCATGCCGTACATGGACGGTCTGGAGCTGGCCGAGCTCGTCGCGACGCAGTTCCCTTATATCAAAATGATCATCCTGACCGGCTACGATCAGTTCGAGTACGCCCAGCAGGCGATCCGTCTCCGCGTGTCGGACTTCATTCTGAAGCCGATCACCGCGCGGGAAATCCGGGAGCTGCTGGACAAAGTCCGCCGGGAGATGGATGAGGAGGCGCGTCGGCTCGAGGATCTTTCGCGGCTGCAGCATCAGCTTCACCAAAGCTTGCCGCTGCTAAAGGAACGCTTCCTCGAGCGCCTCGTCGCGCTGGAGCTCGGCAAGCCGGAGATCGACGAGCGCTTTGCCTACTTCGGACTGCCGCCGCTCGCTCCGTCCTGCCTCGTCATGGTCGCGGACATCGACGACTTCGGCGAACGGGATGCGCATTTCGGCGACGCGCACGACGCGGAGTTTTTGCGCTTCGCGGCTTTCAATATTTTCGAAGAGACGGTCCAGGGACGCTCGGACGTCCTCCTGTTCCGGACGCGCGAGGAGCGGATGGTCGCGATCCTCTCCGGCCGGACCGAGGAAAGCGATCTGTACGACCAGGCATTCGCCATCGCCGAGGAAGTTCGCCACTTGGTGGAGAAATTCCTGAAGTTCACGGTGACGATCGGCGTCGGACGGCCCTGCGTCTCGGCGGAGCAGCTGCCGCTCTCGTACCGGGGCGCCCTGTCGGCGCTCGACTACCGATTCCTCCTCGGCAAAAACCGCGTCCTCAGCGTCGCCGACCTGGAGGCCGTCCCCCCCGCGCCGCGGCCCCAGCCGGACGCCGAGCGTCTTCTTGCCGCCGCCGTGAAGACCGGCACCGCCACGGAGGCGTACGCCCAAATCGAACGGCTCGTCGCCGAGCTGAAGGCGTCCTGGATGCCGGTCGGACCCTGCTTTCTGCAAGTGCAGAGGGTCGTGCTCCTCCTCGTAAACGCGATGCAGGAGATGGGAATCGCGGGCGGCGCGGAGGACGGCCTCGAGCCGCAGCTCTGGCTTACGGACGTTTACCGGTTCAAGACGCTCGACGAGATCGAATTTTGGCTGAAGCAGGTCGTGGGCGCGATGATGGAAGCCGCGCAGGCGAACCGAAACCACTATACGCTCCAGCAGATCGTCCGGGCGAAGGCGTACATCGAGGCGAACTACGGAAACGAGAAGCTCTCGCTGCAGGAGCTGTGCCGGCACGTCCTCATGAGCACGAGTTACTTCAGCCTCGTGTTCAAGCAGCAAACCGGCGAGACGTTCGTCGAGTTTCTCACCCGCGTCCGCATCGAGAAGGCGAAGGAGCTGCTGCTCGGCACCGCGCTCAAGTTCTACGAGATCGCCGAAAAAGTCGGCTACGGCGACCCGAACTATTTCAGCATCCTGTTCAAGAAGCATACCGGCTGCACGCCGCGCGACTTCAGGGACCGGCAGGCGAAGGAGACGAATCGGTGACATGTATTTCGCGCGCGGACCGCTGCGTCCGCTGTTTCCGCTAAAAAGCATCCAGTCGAGCATCTCCGTCGCTTTCTCCTGCCTCATCCTCGTCACGATCGCCGTCACGAGCCTCATCCAATTCCGGCTGTCCGTCGACGCGGTGGAAAAAAACTCGCGCGGCTACATCGAGGAAGTCATCAAGCAGGTCAACACGAACATTCAGTCCTACGTCGACAATATGGAGAACATCTCCCTGCTCGCCATGACGAACAAAGACGTCAAATACTACATTTCCAACAACAGCTTCATCAGCGAAGAAGAGCGGCGGCCGTACGAGAAGCGGATCTCCGACCTGTTCCAGTCGATCCTCTATACGCGCAAGGACATCGCCTCGATCATGGTGTTCGGCTACAACGGGCGCTTCGTGTCGGACCGGCGGATTACGAGCCTCAATCCGAACGCGAAGGTCGAGGAGCAGCCTTGGTACCGGAATGCCAAAAACGAAGGCGGCAAATCCGTCATCTCCGCCCCGCACGTGCAGAACATCATCCAGAACGAATACCGGTGGGTCGTGTCGCTCAGCCGCGAGCTGAAAAACACGGACGGCATCACCGCGGACGGCGTCTTTCTCGTCGATCTGAACCTGAGCGTCATCAACGACCTAGCCCGGCAGATCAATCTGGGCAAAAAAGGCTACGTGTTCATCGTCGACGAGAGCGGCAACATCGTCTACCACCCCCAACAGCAGCTCATCTACAGCAGCCTTCGGACGGAGCATATCGCCGAAGTGACGACGGCGGGCAGCGGAGACTCGTTCACCGTCGACGACGACGAGGGCAGGCGGTTCTATACCGTCCAGGATACGAACTTCGGGTGGAAAATCGTCGGCGTCGCCTACGCCGGCGATCTCATCGGCTACAAGAGCACCTTGCGCAACTCGATCCTCATCACCGTATGCGGCGTCGCCGTCTCTCTCCTGGTGTCGGTCTTCCTGTCGCACCGGCTGTCCCGTCCGATCCGCAACCTGCAGAAGACGATGCGGATGGTCGAAAAGGGCAACTTCGACGTCAAGACCGAGATCGGCCAGATGAACGAGATCGGCCAGCTCGGGCGGACGTTCAACATGATGGTCGGCCAAATCAAAAACTTGATGCAGGAAATCATCGAGACGCAGGAGAACAAGCGCAAAGGCGAGCTCCAGCTCCTCCAGGCGCAGATCAACCCGCACTTTCTCTACAACACGCTCGACTCCATCGTCTGGATGGCCGAGCAGCAAAAACATGAAGAGGTCGTGCTCATGACGTCCGCGCTCGCCAAGCTGTTCCGGGCAAGCATCACGAAGGATCAGGAGATCGTGCCGATCCGGGTGGAGATCGAGCATATCGCGAACTATCTCCTGATCCAAAAAATGCGCTACGCGGACAAGCTGAACTACGAGCTTGCGTTCTCGGACGAAATCCTGCCCTACCGGACGCTGAAGATTTTGCTCCAGCCCTTCGTGGAAAACGCGATCTATCACGGCATTCGCAACAAACCGGAACCGGGCACCGTCACGATCCGCGGCTACGCGACGGCGGACGCCGTCGTCTTCGAGGTGGAAGACGACGGGCTCGGCATGACCGAAGTGCAGCTCGCGCGCATCTGGGAAAGGCAGGTCAATCCCGATCCGGGCAAAGGCGGCATCGGCATCCACAACGTGAACGAGCGGATCCGCCTGTTCTTCGGGCCCGAATACGGCATCCGCATCCGCAGCGAGCTGGCGGAAGGCACCTGCGTCTCGATCACGATACCCAAAGTACTCGACTAGAGGGAGGCCGACCCGTCCATGCGCATCCAACGCTTTACCCTCGCGCTCGCGCTGCTGCTGCTGGCGGCCGCCGTGTACGCCGTTTTTGATTTCAAGCTTTATCCGGCGTCCTCCGCCCCGGAAAAGACCGTCACCCTTCTGCTCAAGTCCAAAAACATCCGGACGGACTACTGGCAGACGGTCAGCGCGGGCGCCGAAGCGGCGGCCAAGGAGGCCGGCGCCTCGCTCGACATCGAAGGCCCGCTGCAGGAAACCGACGCCGACGCACAGGCGGAGCTGCTCGAGGCGGCGATCGACCGCGAGCCCCAAGCCATCGTCATCGCGCCGATCGACGACGACCGGATCGCCCAATCGCTCCAGCGGGCGAGGGATGCGGGGATCAAGCTCGTCGTCATCGACACCCCGTCGAAGCTGAAGCCCGCGCCCGTCTCGGTGTCTAACAATCACCAGGAGGCGGGGCGCCAGGCTGGACTGGCGGCGGCGCGGGCGACGAAGGGCAATCCGTACGTGGCGATCGTAAGCGACTTTCCGGATTCCGTCGTGTCCGCCGAACGGGAGAAGGGCATCCTCGAAGCGGTTTCGTCCGATCCGGCGCATAATGCGGGTACGTACTACGCCGAGGATGCCGAAGAGAAAGCTTACGCGCTTGTAAAGAGGGTGCTCGCGCGCAAGCCCGGCCTGAACGCCGTCTTGGCGCTGAACGAGCCGGCGGCGCTCGGCGCCGCCAAAGCGCTCAAGGAAGCGGAAGTGACGAACCGGGTCACCTTGATCGGCTTTGACAGCTCGATCTATCAGATCAAGCTGCTCGAAGACGGGAGCCTGAAGGCGATTGTCGTGCAGAAGCCTTTCAACTTGGGCTATCTCGGCGTCAAATCCGCCCTCCGGCTGATCGACGGCCAAAAGGTCAAGTCGACCTACATCGACTCGCTGATCGTGACGAAGGACAACATGTACACGCCGGAAAACCAAAAGCTGCTGTTCCCGTTTAACCAGAAATAGACCGGAGGCTGGAGCTTGTGAACAAAATCGATAGTCCGGCAGGCCGGCAGCCGCCCGGACGCCGGCTCGTCCGAACCATAGGCGCCGGGGGCGTTGTCTTGCTGGCCGCATTGCTCGTCAACGCTTGCGCCATGACCGATCGGCCGCAGACGAACGAAGATCGCAAGCAGTCGCTGATCCGCTTCGTCGCCTCCGAGTACAGCACGGAGACGAAGCCGATCCTGGAGAAGCTCGTCCACGAATTCGAGCTGAAAAATCCCGATATCGTCGTCGAGCTGCAGGTCGCCAACTGGAACGTGCTGGACGGCATCTATACGGCCATGATTAGCCGAAACCAGCCGCCCGACCTGCTGAATACGAACGTGTACGCCCATTTCGCCAAAGCCGGCATTCTGAACGACCTGAACGACATCGTCTCCCCCGAGTTGAAGCGCAAGTTTTATCCGAACCTGCTCGAGATGGATCAGTTGGACGGGCGCCAATATGCCCTGCCCTACGTCACGTCCACCCGGAATTTGTACTACAACAAGGAGCTGTACGAAGAAGCGGGCATCGAGGCGCCGCCGAAGACATGGTCCGCCCTGGAGGAGGACGCGCGCAAAATCGTCCAGTCCGGCAAATCCCACGGCTTCGGCGTGGACCTGACGGACGACGAGATCCAGGCGTACCTGTCCTACTTTTTTTTCGGTGCCGGCGGCGGCTGGTTCCGCGACGGCGCCTGGACGATCAATTCGCCGCAAAACGTGGAAGGCTTGACGTTTCTGAAGGAGCTGTTCGACGCCGGTCTCACCGACCCGGAACCGACCGTGACGACGCGGGACGAAAAGCAGCGCATTATGGGCGACGGCAGCCTCAGCATGATGATCTCGGGCAATTATTTCTCCTCGGTCGTGCCCCGGGAATTTCCGGGACTGAAATGGGGCGTCGGGCCGATTCCCGTCAAGGACGGACATGCCCCGATCTCGTTCAGCGTGCAGGACGTGCTCGTCTCGTTCAAGACGGATCATACCGATCCCGTCGCGATCGCCAAGTTCCTCGACTTTCTCTACGACGACGCGAACTATGAGGAGAACGTCATCCGCGAAGGCTTCATCCCGGTCATCGCCCGCGTCGGCGACAAGCTGTCGCAGGCGGATCCGCTGATGAAAACGTACCTCGGCTCGATCGGCCAGTCGAAGTTCTACCCGATTCAGCAGCCGGCGTGGCAGTCGATCATGGACAAGGCCCGCACGATGGGCGACGCCGTCCTCTTCGACCACTTGTCGCCGCAAGCCGCTCTGGACCAGCTGCAGCAGTTCGCGGTCAACCGCACGAACGAGCTCGCCGCCAAGCATCCCGCCCCTTGAAGGCGGGATGCTTTTTTTGCGGTACAAGGCGGAAGAATCGGTGCCCTCCCCGCCTCTCTAACGAAAAAAGTTTCGTCGAAACTACCGCCCGAGCGCTTATGTGCGTATGTAAACTACCTACATTCATCGAAAGTGCCGCCCCGACGTCAATGTGCGTATGCAAACTACCTACATTCACCGAAAGCGCCTCCCGAGCGCCAATGTACGTATGTAAACTACCTACATTCACCGAACCCCCCATCCGAGCGCCAATGTACGTATGCAAACTACCTACATCGGCGGTTGGCGGGCGGAATCGGCGAAAGAGGGAGTCGTGGACTCCTACATCGGCGGTTGGCAGGCGGAGTCGGCGAAAGAAGGAGTCTACGACTCCTACATCGGCGGTTGGCGAGCGGAATCGGCGAAAGAGGGAGGATGCTTTTGCAGCCCGAACCCTCCCATGCACCCGCCCCCTCTCCGCACGAAAAGAAAAAAGCAAAGATTCTGTGGAAGATATTCGATAGAGCCAGCCTCGCCCTCCCCTCTATGATGGTGACAGGCGCCATTTCGGCGCGATCCAACATCTTTCGGGGAGGGTTCATCTTCATGGTAGGGAATAAAAAGATCGCGGCAGCCGGACTGGCCGCAATGTTGGCCGTACTGCCGCTGGCGGGCTGCGGCTCCTCCAAGGGCAACGGCGGCAGCGATAGCTCGCCGTCCGCATCCGCATCCGCGTCCTCGTCGCCTTCGGCCTCGCCCAGCCCGAGCGAGTCCGCAGGTGCGAGCCCAAGCGCGAGCGACTCGGGAACGAAGCTCACCGGCGACTTCGAGATCCAGTACTTCGTCGGCGGCTACGGCGACAAGTGGTGGAAAAAAGTCGTCGCCGACTTCAAGGCGGCCAACCCCGACCTGAACGTCATCGAAGACGGCGGCCCGAAGATCAACGACCAGAACAAGCCCCGCTGGATCGGGGGCAATCCGCCCGACTTCGTCTACATCGACGGCGCCGGCCTCAACGACAGGCAGATGGTCGAGGACGGCCAGCTGGAGGACCTGACCGAGTGGTTCAAGACCGCCAAAAACGTCGACGGCAACCTGATCAGCGACATCCTCGCCCAACCGCCGCAGCAGTACGACGGCAAAATCTACAACATCCCGCTCGTCTTGAACTCCTGGGGCATCTTCTGGGACAAAGCGCTGTTTAAGGACAAGGGCTGGACCGAGCCGACCGACTTCCCGTCGTTCCTGGACGTCAGCGAAAAGATCAAAGCCGCGGGCATCACGCCGTTTATCCATACCGGCAAATACCCGTACTACGTCCAGGGCGCGTTCCTGTACCCGGCCATCGTCTCGGCCAACAACGACGACTACAGCATCCTGAAGGACATGGCCGACTCCAAGGTCGATGCGTTCAAGAGCCCTGCCGTCATGGCCGGTCTGCAGCAGCTCGTCGAGCTCCGCGACAAAGGCTACATCGACAAAGCGTCGATCCAGATCAACCATACCGACTCGCAAATGTCGTTCCTGCAGCACAAGGACGCGTTCATCCCGAACGGCCTGTGGCTTCCGAACGAAATGTCGAAGGACGTGCCGTCCGGCTTCGACTTCGGCTTCATTCCGTCGGTCACGCAAAAAGCGGGCGGCAAGGTCGTCGCCAACACGTCCACCGCGACCGTCGCGATCGCCTCGAAGGCGAAAAACAAAGAAGCGGCCAAAGCGTTCCTGTCGTTCATCTTCTCCGAAGCGCAAGCGTCCCAATGGGCCGAGCTGAGCGGCGCGCCCTCCAACATCAAAGGCGATATCTCCAGCTCCAACGCGCCGAACTTCGTCAAGGACGCCGCGAAGTTCCTGAACGATCCGAACACCGTCGTCATCCCGACGATCACATTTAACGCCGACGTCGAAAAGGTCATGTGGGACGCGACGGACGCGCTCACGATCGGCAAGATCACGCCTGACGAATGGGTCAAGCGCGTCACCGACGCTGCCGCCAAAGTCAAAAAATAAGCAAGCGCAGTCGCAGATCATCGCGAAAGGAGACCCGGGCGCCGCCTCGGGCTCCTTTCGCCAACTTGAAAGGACGGGGTCACCGTGAAGACATCCGGAACGGCCAGATGGCAGCGCAACGTCTTCATTGCCGCCTTCACCATTCCCACGTTTCTCTTCTTCTGCCTCTTTACCATCTATCCGGTCGTCAAAGCGCTGTATTATTCGATGTTCGACTGGTCCGGGATGTCCGACCGCATGGCATTTATCGGCTGGCAAAACTTCAAAGACATGTTCGATGATCCGATCGTCTGGCAGGCGCTCGGCAACGACTACTTCCTCGTCGCCGGCAAAGTCGTCGGCATCATGATTCTCGCGACCTTTTTCGCCGTCGCGCTGACACGGTTCCGCTTTCGGCTGGCGGGCTTTTTCCGCTCCATCTTCTTCATCCCGAACGTCATCTCCGTGGTCGTCATCGGCGTCCTCTGGAATTTCATATACAATCCGCAGATCGGCTTCCTGAACGCCTTCCTGTCGCTGTTCACCAAGGAGCCCGTCTCGATCACCTGGCTCGGCTTCACCTCCCATACGATCTGGATGCTGCTGCCTCCGTCGATCTGGGCCGGCATCGGTTTTTACATGATTTTGCTCATCGCAGCCATCCAGAACGTGCCCGAATCGCTTTATGAGGCGGCCGAGCTCGAAGGGGCGGATCAGTGGCGGCAATTCCGCGACATCACGATGCCTCTTGTCTGGGAGCAGATGAAGGTGTCCATCCTGAACATCATGATGACGACGCTGAACGGCTCGTTCGTCATCGTCTGGATCATGACGGAAGGCGGTCCCGACAACTCCACCCAGGTCATGGGCTCCTACTTGTATCAGATGGCGTTCCGCCAATACCACTTCGGCTTCGCCGCCGCGATCGGCGTCCTGATCCTCGCGACCTCGCTCGTCACGACGATCATCCTGCAACGACTCCTTCGTCAAGAGACGATCGAGATGAGCTAAGGGGGACTCACCTATGCATTTGGGCCTGCGGCATCCCGTCGCCAAAACCGTCTTTTACGCCATCCTGCTGCTCTGGAGCTTCTTCGTGCTGTACCCGCTGCTCTGGACGCTGCTCGACGCCCTGAAAAACAACGAGCAGTTTCTGCGCAACGCCCCCTGGGCGCTGCCCAAGCTTCCGCTGCTCTGGTCGAACTTCTCGTACGTCTGGAACAAATACAACTTCGACGCCTATTTTCTCAATTCGCTCGTCGTCACGACCGGCTCGACGCTGCTCGGCCTGCTGCTCTCGGCTTCGACCTCCTATGTCATCGGCCGTTATCCGTTCCGCGGGAGCGGCGTGCTTTACCTGTTTTACATCGCGTCCATGATGGTGCCTTTCGTGCTCGCGCTGATCCCGTTGTTTTTCCTGCTCAACTCGATGCATCTGATCAATACGTCCATCGGCCTGATTCTCGTCTACGCCTCCAGCGTCCTCGCCTTCGGCGTCTTCGTGCTCGTCGGCTTTTTCAAATCGCTGCCGAAGGAGCTCGAGGAATCGGCCATCATGGACGGCGCGTCCCATTACGGCACGTTTTTCCGCATCATGCTGCCGCTGTCCCAGCCGGGACTCGTCACGGTCGCGATCATCAACGTCCTCAACATCTGGAACGAATACGTCGTCGGTACGATCCTGATCAACGACCCTCGGCACTACACGCTCCCCGTCGAGATCGGCGTCATGCAGCAGGAAATGCAGTACCGGACCGAGTGGGGGCCCCTGTTCGCCGCCCTGATGTTCACCATCGTGCCGGTGCTCGTCGTGTATATTCTATTCCAGCGCAAAATCGCGAGCGGCATTACCGCGGGCGCCATCAAATAAGGGTGGGGATCGCGCACGCCGCCGAATTTATCTGAAAACGAGAACAAGCTCCCGGACATTTCGCACACATCGTTTGGCCGTGCGAGAATATATTGAATAACACGCACGAACCCAAAGGCGAGGAAGGTGGTGTCTGACCATGACCGAACCGTCGTTCATTTTGTCTCGCGAGGACTGGTCGCTTCACCGCAAAGGGTATCAAGACCAGTCCCGCCACCAGCAGAAGGTCCGGGAGGCCATCAAGATGAACCTTCCCGACCTGGTGACCGACGAGAGCATCCTGACCTCCAACGGCCAGCAGGTCGTCAAGATTCCCATTCGCAGCCTGGATGAATATCACTTCATCTACAACCATCACAAATCCAAGCATGTCGGGCAAGGGGACGGAGATTCCGAGGTCGGCGACGTAATCGGAACCGATCCGCAGGAAGCCCGCGGCCCGGGCAAGGGCGAAGGCGCGGGCGACCAGCCGGGCATCGACTACTACGAGACGGAGATCAACATCGCGGAGCTCGAGCAGATGCTCTTCGAGGAGCTGGAGCTGCCCCGCTTGGAGAAGAAAGACAAGAAGCAAATGAGCGAGACGGAGATCCTCTTCAACGACGTCCGCAAAAAAGGCATCATTTCGAACATCGACAAAAAGCGGACGATTCTCGAAAACCTGCGCCGCAATTCGCGCGACGGGCGGCCGCAGATCGGCGGCATTTCGCCGGACGACATCCGCTACCGGACGTGGAACGAAGTCGAGCGGCCGCATTCGAATGCCGTCATCCTCGCCATGATGGACACGTCGGGCAGTATGGGAAGCTACGAGAAATACGCGGCCCGGAGCTTCTTTTTCTGGACGGCCCGATTCCTTCGGACGAGGTACGAAAAGGTCGAGATCGCCTTTATCGCCCATCATACCGAGGCAAAGGAAGTAACCGAAGAAGAGTTTTTCACGCGGGGCGAGAGCGGCGGAACGATCTGTTCGTCGGCGTACATTAAAGCGCTGGAAATCATGGACTCCCGCTACCCGTCGAACGAGTACAACATCTACCCGATCCATTTCTCCGACGGCGACAACCTGACGAGCGACAACGAGCGCTGCATTCGCTTGATCGGCGAGCTGATGCGGCGGTCCAATATGTTCGGCTACGGCGAAGTCAACCAGTACAATCGGTCCAGCACGCTAATGGCCGCTTACAAGCACATCGACGACCCGAAATTTCTGTATTACGTCATCAAGGACAAATCCGACGTCTTCCTCGCGCTCAAGCATCTGTTCCGCAAGCAGGAAGCTTAAAAACGGCAAGACTCCTCCCGAACGAATATCCGGGCATCTTCCTCGCGAAGATGCTTTTTTTGCGCCCGGAACGGGCTTTTGGAATATTTGCCTTCGCGGATGGGGTACATTTTAAGCAGAATCGCGGCCGAGGGCCGTTCAGCGCCGGGCTTGCCGGACACGCCGCGCAACTTTCCGGGCGAGCCGCCCGTCAAATACGAGCAACTACTCTCCCGCCGAATCGGCGGCAAGGAGCTGAGCGGAAATGGTGAACGTGCTCGTCGTGGACGACGAAGCCGGCATCTCAAGCGCGATCGCGTACGCGCTGCGCAGGGAAGGCTATGCCGTCGAGACCGCGGCGGACGGCGTCGAAGCGTTGGAGCGGGCGGAAGTCTTCCGTCCCGACGTCATGGTGCTGGACGTCATGATGCCGCGTTTGAACGGCTACGACGTCTGCCGCAAGCTGGAGGGCCGGGACAAGCCGGCCATCCTGCTGCTGACCGTTAAAGACGATATCGTGGACAAGGTGCTCGGGCTCGAGCTCGGCGCCGACGACTATATGACCAAGCCTTTCGATATGCGGGAGTTGATCGCCCGCGTCAAGGCGCTGTCCCGCAGGCGAGGCGCGGACGCCGCGCACACCGCGGGGACAGACGCGCAGGAGACGATCGCGCTCGGCGGCTTGCGGATCGAAGCGTACAGTCGCACCGTTCGGCTGGAAGGAAAACCGATCGAGCTGACGCCCAAGGAATTCGACCTGCTCCTGCTGCTCGCCCGCAACCCGGAGCGCGTATACTCGCGCGAATCCCTGCTCGAACAGGTATGGGACATGGATTTCGCGGGCGGCACCCGTACCGTCGACATTCATGTCCAGCGGCTGCGCAAAAAACTCGGCGCCTGGCAGCACCTCATCCAGACGGTTTACGGCATCGGGTACAAAAGCGCCGCCGCGTCCACGCCATGAAGTCCGGACGTTTCCGCCCCGGCCTCAAGCTCAAAGGCGCCGTTCTTCTCGCGCTGCTGCTCGCGACGGTCCTCGCGGTGCTGAGCGCACTCGTCCTCGCCGGCATCCGGAAGGATCAGCGGACGGAGCTCGAGCAGTCGTTCGCACGCCTTGCGGATGCGGCCAATCTGCGGGTGCGGCAGGAATACCTCACCGTCGAGACGACGGACACGGCGGCGTTCATGAGCCGCAACGGCCAGCGGCTGGCGATCGATCTCGGCGAACAAAGCGGTATGGCGGTGACGCTCTACGACAACGACGGCGCGTTCGTCGGCACCTCGCTGCCGATCCAGTCCCGTGCGGACGTCTCCGACGCGCTGACCTATACGGCCCGCGGCCAAGCCGCCTATATCACGGAAGGCGACCAATTGCTCTATCTCGCTCCGCTGTACGGCGGCGACCAGCGGCTCGGAAGCGTGCAATTCCATGCTTCTCTGGCGGACCAGCACGCTTTCTACGAGAGCATCCGGCGGCTGTTCCTCCTCACCGGAGCGGCCGTGCTGGCCGGAGGCTTCCTGCTCGGCTATTACTATGTCCGGCGCCAGGTTAGCGTCATCGATCGGCTGAACGCCGCCGCGCAGCAAATCGGGCAAGGCGATTATCTGACGAAGCCTTCGGTCCGGCGGGGCGACGAGTTCGGGGAGCTGGCGGTCGGCATCTACGACATGAGCGAGAAGATCGCCCGCTCCGTCCGCCAATTGACCAAGGAGCAGGAGAAGCTGCTCGCCACGATCGCCAGGCTGCAGGAGCTGGAACAGCAGCAAAAGCAGTTCATCGGCAACATCAGCCACGAGCTGAAGACGCCGCTCACGTCCATCCTCGCTTATGCCGATCTGCTCGAGATGTACCGGGACGATCCGGCGCTGCTCGAACAGGCCGGCGGACGCATCCGCGACGACGCGGAGAGACTCTATGCGCTCGTGGAAAAGGCGCTCCAACTGTCGGCGATGGACGTCTACGAGTTCGAGACCCATGCCGAGTCGGTCCCGCTCCGCCCGCTTCTCGAGAATGCCGCGCGGCGGATGCAGGCCAAGGCGGCCGCTGCCGGCGTCGACCTCGAGACCGATCTAGTCGACGGTACCGTCTGGGCCGACCCGGACAATGTAATGCATATGGCGCTGAATCTGCTGGACAACGCGATCAAATACAACCGAGCCGGCGGCGCCGTCACGCTCTCCAATCGAACGGAGACGCGGGACGGAGCGCGGCCGGCCGCCGTCATCTCCGTTTCGGACACGGGCATCGGCATCCCGCCCGAGGCGCAATCGCGCATTTTCGATCCGTTCTATACGGTCAGCGCGGACCGGTCGCGGGCGTCCGGAGGCACGGGACTCGGCCTTGCGCTCGTCCGGAGCCTCGCGGAAAAGCAGGGCGGTAACGTCCGTCTCGCCGCTTCCGGACCGGACGGCTCCCGCTTCGAGCTCGTCCTGCCGGCCGAACGTCCGGGGGAATAAATCGATGCCGCGCAATGTTTACAACTTCGATACAAGCTCGCAATCTTTTCGAGAAACGCGGGCGATAAGATGGGTTTAGCAGGGAGCCCCGACAAAGTCGCGGCCGGCGAACCGGGCGGCCCGCCGATGATTAGACCTCGTATGATCGGGAGGAACTGCGAATGAAAAAGGGAAAAGCATCGAACGCTTGCAAGCTTGCCGTCGCGGCAGCTCTCGTCGGCTTGCTGGCGGCCTGCCAAGGCGGAGCGGACCGATTAACGGTGCCGGGAGCCGGGGCAGGCGCGAACGCCAGTCAAACGCCTTCCGGCGATTCCGGCGGAAACGGCCGCAAGCTGACGATCGTGCCCGGCTCGGGACCGACGGCCGGCCGGGAAACCGCCGTGAAGCGCATCCACCGGCTGGCGGGCGCGAGCGTCGAGTCTTGGACGTCCGACGACGCGGTGCGCATCCTGACGACCAAGCCCGTTCGGCCCGCCACGGCCACGGAGGAGGCGAAGTTCGAATACGAGACGTCCACGTACGACCTCGTCCGCGACGTCCCGGGCAAGGCTACCAAGGTCCGGCTGCCTTCCGAGACCGAGAGCGGCGGCGCGTTCGTGCGCGAGGAGCCTTCGCCCGACGGCCGGTACGTCTTTCGCCAGACCTGGCGCGACAAGTACAAGGCGAGCAATGCCGTCGTCGAACGCGCCACCGGCCGCGTCGTTGAAGTGCCGGGCGACAACTACCTGGAAAAGGGCGCCTGGCTGGACGACGGGACGTACGCGCTGGCGGCGGGGTCGATGACCGGCCCGGGCGACCTCCGCCTGATCGCCGTCATTGGGAAGGTCGCGACGCTGGAACTGAACGATCCCGACGTCGAATCGTTCTCGGCCTTCGGCGCCGGCGGCGGACGCCTTTATTACCTCGACAAGCTCGGCAAGCTCAAGTCGTTCGCACCGGGCGAAGACAAACCGCGAACGCTCGTCTCCGGAGCCGACGCGTTCGCCCTCTCGCCCGACGGCGCGCGGATCGCCGTGACCGAGACCGGGACCGGCGCGGCGGGATCGGCCCCCGCGGAGCTGCGGCTCTACGGCGCGGACGGCACCGCCCAAGGCGCCTTGCTCGGCAAAGGCGATCTCGTCCCTGCGCTCGCGTGGTCGCCGGACTCCGCCAAGCTGGCCTTTGCCGTGTACGCCGAAGACAAGGGCGGCATGAACGGGGTTTACATGCTCCAAGCCGACATCGGCAAGATTTCGCTGGTCGCGCCCAACGCTTTTCCCGAATATCCGCTGTCCTGGAATCCGTCCGGCTCGCGGCTCGCCGTCACGACGTCGGATCGCCATTCGCTGCCCGTGACCCAAATTTACGATTTCGACTAAAAAGGAGAGATCTTACATGAAGAAAAACACGAAACGATCGATCGTCGCCCTGGCCGTGCTCGCCTTGACCGTCAGCGGCGCCGCCGGCGTTTACGCCGCCTCGAACGCGCACAAAGGCAATGCGCCCAAGCACGCCTCGAAGCCTCCGATTTCTCGCCCGGGCACGCCTGCCTCCCGTCCGCCCGTCCAAGCGCTGCAAGACGTGAAGTACACCGATGCAC
The DNA here is from genome assembly GCF_020731285.1 of Cohnella baijiui. Taxonomy (GTDB): domain Bacteria; phylum Bacillota; class Bacilli; order Paenibacillales; family Paenibacillaceae; genus Cohnella. The sequence goes on from NZ_JAJFOW010000025.1 coordinate 17,122, forward strand.
AGCTCAAGGAAATCAAAAAGGCGTTCGCGCAGTTCGAATCGTTCGAAACGGCGTACGCGCCGAAGTCCATGAAGAAAGGCGACGTCTACCGGAAAGCGGTCGCCACGGGCGACGGCGTGAACCTCGTGTTCGACCATATGATCGTCAACGTCTCGCCCCGCGATTACGCGTATGAATACGAAGGCAAAACGATCAAGCTGTCCAACGGCACGTCCGCCAAATGGTACACCCCGGACCAAACGCCGATGCTGACGTTCCAGCTGGACGACCGCTTCGTGACGATCAGCTCGCCGGACGGCAAAGCAAGCAAAGCCGACCTCGAGAAGATCGCGGTGAGCGTCGCGAAGCTGGGTTGAGGCAGACGCTTCATCGTCCCCGGTTTCTGTCTGCAGGATTGCAGGCAAGCGAAGGATTGAAAGAAGCCCGCGGAACATCCCGACGTTCAAAACAAAAGAACCTCAACCTCCGCTTGTTTGTGGAGGTTGAGGTTCTTTTTTCTCGATTCATATCGGATCAGCGCCACTATGGCGATCTAACGACCCGCTTAGGCCTGGACCGCGTATCTTTCGCGCGCCCGCTCGGTCGCTTCGACCATGTGGCGGAGCGCGGCGATCGTCTCTTCGGCTTTGCGAGTCTTGAGGCCGCAGTCCGGGTTGATCCAGAATTGCGCCGGGTCGAGCACGCGCAGCGCCCGGTCGATCATGCCGCACATCTCGCCCGCATCGGGAACCCGCGGGCTATGGATGTCATAGACGCCGAGACCGATGCCTTTGTCGTACGTATGGTCCTCGAACACCGATATCAGCTCGCCGTGGCTGCGCGAGGTTTCGATCGAGATGACGTCCGCGTCCAGCGCGCTGATCGCATCGATGATGTCGTGGAACTCGCTGTAGCACATATGCGTGTGGATCTGCGTCTCGCTGCGGACGGTGGCCGTCGAAATCCGGAACGCCCGGACGGCCCAGTCCAGATACGGCTGCCACTGCTCCCGCTTGAGCGGCAGCCCTTCGCGAATCGCCGGCTCGTCGACCTGGATCATGCCGATGCCGGCCTCCTCCAGCGCCTTCACCTCTTCCCGAAGCGCCAGCGCGATTTGGTAGGCGACTTCTTCGCGGGTTTTGTCGTCGCGGACAAACGACCAGTTCAAGATCGTGATCGGTCCGGTCAGCATGCCCTTCACCGGCTTCGACGTCAGCGATTGCGCGTAAACCGTCTCTGCGACCGTCATCGGCGCCGTGAGCTCCACGTCCCCATAGATGATGGGAGGCTTGACGCAGCGGGAGCCGTAGGACTGCACCCATCCGTTCGCCGTGAAGGCGAAGCCCTCCAGCTTCTCCCCGAAAAATTCCACCATGTCGTTGCGTTCGAATTCGCCATGGACGAATACGTCGATCCCAAGCTCCGTCTGGATGTCGATCCATTCGCGGATCTGCTCCTTCACGAACGTCTCGTACGCCTCGTTGCTCCATTCGCCCTTGCGCCACTTTTGGCGGGCGCCGCGGACTTCCGGCGTCTGCGGGAAGCTTCCGATCGTCGTCGTCGGCAGCAGCGGCAGGTTCCAGCGCCGGCGCTGCGCCTCCCGGCGAACCGGGAACGCGTCGGCACGCACGTCGGGCTGCGCCGACAGCTTCGCCATCTCGGCCTGCACGCGCGGGCGCTGGCGGGACGGCGACTCGGCGAGCGCGCGGCGCCGGCGGGCCGCTTCGGACAGTTCGGCGGCGACCGATTCGGTGCCGGACCGGCCGGCCTTGGCGAGGAGCGCGAGCTCCTCCAGCTTCTCGTCGGCGAAGGCGAGCGCGTCACGAAGCTCCGGCTGGAGCGCCCGCTCCTGCGCGGCGCTGACGGGGACGTGCAGCAGGCTGGAGGACGGCTGGATGAGAATCCGATCGGCCGAGACCCATTCGCGCAGCGCGGTCAGCGCGATCAGCTTTTCCTGAAGATCTGCCTTCCAAATCGAGCGTCCGTCGATCAGGCCGGCGCCCAGCACCTTGTCCGACGGGAAGCCGTGGCGGCGGACTGCCGCCAGATTGCGCCCGCCGTCGTGGACGAAGTCGAGGCCGATGCCGTGGACCGGCAGCGAAACGACGGCTTCGTACGCGTCGACCGACTCGAAGTAAGTTTGCAGCATCAGCTTGACGTCCGGCACTTCCCGGGTCAGCGTCTCATAGATGCGGGCGACGCGGGCCAGATCCTCCTCCGCCAGCGTCGTGGCCAGGATCGGCTCGTCGACCTGCACCCACGCTACGCCTTCCGCGGCCAGCTCGCGCAGCACCTGCGCGTACAGCGGGAGCAGCCGGTCGATCCATCCGTCCAGCTCGTTTGGCGCATATCCTTTGGACAGCTTGAGGAACGTATAGGGCCCGACGAGCACCGGCCGGCCCTCGATGCCGAGCTCCGACTTCGCCTCCCGGTAAGCGTCCAGCAGACGGTTGCGCGTCAGATCAGGGTTGGCGTCGGCCAGCTCGGGCACGATGTAGTGATAGTTGGTGTTGAACCATTTCGTCATTTCGCTGGCGGCAGCTTCCCGATTGCCCCGCGCCACCGCATAATAGGTCGCTTGATCAACCTCTCCGCCCGCGTAGCCGAACCGGGCGGGAATCAGCCCGAACATCGCCGATAAATCCAGGATGTGGTCGTAATACGTGAAGTCTCCGACGGGGATGACGTCGATGCCCCGTTCCTGCTGCGCCTTCAGATTGCCCAGGCGGATCGTCTTCAGCTCCGCGTGGAACGCGCCTTCCTCCAACTGGCCCGCCCAATAGCGTTCCAGCGCTTTTTTCCATTCCCGGTTCCGCCCGATGCGGGGATAGCCCAAGTTACCGCTAAACATAATCGCATATTCTCCTCATCTCTCTGATCGTGCGAACGGCCGATTCGATCGAATGCCGATTCGCTTGGTTGGATATCAGAAAGATAGCATGCTTTTCCAGCCATAGCGTAACTCCTAATAACTATAGCTGGTTATAGCCAAAAGCTATATCAAACCAACGGGTTCGCGACCGCTTCCTGCAGCGCCTGAATATAAGCGACGGCGAGCTTGGAGAGCGCGGCGTTCCGGTGGCAGATCCACCCGACGTGGATCGTCTCCTCGCTGGCGAGCGGAACGGGGATGATTTCGTTGCCGTTCAGATCCGCGCTAAGCACGCCGGTCGAGATCGTGTAACCGTCCAGCCCGATCAACAGATTGAACAGGGTGGCCCGGTCGTTGACCCGGATGCTTTTGCGGTGCGTGAGCGTGCTGAGAATTTCCTCGGAAAAGTGGAACGAGTTGTACTCTCCCTGCTCGAAGTACAAATACGGATAGTCCTGAAGCTGGTCCAACGTGACGACGGCATGCTTCGCCAGCGGATTGCGGATGCTGACGAAAATGTGCGCCCGGGCGGTGAACAGACTCGTGAACATCAGGTTGGCGTCCTTCAGCAGCCGGTTGATCACCTTGGCGTTGAACTCGTTGACGTACAAGATGCCGATCTCGCTGCGCTGGCTTTTGACGTCCTGGATGATCTCGTGCGTCTTCGTCTCCCGCAGCGCCAGCTCGTACTCCTCCTGCCCGTGCTCGCGCACAAGCTTGACGAAGGCGTTCACCGCAAAGGCGTAATGCTGGGTCGACACCGAGAAATGCTGCGGCGACGGCTTGGCGTTCAAATACCGGTTCTCCAGCAGCTCCGCCTGCTCGATCACCTGGCGGGCGTAGCCGAGGAATTCGGCTCCTTCCTTGGACAGGGAAATGCCTTTGTTCGTCCGCTCGAAGATCGTAATCCGCAAATCTTCCTCGAGTTCCTTGATCGCGTTGGACAGGCTGGGCTGGGAAATGAACAGCCGCTTGGCGGCTTCGTTCATGGAGCCGCGGTTGGCCACTTCAATCACGTATTTCAATTGCTGCAGCGTCACGAAGGTCTGTCCCTCCTCGGATCGTCGACCGGCCGCCGCGCGGATCGACCCGCCGTCGGCGGTGCGGCCGCGGGGAGCCAGGCCCCTTATCTCCGATCTTACGACAGACGCCGGGTCGCGGTCCAGACGAAAAGCGCCAGCGCGCTCGCCGCGGCGCCGAGCAGACAGACGCCGTCCCAGCCGGCGAGCGCGTAAACGCGTGTGGACGCGATCGACCCGGCCGCGCTGCCGATGGAGTAGAACGTCATGTACCCGGCGGTGAGACGGCTGCGGGCTTCGGGCCGGACACGGAAGATCAGCGTCTGGTTCGTCACGTGTACGGCCTGCACCGCCAGATCCAGAACGATCACGCCGGCGATCAGCGCCGGTAGCGACTGGCCGAGATACCGGATCGGAAGCCAGGACGCGGTCAGCAGGACTAGCGCGATGCCGGTCGTCCGCTGGCCGTAGCCGCGATCCGCAAGACGTCCCGCCCGGGCTGCGGCCAGCGCGCCGGCGGCGCCCGCCAGACCGAACGCTCCGATCGCGGTATGCGAAAGGGACAACGGCGGCTCGCTGAGCGGCAGGACGAGCGGCGTCCACAGCGTGCTGAACGCGAAGAAGAGAAGCAGCGCCAGTGCTGCCCGGATGCGCAGGATGCGCTCTTCGGCGAACAGGACGAAGACCGAGCGAAGCAGCTGCGGGTAGGCGATTTTCGGCTTGGACCGGTCGTCGGCCGGCAGCAATCGGTACAAGACGCCGGACAAGGCGAGCATCAGGACGGCCGACAGCAGATAGACCGATCGCCAGCCGGCGACGTCGGTCATGACGCCGGCAAAGGAGCGCGCCAGCAGGATGCCGAGGACGATGCCGCTCGTCACTTGGCCGACGACGCGGCCGCGCTCCGCCGGCGCAGCTAGCGTCGAGGCATAGGCGACGAGCGTCTGGGTGACGACGGCAAGGAGCCCCACCGCGGCGAAGCCCAATAGCAGGACGACGCTCGCCGTCGCGGTGCCGACCGCCGCGAGCGCTCCCGCGGTGAGCAGCAAGTGGGCCAGAATGAGCCGGCGGCGGTTCAGCAGATCGCCGAGCGGCACCAGCGTCACAAGGCCGATCGCGTAGCAGAGCTGCGTAACGGTGATGACGATGCCGACGGTCGCGCGGCTTAGGCCGAATTCGCCCGACAGCGCGTCCAGCAGCGGCTGCGCGCTGTAGATATTGGCGACGGCCATCCCGCTCGCGATGGCGAACAGCAAGGTCAGCGTGCGGGACATCGCGGAGGCGCGTGGCGCGTCTGTGGCGCAGCCGCCCGCTTCGGTGGTATTCTTCCTTTCGAACATGCACTCTCTCCTCCAATTTACATACCAATCGGTACATAACTTTTTCCTGACTATATCTCCAGACACGATCTCTAGTCAAGCCAAAAACGGAGGACTGATTTGACGCCAGGAAAAGCTGAATGTATGATCATATCATACCGATCGATATAGAAAAGAGGCAAAATGATGGCCCGACCGCGGGAATTCGACGAAGACAAGGCGCTGGAGGCCGCGATGGCGCTATTTTGGGAGAAGGGGTACGAGGCCGCGTCGCTGAGCGACTTGACGGCGGCGATGGGCATCCAGCGTCCCAGCCTCTATGCCGCCTTCGGAGACAAGATGGGCTTGTTCGAAGCCGCGCTGAGACGGTATACGCGGTCTCATGCCGCCCGCATCCGCGCCGTCCTGCAGCGGCATGCCTCGGTTCGGGCGTCGTTTCGCGACTGCTTTGAACGCTTGTCCGAGGAAGCGGAACCATCGCGGCCTTCCAGAGGCTGCTTCTGCATCAATACAATCGTGGAGCTGGCGCCGCGGGACGAGAAATTCGAGGTGCTGACGCGGGAGCACCAGATGTATCTGGCCGTCCTGTTCCAGGAGACGATCGAGCGCGGCATCCGCTCGGGGGAGCTGACCGGCGTCCGGGACGCCAAGGCGCTCGCCCAGACGCTCGTCGTCTCCTATATCGGCTTGACCGTCCTGCTGAAGGCGCGTCCGGATCCGGACTTCATCCGGCACGCCATCGACGTCACGCTTACCCTGTTGAATGGCGAACCGACCGGCGGCGAAAAAAGCGACGCTTAACCGGCCTATCCGGCCCATCCCGTCCGCACCCGGTACTTCCGCGCCCGCAAGCGCCTTCGCGGCGTCAGCCGTAGAATTGCGCCGTCCCGATCCGGGCGCTGGCGCCCCGCGTCGTTCCCGGCGCCTGCATCGCCTCGAATGCTTGAACGGCCGCGTTCGCGACCTCGACGTCCTGGGCGCTGGTCCCGCCGCTCACGCCGACGCCGCCGACGATGCGTCCGTCGCGCACGAGCGGGATGCCGCCCCCGAGGATGACGAGCCGCCCTTGGTGGGTCGTGTTGATGCCGAACGACGGGCCGTTCGGCTGTGCCGCCTGCGTCAGGTTGGCCGTCGGCATCTGCATGGCCACGCTGGTCCACGCCTTGTCTTGGGCAATCCCGATGCCGGCGATCCGTGCGCCGTCCATGCGATGGAAGGCGATCAGGTTCGCTCCCGCGTCCACGATCGCGATGTCGCTCGCCAGGTTCATTTGCCGCGCTTTGTTCTCCGCGGCGGCCAGCAGCCGCTTGGCCGTTTCCAAATCCAGTTGCATATTCTCCTCTTCTCCTTAGGCGCTTGGGATGCTTCATCGTATGGCTGCTCGCGCCCGGCGGTGCTTTGACGGGGAGAGAAAGAGCGGGGAAGCAGCAAAAAACGAACGGATGATGTCATCCGTTCGTCTTGAGGCAACAACCGATGAAGGTGAAGCGGCGGTTACCGGTCCTTTAACGCTTCGCAAAACGCATGATGGTGCGGTACATCCGCTTGTCGGCGAGCGCGCGAAAAATCGACTTGTCGGGCTTGGAGTTGACTTCGATAATCCATGGCTTGCGGTTGCGGTCCAGTCCCAGGTCGATGCCGAACGCGCGAAACCGCGGAAAGCTTCGGCTCATCCGCTTGCCGATCCGCAAACTGAGCGATTTCATTCTGTTCACGCAGACCTCCCGCTCCGTCCGCGACATCGACGAAGCCAGCAGCTCCGCCACCTGCATCGGCTTACCGCCGCTGTGGTAGTTGGTTACGATTTTTCGGGGACCGGCCAAACGGCCGACGATTCCCGTGACCGTCCATTCCCGCCGCGCGCCGCGCTGGAGCATGACGCGCACGTCGAACGGCCGGCCGCGGTGGCGCAAGAGAGAGATGTCTTTTTGCGCCAGATAGCGTTTGTTCATCTTGGCTCTGGCAAACGCGCCGAACGCCTTATCGAAAGAAGCGAACGACCGGCTGACCGTCCGGTAACGCAGCTCGTACGCACCGTTGCGCCTGCTGATTCTGAAAATGCCGAATCCGCCCGTGCCGTGGCTCGGTTTCAAATAAACGGACCCGTACAGTCCCAGCATGCGCCGGACGAACGCATAGGTCGCGGGTCCGGTAGGCGGGAGGTGTCGCGCCAGCTGGGCATCTCCCGCCATCACCCGATGCTTACCCCACTTGTTGTTTCCGTATGTCATGCCATCCCTCCGCTCGCACTCGTGTCTTGAACGATTCTATATATGCGAGTATGGCGCGGCGGTTGTCGGCGATTGCCTTAAACAACGTATTAATTCTTCTCGATCGCGGCCTGATAGATTTCAATGTACTTCTTCAGATTCAAGCCGTCGAACCCTTTCACATAGGCATCCCAATCCTTCTCGATGTCTTTATTGCCCAGAATGAACTGCGCCATATTGGACTGGACATACTCCTTGATCGACGTCGTCAGCTGCGCCGCGGCATCCGTGTCTTCCGGACGGATATAGGCGCCCGCCGGATAGAATTCCTTCGGAGCGTAAGGCTCGTAGGTCTTCGTTGCCAGGGCCAGCCGCGTTTCGTATCCTTTCGAGCTCAGCGGGTCTTGCGCGGAAGCGAACGAATCGCGGAATTCCTTCGACATGTCCTTCGGACCCAGCAACGACCAGCTATCGTTTCGGATGGCATTCTCGTCCTGGGGCGGCAAGTTTTCAAAGCTGAACTTGGCAGGTTCGCCCCAAATGTTCTTCTCTCCCGCCTGCGCCTTGTTCCATCCGACGCCTTCATGCGTGCCATATTCGCTGAGCAGCGCTCCTTCTTCGGAGAATGCATAGTCCGCGATTCGGATGGCGGCGATTTGCTGCGCTTCGCTCGCTTTCTTGGTGATCGCGAACGCGAATTCGCCCAGCCCTTGCGAGGTGCCGGCAAGCTGCACGCCGTTGGGCCCTTTGAGCGGCGGCACGATTACCCAATGCTTGTGGCGGATGACGTTGTCGTCCCAGACGTTGACGAGATAACTAAGCAGCGCGGTCGTGATCGAACCTACGATTTCGTCGCCTTCGCGGTTACCCAGCTGACCGACCGCCTGATCGTTTTGCGTGAATGCCGCCTTGTCGACCAACCCCTCTTTATACAACCGATGGATATAAGCGAGGCCTTCTCTCCACTCCGGCTTGTCCGCGGCGAAATCCACCGTGCCTCCGTTTACGGTCAAATACTTATCATTATCGTTGTAAATAAACGAATTCATGAGAAACGCGTCGATATTGCCGTTCCATACGGATTTGTTCGGCGCGCCGGTCAGCGGGATTTCGTCCGCTTTTCCGTTTCCGTTCGGATCCTGCGTCTTGAAGGCCTTCAGCACGGCGTACAATTCATCCGTCGTGGTCGGGACCGAAAGCCCGACGCGATCCAGCCATTCCTGATTGATCCAGTACTTTTGGGAATATTGGCAGTGATAGCATTCGTTGAACCGCGGAATGCCGTAGATGTTGCCGTCCGGCGCCGTCATGGCCGTCTTGAGATACGGCTTCTTCTCCATGAGCGCTTTGAGATTCGGAGCATACTGGTCGATCAGACGGTTCAGCGGAATCAGCACGCCCTGTTTGGAATAAGTCAAAATATCCGTCGTCGTGAATTTGCCTTCCAGAAACACTTCCGGATAGTCGCCGCTGGCGAGCAGCAGCTGCCTGCGATCCACCAATGCATCGGCAGGCGCCAGGTCCCACTTGATCTTGACATTGAATTTCTGCTCCACCAACTTCGTGTAATCATTGTCTTCCAGCGGCGCTTTGCCTTGCGGGGCGAAGAACGAGACGTCAACCGGCTTTGCAGGCTTGGAATTGGCGGACGGATCGGCGGACGATCCTTCCGCCGAAGGACTTGCGCCTGGATTCCCTTTGTCTCCGCCGGCGCAAGCGGCAAGCGCGATGCTGCCGACCAACAAAATCATGAGCGATACCCACAGTGTCCTTTTCAAACTGACTCCTCCTTTTCATGGCCCTGCGTGGATGGGAAAAGCGGATGCCGCCGGGTTGCCTGACTTGCCGTTTCCGATCTGTCGGACAAAGACGACTCGATGTTCTTGGACCTCACCTCCGGGCGTAATCATCGCCGTTCACCCCTTCAAGGAGCCGATCATGACGCCTTTGACGAAATGCTTCTGCACGAACGGGTACAGGATCAAGACGGGGATGCAGGTCACGACGATCAAAGCGTATTTGAGCACCTGTTCGAATCCTTGGTCTCGCATTCGCTGGGACGTGTTCGCCAGCATCCCCGGATCCGCCGCGTTCAGAATCAGCAAGTTCCGAAGCACGTACTGGAGGGGAAACAAATGCTCCGACCTTAAATAAATCAAGGCGTCGAAGTAGGCGTTCCAATGACCGACCGCATACATCAAAGTCATCACCGCCAAAATCGGCTTGGAAAGCGGGAGTACGATGCTCCATAAATAACGGGAATCCCGGCAGCCGTCGATCTGAGAAGCTTCCTGCAGCTCGACGGGAATGGAAGTCTGAAAGAACGTTCGGGCGACGATGACCTGGAAGACGGAGAAGGCTCCCGGCAGCCAGAGCGCCCAACGGGTGTCCAGCAGATGAAGATCTTTAACCAGCAAATAAGTCGGAATGAGCCCGCCGTTGAAGAAGAGCGTGATCATCATCAAAATCATAAGGTATTTTCGGCCGGGCATTCCCCTCTGCGACAGCGGATAAGCCATCAACACCGTGAAGGCGACATTGATAAAGGTTCCGACGACGGTATAAACGATGCTGTTGTAGTAGCCGAGCATCAACTGCGAGCTGCGCAAGATCGCTTCGTACGCTCGGAGCGAAAATGCCGTCGGGAACAGCCATACTTGGCCGGACACGACCGCATTGGGCGAACTAAGAGACGAGCTCAGGATGTACAGCAACGGGTATAGCACCGACAACGCGATGACGGAGAGCAAGACATAGAGGAAGACGAGCAGAACGCGGTCGCCGAACGGCTCCTTGATCCTTTGCGTGTTGAACATGGACGACCTCCTTTTTTACCACAAGCTGTTTTCCGATACTTTGCGGGCAACGAAATTCACAAGCAAGAGCAGAATCAGATTAATGACGGAATTGAACAGCCCTACGGCCGACGAGAAGCTGAAATTGGCCCCGAGCAAACCCACCTTGTACACGTAAGTGGAAATGACTTCGGACGTGCTTTGATTAAGCGGATTTTGCATGAGATAGATCTTTTCGAACCCGACGCCCATCACATTCCCTAAACTAAGAATCAGCAGGATGACCGAGATCGGGACCAGAGACGGCAAATCGATGTGGACGATCTTTTTGAATCTGGAAGCCCCGTCGATGCGCGAGGCTTCGTATAAAGCGGGATCCACGCCGGCCAAGGCCGCGATGTAGATGATCGAAGCGTATCCCATCTCCTGCCATACCCCCGACCAGACGTAAATCGATTTGAACAGTCCGGGCTCTCCCATGAAGTTGGTGTTGGACCACCCGAAGAGCGAGAAGAAACGCTCCACGACGCCGACGTGCGGAGAAAGCATCAGAATCAGAATCGAGACCATGACTACGGTGGAGATAAAGTGCGGAGCATAAGTGACCATCTGTACGGCGCGCTTGAAAAAACCCGTCCGGATCTCGTTTAGCGCCAAAGCAAGAAGAATCGGAATCGGGAAACCCGCTAGGAGCGAATAGAAGCTGATGCCGAGCGTGTTCTTGATCAAAAGAGGAAAATTCGGAGAGGCGAACAGATTCTGGAAGTGCTTGAATCCCACCCACGGACTGCCCAGAATGCCATCGACCGCGTTAAAATCTTTGAACGCGATCAAGACTCCGAACATCGGAACGTACTTAAAAACGAGGAGATACAGCACGGGCAGCAGGACGAGAAGGTACAACTCCCAGCTGCGCCTCACTTTGACCCACGTTTGCGACATCGGCACGACTCCTTGTCGGATGGATTTCCAAGCGCCGTCTTCCCATCCGGGTCGTCGGGTTCGGTAGTTCGATTCTAGCCCGCGCTTCTTCTCTCCATCAATTTGTAAGATTCGCAGACCCCACCTTTTTCGCGGAATCGCCAGAATAAGCCGATCGCGCGTACGAATAAGGACGCTTCGCCATTTTCCATCCTTGCCGTTTTTCCCCGAAACGAGAAAACCCCCGGTATGCGCCGCTTGCTGACGCTACCGAGGATTCGGCTGACACCGGACCGTTCGCTTTCTATGAATGCACCTGTTTCCGATAGTCGCTGGGCGATAATCCCGTCAAATTTTTGAAGGCGCGGTTAAATGAATTATAGTTGTGGTACCCGACTTCGGCGCTGATTTCCTGCAAGGATTTGTCCGTTTTCCGGAGCATGCGCTTCGCATGATCCATTCGAAGCCCGATGAGAAAATCGACGAAATTCCCGCCGAACTCCTCCTTGAACAACTTGCTTATGTTTTTGGCATGCAACACGAACTTGTCGCTCAAGTGATCCAAGGAAAGCTCCGGGTTGGCGTAGCAATTCTCGATGTAGCTCCGAATGTCCCCGATCACCGCCCGGTTGCGCTGCGAATCCCGTACTTTCCGCATCCGATCCGACAATTCGCCGAAGATGCTGCCGCAGGCGCCTTGCAGCTCGCGAACGGTTTCCCAACCTTTCTCCAGTCGCTGCCATTCCGCTTCCGCGTCCTTCCATGCATCCCGGTACTCTTTTGCCGATTCCAGGAATACGCGGCTTAATTGTTGATGCAGGAACTGGAGCAGGCTTTCGATTTCCTTCCGCGAGGAAACCGCTTCTTGGATTTGTTCGAACAGTTCGTCCAGATGTTTCGTCCAATCGCTTTCCTGCAGTCGGATCGCCTGCGATAAAGCGTGGATCGTGCCGAAAAAATCGTGAATTCGGGATGTCGTTCCTTCGATCTCTTCCGGACGGATGAGCCTTCCCGTTCCGAGAACGGCTTTGTATTGCAGCAAATTTCCGGCGATATCGCCGGACCTCCGGATCTCCTCCAGACTGGCGGCCATGCCGTGGACGCCGATCGTGACGGTAAAGCTCAAGTTGGCGCGAACCCATTCCACGATCTGCTCCCCGATGGCATTCCTCATAGCGGTCCCATCCGCCGGTTCGGGAATCCACACGACCGCCGACAGCCGGCGGTCCGTCGTCCATTCCGCCCAGACGGAAGCCCCGTTCAGCTGCACCATTTCTTGGGCGGCGCTGGAAAGGAGGAATTTGAGGATGGACTGATCCTGCGCGTGGTAGGTTTCGACAAAACGTTGGAAGCGATCGATCTCGAGGATCAGCGCAAAGGATCGCAAGCCTGCCGGATTCACGTGGTATCGGATCAAATCCGCCTGCCATTCCGCCTCTCGGATGGGCACGATTCCTTTCAGAGCCTCTTGGAAACGGTGTTTCTTTTGCAAAATGAGGGTTTCTTTATGCTGTTGCCTGTTTTTTTTCGTCTCCTCCATGAAGTGCTCCAACGCTCTTCGGATAAAGCCGAACTCGTTGGCGTCCGGCTTGCCGTCTTCCTGCTGGATCAACGAACTCGTCCGGATCAGCGATACGATCTGGCTGATCGGCCGATAGTTGCGGCGCGTGACGTGCACGACCCAAATCGCGCCAAGCAGCACCGCGACCACGGCAATCGCAAGCCAAATATTGTAGAAGTCCAGAACTATCCGGGTCCATCCGCGGTTCGCGGGTCCGCTGAAGACCTCCCAGCCCGTATACGGAGAAACGTAATGGGAAAATACGCTCCGGTCGTTCGCTTCTTCGGCAACCTCGCCGAACAGGCTTGCGCCTTCGCCGTCCGTGATGCGGACGTAGGTGAGGTCAGGGTGGTACATGGGAGCGATCGAACGCTTCAGCTTGGACAAGCTGACATTGACGACGATATACCCGCTTTTCGCGCTGGCAAAGTGGGGGTACCCCCGCACGATCGTAATGACTTCCGACGGCCGCTCCGACGCATAGGGCTTGTACGTTCTTTTGCCGGTCCATTCGCCCAAGCTTTTTTGCTGCTCGACAAAGGGCAGGAGGAACGGCTCGTCCGTAAAATCGGCCGTCTGGCCCGATCCGTCTCCCAAAACGAAATGATCTTCCAATCTTAAAAAGTAGGCCGAATCGATCATCGGGTAATTGAACTTCCAATCCTCCATGAGATCGGCGGCCTGAATGTTCCCATAGACGTCGTTGCCGTTCGCGCCGAAAAAATGCTGCAGCACGGGCGCCGACAAAACATCCCGCAAAATGCGGTAGTCCAGCGTCTTCAAGGTGTTATCCGTGTACGAGATGACTTGTTGCGCCAAAAATTCGTTGGCTTTGATCGCTTCTTTGCGGTTTTGTTCGTTCAGCGTTTGAAAAAAGACCGCGAACAAAATCGAAATGACGATGAAAAATGCAGGAAGGTACGATAAAAGAAGTCGCCGAAACCAATTGCTGTTCATTTCGCACCTCCCCTCCCCTTGTTTGGTCGAGAAAGCTGACCAGCCTAATTATTGCGGATTCGGAATACATGGGCGATCGGAGCTTTGCGGGCGAGCTCCGATGCCGGGAGCCGCACCGACAAGCCTTCGCCCTCTCGCCCGAATTCGAGCTCCCCGGCGACTCCCACGAGTTCGACGGCCGCTGCGCGTTCGGGATACGGAAGATAGAGACGCTCCGAGAGCGGCGCGTCTTCGTCTGGATATAAATAGGTGCAGTAAACCGCAGCTCCATTGCAGGTAAACGCGCAAGAACCGGTGTAGTACGGAGCGCATATGCGCGTGCCGTATACGGCTTCTCCGTATTTCTTCAACCATGCGCCGAGTTCCTTCATGCTTCGGACGGCGCCCTTCGGCAATCGGCCATCCGGTTGAGGGCCGACGTTGAGCGCCAGGTTGCCGCCCTTCGCCACCACTTCCATCAGGATATGGACCAATTCGCGGGCGGATTTGTATCGGTCCTCGTATCCGAACGAGAAGGATGTGCCTATCGTGATGCAGCTTTCCCAAGGTACGGTCATGGGCTTATCGGGGATCGTTTGCTCCGGGGTCACGTAATTCTCGTAAGGACCTCCTACCGTGCGGTCGACGGCGAGCAGCCAAGGCTGAATCCGGCGCGCCCGCTTCACCGCTTCGCCGAGCCGGATATCCTGCTTGACCCGTCCTCCCTCTCTCACCCAGCCCGCATCCAGCCAGAGAATATCGATCCTCCCGTACCGGGTCGTCAATTCCATGATTTGCTCATGCGTAAATTGAACGAAATTTTCCCATAGCCAGGGATAATCTTGCGGATCGTACGAAGGACCCCGCCACATTTGGCTCCCTCTATCCATGCCCGGCGCCCAATAGTAGGGCGTATGCCAGTCCGCTTTGGAGAAATAGGCTGCGATCGCCATCCCTTCCTTGCGGAAAGCGTCAAACACGTGTTTGCATATATCGGCATACCGGTGGGTGTGGAAAGGGGTGTTTTTGTCCGTGATCCGGTAATCCGTCGTATGCGTATCCCACATGCAGAAGCCGTCGTGGTGCTTCGTCGTAAAGATCAAATACTTGAACCCGCCTTCGGCGGCCGTCTTCGCCCACTGGTCGGGCCGGAAGCGGATCGGATTAAACGTCTTGTTCAAATCGATGTACGACCGCTTCATTTCCGCGCTATCGTCGGTCCAGTCGATATCGTTGCGCGCCCAATCGCCGTCATCGTCGCTCAGCGCCCACGACTCCACTAAGCCGAGTTGGGAATACGGACCCCAATGCATCATGAGCGCCAGCTTCTGGTCTTGGAACCATTCCAATCGTTGCAGAATGACGGGGTCTTCCGGCTTTACCCACTCCGATGCGCTGCTGAAAGAATGGACGCCTTGTTCGATTTCCTGATCGATCACGCTCATCTCCCTTCCTGACCGCGTATACTTCTACAATAAATAACGCCTGCCGGAGCGGCAATTCTCATTATTCTACGATTTTGCTTTTTTCTATCAAACCCAAAAAGGACCTCATCTTCCGATGGCGGAAGATGAGGTCCTTTTATTCAAGGCTATGTTAAATGTTGATTTTTTTCGAATAAAAGAATAACGTTCAACGAAAAGATGGTTGATTAGGCTATCGTTTCCCGTTAGCCGTCTTGTCCTCTCTTCATATCAGCCTATGAACCGGGCGGGAAGGGTGCGATAAAGTATGGACGACTAACTCAAGTAACGATTTCGGATGACCCCCATGTGATGAAGCTCGTGTCCTGCGATGCCGTAAGCGAGGGCGCGCGCCGTAATGCTTACGTTGTTGGCTGTGCCCTTGTAGGACCACGCCTCCGTCGGCAACCCGCGCAGCAGTGTGATCGTCGATTGCCGTACGGCCCGGTAGTCTTCGGCCAATTGCGCGGTTGTCCAGCTTCCGAAAGGAGGAATGAACAATTCCTGGTCGAAACCGGGCAAAGGCGTCTGATCCCCTCTTGCAAATCGGAGCAGGCGGTAGGTCATGACGCGTTCACTGTCTGCGATGTGGCCCACGACTTCTTTCAGCGTCCATTTTCCTTCCTCATACCGATAGGCGCTCTGGCTTTCGGTCAACGATGCCAGCAGCTCGGTCATTTGCTTTTCCTGGGCGAGCAGAATGTCGATGATGTTGCCATCCGGCACCAACCGGATATACTCGCCGGCGTCCCCGGCGTATTCTTCTTCAGACGGTCTTTGGTTCATGTGTAATCACCTTTCTATGAAGATATAGAAAACTACAATGCTCTTTCCAATGTTCTACCGCGATTTTTTTGCGAAATTCGCAACTTCGGCATGTCTAATGAATTCGCGAATGAATTGAACTTTCCTTCCAACAATTGAGATTAAGCAACCACTTAGTTGGTTGGCCGCCACGCTAAACTGCCATTTAGTTGAACATAGACCTCAATAAGACACCCGCCGCAACGAACCTAAAAGTAACGCCGGTAGAGTTCTCGCCGGCGTTCCCCACGCAGTTGGGCGTAAATCTGAGTGGTTGATGCTTTTTCATGCAACTTTGAGCTCACCACGATCTGCAAGCCGTTTTAATGCCCACCTGATCGTCGGAATAGCCATCCGTCTTGTTGGATTTATATTGGTTACAAATAGGGCCTTGCAGGAGTCCTCGCGGCTCACAAGATACTTCTTCAACCAAACTTTACACTCGGTTGTAAAGTAAACTTCTCTTTGTTTTGATCCCTTGCCATTTACAATTGCGGAGCAGTTCTCAAAGTTCAGGTGTTTAACTTCTCCACCTCTCCAACCCGGCAGCCGGTACTGTAGAGAAACTCTAGAAGAGCCCTTTCTCTCAGAGAATGACAAGAGATTTTCAAGTGAATGACATCCTCCTCGATCAAGAACTTAGGAATACGTTTCCATTTTAGGTTCACGTAACTTCAAGGAAGGATTTGGTGTTAAATATGTTTCTTCATATGCGATGTCCCAAGCTGCTGGGTTTCAACCGATCGGACTTTTATCAGCTTCATACAGCCGCCATAAATTACTTAAAATCATAAATAAAACCTCCCATAAGAGTCTATTAAATCTAGTTTGCTTCTTATGGAAGGTTTTAGACTGACTTTATTAAACTGGCGTACCTTAGTTGAACGGAAAAAAGTATCTTTATATACTAAAAGTGAGACCCTTAAATCTTAAGTAATCTTCAGCTTGTTTAATTCTTGTTCCATTAAACTCAACAAAAAGTTCATAACGTCTCTTTAACCATTCGATCCGGTAGGACGTCCAAATTTTTTTGAAAATATCCCAACCTTTATTTCGCCTGGCACACTATTTGATTGTCAGGAATTACAGATGCAACTGCGGAGGCGAAAGATGGATTCGATCGGGCAGAACGGAAAAGAAGCGGCGGAAGCGATTCGGAGCTATGTCAAACCGATTTTCGGTTTTGCATTGAACCGGGTCAAGCAGCGGGCGGAGGCGGAGGATCTGACTCAGGAGATTATGCTGCAATTGTTGAAATCCTTCTCCGGGGTGCGGGACATTCGATGCCTGGAGGCTTACGTCTGGACGGTTGCCCGATACACTTGGGTGAATTGGTTGAAAAAGCGTGCGCACGCTCCCCAAGCGATCGAAATCAACGGCATGTCCGAACTGTCGGCCGACCGATCCCGGGAGCCGCTTGACCGGCTGCTGGTAACCGAAGCTTACCGCGAGCTGCGCCGGGAAGTCGCGTTTCTGTCCGACATCCATCGCCGGATCGTAGTCATGCATTACTACGACGAGCTTAAAATCGGCGATATCGCGATTGCTCTGAACATTCCTGTCAACACGGTGAAGTGGCATCTGAGCGAGGCCAAAAAGGAGTTAAGGAAAGGGATGAAACGTATGCGCGCAACAGGAACTTTGAGTGTCAATCCGGTCAGCATGGGGGAAATGGGCCATTCCGGTTCGGCCGGCAGACTGGGCGAAACCAACGATTTTCTTGGACGCGCCTTGGCGCAAAATATCGTTTACGCGGCTTATCACAAGGCGCATACCGTCCATCAAATCGCGGAGGAGCTCGGAATGCCGCCGTCTTTGCTGGAAGACGAAGTCCGGCACCTGGCCGATTACAATTTTCTCATCCAAACCTCTCCCGGCAAATATCAAAGCAATACCATAGTCTGGGACATCGTCGAGTTGGCCGGAGCCAGTCATCGATTCTATCAAGAGTGCGCCGCCGAAGTGGCCGATGTTCATTTCGACGCGTTAATTGAAGTTCGCCGGCAAGTCGAGGATAGCGGAGTGTACGTTCCGGACGGCGACTATAACTTCCTGCTCTGGACCTTGCTGCCCAAGAACGTCGAGGAGCAATCCTGGCGGAGCATGCCGGCGGGCGACAACTTCGATGCGGTCGCGCCGATGCGAAAGGACGGAGGGCAGTATATCGCCTATGCGGCGTTGAACCGGAGCCGCAATGCCGATCCGGGTTTTGATCTGAGCAGTTACGTCACCTTCGGTCCGAGTCTCCGCTACGTCGAAGACAGTCCCTTATACTTGTGGCAATTCAATACGTACTGGAGCGACCGCCAGGTGGATTGGCGTTTCCTGGAATACCGGAATGTCGAGGTTTGCCATGCGTTCCAACAAGGGGAACTGCCCGACAACGAAGGGAACAGCGAGCAATATTCGTTCCTGCTGGAGAAGGGGTACATCCGCAAGACGGAGGAGGGGTACAAGTTCAATGCGGTTTGGATCGACTCTCCGCAAACGCTGGATCGGTTGAACAAGGCAATGCCGGATTTGTCCGCCCTGTATGCGCCTGCTGTCGGCAAGCTCTACGATAAAATGCTCAAGCTGTTCCTGCAAAATCAGCCGAAGCATTTGGAACCGCAGATTGCTTACATGGTGAGAGGCAATACCGGCGGAGGCCGGCTGGTCGCTTATATTTTGAAGCATTTGATCGATAACGGGAAGTTGAAACCGCCGTTGCCGCACCAGAAGAAGACGATTACAACCTGGATGGGGCCGGTCAAGTAAGTCCGGTTCGGAAATGGATACGAAGAATGGCCGTTCCAGGGTCATGCTGGCCATTTTCACGCAATACTCTGTCCACCGAAATGATTGAAAACATCGCTATTGCACCACGGCCCCCTCCTGAACGTATGAAAATGATCAAAAGCCACCCATGACGCACGTGCGTCATGGGTGGCTTTTGATCACAATCGCATCTGCCGGATATCTCCTCCCCTCACACGAAGGACCACCAGGCAAATCTACCTGACGATTTTATCCTTTCTTGACCGCAGCCCAACCGTGAGAGGTCAGACGCTCCACATACTCAGCAAGTGGAAGAACTTAGTATACAGTAGGTATATGTATAACTCACTTTCCTTTTTTCCAGATCTATTCAGCAAAACTGCCCGTTAGTTGAGAAAAGCCAGTGCGGTAGACCTTTCGGTATTGAACTATCACGTCAATCTTTCGGAGATAGTTTTACTTATTTCTTCAGGGTTTTTAACATCAATGATTAACTTTGATATTTTAAATTTACCAACAAGAAAATTATTCAAGTCAAAATGAAGGGTATCAACCTCATTATTAAAAAAGTAGAGATGATAACCTCCATTGAATCTAAATAATCCATTTCTTGTTCCTCCAAAAGAAAAACCATAAAGCTTGAAAGCATTTGGTATGGGTCTACCTGTTGTTATCCCCTTAATCGAAGAATATGGAATTTGCAACCCGTTATCTATTTTTAAAAAGGGCGGATTTCCAAGATCGATATTTAAATGGGTTTCCATTAATTGAATTGTACGTTCCATTCGTTTAGTCCACCATTTCATAACGCTTTAGTATTTTAAAATATATTTTCATATTATACCATATATAATCTTATTTATAGAATTTATTGAGCTAATTTACCCAAGAACTGAACATGCAAGCGAATATTTCGCCGGTTGCATGATGGAATATTACATTATCCTGCCCGTTAACGTAATGAAGTGCCGATCACAGGGGTAGCTTCATGTGGTTTATTGAGCATAGTTCCCAGTTAACGCAATGATCTGGCTTTTTATTCATACAGTTCCCCGCACTTCAGGGCCAGTTCTGCCTCTGTCGGCTTCAAAAGCAAAAACATGCCCTTAATTATGATACGGTTCTCCGTATCATCGATAGAGCGAAATTCAAATAGGCCCTTACAAATATTATCTACAAGGGCCTATCCTATTAAATCATAACGTGCTGTAATAGCTCACCGTAGCTTTAGCAAAGATCAGCTAAATAAGCTCAATATAATCGGCAATTACATCTAACAGCAAGTCAGCGGATTGTGGAGTATAACCAGGAGACTGACACAACACGATATAATGACTCCTTTGTTGAAAAATCTATACTGTTACTGCCAATCTATTATGCCAGAAGATAGACGGTATTAACTGTCCTTTTGGAATACTCTAACAGACAAGGGAAACTGCGGTTCACCGTATCTCTAACGACGAAAATAGAGGGCACCTGATGGGGGTGCCTTCATTATCCTCGGAACCATGACATATCTAAAATTGTTTGTCTCCACCTGAGTGCCTTATTGTTAACATTGAATTAACGCAATGCTGCAAATTGCACTTACTTAAGCGTACGAGTTGCCCTAACAGCCACATTCACGGATCCATAGAATAAGAATGTTGCAATAACAGGATGCAATGCTGCTGCGGTAGTGCCCAATGTCATTTCTGCAGTCAAATATTGGAGCGCGATCATGGCGAATAAACCGAAGGGCCACCAACGCAAACCGTGGCTCAGCTTGCCGATGAATGCGATAATCACCAATAGCAACAGGATGAATTCAAAAAAATGTACAAAATTGGAGTGATACTCCCAGAACTTCGAATCCGTGAACATCCCTAATCCGGCGAAAAACAGCTGTATGACAATGCAAGCTGCAAAGAGCCACGCTAGAACTGAATATATCAAATGAGCATAATTGCGATGAGATTTGTTGCGCTGTTCCATTCCAATCACCTTCCGCTTGATTTATCTTCTAGTAATCTGACCTATTGTATATAAGTTGATTCTAATTTATTCATGATGGGGGTTCTCACTTTTAAACTTTGTGGAAATTCCAAGCAACAATTCCAAATTCCAGTCAATATTCTTGTTCTTTATTTCCTCCAGAATAGACCGTACCCATTCTATTTCCGCCGAGAACATATTCATTCGATACTCCAAATCCAGCAGAAGTACTCTAGGAAGCACCTCTTTAGCCTCTTCGTACTGATGTTGCATACCTGTCAAGCTATCCCTAAGGAATCCTACCCGTCTTTCAAAAGCCTCAATAACCACCTCCACATCCAATAGCGGAAGGAATGAAAGGGCAGCAGGGAACTCCGGATACTCTTTGACCGGTAGGGATATGATTTCCTTCATCCATGAAAATGCGGTAACACGGCCTTTTTCCGTTACGGCATACACCGTCTTGTCAGGTCTCCCTTCTTCCCGTATCGTTTCCTGCACCTCGATCAATTGCTGATGGCTAAGCCGTTCGATAGTCTGATAAATGCTGGCTCTCTGATGAACGTTAACGACATCGTGCTTGCCCCGTTCTTTCAATAGCTGCTGCATGCGGTACGGATGCATCGGCTCTTCAATCAGCAGTGACAGGATGGCCAACGCAACCGGGGAACGGTGGATTGCTTTTGATGTTTTCAATGTCATAGCGCCTCCCCAATCCGGATTCAAATCCCCTTTTTTTGTTCAATAGTTAAATGACAGTAACTTTGCTCACATCCGCATTGAAGCCCTTGAGCAACGCATAAGTTGATTTATCCATCGAGGACCCGTCGAAGATAGCGTTTTTAAGCTCCGTTTTAACTGAAACATCATAAAAAACCGCATTTCGAAAGCTGGTTCCCTTTAATCCGGTATGATCAAAAACCGTTCCCTGGAATGTCATCCTGTCGAAACAAAGGCCTGACAAATCGGAGCCTTTAAAATTCGTGCCGTCAAAAGTACATTCACGGAATGATGCGCCTTTCAGATTGGAGCCGATAATCAAGGTATTCGTGAGATTGGAACCGTCAAATATTGCATCCTCCAGATCACACCCTTTAAAAGACCGGTTGCTTAAATCCATATTTGCAAAATCGCTTCCCTTAAGCTTGCTGTAGTCAAAGTTTCCAGGTGTACTCATTTCATTTCCCGCCTTTACAAAAATTTTAATCAAGCCTTTAGTTACAATATTACTAGTTATAAAGTTACTATGTCAAGATCAAACAGAGGGAGATCACTCAGCAATCGTGTCGGACGAGCTGTGGGAGAAGGTATACCTGCTCCGACAGAATAAGAGCGCCATGCCTAAGAAGCGTTTCGAGGGCGAGTACCTGCTGACCGGACTTATCCGCTGCCCCGAGTGCGGCGCGGCGATGACCGCCAGCCGCACGGTCAACCGAGCGAAAGAGGGGACGAAGATCGTCCGTATGTACTACTCCTGCGGGCGCTTCCGAAGCCAGGGTGGCTCGGTCTGCCACGCCAACAGCATCCGCAAGGACTGATATTAAAAACAAGCAAGGTTGGAATGCAACTGTAGTTGATGCAAAAAGAAGTCGCTTTTATGAAAGTGTAGAAATTAATACAGAACCTACAAACCGCGTGGCATCAAACGCTGTAAATCTTCACATATCTTCGGGAATTCTCTATGGTTCCTATAAAGGATATAATGTTAGAAAGCAACGAGACTATGTCAAGAAGAATGGTAAGAAATTGTTGGAACGCTATCAACAGTTCTACTCTGAACCAGTCACCCCTACAGATCAATAATTTGTTGCAGACATTTGCTTAACTATCCTCGTTAGAGTAACAAAATCCTTACTTCATCCTTGAGCAGTAAAGACAATATTTCGCCCTACTTATGATACGGTTCGCCACGCATGATCTTAAAGTATCCTGCCCAATACTTTAATGGAACAGGGAGCAGCACCGCGGTGGCCTGCTCCCTGTTCTGGTTGAACTATATTCTTCCGTTAGCAGAACAGCCTGCCGACGTTATAATCGGCAGGCTGTATGATGTGGTTTCGTATCCCGTTAACGTGGATCGTTAATTTTTCCCCATTTCCCGGTTAGAATGGTCACAATCAGCTAAAATTCCTTCATTTCTTAAACTAATCTCCCCGTTCAATATCAGCGAAAGATCCCGAATATGATTGAGCATTATTGCGCTGCCCCGTTAGCTGAACAGCCTACCTTAATTTATTTATTAATTTAATTATTTATTGTTCCTTCGTTGATTAACCTTTCTTTATCCTTCAAAGAGAAATCTCCAGGCTCCCAAGTCTCTAAATGTCCGCTTCCTCCAATAATATCTTCATTCATTTGATAAATGTCAGCGTATATTTTCTTTCCCGTTTTTTGTTTCTCTTTCAGCAAATAGGTTGTAATATAAATTTCTTTATACGGCTTCAAATCAATACCTGCGTTTGTTGCAGGTAGATAGTTTTTTGTATCTTGCGTTCTTTCGCTCATTTTTTCCTCAATATGCCAACCAAACGACTTAAGGTATTCCATATGTTTAACATTATTCTGCTCCGTTGTTTCTTTACCGCAACCAATCAGAAACACAAGACAAAAAATTGAAAATAAAACAATCATTTTCTTAATTGAAACCCACCTCCTTCATTTTCCATTTAGGAGACGTAAAGACCCACATGAAGGTTGCAGTGTTTCAACTATTCTGCCCGTAAGTTCAACAAGAAAAAATGGTACGCCGAAGTTTGGTGTTCGTGTCCGTCACAGTATACAGGCAAGACGCTTTATTCTCCTATTCCTTGCTGTCCAAGTAATGAAATCATGCCAGGTCAACAACACGATTGAACATCGCTTATTCAAAGCGGGCATAGGCGTCTCCCATTCGTCCGTCATGCCCCTTCGCGCTGCGCCGGTTCTCCGTCTTCCCGGATCGTGATCGTGCCGGTCAAACGCGAACCTCCGAGCGAGAACGCGTATACGCCGGGCTGCGGACGGTTCAGCAAAAAGATGTTGTCGCCTTGCTTCAGCGGCGCCTCGATGCCGAGCGCCGGACAGACGAGCGTCAAGCCCGCGTCGGAAGGACGGTCTACGCGGAAGACGGCCTTCACCATCGCGCCGGTGGTAAACCGGCTGTCGCGCGGACTGAATCCAGTCGCTTTGACGTCGATCGTCGCGATTTGCAGGTTGTTGTCCTCGTCCAGCGCCGCCTGCTGCGACGCCTGCTGTCCGATCTGCCCGAAGGCGATGCGATCCCGGTGGACGATCAGCTCGATTCCCGAGACGAACACCGCCGCGGCGAGCACCGCCGCGAACGCTTGAGGCGCTTTGGAAGTCCGCTTCCCCTTTGCCTTCGGCGGTTGGATGGCTGCCTTCGCCCGCCAATCAACCGCCTTTTGCAGCGCAAAAACCGCAACGATGCCCGCGATCGCGGCCGCCAAGACGACGATGGCGGAAGCGAACAGCATCATGCCGAAGCGGACCCCGGCGATGGCTCCCAGCATGCCGGCGAGCGCCGCATGAAGGGCCGGCAGCGATCCGTAGAGGCGAAAGCCGGCGCCGCCGGCGGCGGCCGCGAACAGGACGGCGTAGACGATCACGGCGGGCAGACGATAGTCGAACGCCTGCACCGCGACGACGCTGGCTGCCGCGCTGACGAGCAGTGCCGCGGCGATCAAGGCCGCCCGGCCGAGCGCCGCCGGGATGACGGCCTTGCGGCCGTTGACGTAATAAAGCATGTATCCCGCCGCCAGCGCGAGAATCGCGAGACTGCCTATATTCAGCACCATAACCGAACCTCCGCGTTTCGTTTTAAAGTTTGGAAGCGAAATTCCAGTCCGGGTACACGTACGGGATCGTCGGCGCCTTGGCCGAAATGACGCCGTCCGCGACGATGCGGATCACTTCGCGCCCCTGGAACGTCGTCCGGTCGATCGTGCCGTCGACGGTCAGCCAGGCATCGTTCGGGTAACCGGCCGCGTCCGGCGCTTCGACGACGATGCCGTATGGCGAAATGTCCGCGATGCAGTGCGTCATGGCCATGCGCCCGACGATGAACTGATCGTCCGCCAGCCCCGATTCGCGGTAGACGAAGCCGGTGAGCGTAACTCGCTTGCCTTGGAAGTTGTCGACGAACAGATTCATCGCCTGCAGCTTCTCGATGAACCATTCGTCCTTCATTTCGATCGCATCCTGCCGGTAGAGCAGCATGCCGAGCTTGGCGTAGTCCTTGTTGTACACGTTTGTCCTGAACATCGCCTTGATCGCCTGATCGGCATCTCCCTCAAGCTCGACCGTCTCGAGCGATGCCCCGTTCGGGACCGCCGCGCCGGCCAGATTCATCCCTTTGTTCCGCGCGAGCGAGCCCGCCAGCGCCGCATTCGGCACGACCGCGCCGAACAGCAGCGGCAGGAGAAACAGGCCGTAGAGGACGACGTTTTTACCGAGCGACGCCGGCGGCGCGTGATCGTGGTCGTGATCTCGGCCGCAGGCGCACCCGATCGCCGGGTGACGGAGCGAGGCGACCGTCAGATAGCCCTGGCAAAGGGCCAGGATGGTCACGCCCGCCGTCGCGATCCGGGCGTAGAGCATCAGATGCGGCGCGATATACAGCAGCATGTCTCCAGAGAAAAGCAGTCGAGCGAGCAGCGCGGTCAAGCCGACGAGGATGGCCGTCCGCAGCAGATGATGGACCGTTGCCCGGTTCCGCAGCATCGTCATCGCTTCATCCCCCTTTCAGCAACCAAGTTTCGAGCACCCATGCGCCCGCGTAGACGAAGACGAACGATAACACCGCGAGCAGCGCGACAAACTTCGTCTTGAACACCGCAAGCATCATGAGCAGGCTCTTTAAATTTAGCATCGGACCGAATACCATGAACGCGACGAGCGAGCCTTTGGAAAACGTGGCGAGGAACGACTGGGCCACGAACGCGTCCGACGTCGAGCACAGCGACAGCGCGAAGCCGAGTCCCATCATGAGCAGGCTCGATCCGGCATGGCCGTGCCCTAGCGACGCCAGCTGCTGCTGCGGCACGAAGGCTTGCAGCAATCCGACGAGCAGCGCGCCGAACAGCAGAAACTTGCCCATCTCGAAAAACTCCCCGACCGAATGGCTCATCATCTCGGTCAGCTTGCCGCGAACGCCGCCCTGCCTGTAGCCGTGCGCGTGCCCATGGCTGTGGCTGTGGCCGTGGCTGTGATCGTGCGCACGTTCCCGCGGCGGCCCCTCGTCCCGCAGAACGCCGCCCTTGACGAACCGGTAGACGATCAAACCGACGGCGATCGCGACGGCCAGCGCCAAGCCCATCCGGGCGTAGGTCATTTCCGGGCGGGACCGGAAGGCGACCCACGTCGACCAAAAGACGATCGGATTCAGAATCGGTCCGACTAGAATGAACGTAGAGGCGACGTAAGCGGGCATGCCCTTGCGGATCAGTCCCCGAATGGCCGGCACCATGCCGCATTCGCAAATCGGAAAGACGATGCCGAGCAGGCCGGCCGTTAGGATGCCGAGGAGCGGATGGCGGGGGATTATCCGGCGGACCATCCGGTCGGACACGAACACCTGCAGGAGCGCCGAGGCGAGCACGCCGATCAGAATAAACGGCAGCGCTTCGAGGAGGATGCCGATGAACGCGGTTTTGAAGATGAGCAGCTTGGCATTGTGCAGCGCCGTCCCCGGCGACTGGCTGGCGAAAAAGTACAGCAAGCTGACGACGAGCAGGCTGAGCCCGGCGAATACCCCGGCATGGGACGCGCGCGGCGCGGTCTGCATGGCGTTTTGGGACATGGATGCCCCCTCCTTGAGGTCGGTCATGAGGCGTCAAGCCGCGAACAGCCGCTCGAACAGCCAGGCGCCGCCAAGCGCGAGCGCGGCGACGGAGGCGGCCACGACGAAGCGTCTCGCGTGCTTGTACCGATGCAGCGCATAGAGAAGCGGGACCAGCAGCGCAACGATGGTTAGTTGAACGGCCTCGATGCCCAGATTGAAGCTGATCAGATTGACGGCCAGTTCGCTGCGGGGAATCTCCATCTCCTTCAGAATGTCGGCGAAGCCCATGCCGTGGACGAGACCGAACAGAAACGTCAGCACCCACCGGTAGCTCACGCGCGGCCGGAGGATATTGTCCAAGGCGACGTAGCAAATGCTGAGCGCGATGGCGGGCTCGACGATCTGTGGCGGCACGTTGAGCAAACCCAATACGGTCAAGGTCAGCGTCAGGCTGTGCGCGACCGTGAAGGCGGTGATCATCGCCGCATACTGCCTGAACGTCTGGCGGGCGATCAACAAGGAGAACAGGAACAGCAAATGATCGTATCCGCCCAGGATGTGACGAATGCCCAGCTTGAAAAAGGACAGCCAGCCGGAGCCGGTACCGGAAGCCGATGCCGCAGGCTCCTCTCCGGGCGCGTCTCCGGATGCCGAAGCCGTCTCGCCCGCCTTCTCCGGCAGTCCCGCATAGTCGCCGTCCGTCAGCTGCATCGCCCAGGCGCGGTCCTTGCCCGACAATGCCGACGTGCTCTTCTGGGGGCCGTAACGAATCGTCAGCAGGTCGACGTAATTCGTCGCGGTATCGTTCTCGTACAGCCGATCGGTCAGCGAAATCGATTGGGACGGCGCGGCGGGCGGATACAGCGCGCGGAGAACGACTTTGGAGGCGTCTCCTTCCCGCACGAGCACGAAGCGCTCGAGCGACGTCCACGGCGTCTCCTCTCCGCCGAGCTTGAGCGTCAGATGCGCGCGCAGGATGTCGGCCAGCTCGTCCTTGACGGCGTCGAACTCTTCCTGGTCGAGCATCTTGTCGCCGTTGGCGTCGCCCCCCGCCAGCTCGATCGCGGAGAGCTCGTCCAGCGCGTACGTCATTTCCGTCTGCGATTTGGCGAGCGTAAGGGTATTGTAAGCGGCGCTATATGCATGCGCGTCGGCCTGCGGCGCGAAAGCGATCGCGGCGAAGGCGACGGCCGCGGCGCAAAGCAAAGGACGGAACGCCCGAAACAGGGACTGTGCCATCGGATATCCTCCCGTGCGGTTCGATGTGGGTACGTAAAAAGCCAAGAGGGATGCCGTTTTGCTCAACGGCATCCTCTTTGGTCGAAGCGGTCTTCCAAACGCGGGACTTGCGATTAGGAGCGAAGCAGGTTGTCGATGACCTGCGCGGCTTCCGCGCGAGTCGTCGCGCCCTTCGGCGCGAATTGTCCGCCGTCCCGGCCGTTGATCAAATGCAGCGCTGCGGCGGCGAGGACATCGTCGGCGGCCCAGGCGGAAACCTTGGCCATGTCCTTAAACGGCGTTCCTCCCGCTTTGGCGGGCTGCCCGCCTTTCAGGATCGCGTAAGCCTTCACCGTCATGACGACCATCTCCTCGCGGGTGATGACACCGTTCGGATCGAACGTATTCACGCTCTTGCCCTTGACGATGCCGGCCCCGTAGGCGATCGAGATCGCCTCCGCGTACCAGGCGCCGGAGGCGACGTCCGCGAATCGAACGTCCGACGTTTTCGTCAGCTTCAGCGCTTGAACGAGCATCGATGCGAACTCCGCTCGCGCAACCGAGCGTCCGGGCTCGAAGGTCGAGGCGCCGGTGCCCTTGACGATTTGTTTGGCGACCACCCCTTGAATCACGTTGTACGCCCAATGCTTGTTCGTCACGTCCGCGAAGTTTTTGGTCAGCTGCAGCACCGCGTATGCGCTGAAGTGGCGGATCTGGGCGACGTATTCGCCGTTTTCGTAAGTTCCGCCTATATATTCGAGCGCCCCGTCGTCGGCGATGTAGTAGATGCCCGCCAGCTTCGGATCGAGTCCCGGATCGGCCTTCAATCGGATCGTCATCGGCTGATCGAACTTGGAGAGCGAAGCCGTTCGGCCGCCCGCCGATGCGATGGAGAAGACGAAGTTGTAAATCGAGCCTTTCAGTTGAACGTCGAAGCCGGTGGCTTGGCCGCTCTTGGCCGCGATCGCTTGCGCGTCCGCCGCGCTCACGGGATCGAACTTGAGCGAGATTTGGCCCGCTTGCCGTTCGTCCGCCGGGAGTTGGTCGGCAAGCTGCCGGATCAGCCCGGCCGGCACGTCCAGGGTGAGCGCGCCGGACGCGATGCGCAGCGTTCCGCCGCTCAGCAGCTCGGCCGCTTGCGCGGGAAGCGCCACTTCGCGCGTGCCGGCCGGCGCGTTGACGGTCGCCGTGCCGCCCGCGCCCGCCCGAAGCTGATCCGCCGTGACGACAATCGTACCGTTAATCGGCGTCGGCGTTGGTGTCGGCGACGTTGTTGGCGTTGGTGTCGGTGTTGGTGTCGGTTCGCCCGGTTCGGCGGCTTCCACCGTTACGTTCGCCGTGGCGGAGAAGCCGCCGTCCGTCGTCGTGACGGTGACGATCGCGGTCCCTTCGCCGATCGCCGTGACCGTGCCGTCCGCCACCGTCGCGATCGAATCGTCGCTCGAACGCCATGCGACCGACGAATCCGTCGCGTCCGCAGGCGAGACGTCGGCCTTAAGGATCGCCGTTTCGCCCTTTTTCAGGCTCAGCGCCGTCCGGTCCAGCGAGACGCCGGCAACCGGCGTTTGCTCCGGCGGCAAGGACGTCTTGCCCGGCACCGTTACGGCGAATTCGACCGTATTTGCCGTTCTGCCGTCCGACGTCCTCGTCACGACGAGCGCGACTTGGACCGTCGTTTCGGCTTCCGGAGGCGTAATCGTGCCATCGAGGGCGATCACCTCCGGACGGCTCGACGAGGCGATCGCCACTTCGAAGCCTTCCGGCACCTCAGGCAAGCTTAGCTTCGCCGCGTCCTTCGCGGGGGCGGGAATCCCCGCAATCCCCGACGCGACGACTTCCGGCGTCAACAGGATCAGCTTCGCGGGCACGGTCACGTCGATCGGAACCGTATCCGCCGCGCTGACGTCCGAGAGCCTCGTGACGGTCAGGACGAGCGTAACCGTCGCCGCCTGCTCCGGCAGAACGATCTTTCCGTCCGTCCCGACGACACCCGGGTCGGACGACGATTTGATCGCGATGCCGAATCCGGCCGGCACGGCCGGCAGCGTCAGCGCCGTCGCGTTTGGCAGCGGAGGCGCGACAGCCGTAATCGAAGCCGCCACTTCCTCGGCCGTTTGTCCGGAAAGGACGGCCAGCTCTTTCGCATCCCGCACCCGGATGCGGTCGCCTTCCGCGTATTTGCCGGACAAGCCGACGGCGGAGAGACGATCGCCAACGCGAATGTCCGGGATCGGTCCGCTTTGGTTTGCGATATAGCCGTCCACGAATACCAGAACCGGACCGCTGCCGTCATCGACCACGATGGAGTTGCTGTCGGGCATCTCTGTCACGGTGCCTGTTACCCGGACCAATTGTCCTTGGTAAGCCGGCGATATCGAATCCTTCGTGCTGACCGCCTTCGGTGCGAGAGGCGTGCCTTCGCTAACCTTGACGATGCTGTTGTCGAATTTGTCGAATTCGATTTCCGTGTTGTTCTCGAATACTTTGATATGCCCGTAGACGCGCACGACGTCTCCGAGCTTCAGCGTGCCTTCCGGCACATCGTTAAACGCCATGATGCCGCCGGTCTCGTCCTGGACGTAAGCCGCGTCGAAGAAGACGCCGGCCGCAGTCGTGACTTGGCCTTGGATCAGCACTTCCGTTCCTTCCGGCAGCTGCCGCGCCTGACCGATCGGCGTAACCGGCTTCTCCAGATGCGACAGCCAGTTCATCGCGTTGCGCGCCAGTTCGTCGTTGCCGTTGTCGTTTTTGAGCTGCAAGTCGTTGAATATATTCATCCCGGAGACCACGATGCGGCCGCCTCCGGCCAGCGTCTCCGAAGCGATCGCCGGGATGATCGCGCCGCCGGTCAGATTGGCGGGCGCCGGCGAGGTGGATACGTTGTACTGGACCGTATCGGCCTTGATCTGGCCGGCCGAGATTTGGAACGTCGAGTCGTTGCCCCATGCCAGCACGGTGACCGGTCCGCCGTCCTGCAAGGCGACTTTGTTGCCCGCGCCGTCGTTGCCCGCCAAGCTCGAACCGCTGTAATACTCGATCGTCGGCACGAGGTCGGTCAGATGATTGCGCACGGGCTGCGGATACAGGCGGACCGCGTAATTCGAGGTGAGCGGATTGGACCAGAAGTTTCCGTCCTTCGTCTCGTCGGCGATGCCGTCGTTGTTGACGAGAATGCGAGAGCCGATCGCGCTGAGGATCGGATTCAAATTCTGGTTGCTGCCGCTGCCGTAATTGCTCTTCTCCGAGAACCAGACGGAGCCGCCCCCGTCGACGTACGTTTTGATGGCCGCGATTTCGGCCGTCCCGTACGCGGTCGCCGGATGCGAAATGTACAGCACGCTGACGCCCTTCAAGACCGTATCGGAGAGCGGGGACGCATTCTCCTTCACGGTGTATCCCAGCTGCCGCATCTGCGTCGTGAACATCTGGAGTTTGTCTTTGTACGTGGCGCTGGCATCTTTCGTCGTATTTTCGTTATTTCTCGAGGCGTCGATCAGGATCGTCTTGCCCAACGGAGCTTTGACCGCTACGGCCTGCTGGTACTGGTAGCCTCCCAGATCCTGGTCCGCGGTCAGCGCGACAATGAGCATGCGGTCGCCGACGGCCGGCTCCGACCAGACGACGCTGGCCGTCGCCGATTGCCCGACTTTGAGGGAGGCGATGTCGGCTTCCCCGATCGGGTGGCTCAGATCGTCGTAGTAGAACTTGGCCTTGACGTTCGTGACGTCGACGGTGCCCATGTTCGAGAGAACGGCTTGCAGCGTCGCCGGCACGCCGCCGATAACGGCGCCTTCCGCGATGGCGACGTTGCTGATTTTGACCGCCACCGGCACCTCCGGCGACCAGAACGGCGCCGAGTAGATGCGGTCCCCGTCGGCTTGGGTGATCCGCACGACGAACCATTGCTGCCCGCCCATGACCGTCGTTGTCGGCGTCCAGCGGAACGAAGTTTCGCTGCTTTTCGGCACGTACGTGTCGACGACCGTGCCGCCGTTGGTGATCAGCTCGGCTTTGGCGACGCGGTCGTCGCTCGGCGTTTTCAGGTAGCCGTACTTCGGATCGGTCTTCTCTTCCAGGACGTCGTCGCTGAAGCGAATGTCGAAGTTCAGCGTCTTGGAATCGACCGTCGACCCCATATACCAGCCGTTCGCCGTCGCGTCGAGCTTCGCGTTCGGGTCTTCGGTGAAGTAGACGCGCATTTTGCGCATCGCTTCGAGCAGCGACTCCTGGCTTAGATCCTTGGACACGATGACGGTCCGTTTATTCGTTTGGCCCCAGGTGGCGTCATGATTGTCTTCGCCGTAGGTCGGCGCGATGTGCCAGCCCAGATCCAGCGCGTTGAAAAATTTGTCCTGTACGTTCACGTAGGAGTATTTGCCCGAGCCGTTGCCGACTTCGAGCATCGTAAACAGCTTGTCTACGTTTTTGTCGTACGGGATAAAGTTGTCGAACGCGTTGGCGGACATGCCCGGATGGTTGAACTGCGCGACGATGTTGTCGTACGTCAGCACCCAGGCATAATAGCTTTTCAGGTCTTGGTATTTGCCGCCGTCCTGCTTGCGGTCGATGAAGTTGTCCGTTCCGAACACGTTGGAGTGGCCCCACGTCGTGGAAGTCATCTCGAACGCCGGGAAGACGACGAAATCGCCGTTTTTCGTATATTGCGAGGCCAGGTTTTTGGTCAGCTGCCAATCCGAGCCCCCCGTGCGCTCCGGCATCCCCTTGTGCTCCACGGTGTCCGTGCCGACCAGCGAGGAGTCGATGTCGTGGGAATGATCCGAAAACGCGAACCAATCGTAGCCGTAGTATTGGGCTGCTTTGAGCGCGTCTTCGGGATTGCCCGAAGCATCGTGGGAAATATTCGTATGATTGTGCGTCGTCCCGTAGTAGTGGTTGCCCCCCGTGAACCGCTCCGCGACTTTGAAGGTCCACGTCTTGACGGACGGGTTGCCCAGCTTGTCCTGAACGGACACGGTCACCGTATGGACGCCCACGCCCAAATCGTCCGCCGGCGTCAGCGTCAGCTTCACCGAAGATTCGGTGACGACCGCTTTGGCCGTATAGTCCTTGTCGTCGAGCTTCAGCGTCGTCTTGGAGACGTCGACGCCGCTCGGGTCTTCGTATGCGGCCGAGATTTCGGGATGCATCGTCTCGATCTCGTCATTCTCCGCCGGCAGCACCTCGCCGAACGCCGGGCCGTCGCGGTCCTCCACGACGTCGATCGCGATCGGAGCGGCGGCGGTCCCTTCGCTCTTGATTTCCCCGACGCCTTTCGCCTCCACGTAATAGAGCAGCTTGCCAGGCGGGACTTGCTCCTTCGGAATCGCGGCGTTGTAGTTCAGCCGGTCCGCCGAGAGGAGCGGCAAGGGAGCGTAACCTGCGTCGCTCTCGCCTTTGAAGTACAACGTGACCGAATCGGCGTACTTGGCCGTCGCTTTGACGACGACGTCCGCGCCGACGTAGGCTTTGTCAAGCCGCGTATGGCTGAACTGCAGCTGCCCCTGAACGTCCGCGGCGTTCCGCGGAAGCAGATAGTAGCCGCTCGTATAAGGCGACGCCGCCTTCGACTGGCCGACGATGCCCGTGAAGGTGAACGACTCCCCGAGCCCGATCGCGCCTCCGGCCACGTCGATGCCCGAAGCGGCGAGAATGCGCACGACGGCCGTGTTCCCCGCGTCGTCGGTCACGGTGACGTTGTAATCCGGACCGTCGACCGGAATGTTGGACACTTTGGCCTTCAGGAAAACGAGCTTGCCTTCCAGCGGCTCCGCCGAGGCGAATGCGGAAAGCTTGTCCGGCGTTACCGCAAGCGGCGAGAGCGACGCCTCTTCGGCCAGTTCCTCGATCGCCGTCGGGACGAATTGGGTCGTGCCCGCCGTGAAGGCGACCCGGCCCGTCAAGCGATACTTGTGACCCTTCAAGACGGCGACGGCAGGCGCCTTGCCGCCCAGCGCCTGGATGCCGCCCGAGGCGTCCTGCAGGTAGAAGTTCGTTTTCTCGGCGCCGAGCGCCTGGTTGTCGGTCGTCGCGACGCCTTCGACGGTCGTCTCGTATCCGAAATAAATCGGCACGCCGTTGGCGTCCGTTTTGCGCAGCTCCCCGATCGGCATCGCCGCGCCCGCGCCGGGGGCGGCGTCGATCCGCGTGTAGAAACTTTCTTTGTAGACGTCGGTATGCGTGACGTAGACGGCCGTATGCGCGCCCGCGTCGGCAACGGCAATTGTGAACGAGCCGTTCGCGGCGGCGGTCGTCTGGCCGGCCGGCGTCAAGGTTCCCGCGTCTTCGAAGTACGCCTTGACGACCGACGAAGCCGGCACTGCGCCGGCCGTCCCCGCGACCGTCGCCCCGGCGAAGGCGATCTTCGCGCGGTCCGGCGCCGCCTTGTACAAGGCGTTGCGGATCAGCACCTCCTGCGGATTGGAGGGAATCGCCGGCACGTTCATGACGAACTGCTGGGACGGGTTTCTCCAGAAGGCGCCGTTGCCCAGCCCGAACGCCGAGCGGGGATCGGAGCCCTCGTCCGTGCGGCGGAGCGCCGGTCCGCTGCCGATGTTGGACACGATAAACGGATTGCCCCAATGGGGCATGTCCAGCATGAATCCTTTGCCGTTGTTTGCCGTACCGTTGCCGAACGCAACAAGATCGATCAGGTCGGGATCTTCGTCGTTCGCGGGCGCACTAGTCTTGTGCGCGACGAACAGGATGCCGCCTGCCGATCCGCTCGGATTGAGGGACGTCGTCTGATCCGCGGCGACGGGGAGATCCGCCCCGTTCGCACCGCTGGATCCGGTGACCAGATAATAGCCGTGCGCCTTGATTGTGCCGGTCAGCGCGACGCCCGCGCTGAATGAAGTGGGGGCAGCCGACACGTAGCCGATCGACCATTGGCCGCCGAAAGTGATGTCGCGGTCGGTCGTGTTGTGCAGTTCAAAAAACTTCGTTTTGTAAAAGGCGCCGCTGTTGCCGGCGTTCGGATAAATTTGGCTGATGACGATATCGCCCGGCAAATAGGTGGACGTATCCGCCATCGAAACGGTCGTTTGGTTGCTCTCCAGCTTGCCGGCTTCTTTGGCGGCGATGCCGACCTGCGTCCGGCCGCCCGGATTCGGAATCGTCAGGAGGAACGAGCCGTCGCTCTCCGCGAAGCCCGTCGCGACTTGCACGCCATCCAGATAAGCGATGACGGTGGCGCCGCCGGTCACGGCCGAAGCCGCCCCTTTGACGGTCGTCGGATCGGCGAAGACGATCTTGGAAGCTGCCGGAGGCGCCGTTTTGGCGATGGCGATCGCGACCTTGTCGCTTTCCGTCTTCCCTTCCTCGAGTGCGGAAACGTAGACGGTGGCGGCGCGGCCCGGATTGTCCAGCTCGTAGGAAAACGAGCCGTCCGCCGGGCTGGCGTACGTCGATCCGGCGACCGACGTACCGTCCAGCGACAGCCGGACGGCGGCGCCCTTCGCGACCGCGCCGGCATCGCCGATTACCGTCTTGAAGTTGTCGCCGAAGCGGATTTTGCCCGCGGCCGGATTGGCCGACTTGTCGGGCGCCGGCTGGCCGGCTCCGTCCTTCGGCGTGCCGTTGACGTACACTTCCGCGATCCGGCTCGTGCCCGAAGCGCCGAAGGTGCCGTTCACGGCGTTCGTCGAATGGACAAGCCACCGTATGTATAGCGACGGCTGATCGTTCGCCTCGGCCGGCAGCGGCACGTTGACGAGCGCGGCCTTGTCGTCGACCCCGCCTTTGCCCCAGCTGCTGCTGCCGATCAAGACGGTTGCCGGATTGCCGTCGACGAGAACATCCTTCCAATCCTCGGTCTTGGTCAGCCGATACTGAAGCTTAAAATCTCTCGGTCCCGTATTCGAGCTGAGCTGCCGGGACGACAGGAGAAGATTGACATACCCCGTCGTGTTGACCGACGCTTCCCAATAGGCGGGCGCATTCGTCCAACCGGTTGCGCTGGCGACGGTAATACCGCTGATGGGTCCTGCAGTCGTAAAGTTCGCAATGGCCGAGCCCGTCGCGGTGATTTTCTGATCTTGGTTGGCCGCGTTCGAGCGGGTCACAGGAACGTCGGCAGTGCTGCCCGAGCCGCTACCGGCCCCGCTCCAATAGACCAATTCTTCCGCCCCGGCCGCATGGGCCAGCCTCCCGAACCCCGCGGGGTACAGGATCGTGACCAGCATGACGACGGCCATGACGATTCCCCAGCTTTTCTTGCTTTTCTGGACGATCCGCAACACTTCGTCTACCTCCCACATGTTTGATGCATTGCTGTCCGACGACTGTCCGCTTGTCCTTCTTGCACGCGTCGACGCGAATCCGTTCGCGCCGGAACCGCGTTTTCGCGATGACGATCTTCTACGCTTGACGACACCTTCGATGAGCCTTTTCTCAGACAGACATAACAACTTTAGTCGCAGATTGTCAGGCCAGTATTAATCGAATCGACA
This sequence comes from Cohnella baijiui, assembly GCF_020731285.1. Lineage (GTDB taxonomy): Bacteria > Bacillota > Bacilli > Paenibacillales > Paenibacillaceae > Cohnella. Next base: position 53,176 of record NZ_JAJFOW010000025.1, read on the forward strand.
TATTTCTACAGAATTGCGTAAAATGATGCTGAAAAAGGAGGAGGGTTAACAAACGCAGGAAGTCGGAAGCGGATTCGAAATCATTAAGCGTAGATTCGCTAGTAGAATCTGGTGCTATCTTAGTAGGGCCAACACAGGAAAAACTAGTATTAAATTAGAACAAGCGATTGCATCTATTTGAAGTAAGGAAGTTAAAGGCCTCTTAAATCAAACAAACGATAGAAACGAATAGAGCTCCCTAACGCAACCTCTTCTGCATCCAGAGGGGCGATTGGGAGCTTTCGCATGGCGTCCGGTGATCTCCATTAGGATTGGATCGTTTTACGTCCGGTCTCTTGATGGGCGTACAGGTATTTGCCGTATTGCGCGATGATGGTTTTATCGTGTTTCTTCAACCGGCGAATCAGCATGTCGTTCCACGGGATGCCCCGCTGTTTATTCCATAGCAAAAAAGGGCCGAACACCGGCTGCAGTTTTTGCGGCACGATGACGTAAGGGACGTTGGCCAATTGCGCAAGCCTCTGCCGGAAAGGCTCCAGCATCAGCTCGCCGATATTCCAGCTGCCTCCCGAGTAACTGATCGGAACGGGACGTATCCCGACTTCGAATTGCTTCAGAAACGCCGCGGTCAGCTCCGCCATGACGCCGCCGGCATTCCGGATGATTTGTCGCGAGATGCCGTCGCCTTCCTTCGCGCTCTTGGCGACGGACAGGCTGAGCCTCGCAAGCAAGCCTCGGTGCCGGTAGGGATACAGATCGTGAACCTTCTCCGCCAGCTCCCAAGCCGTCTGAAGCTTGGTCCTGTCCCTTTGGTCAATTCCCCACTTCACGCAGATTTCCTCTACCAGGCTGGTCGGGTTGCCTCGGCCGTCCAACGAATAGATGACGCTTTTCAGTCCCTGCAGGCCGATTTCATAACCGCTCCCCTCATCTCCGAGGATCGATCCGAAACCGCCCAGCACCATGGTTTTCCCGTGTATGGAGCGTCCATAAATGAAAGACCCGGTGCCGCTGGAGGCGAGCACGCCATGATCGCTGCAGAACGCGGCGGCAAGCGACGTCTCCTTTTCTTCGTAAGAATGTACCTCCGCTGAAATGTCTGCAGCTGAAATGGCCCTGTTCAACAGATCGCGCGACATGAGCACGGAAGCCGCGACCGCGGTAATTTGCCCCGGATGGACGGAAGCGTCGCCCAGTGCGGCTTGGATCGATTCCACGACGGATTGGACGGCGATATCGTGTCCGGCGAACACCTCGTTGGCCGAGCCCCCGATGCCGAACCCCAAAAGCTCGGCATCCTCGTTCAGAATGACGCTGATCGTTTTCGATCCGCCGCTTTCGATGCTCAGAATGTATTGTCGTATGGCTGCCAAGTTCGTTCCCTCCAACCTTGTCCAGCATGCTGTGTTTAATAGCCCAATTCTCGCACCCGCTGGTTTGCGGTATCAAATCGTTCGGATCCTCCCGGCAGATTGACGCTTATATATACTGTGGGTTTTATGCCCCGTTTCAATAGATGATCGGCAATCTGGACTTTCAAGCACCAGCCGATCACGGCAGCCGATATGCCCGATATCGGGGCCATTTTCTCTTCGAGCCCCGGCACTTCCAGAATGGCGTCTCCGGCCGCGGCATGTATATCCAAAACGTAATCCGCCGCTTCGAAAAGCCGCTGCCCTCCCGGATGTTCCGATTCCACTAGCGCCGAGAATGGCAATGAAGTTAACGCAGCGACCGTTACGCCGATTTTCTTCGCCTGAATGGCCAGTTCCACGACGAATGCATTCTTGCCCGACACCGAACCGATGATCAGCACGTCGCCTGAACGCAGGCCGGATTCTTTCACCGCGTTTTCCGCCCGGCCGATATCCGTTCCCTTTTCGGGCAGCTCCAGCGGGCGGATCAAGGCGAGCCCCCCGGCCCGGTGGAACAACTCCTGACTGAGCAGATGTCCCCTGTCGTACAAATACAGGGCGCCGCCTTTCGCGATCCGGTCCGCGACGGCTTCAGCAAACCGCTCGATATGGGGCAATTCGGACGCACCGAGCTTATCGATATGTTCCTTGTAAAATTGAAGCAGCCGTTCGGCCAGCATACGCACACTTCCTTACCCTTTTATTCCGCCTACGGTAAAACCGTTGATCAGCTTTTCCTGCATGAAGGCGTAAACGATCAGCACCGGCAGCAGCGCAATCCACATCGCCGCGAAAAGCGTGGTGAAGTCGGAAGCGTACTTCTGCTTCTCCACGAGATAGAACAATCCGACTCCGATCGTATATCTCTTGGGATCCTGTATGAGAATGTACGGATTCAAGTAGTCGTTCCATATCGCGATCATCGTGACCGTGGCGATGGCCACCAGACCGGGTCTGGCGAGCGGAAGCATGACGGAGAAAAACACGCGGAAATGCCCTGCGCCGTCGATGAAAGCCGCCTCCGCATATTCCCAGCTGATTCCCTTAAAGAAGGACATCAGGACAATCATGTTGAATCCGATTCCCGCCGTGTAGCCGAGCATGACGCCCCACTCGTTGAACAAGCCCAGATTTCTCATGAGCAGATACCAAGGCCCGAGCGTGCCGATCGCCGGAATCAACATGCTGAAGATCGACAGATTGTAGATGAACGTCGATCCTCTGAATTTATATTTCGCCATCACGTATGCCGGCAAAGCCGCGGACATGACCGTCGTAAAGGTGCCCACCGCGGTCATCCAGACGCTGTTCAGAAAATATTGTCCGATATGCGCTTCCTGCCAGGCGTTTGCATAGTTCGACCACTCCCACGTATTCGGAAGCGCCCATACGCTTTTGTAGAATGCGCGGTTGTTTTTAAGAGAATTGATGAACATCCAGACAAACGGATAAATCAGGGACAGGGCGTAGCCCAAAAAGAGAAGCTGCAGTACCCACTTCCATGCCGAGTGCCGTCTAACCGCGTACGTCCGCCGAACGAGTTCCACGCTTTCCGCCTCCCTCTTAGTAGTCCGCCGTATCCACCCTGTCCACCGCTCGTTTGACGAGGAAGGTCACCAGGGAACCGATCACCGCGAAAATGATGCCGAAGGTCGCGGCCATTCCGTAATTCCCGGCACCGAGCACGGCTTGGAACATTTCGAGAGCCGCGGTCGTAGAGGAGTGATTCGGACCTCCGTTTGTCAGCAGCAGCGGTTGAAGGTAGACCAGGAAAGCGCCGCTGGTGCCGAGAATGATGAAGGTGGATATCGTCGGCCAGATGGCCGGAAGGACCACAGAAAACAGTTCCTTCCAGAACGTGATGCCTTCCAATTTCCCGACTTCGTAATACTCGATCGGAATCCGTTGCAGCGCCCCGGTGAACATGACGTTATAGAAGCCGATGCCCGCCCACAGGCAGTAGACAATGACGGCGGGGAACGCGGTCTGGCGTTCACCCAGCCAGGAGCGCTGCCAATCCTCCAGGCCGAGAAAACCGAGAAGGCCGTTCACGATCCCGTTCGTGGGGTGCAGACTGAATTGATAAACCATGGTCAGCACAACGATCGACAAGATGGTAGGGAAGAAATATACGATCCGGTAAAAGCTTGCGAAAGGAAATTTCCGGCTTAAAATAACGGCTACGAGAATGGACAAGGTGATGAGCACGTAATTTACCGGAATGAAGAGGAGCGCGTTCGTCATGCCCGTTCTCCAGTAAGAACCGCCGATCAGCTCTTTCATGGCCTGCCTGTAATTGTCCAAGCCCACCCAAACCTGCTTCCCCGACACATAGTTCCAGCGCTGGAAGGAAAACAAGACGGTTTGGATCTGCAGATAGATGCCGAACACGGCGAAATACAATAACGGCCAAGCCAGCATAACGACGATGAAGATATTGCGTTGTACTTTGCTTTTGTTCCTGAAGCCGGACTTTCCGCCTTCGCTCATGCCGGTCTCCTTTCCGGATGGAACCAAGAAGGTCTGAATCCGACCGCATTCAGACCTTCCGCCCTGATCCCCATGATCCAAAATTCCTTATTTGCTATTAATCGTTTTTTGTTGCTCCTTCCACTTATCCGGCGCCGCGCCGACGTTCTTGTCGATGACTTGCTGCGGAGTCATGTCCCCGGATGCGATCGCCGCGTAGAAGTCGACGCCGCTAGGGCCATCGCCGATCGCTTGCGGTTCGTAAATATAGGAAACGGTTTTGTATTTGCTCAACATTTCGATCGCGCTTTTCGTAAAGTCGCTCAGGTTCATCCCGTCGATCGCATACTTGAAGGCGCGGGGCGCGCCGGTCAATTCGGTGAATTTGCGGTTCGACTCCTCCGTTGACGCCAGCAGCAGAAATTGTTTCGCGACTTCGATATGCTTGGATGCGGACGGGATGCCGCCCCAATCCCTGGAATCCGCAACCGACATCATTTCCTTTACTTTGGCATCGGCCGTTGGCGGAATCGGCATGATTCTCATCCGGAAGCCTTCCGGAATCGAGTCTTTCATCTCGTTTTCCATCCACGCTCCGTTAAAGATCATCGCTGCTTTGCCGTTCAGGAATTCCATCTGGGATGCGGTATGATCCAGCGCTTGCGTGCCTTTCATGATCCAGCCGTTTTTAAACAGGCTTTCCAATTGCGTATAAGTCTTCAGGAAGGCCGGATCTTTGTACAGATCAGGGATATCGCTTTCCTGCGGGTTCGTGAGTTTGTTTACGAATTCGTCGCCGCCGAATTGGGTATATGCCGGGAAGACGAGCGCGCTAAGGTAACCGGCGTATATGCCCGGATATGTAAACGGCGCGATTCCTTTGGCCTTCATTTCATTCGCCAGCTTCTCCATCTCTTCCCACGTCGTCGGATAAGTCCAGCCGTTCTTTTCGAAAATATCGACGTTATAAACGATGCCGAGCGGCGATTGGGACCATGGTACGCTGTAACGCTTGCCCAGCCATTGCTGGGAGTGCAAGGCCGTTTCCGTCGCGGTGTCTTGAATCGTTTTGCCATCCGGCATCGCCGTGGCGTATAGATCCGAGATATCGACCAGTTTGCCCGAAGGGCCCCACTTCTTCATTTGATCGAGTCCGTTCAGGAACACGACGTCCGGTACGTTCGTATTTCCCTCGATGCGGGGAACGATGATTTCGCCCATTTTCGGGCTGCCTTCCAGCTCTACGGTTACGTTTTTATGGGAAGCTTCGAACTGCTCTTTCAAGTACTTGAACCAGACATCGCCGTATCCTCCTTGGAAAAAGGCAACCTTCAGCGTGACCGGTTCTTGGTCGGCCGAATCACTGCTTTCCGTACCCTTCGCTGCAGGCGGCGTCCCGGATTCCGAAGCTGCGCCCGCATCGTTCTTGCTGCCGCATCCGGCCAAGATCAAGCCGAGGATCAGTACGATGGCTATTAATGAAAAAAACGGTTTTTTCACAGCCTTTTCCCCCTTCAAATATGCGATGTAAGCGTTTTTCTTACGATAGTAATGTTAAAGGAAATTAAATTGATTGTAAATATAAAAATTCAATTTAAATTCACTTTTTTGAATTAGAAAACAAAAAATAAACTTGCCCCCGAACGAGACAAGTTTTTGATGTTAGGGCTTCGCGAAACGGGTCGTTTTGCGAGTGATCAGATCTCCTCTGATCCAATACTGTTTTTGAGCGATCTCGTTTTCCTGAAGCTGCTGGTTCAACAGATGGAATGCTTTCATGCCCAATTCGTCGAGCGGAATCCGAATCGTGGAGAGCGGCTTGGACAACATGGCGGATGTCGGAAAATCATAGACGCCCGTGACGCTGAGTTCTTCCGGAACGGATAATCCCAGATCGTATGCCGCGTTGATCGTGTACATCGCGAAGTAATCGTCGATCGTCACGACTGCCGTTGGCCTGTCTTCCGATGACAACAGATCGTAAGCGATTTTGTACTCCTGCTCCGGGTCGTCATATTCGGCAAACCTGATATTCGATTCGTCGTACGGCAGTCCGTATTTCTCCAACGCCGCTTTATAGCCTTCCAAGCCTTTGCGCCCTACTTGGTCGTACAGGCTGGAACCGATAAATCCGATTTTGCTGTGGCCGAGCGACTCAATGAGGTGCTCGGTCGCCGTATAGATGGCATGCTCGAAATCCACATGCACGACCGGAATATCGGGAAGCGTCTCATGATGAGTATTCAGAAGCACGACGGGGATGCCTAAATGGGTGACCTTGCGAATGTCTTCCGCATGCCCTCGATGGATAATCAGGCCGTCGATTCTTCCTTCCTCGGCCAGATTAACGAAAAACGACTTGTTGCTGTTGCCGATCCGTTCAATGTTGTTGTTGCAAAGCATCACGGAAAATCCATGTTTGCCGGCTTCCGCTTGAATGCCGCCGATCATGCCGCCGATAAAAGGATGATTCGCGAAATCGAAGCCGTAGATGCTGATGCCTATCGTATGGCTTTTTTGGTTCAGATTCACCATATGCGGATTCAGCCGGAAATTCATGCTTCGCGCCATGGACATCACCCGCTGTTTCGTCTCCTGACTGATTCGGGGATCGTCCTTCATAGCCAAAGAAACCGTGGAGGGAGTCACCCCCAACGCTTGCGCTATGTCCTTCATTGTTGTTCTGCCTTTAGCCATCGACAATACTCCTCATCACAGCAGTTTAATAGAGTTCAATATTTTCACTCTGTTCCTATCATATTTATTCAATAAGTTGCAAAAGTCAAGAATGCGGCTGCCGTTCACTCTCCTATGACAAGTAGCTCAGCCTTCCCTTGTACGGCTCCATCGCCAACCGGTTTGCTTCCTCGCCGCCATCGATATTGGCGCTGACGAAAAGCGGCGCCCGCAAGCCTGCATTCTCCATTCGTTCCGCCACTTCGGAAAGAATGGCATGTAAAATCGCGATGCCGATCACAGATGATGTCGGGCCTGTTCTGAGCCCAGACTTCGGCAGCGGAATCGCCGCATCCCCTACCTCGGCCATATTGTCCAGCACGTAATCCGCAAGCTCAAAAAGCCGTCGGCCGCTGCAGTGCCGAGAGCTCTGAGCGGAAGAATAGACAGTCGAGGTTAAAGCGATGACCGGGATCCCCTTCGACTTGGCCCATCGTGCGATTTCGATCGGCAGGGCGTTTCTTCCCGAAACGGAATGGACCAGCAGGACATCGCCGTGTTGAACGGGAACGCCTTCCATCACGATCTCCGCATAGCCGTGAAGCCGTTCTAGAGCCGTGGTTTTCGTGATCGGCCGGGTATTCAACATCATGCCGTCGGCGAAAACGGGGTTTACCGGAATCCACCCGCCTGCCCGGTAGAACAATTCTTCGGTCACAATCCCCGCATGTCCGGCTCCGAACACATGCAGAACCCCTCCGCCGCGAAAACGATTTTCTAAAAGAGATACTACGTTATTCATGGTTTCCCCCTGCTCTTCCATCAGCCTCGACAGCATATGGGAAATCACGGAAAGATACTTGAACGACATCCGCCCATCACATCCTTTTCTCGGGAATATCATTCATTATATAATTCATCCCATCCTTGATTCAACTTATTGAATAAAAATTAAATTTTAGTATTTATTTTTGAATTCATCCATTGTATGCTTTAAATGCATCTTTGGTAAAGCGCTTACATATGGAAGGAGGAAATGGGGACGGTTTCGGAGCAGTCGAATCATGAATTTCAAAGGAGGAACAGCCAAAATGAGAAAATTGCTGTTGGTGCTGACGTTGATCTCCATGGTAGCTTTTGCAGGTACGGTTTATGCGCAGGAAGGGAGTCTTTCCGGAGAAAACAAAGATGGGGTTAACCGTGCCATGTGGGTGTGGGACTTCGATTCCTCCGTGTCGACCGAGCAGAACAGAAACGACCTCATTCATTTTTCCAAACAGCATCATATCAACTTGCTCGTCGTCTACACGGGAAGTCTCGTGACGACCTATCCCGAACCATTCGAAGCCCTGATCCGAGCCGCCCATAAAAACAAGATTCGAGTCTATGGGCTAGACGGGGATGCTGACTGGGCACTCGAGTCCAACCATTCATTCGCGCTGCAAGCGGTCCAGAACGTGCTGGACTTTAACAAAACGCACCCCAAAACCAAGTTCGACGGCTTCCAGCACGATATCGAACCGTTTGGCATGCCGGACTTTTTCGATAACGTACAAAGCTACGGCTCGCAATTCCTTGATGTCCTGAAACAATGCGAAGAGTTGGTCCACACGGACAAAGGCATGATTTTCGAGGTGGCGATCCCTTTCTGGTACGCGACAGCCGAGCCCTCCCCGATCAGTCTAACTTATGACGGCTTAGAGAAACCGCTCGATCACCACATCTTGGACATCGTCGATTCGGTTGCCATCATGTCCTACCGGGACAGCGCCGCCGCGCAAATCGAGGTTTCCCAGCATGACGTCGATTATGCCGCATCCGTGGGGAAAAAGGCATATGTCGGCGCCGAAACGACGACCCCGGAAGGAACGGGACTCCCTCCTTTCATCACGTATTACGATGAAGGATTGAAGTACATGGAAGATCAATTCAAGCTGATCGATAAATACTACAAGGATCATCCGGGCTATGCGGGAATCGCCGTAGAGTGGTACAACACTTACAGAACGATGCCCAAGTAAAGCGGATTAGCCAACACGAAAAAAACAAATTGCGCATGCCCTATCCTCTTCATTGGACGCGGCAAAAATGGCTGAAATGGCGAGTGAAGCATCGAAGAGGGAGTCATGGACTCCCTCTTTTGCTTAAATGACGGGTAGAGCGCCGAAGAGGGAGTCTAGGACTCCCTCAGGCTGTAGAGAAGCTCCCTGTTACCCTCTCTTTTACAGGTCGAATGGATTTCCTTCGATGTACCATTTCCCGTGGACTTTGACGAGATCAAAAGAATCGTCGTTGGTTTCCACTTCGCCGTTCCGGCTGATCTTGACCATGTAAGCCACGGTCGCGCGGTCGCCTTCCTTGGTTACTTCGAGAATTTTGTGATCCTTGATTTTGAACTTGCTCTCTTTGAGTTCCTGCTTCAGCATTTCGGCGACACCGTGATTTCCTCCCGCTACTCCTAAGACAGCCCAGCAGCCTCTTTTGTCAATTCATTTCCGCAGCTTTCGCAAAAGCGATCCGTCCCTAACACTTCCGCGCGACAGACCGAACAGTACGTCGGATCCGCCGGTGCCGGCGGAGGAGGCACGTCGCCCATGGCATCTGCCTGCGGCGGCACGGGGTCGAACTTTTGTCCGCAGGCGGAGCAGAACTTGGAATCCATCGGGATGACCTGTCCGCAGGAACACCGCTTCTCATTTTTAATCGCTTGTATCTTAAGTTCCAACTGCGCGATCTCGTATTGGCAGTTGACGATCAGTCCGCTTTGTTCCTGAACCACGCTTTCGGCGTCGGATGGCTGTTGCGCCTGATAAGCTTGGAATACCGCTTCGCCGATCTTCAGGTAGCCGCGCTCCAATTCCTTTCGCTTCGCCGAAATCTGGGTATTCAGCCTGGCGATTTCGACAGAATCTTTCGCCATTTCCGCAGCTTTCGCGGCTCCATCCTTTAACTTATCGAAAAAACCCATCCTAGTGCCTCCTACGAAATATCTAAAATGGTTACGAAGACCTAAAATGCTATCCCTTACTTTAGGTCCAACAAATTCGAATGTAAAGGAAATAATTTCCTCTTCTTTTTTCTACCAACAGGAAAGAACCGTCCCCCTTGGGGAACGGTTCCTTGCCCTGTCTGCATTTTCGAAAGACAGCCTTAACCCGTCTTTAAGAAAAATTTAGAAATGCGAGCGGTATGCCCAGACCGAGCACCCAGATCAGCGGGATGAGGTTGAGGCCTACCGCCAGCTTCGGTCGGCGTTTGCGGAACATCCAGGACAGCATCGCGCTGGCGATCGCCGCGACCGGATACATCCAGATGCCGACGACGAACGCGACGTTGCCTGCGCTGAAGCCTTGATCGAAGCTCATGAAGGAGAGGACCCCCACGAGGAGCCACGGAATCAGGCAAATCGCGTAAAACAGTTGGGTGAGAATGAGATACGACTTCAAAAAAGATCCTCCTTGTCGGCGCGTATAAACCGATTATAGAAATCGCGTCTGCATGCAAACTGAAAAGAAAGCGCTTCCCGTCAGCTATAACCCCTTTCAGCATCCCTGCCGCTCAAAACCATGAAGCCGGATGCGCTGCTAGCCGATCGAAATCCAGCAGCTCGCTCTCCTCCGGCCGATCCGCCAGCTCAAGCGCCAGCTCGTGATAGGCTCTCGCGTCCTTCTCCTTGCCCGTCAGCAGCAGCAGCGCGATCATCTTTGCGTGGAGCCGTCCGCTTAGCGGTAGAAGCTCCGCCCACTTTTGCAGCGGATTCAGCGCGATCTCGTAGCGCTGTTGACGGACGTAGGCGTTCGCCATCGCTTCGAGCAGTTCGATGAAGATCAGCTCCAGCTCCGCCTGGCGCGGCGCCGCCCAAGCGTACCCGCTCCCGGCCAGGTATCCGTCCCCGTAGAGCTGGATCGCCCGGATGACGTTCGTCAGCGAGGACGTCCGTTGAAAGATTTCGTATTCCGTCCGAAAAGCAGTCACGTCGTCACGGGTCACGGTCCAGCGCAAGCTGTAGCTGCCCCCGGCCGTCCGGGCCTGCTCGATCGCATAATCGATTCCGCAGGCTTCCAGATCCTTTCGCAGCTGATAGACTGTCGAATGCAGCGTGGCTTGGGTTCGTTCGATGTCGCCTCCGTGCCAGAGGTCCTCAAGAATTTGCGATTTGCCGATCGTCCTGCCCCGGTGATGGTGCAAATAGGCGAGCAGCTCCCGGCTTTTGGAGTTGCGAAAGCGGACGGAGGAGCCCAGCGGCGAAACGACGTCGAACGGACCGAAGCTGCGGACCGACAAGCCGGGCTCGGACGGCTCGCGATCCGGCATCGACGTCTCGCGGCCGAATCGCCGGGCATACCGCGCGAGCGTCTTCTCCAGGTCTTCGGCCGTGACCGGCTTAAGCAAATAGTCCATCGCCTCCACTTCGAAGGCGTCGCGCGCGAACTCCGCGTACGCCGTGATGAACACGACCTGAATCTCCGGCCGGACGGCGCGCAGACGGCGCGCCAGCTCCAGCCCCTGCATCCCCGGCATTTCGACGTCGAGCAGGACAAGATCGAGAGCGTCCGCCTTCGTCAGCGCGTGCTCCAGCATTTCTCTGGCACTGCCGAATAGTCCGCTCACCTGAACGCCTTCCATCGTTTCGAGCAGCTTGCCCACCCGCTTCAGCGCGGGCCATTCGTCATCCACGGCGGCGATATGGATCATATCGGACCTCCTGTCTGTATCGTCCCGGAGACCGGGACGCGGATCGTGACCTTGGTTCCGCTTCCCGTGAGCGCAGGCAGCGCCAAGACGGCGAGGAACGCCAGCACGAGGGAGATCGCCGCGACCCGTCGGATCTTGGGTTTGGGGGGCATGCTGCGCATTCACCGGCCGTTTCTAGTAGGATTCTAGGGAAACAGATTCGACGCGCAAACGCCTTTTCCCTTTCATTTCGACACGATCCGGCAATGGCGGCGACTGCTCCCCGAAACCGGCGGCTAGGAGGACAACTGCCGGATCGGCGTCCCGTCGAGGAAGGCCGCGATGTCCTCCACGGCTTCCCGGAAGTAGATCCCGTAGTTGCCGCGCGTCACGTAGCCGAGGTGCGGCGTCGCCAGCACGTTCGGCAGCGACCGCAGCGGATCGTCCGCCGGGAGCGGCTCTTGCTCGAACACGTCGAGCCCGGCGCCGGCGATCCGTCCCGCGCGCAGCGCCCCGATGAGCGCGTCCCGGTCGACGATCGGCGCTCGCGACGTATTGACGAGATACGCGGACGGACGCATCTGCGCCAGCTCCGCCGCCCCGACCAGACCCCGCGTCCGCTCGCTCAGCACGAGATGGATGGACACGAAGTCGCTCTCGGCGAGCAGCTCTTCCTTGGAGGCCGCCAGCCGGGCGCCGGCGGCTTCCGCCTTGTTCGCCGTCAGGTTTTGGCTCCAGGCGACGACCTTCATGCCGAAGGCGGCGGCGATCCGCGCCATTCGGCCGCCGATCTTGCCGAGGCCGAGCAGGCCGAGCGTGCTGCCGTACAGATCGGCGCCCATCGTCGTCTGCCACGGTCCGCCTTCGCGCATCGCGCGCTGCTCCGTCGCGAGCCCCCGCGCCAGCCCGAGGATGAGCGCCCAGGCCATCTCCGCCGGAGGCTCGGAAGAGCTGCCCGTGCCGCAAACGACGATCCCGCGGCGCGCGGCTGCGGCGAGGTCGATCGAGGCGTTGCGCATGCCCGAGGTGACGAGCAGTTTCAGCCGGTCCAGCCGATCGAGCAGGCTCGCCGGGAACGGCGTCCGCTCCCGCATGGCGACGACGATGTCATAATCGCGGAGCGCGGCGGCAACCGCCTCCTCCCCTTCCACATGCGTTTGGAAAGCCGTCACTTCCACGCGGTCCGAGAGAACGGACCAATCGGCCATTCGCAGAGCCACGTCTTGGTAATCGTCGAGGATGGCACATTTCCATTTCATTTCTCGATTCGCCTCCCTGAAATTCAAACCCGTTCATCAAACGTATGGCTCAAGTACTTTTCTTTTCAAAATAGGCGATTTTCTTTTCGCATTTCCTTCCAATGAACAATTCATAGCTGCCCTCATACTATCACATTCGCTCCCTTGCCGCGCAAGAAAAGACCGTCCCTCGCGTCTTGAAGACGACTTGGGGACGGCCTTTTTGTTTGCTCCGTTCAATGGACCCTTGCATCGCCGCTCGGCCCGGATCTACCGGGCAGCCCGGCGCTCAAGATCCAGCAGCCGCGTCTTCATCGCGAGCCCGCCGCGGTAGCCGGTGAGGGCGCCGCCCTTGCCGACGATCCGGTGGCAAGGCACGGCGATCAGCACCGGATTCGCGCCGATCGCGGTCCCGACCGCGCGCACCGACGCCGGTCGGCCGATGCGTGCCGCGATGTCCGAATAGGAGAGCGTCTCGCCATAGGGCACGCCGCACAGCGCCTCCCATACCGCGCGCTGGAACGGCGTGCCGCCCAGGTCGTGCGGCAGCGCGAAGTCGTGGGAAGTTCCGCCGAAATAAGCGGCAAGCTCCGCGGCATACGGGCGGAGCCGCTCGTCGTCGCGCGTCCAGACCGCGCGCGGGAACCGCTTGCCTACCGTCCGCGCCATCTCCTCGAACGGCGCGTCCGGCGACCCGACATAGACGAGTCCCGACGTCGCGGCAGCCAGATGCAGCTTCCATTCGCCTTGCTCGAATAATGACCAATAAAGGGGAGTCGCTTGATCGTCCCGATGTTTCATTTTACGGCACCTCCGGGGGAAAGGGATGGCCGATGGAGCTCCCGGTAGCGGGAGGGCGTCCATCCGGTTTTGGATTTGAACAGGGTGACGAAGTACGGCGCGTTCGGGATGCCGGCCCGCGCCGCGATCTCCGCGACGGTCCGGTCCGTCCCGAGCAAATCCCCGATCGCCTGCTCGATCCGCTTGCGCTGCACGTAAGCCAGCGGCGTCTCGCCCCGAACCCGCTTGAACGTCCGATGCAGATGATACGGACTGCCGTGGCAGGCGTCGGCGATCGACTCGAGCGTGATCGTCTCCGCATAGTGCAGGTCGATATATCGCAAGATCTGGGATACCCATTCGTCGTCGGGCAGACGGCCGCCCGTCGGCTTGCACCGCTTGCACGGACGGAAGCCCTCGGCGAGCGCCCGTTCCGGTCCGGAGAACACCCGGACGTTTGCCCGGTTCGGCGGCTTGGACTTGCAGGACGGCCTGCAAAAGATCCCTGTCGTTTTCACCGCGTACCAAAAGACGCCGTCGCTCGCCGCATCGTTGCCGACGATCGCTTGCCACCTCTCGTCCGTCACGGGCCATTCCTTCGTTTCGTCGTTCACCGCGCTCGCCTCCTTGTCTCCAGTATACCTCGACGATCCGTCTTCCGTACGCTTTTCGGAGTCGAAACGCAAGATATCGAAATACCCGGAGATTGCCGATGGGAAACGCGCCCCTTGCTATACTTCTCCCCAGTATATTTCCGTCTCGTAATCGAAGGAGACGCGCCCGTCTACCTGACAGCGGTCGAAGAGGCTGCGCAATTCCGCCATCATCGGCTCGAAGCCGGCATCGCCGGGCACGGGGATATAAGACGAGGACTGCAGCCGACCGCTTAGCCCTTCGAAGTCGAAGAGCTGCGCATACGGGAACGAAACCTCGATCGGCCATCCCGGCGCGAAAAACGACTGGAGCGTTTCCCGGGAAATGTTTTTGTGGCCGACGTCCTTGTAGTCGGGACTGTACGCGTGCACGAGCCGGTCATAGCCCTCGAGAAACGCCGATCCCTCCGTCTTCCGCGTGTTCCAGACGAGGGCGACGCGACCGCCGGGCTTCAGAATCCGGCGAAACTCCGCCTTCGCCGCCTCCCGATCGAACCAATGAAACGACTGGGCGCAGACGATCGCGTCGACCGAACCGTCCGGCAGCCCCGTCGCTTCCGCGGCGCCCGGCAGCGACCGGAAACCCGGCTCGTCCGCGGAAGCCTGCTCTGCCGCCTCCCGCATCGCCCGATTCGGCTCCAGCGCCGTCACGCGGCTCCCCCGTTCCAGCAGCAAGCGGGTAAAGATGCCCGTCCCGGCGCCGATATCGGCGATCTCCTCCGCCGCCCGCAGCAAGGCGGTATCGTACAGGTAGTCGATCGCATCCTTCGGATAGCTGGGTCTGTACTTTACGTACGTCTCCACGCGATTCGTGAATCTCATCTTGCTGTCTTTGGCCATGCGGCGACCGCTCCTCTCCCGTTAGCTATCCCTAGCTTGCCTGAAGTCGGCGGCATTTGCAACACGGGACGGAGAGACGCAACGGGTCAGGACCGGATCAGCTTCCCGATGTCCTTGATCTTCACGCTGGCCCGGACCGTTATGTCCGCCGCGGCGAACGTCTCGTTCCAGTCCAGCTTCTTCCAATCCCGGTAATGCATCGCGTTCCGCACATGCTGCCCGAGACCGATCGAGTCCGTCTTGCTTCGCTGCATGATGCCGATGAGCGATTGGCACTTTTTCGCGACATATTTCGACATGCCGGCCTCCAGCTTCCGCTGATTGGCCACGCTGTCCAAAGGCTCTTGTCCGTAGTATTCCAGCATGGACCCCCGGAGCTTGATCTCGATATCGACCTTAAGGCGTTTGCCTTGGGTCAGACCCTTCGGCGAACTGAACCGGATCTTCCGATGGCTGCGGATGTAGGACATCGAGATCGGAACGGATTCCTCCCCCATCTTGACGCCTTCCATGTTCAGATCCCCCATATGAACGCTGTCCCTCAGGATGCCGAAATACATTTTGTCCACGCCCTGAATACGTCCGACGTAGCGATCCTTACGGAACAGCGCCAGACCGTCGACCATCAGGCTGTTCGGCAGCTCCTTCAGGATCGTCGCCACCGGTTCGATGCCGTCGTCGTAGTAGTCGCGGATAAACGAGTGCAGATTCGTATGGGGAATGTCCCGCGAAGCCGACTCGGCCCGCAGCAGATCGTCGATGTACTCCCCGGCCGTACCGCCTTGTTCGTACTTTTTGGTCATCATTCTTTCCGTATCGCCCTCCGCGACCACCACGTGCGAGTGAATGCCGACTGACGGATCCCGCATGATCGCATCCAGGTGGCTCCAAATGCCGTCTCGGGCCAATGCCTCGCCGAAGACGATCTGACGCAGCTGCCCGTTCACCAATCTTCGGTTGTTCTGGCGGTCGAAGATCGCCCGCGCCTGCTTGCTCGTGCGCGCGACAGCCGAATACACGATGCTCTCCTCCTGCTTCGTTTTCGGGATGCTGATGGTGACCTTCAGCAGTTTGGCACCGTCCCTGCCCGCCAGATCGTAAGCAATCGTCCGGATAAAGCCGACTTTCTCGAGAATGCGCTGATCCGAACAACCCGTCAAGAGGAGCAGGACCAACATCCAACGGAAGGCTCTCATACTTTCACCTCCTTTTGACGCCATTGGCCGACTTTGATGAAAAGCAGCAGCAGGAGCGGCAGGACGATGGCGATCCCTATTTCGATAAAGTACGAATGGCGCACGAGCAGCTCGGATTGGCGGAGAATTTTTGGGATGTATCCCAAGAGGAACACCCCCAGGATCAAAAAGAACTCGATCAGCTTCGGGCGAGCCTGCGGGAATATGCGTCGGAGGCAGAGCATGCTGGCAAAGGAAAAGAATACGGTCGAGAGAAGGTTCGAGAACAGAAAAAACGGGAAGATGAGGTTTTCCATTCGATTGATGAAAGGAAATTCTACATACTCGAGCGTATGGATCAGCGGATACGACAACACTTTCAGCTCCGGAAAGCTGAAAAAGCCGAACGACACCCACACGAACAGCTGTTGCAGAAAGACGGTAAAGAGCTGGCCGAAGTAAACGCCCTGGAACAGTTTGCTCTTCTCGTTCACATACGGGAACATGAGCATGCAAAGCTCGTAACCGACGAAGACGGTGTACATTTCCGCCATGCCATAGAGCGAATGCCCGCCCGGCTGCGCGTCTTGGAAAAAGGAGGTCGTGAGCCGAATGAGCTTCCATTCCTGGAAGAAGAAGGGGAACAGCCCGTTCAGCGCCGTCGTCAAGATGAAAAACAAGGTGACGGCTTTCATGATGCTGTACAGGTCTTTGATCAGCAGAAAATACGCCATCAGACAGTACATGAAAAAAATAAGCATGCTGTCCGTCGACTGGAACGCCAGCATCTGAAAGATCAAAATAAAATCTTTGCCGATGAAGGCGCCGACCGACAGCCAAAAGCCCGCCAGGAGGACATATAGCGGATAGGCGCACCATTTGGGAAGGGCAGTCTCGATGATCTGGAAGATCGACCGGCCTTTGCCCAGGCGGTAGACGAAATGGATCAGACCGATATTCGCAAAGGCGACGAGAGACAACGCCAGCAAGCCCAGCCAGCCGTTCGTGCCGAAGTTCTCGGCGACGAGGCGGGGCAGGGAAAATACGGTTACGTCCAGTTCGATCATGTAGATGAAGATGCCGATATGGAATCGGTTAAGTTTTTCTTTCACGCTGATCCACCGCTATTTTCGCATTTTTGTCCGAACCTTGTTCTTGGTCTTCACGATCGACGGGCGTTTGCGAAGCGCCCAGAACGGACCTCTGACGAACGTGTCCAGCACGTCGCCGAAGTTGAACGGGGCGAGCGGCGTCAGATAGGAGGTCCCCAGATTGGTGATGCCGGCCAGATGGATCATGACGAAGCCGATTCCCATGATGAGCCCGAGGTTCCCCAGGATGCCCGCCAGAATGATGAGACCGAACCGGATGAGACGGAGCGACGCGCTCATGATGTAGCTCGGGATGACGAACGAGGCGATCGCCGAGGTAGCCACGGCGATGATCAGGATATTGCTCGTAAAGCCGGCCTGCACCGCCGCCTGGCCGATGACGATCCCGCCGACGATGCCGATCGTCTGGCCGATCTTGGTCGGAAGTCGGGCGCCCGCCTCGCGCAGCAGCTCGATCGTCCCTTCCATGAGGAGCGCCTCGATGAGCGGCGGGAACGGCACGCGGCTGCGCGATTCGGTCAAGTTGAGGAGCATCGTGTGCGGAATCATCTCGTAATGGAACGTCGTGATCGATACGTAAAAAGCGGTGAAGCAGATCGTGATCAAAAAGCCGAACAGGCGAAGGACCCGTAGCGAGGTGCCGAGCAGCCAGCGCTGATAGTAATCGTCGGGGGAAGAGAAAAAGTCGAAAAACGACGTCGGCGTGCAGAATACGGACGGACTCCCGTCGACGAAGCCGGCGATGCGGCCGCCCAAGATTTTGGATGCAACGGCATCGGGACGCTCCGTGGTCAGAAACTGCGGGAACACGGAGTCCGGATTTTCGTCGATCAGCTGTACGAACATGCTCGCGTCCATGATGGAGTCGATCTCCACGCTTCTAATGCGCTCGATGAGCATCTGCACTAGCTCGTCGTTCGCGATGCCTTCCAGATAGACGAGCACAACGTTCGATCTGGAGATCTCGCCGACAGGCAGCTCGATCGTCTTCAGGTGCGAGCTTTTGATGCGCCGGCGGAGGACGCTCAAATTTTGCTCCATGTTTTCGACGAAGCCGTCGTGCGGACCGGAGATGACCGTTTCCGACTCCGACTGCTCGATCGACCGGCCGGTAGACGTGTCTATCTTCACGAGATAGGTTTTGTCGCGAAAGAAGATCGCGGCTCTCCCTGCCAGGATGCCGTCCACGCAGGCGGTGGCGTCCTTGGCTTCCGCATACGGCGGATTGTCGAGGATGACGGCGGCCTCCCGTTCGCTCGCTTTGGAGAACGGTTGGATGATGTCGCGGTACAGCTCTTCGTTGCCGACCAAGTAGGAAAGATATACGACATCCATGCCGAGCGACGCGAAGCGGCGGTGCGACACGTCCATGCATTTGTCGAATTCCTTCAGGATATGGGCCAGCGTCGGCTCCGGCTGGTCGGTCCTCGCGGGCGGCGCGCCGGAAGACGTCGGGCTTCGAGGCGCGGACAACAGCCGAAGCAGGAGCTTCCCCAACCTGAACATCATCTTGTACGCCCCCCGTCGGAAAATGTTGGCACAGGGACAATGTTCCCCAATGTCCTTCGCCTGATACGCGAACGGACGGTCGGATGGCGCGCTCGAGGGAACGCGCACAGGCAAAAAAACCCCGTCTTCCCGGAAGGAAGACGGGGGCTGCGGCAGCCGCCTCGGAAGTTCCGCATACTGCCGGATCCGTCAGGCGGCCGTCGTGGGCCGCGCGGGTGCCGGCGGCTTCGTCCGCTTCCGCCCGAAGCCTTGACGGCCGAGGAAGATCGAGGTCAGCAGCCGCGACTTGGACATGAGCCATGCCGCGCCAAGCGGGATGAGCACGCCGACCGCCGTGTAGACGAGCGTCCCGTAGTCGAGTCCGACGCCGTACGTCAGCAGGATGTTGACGGGGATGTGCAAATACATGATCGCGATCGTCACCGTACCGAGAAATGCCAGCGCGTCCGTGGTCCGCAAGCGCGCCGCCCAGTAGCAAAGCTGAAGCACGACGAGCACGCAGGCGAGCGGCAGCAGCAGATCGACGACCGGCACCGTGTACACTTTCAACTTCATGTCGATGCGAAAGTCCCACCGACCGGCGATGTTGAGCCCGGCCGCGACCGCCCACAGCGCCAGCGCCGGCACAAACGCCTGCCGTCCCGCGAGCAGGATGGGCAAGACGGACTTGCCGACATAGCCCGCGAAGAAAAACGCGATCGCCATCAGCGCGACGTCGGCGTTCCACGGGATGTCCCAACCCGCCATCGGGGTCATGCTGACGATGTGCGCGGCGGCGTAGCAGAGCGCTACGACGGCCGCTTGGGTCCGTAGCGGATACCGCGTCAGGAACCCCATCAGCAGATGCACCAGCAGCAGGCAGGTGATGAACCAGAATACGCCGTACCATCCGCCGAGCACCGTCCCGCCGTATACCAGGAGCCGGAGGTCGCGGGGAATGGACATCGGATCCATTAGCCGGACGGCGACCAGGCAGGCGATACAGATGCCATAGGCGAAGTAGGGGATCATGAAGTGCTTGATCCGCTGCCAGGCCCAGGTCCGATAGACGGCTGCAGGCACCTCCTTGAACAAGAGCCCGCTCACGAGGAAAAACAGTGGCATGCGGAACCAGCCCAAATAATGATTGATCGTCTCGTTGCCGGCGTGTCCCATAACGACCAGGATGATGCTGAGTCCTCTGGCGACGTCCACCCACTTCTTGCGTTCCTTCACGAATTCCCTCCATTCTGGCAGGATTTTCCGAACACTTTAACGATAATCCGAATCGAACGGGCCCGAAAATAGGCGAAACCGTTCAAAATCGTTAGGTCTTGTGAATGAAAATCGGCCGGGCAGCCTTGCCGGAACGAGCTTAGGCAGCCCGAAGACTCAGGCTGCCTAGGTTGCGGCCGCGATGTCCTGCGCACCAAGGCGCAGGCCTGACGGCTTATCTCGATCGGACGCCGATGCGCTAAATGACCTCCCGCTCGTCGTTGCCCGGCAGGACGGGATACGGCGCATGCGGCTCCAGCTGGTACCAGTATGCCGTCGAGGCGATGTCGCTCTGCTGCGGAAGATAACGTCCGCCGGACCGCCAGCCGAGGTCCTGGATCGTCACGCGCAAGTCCCGCTCAAAGCGGATCGGGTCCATGACATGCCACCTGTACATGCCGAAGCGCTGCTGGCTCCGGTAAAGGCCGTCCGGCTTCAAGATTTGCGGCAAGCCGAGAAACGCCGTCGAATAGCTGCAGTACGTCCCCTGGGGCTGCTCGAAGTTCCAGGCGCCGCCGAAGTAATCCTCCGTCCCGGTGCCGCAGATGGTCGGAAATTCGTGATCTCCGTCCAGGTAAAACTTGATCTCCCCTTCGCCCCACCAGCCGTTGTTGTTGACCTGCCAGGCGAGGTACGTACCGACGTAATGCCCCCGCCCCGACACGCCGTCCAGCAGCGTGTGCACGTCTTTGTAGGGCACGGGATTGCTGCGGCGCCATTGGGCGTGGAAGTAAGCCATGTCGTCCGGGACCTCGGTCAGCGTATAGTCGACCTGATAATAGAGGTGCGTCCCCTCCGTGCCGGTATTTTCGACGGTGATCTTGGCCCGCTTGCGGAACGGCATGAGCCAGTAGCTGTTCATGCCGCCAGCGGGGTTCACCGCGATGGGGAACGAATTGACGTTGCAGCGCTCCTGCCAGCCGTTGCAAAAGAAATCTCCGAGCGGCACTTCGACGGACGGCGTCTCTTCGCCGTCCCAGTACATGCGCAAAATAAACGTCCGCCAATGATTCGGATGACACGTCAGCCAAATATGCTGGATGGCGCCGGGACCTTCGATCTCCGCCATCGTATAGACCATGCCGGGCGTCACGTCGACCGACGGCGACACCTTCCAACCGATGCCGAGGTCTCGCGCGCAAGACGCGCCGGTACCGGTCGTCGCCTGAGCCCCGCCGCCTTTGGCGCCGTTCGGGTTCTCCGCGCTGATGGAGCGAGTGACCGCGCCGGAGACGCGGGCGAGATTTCCGAGTCCCATATCCAATCCGTTAAAAGGGTACATGTGGACACTCCATTTCCGATAAAGTAATTCGGGGCTATGATCAGGCGCGCCTGCGGCCTATAATGATCGTAAGCGCTTTAACGACGGCTTGCGCCGTTCCCCTTCCCTGTCCATGTTACCAGAGAGAATCTTCTTCCGACTTTGCCGCGGTTGGGGATCGTTTGTCCGATCTTGCTCATTTTGGAGGTATCGCCATGCACCCGACTCTTGCGGAGGACCGCAGCCGGATCTTGATGCAGCTCTCCCCGAACGTCCGCCGGGCGTGGGATCACCGGATCGAGGACGAGATGCATCTAAGCCGGCGGATTATTTTCGACTACGAGCTGCTCTACCTGGAGCGTGGCGAGCTGTCCGTCCGGATCGAAGACGAGCGCCATACGCTCCGGCCGGGCGATATCGTCTTGCTCAAGCCCGGGAAAGAGCACGCGTTTGTGGGCTCGTCCGGCGAATGCTGGATGCCGCATATGCATTTCGACGCCTTGTACGCCGACGACTTTGCCGACGTTCCGATCAACTTCAAGCCGTGGTCGGATTGCAGCGCGGCCGAACGCCGCATGACGCGCCCGGACGTGCTCGGCGAACGGCTCGGTCTCCCCGACGTCATCCGCATCGACAACCACGGCGAGGTGCTGGACAATCTGCGCCGGCTCATCCGTTCCTTCGACCGGGCGGACGAAGACGCCCCGCTGCTGCGGAAGATGCTTGTGCTGCGCATGCTATACGCGATCCTGAAGGGGCTTGAGGAACGCGGGGACCCGCTGCTGCGCCGCCATCGCCTCGCCCTCGACCGCGCCGCGGCGTATATCGCGGAGCATGCCGCCGAGGAGATCCGGCTGAGCGAGCTGGCCAAGCAGGCGACGCTCAGCCTCTATCATTTCTCAAGGCTGTTCAAGCAGCGCTTCGGCGTGTCTCCGCACCGCTTTCAGATGCGCTGCCGAATGGAGCGTGCCAAAGAACTGCTGCTGTACAGCCGCTTGTCCATGACCGCGATCGCGGAGAAGGTCGGCTACGCCAACGTTTACGCCTTCAGCAAGGCGTTCAAACAGTCGGAAAACGTACCGCCGAGCCAATACGTCCAGTCGAGATCGGGGATGCCTACGCTGTGACTCGCCTGCCGGCGGCTACAGCCGGCGCGCCAGGAACCCGCCGTGGAACCGCTTCGGCTCGTAGCTGACGATAAAGGCGCTCGGATCGACGGCCAGCACGTCCCGGTACAGCTGCTGCTGGCGTTTGCGGGGGAGGACGACGCTGTGCACCCAGCGCCTGCCGACTCTCCCTTCGCCGCCCCACCGGGTGACGCCGTAGCCTTTTTCCCGGAGGTACTCCGCCAACCCGACGGACTCCTCCTTGGTGATCACCTGTACGATCAAATAGCCGATGGCCAGCCACTCCTCGATCTTGACCCCGAGCAGGACGCCCGCGCCGTAGCTGAGACAGTAGATCACAAGGTTGACCGGATTGTCCAGGTTGTCGAGCACCAGCTTGAATCCGATGACGTACAGCCCGATTTCGAGTGCGCTGATTAGCGCCGCGACGTATCGGATGCCTTTGACGGTCAGGATGAATCGGATCGACATGAGACTGACGTAAGTGATTTGCAGCAGGATGATCGATAGGATGACGGTCATGAAATACCTCCTCGAAGGCGGCACCCGGCGCGATAGGCCAATCGAAGAATTAGCGTACCGCAAACGGAAACCGTTCATTCGGATACGTCCGCACACAGTCGACGGACAAAGGGTGACCCGCAGCCTTCACGGCCAGCGGGTCACCCCCTTTATATGCCTCCTATATACCTCTCCGGACGCGGTTTGAACCTGGCGGCGCTACAGCTTGGCCAGTACCTCGTCCTTGAACTGCGCGATGGCCTCGTCCGTATCGATCGTATAGCCGCATTCCAGGCCGACGTAACCGTCGAAGCCCGTATCCCGGATCGCGCGGAGAATGTTCACGTAGTTCAGCTCTCCGGTACCCGGCTGCTTGCGCCCCGGGTTGTCGGCGATATGATAGTGGTTGATCCGGTCGCGGTAGCCCGTTGCATTGCGGATGACGTTGCCCTCGGTGATCTGCTGGTGGTAGACGTCGAAAACGAGCTTCACGTTCGGGCTGCCGACCTGATCGACGACGTCCACCGACTCGTCCGAGCGCTGCAAAAAGTGACCCGCGTGATCGATCAGCCCGTTTAACGGTTCCACCTCGAGGACGATGCCCGCCTCTTCGAACAACGGCGCGCAGCGCTTTAGCGTCTCGACCATCGTTTGGCGCTGCGTCTCGCGCGGGACGCCGTCCAGTACGTTGCCTGTCTGGGAGATGACCGAGCGCACGTTCAAGATTTTGCACGCTTCGATCGTCTGGCGCACGCCTTCAAGATACGCGTCCCGGAGCGACTCGTCCACGAGGCTGATGAACTTCGTGCACGTCGCGCTGATGCCGACGCCGATGCGTTCCTGCTCCTTGGCCGTCCGCTTCAGATCCTCGAGATTCCACCAGGCGTAATATTCGAGCCCGTCGAAGCCGTGCGCCTTGATTTTTTCCAAATGGTAGATTTCGTCTTTCCCGGCGTATGCGCCGATACACAGCGACCATTTCATCGTTTCGTCTCCTTTGGCTGTCGTTTTGGCTTCTTTAGCCGATCGCGACCGGCTTGCCGCTGGCGGCGGAAGCGTTGGCCGCGACCGTCACCTCGTGCGTCCGCAGCGCGTCGTCATAGTTCGAGAGAATGCGCGAAGCGTCTCCGGTGCGCAAGGCGTGCACGAACGCCTCGTCTTCGACGTAGTACGGATTCGCGACGTTTTTGCGGGCTTGCGTGCCCTCGCGGGTCACCTCCCGCAGCTCGTCGCTGCGCAGTTCCAGCACGCCCCGATCCGTATAGATGTCTAGTCCGACATGGTGGCCGACGGGCAGGAGGCAGGTGTTGGAGATCGTGGCGACCATGCCGTTCGCCAGCTTCATAGTCACCGTCCCGACGTCGGGCACGTCCGTGCCGGGCACCTGCTCATCCATGACTTGCAGCGCATAGGCCGCATACACCTCGCGAACTTCGCCGCACAGGTACCGCAGCAGGTCGACGATATGGGTCGTCTGCTCGACGAATTGGCCGCCGGAGCCCGCCTGCACGCGCCACCACGGCACCATCGGCATGCCGCCCATCCAATAGCCCAGCGCCATCCCCGGCTTGCTCCCGGCGAGCAGCTCCTTGGCGGTCGCGGCAGATTCGTTGTACCGCCAGTGGTAGCCGACGGAGGTGAGAAGCCCCTTGGCCCGAACCTCGGCGGCGATATCCGAAGGGAGCGTGCCGTCGATGCCGAGCGGCTTTTCCACAAGGAACGGGATGCCCCGCTCGATCGCCTTGCGCTCCGCCTCGCCGTGGGCCATCGGAGGCACGCAGATATATAATCCGTCCAGTTCGGATCCGTCCAGCATGTCGTCCAGGTTCGAAAACGCTTTCGCGCCTTCGTGCGCGGATGCCGCTTGCTGCGCTCTCTGCGCGTCTACGTCATAGAAGGCGGATAGCCGCACCCCCTCCATCTTGGTGAGATTTTGCAGATGATGGTTGGCGATCCCGCCCGTGCCGATGAACCCAAGCTTTACAGTCATTTTTGGTCACGCTCCTCGTAATTATATAAGAAAATCCAACTCCTGACCTCATTGTAAATCAAGAAAAATCCATTTAAAATATAAGATACATCGGATTCCATATAAAAAAATGAAAGTAGTTGCGGCTATGACCGATTATTACTCCCGGCACTTCGTGACGACCGAATGGGACCAGCGCCTCCCGCTTCATCTGGACAGCATCGGTTACGACGAGCATCAGAGCGCCATTTTCCGGGATCAGGGCTTCTACTGCTACCACTGGCTCCATACGGTCGAAGGCAGCGGCGAATTCGAGGTCGGCGGCCGGACGTTCCGGCTCTCGCCGCACCAGGGCATCCTGCTGAAGCCGAACGTCCCCCACAGCTATCGGCCGCTTACCGCCAAGTGGTCGACCTGGTATATGACGTTCGACGGCGCGCTCGCGAACCCGATCGCCGCGGCGATGGACCTGCCGATGATGACGCCGTTCGGCTGGGAGGCGGACTCCCCGCTGGGGCGGCTCCATGCCGAATACGGGGAGAAGTGCCGATACAGCTTCGACTTCGCGGGCATGAGCGGCTCGCTCGAGGTGTATGCTTTTCTGACGAAGGTCAAGCAGCATATCCAGGTGAGCGGGCGCCCCTCCTTGTCCAAAGGCCACGAGCGCCTGACCCCCCTCTATTTGCTCATCGAGGAGCAATACGGAGATCCTGGCCTCGGCCTTCCGCAAATGGCGGAGACGCTAGGCATCAGCTCCCAGCATCTAAGCACCTTGTTCCGCAAAAGCTGGGGCATGAGTCCCTATCAATATTTGCTTCAATTCCGCATTCAAAAGTCCAAGGAGTTTCTCTTGAAATTTCCCGGACGCCCGGTCAAAGAGATCGCGGGGCAGGTCGGCTTTCAAGATTACAGCCACTTCGTCAGCACCTTCCGCAAGCTCGCGGGCATGACGCCGGCCACCTTCCGACAGCATTTCAGCGTCTGAACCGAAAAACGGCCGAGCCGGGCGGTCGGAAGCGCCCGCTTCCCCGTCCCGGCCTGGCCGTTCTTGCGGTGAGCCGTTCGTTTACATACATCTCAGCCGCGCTGCTGACGCGTGATCCGTCGTCACTTCTTCTCGACCTGGAACGCCGACACCGGCTTCACCGAATACGTTCCGCGCAGCGATGCCTCCGAAAGCACGTCCAGCTTCACGAGGCTCGCGATCTTGGCTCCGTCCGCGCGGGACAGCAGCCGCCAAAGGCTGGGATCCGGAAGCGCTTCGAACAGCTTGTGGTCGTCGTACTCCCGTCTCTCCTGCTCCACGATCTTTACGCGGTAGCTTTCGTTTTCCCACCCCGCGCTCCCGTTCGCTTCCGCATACGCGAGCAGCGATGTCCGCAGCTCGCCCAGTTCCTGTTCGATTTCCCTTTGCCGCTGTTTCAACTCGAAATACCGCGCAACCTGCTCGTCCATTTGGGCTCCCTCCTCCCCTCATACTTATGAGGGAGATGCCGGCTTTAGACGGCTTTGGGCGGAAGCTCACAGTTGCTTATTTGACCGCATTCTCACGATATCCCCTTCGCTCAGGTTGGGCACGTCGGCGAGAACCTTTTTGTCGATATCCCTTTCGCTCAGGATCACGATTCGTCCGGTTCTTTTGCACGATATCCCCTTCGCTCAGGTTGGGCACGTCGGCGAGCGCCTTTTAGTCGATATCCCTTTCACTCAGAATCACGATTCGTCCGGTTCTTTTGCACGATATCCCCTTCGCTCAGGTTGGGGACGACGGTGAGAACCTTTTTGTCGATATCCCTTTCGCTCAGGATCACGATTCGTCCGGTTCTTTAGCACGATATCCCCTTCGCTCAGGTTGGGGACGACGGTGAGATCCTTTTTGTCGATATCCTTTTCGCTCAGGATCACGAATCGTCCGGTTCTTTTGCACGATATCCCCTTCGCTCAGGGACATCATGGTCGCCTCTGTCATTCGTTACCCCGGCCTTTCGACAACCGCATTTCACAGTACTCCAACGCCAGTCGCCGTCCTCCATCCTTTCCTTCATAAGCCTGCGGCTCCAGCCAAACGGTGGTTGTTCCTGAGCCAATGGGATATCGTCAAAAAACCATTTTTAAGGGGGCCGAGCGGGAACGATGACATGCTTTATCCGGCCGAACGGAAAAGTTCCTGAGCGAAGGGGATATCGTCATAAAGCGCTAAACGGCAATATTCCTGAGTAAAGTGGATATCGTCATAAAGCCAAAAAAAGCGGTGCAGCGGGTCTACCCCGGCATGCACAGCTTTCGATCCGTTCCGATGGATTTGATTCTCTAGGCGATGATTAGGCCGATCCCGGACAGAGACCCGGATTGGCCTTGCACATCCGCTCCGCATACGTCGGCTCCCGCTGCGCCAGTTCGCCGTAATAGCTGCCGAGTATGTGGTTGGCGGAGAAGCTCCCCCGCTGAAACGGTAGCGACACGGAACGGCGCGTATGGGTGTAATAATAAGTCTCCTGCTGCTTGGGCAGCTTGAACACGAACGGAGGAATATGCGTGACCGCGTCGTAAGGATTGTTGATCCGATAGCCGGCCCCGATCCGCGCGCCGTAGGAGCCGGCAAAGGAGGCATCGCCGACCCGCGGGGATCCGAATGTGTACACGTTCGGGGCGCGAAAACGGGTATTGGCGGAGACGTCCAACGCGCAAAGGGTGGCCAGAGCCCCGCCCAGGCTATGTCCGGTAATATAGAGGCGCTTGCTTGCCGATATTTTCCGCACGGCAGCCAGCACCTCATCGCGCATCGACTCGTAGATGCCGTTAAACCCGAAGTGGACGAGACCTCCGTCCCTCACGCATTTGAACCTGGCTTGCGTCGCCATCGCATCGGATACCCAGTCCGACGTCGAGCTCGTTCCCCGAAACGCCACGATCGCGTCGTCCGCCGACTCGAGCACGAAGCCGAACCATTCCCGGGACCCGTCGAACGATCGTCCTTTTAACGCGATTACCATCTTGTAGTTGGCCGGGAGCACGAACGTGCCATCCGGATTGTCGTACTGCGTATACGTTTGTCCGCAAACGGCCGCCAGAAAAACGGCTTTTTTTCCGTCGTAACCTTGCGCTTGCATGCGCACCACGCCCCTCTCCCTATCCTATTAAGATAGGGAGGGCGGCGTGACAGCCGCCCGGGCGCGGAGGTGCAGAATTATTTCGAAGCGCGGCGGAAGCCGGCGGCTTCGGCGTCGGCTTCGGTGCAGAACATCTCTTCCGCTTTCGTGCGGTCGTAGCTCGCGCCGCCCGGGACATGATAGATCTTGTCGCCCTTTGCGTTGATGTTGCCTTTGATCTCGGGCGCCGTGCAAGGAGCGACCGACGCGGCCGCTTCTTCGCCGCCTTCCTCCTTCGCATCCTTACTTCCTTCATCCGCGGGCGGAACGACCTCTCCGGGTTGGGCGATCGACGGCGTGATCGTCTCGAACCCTTTATCGTCTTTCCACATCCGTTCGAATTCGTCCGCGAACGCGGCCGCTACCTCGGGATTGCGGACAACAACCAGCATCTCGTCGTTCGTCGTGCTTGCGGATTTGGAGTAATTAAAAGACCCAGTTGTTGCGACCTCCCGATCGGCAACCGTCATCTTGAGATGCATCAGGCCGCTATGGCGGTTGATCTTGATCGGGATACCGGCGCTCCCTAGGAGCTTCAGCGCTTCCTGCTGCGATTTGCCGCCGGATTGGATGCGGTCCGTCACGAGACGGACGTCGACGCCCCGTTTTTTGGCGTTTTTGATGGCTTGGACGATGTCCGGATAAGTCAAGCTGTAAATGGCGACGTCCAGCGTCCGGCGGGCGCCGTCGATCACCTCGACGAGCCGCTGTTCGGGATGCTGATCGGCTTGGGTGAACGCCCACGCCAACTGCGGCCCCGTAACGGAGGCCGAAGACGGTTTGTCGCCGGCAAAGCTGCAGCCGCCCAGCAGCAGCGTCGCGAGCAGCGGCGTCGCGAGCAGCAGCGTCGCGAGTAGCGGCAAGCCGCGCCCGGCCGCGATCGGTTTGCGCATGGCGCTCCCCCCCTTGGTTCGTTTTTCCTCAAGCGCAAACCTCATCCCATTGTAGAGGAAGACCATGCGGAGGGCAACGACGTTCGGGCGGACGCGCCTTATTTCTTCTTGCAGATGCCGCAACCAGTAGCGGCGGCTTCTCGGACGGTTCCGGCAAGCGCTCAGCGCATAGCCTTCGTTCTGTGGTACTGCCGCTTCAAAACGACGAAAAACGCAAGCGTCGCCGCCTGCACGACCAAGTACATTAAAAAAGAGTACCGGAGCGACCAGCCTTTGTAGTGAAACACCCCGCAGACGGTGGCGAGCCATTCGAACCCTGTTCCGATCAGGGCCGACAACAGCAAAAAAACGGGTATCGACAGCCCTCTTATCCGGCAAACGTGAAAAAGGTATACGAACAAATAGCCGACCGGCGGATAGATCATCCAGGTAACCAGGTCCCAAAAGTCGATGCTGGAACTAACATTGATATCGTACCAATCGTACGGCTTCATTCCGATCGTGTCGTCGAGTCCTTTGGCCGCCGTCAGGCTGAAGATCATGACGAGCGCGGCGATCGAACCCGGCATCGCCCGAGGCAGCCGCAGCGCCAGTCCGTACGCAGCCAGCAGCGTTACGACGTTGAACCAGACGTAAGCGTGATTCAGGGCGTTCATAGGCGCAGACCGTCTTTTCGGAGCAGCACCCGGTAGGCGGCCCGAACGGCGAACGCGTAAACGATCAGCAGCAGCGCTTCGAGCATATCGACGATCCTCCCTTTCTCCGTGACGATCCGGATGACGCCGCAGGAGGATAAATGCATGCGGATGAGCGCGAGCACGAGGCTCGTTGCGGCCCCCGCCATCCATTTCCCGTACAACGGCCGGATCCGGTCGGTCAGCGACATGCCCCAAACGACGATGAGCGGCGTCAGGATCTGCAGATGAATCATGCGCACGAAAGCGGTCACGCCTACGCCGGAGGTTTCGATCCACCCGAGCTGCAGAGTCAGGGAAGCGACATACAGATCGTCCATGAAAACGACCGCCATCCACACCGTCAGAATCTCAAAAAGGTGCATCGAATGGCCTTTCCAAGTGAACAGCGCGATTAGCAGCAAGAAAGCGGCGGTAAAATAAACCGTCCACAACATCGGCCGTTCCCCCGTTTCCGGCGCGCGTAAAATTCCCTTCAAGTATGTCCTGAGGGTCCCTCGAATAACCGAAAACAGGAAAAGGGAGCCGAAAAAGCCCCCTCCTCCCACCAATCACGTATAAATATGGAAACAAATTACAAACTAGATTTATGAATCCTACATCCAGATCTGCCCTGTCTCGACTGAGCACCTGGGGCACGACAAGCTTGCTTAAACGAAATCCCTATATGGTGGCCTGGTGGTCGGCGGCATTCCCGGGGTTCGGCCATTACATGCTGAACCAGTATTGGCGAGGATTGCTGCTGACGCTGTCGGAAGTCATCATCAACTCGTTGGCGCATGTGAACGAAGCGATGGTGAATTCGTTCTGCGGTCATTTCGGCAGAGCGACCTCCGTCCTCCGCCCCGACTGGGCCGTCGGCTACATCGCCGTTTATCTGTTCGCGATATGGGACAGCTACCGGCAGTGCCTCGTTCAAAACAAGCTGGCGCTGCTGGGGGAAGCTTTCGAGCCTCCGATCCGGCGCGTCCTTCTCACACCGCTCGAAGTCCAATATATCGAACGCAAGCATCCGGCCGCCGGCTTGTACTATTCCTTCCTGTTCCCCGGCTTGGGGCAGCTTTACAACCACCGGTTCGGTCTGGCCTTTTACGGCATCTTCTGGTGGTGGATCTATACGCACTTGTCCCACTTTTATCCGGCGGTTCTCGAACTGCTGACCGGCGAGTTGCGGGATTCCACCGCCATGCTGGTGCCGCAGTGGCTTCTGTTTATGCCATCCGTCGTAGGAGGCTCCATGTACCATGCCTATATGACGACGATCGAGATGAACGAGCTGTTCCGCAAAGAGCAGCGCCAATACTTGAACGAGCGTTACGGCAAGTCCGAGCTTGATATTTTCGGGTAAGCGGGAGGGCGTCCGTGCTGGTCATCGGGACTTTTGAGCAAACGCTGGAATTGGAGCAGGCGCTCGTCGAGATAGAACGGCTGGGCGTGAATCCGGCCCGCATCCTGGCGGTCGGGATGGACACCGCGCCGGATCCGAAGGCGTCGGCGGAGAAGCGAAGCGTGGACGGCATCGAGGTCGGGCTCGCCTGCGCCACGGCCAGCGCCGTCATCGGCGCCAGCTGCGGCTTCGCCCTGCCGTGGGGGCCGATCTGGTGGGGGTTGATCGGAGCTTTCGGCGGATTTGCGATTGGCTACGCGATACGCGTGCTGGCAGGCAGGCACGCGGGGACCGGCCGAAGACCGCGAACGCCGTGGCCGGAGGTCGCGGTGTTCGTCGAGTGCGGGGAGGAACTGGGAGCGCAGATCAGCGGCATCTTCCGGCGGTATGGCGCGCTCTCCGTCGGCAGCCATCGCCGATGAATCGTTAGCAGCGCCTCCGTCAACGCCAAGCCGACGCCCCGGTCGGCTCCCGTCACCAAATCTTGCTTCACGAACCGCCCAACCTCCTTGGTAGAGCTCCCGCATGGGCCAAACATCCGTTCCGCTCGACAGTTCCAGAATCGGGTAATAGGATGGATAGGAATCCGTTGCAGGAGGATATTGCCATGCGTCTTCAAAACATTACCGTATTCGACTTTGAGACAAGCGGGCTCGATCCCGCCCGCGACCGCGTCATCGAGATGGCGGCGATCCGCTGCTACGAAGGCGAAATTGTGAGCCAGTTCACGACGCTCGTCCGCTTCGACGGGCGGCTCGCGCCCAAAATCACCGAGCTGACGGGCCTGACGGACGCCCAACTCGCGCTCGGCATGGATGAGGACACCGCTTTTCGCATCCTGAACCGGGTGATTGGAGACAGCACCCTAGTCGCGCATAACGCGATGTTCGATCTCAGCTTCCTGCATCACGCGCTGCAGCGCCTCGCCGGCCGCTCGTTCTCCAACGACTTCCTCGATACGCTGACGATCAGCCGGATGCGGCATCCATATCCGCATACGCTGAACGACATGTGCGCCCGGTACGGCATCGCCAATCAGCATGCGCACCGAGCCCTGTCCGACGTCTACGCTTGTTGGGAGCTTCTCGGCAAGATGAACGAGGAGGCATCGGTCGAGCCCGCGCTGAACTTGCTAGGCTATCTGCCGAAGTACGGCATGCCGAAGTGGCGGCCCGACCAGGCGCGCATGGAGAAAATTGAGATGAAATACGCCTAATGCGCCTCATTGGCTACGTGGTACGGGCGATCCGCGGCCGTCTCACTCGGCCCACTCGCGAATGAGCGAAACGAACGCCCGGCCGTACTTGGCGAACTTGGCGTCGCCGATCCCTTTGACCCGGCGCATCTCATGCTCCGACGCCGGGCGCAGCTCGCACATTTCCTTCAAGGTCGCGTCGTGGAAGATGACGAACGGCGGCACGCCTTCCCGGTCCGCGATCTCCTTGCGCAGCGCGCGGAGCCGGTCGAACAGCGCCGCGTCCTTCGGCGCCACCTGCGAGCCTCCGGATCCGCGCGAGCCGGAGCGCGTCCGGCCGGCCGAAGCCGCGGCGGGCGGCTCCACCCGCCGGAATACCCGCTCGTCGCCGCTCAGCACGGGACGTACCTTCTCCGTCAGCAGCACGACCGGGTATTGGGTGTCCGACAGCTTCATATAGCCGTCCGCGACGAGCGCATGGATGAGCTGGACGATCTCCTTCTCGGACGAGCCGCTCATCCGGCCGTACCACCTCAGATTGTCGAAGCCGAACTGGCGCACCTTGGCATCGTTCGCCCCGCGCAGCACCTTGGCCGTCAGCGTCACACCGAACCGCTGTTTCATCGAGGCGACGCAGGCGAAGACGAGCTGCGCCTCCGACGTCACATCCTTCAGCTCCCGTTCGTCCGTGCAGTTGCTGCATCGGCCGCACGGCTCGCCGCCCTCTTCGCCGAAGTAGCGCACGATGCTGCGCTGCAGGCAATCCGACGTATGCGCATACTCGACCATGTCGTTCAGCAGCCGGTAATCGTTGCGCTTGCGTTCCTCGTCCGCCTCGCTCTGCTCGATGAAAAACTTCTGCGTCACAACGTCCTGCGGGGAAAATAGCAGCACACACTCTCCCGGCTCTCCGTCCCGGCCCGCGCGACCGGCTTCCTGGTAATACGCCTCGACGTTTTTCGGCATGTTGTGGTGCACGACGTAGCGCACGTTCGACTTGTCGATGCCCATGCCGAACGCGTTGGTCGCGACGATAAGCTGAAGATCGTCTCGCAGAAACGCCTCCTGCGTCGCCGCACGCTCCTCTTCCCCAAGCCCCGCGTGGTATTTGCCGACGGACAAGCCGAGACCCGCCAAATACTGCTGGCAGGCGTCGACCTCGCGACGGGTGGACGCGTAGACGATGCCGGCTTGTCCGGGACGCTCGCGGATGAAGCGCGCGAGATAGTCCCGCTTGTCCGCGTTTTTCACGACGGACAGCGACAGATTGTCCCGGGCGTAGCCGGTCGTCACGCGAATGGGCTCCGAAAGGCGAAGACGCGCGACGATATCTTCCTTGACGACGTCGGTCGCGGTTGCGGTGAACGCGGCCATGACCGGCCGCGGCTCGATGTCGCGCAGCAGGTGCACGATCGACATGTAGCTCGGGCGGAAATCGTGCCCCCACTGCGAAACGCAGTGCGCCTCGTCCACCGCGACGAGCGGCACGCGGATCTGCCGCAGCAGCCCCCGGAACCGCTCGGACTCGAGCCGCTCCGGGGCGATGTAGACCAGCTTGTATTTGCCCTCGTAAATATCTCTCAGCCGGTCGTTCGTTTCTTTTGCCGACAACGAGCTGTTAATGAAGGTAGCCGGGATGCCCGCCGCGTTCACGGCGTCGACCTGATCCTTCATGAGCGAGATGAGCGGCGAGACGACAAGCGTCGCGCCCGGCAGCAGCATGGCGGGCACCTGATAGCAGATGGACTTGCCGGCGCCGGTCGGCATGACGCCGAGCACGTCGCGTCCGTCAAGGATCGCGCCGATCAAATCTTCCTGGCCTTTGCGAAACGCGTCGTAGCCGAAGAATCGGCTTAGTATCCGGCGCGCTTGTTCCATGGATGAACTCCTCCTCTCCCGGGAGGCAAGTCTTTACGCTCGCAAAAAGGGC
This sequence comes from Cohnella baijiui, assembly GCF_020731285.1. Taxonomy (GTDB): domain Bacteria; phylum Bacillota; class Bacilli; order Paenibacillales; family Paenibacillaceae; genus Cohnella. The sequence continues at coordinate 87,078 of NZ_JAJFOW010000025.1, forward strand.
GAAAGCTCGCCGGTATGGAATACGCGCAGCACGTGCAGCGCGCGGGTGCAGACGGTATACAGCAGCTTGCGGTGGCGTTCCCGGCCGTACCTTGCCTCCGAAGCGTCCCAGACGATCACCGCGTCGAACTCGATGCCCTTGGACAGGTACGACGGCAGGACCGACACGCCCTTCGGCAGCTTGGCGGAGCCGCCGGAGACTAGCGTGACCGGCACGTCGTCGGCTAGCCGCTCCTTGATGAGGGCGCAGGCGTTGCCGCTCTCGTGCGCCGTCTTCGCGATGACGCCGATCGTCCCGTGCCCCGCGGCCAGCAGCTCCGCGATGTCGCGGGCCGCCCGGTCGGCGAGATCGGCGCCGTCCCGGCATCGCTCGATGCACGGCGCTTCGCCGTCGCGATGGAAAGGCGCGATGCCGGCGGCATCCTCCGGCCGGAGGATGCGCTTCGACAGCTCCACGATCGGCTTCGTCGAGCGATAGCTCGTCGAGAGGCGCCACACCGACGTCTCCTCGGGCGCCGCGAGCCGCGTCCAGCCGCCGAAGCCGCCGCTCTCCTCGGCCTGCGCGTAGATCGCCTGGTTGAAGTCGCCCAGGATCGTCATCCGCGCCCGCGGGAACCGGCGTCGCAGAAACGCCGCCTGGAACGGCGAGTAATCCTGCGCCTCGTCCACGAACAGATGCCGCACTTCCCCCTCGACCTTGCGGAAGCCTTCGAGCGCCTCCATCAAATAGAGCAGCGGCGTCGCATCCTCGTGATCGATCGTCTTGCGCGCGAGCGTCTCCTCGGCCCGCTGCGCCATCCACTCGTACCCATCGGGCAGACGGCTGTCAGGCGCGCATTCCGCGAACAGCGTACGGCTCGCGAACAGCTGGCGATAGGTGCCGATCGGATCGAGGAAGCGGAAGCCCTTCGCCGCGCGGCGCAGCGGCTCGATCGCCCGCTCGGCGGCGCGGCGCAGAAGCAGCTCCGTCATCTTGTCCTCGTCGTCGAACGCCTCGTCGTGATAGCCGCCCTCGCGTCGGACCTGCACGTAAGCCCGCTGGATCTCCTCCTCGTCCGCGAGCTCCGCGGCTTGTTCGACCCACGGCTCCTCCAGCTGCCGGTCGACCCAGGCGGACAGCCGCTCGTTCAGCCAGCGCCGCAGCTTGGCCAGCCGGTCGCCGAAGCTTTCCGAGCCGTACGCTACGTAGAACTGCTCCGACATCTCGTCCGCCGATACGATCGTCTCGCCGCGGAAGCGCAGCGGGCGGAAGCGGACGCCCGACTGGCCGAGCCGTTTCAGATACCGTTCCACCGTCTCGAAGAAATGCTCCGAGCCTTTGTACCGGACGGCCTTCTCGCGGGCTTCGCCCTCCGGCGTCCCTTCGGCGGCGGCGAGCGCTTCGGTCTGGCTGAACAGGTCCTCGACCTCGAAGCGGCGGCCGAGCCGCGCCTCGATCAACTCGCGGAACGTCATCTGCCGCATGTTGGCTTCCCCGAGATCCGGCAGCACGCGGGAAACGTACCCTTTGAACACCGGATTCGGCGAAAACAGCACGATCTGGTCCGACGTCAGCGAGTCGCGGAAACGGTACAGCAAATAGGCGATCCGCTGCAGCGCGGCCGACGTCTTGCCGCTGCCGGCGGCGCCTTGGACGACGATGAGCCTGTGCCGCTCGTCGCGGATGATGCGGTTCTGCTCCTTTTGGATCGTCGCCACGATGCTTTTCATCGACGTGTCCGACTTTTCCGAGAGCACCGCCTGCAGGATGTCGTCGCCGATCGTCTCGTCCGTGTCGAACAGATGCTTCAGCTTGCCGCCCCGGATGACGAACTGCCGCTTAAGCGACAACTCCCCTTGGATCTCGCCGCCCGGCGTCTCGTAAGCGACCGGTCCCGGCTCCTGGTCGTAAAACAGGCTCGACACGGGGGCCCGCCAGTCGTAAATGTAGAACGTCTCTCCGTCCTCGCCCACGAGGGAGCCCCGCCCGATATAGATCCGCTCGGCGGGGCCGTCCGTCCCAGCCTCCGCGAAGTCGATCCGCGCGAAGTACGGATTGTCGTGCTGGCGGGCGAGCCGCTCGGCCGCCTCCGACGCCACGCGGTGGCTACGCTCGCGCTCGACCAGGAGCTCCGCCTGCTGCACGATGCTGCTCCACGTTTCCCCCAGCTCCGTCGCGTCGGAAAAGTTGATCGAAAGATCGTCCCAGAATTCCTGTCGGATGCCGACGACGTCCCCTCTCCGCTCGCTCAGGACGCTCAGCTCCTTCAGCAACCGGCGATCGATCAGTCCGATGACCTCGGACAGCCTTTTCGTTTCCTCTTCCCGAACGATCTGTTCCTCTGGCACCGCGCTCTTCCTTTCCCGTACGGTTCGTTACAACTTGTTGTATCACGAGCACCCGCCCAGCGCAAGCGCCGAGCCGTGCCGCCGCTCATTCGGGCGACCTGCCCGCGTTTTCCAGCTCGATTTGCGTCTCCAGATTCGCCCGGCACAGCTGCAGCAGCTCGTACTTCAGCCCGCGTCGCGGCACCGTCAGCCGGACCGGGGGCTCGCCCCTCCGGCGCAGGGCGGTACGGACGCCGCGGGCGTCGCCGATCTCGCTCGCGATGATCTCGTTCGGCCGTTGGGCCATCGCGTAATGCCGGACGAGGAAGCGGTCGCAAGCCGAACCCTCGCCGCTTCGTTCCCACGGCAGCGTCTCCAGCCGATGCAGCATGCCTTCGTGCACGCCCGCGATGACGACGCGGTCTTCGCCGAAGTACACGGCCTCCTGGCTCCCCTCCGTCTCCCGATCGACGATCTGCCGCTCCGGCTGCCGCTCGAGAATGCGGATGTGGTGGAGCATATGTGCCGCCTTCTCGAACTGCAGCTGCTCCGCGTACGCCTCCATTTGGGCGTACATCGCCGCAATGAGCCGCTCCCCGGTGTGCTCCAGCAGCTCCGCGGCCTGGCGCGCCGACTCCCGATAGTCCTCCTCGGATATATAGCCCGCGCAAACGCCGCTGCATTTGCCCAAATGGTATAGCAGACACGCCCGCTTCGGGAGCGTGACGCACGTGCGGAGCCGGTAGTGCTCCGTCACAAAAGCGATCAGCGCTTCGCGGAACCGTCCGCTCACGAACGGCCCGAACCTCTCGCCCGAGGACGTTTCCCGGCTGCCGGCTTCGGAAGCCGCCGCGACTTCGTCGCCGGCCCGGTCCGCAAGAACTTCCCGCACCGGCCGGCGATCCCGGTAGTAGGCGTCCAGCCGGGGCAGGGGCTCGTCCGTGAGCCGCAAATACGCATAGCCGCTGTTGTCGCGCTTCAGCGCGCGGTTGTAGGGCGGCTTGTGGATTTTGATGAGATTGTTCTCGAGCAGGAGGCTTTCCCGCTCGTTCGTGACGACGATGTAGCCGATCTCCGCGATTTGCGGGACAAGATCGGCGATCCGCCTCCGCTTGTCCGTGCCGTTGAAGTAGGCGCGCAAACGGCTTCGGATGTTCTTGGACTTGCCTATATAGAGTACCCGGCCCTGCGCGTCCTTCATCAGATAGCAGCCCGGCCGGTCCGGGTACGCGCTCGCGCGGAAAACGAAGTCCGTCACAGACGGCACCTCCCGAACGTACATTCTCTTTTGTTGGCGTCTATTTATCATAAGCGAGCGCGGCGCCCGATTCAACCCGCGTTTCCTAGAAGATGGGCCTGTCCCGCTGTCACGCGGCGGCGTGTTCCTACATATACATAGGTGGTGGGAACTATGGCTTCTGAAGGGGGTCTATGCCGATGACATCCATCGACGAGCAGCACAAGCTCGAAGCGTCCATTGAAGAGATCACCGAGATCGCCCGCGGTTTCGGTCTCGACTTTTATCCGATGCGGTACGAGATTTGCCCGGCCGACATCATCTACACGTTCGGAGCGTACGGCATGCCGACCCGCTTCCATCACTGGAGCTTCGGAAAGAACTTCAATCGCATGAAGATGCAGTACGACCTCGGCCTCAGCAAAATCTACGAATTGGTCATCAACTCCAATCCCTGCTACGCGTTCCTCCTCGACGGCAACACCCTCGTGCAGAACAAGCTGATCGTCGCGCACGTGCTGGCGCACTGCGACTTCTTCAAGAACAACGCCCGCTTCTCCACCTCCAACCGCGATATGGTCGAGAGCATGTCGGCGACCGCCGAGCGCATCCGCCAATACGAGATCGAATACGGCACCGACGAGGTCGAGAAGTTTCTCGATGCCGTCATGGCGATCCAGGAGCACGTCGATCCGGGCATCGTCCGGCCGCAAGGACTGGACAAAAAGCGGTACATGGAGTGGCAGCAGCGCCAGGACAAAGGCCGCGCGGGAAGAGGAACGTCCGCGTCCCCATACGACGATCTGTGGCTGCTCGACGACGAGGAACGGCTCGCCCGCCAGCGGGAAATCGACCATACGCCGGAGCTGCGCAAGTTTCCCCCTCGCCCCGAGAAGGACCTGCTCTGGTTCATCCAGGAGTTCGCGCCGTTTCTGGAGCCGTGGCAGCGGGACGTCATGTCGATGCTGCGCGAGGAAATGCTGTACTTTTGGCCGCAGATTGAAACCAAGATCATGAACGAAGGCTGGGCGACGTTTTGGCATCAGCGCATCATGCGCGAGCTCTCGCTGACAAGCGACGAAACGATCGAGTACGCCAAGTTGAATTCCTCCGTCGTTCAGCCGTCCCGCAGCTCGCTTAACCCCTATTATCTCGGGCTGAAAATTTTCGAGGATATCGAAAAGCGCTGGGGCCGGGAAAAGATGTTCGAGATCCGCGAGCTGGACTCGGACCCGTCGTTCCTGCGCAACTACTTGACGAAAAGCCTGACCGAGGAGCTGGATCTGTACGTCTTCGAGAAAAAAGGGGCCGACTGGACGATCACCGATAAAACGTGGGAAAATATTCGCGACCAGCTCGTATACTCCCGCGTCAACGGCGGCTTCCCCTATTTGGAGGTGACCGACGGCGACTGGCAGCGGAGCGGCGAGCTTTGCGTGACGCATCGGTACGAAGGCGTGGAGCTCGATTTGAAGTATGCCGAGCGGACGCTGCCCTATTTGTCGAAGCTCTGGGGCAAACCCGTCCACATGGAGACGGTCGTCGACGGCAAGACGATGCTGTTCAGCTGCGACGGCAAAAAAACGACGCGCAAAAACGCGTAGAACTGCGTAGAAACGGGCCGATTGGTTTAACTTACTCCTATAGAAACCGCAAAGGAGAGGTTCACCATGACCCAGAACGCGCAGCCCGGCGCAGCGGCGCCAGCCAACACGACGCCGCAACGGCCGGATCATTTCCCTCCCCAGCATCAGGACCGCCAGCCCGGGCTGGAGAGCGACATGTATCCGACGCCCGAAGCGGAATCGCCGGTCTACAAGCCCGCGGGCAAGCTGGCCGGCAAGGTCGCCCTGATCACCGGCGGCGACAGCGGCATCGGCCGCGCCGTCGCCATCGCTTATGCCAAGGAAGGGGCGAACGTCGCGATCGTCTACCTCAGCGAATATACGGATGCCCGCGAGACGCAGCGGCAGGTCGAGGAGGAGGGCCGCCGCTGCCTCATCCTCGACGGCGACGTCGGCGATCCGGCCTTTTGCAAGCAGGCCGTCGAACAGACGGTCGGCCAGCTCGGAGGACTCCACATCCTCGTGAACAACGCCGCCGAGCAGCATCCGCAGCCGAAGCTGGAGCAGATTACGCCCGAGCAGCTGGAGCGGACGTTCCGCACGAACATCTTCGGCATGTTTTTCATGGCGCAGGCGGCGATGCCGCATCTAAAGAGCGGCTCCGTCATCGTCAACACGACGTCCATCACGGCTTACAAGGGAAGCCCGGAACTGCTCGATTACAGCTCGACCAAAGGGGCCGTAGTCTCGTTTACGCGCTCGCTCTCCCAGAACGTTATCGGCCAGGGCATCCGCGTCAACGCCGTCGCCCCGGGTCCGATCTGGACGCCGCTTATCCCCTCCACCTTCGAAGAGTCGCAGGTGGCCAAGTTCGGCTCGGACACGCCGATGAAGCGCGCCGGCCAGCCGGACGAGCTGGCCCCCGCCTACGTGTACCTTGCGAGCGAAGACTCCTCGTACATGGCCGGCCAGGTGCTTCACGTGAACGGCGGTACGGTCGTCAACGGCTAACGCGGGCCGTCCGCGCGGGTGCGCGCCGCCGCGCCAAGCGAGAGGAAGAGGCTGTTCCCCGGGCAACGAAGCCCGGGCGAACAGCCTCTTCTTTGTCGGAGTTCCATTCTAATCCAGCCGCGCGGCGGTGGCAAGCCCTCCCCCGCTGCGCCGCCTTCGCCCGCCGCGAAAGCTCTACGCCCCGGCCTCTTTCAGCCGCACCGCATGCCAGTCCGTCCGGTAGAACCGGATGAGCACGGCCATGCCGAGCGCGGTGAGGAACGTATACAGTGACAGCCATGCGCCGACGCTGCCCCAATCGAACACGTTCACGAACAAATACGTCAGCGGGACGAAGAGCAGGAAGCTGAGCGCCAGCGAGATGCGCATGAGGAACGTCGTGTCCCCGATGCCGCGCAAGCCCCCGGCGTAGAAATTGTAGAAGCCGTCGAAAATTTGTAGGTACGCCGACACCTGGATCAACCGCGCCGCGATCTCGTACACGGCGGGATCGTGGCTATATAGCCTGGCGATCGGGACCGCCCAGATCAGCTCCGCCGTCCCGAGCAGCAGGAGGAAGATGCTGCCCATCAACGCCGTATTCGTCCCCGCCCGCCGAGCAAGCAGCGGCTGTGCGCGTCCGATCTCCTGGCCGACGAGGATCGTCGCCGTCGAGCCGAAGGCGAAGGCTGGCATAAAGCCGAACGACATGACGTTCAGCGCCACCTCGTTCGCCGCGAGCGCCTCGTCCCCGAGCCGCGCGACGAACATCGTGAACAGGTACATGGACACGCTCATCGAAAATTCCTGCAAGCCGAGCTTGCCGCTCTCCTGGAAGACGAGGCGCAGCTCGCGCCAATCCGGCCGCGGCAGCGAGCGGGTACCGAAGCGGCGGTGCATCGGACCGAAGAAGACGGCGAGGCACAGGACGAGCTGGAACGCTTCGCCGATCAGGATCGCCGCGCCCGCACCCTTCACTCCCCATTCGGGCAAACCCCAGGCGCCGTTGACGAGGCCGTAGGTGAGCGCGATCATAAGGCCGTTGGAGACGATGGCGACGATCATCGACGTGCGCGTATCCCCGACCCCGCGGAAAAAACCGTGGAAGACGAAGCTGATGATGCCGAACGCCATCGCGTAGAATCGAAGCTCCAGGTAGGCGTCGCCCGTCGCCACCAAGTTCGCGGAGCCGCCGGTCAGCCGCAGCACGTCGCCGCTGAACAGCCATCCGGCAGCCACGATGACGACGGCGATGACGACGCTGGCCGTCAGCGCGAGATAGGTTCGCTGGATGCCTTTACGCATCTCGTTCGAGCCGTAGTTTTGCGCGACCAAATAATTCACCGTATGTCCAATCCCCGAAAACAGGGCGAATACGTTGTACATGATGATGTTGGAGACGCCGACGACCGCGATGATGACGACGCCGAGATGGCCGACCATGATCAGATTGACGGTGCCCGTCACCGTCTGCGTCGCAAAGGCGAACAAAGAGGGCAGGGCGAGCAGCATAATTTGCAACCAGTTTTTCAATGTAACTTTCATCGAAATGATGACCTCTATCGCGTAAGATGTGACCTCAGTTTGCCTGATGCCCGCCCCGGCTGTCAACGCTTCTTTTTGTTAAAAAGGGCTTAAGACTCATGCCGACTTCCCCGGTCGAACGAATAACCCCGGAGAGCGGGTTGCGCTCTTGCCGGGGTTCGATTGCAGTGCCGGACGCCCTTTCATACTCGCCGTCTGACCGGATGCCGCATCGCTGCGCTAAAGTTTGATCCGGGAAACGGCGTCGACCCAAACGTTCCTTCCGCGCCGATTCGGCTCGTTTACCGGTTCAACAAGCTGCCGACGTACCGCAGCAGCTCGTTCGCGCAGACGGGGCAATAGCCGTGCTCGTCGATGAGCCGTTTCGTCACCTCGTTGATCCGCTTCAGCTGGTTTTCGTCGGGCGTTTTCGTCGACGTCGTGATTTTGACGATGTCCTTGAGATCGGCGAACAGCTTTTTCTCAATCGCCTCGCGCAGCCGCTCGTGGGTGCTGTAATCGAACTTGCGCCCCTTGCGCGAATAGGCCGAGATCCGGATCAGAATCTCCTCGCGGAACGCCTTCTTCGCGTTTTCCGATACTCCGATCTGCTCCTCGATCGACCGCATGAGACGCTCGTCGGGGTCCATTTCCTCCCCGGTGAGCGGATCTTTGATTTTCGCCCAGTTGCAATACGCCTCGATGTTGTCGAGGTAGTTCTCGAACAAGGTGCGCGCCGACTCCTCGAACGAATAGACGAACGCCTTCTGCACTTCTTTCTTGGCCAGGTTGTCGTATTCCTTGCGCGCCACCGAGATGAAGTTCAAATGCTTCTCCCGCTCTTCCTTCGTGATCGAAGGATGCTGGTCGAGGCCGTCCTTCAGCGCGCGCAGGACGTCCAGCGCGTTGACGCAGGGCAGGTCGTGCTTGATCAGCGCGCTCGAGATCCGGTTGATGACGTAGCGCGGGTCGATACCCGACATGCCTTCGTCGGCGTACTCGTTCTGCATTTCCTTCAAATCGGCATCCTTGTAGCCCTCCACCTCTTCGCCGTCGTACAGCCGCATTTTTTTCACCAGGTCCATGCCCTGCTTCTTCGAGTCCTTCAAGCGCGTCAGAATGCTGAAGATCGAGGCGGCCCGGAGAGCGTGCGGCGCGATATGGACATGCTTCATATCGGACTGGCCGATCAGCTTGTCGTAAATCTTCTCTTCGTCCGACACCTTGAGGTTGTACGGCACCGGCATGACGATCATTCGCGACTGCAGCGCTTCGTTTTTCTTGTTGGCGATAAACGCTTTGTACTCGGATTCGTTCGTGTGGGCGACGATCAACTCGTCGGCGGAGATGAGCGCGAACCGCCCCGCTTTGAAGTTGCCCTCCTGGGTGAGCGACAGCAGGTTCCAAAGGAACTTCTCGTCGCACTTGAGCATCTCCTGGAATTCCATCAGGCCGCGGTTGGCTTTGTTCAACTCTCCGTCGAAACGGTAGGCGCGCGGGTCCGACTCCGAGCCGTATTCGGTAATCGTCGAGAAGTCGATGCTGCCCGTCAGGTCGGCGATATCCTGCGACTTCGGATCGGACGGGCTGAATGTGCCGATCCCCGTGCGGAGATCCTCCGAAATCAGCACCCGCTCGACCGGGACGAGTTCGATATCCCCGCCGAACTCCGTGCGCAGGCGCATCGAGCACGAGGGGCACAAGTTGCCTTCGATGCGCACGCCAAGCTCCTTCTCGACCTCGGGCCGCAGCTCGTTCGGGATCAAATGAAGCGGCTCCTCGTGCATCGGGCAGCCCTGGATGGCGTAGACGGCACCGCGATGCGTACGGGAATACCGCTCCAGCCCTTTTTTCAAAAGAGTCACGATCGTGGATTTGCCGCCGCTGACCGGACCCATGAGCAGCAGGATTCGCTTGCGAACGTCGAGCCGGCGGGCCGCCGAGTGGAAGTATTCCTCCACCAGCTTCTCCATCGTCCGGTCCAGTCCGTAAATGTCGTTTTCGAAAAATTTGTACTTCCTGCTCCCGCCGTTCTCCTCCACGCCGTGCGACACGATCATGTCATAAACCCGCGCGTGGGCGGTCATCGCCGGAGCCGGATCGCGGCGCAGCAAGTCGATATAATCCCGAAAGGTGCCAGACCATGTCAGCTTCTCGCTTTCTGTCCGATACTCCGCGAGACGCTTGAAGATGTCCATGCCGCTTCCTCCCTCGCTCTCTGTCTCTCCGTTGCGAAACGTACTACATAACTATGCGCCGACAAGGACGAATTTGCCCCGAAAATAAGGATGAAAAAACAGCCGCCTGTCCGCGACGGTTCCTAATAATGACATTTCGTTAACATTGGGATTCGCGGTTCCGTCTATTCTATGGACGCGGCTATCCAATCATGTCTATGAAACGAAGGGGCCAAATGCCACGGCGAAAACAGTTCTCTGGGCTGCGTATGGGCCGTTCGTACGGATTCGGAAGCATGCTATAATAGGACAAATAAGCGCGCGAATACGGAGGTGTACCTCATGGCCGTCAAGTATGAGACGGAGCTGTACGGACCGGTCAAGGCGTACTGGGTCCGGCGCGGCTACGAAGTGAAGGCGGAAGTGCGAGGCTGCGACCTGGTCGCCGTTCGGGCGGACGAGCCTCTTCCCGTAATCGTGGAAATGAAAAAGACGTTTACGCTCCCCCTGCTGCTTCAGGGCTTGGCGCGCCAGCGAACCGGCGCCGTCGTCTGGCTCGCCGTAGAGCGCAACCGCGCGAAGAAAGGCGCGCACAACCAGCGGTTCTCCGAGATCGCAGCGATGTGCCGCCGCCTGGCGCTCGGCCTCATGACGGTGACGTTCTACAAAACGAAGGCGCCGACGCTGGAAGTGTGGAACGAGCCGCCTGCGGCTGGCCCGAAGGCGCTTCCAGGCACGCCGGGGATGGCGGCCGAACAGCCGGCGATCTACGCTTCGGGCGGCCGCAAGCGCGGCACCGCCCGCCTGCTCCGGGAGTTCGACGCCCGCAGCGGCGACTACAACGTCGGCGGCAGCGTCCGCCGGAAGCTCGTGACGGCGTATCGCGAGCGGGCGCTCCAGTGCGCGCTCGCCCTGTCGTGCGCCGGCCCGCTCGCGCCGCGGGAGATCGCGGCGATGACCGGCATTCCGAATGCCGGCCAGACGCTGCGCGACAACTACTACGGCTGGTTCCGCAATGCCCGGCGCGGAATCTACGAGCTGACGCCCGGCGGTACCGAGGCGCTCCGCGAATACCGCGAGGTCGCGGCGGTGTGGGCGACCCGTTTTCCCTGGGCGGAGACATGGCTCGCCGCCGAAGGATCCGCCGCAACCGCGTCGGATGCGAGCGGAGCGGACACGGACAGGGCCGCTGCCACCGAGGATCTAATGATAGAAGTTGTCAGCGCGGCCGGATTCCCCGACGACGCCGAGGACGAAGCGGATGAAGCGACATTCGTCCCCGGCGCCCTTCGGGGCGGCGAAGACCCGAACGAAGACGATATCCAAGGAGGATCTATATGAGCGAGACCATCATCGGCCCGGCCGATCAATTCGCCGTCTTGCCGGCGGAAGTAGAGCTCGAGGGGACGCCGTATTGGCTCACTCGGAGCGAGGACGGCGTCTATCGTCTTCTGCTTGCGGTATGCCCGCACGCCGGAGGCGAGGTCCGCTGGACGGAAGGGACCTTTTTTTGCCCGCTGCATTTCTGGACGTTCGACCAGGCCGACGGCCGGTGCACGAACGTCGAAGACGAGCGGCTGCAATGCCGGGACGTGCGGCTGCGCGAGGACGGCGTGCTCGTGGCGACCGGCGAATCGTACTAACGGTCCGCGCCGGATCGCGCCGGCCGCTCGGCTTTTTCGCCGACCACCGGTCTTCCCCTCCCCGCTACACCGACGAACGGCCCATAAATTCGCCGATCGCCTCCCCGATGCGCCGCACGCCTTCCTTGATTTCCTTTTCGTCCGAGTGGACAGCCGTGAGGCGCAGCTTGAACGGATCGGGCTTCGACGCGTAAAAGGCGGCCCCCGGCTGGAACAGCACGCCCTTCAGCCAGGAGGCCCGCAGCAGCGCCTCCGCATCCAGACCCAAGGGCAGCGCCAGCCACGTATGGACGCCGGCCGGCGCCTCGGCTGGAAGCGCCTCGGACCACCCATGGCGCCCCAGCGCTTCGGCGAGCAGCGTCTGTCTCGTGCGGTACACAAACCGCAGCGTCGCCAGCGCCGGCTCGACCGGCTGCTCCGCATAAGCAAGCAGCGCCAGCTGATCGGCCGCCGATACGCTCTCCGCTTCGCCTGGGAGGGCGTACGCTTGTGCCAGCGAGCGCTCCTCCGCGTCGGTCAGCCCCGATCCGAACAGCCAAGCGAACCGCAGACCGCCGATCAGACCCGGCGGAAGCTCGCGCAGAACCAGCACCGTCGCGCCTTCTTCCGCCGCTTCCTCGATGTCCGCTCCAGCGGCGCCGCCGGGAGCTTCCCGTTCTCCCCCGGCACCGGCCGGCCGCATCTCCGGCTGCTCCGCCAGCGCCGCTTGGCGCTCATCCAGCAGCAGCTTCACTCCTCCCTCGGCGCATCGTTCGGCCAATGCCGCGACCCGCTCCCCGCTCCAGACCCTTCCCTCGGGATCGGTGCAAGCGGGGGCCGCGTACACCATCTTCGGCTTCAGCTCTTCGATGGCCTCCGCCACCGCGTCCGGATCCATGCCTCCGCTGTCCCCCCGAACGCCGACCGGCACGGCGCCCGCGCGCCGAATCGCCTGAAGCGCCATCCGGTTCGCCGGACGCTCCGTCAACACGATGTCGCCCGGCCGCAGCAAGCGCTTGAAAGCAAGCTGCAGCGCCGCGTCCGCGCCCGCGGCGGCCCAGATCGAGGCTGACGCACCCGGAGCCGTCGCCTTCGATCCCAGCCAGCCCGCGGCGATCCGCTCCCGCAGCTCGGGCAGCATCCCCCCGGGTGCCGCCGCGCGTTCCTGCACGGCCGCGCGGGCGGCCTGTGCCTGTTCCCGGCGCATCTCTTCCCACTCCTCCGCGGACAGCAGCCCATCCTTGGGCCAGCCGCCCATCCAATTGATGACTTCCCCCATCGTACCGCCTCCTCCGCCTGTGCGGACCGCAGTTCAACGAACGTTACATTGTATGCCGGGTGTTCACAACTTTTTGCGTTTTCTTTTTGGCGAACGTTGGGTATAATAAAGGAAGTTTAGTGGAGGTGTCGAAGATGTTCCTGGGCATGAGCGACAAGTTCTGGATCGTCATTCTCGTGATGGCGATGTTTATTACCGCGATGTTGACGTCTTCTTACAATGAAGACAAGACCAAGGGTCTTTGATCGCCTGACGATCAGCCGCCGAACGCTTACCTAACCCGGGGCGATCCGGCATACAGGACGCACCCTTTCCGAGAGCCGCGCGTACGGCCGGGGAAGGGTGCGTTTTTTGGCGTTTCCGCACCGATGGCATTCCGGTTCCCGCAGGGACAAAAAAGCCGTCCCCCGCCGACAATTGCGGTTGGGGACGGCTTTTTTCGATGCTTGCTTACAGGGCGTTCATTTCCTTCATGCAGGACGCGCAAACATAACGCTCTTTGAATTCTCCTACGCCTTCCATCGACGAGCAGAACACGCAACGAGGACGATAACGCTCCAAAATAATATGATCACCCTGTACAAGAATTTCGACAGGATCTCCCTCGTTCATGGAATAGCGCTTGCGCAACGACTTCGGCAGGACGATCCGGCCGAGCTGATCCACTTTTCTTACGACACCAGCAGGTTTCAATGCAGTTCCTCTCCAATCTTTCCCCGGTATTCTAGCTAGCCAAACCTGAAACCTTTAGCTCTTTCCTTTACTTTCGATAGCGGCTGAACATTTCCTGCCCGGTCAGGTTTTTGCTTAAAAATGTGCAACAATTCGGGAATTTTGCCGACTTTTGTCGAACCTCATCCTTCCAACCCAGGGAAATTGTTCTGCCGGAGCGCCTCGTACACGACGATCGCGGCCGAATTCGCCAAGTTCAGCGATCGGACCTTGTCCGTCATCGGCATGCGGATGCATGTTCCCGGATTCGCATCGAGAAGCGCCTGCGGCAGCCCTTTGGTCTCTTTGCCGAAGACGAGGAAGTCGCCGTCCCGGTAGCTGACATCGCTGTACCGTTTCGAAGACCGGGTGCTTGCGAAGAAAAATCGGCCTTCGGGGTAAGCCGCACGCAGTTCGTCGAACGAGTCGTAGTAGGAGATTTGAACCGCGTGCCAATAATCCAGACCCGCGCGCTTCAACTCGCGGTCGTCGGTCGAAAAGCCGAGCGGGCGCACCAGATGCAGATGCGTGCCCGTCGCCGCGCAGGTGCGCGCGATGTTCCCCGTGTTGGCCGGGATTTCCGGCTCCACGAGCACGATATGAAATGCCATGTTCCCATCTTCCTTCCTTATTGGGCGACGTTCGCCCATCTGTTGGGCCGCCGGCAGGGGCGGCCATGCAAAAACCGCGGCCGTGGCCGCGGTTCGCTCGAAAAGCCGATTCCTTGCATGTAGCTATCGGATCACCATTAACCGTGACGGCGGGCGAAATCGTTCATGAATTCGACCAAGGCGCGCACGCTGTCGAGCGGCACGGCGTTGTAAATCGAAGCGCGCAGACCGCCTACGCTCCGGTGACCTTTGAGTCCCGAGAAACCTTGGGCTTCCGACTCCTTGGCAAAAAGCTTCTCCAGCTCCTCGCTCGCGAGGCGGAACGTGACGTTCATGTTCGAGCGGCTATCTTTGTCGGCGAATCCGCGGTAGAAGCCGTCGCTGCCGTCAATGGCAGTGTACAGCAGGCCCGCTTTTTCCAAGTTGACGCGTTCGACGCCGGCCGCGCCGCCTTGGGCTTTCACCCATTTCAGCACCCGGTTGACCAGATAGATGGCAAACGTCGGCGGCGTATTATAGAGCGAATCCGCCTTCGCATGCGTCGCGTACCGCAGCATCGTCGGCACAGCGCCGGCGGGTTTGCCGATCAGATCTTCGCGGATGATGGCGATCGTCACGCCCGAAGGTCCGAGATTCTTTTGCGCGCCCGCATAGATGAGGCCGAACTGGGACACATTCAACGGACGGCTCAAAATGTCGCTCGACAAATCGCCGATCAGCGGCACATCACCGGTATCCGGGTAAGACTGCCATTGCGTGCCTTCGATCGTCTCGTTGGAGGTGAGATGCAGATAGGCCGCTTGGTCCGGAAGCGCGATCTCCGAAGCTTGGGGGATGCGCTTGTATTGGTCCGCTTCGGACGAAGCCGCGACCGCCGTCTCGCCGAAGAGCTTGGCTTCTTCGATCGCTTTGGTCGCCCAGCTGCCGGTCGCGACGTACGCGCCGACGGTGCCCGGCTTCAGCAGGTTCATCGGGACCATGGCGAATTGGGTGCTCGCGCCGCCTTGGAGGAATAGAACCTTGTAGCCGTCCGGAATGTTCAGCAATTCCCGGAGCAGGTCCTCCGTCTCGCGGTGCACGCCTTCATAGATGGCGCCGCGGTGCGACATCTCCATCAGAGACATGCCGCTGCCCTCGAATTCGACGATCTCCGCCTGCGCCTGCTCGAGCACTTCCAGCGGCAGCGCGGCCGGGCCGGCATTGAAATTATAGGCACGATTAGCCATTTGCATTCCCACCTTGTGTAAAATCATGATAGGCTAATCATAACAAAGCGGTCCCCCACCAGCAACCGGAAAAACACCCGATCGCGTGACAAATCATCAAATTTCCGAACAAAATGAGGAATGTTCATGGATAACCTTCGCCTTTTCCTTGGAATCGAGCTGTCTGAGGAGGCATCCCGTTCGCTTGCCGAGCGGGCGGCGCGGATACGGACTGCGCTAACCTTCCGCAGCTGGACGCACCCGGCGGATTATCACGCGACGCTGCACTTCCTCGGCGACACGCCGGCGGACCGGCTGGACGCCATCGCGGAAGCCACCGGCTCCGCCGCGGCCGAGGCCGCCCCCATCGCGCTTGCGCTGACCGGGCCGGGTACCTTCGGCCCGGCGGACGCGCCGCGCGTGCTGTGGTGCGGCCTGGCCGAGCCCGCCGCGCCGGGGGCGCTGGCCGCGCTGCATGCG
>NZ_JAJFOW010000248.1 GCF_020731285.1 Cohnella baijiui
GAAACCTTTGCTGTAAAAAGCAAGGGTTTTTTATTGCAATAAAAAGAATATTACGTCAGTTTACGAATTATGAGTAAGTTATGTTACCCTAAATAAGCTGCTATATAAAAATAGGATAAGGAGTGAGCAAAATTTTTCGTGCATGAATCGTAAGCAATGGTAATCTTCTGTCGGATGTGGTTACCTTGCTGTAATTGATTTCCGCGATCACAGGGCTGAATTGGGATTGGCAAGGTGCGTAGTAGTCTCAACCTTGTGCTGGCGGTTGGACGGT
>NZ_JAJFOW010000249.1 GCF_020731285.1 Cohnella baijiui
GTTGTCCCATCTGCAGCATACGGTTGACCTGTTCGGATAACGCAGCAAAAATCCGCTGCGACGTATCCGGATCAATCGCCATATAGTTACCCTGCTCGGTTTGCTGTATGGAATCTGAAATTGCTTTTTCTAAGCTCGGCCCAGCGGTGATGACCTGCAGCGGTTCTCCCGGCGCTACAAACTGCAGCGTAATTTGCCGTGACAGCGATTGTCTTACATATTCAGCCAGCAGATCGGTATCCTTAGTATACGGGCCGTAATCGGCCAGCGTCTC
>NZ_JAJFOW010000250.1 GCF_020731285.1 Cohnella baijiui
TTCCGTTCCTATTCATTGTGCTGTCTACATTGTATTTGCGCTATCACTACTTCATTGATTTGATCGTCGGAGCGTTTTTCAGCGTGTTGGCCTATCAGCTTGCAAAGTTGGTATATAAAAACAAAATCGAAGGGGTGGGAAAGAATGACGTACATTACCGGATTTGACCAACTACTAAGTATTGAGGAAGACGGGGGCAAAGGGCATCATCTCAAACAGTTGACTTCATATGGCTTCAATGTACCTGAAGGAGCAGTGATTGGTGCTTCTTTT
>NZ_JAJFOW010000251.1 GCF_020731285.1 Cohnella baijiui
TTTGTCCTGGCGTGAAGGAAGGTGGCTTCTTCAGATTGATTCACTTTCACAGGACCAACTGGACAATCAGGCCATTGCCAAAAAGATGGTTGCTTATCTGGAAGAGCATGCCTTGCCTGCTCCTAAAGACAACGGCCGCGTAAAAGTAACCTACCGGCCGGGAGGCAATGATGTACAGGTAGTCATCTACTGGCAGAAGGGCCGCGTCGTCTACGAATTAGAAACAGATCAGGTGCCGCTTGACGCATTGCAAATGGCCGTATCAACCAATT
>NZ_JAJFOW010000252.1 GCF_020731285.1 Cohnella baijiui
GTGATTTTAAGTCTGGCTACGACAGCCAGTACACTACATATTGATATGGCAGCATTAGGGGGAAGCATTGCTGTTGGAGCGATAATCTCCGGTGTGCTTGTCACCGTGTTGGGCCTGCTTGGGCTCGGTGATGTACTAAAAAAATGGTTCACACCCGTTGTTATGTTTGTTTTTTTGCTTCTGCTTGCCAACCAGTTAATCTTCATTTTTCTAAAGGGGATGATCGGTTTAAATAGCGGCGATCATATCGACGTTGGCGTGGCGTGCTTTT
>NZ_JAJFOW010000253.1 GCF_020731285.1 Cohnella baijiui
TTCGTACTCTATTATATGTTTGGGAAAAGATGGTTACAAGTCCGCCGCTGTCAGCTCTGCTTTTACAAAAAAAGAGGATATACCTCTCTAGAAGTACATCCTCATGCTGTGCTGATTTATCTTTATGCTGTTTGTGCAGCGGCTGTCTCAAGCGCCATTACAATCATATCGTTAAATGTCGTCTGACGCTCTTCTGACGTTGTCTCCTCTCCGGTAAAGATATGATCGCTTACCGTTAAGATGGATAAGGCATGGACGCCATATTTGGCT
>NZ_JAJFOW010000254.1 GCF_020731285.1 Cohnella baijiui
AATAATGGGTCGCATTCACTTCATTTCCAAGCTCTAAAATACCATACGAGAATTGAGGTTGTCTTCGTTTATCCGTCGGCGAGCCCGGATTAAACAACAGCCTCCCTTCATGCCAGCGCAGAAGCGGAATATGCGAATGCCCGAAAATAATAATATGTACATCCTCTTTGGCAAATGCATCCACAGCCCGCCGCTCTGTCGTTTTGCTCTTTCCATCACCATGCACCAAACCGATGCGATACTTCCCGAATGTCAGCACTTTCTTGCGCC
>NZ_JAJFOW010000255.1 GCF_020731285.1 Cohnella baijiui
CGACATATAGACGGCAGGAAAGCCTGCACATTCTACCAGTTTTGCTGTTAATGCATCATAAGCGCCGGGAGCAATCACGATGCTTTCTTTTTGTAATGCCTGCTTCAATGCTGGATTTGCCATGCTGCTCTCTCCTTACCTATTTGTAGATTGATTGCGGAATGTATCTTCAAGATACGGCACGAGGCCGCCTTTTTGCAGAATCGTAATAATATGCTCCGGAAATGCTTCAGCCTGTACAGTAACTCCCTGTGTCTCATTCGTTACCG
>NZ_JAJFOW010000256.1 GCF_020731285.1 Cohnella baijiui
TCTCACCTGTCTTTTCGTTACTCATACCGGCATTCTCACTTGAATGCAGTCCACCTGTCCTCTCGGTCAGACTTCAACCCGCATTCAACGCTCCCCTACCCAAGTCGTAGTCTTCACTTCACCCTGGCGTGTTTAGCTGGGGCATTTGGTCAGAATCCTTGAACGACCTTTTCGGTCGATTCTGACAAATGTCCCGGTCCTGCCAGAACAAAGTGAAGACTACGACATGCCATAGCTTCGGTGGTGTGTTTAGCCCCGTTACATTTTCG
>NZ_JAJFOW010000257.1 GCF_020731285.1 Cohnella baijiui
ATTGACTTCAACGCAGCCGCATCGAGCAGATTTATCGTGTACCAGCTAACAGGCGAAGTGCTGCGGTACGGTTAACGTTGCGGGACCAATTACACTTACCAGCATGGCTGTTGATGCTATCGATTAGAAAAACATACAAGGCAGACTTCTACCAGCGTAGAAATCTGCCTTGTTTTTTCGTGCTTACTTCTTGTTACTATGCCTTCGGATACTCGCGGTAACCGCAATAGGATCATCCATCTCAAAAATGACATAGGTATACTTTTCAT
>NZ_JAJFOW010000026.1 GCF_020731285.1 Cohnella baijiui
CCGCATGTACGGTGGTGTGAGAAGACGGGGGTTAGTCGCCCCCTCTTACTCGATTTATATAACCTTCGCTATCGCGTTTTTATCGCAGGCCATCCTATCCAGGAACGATGGCGCGGGGGCAGACTGCCGGCGTGCACGGCACCCTCAGTGGCCGCGCAGCGAAGAGTAGAACATGACAATCTCCGCTCGTGATGCGGATTGCCGAATGATGAATTAGAAGCAACAGATAAGCCAATGTCTGCTCCCGCCGCCAGGCGGGGGCTATTGGACGTTCACTGCGAAAGTGGTGGCGGACAGCGTAATTTGGCAATATTTTTTGTTGTCGAATCTGTTGTTATAGGGAAGCGAAATACTAGACTAGAATAGTAAGTATTAGACCGACGATGCGTCATTAAGCTGATTGATAAGTTAATGTGAAAATTTCTTTTCCCAAAGAACGGGGGAACAACAAATGGAGACATCGGTCATCCAATGGCTGCTTGACTCTGACCCTTCGATCCGTTGGCAAGTGATGCGGGACCTAACCGGAGCGCCCGCAGGGGAGGTCGCGGCCGAGCGCGCGCGGGTCGCCACCGAAGGCTTAGGTATGCGGTTGCTCGCGCTCCAAGGGGCTGACGGCCGGTGGGGCGGCTCGGCGTGGAACCGTGGGTGGAACTCCACGATGCACGTCCTGATGCTGCTGCGGGACATGGGTCTCGATCCCGCGAGCGACCAGGCGCGTCGTGCTGTGCGCTTGGTCGGTGACCGCGTGACCTGGCAAGGTTCCCCGGCCTACGACGGCAATCCCTTCTTCGTCGGTGAGGTGGAGCCCTGCATCAACGGGCAAGTGGGAGCGGTCGGCGCCTATTTCGGCCAGGATGTCCGGGGCATCGTCGACCGGCTGCTCTGCGAGCAGCTACCCGACGGCGGATGGAATTGCGAGGCGGCAAATGGTTCGACACGGTCCTCATTCAACACCACGATCTGCGTGTTGGAGGCCCTGCTCTTGTACGAACGGGCTGGTGGGGGCAGCCCGGCAGTGATCGAAGCTCGCCTCCGCGGACAGGAGTACCTTCTCGAGCGACGACTGTTCCGGCGGCGATCGACCGGCGAGGTGATCGAGCGAGATCGTAAGGGCGACGCGGCGTGGACGCGCTTCGCCTTCCCGACGTGGTGGCATTACGACGTGCTGCGGGGGCTCGACTACCTGCGCAGCGCCGGCGTCACGCCCGACGAGAGGGTAACCGAAGCGATCGAACTGGTCGCGTCGAAGCGCGACTGCGATGGAAGGTGGCCGCTTGAGACCCGGTATCCCGGCGTGATGCCGGTCGAGATCGACGAGGGCGAGGGCCGACCGAGCCGGTGGAACACACTACGCGCCTTACGAGTGTTGAACTGGTATTCAACGCGACACTAAAGCAGAAGGAGAAGAAAGAGGGCATGCAAACAGGGGCTGCCTTGCTTTAAATGCAGCCCCTGCTACTGACCCGTTCACCTGTATCAGTAACGCAGAGGGATCCAAGCCTGCCGTTTGGTTTTGCAGGAAGAAGGCTGGACGGAAGAGAGGGACTGAAACGCAAAAAAAACGCATGCTCCCGGGAGCATGCGATACGAAAAAACGACTGAAGCATGAAAACGGGCGTTAGCGGTAGAGCTTGTGAATCTCCTCGGGGATGCCGCACTGGCTCAGAAAGGATGCCAGCGTCGCGTCGGCTTCGGGCATGCGGCCGATCGTCAGGAGATGCATGGCAAACAGGTTGGCCTGCCGTTCGATCCGGTCGACGGACAGCAGCGTGTTGTGCTTCAGAAAGGGCGTATTCAGCTTCGGGTGCAGCGCGTAATGGCCCAGCTCGTGGGCAATGGTAAATCGGGCGGCCACTTCGTCCAGCTTGTTGTTCACATGGATCATCGGAATGCGGTTGGCATTCGTGAAGTACCCCCAGATGTTGGTTCCAAGATTCTCGTAGAGAACCAGGATGTTCTTCTGAGCTGCGATCTCTAGAGGGTCGCTAGTGCCTGCCGATTGGATCAGCAGGTGAACCTCAGCGCGTATATAGCCCATCCCAAGTCCTCCGGTTACTGACGGTATTTGCGGGGGGTGAACTTTTTCTTAGCCATCTGCCTGGATAATCGCAACGTATTCTCCAAGGAGATCCGCATGAGCTCCCGCTCTTCCTCGTCCATCGGCTCCCCGTGAAATGCTAGCGCCGTATCGCTCTCGAGCTCGTTCATCATCGCTTCGAGCTTCCTCCCGATGTCGCGCTCTTCCCGGGCCGACAGCGCTTCGCCCGAGATGGAAGGCCGGACCGTCCGCTCCTTGGCGTCGGTCTTGCCCAGCAAATAATCCAAAGAGACGCCGAACACGTCCGCCAGCTGAACGGCGTTGTCCGCGCTCAGCTTTTTCTTGCCCTTTTCAATATCGTAATAGAACTGCGCAGAAATGCCAAGTTTGTCTGCCACTTCGGTCCCGCTTAGATTCATCTCCCGCCGAATGCTCCTAATTCGCGCGTATCCTTCCACGTACGGATCCTTCCTCTCTCTTGCGGCTATCGTCAGATTATCATCTATATGATTAAAAATCAATCCGAAGGCCGAGTTTGGGTGCCGAGTTGGAGGTTTTATGAGGCTTTTCGAGGCTGTATTGAAGCGATTTTAAGCAAATAGGAGAATTTTGGAGGAAAGACTGTCATCTATTAGAGTAATAGCCCGTTATTGCTGATCATGCTATTTGTTTAAAATTAATCAAATAGAATAATATAGGGCTACTCACTAACGAATGAATTGCGGAAGGAGTGACGCTCATGCGCTATCCGGTGCCGAATCGGAGAGGCGAAGTGTCGGCGGGGACCGGACCGGTCGTGACGTACATGCTGTCGGACGTCGAGCTGGCCTACCTGCACGGCGGCGAATTGGACAAGATCCCGACCGCGGACCGCCGCGGAAAGCGGGGCTCTCGTATCCCGCTGTCCGTGCGGGAATCGAAGACGATTTATCGGATTCGAGGTGAGGGGTGAGGGGTGATGGGTGGCGAAGCCGTGTGACTCGGCAGCGGCAAGCAACGTGCCGAAGCCAACCGGGATTTAGCTCCAGGAGGGAAGGACGACGAAGAGAAACACGAGCAGCACGATGATGCCGCAGATCCGGCTGAACAGCAAGTAGCCCTCGCTGGGCTCGGAATCGCCTTTGACCGCCCAGCCGTACCGCATATACCAGCCGAACCGGGGGTAAATGATATTCACGACCGCGATGACGATGAAGAGAATGGCGAATAAAAACATGCGCGTCAGCTCCTTTTCCAGTTCATACGCATGTGGTCCTTGATTGTTCCGCGGAAGAAGGCCAATATTGGCGTATGTACAATAAAAAAGGAACTGCTGTCCGCAGTTCCGGTGCGCCGGGTTAGATCGGCATCGTCCAGACGATCTCGGCAATCCGCAAGCATGCCTGGTGGGAGTGGAGCTGGACGAGCACATGATCCGGCTTGACATCCAAGATCGTTCCTTCCAATCTGCCGCGCGTCGTCTCGAAGACGACACATCGCCCGATCAAGCGCCTTAGCGCTTCTACGACATAGGGATCGACCAGCGATACGGTCTGGATGTGCATGGCAGGGTAAGCTTGCATGGCATTCACTCCTCGGGATATTCGTTTCCGTATAAGTTATGCGAACGCCTAGGTTTTGGCATGGGCGAATGCCGACCCGATTTTCGAATCGCCACGGTGACGGTGCAGCTTGGATGCAGACGGGAGCGCTTTTCCGACAATAAGAGAAAAAAGCGTTGCGGAAGGAGAAGTCGGATCGCAAAAAGGAGCTGCCGAAGACGACAGCTCCTTTTTCGTAATGGAATGATGACGTTACTGGGCGGCCGAAGCCTCGTTGTCCTACAGGCGCCTGGCGGCGATTGGCGGACGCAGGCCCTTGCGGTCGAGCTTGACGCGGCGAGGGCCGGCCCGTTTCGGCCGCCATTCGGAGACGATGACGCCTAGCAGAACCAGCGCGCCGCCCGCGTAGCCTGAAGCTGACAGACGCTGATGCTCGAACAGCATCCCGAACAGCGCGGCGAACACGGGCTCGAGCGCAAAGATGAGGCCCAACCGCGTAGGCGAAGTGTACTGCTGCACGATCGTTTGCAGCATGTAACCGAGCGCGCTGCAGAAGACGCTGAGCATGACCACGGCGAACCAACCCTTGCCCGTCCCCGGCAGCGCGGGCGTCTCGTACAGGCAGGAGAACACGAGGCCGTACAAGCCTGCGAAGCTGAGCTGCCAGATACCGAGGTTTACTGTATCGCTTCCTTGGGCAGCGCGGCCGGTAACGAGAATATGGATTGCGTAGCAGAGCGCGCCGAACGCGCAGAGCGCGTCGCCCGGATTAAGGCGCATCGGGATTCGCAAGGTGATGAGGCCGATGCCCGCGATGGCGAGGACGACGCCGGCCAGCAGCCGTCCCGAGATGCGCTTTTTTAGGAAGAAAAAGCTCAGGATCGGGACGAAGATGACGGTCAAGCTGACCAAGAAGCCGGCGTTCGAGGTCGTCGTGGACCGCAAGCCGAACAGGACGGACGAGATGACGCCGAACAGGAGCAAGCCCAGCAGGGCGGCGAAGCGCAGCGTGCGGAAGTCGGTCTTCCGCAGACGCTTGGCGAAGAACGGTGCGGCGATCAGAAAGGCGAATCCGAAACGGAGGGCGACCAGATTGAATTCGCCGAGATCGCTCGCCCCCATTTTCATGAACAAATAGGAGCTTCCCCAGAACAGCGTCACCAGGAGCATCAACATGTCGGCTTTGAACGGTTTCATGCGGTATAATCATCCTTCGAGGTTGCTAATCAATCGCTACTGCTATATATTACAAGCGTGGTAAGTATAAGAAAAACGAATGTTTGTCATGTTATCCATGAGAACTGTTCATAATCTCGAGCCGGGACGGGAGAGGAGCTGCGATGAGCCTCGCCAAGTACGAAGTGCTGCTCAAAGTGGTGGAAACGGGCAATTTGACGCGGGCGGCGGAGGTAATGGGGTTTACCCAATCGGGGATCAGTCACGCCGTCCAAAGCCTGGAGCGGGAATTCGGCTTCAGTCTGCTCACCCGCAGCCGATCGGGGGTCAAGCTGACCGCCAACGGAGAACGCGTGATCAAGTCGATCCGCGAAATCGTCAATTGGAACGAGCAGCTGAAGCAGGAAGTGGCCGCCGTGCACGGCATGGAGATCGGGACGGTGCGCATCGGCACGTTTACGAGCGTGTCCGTTCATTGGCTGCCCGGCATTATCAAGCGGTACCGCGGCGATTATCCGGCGGTCGAGGTTAAGCTCTATGAAGGAGATTACCGGGAAATCGAGGATTGGATCGGGGACGGGCAGATCGACTTCGGCTTCCTCTCGCTGCCGACGCGCGACGGCTTCGACGCGATCCCGCTCAGCGAAGACCGGATGCTGTGTCTCGTGCCGAAGGATCATCCGCTGAGCGGGCGGGAGGCGGTCACCTTCGCGGAGCTGGCGGAGGAGGACTTCGTCATGCCGAAGGAAGGGTCCGACTACGACGTGAAGCGGGTCCTGCGCAAGGCGGGTGTGCAGCCAAAGATCAAATACGAGGCGGCGGACGACCGGGCCATCATCGCGATGGTGGAAAACGGGCTCGGCGTCAGCGTCCTGCCGGAGATGGTCCTGCAGGCGCATCAGCATCATCTGGCGCTCATCCCGCTTGAGGACGGGAGCTGCCGGACGCTCGGCATGGCGATGCAGGCGGTCAAGGATATTTCCCCGGCGGCCCGCAAGTTTATGGAATACGCGCGGACGTGGATCGACCAATGGGAGCGGTCGCGCGCCAAAACCTAAGAGAAGGTGAAACCCATGACGGAAGCAAACAAACGCGTCTATCAAGGCGATAATCCGGTCATCCGATACTTCGAAGCGCTGTCGGCCATCCCGCGGAGCTCCGGTCACGAGAAGGAGATCAGCGACTACGTGGCGCGGTTCGCGCGGGAACGCGGCTGCGAAGCCGTCCAGGACGAGACGTACAATCTGGTCATCCGCAAGCCCGCTTCCCCGGGTTACGAAAGCGTGCCGCCGGTCATCGTGCAGGGGCATCTCGACATGGTCGGGGAAAAGCGCGAAGGGGTGAACCACGACTTTCTCCGCGATCCGATCGAGCTGGTGGTGGAAGGGGAGTTCATGACCGCGCACGGCACGACGCTCGGCGGGGACAACGGACTCGCGGTCGCGTTCGCCATGGCGCTGCTGGATGCGAAGGACGCAGCGCACCCCGAAGTGGAGATCCTCCTGACGACGGAGGAGGAAACGTCGATGAAGGGCGCACGGAAGCTCAACGTCGGCCTGCTGAAGGGGAGAACGATGATCAACTTAGACTCCGACCGGGAGGGGATCGTCTACGTAAGCAGCGCCGGCGGCGCGCGGGCCTATCATACGGTGCCGGTCGAATGGGCGGAAGGCGCCGCGGAAGAGCCGATTTGCCGGATCCGGATCGCCGGATTGATCGGCGGACACTCCGGCGACGATATCGTCCACGAACGGGCCAATGCGTGCCAACTGCTCGGCCGGGTGCTCGACGATTTGCGGCGCAAGGTTCCCTTTTCGCTTGCGCGGGTGCAAGGAGGTCTCGCGTCGAACGCCATTCCGCGCGAAGCGGAGGCGCGGATCGCGATCGCCCGGGAGTTTCGCGCCGCAGCGGAAGCGGCCGTGACGGCGTGGGAAGCGATCTTCCGGGAGGAATTCGCGCTAGCCGATCCGGACGTCCGCGTCGAATTCGCGGCCGTTCCGTCCGACGGGCAGGCGGAGGAAGAGCGGCGCGTCTTCGCCGAACCGTCCAAGCAGGCGGCGATCGACTCGCTGCTGCTCGTCCCGAGCGGCGTCCTCCGAATGGACAAAGCGATCCCCGGATTGCCGCGAACGTCCACCAACGTCGGCATCGTCGCCACGACTCCGGACGCCGTCCGGTTCGAGAGCCTCGTGCGCAGCTCGCTCCGTTCGGAGCTTGACGCGGTCGTCGCCCGGATGGAGGCGACGGCGAAAGCGCTCGGCTGCCGCTTCGAGGCGGGCGAGTATTACCCGGGATGGCCCTATCGCGTCGACTCCAAGCTGCGCGATCTGTTCCAGGCCGTCTACCTGCGGGAATACGGGCGGCCGATGGAGGTCAAAGCGGTTCACGCCGGCATCGAATGCGGCATTCTCGCGGACCGCATCCCCGGTCTGGACGCGGTTTCGTACGGTCCCGACCTGTACGACATCCACACGCCCGACGAGCGGTTCCGCATCGCCTCCGTCGAGCGGACGTGGCGCTTTTTGCTCGAGGTGCTGCGGGAGATCAAGGCCTAGCAAACGATACTTGCCCAACGCCAAAAAAGCTTCCGTTCCCGCCGATCGCGGTCTCGGAAGCTTTTTTGGTTTTGGGCGAGCCCGCTAGGCTCCGCTCGCCCTAAGCCGTGAGGGACGCCGAGCGGCGTTTTCCTTTCTCGCCGAGAAAGGCGCGAAGCGCCATCGTCACGCACCAGAGCGCGAAAAGGGTGAAGCCGATTCCCCAGACGAGCGCCGGCACGCCGGTATAGTGCTGCAGATTCGAGGCGTCTCCCGCGCGGGATCCGTCCTGGAAGGCCATGATCGCCAGCGAAACCGGGCTCATCGCGGATTCTTCGAGGCTGAGGAAGGCGAGCAGCAGGTAATAGAAATTGCGAAATGCGGGGCGCACGAAGAAGGCCAGGACGTTCAGCGCGATGAAGCCTGCGAGCCACAGGGCACCGAAGCCCGAATGGACGTACAGGATCAGCATGAGCAGCGCGATAGCTGTGACGAGGCCCAGACCTAGCTTCTGCTGCTGCTTGCGATAGAGCGCGAACAAAAGCAGCGCGAACAGCGAAGCGCCGACATACCCTGCCAGTGAGACAAGCAGCTGCCCCCAGTCGGTGGGCACGAGCGTATAGGTGACGCCGCTATGGTCGGCATGCAGCTCGATTCGCAGCACCCGACCGGAGACGAGCAGCGCGACCAGGGCATGGGAAAATTCGTGAATCATCGTATCCAGGTTGCGGAAAAAGGAAGAGAACGGAATCAACCGCGTCAGGAACACGGATACGACCAGGTATAGGATCGCGCGGAGCCATTTGTTCAATCGGCACACCTCTTGGCATCTGGAGTGACAGTCTTTCCCTTGTATACGCGCAAGCGGACAAACGGTTCTGCCGAAGCGCCAACTTTTCGGACCCGCCCATAGGCGTCACGGCGGCGAATCCGCAAAAAGCCCGTCCGAAGCGCATCGGGAGGATGCTGCATCCGAACGGGCGTAGCCGTCGAGCGGGCCGGAAACGGCGGGCCGGATCAGCGCGCGCGGCGGCTTTGCGGAGTCTGGCGGGCGGCGTAGACGAGACCGGCGAACGAGACGAGACAGCCGGCGACGATCATCGTGATGCCGATGCCCGAGTTGGCGTTCGTCGCGAGCATCGCGGCCGCGGCGACGATGTCCGTCAGACAGAGCACGAACAGAAAAGCCAGTGGCATAACGAACCTCCGAATCGATGGGATAGTGCTATATACCCGAATCCGGAAGAATGAAACGGTCCGGCCGCAGCCGGTTAAAACGCGATCTCGTCCGCCGCCTGCAAGCGGGCGAAACCGCTGCCGAGGACGCTCGTGTGGTGGGCGACGATCTGCTCGGCAGTCAGCGCGCCGCGGTCGAACGTGCTGTGCGCGTCTCGGATGAGCACCGTGTCGTACCCGAGGCTGAAGGCGCGTCGCGTCGTCGTGTCGATGCAGAAGTCGGTCTGCATGCCGACGATCAAGAGTCTCGTCGCGCCGAGCTCTTGCAGGACGGCTTGCAGGGACGTCTCGTGGAAGGCGTCGCATACCGTCTTTTTCACGACGATATCATCTTGTGCGACGCCCAGATCGGGATGAAGCGCCCAAGTGGCAGACCCTTCGAGAAATTCGTCGCCTTCGTCTTGGCTCGTGTGCTGGATGAACACGACAGGCGTGCCGGCTTTTCGGGCCAGTCCGATTAGACGAACAATCCGTCCAAGCACGCCTTGCTCGTCGTGCAGCTTGAAGCCTTCATACGTGAACATCGCCATTTGGACGTCGACGACGATCAGCGCGGTCTTGGGAGCGGTCGTCATGTGCGTACACCTCGCAGGGTTGAAATTCGTTACCGAAATTCATTCGCTTTCCGGCACCGAATTTCCTGCCTGCACACGAGGCGGCCGGTTCATTAGAGGACGCGGCGTGCCGTAATGTACCGTTTCGGATAATTGCCCGAATTCAGGTTGCCGATGACGACGCCGTTTTTCGAACCCGTCGTATTGTGGATGAATTGCCCGTTGCCGATGTAGATGCCGACATGATTGATTTGACCGGGCTTGCTCACGCTGAAGAAAATCAGATCGCCCTTTTTCAGATTGCTCTTGGCCACGTAGGTGCCCTGCTTGCTCTGTGCCTTCGTGCCCCACTTGAGGGAGATGCCTTGCTTGGCGAATACGTATTTGGTCCAGGAGGAGCAATCGAATGTCATCGTGCTGGGGCTGTTGACCCCGAATTTATAACGGACTTTGCCTTGCGTCGATTTGGCGAAGGCGATGAGCTTGTCCGCTTTTTGGGATGCGGTCGCCGCCGCTTTAACGGTCGAGGAGGTGGCGGCATGGGCGCCGCGCGGCTCCGCTACGACTCCTGCGGTTGCGAAGATGGCGAAGCAGGCGGCACCTATTGCTATTTTGCGCAAAGTTTGTCTGGTTTTCATCGTTTCCTCCTGGGATAGATCGAATTGGGAATACAGGGGCAAGTATAGCATGGGAGGAAAATAAGATATGAAAATTTGAGATGATCTTAATGATGGGAATAACCGGGGGCGGAGGAGGAACCCGGGAGGGGAGGAAAGATGAGCCGCGGGCGCACCGGGGGAGGTGGAGCGGACGCCTGCCGTCCACCGGATGCCGGACGCGCTAAACAGGCTTGAACAGGCGGCTGCCGAAGGGAGAGCGGCGGAAGGCAAGCGGCGTCTCGCCGGTCTCCCGCTTGAACATCGTGCAGAATTGGGCATCTGTCGAGAAGCCGCAGCGTCTCGCGATCTCCGAGACGGACAGCTCGGTGTGGCGCAGCAGTTGGCGTGCCTGCTCGAGGCGGATGCCGAACAGGTACTGGATCGGGGACTGTTCGTAGTGCCGGCGGAACAGGTGGCGGAAATGATGGTAGCTATAGCCGGCCATGCCGGCAAGCGCTTCGATCGACACCTTCTCGTTGTAGTGCTCGTGCAGGTAGTTGCGGGCGTAGGCGAGCCGCCGGTCCGGCCGATCAGGCGGCTCGGCGCCCGCTAGTCGCAGATGCGCGATCAGCAGCTGGCCGACCAGCAGGTTCATTTGATTCTCGTAATAGGCCGCTTTTGCGCGCATCTCTTCCAGCAACAGGGACAGCGCGTTCGCGATCGCGGACGGATCGGCGGGCGCATGCAAGCCGGTGCGCGGCGGCGCCGGCGTCTCCGCCGGCAGCGAAAAGCCGACGCAGACGACGTCCGTCGCTGCCTCGCGGCGTTCGTCATGGGGGACGCCTGGCGCGATCAGCGCGTAGGTGCCCGGAGCGTAGCGATAGGCGGTATCGCCGATGCGCGTCCGCCCGGTTCCCCGCGCGTAGTAGACGAGTTCGTGGCAGCCGTGCCGGTGAAGCGCGACGGCGCTGCCGGGCGCGTGACGGGCTTCGAACAGGAAGTCCAGTTGGGCTTGGATCGGAATCGCCTCCTGGCGGCATCGGGGCGGAGGAGCGCCAGATCGTGAAAAATGAACGCCGAAACGTAAAAAACAAAAAGCGCTCCGTCCGCTATGATGGAGGTATCGTTAACCAAATCATAGAAGACGGATCGCCGGCTTGCAAGCGCTGTCGGGTCCGTTCGCCCAAGGAGGAGACAAGCGTGGCGATTCCCTATTCGGAGCTGCCGCCGGAACGGCTGCTCGCGCGGCTCGCGCATCCGTACCGCGCCGTGCGGATGGTGCTCGACACCGATACCTTCAACGAGATCGACGACCAATTCGCCGTCATCTACGCGATGCGCTCGCCCGAGCGGGTTCGGGTGGAAGCTTTTTACGCGGCGCCCTTTCACAACGAGCTGTCGGACGGCCCGAAGGACGGGATGGAGAAAAGCTATCGGGAGCTGGAGAAGATCGCCGGCCTGCTGCCGGAAATGGCGGAGGTGCCGCGGCTGCGCGGTTCGGAGACGTACCTGCCCGGAGCGGATACGCCCGTGGACAGCGAAGCCGCGCGGGATCTCGTCGCCCGGGCGATGGCTTCGCCGGAGGACGACCCGCTCTACGTCGTCGCGATCGGCGCCATCACGAACGTGGCGTCGGCCATCCTGCTGGAGCCGCGGATTCTGGAGCGCATCGTGGTCGTCTGGCTGGGCGGACACGCCCTGCACTGGCCGGACACGCGCGAATTCAACATGGATCAGGACCGTTACGCTTCCCGCGTCGTGCTGGACAGCGGCGTTCCGCTCGTCCTGATCCCCTGCATGGGCGTCAGCTCTCATCTCGCCACGACGCTGTCCGAGGTGCGGGATTACGTCCGGGACCGCGGACCGGTCGGCCGTTATCTGTACGATACGTTCGAACGGTGCAGCGCCGACCATTTTGCCTATTCTCGCGTCATCTGGGACATATCGACGATCGCCTACCTCGCGAACGAGGATTGGACGCCCAGCGAGATCGTCCCAAGCCCCGTCCTGACCGAAGACGGACGTTGGGGCGGGCAGGACGCGTCCCGGCACCCGATCCGCTGCGTGCGGTACGTGCACCGGGACGGCGTGTTCCGGGACTTGTTCGGCAAGCTGGGGCGCGGCGAGACCTGAGCGTCAGCGCGGCTGAAACGATTTGAGCTGCAGCCATCGGCCGGAGCGGGTTTTCACGAACAACTGCCGGCCGATGCGTTTGCCATGGACGAACATGATGATCGCCTCCTGAACCGGTTGGGATAAACATAAGTATAGATTGCTTACCCGGACGCATTGGATTTGTAACCATGGATTGACATAGGTGGATGCCCGATGCAAGCGCCGGCCGGCGTTGCCGGAATGCGATATTCGCGAAAAGCGGATGGCGGCGGTGCCGATGAGGCGAAAGCGTCAGAGATCGAAAAAGCAGGCCCGAGGGCCTGCTTTTTCGGTATGTCGCCGTCTGGAAAGACGGCAAAGCCGGATTTACTTGCGTTACTTTTTCGCTTCGTAATGCTGGATATACGTCATCGCCTCGTCCGGATGCTTGGCGGAAACGCGAATGCCGGCGACGAACTCCGTACCGTGCAAGCCGAGCTCCTCCGCCATCTTCGTGCCCGACAGATCCACGCCGTACACCCGCTCGGAGGTGTCCTCCTCGGTCTTCGCCTTCATGGCCAGGGCGGGCTCGATTCCGCTCTTGTCGTCCAGCGGCTGGAGAGCGCCTTGGGTGGCGAGCTTGGCGAAGTTCGCCTTGTCCATGATGTACAGGTCCGACTTGTCGGTCATGAGAACGAGCATGCTTTTCTGCAGGAGGGCGATATCCTGCTCGCTCTTCGTATCCGAAGGGACGTAAGTCAGCTCCGCCAGCACGCGCTGCCAGTCCGGGAACTCCTTCAGAATGTCCTCGGCCAGCGGCTTGGTGTCCGGGGAGAGACCGTCGCCGTAGAAATAATTGCCGTAGAACATGACGGCAAGATTGGCGGGCGGCAGCTTGGCCAGCTCCGCTTGCTCGTGGCGATGGTCGACGTAGCTTTTGATCCCGTAGCCGATCGCGATCAAGAGGATGATGGCGCCGATGATATGGAATTTGTAGTAGTGCAGGAAATGATCCCATTTCTGCGCGCGTCCGGCCATTTTCTTGTACTTGCCGTAGTTTTGCTCCGTGAATTCGGCCTTGGCTTTCGATTCCTCGTAGTCCTTGATAAAGCGGTAAGCGCGGCTGATCGCTTCCTCGTCGACGCGCTCGGCGCCGGACTGATCCCCGCCTTCGCGCATCTTCTGCGCGCGGGCTCTGCGGACGAGGAGGTAATAGCGGTTTTCCAATTGTTCTCTGTCTGCGTTTTCAGAAAGGCCTAGGACAGCATAAGCTTGCTTCAATTCCTCATCCATGAATAAGAGTCACCTTCTGTCGAATGTCCGTGATCTTAGTATACGTGATTCGGGCGGTCTGTTCCACTTCGTCCGGACATGGCTTATGATGGGGACAGCATACCGGAAGAAAAGGCCCTGGAGGAGAGACGGCGAATGACGAACGGCGGAGGTTTGTTCCACGCGGGGTGGCTGGACGGGGAGTACCGCCCCCGCGTTCACGCTTACTATTTCAAGCAATGGTCGGCTTACGACATGGCTTATCATACGCACGATTCGACGGAGATCATGTATGTCATGTCGGACTCTTGCCGCGTCGCGCTGCACACGGGCCCGGGCAAGCACGAATCCGTTCCGCTCAAAAAAGGCGAGTTCATCATCCTGAACGCGAACGTGCCCCATCGGCTGCAGGTGGACAAGACGTGCCGGATGCTGAACGTCGAGTTCGGCCAAACCGCGAGCAGGGGCGTCGTGCCGTCGCTCCGGGAGCTGGCGGCCGAAGACGCGGCGCTCGTCGACCTGTTTCGGGCGACCGACCCGTATCTCGTGCTGAGCGACCCGGACGAAGTGTACCATACGCTCAAAAGCCTGGTGCTGGAGCTGGACGCGCAGCGGGCCGAAGCGGGCATGCTGGCGCAGCTGCTGTTCGCGCAGCTGCTCGTTCGGGTCGCGCGTCTGCGCTCGGCGCAGCTTGCGAGCGGCGTTCCCGCGTCGGATTGGTACGTCCGCCAAGCGATGGCGTTCATGCAGCAGAACTACGACCGGGACATCCAGGTGAAGGACGTCGCCGGTGCGGTAAATCTGCATCCAAGCTATCTGCAGCGCATCTTCCGGGCGCATGCGGGCCAGACGCTGACGGAATACTTGACCGCCCACCGGATGGAGAAAGCCAAAATGCTGCTGCTCCACACGGACATCCCGGTCGCCGACATCTCCGGGTACGTCGGGGTGGCGAGCCGGCAGTATTTCCACGTGTTGTTCAAGAAGTATACGGGGCGGACGCCCGTTTCGTTTCGCCGATCCGTCGCGACGCAGAGCTGGCCGGACGAACCGTAACAAGCTGCGATAGTTGACACCTACCCTTTCCAGGAAGTCACGATCTTGATCACGCTTTCCGTCCGGCTGCGATTACAATGGGGGAGAAGCCCAAACCAGACGGAGGTTGATCGGACCATGTCTTTCAAGATCGCATTCATCGGTGCGGGGAGCATCGGATTCACGCGCGGACTGCTGCGGGATCTGCTCAGCGTACCCGAATTCCGCGACGTCGAAGTTGCGTTTACGGACATCAATCAACATAACCTGGACATGGTGACGGAGCTGTGCCAGCGGGATATCCGGGAAAACGGACTGTCTATCGTCATTCAGCCCACGACCGACCGCAGAGAGGCGTTGAAGGACGCCAAATACGTCATTTGCACGATTCGCGTCGGCGGTTTGGAGGCCTTTGCCACGGACGTCGACATTCCGCTCAAATACGGCGTCGACCAATGCGTCGGAGACACCTTGTGCGCAGGCGGCATCATGTACGGCCAACGTGGCATCGCGGAGATGCTGAACATCTGCAAGGACATCCGCGAGATGGCGGCTCCCGACGCGACGCTGCTCAATTACGCCAATCCGATGGCGATGCTCACGTGGGCGTGCAACAAGTACGGGGGCGTGCGGACGATCGGCCTGTGCCACGGCGTGCAGGGCGGCCACTGGCAAATCGCGCAGGCGTTCGGCCTCGAGATGAAGGACGTGGACATCGTCTGCGCGGGCATCAACCACCAGACGTGGTACATTCAGATCCGCCACAATGGCGAAGACCTGACCGGGAAGCTGTTGGAGGCGTTCGAGCAGCACGAGGACTTCAGCCGTACGGAAAAGGTGCGCATCGACATGCTGCGGCGGTTCGGCTATTACAGCACGGAGTCCAACGGCCACCTGAGCGAATACGTGCCGTGGTACCGCAAGCGCCCGGACGAGATTCAGGAATGGATCGATCTCGGCAGCTGGATCAACGGCGAGACGGGCGGCTATCTTCGCGTCTGCACCGAGGGACGCAATTGGTTCGAGACGGACTTCCCGAACTGGATGAAGGATCCGGCGCTGAAGTACGAAGCTTCGCAGCGCAGTCAAGAGCACGGCTCTTATATCATCGAGGGGCTAGAGACCGGGCGCGTCTACCGCGGCCACTTCAACGTGGTGAACGACGGCGTCATCGCGAATCTGCCGGCGGACGCCGTCATCGAAGCGCCGGGGTACGTCGACCGCAACGGCGTATCGATGCCGCGCATCGGCGATCTGCCGCTCGGCCCGGCCGCCGTCTGCAACGTCAGCATTTCGGTGCAGCGCCTCGCCGTCGAAGCGGCCGTGACCGGCGACGACAAGCTGCTTCGCCAGGCGTTCATGATGGATCCGCTCGTCGGCGCGGTGTGCAATCCGAAGGAAATTTGGCAGATGGTCGACGAGATGCTCGTCGCGCAGGAGCGGTGGCTGCCGCAGTATGGCCCGGCCATTGCCGAAGCGAAAGCCCGTCTCGCGTCCGGCGACTTGCTGCCGACCCGGGAAGGATACCGGGGCGCCGCGCGCCTCAAGGTGAAGACGGTCGAGGAGATGCAGCAGGACCGCGAAGCCGCGAACAAAAACGCCGGCGAATCCGACAAGGGCAAGGATCGCGCGGCGGCGCACTGAGCGGAGGAAGGGCGAAAGCGGAAATATGCTAACCGCAGGAAGAACAATGGGAGAAGGGGTTGTCCCGATCGTCATTTTCATGGCGCCGGGATAGCCCCTCCTTTTTTATGGACGATGGAGTTGCTGGGGGATGTATCTCCTTCCGGTTGCTGACGCCGCCATGATCCAAGCCTTCCGCGAGTGACCCCTTCCATGACGGGCGCCAAAGAGCGTATGTAAACTACCTACATTCACCCCAAGTGCCGGGATCGCGCCAAAGAGCGTATGTAAACTACCTACATTCGCCCTATATGCCGGAATCGCGCCAAAGAGCGTATGCAGACTACCTACATTTGCCCCAAATGCCGAGATCGCGCCAAAGAGCGTATGTAAACTACCTACATTTGCCAAAAGTGCCGGGATCGCGCCAAAGAGCGTATGTAAACTACCTACATTTTGCCACGAGCACGCCGCCCCCCCTAGTCCGACCGACGCGCCTGGGAAGGGGTGCGGCCCTTGTACTGTTTGAACATTTTCGTGAAGTAGTTGGGGTTGCCGCAGCCGACGCGTTCCGCCACCTCGGTGACGGTCAACTCCCCCTCGCCGAGCAGCCGTTCAGCCACGCTCATGCGGTGATGATTGACGTAATCGATCAACGTGCGGCCGGTGGCGCTTTTGAACATTTTGCAGAAGTGAAACGGATTCAAATTGACGAGCCTGGCCGCCTCGTTCACCGTCAGCTTGTCCGCATAATGGGACTCGATGTGGAGGATAAGCTGCTTGAACCGGTCCATGCGTTTTCCGCCTGCGCCCGGGGGACTGTCCGCCACGCGCTCGGGCAAGTAGGTCCGGGACAGCATCGTAAACAGCAGGTACAGATGGGCTTTGACCGCCAGTTCGTAAACCCGCGGCTTGCTTTCGAACTCCTCGACCAAACGGCGCACCGGCTCGCGGAAAAGCGCGCGCTCCTCCGGCGTACCCTCCGGCTTGACCGGGAAACGCAGGTGACCCTCCAGATAGGGTCTCAGAAACTTGTCATGCGCCGGATCGAGCGGCAGGCCGCCGAGCAGCGAGCGGTTGAAGACGATCGACAAATATTCGATCTCGTCCTCCGAGGAGGCGTATCCGACATGCAGCGCTCCCGACGGGACGACGAGCAGATCGTCCGGCTCGGTCTCGTAAGGCTGGCTGTCGATGTGGAAGACGGCTTGGCCGCGCACTACGTAGATCAGCTCGAAATGATCGTGCCAGTGCAAATAAAGGGCGTTGCGGCCTTTGGCGCCGGCCGGGCAGCGATTGCGGAACACGTTCAGCGGATAGGCGTCCATATTGAGCCAAGTGTTCTCCCTCAGCTCGCTCGGATGCGTCATTGCGAGACCTCCATTCAGCGCAAGATCGGGCTACAAAACCACAAGATTGTATAGAGATCGACCGGTAAAATCGCGCTATAATCGGGTTGTCTTCCCCAATATAGCTTAATATAGGAGTGGTCTTCAACCATGACCTCAAAGCTTCGAATCGGCACCCTAGTCGGCGGTCACGATGCCGCCCGCGTCATCCCGCAGATCGCGCCGCACGGCTTCGAATCGTTTTCGCTCACCTACTGGCAGTCGACGGGCTCGGCGGATCTCGCCGAAACGGCGAAGCGGGTCCGCGAGGCGATCGGCGACCGGGACATCGTCATTTCCAGCCTCGGCGTGTTCGGCAATCCGCTCACCGGAGAAGGAGACAACGCCGATACGCTCGCGAGCTGGGAGCGCCTCATCGATCACGCGCACCTGTTCGGCACCGACCTGGTCGCCGGATTTACGGGGCGGATCCCGGGCCGTCCGATCGACGAGTCGATCCCGAAGTTCGCCGAAGTATTCGGCGAGCTGTCCCGCCGGGCGGCGGACAAGGGCGTGCGCCTGGCCTTTGAGAATTGCGACATGGGCGGCACCTGGCAGAGCGGGGACTGGAACATCGCGCACAACCCGACGGCCTGGGAGATGATGTTCAACGCGGTTCCAGCCGACAATATCGGTCTTCAATGGGAACCCTGCCATCAGATGGTCAGCTTGATCGATCCGATCCCGCAGCTGCGCAAGTGGGTAAACAAAGTGTTCCACGTGCACGGCAAAGACGCCACGATCGCTTGGGACGTCGTGCGGGAATACGGGGTGCACGGGCCGAAGGAGTTCGTTTGGCATCGAACGCCCGGCTTCGGCGATACGAACTGGTCGGACGTCATTACGATTTTGCGCCAGGCGGGATACCGGGGAACGATCGACATCGAAGGCTGGCACGACCCCGTCTACAAGGACGAGCTGGAAATGACCGGGCAAGTGCACGCCTTGAACTATCTTAAGCGCTGCCGCGGAGGAGACTTCGTGCCGAATCCGGTCTGACGCGGCGCAATCGACGACGGATACGGAACTGGATCTCAAAATCGAACGGAGGTTGCCCATGAGCACCTACAAAATCGTCGTCGCCGGATGCGGCGGCATGGCCCGTACGTGGGTCGAATACGCGATCGCGCGGGAGGATGCGGAGATCGTCGCTCTGGTCGACATCAAGGCGGAATTCGCCCAGGCCATGGCGGACCGGTACGGGCTGGGCTCCGCAGGGATTTATACGGATCTGGCGCAAGCCATCGCGGACACGGGCGCGGATGTCGTCTTCGACGTAACCATCCCTGCGAGCCATTTTACGGTATGCTCGACGGCGCTGCGGGCGGGCAGCCATGTATTCGGGGAAAAGCCGATGGCCGCGACGATGGCGGAGGCGCGCGAGCTGATCCGAATCGCGGACGAGACCGGCCGATCGTTCGCCGTCATGCAGAACCGCCGATACGACGCCAATATTCGCGCGCTGCGGGGCCTGATCGCCTCTGAGACGATCGGCAAGGTCGGGTACATCGGCGCGGATTTCTTCATCGGCGCCCATTTCGGCGGCTTCCGGGACGCGATGGACAGCCCGCTGATCCTCGATATGGCGATCCACACGTTCGACCAAGCCCGGTTCGTCACAGGCGCCGACCCAGTCTCGGTCTACTGCCATGAGTTCAATCCTCCGGGCTCCTGGTACGCCGGCAATGCTGCCGCCATCTGCATCTACGAGCTGTCGGACGGCTCCGTCTTCTGCTACCGCGGTTCCTGGTGCGCCGAAGGGGCGCACACGTCGTGGGAGTCCGAATGGCGCGTCACCGGAGAGCGGGGAACGGCGATCTGGGACGGCCGCGGCGCGCCCTATGCGGAAATCGTGGCGCCCGGCGATCAAGACGGCAAGTTCCACCGCGATCTGACGACCGTGTCCGCCGCTTTCGAATGGCAGGGGCGGTCCGGGCATCACGGCTGTCTGGACGAGATGTTTGCCTCCCTCTCGGAGGGACGGCGCGCCGAGACCGACTGCCGGGACAACATCAAGAGCATGGCGATGGTGCTGGGCGCGATCGAAAGCGCGAAGACGGGCCAAAAAATCGACCTGCGCGACTATTATTAATCCATATACAGACTAACGGACACTGCCGCTGCGAAAGCCTTTTTCGCGGCGGCTTTTTTTGCGGTTTGGGCGGGTTTCGCGCTCCTTTTCAAAAATTAGAAACGAACGAAAAGAAACATAACTATACATATTCGAACGAACCTACTATAATCCTTGGTAGAACATCCATCCACTATCGAAACGCAAGGGAGAGATCGAGATGAGTCATTGGTCGGCGGCCATCGAAGACGCCTTGGGCAAAACGCGACGCAACATCGGCCTGTTCGGGGACGCGTTCCCGCATGTCAGCACGGACGGCGAAGGGGGCCGGCGGTACTCGACGAACCTGAATCCGAATACCGATTGGACGGACGGCTTTTGGTCGGGCATCCTCTGGCTGTCCTATCAATACAGCGGCGACGAGGCTTTCCGGTCGGCGGCGGCCCGCACGGTGGAGAGCTTCCGGCAGCGGCTGGCGGGCGATCTCGCGCTCGATCATCACGATATCGGCTTCCTCTATTCGCTGTCGGCTAAGGCGCAGTGGATCGTGGAAAAGGACGAATCCGCCCGCAGACTGGCGCTCGACGCCGCGGACAAGCTGATGTCGCGGTTCCGCGAGAAGGGACAATACATTCAGGCTTGGGGACCGGAAGGCGACCCCGTCAATGGCGGACGCATCATCATCGACTGCTTGATGAACCTGCCGCTTCTTTACTGGGCGTACGAGCAGACCGGTGAAGAGCGCTACCGCCGCACGGCGATCGTTCATGCCGACAAGAGCCGGCGCTACCTGGTGCGGGGCGACGATTCCTCCTACCATACGTTCCACTTCAAGCCCGAAACGGGGGAGCCGATCGGCGGCGACACCCACCAGGGCTACACGAACGGCTCGACCTGGACACGCGGGCAAGCTTGGGGGATCTACGGCTTTGCGCTTTCGTACCGCTATTCGCGCGATCCGCTGTATCTCGAGACGTCGAAGCGGCTGGCCAAGTATTTTTTGGAGCGGCTGCCCGAAGACGGCGTCGTCTATTGGGATTTCAATGCGCCGGTGAACGCGGAGACCTACCGGGACAGCTCCGCCTCGGCGATCGCGTCGGCCGGCATTCTGGAGCTGCTCGGCCATCTCGAAGCGTCGGACCCGGACCGCGGGCTGCTGGAAGAAGGGCTGCAACGCTCCATGACGTCGCTCGTCCGCCACTATGCGACGATCGGGGACGACGGCCGGGAAGGCTTTATCAAGCGCGGCTCCTATCATGTGCTCGGCAACTTTTCGCCGGACGATCTGACGATATGGGGCGATTACTTCTATCTGGAAGCGCTCATGCGTCTCGAACGCGGCATGACCGGCTACTGGTACGCTTAACGCCCTCATAGATCAAGATGGAACGAAACTCTGCCCGCCTCGGCGGGCTTTTTGCGTTGAATAGGGCTTCCTTGGGCCGGCGCCTTCGCCTCTTTGCAACCGCTGTACTGTCCAGCTCGTCCGCCCGCATATAATCGTAGAAGAATGTCCACGCACGAAAGGGGAGCCCCCGCTTGGAAGCATGGACGATTTGGCTCATCGTCGGCATCGCGCTCGTCATTCTGGAGATGGTGTCGCTCACGTTTTATCTGCTCTGCCTCGGCGTAGGCGCGCTAGCAGGCGCGCTCGTCGCCGGGCTCGCGCCGGACGGGGGCGGGCTATGGCCGTATCTCGCCGCGGCTGCGGTGGCCGTCGTGCTGGCCGTATTCGCCAGGCGGCTCACCGGCCGTTGGCATAAAGGCCCGGGATACCGGGATGCGATCGAAGAGTTGGTCGGCATGGTAGGCGTCGTCGTGGAGGAGATCGCCCCCGGCAATCCGGGGATCGTCCGGATCGGCAGCGAGACCTGGAGCGCGAGTGCCGGAGAACGGATCGCGGCGGGCGAAACGGTCGTCGTTCTGAAGCGGGGTACGACCACGCTGGAAGTCGCGAGAAGAACGGGAGGAGAAGCGTAGATGGGCCTGGTGATCGCGATCGTCGTCATTGTGCTGGCAGTCGCCTTTGTCGGATTCTCGCTCAAAATCGTTCCGCAGCAAAAAGTAGGCGTCGTCGAGCGGCTCGGCAAGTACAATCGGCTGCTGACCCCGGGCGTAAACGTCCTCGTCCCGTTCGTTGATTACGTACGCCTGTACCACGATCTTCGCATCCAGCAGGCGCACGTGCCCCCGCAAACCGTCATCACCAAGGACAACGTGCAGGTGCAGATCGACACGATTATCTTCTACCAGGTCGTCGCGCCGGAGGAAGCGACGTACGGCATCTCCGACTACGTGTCGGGCGTCCGCAACATCACGACCGCTACGCTGCGCCAGATCATCGGCAAGCTCGAGCTCGACGAAACGCTGTCCGGGCGGGAGCGCATCTCGACCGAGATTCGACTTGCCCTGGACGAAGCGACTGAGAAGTGGGGCGTGCGCATCGAACGCGTGGAAGTAATCGACATCAAGCCGCCGTCCGACATCCAGGACGCGATGGATAAGCAGATGAAGGCCGAGCGCAGCAAGCGCGCGATCGTCCTGGAAGCCGAAGCCGCCAAGCAGGATATGATTCTCCGGGCGGAGGGCGACAAGCAGAGCAAGATTCTGAAGGCCGAAGGCGACAAGGAAGCCCGCATCCGCGAAGCGGAAGGCCTCCGGCAAGCGCAAGAGCTCGAAGCGCAGGGCCGGGCGAAGGCGATCCAGGCAATCGCGGAAGCGGAAAAGCAGCGGATCGAGCTGCTTCGCGCGGCGGATATGGATGAGAACGTGCTGGCGTACAAGTCGTTCGAAGCGCTGTCCGAAATCGCCAAAGGACCGGCCAACAAAGTGTTCCTGCCGTCCAAAGCGGTCGAATCGCTTGGCAGCGTAGGGGCGATCGGAGAGCTGTTCAGGCCGGCCAAGTGAGGGGCTTGATGGCGCGCAGGGGAATGGCGATATCATCGGACTGATCGGCATCGGATTGACCGTATAGAAGGTCGGGGTATGGCAGAACGGCAGAAGAAAGGCATCCCTCCGTCGGAGCGCGGGGGGATGCCTGAGTGGCGTTGCTGCGGAAAGCCGGGAAATGGCCGGGCGAGCCGCCTTACGGCATCGGCGTCCGGTCGTGCCAGACGGCGCCGCCGTCGCTCGTATGGAGCAGCAGCCGGCCCTCGGGACGGTCCGGGTTCATGGCGATGACCCAGCCTTCGCGGGGACGGATCAAGTCGCTGTCCTCCACGCTGACGAGCCGCGCGTCCGGCGCTTTGGAGAACGTGAGGCCCCCGTCGCCGGTGCGCATCAGTCCGCCTTCGACCGGGCCGGCGCCGACGCTGAGCGGAATCCAGCCGATTGCCGGGTCCGCGAAATCGAGCTTGACGGGGTAAGGGCGAATGCCCGGAAGCTTGTCGTTGCGCAGCTTCCATGCGGCGCCCCCGTCCTCCGAGGCGTACAGTTGAGCCGCATGGGTGTCGGGATTCGCGAACAACGCGAAGCCAATCTTCGCATCGGTAAACTGGATGTCGACGGGGGACCATTCGCCGCTCAGGTTCGGGGCGGAAGACAGGCGGGACCAGTGGCTTCCGCCGTCCCGCGTTTGCCAGATCGCGGTGCGGCAATCGGCGTTCGGCTCCGCGGGAACCGCGCCCCGCGCGGGACAAGCGCCGCCGATCCGGCCGACCGCGTAGCCCGTATCCGGGGAGACGAACGAAAGGCGGTAGGGAGAAGCCTGCTTGTCCGGGATGGAGACATCCATCCAGTTGCGGCCCATGTCGTCGCTGCGGAGGATCCGCGAGCCGGCGCGGACGATCGCCTGCTTCGCATTGAGCGCCTGAACCTCGATGCCGGCCCCGCTCGGGTCGGCGTAAGCGTCCGCGTATTGTTCTCCCCACTTGGCGCCGCCGTTGTCGGTGTGCAAAATGGCAAACCGGCCGCAGACGGTTTCCCCGCTTTGCGTTCCGCAATTTTGAAGACCGACGACGTAGCCGTGTTTGCGGTCGCCGAACGAGAAAGCCGCCTGCTCCACCCCAGGCACGAGATAGGATCGCCAGCGTTGGCCTGCATCCTTGGTCTGCCAAATGCGGGTTGTCGCGGCTTGGTCGGAGCCCATCCCGAGGGTCCAGCCCGTACGGATATCGACGAATTGCACGACCGTCAGCCGAAGGGGAGCCGTTTGCGGGCTCGAAGGCGCCGGCGCCGGGCGCGGATCCGGAGCGTTTTGGAGAGTGTCGGCCTTTGCGGCTGCATGTCCAGCTAGGCCATCGCCTGTTGCGTTCGCTTGCGAACGGAGCTGCGCGTGGGTTTCGCCCGCCGCGGCAGCTTGCACGAGCCAAACCGCGAGCATCAGAGGCGCCAGCAGGAGCGCCATTTTTTTCGTCATCGTCGTTGTTCCAACTCCTTGATGTTGGTGGTCTCAAAGCGAGGTCCGTCGGACCCTAGCATTGCCAATCGCGGCATCCGCCAAACCGACGGTTGCGCACCCGCCGCGCATCCATTACGATGAGGAGGAGAAGACAGCGGTTACAGGAGGTTTTGATTCGATGGCGCTTATTCATTGCAATTACGGGTCGGAGACGCTCGGCTTGTCCGTCTCCATGGACGTGATCCTGCCCGAACGCAGCTTTCATCAAGCCAAGCAGAACGGCACGATCGGACAAGGAGAGAAGTACCCGGTACTATACCTGCTGCACGGTCTGTCGGACGACCATACGATCTGGCAGCGCCGGACGTCGATCGAGCGGTATGTCAGCGGGATGAATCTGGCCGTCGTCATGCCGACCGTTTATCGCGGATTCTACACGGATATGAAGCAAGGCTACGCGTATTGGACGTTCATCAGCGAAGAACTGCCCCATATCGCCCAGACGCTGTTCCCGCTGTCCGACCGCCGCGAAGATACGTTCGTTGCAGGGTTGTCCATGGGCGGCTACGGCGCGTTTAAGCTGGGCTTGCGCCGTCCCGACCGCTTCGCGGCGGCCGCCAGCCTTTCCGGCGCGCTGGACATTCTGACGCTTGATGCGGACGAAGCGCCCCTCGCTCGGCGCGAATACGCGAACGTATTCGGCGACCGCGACGCGGCGGAAGGCGGCGACGACGATCTGCTGGCGGCGGCGACGCGGCTGAAGCAATCCGGCGCGGCGGCGCCAAAGCTGTTCCAATGCTGCGGGACCGAGGATTTCCTGTACGCGGACAATCAGCGCTTCCTCGCGCATGCCCGCGATCTGGGGCTGGACCTGACGTACGAGGAAGAGCCGGGCGATCACGATTGGGGCTACTGGGATAAGAAGATCCAGCGCGTGCTGGAATGGCTGCCGTTGGAGAAGCGTAGTTGAACGTTGTGGGGAAAAGCGAAAGTGCCGCGTCTTGGAAAGACGGCGGCACTTTTTTGTGCATTCATATTACAAGTTTTAGAAAAAATGGATCATGGTTAAGGAGGCAATAATGTTCCGGAGATAAATTCGGGCAAAGTTCTAGAGAATGAGAAGCGATAGAGAATGTCACTTAATTATTTGGAAAAAAGGTATATTTAAATTTAATTATACAAAAAAAGGTTTAAAAATGGTATTGTTTGGATGTAGTGATTAAATGAGTAGAAAGGAATGATATTAATGAGCAAGAAGTTTTTATTGTTAGTTTGTACTTTGCTTTTCTTTTTGACTGTGCCAACTGCCTATGGAACAGGCCAAAGTAACTCTGCGAAAGATAACCTTGTGCCTTTTGACGAAGCTCAATTAGTTGCACAAAAGTTTCTGACACAATCAATTTACAGAGATACTTGGAATCTATCAAACTTATCTTTCGTTGAACCCCTATATGGGATTGAAGAAGAATTGCTTGGATATGCATTCAATGTAAGCAAAGGAACAGGGATCGTAGGGCATATAATTGTGTCATCCACTAAGGATAGGGGGCCAATCTTGCAATTCGGAGATAAAGGTCTTTCTGATCCAATTGAAGGAAGGAAGGGATACTTGATAAACGGAATCATTCATGCCCCAAGTGCCGCTGATATATTTAGTAAAGCAGCTTCACTTGGAATTTCTATAAAACCATTGGCCAAGACGCCAGATAGTAGCAGGAAAGAATGGAGTACGTTGTATTCTAGCAGTTCTACTTTTGCTGATCCTATTTCAAAAGAGCTTGCCGTAACAAGAGTATGGCAAAGGTTATCTGGCATAAACAATCCCAGTTCATCTTGCGGCCCTGCAACTGGAACAATGATTACGAATTATTTAAAATCTAAGGGACATAATGTGCGGAATTCAACATACTATGGAGGAAATTCAGATTTAGTAAATCACCTGTATACTGAAATGAAATCGGGTATATTTGGGACCAGCTTGACCGATTTTATGCTGGGTTTACTTACTCATTTGCGCCATGATGGAGAGCGCTGGGTTGCTACCGATTATAGGGGGACGAACGAAATGGCTTGGTATGCTTATAAATGAGGATTTACCTATTGGGATTCGATTTGATTACTGGGTCTCAGATACCACATATACAAACTATCATTTCGTTGCTGGTGTTGGATATGTGTTATATTCACAGAACTATTTTGGCTTTAAAGATCCTGATGGCGGCCAAAACAACACAGGGACAATATGGAAGCTATGGAGTGATAACGACCAAGATATCGGCTTTGCAGCATTGTTTAAACAAAAAAACTAACGGGGTGTATCCTTGCTTCAAAAGAAAAAGATGATGCTACCAGGACTATTCCTTCTCAGTTTGATTTTGTTATTTCTTGTTGACCGCTTTACGCTGGTTTATAAAGGCGAAGGGGTATCGGGCAATGGGAATATCGGACTCCTATTCATAGTGTTATTCATTCCCGTATATGCTTCATTTTTGTATCTTCTATTTCAGCTATTGGCCGAGAATCGACGCGTCAAGTACATCGCCAATCTATGGCTGTCAATTGGCTTAATATTGCTTCTAGGAGCGTTTATTTACGCTCAGATTCACTTGATAAGAGACACGATTCACCAATTGGGGGGATGGACAGACCATCCGAATTCCATTATTTATCGTTATCCATTCGTCAACCAATACACAAACCGATTATTTGTAAACGAATATACGTTTGCAATCGGAATCCTAATTACGATTCTTTTTCGAAGTTTGGTGGGTTGGATCGCAAAAAAGCAAGACGAGAAATGATAGGCATTGACGAATTCTTCCAGCCATGCTAAATTAGTTTTACAATTCATTCGGCAAAGCGGAAGCACCGCGAATTTCGATGCGCGTCATCGGG
Source organism: Cohnella baijiui (assembly GCF_020731285.1). Taxonomy (GTDB): domain Bacteria; phylum Bacillota; class Bacilli; order Paenibacillales; family Paenibacillaceae; genus Cohnella. The sequence goes on from NZ_JAJFOW010000026.1 coordinate 26,399, forward strand.
ATTTGCGGTGCTTTTTGTCGTTCGGCCGTAGCAGACGAGGGGTGGGATCGATGGGGGCAAGGATCGCGTTGGCGGCGCCGCAGCCCGGATATGCGGTCAAGCTGGCCCGCTATTTGAAGGAGACGGAGCGGGAATGGGAGGTTGCCGCCTTCACGCAGGAGATGGCGCTGGCCCGTTATGTCCAGGACGTGCCGCCTGCCGATATGCTTTTGATTCACCCGGATCTGTACGCGCAAGTGAAAGAGCGGCTCCCGACGAGTATGTACGTAGTGTTGCTACTGGAAGAAGAGACTGCGGGAAGCGATGATCAGACTCTGCCTTCCGTAGCCCAGTTCCAGCCCATGTCCAGACTTGCGGCAACTCTCCGTGCGTTGCTCGAGGGAGGGGTTCGGCGGCAAAGTCGGGATGGAACGGCCGTCTGGACGGTTTTCTCCGCTTCCGGAGGGGTCGGCAAGACGACGTTGGCCCTGAATCTGGCTCGTCAGTTGAACGAACGGGGAGTCCGCGCTTTCTATTTGAATCTCGAACCGTTAAATGTCACGGATCAGCTGTTCGGACGCGGCGAGCCCGACCGGCTCACGAGCGTGCTTTACACCCTGCAGGCGCATCCAGAGGAAGGAGGGCGCATGCTACAGCAGTTGGCCGAACGTTCGTCTCCGATCGGGACCGGTTATATGGACGCGCCGGAGCATCCTGCCGAGCGCCTCGCGCTGACCGCGGAACGGCTGCGGATGCTGCTCGACGCGCTGCGCGGGTCGGCCAGGTTCGACGTGATCGTCGTCGACCCGGACAGCGGCTGCGGGGAGTGGCACCGGGCGCTGCTCGAATGGAGCGAAGAGGTGCTGTGGCTTGCGTTGGACGACGTCCAGAGCGTCCGCAAGGCCGAGAGGCTCGTGAAGGAATGGCAAGGCAAGGTTGCGGGCTTCCCGGGAAAGTGCACATTCGCGCTGAACCGGCAAGAGGGGGCGCCGGGCAACGACTGGCGGACGCCTCCAGGGACGACCCTACACCCGCTGCCCGAGATTCCCCAATGGAATCGACTCTCGACCATGCAGACGCTGCTCCATTCTTCCGCATACAGCGGAGCGGTGGACCGGTTGTTGGATCGACTTTGTCCGTCCCGGGACGATTCAGCTGGGCATGAAAAGGTACCGACAGGAGCAGACAGGTCGTGGCAGCCATGAGTTTAACTACGGATGATCTGGCAGCGTTGAAGGAAGCGGTACGCTCCCGACTCGCTTGGGAATCGGCCGTCTCCGACGAGGAACTGCGGGCCTTGATCGAAGCCGAACTGTTCCGTTGGAGCAGAATTCGTTCGTTGACCGCCGCCGATCGGAACGCTGCGGTCAATCGGCTGTATCATTCGTTTCGGGGGCTGGACGCTTTGCAACCGCTGTTGGAGGATCCGGAAATCACGGAAATCATGATCAACGGACACGATCGGATCTTCGTCGAGCGGAGCGGAGAGATCCAAGCTGTATCAATCGGCTTCGAAAGCCGCGAGCGGCTGGAGGATCTGATCCAATCGATGGTCGGCAAGGTCAACCGCATCGTCAACGAATCGTCCCCGATCGTCGACGCCCGGCTGCCGGACGGTTCGCGGGTGCACGTCGTGCTGCCGCCGATCGCGCTGCAAGGACCGACGGTGACGATTCGGCGATTTCCGGAGCAGCCGCTCGGGATGGCCGATCTGGTGGAACGCGGGGCATTGACGCAGGAGGCTGCGGATCTGCTTCGCGAGCTCGTTCAGGCCAAGTACAACTTGTTTATCAGCGGAGGCACCGGTTCCGGCAAGACGACGTTTCTGAACGCGCTCGCCCAATGGATTCCGCCCGATGAACGGATCATCACGATCGAAGATGCGGCGGAGCTGCGGATTCGCGGCGTACCGAACGTCGTCTCTCTGGAAACGAGAAACGCGAATACGGAGGGCAAGGGGCGCATCGGCATGCGGGAGCTCATCCGGGCATCGCTGCGAATGCGGCCGAATCGCATCATCGTCGGCGAGGTTCGGGGCGAAGAAGCGCTCGACATGCTGCAGGCGATGAATACGGGGCATGAAGGCAGCCTCTCCACCGGCCACAGCAACGGGGCGAAAGACATGATCTCCCGGCTGGAAACGATGGTGCTGAGCGGCGCGGACCTTCCGGTGCCGGTCGTCCGGCAGCAGATTGCATCGGCGCTGGATGTGGTCGTCCATCTTAGCCGGTTCCGCGACCGCAGCCGCAAGGTCGTGGAGATCAGCGAAGTGGCGGGACTGAAGGGCGGAGAGGTCGCCTTTCATCCGTTATATCGGTTCGAGGAGGAAGGCGAAACGGATGGCCAGGTGCGCGGGCGTCTCCGCCGCGTGGGCGAGTTGGCCGACGTACGCAAGCTGCATTTCGCGGGACGAGGGGAGGCTGCTCGGAGATGACGGATTATCGCGTTTATCGGCTCGGCAAATGGCAGCGGATCACGGCGATCGCGGCGGGCTGCGCGTTTTGCTACGGCGCCGTTTGGCTGTTGTATCGGCAGCCGGTGATCGCCCTGATCGGCGCTCCGTTCGGCTGGTTCTATCCTCGACTGCTGCAGGAGCGGCTGCGGCGCAAGCGCCAGGCGAGGCTGCGCCTCCATTTCAAAGATGCGCTGCACGCGCTCTCTTCCTTGCTTACGGCCGGCCGGTCGGTGGAGAATGCGTTCGCCGAGCTGGAGGACGACCTGTCTCTTCTGATCATTGATCCGAATGCCGACCTGCTGCGCGAGGTCCGAATGATCGTGAATCGCTTGCGCAACGGGGAGCCGCTGGAACGTCCGTTGACCGATTTCGCCGAACGAAGCGGGGTGGAGGAGATTCGCCACTTCGCCGAAGTGTTCCGAATTTGCAAAAGGGCGGGAGGCGATCTGGTGGAGGTCGTGCGTCGAACGTCCGGCCTAATCGGAGAGCAAATGGAAGTGGAACAGGAGGTCGCCGTTTTGATCGCGCAAAAACGCTTTGAATCCAGATTGATGATGGGGATGCCTTTCGGATTTGTAGGGCTCCTTGGTTTCTTCGCCGGCGATTATATGCAGCCGCTTCGGCAGGGGGGAGGCATCCTGGTCATGACGATCTGCTTGCTGATGTTGGCCGGATGCTGCCTATGGATGCGGAAAATCATGGATATCCGCTTATGACCAGGATCGCCATCGGCATGTACGCGGGGCTGTTGGGAGTTGGCTATATCTGGCTGCTTCTCGCATCATGGCGTCGTCGGCCGGGAGGGACCAAGCGGCGTCCCAGGCATTTGCTGTTCGACCCGATGGAAGCCCTCTTGTCGGCGAAGCCCGTCTGGCGCTGGCTGGGGCCGCGATTGCAGCAGCCTCAGACCGCTTTGGCCATCATGCACGGCGGCTACTGTACCCAAGAGGCTTTGCGGCGCTGGACAAGCGAAGCGGCCGGTTATGGCGTCGGCGCTCTCTTGGCTTCGGCATTGCTGGGGACGGCGTCAGGCAGTCCCACGCTTGTCGGGCTGGGCTTGGTGCTCGGCGCGGGAATGCCGCTGCTCCGTTGGCAGGACCTGCGCAAGAAGCTAGATCTCCGCCGCCAAACCATCGTGCTGGAGCTGCCGGAGCTGCTGAATCGGCTGCTGCTGATGGTGAATGCGGGCGAGAACGTGATGCGGGCATTGGAGAGATGCCAGCAGCGCAAGCCGGGATCCGCTCCCCATCCACTCTATGCGGAGTTGGGAGCCGCGCTCGAGGCCGTGAATCGCGGCGAGCCGCTCGCCGTCGCCCTGGAGGAGTTCGGGAGACGCTGCGCGGTGCCGGAAGCCAAGCTGTTCGCGACGACGCTGCTGATGAACGCGCGGCGTGGCGGAGAGATGTTCGTGACGGCGCTGCGGGAGCTGTCGCGGACGCTATGGGAACGCCGCAAAGCCGCCGCCCGGACATTGGGCGAGCAGGCTTCCTCGCGGCTCGCGTTTCCGCTGGCCCTGATCTTTCTGTTGATCATGATTTTAGTAGGAGCGCCGTCGTTCTTTTTGATGGCGAACGGATGATCACCCAAGGAGGAATAGAGGATGAATGGAATAAGAGGAACTTATCGGCTTCGCCGGAATGCGACACGTTGGGCCAAGGGGCTCTGGAAGGACGAGTCGGGGCTCGGAACGCTGGAGATCGTTTTGATCGCGGCCGTCATCATCGCGATCGCGATTCTGTTCCGCGATTGGATCATGGATTTTCTCGGCGGACTGTTCGAGAAGGTGGAGGGCAAGTCGGACTCCTTCTTCTCCTAAAGAAAAATGAGACACGTTCGATCTTTATCGAAAAGAGGAAACCCATGGCGTGTGCTGCGCGAAGACGCATCGGGCTCGGTTACGCTGGACGCCTCCCTGGTCTTTCCCGCGATCATGATCGTCACGTTCCTCATGCTATTTTTTGCTTTGTTTAAGGCTCAGGGAGCGATGGCGTACTACGCGGCGGCCATATCAGGGGAACGAGTCGCCTCGAACTGGACGAACTCGGCCAAGGAATGGCGGACTGGCGGGTACCCCGAGGGCAGCTATGATGGACTCTACTGGCGACTATCGAACGATGGGCTTCTGACCGGATTGTTCGGCGGTGGGGAGTCGGACCAAGACCGTGCGCTAAGCGTCTCTTTTCCGGCATCCGAAGAGGAGGCCGGCGGCTCACTCGCCTCGCGCAAGCTCCGCGCCGGAGCGGTCAAGCTCTCGCCGGCGCTCCGCGGAGAAATCGGGTACGACAACAAGCTGCTCTGGCGGCAAGTGTCCGTCCATGCGGAAGACCCGTTCGAGCTGGCGCCCCTTAGGCGGTTCATGGGATCCGCGCAAGTTGAGGCTGGAATGAGCGCGACCGTCGTAGATCCCGCAGAGACGGTCAGGATATTCGATCTCGTCCGGTATTACACCGCCAAAATTCGCGGCGCCCAAGAGGGAGAAAGCGCCTATCGGTTGAAGGCGGTTCGCGTGTTGGAGGAGCGGGCGGGCGCCGCAGATTAGACAATGGGTAAAAAGGGGGACGAACGATGCGCGCCGGAAGACGAAAAGCCTCGTTTCTACTCATCGGGAACAGGAACGCGAATGAGGGTTCGGTGTCCGTTTATTTGATCGCTGCGACGGCCGCATTTATGCTGCTGACCGGCCTCTTGATCGATTTGTCCCGGATCGCGGCGTTTCGCAAGCAGTCCGAGCTTTCGGTCAGAGCGGGGGCGCGCGCGATTTTGTCCTCCTACGATCCCGCATTGTACGCCCGATACGGGCTGTTCGCCCGCGGCGGGGATCCGAGCGACGATCTGTTCCTGCGCGCGCTCGAAGGCAACCGGGAGCCCGAGGACGAGGGGGCATTCCGGCTGCTCGATACCCGGTGGGAGAAAACGGACGTGACCGAAAGCCGTCCCCTCGGTCTGCACGACGTGTTCCGCAGGCAGATTCTGGAGGAAATGAAGTATAAAGCTCCGATCGATTTGACCATCGAGATGGCTTCGCGATTCCGGGGGCTGTCGTCCGTCATGAAGGAAGCCAAATCGACCGTCGACGGGCTGGAACGCCTAAAGGAAGCTTACGATCGCCGCGAGGCGGCGCTCGACAAGGCGATGAGCGCCCAAGCGGAGGCCGGTCGGGTCGTTGCGGACGCATGGGAAGGCAAAGTGCCCCGGCCGCCCGTCGAACTCAAGGGAATTCGGCCCGCCGGCCGGGCTAAGGACATCGCGGATGCCGCTCTGATGTATGAGGATTATGCGTCGAAGGTGGCTGAAGATGCGGCAAGGGAGGAAGCCCGGCGACAATGGGAGCAGGCGGAGGAGGAGCGGAAGCGGGAGGCGGACAAGGGCGGGGACACCCCGGGCGATGGGACGGGAACTCCGCCGCCCAAACCGGACTTTTCCCCTCGCTACTCGGCGGAAATCGAAGCCTACGAGAAAAGCGTCGCCGCTCTGGCCAAGCAGTTGGACGCTGCCGGATCGCGGGCAGTCTCCGAAGCGGATGGGCTTCTGGCTGCCGCGGATGCGGCCGTCGCCGAGGCCGAAGCGGCCAACGAGGAAATGCGCCGCATCGCCGCCGAGGCCGCTTCTATGGCGTCGCCCCCGGCTGACGAAGCGTCCGTCGTCGGCGGCGAACAAGCAGATGCGATGCAGGAGCTTCGGCAGATGACGGCGGCGTTGTCGCTGGAGCCGTCTTTTTTCTCGGGCTACCGTCAGGAGCTAACCGCCCAGAAAGCGTCGGCAGCGCAAGTGACGGGGGCCGCGAATTCGTTCGCGCGACTGCTGTCGACCGTGCCGCGATCGACCGGAAAGGGAGACGAGCTGCGGCGTCAAGCGGACGCTCTGCAATCGACCAACTCGTCTTATGCTCTATCTTACTACGGGGACGGAGGGATCGTGATCAAGACGAGGCGGCAGACGATAGAGGCGCACCGGGCTTCGGACCAACAGCGCAAAGCCTTCGAAAGCGAATCCCGCTCGGCTTGGTCGGGCGTCAAAGCCTTTCTGGACGCCCTTAGCGGTCGAGAGGTGCCGCCGGAAGCGCAGGAGGCGTTCAACCGACTGGATCGCGCTTATCGCGACAATCGGGACTGGAACCGGGCGGAGGAGGAGGCCGCCCAGTCCGCAGGCATCCCGAATCGGCCCGAGGCCGGCCGCGGCCAAGCTTTGGCTAGCGCGGACGGGTGGCTGGATTCGCTCATCGGCTCGGCCGCCGGCGTTAGAGACGCGTTGTATGACGCCGAGTATACGATCGCCCGATTTACGCGCGCGGAGCCGTCCGCCGTCAAGACGCTGATCGACGGTGGTGACGGGAAGGCGCTAATGATGCCGTCCGGTCAGCAGGTAGAGTACGTGCTGTACGGACTGAACAACCCGGCGAGAAATATCGCCGCTTCGTATGGCGAGCTGTTTTCGTTTCGGTTGGCGATTCGGACGATGGAAGGGCTCATCGAATGCCGCTCGTACGGCCATCCGCTTGTCGTTTTGGCCGCCGCCACCCTTTACGGCATACGCGAAGCGTTGTCCGATCTGCAACTGCTGTTGAACAAAGGCGCGATTCCCTTGTCCAAATACGCCAAGATCGACACGTTTTACGTCGATTACCTGCGTCTGTTCCTCCTGCTGCACGGCGGTTCGGCTGCGCAGACGTCCCGACGGATTGCCGTCATCGAACTGGAGACGGGCATTGCTCTGAAAGGCGCCTATACCTATGTGAAGGGCGAGAGCACGAACTCGCTGCGGCTCTGGTTTTTGCCGGGGCTGACCAAGCTCCTCGGCCAGGCCGGCCAGTGGGGCGGCACGGTAAAGGAGGGCCGCTATGAGGCGACCTATTTGGCCGAAGACGCCTACCAATAGGACAGGCGAAGGAAGCGTCACGCTCGAAGCCGCTCTGGTCATGCCGGTATTCATGCTGGCGATCCTCTTCCTCATCTATCTCGTCCAGACCGCCGTGATCTCCATGGCGCTGCATGGCGCCTTGTCGCAGACCGCCAGACAGACCGCTACGGCATGGTATCCGATTTCCGCGGGGCTGGATCAGGTCCGGTCTTCTCCGATCTATCAAAAATCCGAGCAATGGAGCCAGTCGTTGGCGAATTTGGGAGACACGCTGAGCCGATACGGACGGTTGCTGCCGGCACCGATCGGCGAGTGGGCCAAGCAGGCGGCCGATGGCGACTGGAATCCTGAGCAGATCGCGGCAAGACAGGCTTTTCGGCAAGTTCTCCTGCGCACCTCGGACCCAAGAGTTCTCCGGCCGGACCGGCTGGAGGTCGTCTCGGTGACGCTGCCGGCGGTCGACGATTTGTCACAGGCTTATTTGACGGTGGAGGCGGAATACCGGCTCCCCTTCCAAGTTCCGTTCCTGGGCAGGACGCTTGTCCTTCGCGAATCCGCCAGCGAGCGGGCATGGATCGGCGGGGCGCCTTCGCGATCGACGCTGGAAGACGGCGAGGAGCCAAGCTTGCTATCCTTTGTCTCTCTCGAGCCGAATCCGGTCCGTCGCGGACGCAAGGCGACATTGACGCTGCGGGCGAAGCCCGGAGAAACGGTGGATCTGACCGTCCTCTACAAGAGCGGTCCCAGCCAGGCCAAGCATCTAGGCACGGCGACGGCGGACGCGTCGGGCTTGGTGAGTTGGACTTGGCACGTTTCGGGCAATACGACGATCGGCACTTGGGCATGGGAAGCGCGCGCAAGCGACGGCGCGCCATGGCGGCAAACCTTCGAGGTCGCTGGAAAAGAACAGTAGCGCTGCTAACAAGGTCGAAGCGAAAGGAGGGAGCGGGATGAATACGACCGTATTGGCCGCAACCGTCACGTTGCTGGCGGCGGCTTGTTGGACGGATTTGCGGCGGATGGTTATTCCGAATCGATTGACGGTTTTGTTTGCTGCGGCCGGACTCCTCTACCAAGGAATCGCCTATGGATACGTACGGATCGGTTGGGCGCTTGTCGGCGCCGCGGCGGGCATGCTGCCGCTGCTGCTCCTGTACGCGCTGCGGGGCATCGGCGGCGGCGATGTCAAATGGTTCGCGGCGTTCGGGACATGGGCGGGGGCATTCGTTTCCTTGCAGCTGGTCGTCGGATCGGTGCTGTTTGCGGGGGCGATCGCCTTGGCGTTAATGGCGTTCAGGCTGCCAGGCATACGGGCGATTGCCCTGCATCTGAAGTGGCCGTGGGGGGAGCACCCCGCCGTGGCTCGCCGGGGAGCGAAGTTTCCGTTTATGCTGGCGGTTGCGCCTGCCTACGCGGCGCTCGTCTACAGCGGCTCGATCGTCGGGTAGAAGCGCTTAACGAACTATAGGAAACGGCGGCACAGGGAAACGCGAGAGGGGAAGGGACGATGAACGGATACCGGGTGAGGTTCGAGCAGGGACGCGGCCATTATATGATTCTGGAGAAAGAGGCGCCGCTCCGGCGGGAAGAGATCGATCCGGTGCAGCTTGGCATGCTCAAGTCCTGCGACTTGCCGCGGCTGCTGCCGCTGGAGACGGAGGAAATGAACGGCGCGGTCCAATTCCGCTATTCCTTGACGGGCAGGCGGATGTTGAGCCAGGCTTGCCGGGCGGTCAGATGGACGATGGAAGATGCGATGGCCGCGCTGAACGCCTTGGCCGAGGCGATGGAGCAGTGCCAGGACTGCATGCTGGATGCGGATCGGCTTTTGCTTCTGGACGACTATATTTTTGCGGGGGACGGCTGGCACGATCTGCGGTTTGCCTACTTGCCCGTCGCCATCGCGAATCCGGACGTTCCTTATGCCGACGATCTGGAACGTCTTATCGTTCGCTGGTTGATGCGCGTCGCGGAATTGGACGGCACGGCGATGCAGCAGCTGCTTCGTATTGCGTCCTCCCCGGATTTCACGCCGGGCCTCTTGAAGCGGTACATTCGCCAATACATGGCGGATCGGCTGCTGCGGCCCGATCGGGAAGTCGGAACGCAGCGATCGACGGAGGCGGCCCTCCGCTCCGATAGCCGAAACAGGCTGCAGACCGATCCGGAGGCAGGGAACGCGAGATCCGTTCGGAGTACGCCGAGCAGGGAGCATATGGACGGTCGCAGTCCGCCAAGAAGAGAACGCGACGACAGTCAACAAGGAAACCGACTAGCGGGAAGAAGCGATCCTCCGGACAATCCTGGCGGGGAAAGGAAAGCGGCGAAGGAATCTTCCCGTCCTGGCGGAAAGGCGTTCGGATGGCTGCCGTCGCCGGCAGGCGACCCGCAGACGCTATCGGGCCTGATCGGGGACGGGGAAGCCGGAGAAGCCGATAAAGACGAGCCGTCCGGCAGCGAAAGCGGGACGCCGATCGGAAGATGGCGGACTTGGTTGGCGGTTGGAGGGCTTGCGGTTAGCGCGTTGGCGTGGAGGTTCCTGTACGCCGATCATCCCGGCCAACGCGGATTGCTGTTGGCGGCGGGAGTTACGTTGGGCGCAGCGGGCGTTTGCGCCTATTTATGGAACGGGACGCCGGCTACGCGAAGACGCAAGGTCGCTTCTTCGCCGGGATTGGACCATTACCGCGAACTGGACGAGGACACGGGCGGCAGCGGCACGACGCCGCGGTCCTCGGAAGGAGGGGAGAGCGGATCGGATTCCCGCGTGGCAGAGCGATTTCCGAAGCGGGGGTTGAGGTCCTGGGCGGAGCTGGACCAGGAGGTCGGGCGGGAAGCGGATGTGCAGCCTCCTCTCTGGTCGACGGATGCGGGACACAGCCCCGCGTTTGCGCCAACTTCGTCCGGCTCTCCATTGAATGAAATGCCGGGGTTGCGATCTTCGCTATTTGGCGAGTCCACGGGCGAAACGCGCCATGGTGCCGCATCCGCCGGCTGGGAGCGCGGGGAGAATTCAGAGATGGCGGGAGAATTCCTCACCGCGAGGCTGTCGTCCGCCGACGAGGCCACCGCATTGTTATCCGGCCATGCGGGGCGACCGGGAGCGCTCTCATACCTGGAATGGGAATCGGGAGATCGTAAATTGAACATCGCGCTGCAAGGGTCTTCGTTGATCATTGGACGTTCGGCGGATGCCGCCCAGCACGTGGACGAGACGAACGGCGTCTCCCGCGCCCATCTGGAGATGCTTCGTCAGGCGGACCGCTGGGTTGCAAAGGACCTCGGATCGCGCAACGGGAGCTGGCTGAACGGTCAGCCGATGACGCCTTACGAACCATACCCGCTGGAGTCGGGCGACCAATTGCAGATCTCGAGCTCGATCTATCGCTACCGAGGTCAGCCTGCTTCTATTTGATACGCGAGGAGGCCGCACGGCTCGAAGTACAACAGGGAAAGACCGCCCATGCAGGCGGTCTCGCGATCTTGATAGGAATAATCGATTTGCGATTACGCTCTCTCGCCCGACGGGGACCGATGCAGGTTCCTAAGCGCATCCTCCAAGCGGGGAAAGCGAAAACGGAAGCCGTGGTCGAGCGCCTTGCGGGGGACGGCATGCTGCCCGGTGAGCAACAGGCAAGACATCTCGCCAAGAGCCGTTCGGATCAGCGACGCGGGGACTGGGAACCAGTGCGGGCGTCCGATAACCCGGCCCAATGTCTTGCCGAACGTGTCATTATCGACCGTCTCCGGGCCGATGGCGTTGACGGGGCCGCTCATTTCCGCAGTGTCGAGACTGAACAGAATGAGAGAGACGATGTCGTCCAGATGAATCCAAGGCATGCCTTGCTTGCCCGAGCCAAGCCGTCCGCCGACGAATAGCCGGTGAGGCAGACGCAGGAGGGGGAAGGCGCCGCCCGTCCGGCCAAGAACGAGACCGATGCGCAGCTTCACGAGACGCCGGGTCGGGATGCGATCCGCCGCAGCCTCCCATTCCATAATGGTACGACCAAGAAAGTCGGCGGGCCGGGCGGGTGCGGATTCGTCGAAAGGACGGATCGAGTCGCCGCTCTCATTTACGATGGACGCAGAAGCATCGGACGAAGGACCTGCGCTGCCGCCGGTATAGGAGTGGCCGTAGAGCGAAATGCCCGAGGCGTTCACGACGACGGCGGGCGGCTCGTCCAAGCGCCGGACGATATCGGCGACGCGCTCGGCGGCGATCAAGCGAGACTGGAGGACGCGTTGTTGGGCCGCAGCCGACCAGCGCTGATTGATTGATTCGCCCGCCAGGTTGACGATGGCGTAAGTGCCCCCGCCGAGCGTCGGATCGGCGGCCCATTCGTCCCACGTCGCATAGCGAAAGCCTGCGGCAGGAGCCGCAGGCTTGTGGCGGGTGATGATCCAAGCTTCGTCTCCGCGCGCTTCGAGCGCGCGGGTCAGCGCCGTTCCGATGAATCCGGTACCGCCGCAGATCAGGACGCGCATGACGGAACACCTCACCCCGGTTTGATGATGGCTTGTCGAATCAAGCTTTGTCGATCGACAGAATCGTCAACTGCTTCTGCGACGCATCGCCATCGACACTCGTAATCTCGTATTTGAACTTGACCTTTGTGCCCTCGGCCCAATCCGAGACCTTGTCCACGATATCGGGGTCCACCTGGAAGGTCGTCGGACCGTCGGACGTCTTGATCTCAATAGAATGCGTGTCGCCGAGTCCGGTAAATTCACCCGTGTCTTCTTTGGTTTCCTTGTCCGCCGGCTGAGTGCCGGAATCGGATGCGCTGGCCGACGGCGACGGCTCGTTGGAAGCCGGTGCGCTGGCGGATGACGTCGGGCTAGCCGACGGCGAGGCGTTCGCGTTTTTGTTGCCGTTGTCGCTGCAGCCGGTGCCCATCAAGAGCATCGTCAGCACGGCGACGGCCCAAGCGGAGTGTTTTCCATAGCGGTTCAGGTTGTTCAACATGCAATCGTGCACCTCCATAGCAGTCGTCCATCTCAGTTGCGTTGAATACCTTCACTAGAGTTAGACGATGACCGAGCCCAAAGGTTTCGTTTTTTTCCCGGGGCGGGACGCCGGTCATGGAATCGGGAGGCTTCGAAACGTTGGCGGAACGGTGTGTATCCCGCGAACCGACGCGCGGAACGCGATACCGACGACGCCATATGGACACACGCGAAGCAACGGCATGACACCGAATGGACGCACGCGAACGCAATGCCACGACGCCATATGGACGCGCGCGAACGCAGTGCCACGGCGCCGAATGCAGCTTCAGCCGAGCAGGTGGCGGTACGGCGTATAATCGATCTGATTCTTCTCGAGGAAGTTGATCAGGAACGTGTGATCCCGCTTCGGCGTGGCGAGGATGTAACCCCGGATGCAATGCTCCTCCGTCACGTGGGGCTCGCCGCTCTCGACCGCGAGCTGCCCGATCTGGGCGGCGATCGAATGCTTGGCGATGTCGCGGAACGCGCTCGGAACCGGGGAGACGAGCTTGTCCAGCAGCGCTTTGGTTTCCTCGGTCCAAAGCGGCCGGCTCAGTTCGACCCAGTGATTTTGCCAGTCGAGCTTCGACTTGCCGTCGGATTTCGGCAGCACTTTCAAAAATTTGCGAAACATAAAGAATCCGCCGATAGCCATAAACGCCACCAGCACGATCGTCCAAAACCCGATGCTGTACATAAACCAGTCGGGAGCGGATTTCATCCACATCTTCCGTCACCTCGTTTCTAAATTATAGCCGATTTCTAGATTTATTTCGACGTTCGCGATACAATAGGGGGTGATTTTAATGGGACGAGCCGGGCCCTCTCGGGCTAGCGGCGTCCGATTCGGAGAGGAGCATGATTATGCTGAAGATCGGTTCGCACGTGTCTTTTTCGGACAAGGGGTTGCTCACCGCGACCAATGAAGCGAAAACCTACGGTTCCAGCACCTTCATGATATACACCGGGGCCCCGCAGAACACGCGGCGCAAGCCCATTGAGAACCTGTACATTCCCGAAGGCCGCGAAGCGATGGCGGAAGCCGGCATCGGCGAGATCGTCGTGCACGCGCCCTACATTATCAATCTCGGCTCTTATAAGGAAGACACGTTCGATCTGGCGGTCAACTTCCTGCAGGAAGAGATTCGCCGGACGAACGCGATCGGCGTGAAAAACATCGTCCTGCACCCGGGCGCCTACACGGACAAGGATGCGGAGTACGGCATCGCGCGCATCGCGGAAGGCCTGAACGAAGTGTTGGAGGCGACCAAGGAGACCGACGTCAATATCGCGCTCGAGACGATGGCGGGCAAAGGCTCGGAGATCGGGCGGAGCTTCGAGGAGCTCGCGGCCATCATCGAAAAGGTGCGCGACAATCACCGTCTGACCGTCTGTCTGGATACGTGCCACGTGCACGATGCGGGATACGACATCGTCAACGACCTGGACGGCGTGCTGAAGCGGTTCGACGAGGTCGTCGGCCTGGACCGCATCGCGGTCGTCCACTTGAACGACAGCAAAAATCCGGTCGGCGCCGCCAAGGACCGCCACGCGCCGGTCGGATCGGGCTGGCTCGGTTACGAGGCGCTCAACAACGTGGTCAACCACGAGCTGCTCCGCGACCGTCCGTTCGTGCTCGAGACGCCTTGGATCGGGAAAAAAGCGGGCGGCGAACGCCCGATGTACGAAGCGGAAATCGCGCTCCTGCGCGGCGACGTGGACGCGCGCTTCGGCGGCGAGTTCCTGGAGGACGTCGAGCGTCTCCATCATTTTTTCCAGAAGCAGGACATTCATCCCCGCTCGTTCATCCTGAACACGTGGGAGGTGCTCAAGTCCGACGCCAAGGCAAAGAAGGCCGATCCGCGCGAGCCGATGGAGCGGCTGTACGACCTGGCGATCGAGCACCGCGTCCTGTCGCCGGAATACAGCGAAGAAGCGGTCAATCAGCGCCTGACCGTTTACCTCGCCGGCAAGGAATGGCTGGCCAAGGTTTAACGGACGCAATCCGCAATCGAAGGAAAGAGGTCGGAACTTACCCATGAGTCAAAACGTGTATCAACCGCAAGACGCCAAGGGGCGCGACGACAAGACGAACCGCGCGAGAATGCTGATCTCCTGCCCGGATCGCGCGGGTATCGTTGCGGCCGTGTCGCAATTCCTGTACGAGCAGGGCGCGAACATCGTCCAATCGGATCAGTACACCATGGACCCCGAAGGCGGCATGTTCTTCATGCGCATCGAGTTCGACCTGCAGAACCTGGAGCAGAATCTGCCTTCCCTGCAGGAGGACTTTACGCGCGTCGCGGACCGCTTCGAGATGCGCTGGAGCGTCTACCGCGCCAGCCGCAAGAAGCGTCTTGCCATTTTCGTTTCGAAGGAAGACCACTGTCTGCTGGAGCTGCTCTGGCAATGGCAGGCCGGCGACCTGGAAGCGGACATCGCCATGGTCATCAGCAACCACAACGATATGCGCGGGCTCGTCGAGTCGTTCGGCATTCCGTACCATCATATCCCCGTGACGCCGGACACGAAGGCGGAAGCCGAGCGCCAGCAGCTCGAGCTGACGTCCGGCAAGGTCGATCTGGTCATTCTGGCCCGCTACATGCAGATCGTGACGCCCAAGTTCATCGAGCGCTTCACGAACCGGATCATCAATATTCACCACTCGTTCCTGCCGGCATTCGTGGGCGGGAAGCCGTATCAACAAGCGTACGATCGCGGCGTCAAGCTGATCGGAGCTACCGCGCACTACGTGACGGCCGAGCTCGACGCCGGTCCGATCATCGAGCAGGACGTCCAGCGCGTCAGTCACCGCGATAACGTCTCGGAGCTGAAGCGGATGGGCCGCCATATCGAGCGGATCGTGCTCGCCCGCGCCGTGAAGTGGCATGCGGAAGACCGTCTCGTCGTCTATCAAAACAAGACCGTCGTCTTTATCTAGGCGCGGCTGACTGGAGACGAGCGATGACGGAGCAGCGGAAGATCGTCGAAGGGCGCGTCGCTTACGACGTGGAGAACGACGAGTGGGTCATGTACGTGGACGACAAGTTCGTCGAGATGGGCGACCTGTACGCGGCGGTCAATCGGCGGCTAGCCGAGCAAGGCGAGCCGCCCTTGGTTGCCGGCGATGAATTGGAAGTCAAGCTTCGGCGCGCGCAAACCGGCTGACAAAGCCGGTTTTTGTGCTAGTTGGAGGTCTCGCGGGATCGCGGGGCAGGGGCTTGCAAATGCAGGTTCATTCCTTGTTTTTCGCGCGCTCCGCACCCTCTCTTGTCCGTACAAGCCGTGTGGTAATATGAGGGTCGGCGTGGTACAATAGGCAGGATTAACTGCACCGAGTTAAAGGATTAACGTACATTGCGCATGTCACGAGCATCTATCGTTCGTGCAAATAGAGAAGGAGGACCTCTTACGTATGACAACAAGTTCCAAAACGGTTGAGCAACTGTCCGTCACGACGATCCGTACCTTGGCGATCGACGCCATCGAGAAGGCGAAGTCCGGCCATCCCGGCATGCCGATGGGCGCCGCTCCGATGGGCTATCAGCTATTCGCGAAGACGATGAAGCACAATCCGTCGCATCCGGAATGGATCGACCGCGACCGCTTCGTCCTCTCGGCCGGCCACGGCTCGATGCTGCTCTACTCCCTGCTTCACCTGAGCGGCTACGATCTGCCAATCGAAGAGCTGAAGAACTTCCGTCAATGGGGCTCCAAGACGCCGGGCCACCCGGAGTTCGGCCACACGGCGGGCGTCGACGCGACGACCGGTCCGCTCGGCCAAGGCATCGCGATGGCGGTCGGCATGGCGATGGCGGAAGCGCAGCTGGGCGCTACATACAACCGCGATGGCTTTGACGTCATCAACCACTTTACCTACTCCATCTGCGGCGACGGCGACCTGTCCGAAGGCATCTCGTCCGAGTCGGCTTCGCTCGCCGGCCACCTGCAGCTCGGCAAGCTGGTCGTCCTGTACGATTCGAACGATATTTCTCTCGACGGCGAGTTGAGCCTCTCGTTCTCCGAAAGCGTCAAAAAACGCTTCGAAGGCTACAACTGGCAAGTGCTCCGCGTCGATGACGGCAACGACCTGAACGCGCTGGCGAAGGCGATCGCCGAAGCCCAGGCCGAAACGTCCAAGCCGACGTTGATCGAAGTGAAGACGGTCATCGGCTTCGGCTCGCCCAACAAGGGCGGCAAGGGCGGCCACGCCGGCCCGCACGGCTCTCCGCTCGGCACCGAGGAAGCCAAGCTGACGAAAAGCTTCTACGAGTGGGATCACCCGGACTTCTTCGTGCCGGACGAAGTGCGCGCGCACTTTGCCGAAGTGAAGGCAAAAGGCGAAGCGGCGAATGCCGCTTGGGACGAGCAATTCGCGAAGTACAAGGCCGCGCATCCGGAGCTGGCCGCCCAGTTGGAGCAGGCGCTCGCCCGCGAGCTGCCGCAAGGCTGGGATAAAGAGCTGCCGGTTTACTCGACCGAGGACAAGCCTCTGTCCACCCGCGTCGCATCCGGCAACGCGCTGAACGGACTCGCCAAGAACGTTCCGAACCTCGTTGGCGGCTCGGCCGACCTGGAGAGCTCCACGATGACGCATTTGAAGGGGCTGCCGGTCTACAACGCGAGCGACTACGCGGGCCGCAACATCTACTTCGGCGTCCGCGAATTCGGCATGGCGGCGGCGATGAACGGCATTTCGCTGCATGGCGGCCTGCGCGTATACGGCGGCACGTTCTTCGTATTTACCGACTATCTGCGTCCGGCCGTCCGCCTCGCCAGCATCATGAAGCAGCCGGTCGTCTACGTGCTGACGCACGACTCCATCGCCGTCGGCGAAGACGGTCCGACGCACGAGCCGATCGAGCAGCTCGCTTCGATCCGGGTTATTCCGGGACTGACCGTCATCCGTCCGGCGGACGGCAACGAGACTTCGGCGGCTTGGGCATACGCGCTCGAGAACACGGACAACCCGGTCGCGCTGGTGCTGACCCGTCAGAATCTGCCGATCCTGGCGGGCACGGCCGAAAAGGCGCGCCAAGGCATCAAGCAAGGCGGCTACATCGTCTCCGAAGCCGCGAACGGGCAGCCGCAAGGCATCCTGATCGCGACGGGCTCCGAGGTGCAGCTCGCGGTCGCTTCCCAGAAGGCGTTGGCGGAGCAGGGCATTCATGTCCGCGTCGTGAGCCTGCCGAGCTGGGATCTGTTCGAAGCGCAATCGCAGGAGTACCGCGACAGCGTCATTCCGAAGGGGATCAAGGCGCGTCTCGCGATCGAGATGGCTTCTCCGTTCGGATGGGAGCGCTATGTCGGCGATAGCGGCGCCGTGCTGGGCATCACCACGTTCGGCGCATCCGCGCCAGGCGACCGTGTCATCGCGGAATACGGCTTTACGGTCGAGAACGTCGTCGCGCAATTCAAGAAGCTGGTGTAATTCGCACCGTTGCTGATCCATAGGAGGCTGTCCGTTCATGTCGCAATTCGATAACGTAAGCGTAGTAAAGCAAGCCAACGTCTACTTCGACGGCAAAGTGACGAGCCGCACCGTGCTGTTCGCGGACGGCACGCGCAAGACGCTGGGCATCATGCTCCCGGGCGAGTACGAGTTCGGTACCGCCGAAGCCGAAATCATGGAATTTCTGGCCGGCGAGCTGACCGTCCAGCTGCCCGGCAGCGACGAGTGGATCGCGATCTCCGGCACGGGCGAATTCACCGTCCCGGCCAACAGCAAGTTCAAGCTCAAGGTGACCCAGGTCGCCGACTATGTCTGCTCGTATCTGAGCGCTTAAGCCAGGACGCGGGGACAAAGGGCATGGAGAAGAAGGGACCGAGCCGCCGCTCGGTCCCTTTTTACGCATAGAGGAAGCCGGTTTGACTTGGTTTGCTCGCTAGACGCTTGGTTAATTGCAATCGTTACATCTAATTTTCACGTTTGAGGACCTGTAGAGTCGTTTAGTTGCATTTGTACATGTAAAAAGTTGGAAAAACTTTGCAAAACCCCCGTTTTCACAATAATAGATGTAGATTTGCAACAAATCGAGGAATTTGGCGCGATCGACGTCATAGGTAGTGTACTTTTGCAACTAGTTGGTCGAGATGCTCTCAACGATCCATTCGAAAAGAGGCTATGCCATGACAAAACGCATCCCCCTCGCGGTCGGGATTCGACAGGCCATCTCCGCGGATATCTCCCGAATGCTGGACGTGCTCGCAGCGTGCAAGCTGGATCTCGAGCGAAAGGGGATCTACCAGTGGACCGACGAATATCCGAATGCGGCGTATTTCGAAGACAAGCTCGCGCAATCCCAGTTGTACGTGCTGGAAGGAGAAGAAGGCGTTGCGGGCGCCTTTGTCCTCGACGAGTATCAGATTCCCGAATGGTCTCAGGCGACTTGGGTTTATGAAGAGGGCCGGTATCTCGTCCTTCATGCCCTCTTCGTTCATCCGGAGGCGCAAGGGGGCGGGATGGGGAAAAAGGTGCTGAATTTTTGCGAGGAGACGGCGCGTGCGGGAGACTATGACGGCCTTCGTTTTGACGTCTTCACGGAGAACGAGACGGCGCTAGCCTTCTACGTCAAGCAGGGCTACAGCCATCGGGGCGATATCATCTTGCCGTTCAAGCCTGAGGGGCACCAGCGCTACTGCTGTTTCGAGAAGATTGTCAGCGCGCGTCTGGGTTGAACCTTGGCGGCAGCTCTGCGGCCACTTTTGATGCGGAAATCTGTCGACCACTCCCGCCCTGCGAACTATTGACGGTCCTATGCGCGCCTCGGAATAATGGAAGAAACGCCTACCATTTTCCAAAGGGAGTGTTCCGATGTCCAAGCGCGTGTTGATCGTTACCGGCGATGCCGCGGAAGTGTTGGAGGTCTACTATCCGTATTATCGCATTCAGGAGGAAGGCTACGAAGCGGTCATCGCTTCGCCGCAAGTCAAGGCGCTGCACACCGTCTGCCACGACTTCATCGAAGGCTGGGATACGTACACGGAAAAGCCGGCTCACCTGCTGCAATCGCACGTCGCGTTTGCGGATGTCGATCCCTCGCAATACGACGCGCTGATCATTCCCGGCGGACGCGCGCCCGAGTACATTCGCAACGACAAGGACCTGCCCGCGATCATCTCGCACTTTCTGGACGCGGACAAGCCGGTCGGCTCGATCTGCCATGGGGCGCAGGTGTTCCTCGCGCTCAAGGACCGGTCCTACTTTGCAGGCAAGACGCTGACAGCCTACAACGCCTGCCGGCTCGAGGTCGAGTCGCTCGGGGCGAAGTATCCGGAAGGCACGCTGCACGTCGACGGCAAGCTCGTCAGCGGCCATGCCTGGCCGGACCTGCCCGGCTTCATGCGGGAGTTTCTCAAGCTGCTGCGCTGATCGAAAGGAATAGAAATCTCCGGCTTATCCGAGATGGGTCGGGGATTTTTTGCGTGAACGGGCGTTGGTTATCTTGTAAATAGTGGTATATTGAATGAGAGTAGAAGGGAGACTTCAAATTTTTTATGACTTTATAAGTTTTAGCGTAAATCTCCATGCGGCTTTCTATCTTTATATACGAAAGGCGCATGCCACTCCGCCCGGAGTTTGCATACGCCTTTTCCCGTCAATTCCTATTGGTCACCCCAAACCCTCAATCCCCCGCATGCCGCTCGATATATTCCTTCAGTTGCAGCCGCTGATACAGCGCGAGCCCGGAGAGCATGCAGCCGTATTGGAACTGGTTGTTGCTGCGCTCGATTCGAATGATGCGGGCTGTCATCGGCGGCAGCCCCGTTTCCTGCTTGAAGTGGAGGACGACGAACATGTCCTTCTCCAAGGGGAGCGTCGAGGAGATCTGCAGCCCGTCCTCCGAAACGTCGCGCAGCGTACCTTCCACGCTCTGGCCCGCAAACGCGCCGGCTTGCTCCCATTGGTAAATGGACATCATGATCGGGACGTCCAGGGAGATGCGCGTCTGCCGACGCCGTTCCGGGCCGACCGGATCCGCCCCGGCGACAGCAGGCTCCGCGGCAGCGGCCGTCTCGTTCCCGCCGCCGATGGCGCCGCCGATCCACTGCTCGTACACCTTCGCAAGCGCGGCCAGGTCCTCTTCGCCGTATCCCGCAGCAGCGCCCGTCTGGAACAGGCTCTTCGATGCCTCCAGCATCGGGGTAGGCACGCCTAGCCCGTCCGACAGGACGGAGGACAGCTTGAGGTCCTTCAGCATCAGCGCCAGCGAAAACTGCACGCCAAAGTCGCGTTCGATGATCTTGCGGCCCTTCAGATCCGCCTGCTTGCTCGCGGCTCCGCCGCCCTGAACGACGCGGAGGAAGGACGAGGCGTCGATGCCCGCCTTGGCTGCGAGCGCCATGCCTTCGACGAGGCCGGCGGCATTGATGCCGACGATCGTATTGTGCGCGAGCTTCGCGGAGGCGCCGCTGCCGCTCGGCCCCATATAGATGACCTCCCGGCCCATCGCCAGCAGGACGTCCTGCTGCGCTTCGACTGTCCCCCGGTCGCCGCCGACCATGAACAGCAGCGTGCCGTCGATCGCGGCCGGCTTGCTGCCCGTCACGGGAGCGTCCAGGAAGTCGCAGAAGGCGTCGGCGATATCCCGTGCAAGCCTCTGCGCCAACGCGGGCGAGATCGTGCTGCTGTCGATGACGGCCATGCCGGGCTTAAGGCCGGCGATGATGCCGTTCCGCCCGTAGTATACTTCCTCCACGGCGGCGTCGTTGCTGATCATCGTAACGACGACATCGCTGCGTTTGGCTGCCTCCAGCGGGCTCGATACTTCCTCGCCGCCGAGCCGGACGAGCTCCTCCGCTTTGCCGGGCGTGCGATTGTAGATCGTAACCGGGTAGTGCTTGCGGAGCAGAGTGGCGGCCATCGGCAGCCCCATCGTCCCCAGACCGATGAATCCGATTGATTTCATTGTCGTTCGCTCCTTCCGTACGCGCTAGCGTTCGCTCTCTTTCCTTTGTATCACAACCGGCGGCCAAAAGGGAACCTTTTCCCCGCTCCCAAAAGGCTTTTCCACCTTTACAGACGGGCCGGGCATGTGCTACCTTTTATTCTTTAGAAGGATGTATTGATAGGGGGTTCGGTCCATGGCAAACGACCACGATTCCTTTCAGGATGCGGTAAAAGTATACAAAGCGCTCGGGGAACCGACGCGCCTGTCGATCGTTGAGCTCCTCGTCCGGCATCGGGATCTGAGCTGCAGCGACATCGGGGATCGGTTGGACCAAGTCGCGGGATCCACGCTGTCCCACCATTTGAAGCAACTGACGGATTGCGGCCTCGTCGAGATCACGAAGTCGGGAACGTTTCATTATCATCATGTCAACGAGGACATGCTGCGGCGTTATGCACCGCTCATGCTGGAAGGCGCGGAGAGGGAATAAGCCCTCTCGCGCCTTTTTTGCTGCAAATCTCCGATTCGTGACGATATCCGTTTCAATCTCTGGAGAGGGGTTGACATCCTCCCGGTGAACAGGTTGAATCAAAGAGAGGAAAACGCGCCTATATTGGAAGCTGGAGGATCGTCATGCCGATACAATTCGACCAAGCGCAGCGTCTGTTCCATCTGCAGACCCCGCGTTCGAGCTATGTGATTCAACTGATCAAGGACGGCCATCCGGCCCACGTCTATTGGGGCCCCAAGCTGCGCTCCGCCGCCGGCCCGGGCATGCTGACGCTTCGCGAGCGGGCGAGCTTCTCGCCGAATCCGTACCCGGACGACCGCACGATTTCGTTCGATACGCTGTCGCAAGAGTACCCGGCATACGGGACGAGCGACTTCCGCCATCCGGCCTATCAGGTGAAGCTGGCAAACGGCTCGACGATCACCGAGCTGGTCTATGAGAGCCATCGCGTTTACGCGGGCAAGCCGGGACTTGAAGGACTTCCCGCGACCTATGCGGAAACCGACGAGGAAGCCGAGACGCTCGAGCTGACGCTCGTCGACCGCGTCGCAGGACTGCGCGCCGTCCTGAACTATACGGTTTTCCGCGACCATGACGCGATCGCGCGCTCCGTCCGGTTCGTCAACGAGAGCGCGGCGCCGGTCGAGCTGCTCCGCGCGTTAAGCGCCAGCGTCGACTTCAAGCACGACCGTTACGATCTGGTGCATCTATACGGGGCCTGGGCCAACGAGCGCAGCATGGCACGCGAGACGCTGAGGCCCGGAGCGAAGGCGATCGAGAGCCGCAGAGGCTCGAGCTCTCACCAGCACAATCCGTTCGTCGCGCTGCTGTCTCCGGACGCGACGGAGCAAGCCGGCGAAGTATACGGCTTCAGCCTCGTGTACAGCGGCAGCTTCGCCGCCCAGGCCGAGGTCGACCAGTTCCGCACCGCCCGCGTCTCGATCGGGATCAATCCGTTCGACTTCGGCTGGCGGCTCGAGCCGGGCGCGTCGTTCCAGACGCCCGAAGCCGTGCTCGTCTACTCGGCCGAAGGTCTCGGCGGCATGTCCCGCACGTACCACCGGCTGTATCGCACCCGACTGTGCCGCGGCGAGTTCCGCGACCGGACCCGGCCCGTGCTGGTCAACAACTGGGAGGCCACCTACTTCGACTTCAACGCCGACAAGATCGCGAGCATCGCGGCCGAGGCGCAGAAGCTCGGCATCGAGCTGTTCGTGCTGGACGACGGCTGGTTCGGCCACCGCGACGACGATACGACGTCGCTTGGCGACTGGTCGGTCGACCGCAACAAGCTGCCGGACGGCCTCGACGATCTGGCGAAGCGCGTGAACGGCTACGGTCTGCAGTTCGGCCTTTGGTTCGAGCCGGAGATGGTGTCGCCGGACAGCGATCTGTACCGCGCCCATCCGGACTGGTGTCTCCACGTGGAAGGCCGACGCCGGACGCGCGGACGCAACCAGCTCATCCTGGATCTGTCGCGCGACGACGTCTGCGACTACCTGATCGAGACGATCGGCGGCGTGCTCGCTTCGGCTCCGATCGCTTACGTGAAGTGGGACATGAACCGCAACATGAGCGAGATCGGCTCGGCGCTGCTGCCGCCCGAGCGCCAGCGGGAGACGGCGCACCGGTACATGCTGGGGCTGTACCGCGTGCTGGAATCGATCACCTCGCGCTTCCCGCACGTCCTGTTCGAGAGCTGCTCCGGCGGCGGCGGCCGCTTCGATCCCGGCATGCTCCATTACATGCCGCAGACGTGGACGAGCGACAACTCGGACGCCGTCTGCCGTCTGAAGATCCAGTACGGCACGAGCCTCGTCTATCCGATCAGCACGATGGGCGCCCATGTGTCCGCGGTGCCGAACCATCAGGTGGGCCGGATGACGTCGCTCAAGACGCGCGCGGACGTCGCGATGTCCGGCAACTTCGGCTACGAGCTGGACCTGACGAAGTTCTCGGACGAGGAGAAGGAAGAGGTCAAGCGGCAAGTGGCGCAGTACAAGGAGCTGCGGCAGCTCGTGCAGTTCGGGGATCTGTACCGGCTGCGGAATCCGTTCGAGGGCAACGATACGGCGTGGATGGTCGTGTCCGAGGACCGGAGCGAAGCGTTCGTCGCGTTCTTCCGCGTGCTGGCGCAGCCGAACGAGCCGCTCGATTGGCTGCGGCTGAGCGGTCTCGATGCCGAGGCGGACTACGAGGTGGTCGAGACGGGCGAACGGTTCGGCGGCGACCAGTTGATGTACGCGGGGCTGCCGATTCCGCAGCTGCACGGAGACTTTCAGAGCGTCACCTGCCGCCTGCGCAAAATTCAATAGCAAAACAAAGGGCAGTTCCGACAACGATCGGAACTGCCCGATTTCATTTATGGCGCGATGAGATTTCTGTTCACGTTTTCGAAAGCCGGGCGTCCGTCCCCGGTCGCCCGAGCGGTCCGGCCTATTCGGCGAGGCCGACATTCAGCTCTTCCGAGCCGTTTAAGCCGCGGGCAATCGCTTTCTTGCGGGCGCGGAAACGCCGCACCTTGATCAGGTTGCCGCAGAGCTTGTCGTCGCAGAAGCGCTTGGAGCGGTTGCGGGTATCGTCATAGTACACCCACATGCAGTCCGAATTGTCGCAAATCCGGATACGCCGAGCTTCGCCTTCGGAGAGGGTCGCCGCGAACGAAGCCGCGATCTCCGCGCGGATCTGCCTCCAGTCGCGTCCCGCGGGCAGCGACTCGACGCGGTAGGAGCCGTCGGCCGCCGTCAGAGAGCGGATCGACATCCCTTCGGCCAGAAAGCGGTTTAATTCGATCAGGTCCTCGGGACCGGGCACCGACTCGGAAGCGTAAGCGCTCACCATGCGCAGAATCAGATACCGGAGCTGCTTGAGCCGTCTAAGTTCGTCGGGCGTCGGGTAATCCATCGGGGGCAGGTCATGCCGTCTGAGCCATTCTTCGACCCATGCGGGATCTCCCAGCCAATCTTCGGATACGCCGCTGCCTCGCCAATCATGACATTCGCTGTTCGCAAAATCAATCCATAACCTCATTTCCGTCGCACCTCGCTTTCTCCTCCCTTAGAATACCACATTAATGCGGTAAAGCGGTAGTCCTTATAAAGCGGTAAAGCGATAATTGTTTTTAGCGGTTAAGCGCTAATCCTTGGACATTCCCTCGAAAATCGTTCGAAGATGTGCTAAACTTCATATGTAATCAGTATAACTGGTTTATATGATTACGAAATGAAGGGCGGCGAGATCGCCCGACGGGAGGACATAGCCATGAGCACATTGGAGCTTCTGAAGCAATATTGGGAATTCGCCTACGATAAGGAAGACTGGTTTCCGCCACTGCGGGACGCGGTGAGCGGGCTGACGTCCGAACAAGCGGACTGGCGTCCGGAGGGAGAGCATGCGAACACGATCCGCGAGACGGTGCATCACCTTGTCTTCTTCAAGGAACGGTTGCTGCAGATGCTCAGGACCGGGAATGCCGACTACCCGGAGGGGTTGACCAACGACGACACGTTCCGAACGGACGGCACGGACGAAGCTTCCTGGAACGTCCTCCTGAATCGGCTCGACTCCGTGCACCGGGCGCTCGCGGCCGAGCTCGACCGGATGGACGAGGAGGAGCTGGCGAAGCGGGTGCTGAAGGCGGAGATCGGGAAGCGGTACATGAGCCTGATCGCCCACGACGCGTATCATACCGGAGCCGTCATTCAGACCCGCAAGCTGCAGGGCTCCTGGCCTTCCCGCCGCTCGTTCGACTAGTTCTCGCGCGCTTGCCGGACCGCCGTCTCCCCCTCAACTTGTGCCGCGGGACAAATTTCAGTATGCTAAGGCTACATGCTTCAACGAAGCGGCCAACATGGACTGAGAGGGGTTTGAAGGAAAAGTGAGCCAAAGCATTCGTCTCGATTATTCCAAAGCACTGCAGTTTGTCGGTCAGCACGAGATCGACAACCTGGCACCCGCCGTCAAGCTGGCCCATGAGCAGCTACATAACGGTACCGGAGCAGGCTCGGACTTTCTCGGCTGGATCAACCTGCCGTTCGACTACGACAAGGCGGAGTTCGCCCGCATCCAGCAGGCGGCCAAGCAGATCCAATCCGACTCCGAGGCGCTCGTCGTCATCGGCATCGGCGGCTCCTATCTCGGCGCCCGCGCGGCGATCGAGATGCTGTCCCATTCGTTCTACAACACGTTGACGAAGGAACAGCGCAAGACGCCGCAAATTTTCTTTGCCGGCAACAACATCAGCTCCACTTATGTGACGCATCTGCTCCAGGCGCTGGAGGGCAAGGACTGGTCGATCAACGTCATCTCCAAGTCCGGCACGACGACCGAGCCGGCGATCGCCTTCCGCATTTTCCGCGAGGCGCTGGAGAAGAAATACGGCAAGGAAGCCGCCCGCAAGCGCATCTACGCGACGACCGACAAGGCGCGCGGCGCGCTGAAGACGCTCTCGGACGCCGAAGGTTACGAGACGTTCGTCATTCCGGACGACGTCGGCGGACGCTACTCCGTGCTGACCGCGGTCGGCCTGCTGCCGATCGCGACGGCCGGCATCGACATCGAGGCGATCATGAAGGGCGCGCAGGACGCGTCCACCGCATTGAACAATCCGAACCTCAGCGAGAATCCGGCTTACCAGTACGCCGCGATCCGCAACGCTCTGTACCGCAAGGGCAAGACGGTCGAGATTCTCGTTAACTACGAGCCGGGCCTGCACTTCGTCTCCGAATGGTGGAAGCAGTTGTACGGCGAGAGCGAAGGCAAGGACTTCAAGGGCATCTACCCGGCGTCCGTCGACTTCTCCACCGACCTGCATTCCATGGGGCAGTTCGTGCAGGAGGGCAACCGGATCATCTTCGAGACGGTGCTCCAGGTTGGCCAAGTACAGGACCAAATCACGATCCAGAGCGACGCCGCGGATCTCGACGGCCTGAACTTCCTTACCGGCAAAACGCTGGACTTCGTCAACAAAAAGGCGTTTGAGGGCACGATTCTCGCGCACACGGACGGTCAAGTGCCGAACCTCGTCGTGCAGCTGCCGGACCTGACTCCGCATACGTTCGGCCAGCTCGTTTATTTCTTCGAGATCGCGTGCGGCGTGAGCGGGTATCTGCTCGGCGTCAATCCGTTCGATCAGCCCGGCGTCGAAGCCTACAAGGTGAACATGTTCGCCCTGCTCGGCAAGCCCGGCTTCGAAGACAAGAAAAAAGAACTGGAAGCGCGCCTCTAATTCGCCAAGTTCGATTAGCAGCCGTCCCCAGGACCGAATCGGTCCGGGGGGCGGCTTTTTCTTTAGATTCGGGAGGCATGCGGACCAAGGGCGGAGGGGGATAGGCGGTGAAAAGCATCTTTCCTGAGGGGCAGCGGGGCGGTGGGAGGATGATGAACGGAAAGAAGTTCCGTACATGCGAATAATGGGGGCGTCGGGATGGCAATGAGCGGTAAAAAGTTCCGTACATGCGAGGGACGGAGAGCCGAGAGGATGATGAGCGGTAAGAAGTTCCGTACATATGGATGATGGGGCGCCAGGAGAATGATGTGTGGGAAGAAGTACCATACATGCGGAGGATGGGGCGCCAGGAGGACCTGCGGATAAAGGGGCGGCAGGAGAAATAGATGTGGAAATAAGTTCCGTACACACGGATAATGGGGCTCGCTAGGCGGATGATGAGCGGAAAGATGTTCCGTACATGCGAATGAAGGGGGCGCCAGGGAGGCGATGAGTGGTGAAAAGTTCCGCGAGGGACGAAGAGACGAGGCGAGTGAGGAACGGGAAGATGTGCCGCACATGCAGATGATGTGACTCCATGCGAACGATGAGCGGTAAACGTACTGCACCTGAGTACATTCCGACGTTGCGAGGGCAAGGAGGGCCGCCAAGACGGCTTTCCGGCGCGGGCGCCCAGACACGGTTCAGCCCCGTCGTTAGGAGGTACGGCCCAAATGCCCCGAATCGGTACCCGGACAAGCGACCCGCCGTATGTAAACACCGGGTCCCGGTCCGCGAAATTTTACAAAGTTCGGGAACGGGATGCGATCCGAGATGACAATGGTTGTACATTTGTTTCATCCGCCCAAGCCCATTCGCTCGGAACCCGGTATTTGGGAGCGGAGCGAACGCCAATGGACCTTCGCACGACCGCGAATCCCGATTTGCCAAGAGGAAAATTGGGTATTCCGGGACAGTCGGCGCGGGTGCTGATTCGACAAATGGCCGGAGTGATCCGCCGTCGTTCGCCGACGTTGCGTGTCGAAAGGACTAAGCGCAGCCGTCGGACGTGCGGCAAGGCCCAAGCGGCAGAATTGCCACAGATCGACGCAAGTCGGATGGCAGAAGACGAAAACCCAGCAATGGAGCGGGTTGGGGGCATTCTCGGCGTTCATGCTAAAGTCTCGATAATTTATGCTTTAAAAATAACCATATAAAGTAAATTAAATTAAACAATATCCATTTACAGGAATTCGTTGGGTGGAAAAACCTCCCTCTGTGTCTGTTGTTTCGCCAAAAACAATGGGGATTTCTTCCTTTGTCTATTTTCTGAAAATAATCGCGTCGGTCTAAATCAATTTAAGTCTTTCCTCTCTCCATCGGCCGGAAAGGGCTGTGACATAATGTTGACAAGATCGCTTGGAAAGGGGAGTGAAGCTTGGTCGACCTGCATAGTCACATTTTGCCCGGGATGGACGACGGACCTGCGTCCCTGGAGATGAGCCTCGAAATGGCCCGCATGGCCGTTCGCGAGGGGATCGAGGTCGTCTATGCGACGCCCCATCATCTGCTGCCCCCTTACGACAACGAACGGTCAACGGTCGTGAAGGCGGTCGCCAGACTGTCCGAAGCGCTCCGGGCGGCAAAAATTCCGCTCCAGGTCCGTGCGGGCCAGGAAATCCGGATGACGCCGGAATGGCTGCGCGAAGCTTATGAAGGCAAGTTGCTGCCCCTGTCCGGCACCACCTACACGCTCATCGAACTGCCCTCCGCCGGCATTCCTGAGCATCTACCCCACGCGATACACGAGATGGGCGTCCTCGGCTGGCGGCCAATCATCGCGCATCCGGAGCGGAATCGCGAAATCGCGAAGCATCCGGAGCGGCTTCTTCCGTTTGTGGAAGCCGGAGCCCTATGCCAGCTCACCTCGCATTCCCTGACCGGGAGATTCGGGAAGGAGACGCAGACCGCGGCCTTGACGCTGTGCAAGCGGGGCTACATCCACTTGGTCGCCTCGGATGCGCACGACTGCGAGCGAAGGCCGTTCGAGCTGAGAGTGGCGTACGAGATGCTCGAAGCCAAATTCGGCAGCGTGTTCGTTCAGCGGCTCCAGCGGAACGCGAAGTTGATCGCGGCCGGCAAACAAGCGGAGGCTGCGGCGGTTGTCCGCAGGCGGACGGTGTCGAGCGTCGTCAGGCGTTGGGTGAAAGGCCGCTAATGATTCGGAAAATTCGGAATTATAAAACAGAAAGAAGGGGGCGATGTTCCGCCGTTCTTGCGGATGGAACCGAACGCAAAACACATCAACCTCACACCAAGAGACGGGAGGCCGAATGGTGAATGTAGATCTGGATTTGAAACAGGTGCTGTCTCTGATGCGCAAGCGCTGGTGGCTGATCGCGGTCATCACCTTGCTCGGGACCTCGGCCGTCGGCGTTTATAGCGCCTTTTTCTTGAAGCCGGTTTATCAGGCGTCGACCAAGCTGATTGTCAATTCGGCATCGGATCTCAGCGGTTTCAAGCTCGATCTGAATCTGATCAACTCGAATATTAGCCTGATCAGCACGTACAAAGAGATCATCCGCACGCCGGCGATCATGGATCTCGTCTCCGAGCACCCGGAACTCGGCGTCACCTCGGACGAGCTGATCCGCAACATCGGCTTCAGCTCCGTGAACGGTACGCAGGTCGTTACGCTCACCTACCCGGATCACGACTACAAGAAAGCGGCGCGAATCGTGAACGAAGTGTCGGTCGTCTTTCAGGAGGAAATCCCGAACATCATGAAAGTCGACAACGTGTATCTGCTGAACAAGGCGGACGAGGACAAGCAGCCGGCGCCCTTCAAGCCCAACAAAAAGCTGCACACGGCGGCTGGCTTCGTCCTTTTCCTCCTGATCGGCATCGGTACGGTTCTGCTTCTGGATTTCTTCGACGATTCGCTGAAAACCGAAGCGGACGTGACGGCTGTGCTCGGACTGCCGACCTTGATCGTCATCCCGAAAATGAAGGGGATGCACGAGCAGTCGCCAAATCCGCCGCCGGACGCTTCCAAAGTCGCGAAAGACAACAAGAAAGCGGGGTGAGGGGATGTCAAGGCTCGTGGAAAGCCGCAAACGCATCATCACCGATCGGCAGCCCAAATCGCCGATCGCCGAAGCTTACCGGACGCTTCGCACGAACTTGCAGTATTCGGGGTTGGATGAACCGATCCGCACGCTCATGGTGACGTCGGCCACGCCGGAGGAAGGCAAGTCGACGACGATCAACAACCTCGCCGTGGCGTACGCGCAGGGAGACAGCAAGGTATTGCTGATCGATGCGGACATGCGCAAATCGACGGCGCACTTCGCCTTCGGCCTTTCCAACCGGCACGGCCTGAGCAGCTTGCTGTCCGGACAGTGCGAACTGCTCGACGCGGTTCAGCAGACGCATGTGCACAATCTCTCGGTGATCACCTCGGGCGCCACGCCGCCGAATCCGGCGGAGATGCTCGCATCGCGGAAAATGGACAAGCTCATCGCGGATCTGCGCGAGCGCTACGATCTGATTCTGATCGATACGCCGCCCGTGCTCGCCGTGAGCGACGCTCAGATCGTGTCGACGAAGTGCGAGGGCGTGCTGCTCGTCGTCAAAGCCGGAGAGCTGAAGCGCGGACCCGCGCTGCGGGCGAAGGAGCAGCTGAGCTTCGTGAACGCCAGGCTGCTGGGCGTCGTTCTCAATCAGGCGAAGGGCCCGGAAGCCGGAACGTACTACGACTACAACGCTTAACTGCACGCGAAGGTTGAAGACCAAGGGAGAGAGCAACGAAGCAAAAAGAGAAAAAGAAAAAGAAACGCCCGAAACGGGCTCCATAGGAGGGAAACTGCATGCGCGTATCCAAACGAGTGCCGATCTGGATCGGCCTCGATCTCGTATTTTTGTGGTTAAGCGTGTACCTGGCGTTCGTCGTTCATGACGGCGGATGGCTAAACGGGGAGACCGCCTACCTGGCCGTCATTTACGGTCTCGTACAGGCGCTGGCCGGCGTCGGGATCATGTACTTCTTCGGGCTCTACCGCCGCATCTGGCAGTACGCCAGCGTAGGCGAGTTGGCCGCGCTCGGCCAAGCCGCCCTCGTGAGCGGCGCCGCCGGCTACCTGGCCGCAACGGCTGCGATGGGCCAGGTAATTCCGTTGTTCGCGCCGGTGCAGAGCTTCATGTCGGCGCTTCTGCTGCTCGGCGGCAGCCGGTTCCTGTGGCGCCTCGTCTGCGACCGGTTCGGCGGCGAACGCGGCGGACGGAGCGTAAACCGCAAGCGGACGCTGATCGTCGGCGCAGGCAACTGCGGGACGCTCTTCGCGAAGGAGCTGCAGATGAACGATTCGTACCAGGCGAAGCCGGTCGCCTTCGTCGACGACGATCCTTACAAGATCAAGCTCGAAGTGCTCGGCATCCCAGTACTCGGCGGACGGCAGGACATTCCGGCGATCGTCGCGGACAAGAACATCGAGGAAATCATCATCGCGATGCCGTCCGCCTCGAAGACGCAGATCTCCGAGATCGTGAAGATCTGCAAGCATACGAAGGCGCGCCTCAAAATCGTGCCGAACCTGCAGGATCTGATCCACGGCAAGACGGCGGCGCATCAGATCCGGGACGTCTCCGTCGAAGACCTGCTCGGCCGAGAGCCGATCCGCACCGACCTGAAGGGCATCGCGGACTACGTCGCGGGCAAGGTTGTCCTCGTAACGGGGGCGGGCGGTTCCATCGGCTCGGAGCTGTGCCGGCAGATCGCGCCGTTCCAGCCCGACAAGCTGCTGCTGCTCGGGCATGGAGAGAACAGCATCTACACGATCGAGATGGAGATGCGGGCCGCGTTTCCGAAGCTGCCGATCGAAACGGTCATCGCGGACGTGCAGGACCGGACGCGGCTCGAAGAAGTGTTCCGCTGCATGAAGCCCCAGGTCGTCTTCCACGCCGCCGCGCACAAGCACGTGCCGCTCATGGAGCGCAACCCGTCGGAGGCGATCAAAAACAACGTATTCGGCACGAAAAACGTAGCGGACTGCGCAGACGCGTTCGGAGCGGAGCGATTCGTCCTCATTTCCTCCGACAAAGCCGTTAATCCGACGAGCGTCATGGGGACGACCAAGCGCATCGCGGAAATGTACATCCAAGGGCTCGACAAGCATAGCGAAACGAAATTCGTCGCCGTCCGGTTCGGCAACGTGCTCGGCAGCCGGGGCAGCGTCATCCCTCGCTTCAAACAGCAGATCGTCGGCGGCGGTCCGGTTACGGTCACGCACCCGGAGATGGTTCGCTACTTCATGACGATCCCCGAAGCGGTGCAGCTCGTCATCCAGGCCGGCGCTTTCGCACAGGGCGGGGAGATCTTCATCCTCGACATGGGCAGCCCGGTGCGCATCTACGATCTGGCCGTCGATCTTATCCGCCTGTCCGGCTTCGAGCCCGGCGTCGACATCGAGATTACGTTCAGCGGCATCCGCGAAGGGGAAAAACTTTACGAAGAATTGCTCACGAAGGAGGAGGGGCTCACCTCGACCAAGCACGACCGGATTTACGTCGGCAAGCCGTCGCTCATTAACCGCTCCGAACTGGAATTCGAATTCCGGAGACTGGAGCGGGTGCTCGCCAAGGATCCCGAAGAGATCCGCAGCGTGCTGCAGCAGCTGGTGCCGACCTACCGGAACGTCTCTTAACCTGCGCCGAAGCGAAAGAGGGGAATTGTTGATGTCATGCAAGCCGTGAATGGAGCGGCCGCCGCTAGGTCCGCCACAAATGCAAACACAATCGCAAACGATAACGCAGGCTCAAGCGCAACAGCCACCGAAAACGTTGCGGACGGCAGGAGCGCGGCAGTCCACGCAAGCGCGACTGCCGACGCGAGCACGGCTGCCGGCGCAAGCCCGTCGGCAGCAAGCGCGGCCGTCAAACCCGGCAACGCCGTAGCCCGCGTGCTGGCGCGCAAGGGAGGCACCGCCTTCCTGCTGAACGCCTCGGGCATGGGTCTCGCGTTTCTGATGCAAGTCTGCCTGGCTCGCGAGCTGGGCGCGATCGGATACGGCCATTACGCCTACGTGATGACCGTGATCACGTTTCTGGTGTTTCCGGCGAAGCTCGGCTTCGATATGACGATCGTGCGCTACGTTTCCGCCTATCGGGCGGACGAGCGCTGGGGCGAGATCAAGGGGATGCTCCGGTTCGCGAACCGCTGGTCCTTCTCCCTCTCGCTCGCCGTCGTCGCCGTCGGATTCGGGGTTTTGCAGCTATACGCGAAGACGATGGAGCCGGACCTGTACGCGACCTTCCTCGTCGGACTCGGCTGCGTCCCGTTCCTGGCGCTCGCGCTGCTTCGGCAGAGCGCGCTTCAGGCGCTGAACGAGGTGCTGTTCGCGCAGATGCCGGAGAAGATCATCCGGCCCGTGCTGCTCGTCGCCTGTCTGTACGCCGTCGTATGGATCTCGGGTCGGGCCGGCAACGCGCCGCTCGCGATGGCGCTGTTCGGGCTCTCGCTGCTCCTCACCTACGCGCTGGGCGCGATGGTGCTGCGCCGCAAGACCGTCGCCCACATCCGGGGCGTCGAGCCGGTCGTCCATCCCCGCGAGTGGATGGGCACGTCCGTCTCGCTCATGATCAACGCGGGCATCTATCTCATCCTCGGACAGCTCAACGTGCTGATGACGGGGATGATGCACGGCACGTACGAGTCCGGCATCCTTTCCGCCGCCGTGCGGATCGCCGCGCTCGTCACGTTCGCGATGACCGCGATCAATATGACCGCTGCGCCGCTCATGTCGGCCGCCTACGCGCAGAAGGACATGAAGCGGCTGCAGAGCGTATGCACCGCTTCCGGCGCGGCGGCGCTGGCGTTCGCGCTCGTCGTTCTGCTCGTGCTCGCGTTTTTCGGCCGGCCGATTCTTGGCATCTTCGGGCCTGAATTCCGAGAAGGCTACGTCCCGCTCCTCATCATGGCCGCCGGCCAATTCGTCAGCGCCCTCTGCGGGCAGACGGGCATGGTCATGACGATGACGGGTCATCAAAGCACGCTGACCAAGGCGCTGATCGTCTCGGCGATCCTGAACGCGGCGTTGAATCTCATCCTGATCCCGTCCTACGGGATGACGGGGGCGGCGATCGCCACGTTTGCGGGCGGCTCGTTCTGGCCTTTCGCGATGGTATTCGTCGTCCGCCGCAAGCTGGGCATCCAAACGAGCCTGCTTCAGGCCATCCTGAAACGGAACCGGGGGGAAGGGGAATGAACCGCAGAATCAAGGTGCTACACATCGTCGGCAAGATGCATCCGGGCGGCATCGAGACGCTGCTGATGAACATCTACCGGCATATCGACCGGTCGAAGTACGAATTCCACTTTGGCGTCCAGACGGAGGAAAAGGCGTTTTACGACGACGAGATCGCCGAGCTGGGCGGCAAAATCGTACGCCAGCCGCACCCGAAGGAAGGCCTGTGGGCGTATCGCCGGGCGCTAGTCGCCAACATTCGGGAGCACGGTCCTTACGACGCGATCCACAGCCATATTTTCGGCTTCAGCGGGTACGTGCTCAAGGTGGCCAAGGAGTTGGGCGTACCCGTGCGCATCAGCCACAGCCACAATACGCAGGACAGCCGCCGCACGAACTGGCTCCGCTCGCTCTACCGGGCGCATATGCGCCGACTGATCCGCTCGCATGCAACGGGGATGCTCGGCTGCTCGAACGAAGCCTGCGAGTCGCTGTTCGGCGGAGACTGTTGGCGGGACGAGCGGGTGAAAGTATTCCCCAACGCGATCGACCCGGCGCCCTATGCGGCGCTGCAGACCAAGCGCTCCGCGCTGAAGTCGCGGCTCGATCTGCCGGACGATGCCGTCGCGATCGGTCATATCGGCCGCTTCAGCCCGCAGAAGAATCACGCCTTTTTGCTGGAGCGGTTCGCCGATTTCCGACGCGTGCGTCCCGAGGCGTACTTGATCCTGATCGGCGACGGTCCGCTGCGCGCCCAGATCGAGGCCCAAGCGGCCGCCTTGGGGCTTGGCGACAGCGTCCGCTTCCTCGGCGTCCGCAAGGACGTGCCACAGCTGCTCGGCGCGTTGGACCTTTTTGTTCTCCCGTCGCTGTATGAGGGGCTCGGCATCGTGCTGATCGAGGCGCAGGCGGCGGGCGTTCCCTGCCTCGTCTCGGACCGCGTGCCGCCCGCCGCGGATCTCGGCATCGGCCTCATGAAGCGCCTTTCCCTGACGGACGGCGCCGAGCGTTGGACCGATCTCATGCTGCGCCTGACCGGCGGGTCCGATTCCGTCGACTGGCCGTCGCGGCACCAGGCGCTGATGACGCACGGCTACGACATCGGACAAAGCGTCCAGCGGCTGGAGCGCATGTATGGAGGCTAATCGCGCGCTTCACCGGCCGATCCTCGCCGTCATTTACGCGGCGCTCGCGCTGCTGGCCGCCTGCTGGCTGCTCCGCTGGGATACCGATGCCGGGATCGCGCTCTTTTTCGCTCTGCTGCTGCCGCTGCTCGGCCTCCTGCGCTGGCCGAACTCGCCGCGCCTGCTGTTCCTGGGCTTTGCCGTCATGGTCGGCGGCAAATTCGTCTACGCGCTGACGCAGGACCCGCTCAAGGGACCGGACGAGCGCAACTACTTCGCGCAGGTCGCCGCGTTCCAGGATCTCGGCTCCTTTTTCAACTACGCTTGGGAGCAGATCACGCAGAACGGCTTCAACGTTTCGGCGTACCCGATCTTCGGTCTGCTGTACATGCCGTTCTACAAAGGCGTCCAGCTCGAAGACCCGCTCGCCATCATCGTGTTCAACTCGCTCCTGCTGCTGCTGGTCGTGCACCAGACGTACATCCTGTGCCGGGACCACTTCCGTTTCCCGCTGCCGGCGCTGACGGAGACGAAGTTTCACGGCTGGACGGCGTTCGCCCTGTTCGTCAGCCCTTCCTTCATGTTCATGAGCTCGATCTTCGCGAAGGACGTGACGAGCGTGCTGCTCGGCCTGCTTGGCGCGCTGCTCCTGCTTCGCCGGCGGTATGTGCTGTTCGTGGTGGTGATGCTTTACGCGACCGGCCTGCGGGACTATGCCATCGTCTATACGCTCGGGTTCTACTTGCTGTTTCGAGGCCGGACAAAGACCGCGCTCGCCATGCTCGTGGGCTCGCTGGGGGCCGTCTTCCTGTTCGCGGGTCCTTCCGGGGTACTGAACGCCGGGCTGCTTGCCGTCTTCCTGTTTTTCAGCCCGAACCCGACGAACGTCGCCAACTGGGATGCGGCCGTGCTGTACCGGACGCTCGAGGCGATCTGGATGTCGTTCACGCTTGTCGCGGCTGCGGCCGTCTACGTGAAAGCGCCGGAGACCAGGCGATTCTACCGGCTCGCGATGATCGTTCTATTGACGTACGCCTGCACGTTGATCCTGGTCGGCTACGTCACGGTCGTGTCGCGCGATCTCGATTACGGCGTCGGCACGATCGGCGACAACATGGTGCGCAAAAAACTTCCGGTGCTTCCGGTGCTTTACGTGTTCAGCGCCTATACGATGATCTGGCTCGGAAAGCTCACGCGTCCGTTCCGGGCGGTCAAGGAGGTGAGAGGATGCGGGGAAGGGACAAATTCAGCCGTTTCAAGCCGCTAATCCGGGCGGCGACAGCGGCCCTGCGGCTGCTGCCGCGCCCCGTGCTCCGTTGGTTCTGGAGCTGGAGCGACGCGCTGCCCGGCCTGGCCGGCGCGACGCTGCGCTATTGTTTGCTGAAGCGGCTCGCCCGGCGCTGCGGGGACAATATCATGATCGGTCCCGGCGTCGAGATCCGGTATCCCGAACGGCTGGTCGTCGGGGACAACGTCAGCATTCACCGCCAGTGCTATATCGACGCATACGGCGGCATCGAGATCGCAGACGACGTATCGATCGCGCACCAGTCGTCGCTCATCTCGTTCGAGCATACGTGGAACGACGAATCGCTGCCGATCCGGGACAATCCGCTCGTCACCGGCACGATCCGCATCCATGCCGACGTCTGGATCGGCTGCGGCTGCCGCATCCTGTCCGGCGTCGAAGTGCAGGGACGGTCCGTCGTCGCGGCGGGCTCGGTGGTCACCCGGACGGTGCCGGCGGGCACGGTCGTCGGCGGCGTGCCGGCGAAGCCGATCAAAAAAATACGAGAGGAGGGCGCTTATGAACGTTCTTTGGGCTCATGACCACATGTTCTACTATAACGAATCGGGCCGATTCTACTCCGGCGGCAAGCTGCCTTACAAAGTTTGGCAGCGATACCTGAACGTCTTCGATCGGCTGACGGTCGTCGGCCGGGGCCGCAAGCTCCCCGCCGACGCCGACTCGGCCGGCAAGACGCTGTCGAGCGGGCCGAACGTCGAGTTTCTCGTCCTGCCCTCGCTCAGCAACCCGGTCAACAAGCTGATCAAGAAGGGATACGTCGAGCGTATGCTCAGCGAAGCCATCCTGCAGGCTGACGCGGTCATCGCGCGGCTGCCGAGCGAACTTGGCGCCGAGGCCGTCCGCCTCGCCCGCAAGTTCGGCAAGCCGTTCGCCGTCGAAGTCGTCGCGTGCGCCTGGGACGGACTATGGAATTACGGCAGCGTCCAGGGCAAGCTGTACGCTCCGTTTTCCTATCAGAAGACGCGGTCTCTCGTCAGCCAAGCTCCGTACGCCATGTACGTGACGGATTCCTTCCTGCAGCGCCGTTATCCGAACAAGGCCGGACGCGTCGGCGTTTGCTCGAACGTCGAGATTGCCGAGTCGCCCGCCGAAGTGCTCGAGCGCCGTCTCGCGGGAATCCGAGGCCGGCAAGAGGAGAAGCCGATCGTCTTCGGGCTGATCGGCTCGTTGAACGGCCGTACCAAAGGGATCGATGTCGCGCTCCGGGCCCTGTCCCGCATCCGGGATCAGCTCCCGCCGTTCGAATTCCGCATCCTCGGCGACGGGTCGCAGGATCGCTGGAAGGCGCTTGCGGACCGGCTGTCGCTCGGCGACGCCGTGAAATTTTGCGGCGTGCTCCCAAGCGGCCAGGCGGTATGGGAATGGCTGGACGAAATCGATCTGTACCTGCAGCCGAGCTTTCAGGAAGGGCTGCCGCGGGCGGCGATCGAGGCGATGAGCCGGGGTTGTCCCGTCATCGGCTCGACGGCCGGCGGCATCCCCGAGCTGATCGGGGAGGAATGCCTGCACAAGCCGGGGCACGACCGTCAACTCGCGGAGCGGATCCTCGCATTTGCGGGTCGGACGGACGCGCTGGCCGAGCAGGCCAAGCGCAACTTCGCCCGCTCCGCCGATTACGTCAAGACGAAGCTCGACGACCGGCGCCAACGGTTCTGGCAATCGTTCCGGACGTATGCGGAGCAGACCGGCGAAAACCTCGCGCCGCTGGAAGCAATCGACAGAGAGAGGAGAGAGATGGCATGACGATCGTCGTGACGGGTGCCGCCGGCTTCATCGGCTACCATCTGGCCGCGCGGCTGCTGCTCGAAGGCAAGCAAGTCGTCGGCATCGACAACATGAACGACTATTACGACGTCCGGCTGAAGGAGGACCGCCTCGCGCGGATCGCCGATCATCCGAACTTCACCTTTCACCGGCTCGACGTGGCGGACGCCGCGGCGCTGGAAGACGCTCTCGCCGGCGTGGAAGCGGAGGCTTTCATCCATCTGGCCGCCCAGGCGGGCGTCCGCTACAGCTTGCAAAATCCGCGGGCCTACATCGACGCCAACCTGGTCGGCTTCGGCAACGTGCTCGAATGGTGCCGTCACCATCGGCCGGCGCACCTCATCTACGCTTCGTCGAGCTCGGTCTACGGCATGAACGAGACGATGCCGTTCTCCGTGCACGACAACGTCGATCATCCGGTCAGCCTGTACGCGGCGACCAAAAAAGCGAACGAGCTGATGGCGCATTCCTACAGCCATCTCTACGGCATCCCGACGAGCGGCTTGCGCTTTTTCACCGTCTACGGTCCCTGGGGACGACCGGACATGGCGTACTTCTCGTTTACGCAAAAGATTCGGGAAGGCCGTCCGATCGAAGTGTTCAACGAGGGACGCATGCAGCGGGATTTCACCTATGTCGACGACATCGTCGAGGGCATCTTCAGGCTGATCCCGGTCGTGCCCGCTCCGAATCCGGACTGGGACCGCCGCGCGGCCGATCCGGGCACGAGCAGCGCGCCTTACCGGGTGTACAACATCGGCAACCATCAGCCGGTCGAGCTGATGACGATGATCCGCACGATCGAGGAAGCCGTGGGCCGCGAAGCCGTCATCGACTACAAGCCGATGCAGCCCGGGGACGTCACGGCGACGTACGCGGATATCGCCGACCTGCAGCGGGCGACGGGCTTCGCCCCGTCGACGCCGATCGAAGAAGGGCTGCGCCGGTTCGTCGCCTGGCACAATGCTTATTACGAGGAGAGGGAGATGGTCGTCCCGGCTACCTGAGGCCGTCCCGCGAGAGAGCTACGAGAGTGGAGGAGGGAAATGATGACGAAGATCGCTCACGTCTGTACGTCCGCGATCAGCCACAAAATATTGGCCGACAAGCTGGAGCTGCTGCGGCGCGCCGGATACGACGTGCATCTGGTGTCCTCCAAGGACGGCTACGATCCGCGAATGACGGAGGCGACGGGACTCGCGCTGCACTTCGTGCCGATGGAGCGGCAGATTCGCCCCCTGGCGGATCTGAAATCGGTGCTGCGGCTGAGGCGACTGTTTCGCGAACAGCGGTATGACGTCGTCCATACACACACGGCCAAAGCCGGCGTGATCGGTCGGATCGCGGCTTGGACGGCGCGCGTGCCGACGATCGTGCATACGAGCCACGGCCTGCCGTTTTACGAAGGCCAGTCCCCGCGGGCGTACCGGCTGTACCGGACGCTGGAGCGGATCGGAGCCCGCTTCTGCCACGCGCTCTCCTCGCAGAACCGGGAAGACGTCGCCAAGCTGCAGGAGCTCGCGCCGGGCAAGCCGGTCTACTGGGAGGGCAACGGAGTCGATCTGGACAAGCTGACCGAGGAAAGGGATCGCGTCAGCGCACAGACGCTGTCGCTGCTGCGGACCGCGTACGGGCTGCCCGCAGATCGCCGCGTGCTGCTCGTGGGCGCGCGATTCGAGCCGGTCAAAAACCACGCCCTGCTGCTGGACGCGCTCGATCGGCTGAACCGGCTCGGCAAGCTCGACTTTACGACGCTGCTAGCGGGCACGGGGCCGCTCGAACAGGAGATCCAGTCGCGCATCACTTCGCTCGGCCTAACGGACTGGGTGCTGCTCATCGGACATCAGTCTCCGCTGCACGATCATCTCGTCCTGGCGGACGCCGTGGCGCTCACGTCGGACAAGGAGGGCATCCCGCGCATCGTCATGGAAGCGATGGCGTTCGGCAAGCCCGTCGTCGCGACGGACGCGCTCGGCACCCGGGAGCTGGTCTCGCACGGCCGCACGGGACTGCTCGCGCCGCTGGGCAGGCCCGATCTGCTGGCCGAAGCGCTCGAGCGGCTTATGGGCGACGAGGATCTTAGGGTGCGGATGGGCGCGGAAGCCCGACGCGTCGTCGAAACGCAGTTCACCGAGCGAATCGTCGTGGAACGGCTGAGCCGACTTTACGCCGAGCTCGATCCGCGCGATCCGGCCTCGCTTCGGCGGCCGGGATCCCGACGCCGCGCGATCGCCAAGCGCCTGACGGACCTCGCGATCGCCGCGCCTGCGCTGCTGCTCCTGTCGCCGACGATGCTGCTTGTCGCCGCCCTCGTGCGATGGAAGCTGGGCGGACCGGTTCTGTTCCGGCAGGAGCGGCCGGGGTTGTACGGCAGGCCGTTCAAGGTGCTCAAGTTCCGCACGATGACGGACCGCCGGGACGAAAACGGAGCGCTGCTGCCCGACGCGGAGCGGCTCACTTCGTTCGGCAAGCTGCTGCGCAAGCTCAGCCTCGACGAGCTGCCGCAGCTGCTGAACGTGGTCAAAGGCGAAATGAGCCTCGTCGGTCCGCGGCCGCTGCTCATGGAATACTTGTCGCTTTATACGTCCGAGCAGGCGCGGCGACACCATCTGCGTCCCGGCATTACCGGCTGGGCGCAGGTGAACGGGCGCAACGCCGTTTCGTGGGAAGAGAAGTTCCGGCTCGACGTCGATTACGTCGACAAGCAGTCCTGGCGGCTGGACTTCAAGATTCTCTCCCTGACGGTGCTGAAGGTCGTCCGAAGGGAAGGCATCGCACAGGAAGGGCAGGCCACCGTCAGCAAATTCACGGGCAACCGGGAGATGGAGATGACCTCATGACGAGACAAGCGCTCATCCTCATTGGAGCCGGCGGTCATGGCAAAGTCGTCGCCGAGGCGGCCGCCGCCTCCGGCAAATACCGGATCGCCGCGATCGCGGACGACAAGTACGACTCGGAGCGAGTGGAAGGCGGCGTCCTGCGCGTCCCGGTTTCCGAAGTGCCCCGGCTCATCGGGCGGTTGGACGACGTGCAGCTGTTCCTCGCCGTCGGCGCGAACGCCGTACGCGAGCGGCTGGAGGCCCGGCTGGGCCTGTCCGCAGAATGGTACGCGACGATTGTCCATCCGGCGGCTGTGGTCAGCCCGAGCGCGCGGCTTGGCCGGGGCACCGTTCTGCTGGCCGGCGCCGTCCTGAATGCCGACGCCAAAGTCGGCAGGCATGCCATCGTCAACAGCCGGGCGGTCGTCGAGCACGACTGCGACGTCGGCGACTACGTCCACGTGTCGCCGGCAGCTGCGCTCGCCGGCGGCGTCACCGTGGAGACGGGGGCGCACGTCGGCATCGGCGCCAACGTGCTGCCGGGACTTACGATCGGCGCCTGGAGCACGCTCGGCGCGGGCGCGGCGGCGATCCGCGACGTCCCCGCCCGCTGCACGGCGGTAGGCGTCCCGGCATCGCATATCCGATACCGCAACGCCCAAGCGGAGCAGCTGCTCCATGCGGAGTGAAAAGACAGAGAGGAGAGGAACGACCATGCCGAAAACGGCGCCGCAAAGCATAACGCCAGCCCCGTCCCCCATGGACCCGCAAGATCGTCCGCCCCGCATTTTCCTGTCCCCACCCCACATCGGGGAGCGGGAGCAGATTTACGTGCGCGAGGCGTTCGACACGAACTGGATCGCCCCGCTCGGGCCGCACGTCGAAGCGTTCGAGCAGGAGCTTGCCGCCTACGCGGGTTGCGCCGGCGCGGCCGCCCTCAGCTCCGGCACGGCTGCCATCCATTTGGCGCTGCGGCTCGCCGGGGTCGGCCCCGGAGACGACGTGTTCGTCTCCTCGCTCACCTTCGTCGCGAGCGTTAATCCGATTCTGTACCAGGGCGCCAATCCCGTCCTGATCGATTCGGACGAGGAGAGCTGGAATCTGTCCGTTCCCGCTCTGAAGCGCGCCTTCGCAGACGCCGAACAGGCCGGACGGTTGCCCAAGGCGGTCGTCGTCGTCAACCTTTACGGCCAGAGCGCGGATATGGACCCGATTCTCGAGCTGTGCGACGCCTATGGGGTGCCCGTCATCGAGGACGCGGCCGAGTCGCTCGGCGCTACTTATAAAGGAAGACAAAGCGGAACGCTCGGCGCATACGGCATCTATTCGTTCAACGGCAACAAAATCATCACGACGTCCGGCGGCGGCATGCTGGTATCCAACGACGCCGTCGCGCTGGAGCGCGCCCGCCATTGGGCGACGCAGGCGAGAGAGCCGGCCGCGCACTACGAGCATACGCAGATCGGCTACAACTACCGGCTCAGCAACGTGCTGGCCGGCGTCGGCCGGGGCCAACTGCAGGTGCTGGAGGAGCGGGTCGCCGCACGGCGCGCCGTATTCGCCAGATACGAGCAGGCGCTCGGAGGGATTCCGGGTATTCGATTCATGCCGGAAGCGTCCTACGGGCGGTCGACTCGCTGGCTGACGGCGCTGACGGTCAACCCGGCGGAAGCCGGCGTTACGTCCGCCCAGCTGATCGCGGCGCTCGCCGAAGCCAATATCGAGTCCCGTCCGGTGTGGAAGCCCATGCACCGCCAGCCGCTGCTCGAAGTGTACCGTTATTACCCGCACGACAAGGGGGACAGCGTCTCCGACCGGCTGTTCGAGCAGGGGATGTGCCTGCCGTCCGGCTCCAGCCTGTCCGAGCACGATCAAGACCGCGTCATCGCCTGCTTGCTGGCGACAATCCAAGGATGGAGGTACCGACATGAAAGTGCGTAAAGCGATTATCCCCGCGGCCGGTCTCGGCACCCGGTTCCTGCCCGCCACCAAGGCGCAGCCGAAGGAAATGCTGCCGATCGTGGACAAGCCGACCATTCAGTACATCGTTGAGGAAGCGATCGCTTCGGGCATCGAGGACATCCTGATCGTAAGCGGACGCGGCAAGCGTGCGATCGAGGACCATTTCGACAAGTCGTTCGAGCTTGAGGAGACGCTGGACAAGAAGGGCAAGAAAAACGAGCTTGCGCAAATCCGCTCCATCTCCGACATGGCGAACATTCACTATATCCGGCAAAAGGAGCCCAAGGGGCTCGGCCACGCCATCTGGTGCGCACGCAGCTTCGTCGGGGATGAGCCGTTCGCGGTGCTGCTCGGCGACGATATCGTGCAGTCGGAGGAGCCTTGCCTGAAGCAGCTCATCCGCGTCTTCTCGCGCTACTCCTCCTCGGTCGTCGGAGTGCAGCGAGTCGCCGACGAGGACGTGTCCAAATACGGAATCATCGCGCCTCGCGGCTCGTCGATCGAACCGTCGGTCTTTTTCCTCGACTCTCTCGTGGAAAAACCCTCCCGCAAGGCGGCGCCTTCCAACTACGCGATCATGGGCCGCTACGTCCTGATGCCGGAAATCTTCGACATTCTTGAACATCAGGAGCCCGGCGCCGGCGGCGAGATCCAGCTGACCGACGCGATCAAGCAGCTCAACGAGCTGAAGACCGTCGTCGCGTACAACTTCGAAGGCGTGCGCTACGACGTGGGCGACAAGTTCGGCTTTATCAAGGCGACGCTGGACTTCGCGCTTCA
Source organism: Cohnella baijiui (assembly GCF_020731285.1). GTDB lineage: Bacteria > Bacillota > Bacilli > Paenibacillales > Paenibacillaceae > Cohnella. Next base: position 70,286 of record NZ_JAJFOW010000026.1, read on the forward strand.
GCGCGACGATCTGCGCGGCGACGTCCTCGGCTACATTCAATCGACTTACGAGCAGCAGCTCGCATTCTTGAACAAGGTGGCGAAGTAGCATGCAGAAAATCGCGGTGATCGGTACGGGATACGTAGGTCTAGTCTCGGGCACTTGCTTCGCGGAGGTCGGCAACCGGATCGTCTGCTGCGACATCGACGAGCGCAAGATCGAGATGCTGAAACGGGGCGTCGTGCCCATCTATGAGCCGGGGCTCAAGGAGCTGATCGACAAAAACGTGGCCGCGCAGCGGCTGCTCTTCACCTCGAACGTGGGCGAAGCGATCGAAGCCGCCGACATCGTCTACATCGCCGTCGGCACGCCGATGTCGGAGTCGGGCGAAGCCGACATGAAGTACGTCAAGGCGGTCGCCAAGCAAATCGGCGAGCACCTGAACAGCTACAAGATCGTCGTCAACAAGAGCACCGTTCCGGTCGGGACGGGCGAGCTGGTACGGCAAATCATCTTCAACCACCGCAAGTACCCCAGCGTCCACTTCGACGTCGTGTCCAACCCGGAATTTCTCCGCGAAGGGTCCGCGATCTCCGACTGCATGAACATGGACCGCGCGATCATCGGCTCAACGAGCGACAAAGCGGCCAAAGTCATCGCCGATCTCCACGCCCCATTCGGGACGCGCATCTTCATCACCGACCTCGAGAGCGCGGAGATGATCAAGTACGCGGCGAACGCGTTTCTCGCCACGAAGATCTCGTTCATCAATGCGATCGCCAACATCTGCGAGCGGGTCGGAGCGGACGTCACCCATGTCTCGGAGGGGATGGGGCTCGACAGCCGGATCGGCGGCAAGTTCCTCCAGGCGGGCATCGGCTACGGCGGCTCCTGCTTCCCGAAGGATACCTATGCGCTCGCGCATATCGCCGATCAGTCGGGATACGACTTCGAGCTGCTGAAGGCCGTCATCCGGACGAACGATCGCCAGCGGCTGCTTGTGCTGGACAAGCTCGGGCATGCCCTCGGGAGCCTCGCGGGCAAGCGGATCGGCGTTCTCGGCCTTGCATTCAAGCCGAACACGGACGATATGCGCTACGCGCCGTCGCTCACGATCGTGCCCGAGCTGGTGCGGATGGGCGCCGAGATCCGGGCTTACGATCCGATCGCGGCGGAGACGGCGAAGCCGCTTCTCCCCGGGGAGGTCGTCTACTGCGGCTCGGTCGAGGAGACGATCGAGGATTGCGACGCATGCGTCATCCTGACGGAATGGTCGGAGATCACCGGCATGGATCTGGCCAAGGTGCCGAAGCTGATGCGCGCGGCCCTCGTTGTCGACGGACGGAACTGCTTCGCCCAAGAGACGATGCAGCAGCACGGCATCGCCTATCATTCGATCGGCCGCCGGCCGGTGGACGTGGTGGGCAGTGGGCAGCATACGGCGAACTTCTAAGTTCTTTCTCGGTCTGGCCGCATTGGCCTGGTGCGGCTTGATCTTCCGTCTCTCCCGGCAGTCATACGCTCAGCAGAGCATTCGTCCTTGGTTGCGCAAGCTCGCACCAAAGGAGGTGATATCCGAGCGCTTACCGGAAGTAACGGTCTACTACGACGGTGCGGTTATTGTCGCCCGTCAGGATCCTTACCGCTTCATCGAATTCTTCGTCCGCAAAGGCGGGCACCTGACGATCTACGCCATACTGGCGGCCATCGCGACGTTCGCTCTGCGAAGCTTGCCGGGTATGCGTGCCAAGCGGGCTATCGCGACCGCCGTCGTGCTCGTCTTGACGTTAATCGTGGCGCTGACCGACGAGGGCCTGCAGTCCAGGGCTGCCCTGCGCACGCCGACGCTGCTCGACGTAGGCGTCGATTTGATCGGCGCAGTCATCGGACTTTGGATCAGTTGGGGATTCGGTCGTAAGCGAAGGGATACCTCAAGAAAGAGGAAGGATGATCAAGCTTGAAGAAAAAATGGATCGGTTGGCTGTCCGCGCTCGTCGTCGCAGCGTTTCTGGTAGCTGCCGTGCAGCCGGCGGCGGCCTCCGCGAAGTCTGTTGCACCGACGGTGGCCAGCACCAAGGCATCGCTGGGCGGCGTCATGGATTGGCTCGTAAACTTGCTCCCGGCTCTCGGCCTCGGAAGCAAGTCGGGCAAGGACAACGACAACAACGGCAAAGGCAACAACGGCAACGGCAAAGGCAACAACGGTAATGGAAATGGCAACGGCAACAATGGCAACAACGGCAATGGTAACGGCAACAACGGCAATGGCAACGGCAACGGCAACAACGGTAACGGCAATGGCAACAACGGCAATGGTAACGGCAACGGCAATGGCAACAACGGCAATGGCAATGGCAACGGCAATGGCAACAACGGCAATGGCAATGGCAACGGCAACGGCAACGGCAACAACGGCAATGGCAATGGCAACAACAAAGCGTATCAGGAGATTATACAGGCTGCCACGAAGCAGCTGCGCGATCTGGAGAACAGCAGCAAGCAAGAACTGATGAGCCTCGCGACGCAGTACAAGAACGCCAAGTCCAATAAGGAGAAAGTGGAGCTCAAACGGCAAGGTCTGGCTACGCTAGCGATAAAGCAAGCGGAATTCGATATTATCGTTAACGATACGTCAGACAAGCTCAGGGCGAAGGGCTTCAACACGGACATCTTGGACGACTTTAATAAGCGTTACCAAGAGGAGCTCGAATTCGGACGGCAGTTGCTGCACACCATTCTTAAATGAAGCGAGAAGGGGGCGCCTGGCGTCCCCTTCTTTTTTCTGCGTGCAAAAGGTCTGCCGGTTCGACGGTTCTATATGATATTTCGAATAGAACGAGGGGAAAAGGTGGCGTAAGGGTGAAGGTGATTCGATTTTTCGCTTCGCCAGATCGTATCTCCTCTTGCGGGCGGGCGGCAAGCCGTTCGCACGGCCTTGTTCGTTTCTACTATTATGGAAGGAAGCTGGCCTCCGACGGACGCGCGGTGATAAGATAAGATCAACTGAAGGCGCGCCGCCGTCGGCGCACGGGGAGGACAGGCGTCATTGCTAGCGAAGTATGCAACGGTCAGGGAATACGGACAATCGGAGATCGTCATTAAGAAGTCGCGGTTCATCGGTCACGCGCGTCCGGTCGTCTCGGAGGAGGAAGCGGTCGCTTTCGTCGAAGAGATCAAAAAGCGCCACTGGGACGCCACCCACAACTGCTCGGCATACGTCGTCGGAGAGCGGGACGAGCACCAGAAGGCGCTGGACGACGGAGAGCCGAGCGGGACCGCGGGCAAGCCGATCCTCGAGGTCATCAAGCATCGCGGCCTGAAAAACGTCGCCGTCGTGGTAACCCGCTACTTCGGCGGGATCATGCTCGGCGCGGGCGGATTGGTCCGCGCCTATACGGACGGCGCGGTCGCCGGCATCGATGCCGCCGATCCCATCGTGAAGGTGCTGCACCGCGAAATCTTCGTCGACGTGGACTATACGTGGTACGGCAAGCTGGAGAACGAGCTGCGGGGGCGGAGCGTCCGCGTCGGAGACGTGGCGTTCACCGACCGCGTGCGAGCGCTGTGCCTGCCCGAGGCGGGAGAGGCCGAACGTTTTCAGGCGTGGATCACGGATCTCACGCAGGGACAAGCCGTCCTGGAAGCGGGCGAAGAGCGGTATTTCATCGAAAACGAGGCGTAGCGCAAGGAAAAAGAACCTCCATCCCGCAAACGGGAATGGAGGTTCTTTGGCATGGAGCGCGAACCGGGCCGCATCCCGGCAGGCATTCGGTCTTTCTGCCTAGTCGGCCATTACTTTCACGTAATATTCGCGCTCCCGCGGCCCGTCAAACTCGCAGAAGTAGATGCCCTGCCAGCGTCCGAGCAGCGGTCTGCCATCCGCAACGACGACCGTTTGCGAAGTCCCGGTCGTGATCGCCTTCAGGTGGGAGGCGGTGTTGCCTTCGGCGTGGCGGTACTCGGGGTGTGTCCATGGATAGACCTCGTCGAGCCGCAGGAGGACGTCGTGCTTGACGTCGGGGTCGGCATTTTCGTTGATGGCGATGCCGGCGGTCGTATGCGGGCAGTAGACGATCGCGATCCCGTCCCGAATGCCGGACCGGGCGATCAGGGCGGCAGCCTGCCGCGTAATGTCGATCATCTCGTCGCGTTTCGACGTTCGGAGCTTTTCATGGAAGAGCATGGCAAACCTCCCTGGAATCCAATTGGGATTATTATAACGTTCTGCGCCCATAAGCGTAATATATATGGCCCATTACTTTTCTTGATATTTTACCCGAAATTGGCGATTACACATTGACGAATTCCAATTCCATCTGATAAAGTAGGCAATACCAACTAAATTAATAGGAATTGGGTATTATCCATCCTGGAGGTTCGCATACGTGACCAACATGCTGCAGAGCCGATGGTGGAGCTGGGGATTTCGCAGCGCCGTCTTGATCTATTTCGTCTTGCTTATCGTATTCCCGATTCTAGGCATTTACGGTCAATCGTTGTCCGGCGGATGGCACGCCTTCACGGACAACGTCACGGAAGCGCTGGCGTGGAAAGCGGTGCTGCTCACCGTCAAGCTGGCGCTCATCTCGACCGCGATCAACGCTGCGATCGGCACGATGGCGGCCTGGGTGCTCATTCGCTACCGGTTTCCCGGCAGGCGGTTGCTGAACAGCCTTGTCGACCTGCCCTTCGCCCTCCCGACCGCCGTCGTCGGGCTGATGATCCTGCTCCTGCTCGGTCCGCGGAGCCCGGTCGGCCAGGGCGCGGAGGCGCTCGGCTTCACGATCCTGTTCCATGAACCGGCGATCGTGATCGCGATGGTGTTCGTGACCTTTCCGTTCGTCATCCGCGCCGTGCAGCCGCTGCTGGAGGAGCTCGACGCCTCGGAGGAGGAGGCCGCCTACACGATGGGCGCTTCCCCCGCGCGGACGTTCTTCCGCGTGATCCTCCCCTGCATGACGCCGGGCATCGCGAGCGGCGCGATGCTGGCCTTTTCCCGCGCGCTAGCCGAGTTTGGCGCGGTCGTCCTCGTCGCCGGCAACATTCCCGGCAAGACGCTGATCGCCTCGGTCTACATTTTCGGCGAGATCGAGTCCGACAATCCGGCCGGCGCCGCCGCCGTCTCCGTCCTCCTGCTCACGCTCTCCTTCGCCATCCTCTGGATCGTCCATTTCGTTCAGACGAGGAGGACCGGACGATGATGAGGAGATTATGGATCGGACTAACGGTACTCGTATTCGGACTGCTGCTCGTCATCCCCGTGATCCGGATCGCCCAGGGCGCATTCGACGCCGGCTGGTCGGGCTTCTGGCGGGGATTGACGCGGCCGGAAGCGCTGCATGCGCTGCTCATGACCGGCATTATTGCCGTCGTCGCGACGGTCGTGAACGCCTTTTTCGGCGTCATGCTTTCGCTGTATCTCGTCCGCGCCACCTGGCTAGGCCGCAGGCTGAAGCGCCTGATGAACAGCCTGGTGGATTTGCCGTTCGCAGTGTCGCCTGTCATCGGTGGGCTCATGATCGTCCTCCTGCTGGGACCCGATACGGCGCTGGGCGGACTGCTCGGACGCGCGGGCATCGATATCGTCTACGCGCTTCCGGGCATGGTCATCGCGACGCTCTTCGTCACGTTCCCGCTCGTCGTGCGCGAAGTGATGCCGGTCCTGCAAGAGATCGGCAGCCAGCAAGAAGAGGCGGCCCATATGATGGGCGCCTATGCCTGGACGACCTTTTGGCGGGTCACCTGGCCGTCGATCCGGTGGAGCGTCGTCTACGGCGTCGTCCTGACGGTCGCGCGCTGTCTCGGCGAATTCGGTGCGGTGCTCGTCGTCTCAGGCAACATTCTGTTCAAGACCCAGACGGCCACCACCTTGGTGTATCAAGACGTGGAGAACTTCAACCTGACGGCGGCGAACGCGGTCGCGCTCGCGCTGGCGGCCGGTTCCGTCCTGCTGCTGCTTTTTATGGAATGGGCCAAATCCCGAAAGGAAGTGCATTGATATGCATGTAGAAGTACGGGGCTTAAACAAGAAGTTCGGGACCTTTCAAGCGGTAAAGGACGTATCCTTCCACATCGCCAAGGGACAGCTCATCGGCCTTCTCGGGCCGAGCGGCGGCGGCAAGACGTCGATCCTGCGCATGCTGGCGGGGCTGGAAACGCCGGATGAAGGAGATATCGTATTCCACGGCCAGCGGGTGAACGATCTGCCGCCGCAGGAGCGCGGAATCGGCTTCGTCTTCCAGAACTACGCGCTATTCAAGCACATGACGGTCGCGGAAAATATCGCCTTCGGGCTTGAAGTGAAAAAATGGCCGAAGGCCAAGATCAAAGCGCGCGTCGCCGAGCTGGTGGAGCTGACCGGGCTGAAGGGATTCGAGAGCCGCTATCCCCACCAGCTGTCGGGGGGCCAGCGTCAACGGGTCGCCTTCGCCCGCGCGCTGGCGCCGGAGCCGCAGCTGCTGCTGCTTGACGAGCCGTTCGCGGCCATCGACGCCAAGATCCGTCACGAGCTCCGCTCCTGGCTGCGCGAGATGATCGACCGGCTGGGCATCACGTCGATCTTCGTCACGCATGACCAGGACGAAGCGATCGAAGTGGCCGACGAAATCATGATCATCAATCAAGGACGACTGGAGCAAAAAGGCTCCCCGTGGGAGATCTACAAGGATCCGCAGACGCCGTTCGTCGCCGGCTTCATCGGGGAGTCGACGATCGTGGAGGACATCGCGTCGCTGCGCGGCTTCGCCGATACGTTGACGTGGCCGGGGACCAAAGGGCTCATCCGCCCCGAATATATCGAGGTCGGCAAGGAGCACGAGTTCCCGCTGCTGTCCGCGACCGAGACGGGCCGGGTCAAGCATATTCATTTCCGCGGCAGCGAGTGGCTCGTCGAAGTGGAGATCGGGGCGATCAAGCTCGTCACGTACCGTTCGCTCGAGAAGGAAGTGCTCCATCCGGGCGACGCCGTGCACGTCCTGGTGCACCGGGCCTATCTGTTTAACGACAACGACAGCTGGGTCATGGAGAACAAGCTGAAGGAAGATCCGATGCCGGTTCATATTTAACGGAGGGCGGCGGTCCGGGCCGGACTGCCGCTTTTCCGGCGGACGGGAGCCTACGAAGGCACCGATAGGAGGACCGAATCATGACGTACAGCAGTTCAGGAGCGGGAGCGGGCTTTCGCGCGCATTGGCGCGCGTTGGCCCTCCTCGCGTCGCTGGCGGCGCTGCTGGCCGGTTGCGCCGGCTGCGGAGGAGGCGCGGAGAGCCCGTCCGGAACGGTGCCTGCGGCCGCGTCGGCGGACGGCAAAAGCGCGACCCTCGTCGTAGGCGCCTATTCGGTTGCCAAGGACGCGCTGCAGGAGCTGATGCCGCTGTTCCGGCAGGAATGGCTGGCCAAGACCGGACAGGACGTCCGCTTCCAGGAGTCGTACGAGGCATCCGGCACGCAGGCGCGTTCGATCGTCGGCGGCTTTAAGGCGGACGTGGCGGTTCTGTCGCTCGAAGGCGACATGGACAAGATCGCCAAGGCCGGACTGATGGACGCGAGCTGGAAAAAGGGAACGGACGGCGGGATGGTCACCCGCTCGATCGTCGTCATGGGGACGCGCAAGGGCAATCCGCTGGGGATCCGGGACTTCGAGGATTTGACGCGGCGCGGGGTGAAGGTGCTGTATCCGAACCCGCAGGTGTCGGGCGGCGCGCAGTGGGACATCAACGCCATCTACGGAGCCGGTCTCAAGAAATCGGAAGCGGAGACCGGGACCAAGGATCCCGAAGCGGCCAAGCGCTTCCTGGCCGCCGTCCACCGCAACATCGAGTCGATGGACAAAAGCGGGCGCGCCTCCATGGCGGCCTTCGAATACGGCGTCGGCGACGTGATCGTGACTTACGAGAACGAGATTTTGGCGAGACAGGCGCAAGGCGTCGACTACGAGATCGTCCGGCCGGAGCGGACGATCCTGATCGAGAATCCGGCGGCCGTCGTGGAACGAAACGCGAAGGAGCACGGAGTGACCGAAGTCGCGCAAGCGTTCGTCGCGTATTTGCACAGCGCGGCGGCGCAGGAGGTTTTCGCGAAGCACGGCTTCCGCCCGGTGGAGATGACGGTCGCCGCGCGGTGGAAGGATCGATTTCCGGAGCCGGCGGGGTTGTTCGGCATCGATTATCTCGGCGGATGGAAGGAAGTCAAAAATACGCTTTATTCGAAGCGGGGCATTTGGTATCAAGTGCTGGCGGGAAAATAAAGCGCGGATCGTCGAAGGGGCTGCGGCACCCTGAAACGGGAAGCGGGCGGTCGGGGGAATCCCCGACTCGCCCGCTTTTTTCGCGTGCCCGCGTCATTCGCGCAGCTCTTCGTCCTTCTTTGTCTCTCGGGCGCGATCTTCGGCGCCGCGCTTTTGGGCCCAGATGAGGATGCACGTCATGACGAGGAGCGAGACGACCCAATAGCCGGCCGGGATCCAATCGGGCACCAGCATGACGGCCAACTCCCTTGAAGAAAGTTCAATTTTCCTCATTATAACTTGAATAAAATGCAGGAATCAACCTCATATTTGAATTATCGTCAAGTCGATGTTGGGCGGCCGTCAAATCTCTTATACTGGAGCCAAAAAAGAGGTGAGACCGGTGACGTTCGGCAAACGCCTGAAGCAAGCGCGCCACGAAAAGCATCTGACGCAAAATGAAGTCGCCGGCGCCTTGGGTCTCGATTTTACGACGATATCCAAGTATGAAAACAATAAATCGCAGCCGGACAACGAGATCTTGCGCGAGCTGGCCGGCATGTACGAAGTGTCGATCGACTGGCTGCTGACCGGAGAGCTCAAGGAACAGCCGGACGAAGCGCCGAACGGACTTCGCATAAACGGCGAGGAAGAGGCGCTGACGGAGGAGGAAGCGAAGTATCTGCAGGACAACCTGGAGATGTTCCGGCTGCTGAAGGAGAAGCGCGCGAGAGAGTCGCGGCCCGGGAAAGAGGATTAAGCGAGCTGGGCTCTGGCGCCGGACACCGCCGCAGCGCGGCGTTTTCCTCCGAGAAGGGGATAGGGAGCGAATGCGCAACAAACGAAAGGACCTCGCATAGCCGCCGCGACGCGCGGCAGGTGCGAGGTCCTTTTTTCGAGCCGGAATAAGGAACGAATTGTTCCTTATTTGCGTGCGCTGGCGGCGGGTCGGCGGAATAAGGAACGAAATGTTCCTTATTTGCTTGCGCAGGCGGCAGGTCGGCGGAATAAGGTGCAAAATGTTCCTTATTTGCGTGCGCAGGCGGCGGGTCACTGGAATAGGGAACAAAATGTTCCTTATTTGCATGCGCAGGCGGCGGGTCGGCGGAATAAGGAGCAAAATGTTCTTTATTTGCTTGCGCAGGCGGCGGGCCACCGGATAGCGACGGGCCAGGTCAGCGAAATAGGGAGCCATAGGCGCCCTATTTTTTTGTCACGCACCTGGCATGCCCTTCCACCCTTAGGCTTTCAAGACGAACTTCTCGATGACATGCTTGACGCCTTCTTCGTTGTTGCCGAGCGTCACGTAGTCGGCGATCTCGCGCAGGGCGGGCACCGCGTTGGCCATCGCGACGCCGAGGCCGGCGGCTTCGATCATCTCGCGGTCGTTCCAGGCGTCGCCGATGGCGATCGTATCCTCGAGCGGGAAGCCGAAGTAGCCGGCGAGGAAGCGCAGCGCGTGGCCCTTCGTGCCTTCACGGTGCATGAATTCCAGATAGTGCGGCTTGGACTTGGTGATGTGGACGCCTTCCCCGAGCAGCGCGTGCAGCTCCGGCGCGATCTCGTCCAGCTTGGCGGGCTCATCAATGATGACGAGCTTCGTATGGTTGCCCTCCGGCAGCCGGTCCAGGTCCGGCTCGACAATATAAGGAATGTTCGATTGCTTGGCGTACGCGGCCAGCTTGTCGCCGTCGTCGAAGCTGTACAGCTTGTCGTCGACGTACGTCTGCAGATGCATACCGCGCTCCCGGGTGTACGCGTGCAGCTTGCGCACGGCGTCGAGCGGCACGGAGCGCTCGTAGAGCACCTCGCCGTCGAGCAGGTTGCGGATGAGCGAGCCTTGGTAGGTGATGATCGGGACGTTCAAGCCGATCTGACTGGCGGTTTGCCGGGCGGACGCGAACATGCGTCCCGTGGCGATCGTGATGTGGACGCCCTGCGCAATCGCGGCTTCGAGCGCACGACGTGTCCCTTCGGTCACGACGAGATCGTCGTTCAGCAGCGTATCGTCCATGTCGATGGCGATCAAACGGTATTTGGTCATCGGTTTCTCTCCCCATTTCGTTTCTCTAGATATGCGAGGTCTTGTCCTTCGATTTTACCGTATGGCCCGCCCGAGGGACAACCGGCAAAGGCAACAAGCCGACCCGCGCAGCCCGAAACCAACGGCCGGATGAGAACTGTGAGAAAATACATCACAATAGTTTACTTTATTATTTATAGTATGTTACAATACATCAGGTAATAAAAAATAGATTCCTACCGGAGGGAAACCGAATGTCCAAATCCTTTCTGACAGCCGTTGAAGACCGCCGCACCGTCTACGCCCTTAGCAAATCGTCCCCGATCTCCGATGCCCGCATCCAGGAAATCGTGGAGTTTGCGGTCAAGCATTCCCCGTCTTCGTTCAATTCCCAAAGCGGCCGTGCCGTTGTCCTGCTGGGCGAGCAGCACGACAAGTTCTGGGAGCTGACGAAAAGCACGCTGAAGGCGCTTGTCTCCGAAGATCAATGGGTATCCACCGAGCAGCGGCTCGGCGGCTTCCAAGCCGGCTACGGCACGGTGCTCTTCTTCGAAGACACGGCGGTCGTCGAAGGATTGCAAAACGCCTTCCCGTCCTACAAGGATAACTTCCCGGTTTGGTCCGGCCATTCCTCCGGCATGCTGCAATATGTCGTCTGGACGGCGCTCGAAACGGAAGGCCTCGGCGCTTCTCTACAGCACTACAACCCGCTGGTGGACGGCTTCGTCCAACGGGAGTGGAACGTTCCGACCACCTGGAAGCTGCAGTCCCAACTCGTGTTCGGCACGCCTGCGGCGCCTGCCGGCGACAAGGAGTTCCAACCGCTGTCGGATCGCGTCAAAGTGTTCAACTAAGCCTCGCCCTTTCGAAAAGGAGCGGTTCCCCCGGCGGCATGCCGGAGCGGGGCCGCTCTTTTGCGATTTGGGCGGCTTCGCGCTTCCTTTCCGCAACCTTCCAGTCGCCGGATTCGTCTCCGTATATATAAAGAGGGGAAGCGTCGAGCGCGCCGAGTCATTGGCGGCAGACCGTTCGGACGAGTGCCCCGCGAGGGAGGAATCATCGATGACGATGCACGCGCTTGCCAAAAAACGCAAAATCGTCGCAGGCATGGCCGCCATGCTGGCGCTGTCCGCCGTCTTGGCCGGCTGCGGCAAATCCGGTTCGGATGGACAGGCGGGGGCGCCCCCGTCGGCTTCGCCTCCGGCCGCGACGTCGTCGGCCAGCCCATCGGAAACGGCCAGCCCGACGCCCGACGCGGAGCAGGACGCCGCTCTGATCATGGCGTTCCAGGAGCAGGCCAAAGCAAGCGAAGGCGCGGACGCCTTGAACCAAAAGCTGGACGCGGCTCTGGACCAAGCCCGGCAGCCGGAGACGGGGGACGCCCTGCTGCGGGCGATGTTCGCCTTTTACGAGCGGGATCTGCCGAACGCGGAGAAAAAGTTCGAAGACGAAACGATACAGAAGGCGCTGCAGCAGCTCCAGTGGCCGATTACCGCGGAAGCGGCGGCCGGGATCAAGGACGAGAAGGTCAAATCGCTGGTCGGGCAGACGCTCGCCGGCGGCTACAAGCTCGACCAGGCGGAAGGCTTTATTTTCCCCGTCGTGGACTATGCCAAGCTGAAGCGGACCGACGCCAAGGTCACGCCCGCGATGAAGGACTTCGTGGCGCTCTACGCGATGGAGTCGGATCGCAAGACGGCCGCGGATGCGGGCCTCGTAATCGAGTGGACGGAGTTGGCTAACCGCGCGATCGAAGTCGAACGCTACATTCAGAAGTATCCGACCTCGGCCGAGCGGGAAAAGGCGGAGCAGCGCTATATGATGTATTTGACCGATTTGCTCGTGGGGCTGAACAACACGCCGATCTTCGACTTCGACACGCTGAAGCTCGATCCCAAGGTGAAGGAAGTCTACGCGAAGACGGTAGCCGAGCATCCGGACACGGTTACGGCCAAGATGACCCAGGGGCTGCTCGACATCCTCGCCAAAACGGACGGAGCGGTCTTCAAGAAGGGCAAGAACGGGGCCCAAACGGATATTCCGGAGGTTAAGGCGTTCCGCGACGGCTTGGAGAAAAAAGCGCTGGATGCTCTGGATCAAGCTAATCCGGATAAGTAAAGGCCAACATCGCACACAATTATCCGCTCCGCGGTCATGATTTTTCGTTTAAAATAGGTCGTAGAAAACGTTTTACATGACCGACACGAGATCATTCGGGCGCGGAGGGATTCGATTTGGACAATATTCAATTTCCGCAAGACTTCGTATGGGGCACGGCGACCGCCTCTTATCAGATCGAAGGCGCCTTTCAGGAAGACGGGCGGGGCTTGTCCATTTGGGACACATTCTCCCATACATCTGGAAAAGTGTTCAACGACGACAACGGGGATGTCGCTTGCGACAGCTATCACCGCTATGAGGAGGACATCGCGCTGCTCCGTCGGCTCGGGGTCAAAGCCTACCGCTTTTCGATCGCTTGGCCGCGCCTTTTCCCGCAAGGGACGGGCGAGCTGAATGAGAAGGGGCTCGACTACTACCGCCGCGTCGTAGACGCGCTCCTCGCAGCCGGCATCGAGCCTTGCGTGACGCTGTATCACTGGGATCTCCCGCAAGCGCTGCAGGACAAGGGCGGCTGGGCGAACCGCGAGACGATCGCGGCGTTTACGAACTATGCGGAGACGGTGTTCAAGGCGTTCGACGGCAAGATCAAGCAGTGGATCACGTTTAACGAGACGTGGTGCGTTTCGTTCCTCTCGAACTACATCGGCGCCCATGCGCCGGGGAACCGCGATCTGCAGCTCGCCGTGACCGTCGCGCACAATTGCATGGTCGCCCATGGCGAAGCCGTGAAGAAGTTCCGCCAGCTCGGCATTGCGGGCGAGATCGGCACGACGCACAATCTCTACTGGTTCGAGCCGTACAGCACGAAGCCGGAAGACGTCGCGGCCGCGCATCGCAACCGCGCGTTCAACAACGAATGGTTCATGGATCCGACCTTCAAGGGGACGTATCCGCCATTCATGGTCGACTGGTTCCGCGCCAAAGGCGCCGAAGTGCCGATCCAGCCGGGCGACATGGAGACGATTTCCCAGCCGATCGACTTCATCGGCGTCAACTTCTACAGCGGCGGCTTCGGCCGCTACAAGAAGGACGAGGGCCTGTTCGACTGCGAGGAAGTGCAGGTCGGCTTCGACAAGACGTTCATGGACTGGAACGTCTATCCCGACGGCCTCTACAAGGTGCTCTCCTGGGTCAAAGAGGAATACGGCGACATTCCGATCTACATCACGGAGAACGGCGCCTGCTACGACGACGAGCTGACGGCCGACAACCGGGTGCATGACGCGCATCGGACCGACTACTACAAGAAACATTTCATCCAGTGCCACCGGCTGATCGAATCCGGCGTGCCGCTCAAAGGCTATTTCGCCTGGTCGCTGCTGGACAACTTCGAATGGGCGGAAGGCTACCGCAAGCGCTTCGGCATCGTGTACACAAACTACGAAACTTTGGAGCGCCATCCGAAGGACAGCTACTTCTTCATTCAACAAGTGATCAAGGACAACGGGTTCGAGGCGTAAACAGCTCCGTCGGTCCGCGAGTCCGGCGCCTTTGCCGTTTCGAGAGGCTATCTCATCAGGTTGTATGGGGACCCGAGAGTCGGCAACGCGGTTTTAAATGCGGCTTCATTGACATCAATTGACGATCTTTCCACGCATGACGGCTGCCTCGGACGCATGGCTATCCGCGAAGCTGGTTTCGAATGAATCAGTTGGGTCTTGGTGCAAATTCGTCGGACTCCGGCCGATGGTTCGCCACTGGTGTATGCCAATTGGCTTTGTTTGCGCTCGGTTCGGGGTCGCTCCGTAAATGAGTTGCATTCGTACATCTATTTGGGGCTATTTCGGGAGGGTGGAGCGGTTTACTTGTAAAAGTACATCTAATTTAGCGGAAATCCGTCCTATTAGCAGAAAATGGATTAATTAGTTGTACGATTGCAACTAAATGACCGTTAAGCAGGAATATAGCAAAATTAGATGTACATTTGCATCTAAATCGTCGGATGCGGGAGAGGTAACACGGAAATCGGATTCCGGCGTTTTCTGCTTTGCGTCTTGCCGAGGGTAAGCTCGGAGGTCGGATGGCTTTCGCTTGCCCATCATTTGTTGAAGAAAGAAGCAGTGGATCGAAATCGAGAAATGGCGGTGCAGGGATCATCTCCCCAAACACCGCCATTCCTTCATTTTCACACGTTTTGGGATGGAGGAGAGCTGTCTGTCGCGTGAACAGACTTGCATTTGAGACTCTCTCTTTTAAAAGGGTCTCCGATATCCGGGAAGACGGCGCGAGGCTCAAGGCCTTTTTAAGTCATACAGAATGTATAAGATTTGCCTATATCCATTTCCGTATGACCTCCGATAAAAACGTGCCGCCATCTTCCGTGAAGACGGTGGGGGCCGTTTTTACTTGAGGAACGGGTTGTTCCCGGCGCGCCTTCGCGTCTCTTTAGCGGCTTTGCGCTTTGTCAGGCGCGGTCCCGATACGCTACAATAGAAGGGACGACTGAACGCCAAGTGAGGGAACCGAAATGAACGTCGTGCTCGCGACGCTGAACGCCAAATACATCCATACGTCGCTCGCCCTGCGCTGCCTGAAGGCTTACTGCGCGGACGAGTTCGACCCAGACATTGCCGAATATACGATCAAGGACCCGCCGATGACGATCGCGTCGGATCTGTTCCGGCGCCGGCCGGACGTCGTCGGCTTTTCCTGCTACATCTGGAATATCGAAGAGACGATCGTCGTGATCGACATGCTGCGCAAGGTGCTGCCGGACGTCAAGATCGTGCTGGGCGGTCCCGAAGTGTCCTACGACACCGAAATGTGGATGGAGCGGCTCTCCGCCGTCGACTTCATCGTGATCGGCGAGGGGGAAGAGACGTTCCGCGACCTGCTCCGCGAGCTGACAGGCGCCCGCAAGTATCATTTTGTCTTCGGGCTCGCTTACCGCAAGGACGGACGGATCGTCGCGAACCCGGGCCGCCCGAAGCTGGATCTGGCCACGCTGCCGTCGCCGTACCGCTTCGCCGAAGACGTCCCGTCGCTCGCGAATCGCGTCGTCTACTTCGAGACGAGCCGAGGCTGCCCGTTCAGCTGCCAGTTCTGCCTGTCGAGCATCGAGGTCGGCGTCCGCTATTTCGACATGGACCGGGTGAAGGCCGATATCCTCTACCTGATCGACAGCGGCGCCAAGCTGATCAAGTTCGTCGACCGCACCTTCAACATCAAGCGGGACTACGCGCTCGAGATGTTTCGCTTTCTGATCGAAAACCACCGGGGCTGCGTCTTCCAGTTCGAGATCACCGCGGACATCATGCGCCCCGAGGTGCTCGATGATTTGGCGGAGCATGCGCCGCCCGGCATCTTCCGCTTCGAGATCGGGGTGCAGTCGACCAACGACGCGACGAATCTGGCCGTTCAGCGGCGGCAAAACTGGACCAAGCTCGTGCGCACGGTGACGAAGGTCAAGGAGAGCGGCAAGATCGATCAGCACCTCGACCTGATCGCCGGGCTGCCCCACGAGGATTATGACACGTTCCGCAAAACGTTCAACGATGTGTTCGCGCTGCGCCCGGAGGAGCTGCAGCTCGGCTTCCTGAAGATGCTGCGGGGCACCGGCCTGCGCTTGGACGCGGACAAGTTCGGCTACGTCTACATGGACCGCGCGCCTTACGAAATGCTGGGCAACGACCTGATGCCGTTCTCCGACATCGTGCGGATCAAGCGGGTCGAGGACGTGCTCGAAAAGTACTGGAACGCGCATCGCATGGACCGGACGATCGAATACCTGGTGGAGCACGCTTATCCGTCTCCCTTCGATTTTTTCCAGCAGTTCGGCGACTACTGGGAGGAGCGGGGTTGGCAGCGCATCGGCCATCAGCTCGAGGACTTGTTCGCGCGGCTGTGGGCGTTTCTCCGGGACGACGGACACCCGAAGCTCGATCCGGACGTGACACTCGGGCTGCTGAAGATCGACTATTTCCTTCAGCACAAGTACAAGCCCCGCAAGGTCTGGTGGGAGGAGCGGCTGGATAAGGACACCTGGGTCGCGGAAAGGAAGGGAGCGGCCGCGCGTCTCGGCATGGACGAGCGCGAGCTCGCCAAAAGGGCGGTGCTGGAGCGCCTGCCTTTCGACTATGCCGTCTGGGCCGCCGAGGGTCGCGTGGACCGCTCGCGCGGGACGACGATCGTCGTGGCGTACGCGGGCGAGGAAAGCGCGCCGCGGCTCATCGCCCTGCCGCAGCCGGACGGGCTGGCGGCGGGAAAAGCCTGATGATCCGCTAACACGCAGAGCAGAACAACGAGGACTTCGCTTTATCGAACCAGGGATGGAGAATACCGGACAAAGGAGACTGAATGCTTTGACCTATCTGGCGAACGATCAACGCTATCAGACGATGAAGTACAACCGTACCGGCCGCAGCGGCTTGAAGCTGCCGGCCATCTCGCTCGGCCTCTGGCACAACTTCGGCAGCGTCGACCCGTACGAAAACGGCCGCGCCATCGCGCGCCGCGCCTTCGACCTCGGCATCACGCACTTCGACCTCGCGAACAACTACGGACCGACGCCGGGTTCGGCGGAGCTGAACTTCGGGCGCCTACTCGCGGACGACTTCAAGGCGTACCGCGACGAGCTCGTCGTCTCCACCAAGGCCGGCTACTACATGTGGGAAGGACCGTACGGCGAATGGGGCTCCCGCAAATACCTCGTCTCCAGCCTCGACCAGAGTCTGAAGCGCATGGGGCTCGACTACGTGGATATTTTCTACCATCACCGTCCCGACCCGGACACGCCGCTTGAAGAGACGATGATGGCGCTCGACCATATCGTCCGCTCCGGCAAGGCGCTGTACGTCGGCATTTCGAACTACCGGGCTGAGCAGGCCGAGCAGGCGATCCGGATTTTGAAGGAGTTGGGCACGCCGCTCCTCATCCATCAGCCGCGCTACAGCATGTTCGATCGCTGGGTCGAAGACGGCCTGCTGGACGTGCTCGAGGAGCACGGCGTCGGCTCCATCGCCTTCTCCCCGCTGGAGCAAGGCCTGCTGACGAACAAGTATCTCGGCGGCATCCCGCAGGACTCCCGCGCGGCGGGCGCTTCGGTCTTCCTGAGCGAGAGCAGCATCACGCCCGAGCGGATCGCCAAGGTCCGCCAACTGAACGAGCTCGCGCAGGAGCGCGGCCAATCGCTTGCGCAAATGGCGCTGGCCTGGGTGCTTCGCGGCGGCCGCGTGACGTCCGTTCTGATCGGGGCGAGCAAGGTCAGCCAGATCGACGACAACGTGGCGACCGTGAACCGTCTCGACTTTTCGGAATCGGAGCTGCAGCGCATCGAGGATATTCTGCGGAGCTGATGGACGGGAGTGGCCTTCTTGCCAGCCCGTCAAACGAAGAAGCTTCCCGGTCCGCCATCGCCGCGGCCGGGAAGCTTCTTGTCGTAGACGGGGAGTCGCATGGCGGATGAGGACGGTTGGCGGTTATTCCCCGGACCGGCAGTCGGCCGCCTTTCCGGGAAAGAAGATTTCCGGATGGATCAATCGGGCCAAGTATTCATCCATCTGCTCGGCGGAAACGGGCATATCGTTCAAAATCCACCAGCCGCCGAGTCCGGTGACCGAGGCGGAGTAAAACTCCGCGATGATTTCGATCGGAACGGCGAACGGGCGTCCCTCTTTCTGCAGTTCCAGCAGGTCGGTTTTGAGCATCTCGGCCCCCTGGTGCTGGAGGACGGACTTGAGGGCGGCATTGTCGTTAACGGCTTGGATCAGACCGCGATATTGCTGGAGATGCCCGAGCTTCTGGATCATCTGGTGCGGGCGGCGGATGCGATCCTCGACGCTTAGTTCGGCGTACTGTTTGCTCATTTCCAGGCAGCCGTATGCCAGCAATTGGATTTTGTCTTCGAAATGCTTGTAGAACGTCGTGCGATGGACCATCGCGCGCGCGCAGATCTCGTTCACGGTGATCGAGTTGAACGGCCGTTCCGCCAGCAAGTCCATCAGCGATTCCGACAGCAGCTTGCGCGTGCGCTTCACGCGCAGGTCCGCTTTTGACGCCGTTTCTTTCGTATACATTTGAACCTCCGATGTAGATTAACTTACAGTCCGATTCAATTTGATTCTTGACGCTCACGCGGGGGAATCGTGTATAGTGTAAACTATACATTTGTTGAAATAACCATACAAGTGTAGACAAAGAGAGAGAAGGGTAGGAGAGAAAAACATGAATGCTGCAAGTTCGAATGCAGGCGCGCCGTCGATCGATCTGAGCAAGATCAAGCGCGGACCGATCGTCTTCGCGCTCATAATCGGGGCTTTCGTCGCGATCCTGAACGAGACGCTGCTCGGCAACGCGCTGCCGGATCTCGTCAAGGCGTTCGAGGTTCCGTATTCCACGATCCAATGGCTCACGACGGCCTATATGCTCGTCATCGGGGTGCTCGTCCCGGTCACCGCCATGCTGCAGCAATGGTTCACCACGCGGCAGATGTTCCTGGCGGCCATGGGGCTGTTCTTCGCGGGGACCGTCATTTCGGCCGCCGCGCCCGAGTTCGGCGTGCTGCTGACCGGCCGGATCGTTCAAGCAATGGGCACGGGCCTCATGCTGCCCGTCATGATGAACACGATCCTCGTCATCTTCCCGCCGGAGAAGCGGGGCGGCGCGATGGGTCTGATCGGCCTCGTCATCATGTTCGCGCCCGCGATCGGGCCGACGGTGTCGGGCCTCATCATGGACTCGCTGTCCTGGCGCTGGCTGTTCCTGCTCGTCATTCCGTTCGCGGCGATCGCCATTGTAATTTGCGCCATCTACCTGCGCAACGTCACCGTCCCGACCAAGCCAAAGGTGGACATCCTGTCCATCCTGCTGTCGACGATCGGCTTCGGCGGCGTCGTTTACGGCTTCAGTAAAGCCGGCGAGCTCGGCTGGGGCGAGCCGGAAGTATACGGCATGATCGCCGTCGGCGCCGTCGCGCTGCTGCTGTTCATCTGGCGCCAACTGGTGCTGAAGGATCCGATCATGGACCTGCGCGCCTTCAAGTACCCGATGTTCTCGCTCGTCGTCGTGCTGCTGTTCGTGCTCATGATGACGCTGTTCTCCACGCTGACGCTGCTTCCGCTGTTCCTGCAGGGCGCGCTGCTCATGACGGCCTTCAAATCGGGCCTCACCATGCTGCCCGGCGGCATCGTGAACGGCATCATGGCGCCAATCTCCGGCAAGCTGTTCGACAAGTTCGGGCCGCGCGTTCTCGTCATCCCGGGTCTGGTCATCGTCGTTGCCGCCCTCTGGCTGTTCACGCAGCTCCAGTCGGACAGCTCGGGCGGCTACGTGATCTTCGTCCATATCGTGATGCTCGTCGGTATCTCCATGGTGATGATGCCGGCGCAGACGACGGGCTTGAACCAGCTGCCGCCCCAGCTGTACCCGCATGGCACGGCGATCCTGAATACGCTGACCCAGGTGTCCGGCGCGATCGGCGCGGCGCTGTTCATCAGCATCATGTCGTCCGGTACAAAGGACTACCTGAAGAACAATGCCGCCAATCCGGCAGCACCATCGCCGGCGGAGTCGGTGCAAGGCATGGTTGCCGGCCTGCATAACTCGTTCTGGATCGGTCTTGTGATCGCGATCGTAGCGCTTGTCATCGGGCTGTTCATCCGCCGCACCAAGGCGCCGGAAGACCAAGCCAAGCAAGCCGCTTAAGGCAGCTGGGCGCGAGTCCCCGCTTGTACAAACCGAAAAGCACCGTCCCCTTCGGTCATCTTGACCCGGGACGGTGTTTTTTTTCGCGCCTAGGTCAGGCTAATCGCCAACAAAGCCCCCTACGGAAACGCGCGGCAGGGGGCTTTGGGATCGGGAAGACAGGAAGGCGGTCAGCACTCCGTGTCGGTCTTCGGCTCGATCCAGGCCGACGACCATTTGGCGATCTCTTCGAAGATCGGCGCCAGGGCTTTGCCCTTGTCCGTTAGCGAATATTCGATACGGACCGGTGTCTCGGGATAGACGTCGCGGGCGACGAGGCCTTCGGCTTCGAGCTCCTTCAGCCGATCCGCCAGCACTTTGCCGCTTAGATTGGTCACGAGCGCTTCGATCTCGCCGAAGCGCCGCGGCCCGTTCAGCAGGCAAAAGAGGATCAGCGCAATCCAGCGCTTGCCCAGCAGCTCCAGCGCCTGCTCGAAGCGGGGGCAGATGTCCAGCCGGCGTTCATTCACCTTCTTCGTCTCCCTTCCGTCTTCGGATCGGGGCCGGATGAGCCGGCCGTCAGTCTAGTCTAGCTTCCAGCTCCGTTTCGCGGCGCATCCTTGCGGAGTTCTCTCATGACGTGTCCCAGCTCGGGCACGACGAGCCGCGTCATCGCGAGCCGCACGGCGCCCGTCGAGCCGGGCATGGAAAACACTGCGGTCCCCCCGATTGCACCCGCGACCGCGCGGGAGAGTATGGCGGCGGAGCCGATGTCCTCCGTATAGCTCAGCATGCGAAAAATCTCGCCGAAACCCGGCATTTCCTTCGTCAGCAGGCTTTGGACCGCTTCGCAGGTCGTATC
Source organism: Cohnella baijiui (assembly GCF_020731285.1). Taxonomy (GTDB): domain Bacteria; phylum Bacillota; class Bacilli; order Paenibacillales; family Paenibacillaceae; genus Cohnella. The sequence continues at coordinate 91,116 of NZ_JAJFOW010000026.1, forward strand.
GCGACCCGCGATGCCCGTTCCGCCGTTCAGCAGCACGGCCTCGACGGCCGGGTCGGCCGCCGCTTCCCGCAGCAGGGCGCGGATGCGTTCGTATTCGTCGGGCACGATGACGTTCCCGACGACGGTATGTCCGCCGCCCTCGAGCAGCTCGCGGGCCAGCTGCCCGCTCTTGTCCGTCTCGGCCGTGCGCGTATCGGAGACGGTGACGACAAGACAGGCGACCGAGGACGGCGCCTCGCGGCGGTGTTGTTCGGTGGACGGGCTCATCGGCATGGGATCGCGCTCCTCGCTTGGATTCGTCGGTGGGGGCGGGAGTCGGCCGCCGTCGTCCCGATCAGACGAGGGGGTCGACGGATTCGGCTTCCTCCGCTTCGTGTTCGGGCGGCGCGGGCTCGCGTTTGGTCCGTACCAGGCGGTCCACGATCAAAGGGACGAGCAAGACGAAAACGTAGGCGAGCGTCATCCAGATCGTGAAGGCATGGTGCTGGCCTTCGTCGAAGTCGGGGAACACCCGTTCCCGGTACCAGACGACGAACGTATCGAGCGCGAGGCCGAGCAGCGTGCCCACATAGCCGAAGCGCGTCGCGGAACCGGCGGCGGGGAAGAGCTTCAGGCGCACGACGAGCGCGGCCCCGATCAGCACGAGGACGGTGAGCGCCTCGAGCAGGAAGAGGGAAGCCCCGAATTGCGGCTCGCCGACCGACACGAGCACCCAGTCGCCGAACAGCATGAAGAATAACATTGCGATCGCCCACATGGCGATTCCAAGACCGGACAGGATCAGCATTTGTCTAAGCATAGCCGGCAAACTCCCTTTCGCGCAGGTGCGAATGATGGGCCTTGCAGAGCCGCATAGGCTCGAAAGCGAGGCCGTCTCAGGGCAGACGGCTGCGCAGGACGGTCATTTCGCCGTCGAGCGTGTAGGCGCCGAGCGGCGCCGGCAGCAGGAAGCAATCGCCCGCCTTGGCGTCAAGCCGTCCGTCTGCCCAGCCGATCGAGCCGGCGCCTTCGGCGACGATGAGCACGACGAAGCTGTCGGCCGGCGTCTCCTGCGGCCATGCGCCTCGGACGACGCCTTTGTCCGTCACGAAGTACGGAGACTCCGCGAGCGTTAGCCAAGTCCCGGCAGGCGTGCCCGCGGTGGACATGCGGCTCGCGCCCGCGCCCGTGTAGTCGGTCACGTTGAGCGAGTCTTCGATGTGCAGCTCGCGCGGCTTGCCGTCCAGGCCCGGCCGGTCGTAGTCGTAAAGCCGGTAGGTCGTGTCCGAGTTCTGCTGGATCTCGGCGACCAGGACGCCCGCGCAGAGCGCGTGCACGGTGCCGGCCGGTATGTAGAACGTATCGCCCGCTTTGACGGACACCACCTGGAGCGTATCCATGATACGGCCTTCCTCGATCGCCTGGGCCATGGACGCCCGGTCAACGCCCGGCTGAAGGCCGTAGATGATTTTGGCGTCCGGCTTCGCGTCCATGACGTACCACATTTCGGTCTTGCCCAGCTCGCCTTTCGGCAGGCCGGCGTAGTGGTCGTTCGGGTGCACCTGCACGGAGAGGTCATCGTTGCAGTCCAGCAGCTTGATGAGCAGCGGGAAGCGGCCGTTGCCGGATTGGGCCTTCTCGCCAAGCCAGGAGGCGCCGAACCGTTCGCGGATCGCGTCCAGTCCTTGGCCGGCCAGCTCGCCGTTCAGGACGTGGGAGACGCCGTTCGGATGGTCGGCGATCATCCAGCCTTCGCCGATATGGCCGGGCGGCACGTCGTAGCCGAACTGCTCGAGGGCGCGGCCGCCCCATACGCGTTCTTTGAATTCCGGTTTGAAGTGAAGGGGATAAGGTTTGACAGCTTGGCTCATTGGGCAGTTCCTCCTCGGGTGGATTGAAAAAATTCAAGCGACTCTCCGTCGGGGCCATGGAAAAAGAAATAGCGGCTGCCGTTCGGCAGCGTTGTGATCTCGGCGTCCAGGCCCGCAACGCCGAGCGAGCCGACGCGGGCGTATTCCGCCTCGATGTCGTCGACGTTGAAGGCGACGTGGTGCACCCGGCCTTCAGGCGCCAGCGCGCCGGTATATCCTTCGATCAGCTCCAGCTCCGTCTCGGACGAGCCCGGAAACGTCAGAAAGGCGAGCCGGATGACGCCGTTCGTGTGCGGCGCCGTCTCCAGATGCTTCAGCCCGGCGACGCGCTCGTAAAACGCGACGGAGGCTTCGATGCTGCTTACCATAACGCCAACATGTTCAATCTTGCGTACGGTCAACGCGATCCACTCCTATCTCTTTTTTTCGATGGCATACAAATACGGGGCGGCCGGCTTTTGCGGCATGCGGTACAGCACTGCTTGGGCCGCGTCCGCGGGTAAGCCGGCCGCCCAGCGGTCCACTGCGGACGCTTCGTCGGAGCCGCCCGCGTGCCCGGGATAGACGACAATCGTCAATGCCCCGCCCGGCGCGAGCAGCGAGAGAGCGGCATCCAGCGCCGGCAGCGTCGTATCCGGCCGGGTGATGACCGGGGGTCGGCCATTCGAGTCGTCCGCCTCTTCGCCGCCGGGGAGGTAGCCCAGGTTGAACATGACGGCGCGTACGCGCCCGCGCAGCTCCTCTGGCAGTTCCGCGGCCATCCGCTCGTGCCCCGCGCGGAGGAGCGTGACGGTCGCCAGCGTCCGCCGCGGGACACGCTCGCTAGACGCAGCTTCCCGTCCGGCCGCTTCGGCGGCGTCCAGCCGCTCCCGGGTGCGGGCCAGCGCGGCCGGCTGCACGTCGAAGGCGAACACGCTGCCGCGCGGCCCGACGGTCCGGGCCAGAAACAGCGTGTCCACCCCGCCCCCGGCGGTCGCGTCGATCGCGGCCGAGCCGGGCTCGGCCCGTTCGGCCACCCACCGCTGGGCCATAGTCAGAACGGAAGGGAAGCCCATCGGTTCAGCGTCCCTCCCACCGTTTGCCCTGCCACGTATTTCGCCGCACCAGTTCGGCGTCGATGGCGTTCAGCACTTCCCACTTCTTCAGACTCCACATCGGGCCGATCAGCAGGTCGCGCGGCGCGTCGCCGGTCAGCCGGTGCACGATCATGTCCGGCGGCAGCATCTCCAGCGAGTCGGCGATGAGCTGGACATATTCGTCCTGCTCGAGGAAGCGCAAGAGCCCTTCCTTCCATTGACGGACCATCGGCGTCTTGCGCATCAGATGGAGCAGGTGGATCTTGATGCCCTGGACGTCCATCCGCGAAACTTGGCGGACCGTCTCCATCATCATCTCGTGCGTCTCGCCGGGGAGGCCGTGGATGATGTGCGTGCAAACGCGGATGCCGCGCTTGCGCAATCGTTCGACCGCATCGAGGTAGCAGGCGGTATCGTGGGCGCGGTTGATGAGGTTCGAGGTGGATTCGTGCACGGTCTGCAGGCCCATTTCAAGCCACAGATAGGTGCGCTCATTCAGCTCCGCCAAATAGTCGACGACGTCGTCCGGCAAACAGTCGGGCCGCGTCGCGATCGACAAGCCGACGACGCCCGGCTGCTGGAGAATCACTTCATAATACTCGCGAAGCGTCGCCAGCGGGGCGTAGGTGTTGGTGTAGGCTTGGAAGTAGCCGATGTACTTGGCTTCCGGCCATTTCAAATGTTGGCGGTCGCGGATCTGATTGAACTGCGTGACGAGATCGTTCCGCCGGCTGCCGGCGAAATCGCCGGAGCCCCGCGCGCTGCAGAACGTGCAGCCGCCCGCCGCGATCGTATTGTCCCGGTTCGGGCAGGTGAAGCCCGCATCGAGCATGACTTTGAACACTTTGGTCCCGAACTGCTCCCGCATCTCGTAGTTCCAGGTGTGGAACCGCTTGTCGTTCCACAGGCGGGGCTGCAGGTCCGAGGTGGTATCGGTTATCGGCATGGGATCAGCCGCTCCTTGCTTGCAGATTCATGCTTCCATTGTACCGGAAAATGTCCGGCATGGCGAGAAACGCCGCTCGCCGGATTCGCGTATTCATCCATTTGTTTTTGCGCCCGGGCCCGTACCGATAAAGAAGTTTTGTTGAAAACGGGCTTTAAATAAAGCGGTTTCATATTGCGCGACCTCACATGATATGTTATATTAAAAGTGCGTCATAACAGCAAACATAGCTGACATGGATCCAATTTTGTTGCAGCATTCATAGTCGCTCCGTCTCTGGGGAATCGATATACCTAAGACCGCCCGTTTTCGGGAGAAAGCGAGTTGAGAAGGATGAGTTCGATCGTACGCATTCCGCAAGGTGACGATACGATGAAGGTCGAGCTAACCGTCAAGGAAATGATGGCGCTCGCGGGCATCAAGTTCAACAACAACCACGGCGTCGAAGTGTCGGCGAAGAAAAAGCTGCACGAAGCGCTCGATTCGCATTATCAGCTCGAAGAGAAGCCCGTCAACTGACGGATTTCGCTTGCAGCCCTCACAGACCGCCTTTGCCGGCCGACGCCGGGAGCGCGGTCTTTTCTTATGTCGGAGCTATTTGACGGCAGATTAGGTTTTTTTGCGGACGTTTCGCGCGGCGCTCTTTACATTCCCAAGGAGATTGGGCACAATAAATGGCGGCACAGGTCTATTTTATCGATTATGGGAGGCCCCTCATGCGATTGCGCGGGAGAAAAAATATAAGGGAAAGTTTGGAGGCGCAGCCGGAGCTGGTCATCCTGGAGCCTCAGAAGTGGAAGGGGCGGTGGCACGAGTTCTTCGGCAACGACCATCCGATCCACATCGAGCTCGGGATGGGCAAGGGCCGGTTCATCAGCCAGAACAGCGTGCTCCGGCCGCATATCAATTATATCGGCATGGATATCTTCGACGAGCTCCTTCGCCGGGGCAGCGAAAAGGCGCGGGCCGCTTGGGCGGAAAAGGGACACGATCGCGTGCCGAACCTGGCCCTCGTCCGCGGCAACGTCGAGTATTTGGAGCAGATGTTCGAGCCCGGGGAGCTGGAGCGCATTTATTTGAATTTCAGCGATCCGTGGCCGAAGAGCAAGCACGGCAAGCGCCGGCTCACCCATCCCCGCTTCCTCCTGAAGTACAAGCAGCTGCTCAGCGACATCGGCGAGATCCATTTCAAGACCGATTCGCGCAGTTTGTTCGAGTTTTCCTTGAACAGCTTCTCGGACACCGGGCTGCAGATGCGCAACATCTCGCTCGATCTGCATCGGGACGAGCTGCGGGAGGACCTGGTCATGACCGAGTACGAAACCAAGTTCGTCGGCATGGGCCAGCCGATCTACCGTCTCGAGGCGGTCCTCGGCGAGAAGGCGCTGCAGGAGCATCGCCGGCAAATCGCCGAGGCGTTCGCCGCAAGCGAGCGCAAGGGCGGGGCCAAGGAACGGCCGCCCGGCTCCTCGGACGAGCAGGACGAGGACGACGACGCTTAAACCGACGGCAGACGCCAAAAGCCGCGCTTCCAGGGACGATCCCTTGGAGCGCGGCTTTTTGGGTCATACAGCATGTAAAAGTTTTACTCTATTCATTTCTGTATGACCTCCGATAAAAACGTGTCGCCGTTCGGAAGACGGCTAAGCCGTGTTTACTTGCGTGCGGGGGAGTTGTTTAAAAATATCTTAAGATTGCCTTCATTCGGCAACCAACTCGTCCTTCGCCTCGTTATTTTAGTGAATCCACACGGCCACGAGCAGGGCGGCGCCGCTGCCCAGCATGGCCCCGGCGACCGTGTCGCTCGGATAGTGGAGGCCGAAATAAACGCGAGAGAGCGCGACGCCGATCCCGATCGGCAGGAGCAGCGGAATCAGGAGCGGCTCCGCCGCCATCCACGGCGTCAGCATGGCGAAGGCGGCCGTCGTATGGCCGCTGGGGAAGGAGGGGTCCTTCAGCGGACGCCGTCCCGTGTTCACCCGCTCGAAGACTTGGTACGGGCGCAGGCGCGGCGCGCCGCGCTTGGCCATGGCGACCGGCAAGTGGCTGACGGCCACGGCCGCAAGCGCCTGCCAGCCGGCCGTGCTCCACGGCGCCGGCGCGATCAGGCCGGCCGCAAGCGAGAAGGCGAGGCTGAACGTCGCTCCGCCCAAGAGGGACAGCATATAGAAAAGCCAATTCAAAGCTTCGCGATTCCAACGGATGTTGACGTGCAGGAACAAAGGGCCCTCTACTTGATGAAGAAGGCGATAGAATCGGCTCATGTCATTCGCTCTCCTTTATTCGCCGCCGCAGCGGATCGTTGCTTCCATTGTACGATCCAATTGTCAGCGCCGTATGAAGGGAGTACCCGCCCTCTGTAAAGCGGCGGATTTGACACCCCATTGATACCGCGATAATCTCCGGCCCTTACGATGCTTTTAGAGGATCGTAAGAGGAGGCGAAGCGCAAATGGGAGAAGTCCGATTGGCTTTGTTCACCGATACGTATGCGCCCGAGATCAACGGCGTGGCCAAGACGCTCGAAAGGTGGGTAGGCTACCTGCGGCAGCGGGGGATCGCCTGCCAAGTGTTCGCACCGGCCCGCCCTCGCGGCGAAGCCGACGCGCCCGGGGTGGCCGAGCGGCTCGCGAGCGTGCCGTTCTTCCTGTACCCGGAATGCCGGATCGCCATGCCGGTATCCCCCGGCGCGGAGCGCAAACTGCTTGCTTTTCGCCCGACCGCCATCCACGTGGCGACGCCGTTCGGGACGGGGATGACGGGCAGACGGCTCGCGCTGAAGCACGGCATACCGCTCGTCGCGTCGCACCACACGCATTTCGTGCGGTACTTGCCGTTTTACAATCTACAGTGGATGGGTAAACTCTTATGGAGATATTTGCATTGGTTTCATCGCCCATGCCGGAGGATCTACGTTCCGTCCCGATCGGTGCTGGAAGAATGCCGGCGGGACGGCTGGCGCGGGCTTGAAGTCTGGAGCCGCGGCATCGACACGTCCGTCTTCCACCCGCGGGCGGACCGACCGGGCTTGCTCGCCGCGAACGGCCTTCCGCAGGGCGCCTATTTGGCGCTCTACGCAGGCCGGCTAGCGCCGGAGAAGCAGACGGAGGTCGCCGTCCAAGCCGCCGCCCGCTTCGCCCGGGAAACCGGCGCGGACGTGCGTTTGGTCTTCGCGGGGGACGGTCCGCAGACGGCGGGCATCCGCGCGCTCGCGGCCAAGCTCGGCGTGAGCGCCGTCTTTCTCGGCTCCGTGCCGCAGAGGGAGCTGCAGCGCTGGATGGCCGCGTCCGACGCGCTCCTGTTCCCGTCGCCGACGGAGACGTTCGGCAACGTGGCGCTGGAGGCGATGGCTTGCGGCTTGCCTGTGATCGCGGCGGACGCGGGGGCGCTGCCGGACGTCGTGCAGGACGGCGCGAACGGCCTCCTCTGTCCGCCTGCGGACGCCGCCGCCTTCGCTGATGCGCTGACCCGGCTATACCGCAAGCCGGAGCTGCGCGCCGCGATCGCGGAACGGGCGCTTCAGGAGGCGCAAGCCCGCTCTTGGGACGGCGTGTTCGGCCGCCTCTTGGACGATATCGCCGAAGCGAGCGAGGACGTTTCCGCCGTATCATGAGAATCCTGTGGAAGGAAATGAAAAACATTTCATCGGCGAGAAATGTCGGACGAATCCGATTGCCGGGACCATGGCCTTAGAAAAGGAGCAAACGGGCGGGATACCGCTTTCAACGGGCGATATCCGTTCCGGAGGGGAGACCCTGCTCCCGAGACATCCGCTTCTTGCGCGGAAAAGGCCGGAAATGCGCTTTATCGCGTTTTGACAAAGCGCTGGAAACGAAAGAAAATGAGCGATATGACTTTTTAAGAAAAAATGGCTGCGCCTGGAAGACGGACGCATGACCGCAAACAGAGAGAAAAAAAGCTTGGATGAAAAATAGGGGTCTAGGGGGTAAAACCGCATATGTTGAACAACTTTTTGCTCGCCGTTCAGGTGTTCTTTTTCCTGATCGGTGCCTACCAGGTCATTTTGTCCTTTTTCGGGTGGTACCGCAAAAAAGAACGCATTGAGCACAAGCCGACCAAATCGTTCGCTCTTCTCGTGGCCGCTCACAACGAAGAGACCGTCGTCGGCGCGCTGATGGAAAACTTGCTCAAGATGGATTATCCGCGCGAATTGTTCGACATCTTCGTCATTTGCGACAACTGCACCGACGGCACCGCCGACATCGTGCGCCGCTATCCCGGCGTATACGCCTGCGAGCGCAACAACCCGCACCAGCGCGGCAAGGGCTTTGCGATCGAGTGGATGCTCAAGGAGCTGTGGAAACGTCCGAAGCAGTACGACGCCATCGTCATGTTCGACGCCGACAACCTCGTCGCGACGAACTTCCTGCAGTACATGAACGAAGATCTGTGCAACGGCCATCGCGTCATCCAGGGCTACCTGGATACGAAAAACCCGCACGATTCGTGGGTCAGCGCCGCGAACGGCATCAACTATTGGTTTTGCAACCGCCTCTGGCAGCTGCCGCGCTACAACCTCGGTCTGTCCAACTTCCTGGGCGGCACCGGCATGTGCTTCGAGACGAAGCTGCTGAAGGAAATGGGCTGGGGCGCAACCAGCCTGGTCGAAGACCTCGAGTTCACGATTCGCTGCATTCAGCGCGGGATCAAGCCGAAGTTCAACTTCGAAGCCCGCGTCTACGACGAAAAGCCGGTCTCGTTCCGCGCTTCCGCTCGCCAGCGTCTCCGGTGGATGCAAGGACACTTCGACATCACCCGCCGCTACATGCTCTCCACGCTGTGGCAGGGCATCAAGGAACGCAGCTGGGTGAAGATCGACGCCGCCATTTATATTTTCAACGCGTATAACTTCCTGATCGGCTTCCTGCTGACGGCGACGCTGTGGTTCGACTTGCTGCTGCCGGGCTCGCCGCACTTCGACTCGATCTACTCGGTCGCGCCGGCCTGGATCGCCGTTCCGATCTCGCTGTACATCTACGCGCAGCTGCCGCTATCCATGCTGCTCGAGAAGGTCAACTGGAAGCTGTACTTCCGCTTGATCACGTTCCCGATCTTCTTCTTCTCCTGGTGGCCGGTCACGTTCTGGGCGTTCTTCACGCAGAACAACAAAACCTGGAGCCATACGGAGCACACCCGCGTGCTGCGGCTCGAAGAGGTGCAAGGCAAGCAAATGTAAACGCGCTGCGGCGGTCCTTAGGGGCCGCCGTTTTGACGTGCCGGGCCGGTTTGGGGATTCGGCTTGTACTTGTTGAACGAGAGGGGTACAATGATCGAAGAACAGATGGCGAACGGGAAGGGGGAGCGGGCGTGCGCGAATTCGAAGGAAAGCTGGTGCGGCCGACGGGCGTCGGTACGTGGACGTACGTGAACGTGCCCTTTGACGTCGAGGAGGCGTTCGGCGCGAAGGGGCAGGTGCGCGTGCGGGGAACCGTGAACGGCGCCGAATTCCGCAGCTCGCTCCGGCCGCACGGAGACGGCACGCATTATCTGGTCGTGGGCGGCGAGCTTCGCGAAATGGCCGGAGTAACCGGGGCGGGGGACGCCGTGCAGGTGGCGCTCGAGAAGGATACAGAGGAACGTACGGTAGAGACGCCGGCGGACCTGCTCGCCGCACTGGCGGAGCGGCCGGAGGCGCTGGCGTTCTACGAGGGGCTGGCCTACTCCGGCCGCAAGGAGTATGTCGCCTGGATCGAGTCGGCCAAGCGCGCAGAGACCCGGCGCTCGCGCATCGACGCGTCGGTCGTGCGGCTGTCGGAGGGGCGGAAGCTGAAAAGTTGAGGGCTTGGGGGCGGCGGGGCGCGAAGCCGAAAGCTTGGCGCGGGCTGGATGCTGCGAGCGGACAGCGCTTGAAGCCTTCAAGACTTCGGCGAAGGCTCGGTTGACAGCGCTGGGCGGACGTGGTATAGTGCTTGAGTGACTGTTTAATCAGCACGCGTAAGCAGAAGCACCCGCTTCTCACCTGTTCGGCATCTTGCTGGCTGGTCATGCGTAGCCTACGTCAACTGGTTGTCGGTGAGCATCGCTTGCCAGTAGCCGATACAACGTTTGCGAGCGGAATGCGGGTTCTTGCGACCCGTATTTTTTTGTTTGTCGGAAAGTGGCTTCAAAAACGACCTTTATTCCATTTTGGAGGTGGAACGCTATTAGCAAGGATCATCAAATCAACGAGGAAATCCGGGCGAAAGAAGTTCGGCTTGTCGGACCGGAAGGCGAACAAATCGGCATCAAGCCGTTTCGGGAAGCGATGCAGATGGCCATCGACGCTAACCTTGACCTGGTCAACGTAGCGCCGCAGGCGAAGCCGCCGGTATGTCGCATCATGGACTACGGCAAATTCCGTTACGAGCAGCAGAAGAAAGAAAAAGAAGCCCGGAAGAATCAGAAGATCGTCGACCTGAAGGAAGTTTGGTTCCGCGCGAACATCGACGAGCACGACTATCAGACGAAGATGCGCAACGTGCTGAAGTTCTTGAAGGAAGGCGACAAGGTGAAATGCTCCGTGCGTTTCCGCGGTCGTGAAATCGCCCATTCCAACATCGGCCAGAAGATCCTGGAGCGCGTCGCGAACGAAGCGACCGCAGCCGAGCTGTGCGTCATCGAGCGCATTCCGAAGTTGGAGGGCCGCAGCATGATTATGATTCTGGCCCCCAAAGCCACCCATTGATGACAGGAGGAACAACAGATGCCTAAGATGAAAACCCATAGCAGCCTGAAGGACCGCTTCAAGATTACCGGCACCGGCAAAGTGAAGCGTCATAAAGCATACCGCAACCACTTGCTGTCCCACAAATCGGGCCGCCAAAAGCGCGTGCTCGCTACCCAGCCGCTGATGGCGCAAGGCGACGTTCGTCGTCTGCAACAGCAACTGGCTAACCTGAAGTAATCGATCGATCTCGCAGCAGCGAGCGTACACATATTCCGGGAGGTAATCGCAAATGGCAAGAGTCAAAGGCGGGTTCGTAACGCGCCGCCGTCGCAATAGAGTCCTGAAGCTGGCTAAAGGTTACTGGGGCGCCAAACACCGCCTCTTCAAAAAAGCGAACGAGCAAGTCCTGAAGTCCCTGACGTACGCATACCGCGACCGTCGCCAAACGAAGCGCAATTTCCGCAAGCTGTGGATCGTGCGCATCAACGCGGCCGCTCGTCAAAACGGCTTGTCCTACAGCAAGCTGATGCATGGCCTGAAGCTGGCCGGCATCGAAGTGAACCGCAAAATCCTCGCCGATCTGGCCGTGAACGACATCAACGCGTTCAACACGCTGGCCGGCACCGCCAAGGAAAAAATCAACGCCTAATCCGCGTTGCGTCCATAAGCGCCGCGCCTCTCCACTCGCTGGAGCGGTCCGCGGCGTTTTTTCGTGGGCGCGGGCTCATCGGAGGGGCTCAGCGCGCCTCGGCGTTGGGCCGCCAGTTGGAGCAAAATGCTCCTACTGCGATCCGCAGACTGGCATCCCGCCGAATAGGTAACAAATGGTTTCTTATTCGCCCATCGCACCGAGTGTCCCGCCGATAGGTAACAAATTGTTCCTTATATGCGCCCCCCGCCGAGGGTCCCGCCAAATAGGTAACAAATTGTTCCTTATTCGAGCCCCCCACCGAGTGTTGTACCTAAGTCAAGAAAGTGGACACAACTTTTACGCAACCCGCTGCTGGTAATA
>NZ_JAJFOW010000258.1 GCF_020731285.1 Cohnella baijiui
CAAGCAAAGACAACAGAACAGATTCAAAAGGTAAATTTAACCATTAAAAAAGCAGAGACCGATCTGGCTAAACAGTTAGATGAGATCAACAAGAAAAAATTTGAGTCATCGAAAAAATGGATCGACGAACGCAAGTACTATAATGAGCTCTCTCTTGAACAGGAGTTGGCAGCATGGCAGAGAGTGGCCGCTCGCTATCAACAGGGTACACAGGAAAGAATCGAAGCAGAGCGGGAAACCTACCGGGTAAAGCAGGAACTCAACCGAGC
>NZ_JAJFOW010000259.1 GCF_020731285.1 Cohnella baijiui
GTCCCGGCAATGTACCGGTCTATATCGAAAAAACAGCAAATACAGCTAAAGCCGTACAGCGCATTATTGACAGCAAGACGTTTGATAATGGCACGATTTGCGCATCAGAGCAAGCGGTTATTGTCGATCGCAACGTGCGGGAGCAGGCGCTTAGAGGATTTCGCAACGGCGGCGCCTATATCCTGAGTGAAGAAGAGAAAAAGAAGGTGGAGAATGTCATCTCCCCGGTGCGCGGGAAGCTTAATTCTGCGATTGTAGGCAAAAAAGC
>NZ_JAJFOW010000260.1 GCF_020731285.1 Cohnella baijiui
CCTGCAGAGTGAATACAAAAAAAATCTGGGGATAGATGTCGCGATTGTAACGAAGCCTCACAAAGGACGCCTGCAGACGATGCGTGATGGCAATTATCAGATGGGTATTACCCGCTGGGGAGCCGATTATGATGATGCGATGTCCTATCTTGATGAGTGGCGGGGAGCGGCGATGTCAAGTCGTGGAAATTATGAAAATGCGGTGTACGATGATTTGTTGAATCGCGCTATTAATGAAGCCAATGAACAAAAGCGTGTGGAGCTGATG
>NZ_JAJFOW010000261.1 GCF_020731285.1 Cohnella baijiui
GATAGATCAGCCTGTCCCTTGATGTTTCCTGTTGGAATCAAGAAGCGTACTTCTTTACAAAACTTGGACAGCGACTCTGCTTCATGGATAGCTTCTTCATTATCTCCTGTAACAATCACAACACGATCTTGGAAGAATGCAGCGTCACACGTCGAGCAGTAGCTTACACCGCGTCCGGTGAATTCCTCTTCACCCTTAATTTTGCTTGATGGTGCTTTGGCTCCTACAGCGATGAATACGCTTTTGGCTTTAATAGTTCCTTCAGCA
>NZ_JAJFOW010000262.1 GCF_020731285.1 Cohnella baijiui
GCCATGGTATAGTTTTTTGGCTCGCCTTTTCCATTTGTTCGACAATCAAGAGTCCAATCATGAAACACTGCGAATTGCCCATCTTTTGTCGGTCGTATATCGAATTCAACGATATCAGCGCCAGCTCGAAAAGCAGCTTCCATGGAGGGAATCGTATTCTCTATGTACGGATGTTCCGGTTTGTATATACGCTCCGCTGTACACGTATCATTGGTTACACCTTCTATAGAAAACGTTTGCGCAAGGCCGCGATGTGCTAAAAGCAG
>NZ_JAJFOW010000263.1 GCF_020731285.1 Cohnella baijiui
GGAGAATTCTCCCGTTTTGTATTGCTTAATCTTCTGTTCTAATTGCTCTTGAACAAAAGGCGGCACCATCGGTCCAAAACCAGCCAAATCCTGTCCTCCATTGTTGAAGTCATAGTTCACACACCCGCCAGGCATCGTTCCTTCCTTATGCTGCATGGCTACTTTAACATAGACATCGCTGACATTTTGCACTGTACTGGTAATAACCGTGTCTTTAGAAACGAACGATTGATCGGAAATATATCCAATAGCCCATCGTCCTTTAT
>NZ_JAJFOW010000264.1 GCF_020731285.1 Cohnella baijiui
GAATAAGAATCGCTATGAAATTTTGCCGATTGGGCAGATAGCGGCGGGAAAGTCGGACAGCTATCCACTTGCGAGATAATCATCTGAAGGCAAATCATACAGCAAAAAAAATCAGGGATAAAAGCACAGACGTGTTTTTATCCCTGTTCTTTATTATTTTATAGCAGCGGAGATAAGAGCCTGGCAATGGATTCAAGAATACGGTGATGCCAGGGTCTCTTCTTATACTCTTCTAAGGTCAATTCCCTACTGTCCATAAGGTCTTG
>NZ_JAJFOW010000265.1 GCF_020731285.1 Cohnella baijiui
GGCAAAGGCAGAGTGAACACCTTTGCCAAGAATCATTACCGGATTTTGTGCCTGTTCGATGAGAGGGATGACTGCCTGTATGCCTTCAGAAGTCAGTGGAAACCTCTTTTGTTCGGATAAGACATCAAATGCCCCTACATCTTCAAGCAATACGTCAAGCGGAATCGATAGATGTACCGGACCCTTGGCTCCGGTGAGCGCTCGTTCTAGAGCATGCTTGAAATATATCGGGAACAAATCCCCTCGCTCGACCCGTGCACTAAAT
>NZ_JAJFOW010000266.1 GCF_020731285.1 Cohnella baijiui
CTACGTCCGCATTATAAATCTCACGGGTAATTACATTGACGAAATAACCGTTTCGCAGAACAATGTCCGCATATTGATTTTCATCAAGTAACGTATCAATCAGCTGCCGCCACTGCATGACCTGTTTCAATGTCTTTGTACGTATGCTCATATTCAACCTCCGCGATCAATCTCCATATTATCAATAATTCCAACGATGGCTGCATCGATTGGAGCCTGATTGTTGCGGACTGCTCTTGACGCCATGCTCCCTGTCACATAAAT
>NZ_JAJFOW010000267.1 GCF_020731285.1 Cohnella baijiui
CAAGCTGATGAAGCCGTATATTGTAAAAGAGATTCGTGATGCAAAAACAGATCAGGTGCTTAAAGAGAACAAGCCAGAAATGGTTCGTCGTGTAATTTCAGAAGATACAGCGAAGCAGACGCGTGATCTTCTTGGAGCGGTCGTTAATGAAAAAAACGGAACTGGGCAGCCGTTTGCTCTGCCAGGTTATCAAGTAGCGGGCAAGACGGGTACCGCTCAAGTAGCAGAGAACGGCAGGTATGTGGCCGGACGCTATATTAATT
>NZ_JAJFOW010000027.1 GCF_020731285.1 Cohnella baijiui
CCCGCCACGCTTGCCCGCCACGCTTGCCCGCCACGCTTGCCCGCCACGCTTGCCCCACTACGCTTACCTCACCGCGATTACCTCGCACCACTTACCTTACCGCAGATGCCACGCTGCCTTACACTCCATCGCGTCACTCCGTCTCTTGCACCACCCCGGCTTGCAGGGGGCGCAACGCCGCGAAAGCCCGGTAAACCGTCACGACCGCTTGCTCCTGCGTGGTCAGGCCGAGCGGGTCGATCCGTCCGTCCTCGTCGCCCTTTAAGACGCCCAGGAGGACGGCGGAACGAACCGCCTCCTTCGCCCAGCCGCCGATCTCGTCTTCGTCGGCGAACGCGTCCGCCGCACGCGAGGAGAGCGGCGCATCGGGCCGGGCGGCCCGGATCGCGCGCGACAGCATCACCGCCAGCTCCTGGCGGGTGATCGCCGCGTTGGGGGCGAACAGATGCGCCTCCACCCCCTGCACGATGCCGAGCCGCCAGGCACGGATCGCGTCGGGGCTGATCGTATCCTCGAACGGAGACGCGGGGCTGTTTGCGTCTGCCGCTTCGGACGGCTCCGCGCCCGCGTCGGGCGACCCGGAGACCGTCGCGCCGTCATCGGCGCCGCCGGTCAGCGCCTCGTAAAGCCGCACGGCTAGGCCCGCGAAGCGCTCCCGCGAGATCGGCTGCGCGAACAGATCCAGCGCCGCCGGCGTCGTGAGCCCGGCCGCGATCGCGAGCCGCAGCTCGGGCTTCGCCCATTCGCTCGCGCCCGCGATCGCTTCGTCCGGATCGTCCGCGCCGGGACTGCTGCCGTCCTCAACCGTCCCGGCGACGGCAACGGTCCGTGCGGCGGCATAGGGCGCCGGGACTGCGGTTTCCGCGGCTGCGCGGAGCGGCAAGGCCGGAATCGCCGCCGCCGCGACGGCGGCGAACAAGAGAAACATCATTCTTTTGGACCAAATCGCATGCATCGCCTCATCCCTCCGGTACAAGACTTCAGATCTAGTTTACGAGCGGACGGACGATTCGATCACAAGATGATTGTATCCCTCCTTTAGGGAATTAACGTCCTTACTTCGACTGAAATTGCACTTACAATAAGAATGTGAAGCAAACCAATCTATGGGAGGGTCTTACAAGTGAAAAAGAAACTGACTTCCGTATTGGCAGTATCGATGGCCATGTCCGCATTCCTAGCAGCTTGCGGCGGCAACGGCGGCAACGACAACAAAAACGCGGCGTCACCTTCCGCCAGCGAAAGCGCCAGCCCGAGCCCGAGCGCGTCCGAGTCGGCATCCCCGTCTCCGAGCGAGTCGGCCGCGCCGAAGGTCGAGCCGTTCTCCATGACGGTGCGCCACATTCAGATCGGGGAGCCGCGCAAGTTCCGCCTTGCGATCCTGAACAGCGTACTCGACAACGTCAAGAAGGAGATCCCGGAAGTTTCGTTCGAGCTGGACGGCGTCGAAGACAGCGTCAACCGTTTCACCAAACTGCCAGCCGAAATGGCAGCCGGCAACCCTCCGAAAATTTTCTCCCTGTTTGCCGGCGCGGGCGACGCGCAGAAGTACGCCAAAGCCGGACGCTTGCTGGACCTGACGCCGATCATCGACGAACTGGGCCTGAAGGACAAGTTCCTGAATGTCCTCGACCCATGGTCCGTGGACGGCAAAGTGTACGGCCTGCCGATCGGCGGCAACACGGAAGGCATCTTCTATAACAAAGAGCTGTTCGCCAAATACAATCTCGAAGCTCCGACGACTTGGGACGCGATGATCAAAGCTGCCGACACCCTGAAGCAAAACGGCATCACCCCCATCGCGGTCGGCTCCAAAGCCGGCTGGGTGCCGAACATGTTCGTGAACACGCTTATCGGCCGCATCGCCGGCGAGAATACGAACGCGGGCTTCATCACGGGCGAGACGAAGTGGAACTCCCCGGATGTCGTCGCGGCTTACCAGCAATACGCCGACTTCGAGAAGAAAGGCTACTTCACAAAGGGTGAGCTTGGCAAAACGTACGACGACATGCTGAACGACTTCATCGCCGGCAAAGCGGGCATGATGTTTGACGGCTCCTGGCGGAACTCCGCGTTCACGGATCAGCTGGACGCTTCCGGCAAGCCGGCCGTCGGGGCGAAGCTGGCGGGCAAAGTATCCTACATCGCACTCGCGCCGGTGCCGAACGGCAAGGGCGACCAAACGGCGATGAACGCGAACTATGCCGAAGGCTACGGCTTCTCCGCAGACCTGAACGACAACGAAAAAGCGGTCGTCAAATCGTTCGTCAAAAACCTGTTCTCCGACGAAATGCAGCTCCGCGGTCTGCTCGAGGATGGCGTCCTGCCTTCCATGAAGCTGTCCGACGAAGCGTTGGGCAAGGTCACGAGCCCGCTGCTGAAGGAAGTGCTGGACGCGCTGAAAAACGCCAGCAAGACGTTCCCGCACTTCGACCAAATCATCCAGTCCAAGGTGTACACCGAAACCGAAACCCAGCTTCAAAAGCTGATCGCAGGCAAAGCTACGGCTCAACAAGTCGGCGACGCCATCCAAAAAGTCCAAGACGCCGAGAACGCCGCGGCTAAGTAAGATCGCCTCGCAGGAACGTAGAGAGGTCTCCGCCCGCCCCGCGTGGGCGGAGACCTTTTCTCGAGTCTGACGAAGCCGGGGGAGGAACCATGAAAAGCACGCTGAAAAATCCCTATGTATATCTGCTCTTTGTTCTGCCCACGATCGCGCTCTATTGCATGTTCTTCATTTATCCGACGGTGACGTCCTTCATCTACGGCTTTACGAACTGGGACGGCCTGAACCACAAAGAGTTCATCGGATTGGACAACTTCGTCAACGCCTTCAAGGACGCGGAGTTCCGCAGCTCGATCTGGAACAACCTGATCATCCTGCTGGTTTCCACGTGCATTCAAGTGCCGTTGATCGTCATATTCTCGCTGCTGATCAGCAGCGTCAAACGGTTTCAGGGCTTCTACAAGACGACGGTTTTCATGCCTTCCATCCTGTCCACGTCGATCATCGGGATTTTGTGGGGCTACATTTACAATCCGGACGTGGGGCTGCTCAACAGCATCTTGAAGAACTTCGGCGTGGAAACGATCTATTGGCTGGCCGAACCGAAGTTGGCGATGTTCTCCATTCTCGTGACAAACGCCTGGCAGTGGATGGGCTTCTACATCGTCTTGATCCTGGCCGCGATTCTCGCCATTCCGAAGGATATCGACGAAGCGGCGAAGATCGACGGGGCGTCCGGCGTCCAGCGCGCCTGGTATTTGACCGTTCCGCTCATCAAGCCGATCATCAACGTCGTCATCATGCTTTCGATTGCCGGCGCCCTGCGGGTCGTCGACATCGTGCTCGTCATGACGGGGGGCGGACCCGCGGGAAGCACGGACGTCATGGCTTCCTACATGGTCAACAAAGCGATCAAATACGGCGATTACGGCTACGGCTCGGCGCTGTCGATCATCATCTTCGTCATCGCGCTCATGTTGACCGCGCTGTATCAACTGCTGATCGCGAGAAGACAGGAAAGGATTGAGTACTGATGCCGGCAACCGTCAAAAAAGCCGTTCCGCACATTTTCATGCTGCTCTACGTTGTCGTCATCCTGGTTCCCTTTTTGTTCGTCCTGTTCTCGTCGTTTAAGCTGGACAACAACGAAATCACGCAGCATCCGTTCGGCCTGCCGAAGTCGCTTTCGTTCGACAATTACAGGGAAACTTGGGTCAAGGCGAAGATCAGCGTCTACTTCTTCAACAGCTTGTACTTGGCCTTCAGCGCGGCCGCCGTCGGCGTGTTCCTGGCTTCGGCTGCGGCATTCGCCATCACGCGGATGAAGCTGGTGGGGGTCAGCCGCGTCATCTATCAGTTCGTCCTGATCGGGATGCTCATTCCGGGCAACGTGCTTTTTATCGCACAGTACTTTCTCGTCCGCGACCTGCACATCTTGAACACCCACTGGTCGCTGTTCCTGCCGTATACGGCAGGCGCGCTTCCATTCAGCGTCCTGCTGCTCGCAGCGTTCATGCGGGCGATCCCCCACGAACTGGAGGAAGCGGGCACGGTCGACGGCATGGGCGCGATCCGGATGTTCCTGAAGATTATCCTGCCGCTGTCCATCCCGTCGCTCGTCACCGTCTTCATCGTCAATTTCCTCGGCAACTGGAACGAGTACCTGCTGTCGAATTTCTTCATCAACAAAGACTCCCTGCGCACGCTGCCGACCGGGATGGTCGGATTCCGCGACGCGTTCCAAATGAACTACGCGCTCATCTGCACGGGAATCGTCTTCAGCGTGCTGCCGGTGCTGGTCCTGTATGCGTTCCTGCAGCGCCAAATCATCGAAGGCTTGACGGCCGGCAGCGTAAAAGGCTAAACGTCCGCGGTGGAGGCCGCGGGTTGCGGACATCCACGACGCTCGTCGTCGCTACGATCGCCTGCAGCGGCGATTCCGCTGCTCCAGGGACGCGCCCTACGGGCGGACGCCGCTCGCCATCCCGCGCCTGGGATCGATTGCTGAACACGGACGAGTGCAAGGCCGCGCAAGAGCCCGCATTTGCCTTCTGCGCACGCGAGTGAGACAATAGGTCCACATTCGCGCGTACGGAAGGAGCATACGACCTATGGAATCGGCGCCACGCGTCCATTCGTTCCCGCCGGTCGTCGACGATCGCTCGCGATGCCTCGTCCTCGGCAGCATGCCGGGCGTCGCATCGCTGCAGCTGCATCAATATTACGGCAATGCCCGCAACTACTTCTGGCCGATTCTGTTCGCACTCCACGGCGTTCCTGCCGTTGACGAGCGGTACGAGGATCGGCTTGCGTTCGCGCTGGCGCATGGCTTCGCCATATGGGACACGATCGCGTCCTGCGTCCGGGCAGGGAGCCTGGACAGCGAAATCCGGGATTTGCTGCCGAACGACGTCCCCGAACTGCTGCGGGCGTATCCCGGCATTTCGGTCATCGCCTGCAACGGCGCCAAATCTCACGGCGAGCTGATGCGCCACTTCGGCGCGGCGCCGGAGGTGCAAGCCCGAACAGTGCTGCGGCTGCCGTCCACCAGTCCGATCCCGACGCCGAAATATCGCGGGCTCGAGGATCGCCTGGCGGCGTGGCGGGAGCTGCTCGCACCCCGGATCGAAGGCATCGCGGACACGTAAAGGAAGATAACGGCCTTTTAGAAAAAGAACAGCTGGGATAAAAAGAAATTCGGGGAGTACGGGGAGAGGGCGAAGCGAAACGAATCGGAAAGCGGCTCAGGCTTCGTCTTTCAGGCTTTCCCGAAGCTCGAGCAGGCGGGGAAGCTCATCGAAAAACGCGTCCACAACGACCGGGTCGAAGTGCCGCCCTCGTTCCTCGCGGAACCACCGTTCGATTCGCTCGATCGGCCAAGCCGACTTGTAGACGCGTTCGGTGCTGAGCGCGTCGAATACGTCCGCCACGGCGGTGATCCGGCCGAAGATGTGGATTTCTTCGCCTTTCAGACCGTTCGGGTAGCCGCTGCCGTCCCATTTCTCGTGATGCTGGCCGGCGACGATCGCCGCCGCCCCGAGCAGATCCCTGCGGGAGCCCTTCAGCAGCCGGTAGCCGATGTCGGTATGGGACTTGATGAGCTCGAATTCCGCTTCGGTCAGCTTGCCGGGCTTGTTGAGGACGGCGTCCGGAATGGCCACTTTGCCGATGTCGTGCATCGGCGATACGGTGCGAAGCACGTCCGCCTCGCGCGGGTCGAGGCCGAGCCGGAGAGCGAGTACATGGGAGTATTCGGCGACGCGGCGAACGTGAAGGGCTGTCTCCTTGGAGCGGCTCTCACCGATTTGTCCCATCGTCGCGATGATCTCGCGCTGGGTATCGACGATTTCCTGGTGCAGCATGACGGACTCCAGCGATTTGCCCGCGTAAGAGGCGGCGAGCGAGAGGAGTTCCAGGTCCTTTTCGGTAAACTTGCCGGCTGCCGTCATCTTGTTGACGGCTTGGTAGGCGCCGATGATGCGGCCGTCGTGGTTGCGGAACGGAATCGTGACGACCGAGCGGGTCACGTATCCGGTTTTGCGGTCGTTCTCGGCGTGGTGGCGGGGATCGGCGTACGCGTCGTCGACGATGCTCGGCTCGCCGGTCGCGATCGCGTGGCCGACGAGTCCGATGCCGTACGGAACGCGGATTTCCTTTACGCCGTGCGCGACGGTCGTGTACAGTTCTTCGTTCGCTTCGTCGATTAGCCAGACGGCGCAGCGGTCGGCCACGATCATCTCCCGGCCCATGTTGGCCATGAGAACGAGCACGCCCGCAAGCCGCGACTCGCCCGAGATTTTGGCCATATAGTCAAAAATCACGCTCAGCAATTGATCGGATGACAAGTCGGTTCGGACCAAGGGACGCTCACTCCTTCTATACCTCCCCAATGTATTCGCGCCATTCTCGTCGAATCCTGCCGTTTCGGGTCGAATTTCCATGCGGAGTTCCTCGGGTAGAAAAAAGGGCCGTCCCGAAAGTCGGAATGACTTCGGGACGGCCCTTCGCGCCACGGCCGGGTCCGGCCTTTACTTCGACGTCAGCTGCTCCATCTGCTCGATCAGGCTTTCGAACACGCTCATCGCCTGCTCGATCGGCTCCGGCGTGGACATGTCGACGCCGGCCTTCATCAGAATATTGATCGAGTAGTCGCTGCCGCCGCTCTTCAGGAAGCCCAGGTAGCGGTCGACCGCCGGCTGGCCTTCGTCGAGAATCTGCTTGGAGAAGCTCGTCGCGGCGGAGAAGCCGGTCGCGTATTTGTAAACGTAGAAGCTCGTATAGAAGTGGGGGATGCGCGCCCATTCCATCGCGATATCCTTGTCGACGACCATGCCGTCCCCGTAATACTTGACGTTCAGGTCGTAGTAGATGTCGGACAGCTCTTGCGGCGTCAGCGATTCGCCCGTTTCGGCCTTCGCATGAACGAGCTTCTCGAACTCCGCGAACATCGTCTGGCGGAATACCGTCGTCCGGAACTGGTCGGCGTAATACGTGAGGAGATACATTTTCTCCTTCGGATCCGTCGATTTGTCGAGCAGATAATCCATCAGCAGCGCCTCGTTCAGCGTGGAGGCGACTTCCGCCAGGAAGATCGTATACTGCGCGTCGCGGTATTCGTTGTTGCCGTCCGAATAGTGCGAATGCAGCGCATGGCCCATCTCGTGCGCCAGCGTGAACATGCTGTTCAGGTTGTCCTTGTGGTTCAGCAGCACGTAAGGATGGGTGCCGAACGCCCCCCAGCTGTAGGCGCCGCTGCGTTTGCCTTCGTTTTCGTAGATGTCGATCCAGCCTTGATCGAAGCCTTCCTGCAGCGCGTGGCGATAATCTTCGCCAAGCGGCGCAAGGCTGTCGTATACGATCTTCTTCGCTTCGTCGTAGGTGATGTTCATGTCGAACTCGTCGACGAGCGGCGCGAACAGGTCGTACATATGAAGCTCGTCGACCTTAAGCAGCTTTTTGCGCAGCGCCATGTAGCGGTGCATAAGCGGCAGATGCTTGTGAATCGTGGCGATCAGGTTGTCGTAAACGCTCTTCGGAATATTATCGCCGAACAGCGACATCTCGAGCGCGGACGGATAGCGGCGGGCGTTCGCGTAGAACAGGTTCTTCGTGACGTTGGCGTTCAGCGTGGCGGCGAGCGTATTGCGCCATTTGCCGTACGTGTCGTACATCGCCTTGAACGCTTCGCGCCGAACGTCGCGATCCCGGCTCTCGAGAAACTGGATGTAGCGTCCGTGCGTGAGCTCGACTTCCTCGCCTTTTTCGTTTTTGACCTTCGGGAACTTCATGTCGGCGTTGTTCAGCATGCCGAAAATCGTGTTCGGCGCTTGGGACAGATTGCCGACTTGCGCGAGCAGCGATTCCTCCGTCTTCGAGAGGACGTGCGGCTTTTGGCGAAGCATCTCTTCCAAGGTGTGCTTGTATGTAGGCTTGAGCGAAGGCGATTGGATGAGTCCCTTCAATTCGTCTTCGGAGAGGCTCAAAATTTCCGGGGTGATGAACGACAGCGCTTCGCCCACTTCGACGCTCAGCTTCTTGGCTTTCTCGGAGAGCGACTGGTACTTGCCTTCGGCCATGTCTTCGTGGTGACGCATGTTCGAATAGACGTACAAGCGCTCGGTCAGCAGCGACAGCGCGTCCTCGAGCTCGAAGCATTCGGCGATGGCCGAAGCGTCCTTCAGCTTGCCTTCGAAGCGGGACACTTCGCCCAGCTTGCGGCGCACCTCCGCATATTCGGCATCCCATGCGGCTTGGTCGGCGTACAGGTCCTCGAGCTTCCAGCAGTGCTCGGCGGACGACTCGCTACGTTTGGGCAGTTGGCTCATCGGTTCGGATAACCTCCTCGGCTTGAATAAATAACGGGCGGCTTCCGCCTGCTGCGGCCGCGCCGGCGCAACCGACGCCGCGGCGCGGGGCGGACGGGGGGCAGGGGGCAGCCCGGACGTGCACAGGAGCGACAAAGCCGTCGCGAGCGCGACGGGCGGCAGGACGCGATTGAACATCAACGGACCTCCGGATGGAAATGGCAATCCGTTCTAGTATGTCCCGCCCGCGCATTTCCTACATCCGCTCGCGCGGCCTTACGTACCAGCCGAATAGAAGCTGTATACGATCAGAAAAAAAGCAAAGGCGACCAGAAACAGCGAGACGAGCGCCATGCCGCGTCTCAACCGTTCCGGAATGGCCGACCGCTGCCAGATGAGCACGGCGGCGAGGCCGAATGAAGCGATGGCGTAAATAAGCGTAGTTTCAGCGTCCAAGGAACGGACAACCTCCTTCGGGCGAACTGTCGGGCTAGACGTTGCGCAGATGGCTCAGCACTTCGCCCATCTGCTGCTCGCCGCCGGGAAAGTCGCTCGGCAGGAAATGCTTCTCGGCCCAATGCATCATCTCGGGGCGGCTGAGGAAGCGGTGGCACTCCTCGCCCCACTGGTCGGAAATCTGGCGAACGACCAGCGTTTTGCCTTGCACCTCGACGGTCAGCATGTTGTAATTGTCGTGCTTGTAGATGACATGTTTGGCGAACAAAGGGATCGACCTCCCGTCAGGCAGTCGTCTGCCGGTGGATACGGCTGAGCCGTTATCATGATCATAGAAGAGATGGTGCCAGAAATCAACGTTCGAAGCCGCCTCTCGGCCGGATGCGATAACAAAAAGCGGAACCTCTTGACGGGAACTGGGAGCGTATGGCATTTTAATAGGAACCCGGAGCGCGGGCGGGAGCGCCCGCGACGGGGAGCCAGACCGAGAAGAGACGAGCGAAGACGAGAGGAGAAGAGCGAAATGAGCAAAGAAAGACCGGACATTCCGGCCTACCCCCAGAGCGGCGTCGCGTCGACGTGCCGCTCGTACGACGAGTACTTGACGATGTTCGATCTGACGGAGGCGCGCCTCCGCGAAGGACCGGTGCTGGACGCGGCCGGCGGAGCGTCCTCGTTCACGGCGGAGCTGTGCGCGAGAGGGCTCGACGCCCGGGCGGCGGATCCGTTCTACGCCGGAGAGCGAGAAGAGGTTATCGCCGCCGCAGCGCGGGAAATCGGCGTATCGTCCGCCAAGCTGGAGGCGAATCTAACTCACTACGACTGGAGCTATTACGGTTCGCCGACGCGGCACCGCGCGCTGCGGGAGGCTTCGCTGGCGAAGTTCGCGGCGCATTTCCGCGCGGACGCGGGCGAGGACCGCTATGCGGCGGCCGGACTGCCGCGCCTGCCGTACGCGGACGGGACGTTCTCGCTGGCGCTCTGCAGTCACTTCCTGTTCCTATATGCGGACCAGTTCGGGCTGGATTTCCACGCCGAGGCGCTGCGCGAGCTGCTGCGCGTCGTCAGACCGGGAGGAGAGGTGCGGATCTATCCGCTCGTGTCGCTCCGGTGGGAGCCCTATCCGCATTTGCCGGAGCTGCTCGCGTCGATCTTGCCGCTGGCGGAAGCCCGCGAGACGGCAGGCAAGCTGCCGTTCGTGCCAGTCGCCAGTCCCATGCTCACGCTGACGCGCAGGTAGCTTTTCCAAAAAGATCGAAAACTTTCACATATTGCGTCTTGACAGGTGATCGGTTATAATGATGTCATTCGCCGATTTACGGCGAGATTTTAGGAGGTTTTTCATTTGAGAGGAACAGTTAAGTGGTTTAACGCAGAGAAAGGCTACGGCTTCATCTCCGTAGATGACGGCAACGACGTATTCGTCCACTTCTCTGCGATCCAAGGCGAAGGCTTCAAGACCTTGGAAGAAGGTCAAGCGGTAGAATTCGAAATCACGCAAGGCAACCGCGGACCGCAAGCATCCAACGTGGTGAAACTGTAAGTCTCGCATCCGCGAAGACTTATCGCATATCACGAAAGAGCGCATATAACCGCAACCCCCGGCGTTCGCCGGGGGTTTTTCATGCGGTTCGCCGAGCGCCGGAAACGGTCACAAGGCGGCCTCGGATCCGAAAACGCCAAAAAGCCGCGCGGCCAGGTTCGTCCTGGCACACGCGGCTTGGGTTGAGGTTCGGATTAGGGAGCTTCGACCGCGGCGGTCTTGTGCACCTGCTCGATCGTGCCGCCGCCCAGGCAGACGTCCCCGTCGTAGAAGACAACTGCTTGTCCGGGCGTGACCGCCTTCTGCGGAACGTCGAAGTCGACGCGCCAAAGGCCGTTCGCTTGCGGGACGACGGTTACGCCTTGGTCGGGCTGACGGTAGCGGAACTTGGCCGTGCAGCGGAAGTCTCCTTCCGCCGCGCGCGGCGAGATCCAGTTCACGCCGCTGGCGGTCAGGCCGACGGAGTAGAGGCTCTCGTGTCGCTCGCCTTGGACGACATAGAGCACGTTGCGTTCCAGGTCCTTGTCGGCAACGAACCACGGCTCGCCGGTGCCCGAACCGCCGATCCCAAGACCTTGGCGCTGGCCGAGCGTATAATACATCAGTCCATCATGCCGGCCCTTCACTTCGCCGGAGGCGATGTCGACCATGTCCCCCGGCTTGGCGGGCAAGTATTGGCTCAGAAACTCCTTGAAGTTGCGCTCCCCGATGAAGCAAACGCCGGTGCTGTCCTTTTTCTTGGCGGTTGCCAGCCCCGCTTCCTCGGCGATGCGGCGCACTTCGGACTTCGGCAGATGACCGATCGGGAACATCGCCCGCGACAGCTGCGACTGATTGAGCGCATGGAGAAAATACGTCTGGTCCTTGTTGCCGTCGACGCCGCGCAGCAGCCGGTATTCGCCGTCTTGCAGCTCCACCCGCGCGTAGTGGCCGGTGGCGATCACGTCGGCTCCCAGATCCAGCGCTTTTTGCAGGAACTCGCCGAACTTGATTTCGCGGTTGCACATCACATCGGGATTCGGCGTGCGTCCCTTGCGGTACTCGTCCAGGAAGTAGGCGAACACCTTGTCCTGATACTGCTCTTCGAAATTGACGGTATAGGAAGGGATTCCGATCTGATCGCAGACGCGGCGCACGTCTTCGGCGTCGACTTCCGCCGTGCAGACGCCGTTCTCGTCGGTGTCGTCCCAGTTTTTCATGAATACGCCGATGACGTCGAAGCCCTGCTGCTTGAGCAGCAGCGCGGTCACGGACGAATCGACGCCGCCGGACATGCCTACGACGACCCGCGTCGAGGACGGATCGGCGAATCGGATATCGCTCATGCTCATCACTCCATTTCCTTACGTGGCGATCCTTGGTTTCGTCTTCGGACGGAACACGGTCTATTGTAGCACAAAGCGGATGCATTCTCACACGCCCGTCCGCCGGACCGGTTGCAAAATAACATGAATATGTCACGTATTTTTTGACCACAAATGAAGATGATGTGATAACATAGATGTGATATGGGGATACTCCCTTTTTTTAGCGTTTCAGCCAAGCGGCTCTTGTTCCCTCGGGAACGAAGGACGTTGGCGCCATGCCTACGAGACCTGGCATACGAAATAGACTATCTTGCAATCCGCATGAATTGAGGTGCGAACCGTTGAAGATTTCGACGAAAGGCCGTTACGGCTTGACGATCATGATGGAGCTGGCGGCCAAATTCGGCGAAGGTCCGATTTCCCTGAAGAGCATCGCGGAGAAAAACGGGCTTTCCGAGCATTACCTGGAGCAGTTGATCGCGCCTCTGCGCAACGCCGGCTTCGTTAAAAGCATCCGGGGCGCCTACGGCGGCTACGTGCTGTCCAAAGACCCCGAGATCATTACCGCGGGCGACATCATCCGCATCCTGGAAGGGCCGATCAGCCCGGTAGACTTTACGGAAGAAGACGATCCCGCCAAGCGCGACCTGTGGCTGCGCATCCGCGACGGGATCGCGAGCGTGCTGGATTCGACGACGCTGCACGACCTGGTCAACTTCAAGGACGAAGGCCAGCCCGACAGCTACATGTTCTACATTTAGGCAGGGTGAGCCTATGAGCGGGATTTACTTCGACCATGCCGCGACGTCGCCGATGCGCCCCGAAGCGCTGGAGGCGTACGTAGCGGCTGCTGGCGCTGGACCGGGCAACCCGTCCAGCTTGCATGCGTTCGGCCGGGCCGCGCGTTCGCGGCTGACGCGCGCCCGCGACGAGATCGCGGGTGTGCTCGGCTGCCGACCGGATGAGCTCGTGTTCACCGGCGGCGGCACGGAGAGCGACAACGCCGCGCTGTTCGGCGCCGCGCGCGCGATGCGCGCGCGCGATGGACGCCGCCTCGGCGTCGTGACGACGGCGGTCGAGCATCACGCCGTCCTCCACGCCTGCCGGGCGCTGGCGTCCGAAGGCTTCGAGTTGACCGTGCTGCCGGTTGACGAAACCGGCCGCGTCTCGCTCGAAGACGCCCGCGCGGCCATCGGTCCGACGACCGCGGTCGTCAGCGTGATGGCAGGCAACAACGAGGTCGGAACGCTGCAGCCGTACGCGGAGATCGGAGAGCTTGCCCGCGCCCACGGCGCGGTCATGCACGTGGACGCGGTCCAGGCGTTCGGCTACGAGCCGATCGACCTGTCAGCGCTGCCCGTCGATCTGCTGAGCGTGTCCGCCCACAAGATGGGCGGCCCGCAAGGCGTCGGCGCGCTGTACGTGCGAACCGGCACTCCGTGGCAGCCGTTGCTGTACGGCGGCTCCCAGGAGCGCAAGCGCCGGGCCGGCACGGAGAACGTGGCGGGCATCGCCGCGTTTGCGGCTGCCGCGAAGCTGGCCGCCGCAGAACGCGAGGCGCGCCGGGCGCATGCCGAGACCGTACGCGGCGCGCTCATCCGGGCGCTGACCGTGGAGCTCGGCGCGGACGCATTCGCCTTAAACGGCGAGCAGCGGCCGGAGAGCCGGCTGCCCCATATCGCCAGCATCGTCTTTTACGACGTACCGAACGAGACGATGCTGATGAGTCTCGACTTGGCCGGTGTCGCCGCTTCGGGCGGCTCCGCCTGCACTTCGGGTTCGCTTCAGCCGTCGCACGTGCTCGAAGCGATGGGTCTTGCGTCTCATTTTTGCCGCCAAGCGGTAAGATTTAGCTTCGGATTGGGCAATACTACGGCAGAAGCGGAAAAAACCGCAAAAATCATTGCAACCATTACGACGCGATTGCGTAATAGATAGCAGGCGCTTCGCAATCGGAGGGGCCAAGGAAATGCGAACCTTGCAACAGATGATCGGGCTGCCCGTCTTCTACGAGAACGGCAAGCTGGTCGGACGCGTTCTGGACGTCGGATTCGACGAGTTCTGGCAGCGGACGTGCATCGTGCTCGATACGAAGGTCTGGTTCCGCAAATCCGTCCGCATCGTCAAATGGGAGAACGTGAAGACGGAAGGCGAAGACGTCCTTCTGATCTCCGGTCCCGAAGCGATCGCAACGGTCCATCGCAAAGACTTGCAGCGTACCTTTCATACGGGCCTCATTCAATTGAAGGAGCTGCCCGTATTCACGATCGATGGACAAGAACTCGGCAGGGTTTCCGATGTTTATTTTCGCAAGTCGGAGGGTACACAGATAGCAGGATATGAATTGACGGACGGTTTTCTCGCGGACGTGTTCGAAGGGCGTCGGCGGCTCTATCTGCCGAACGGTCCGGAAGGCGTAACTCTCGGCGAAGACGCCATCCTCGTGCCTGCCTCCTACGAGCGGATACTGGAGAGAGAACCTAACGCGGAAAGTGACAGGTGATAAACCATGATGAGATGCCCGAACTGCAATTCCAAGGATATCGGCAAGATCGGTTCGCATCAATTTTACTGCTGGAGCTGCTTTATCGAGCTGACGGTGAACGGCGACAAGATGTCGGTTTACCAAGTCGAAGAAGACGGCACCCTCAGCTCGCTGGACGATCTGTTTTTCGAGGAGCCGATTCCTCCTCAAGTTCACGTGAACTGACCGAGATCGACCGAACAAGCCCATGCGACGCCCCGCGACTCCAGACTGGAGGAACGGGGCGTTTGTTGTGGCCGCTGGGTTTAGAGCAGGGGACAAGTACATATACTGGAACAGAGTGGCTGGGGACGAGTGCCGAAGCGGGGGTGGGGACATGAATCGGTTTGCCCAGAGCCGTCTGTTTGCGATATTGGTATATGTCATCCTCGGCTTGCTCGCGCTGTACCTGCTCACGCTCGTGCGGCCGATGCTGATGTCCGTGTACAACTTCATCAAGGCGGTGTCCGCCCCGTTCCTGGTGGCGATGATCATCGCCTACGTCCTGAATCCCGTCGTCGGTCTGCTGCACCAGCGGCGCATGCCGCGGACGGCGGCTGTCCTGCTCATCTATGCGGTGTTCGTGTGCTGCTGCGTCGTCATCCTCGTGAACGTCACGCCGATGTTCGTCGGCCAGGTACACGAGCTGAACGAGCATATGCCGGAGCTGACGATGCGGGCGCAAAGCCTGATGGACCACTTCAACAACAACGATACGCTGCCGGACAGCGTGCGCAGCGGGATTAACCGCGCGATCGCGGGGTTTGAAAGACAGATCTCGATGCGCATCTCGGATTTCGTCAACAATATTCCCGCCGTCGTCAACGTCTTTTTCCTGCTCATGATCGTGCCGTTTCTCGTCTTTTACATCCTCAAGGATATGGACGTCATTGAGCGGGCCGTCTTCAAATACGTGCCGCGCGCCCGACGTCACGGCCTGGTCCGGCTGCTCAAGGAGATCGACGCCGCGCTCGGCAGCTATATCCGCGGCCAGTTCATCGTCTCGCTCTGCATCGGCGTGGCGGCGTACGTCGGCTATCTTGTTATCGGCATGCCGTACCCGTTGCTGATGGCGGCGTTCGTCGCGCTGTTCGATATCATCCCGTATCTCGGGCCCTTCCTGGGCGCGTTGCCCGCTCTCGTCATGGCGAGCACGATCTCCTGGAAAATGGCGCTGTTCGTCGTCATCGTCAATACGCTGTGCCAGACGCTCGAAAGCAACGTCATCAGCCCGCAGGTCGTCGGCCGGACGATGCGGATGCATCCGCTCACGATCATCTTCGTGCTGCTCATAGGAGGAGAACTCGCGGGCGTGATCGGCCTGCTGCTCGCCGTACCCGTTTACGCCGCCCTGAAGGTGATCGTTCAGCATATGTTTGCATACTATATCAGGCGAAAAACCGTTTGACAGCGTCAAAAGCGATTGTCTATAATGAAAACGATTGTTCCTATCGCAACAAAGCTTTGAGGAAGCAAGAGTACCCCGAGGTCCGCAGGATCAGAGAGAGGATTCCCCAAGCATTTCGCTCGAATGACGAGAAGTTGTTCGCGGCGCGAAATGCCGGGCTGAGAGAATCTTCGCTGCGAAGGGCGGGGGAAGCCGGCTTCCGAGCTCGCCGTAATTGCGCGACGGGAGGGCCCGTTAACGCCCTTCAAGGCGATCGCCTGCCGGAACGGATCCCGCATCCGCCACCGTCCGGGCGATAACCAGGGTGGTACCGCGATCTCATCGTCCCTGACCGTTCAGGGGCGATTTTTATTTTGCCCCGGCCTGCGTTCCGCCGACGTTCATGAACCCGGCAGGCGGCTCCATGCCGTCGCCCATTCGAGGAGGATCACCGACATGCAACCGATGAAAGCCGCGGACATCCGCGCCAAATGGCTGGCCTTCTTCGCCAGCAAAAATCACCAAATCGAGCCGAGCTCCTCGCTCGTGCCGCACAACGACCCGTCCCTGCTTTGGATCAACGCGGGCATGGCGCCGTTGAAGCCGTACTTCGACGGCCGCGTGAAGCCGGAAAATCCGCGCATCGCCAACTCGCAGAAGTGCATCCGCACCAACGACATCGAAAATGTCGGCAAGACGCGCCGCCACCACACGTTTTTCGAGATGCTCGGCAACTTCTCGATCGGCGACTACTTCAAGGAAGAAGCGATCACCTGGGCATGGGAATTCCTCACCGGCCCGGAATGGATCGGCTTCGATCCGGAGCGCCTGTCGGTCACGATCCATCCGGAGGACGAGGAAGCGTTCCGCTACTGGAACGAGAAGATCGGCATCCCCGCCGAGCGCATCGTCAAGCTGGAAGACAACTTCTGGGACATCGGCGAAGGTCCGTGCGGTCCGTGCACCGAAATTTTCTACGACCGCGGCGACAAGTACGGCGATCTGTCCGATCCGGACTGCACGCCGGGCGGCGAGAACGAGCGCTTCCTCGAAGTATGGAACCTCGTCTTCTCCCAGTTCAACCATAACAAGGACGGCAGCTACACGCCGCTCCCGAACAAAAACATCGATACCGGCGCGGGTCTCGAACGGTTCGCTTCGATCGTGCAGGACGTCGACTCCAACTTCGACACGGACCTGTTCCAGCCGATCATCGCGCACACGAGCCGTATCGCAGGCGTAGCGTACAAAGCGAATCCCGAGTACGACGTCGCGCTCAAGGTCATCGCCGACCACGTCCGCACGGTGACGTTCGCCGTCGGCGACGGCGTCATGCCGTCCAATGAAGGGCGAGGCTACATTATCCGCCGCCTGCTCCGCCGCGCCGTGCGCTACGGCAAGGTGCTCGGCATCGACCGCCCGTTCCTGTGGGAGCTCGTCCCGATGGTCGGCGAGATCATGGGGGCGCACTACGCCGAAGTGGTGGAGAAGCGCGAATTCATCGAGCGGGTCATCCGCACGGAGGAGGAGCGGTTCCACGAGACGCTGAGCGACGGCCTCGCCATTCTGGCCGAGCTGTGCGCCAAGGCTCGCGACGAAGGCGCGCCGCGCATCAGCGGTCCGGACGCGTTTAAGCTGTACGACACGTACGGCTTCCCGTTCGACCTGACGGAGGACTACGCGGCCGAGCAGGGCATGACGGTCGACCGCGAAGGCTTCGACGCGGCGATGGAGGAGCAGCGCCAGCGCGCCCGCGCCGCACGCCAGGAGACGGAGAGCATGAAAGTGCAGGGCGGCCCGCTCGCGGACTTCACCGAGCCTAGCGCGTTTGTCGGCTACGAAGGTCTCGTCGCCGAAGCGCGCGTCGTCGCGATCGTGGCGGGGGACCGCTTCGTCGACGCGGCGGGCGCGGACGAGAACGTGCTCGTCCTGCTGGACCAGACGCCGTTCTACGCGGAGAGCGGCGGCCAGGTGAGCGACACCGGCACGCTGCGCGCGGCCGGCGGCGCCACTGGGGCCGTGAACGGCCTCAGCAAAGCGCCGCACGGCCAGCACGTCCACCAGGTGACGGTGACGTCGGGCACCCTGCAGGTGGGCGACACGGTGACGGCGTCCGTCAACGCCGCTGACCGCGCCGACATCGTGCGCAACCATACGGCGACGCACCTGCTGCACAAGGCGCTGAAGGAAGTGCTCGGCGAGCACGTCAACCAGGCCGGTTCGCTCGTCGAGCCTGAACGCCTGCGGTTCGACTTCTCGCACTTCGGTGCGATCACGGCCGAAGAGCTGGCCGACGTCGAACGCCGCGTCAACGAGCAAATCTGGCTCGGCACGGATGTCGACATCAGCCTGAAGCCGATCGCCGAGGCGAAGGCGATGGGCGCGATGGCGCTGTTCGGCGAGAAATACGGCGACGTCGTCCGCGTCGTCCGCGTCGGCGACTACAGCCTCGAGCTGTGCGGCGGCTGCCACGTGCGGAACACGGCTCAGATCGGCCTGTTCCGCCTCGTGAGCGAGAGCGGCATCGGCTCCGGCGTACGCCGGATCGAAGCGGTCACCGGACGCCACGCCTATGCCTACATGGACGATCAGCTTCAGCTGCTTCGCGGCGCCGCGGCGCTGCTGAAGACAGGCGTGAACGACGTGCCGAAGCGCGTCGAAGCGCTGCAGGCCGAGCTGCGCCAGTCGCAGCGCGACAACGAGTCGCTTCAGGGCAAGCTGAGCCGCCTCGAGGCGGCCGACCTGATCGGACAGGCGAAGACGGTCGGCGGCGTGACGCTGCTGGCCGCCCAAGTGAACGCAGGCGGCATGGACGCGCTGCGCGGCGTCGCCGACGAGCTGAAAGCGAAGCTCGGCTCCGCGGTGCTCGTGCTCGGCGCGATTGCGGACGACAAAGTCAACCTCGTCGTATCCGTCTCCCCGGACCTCGTGAAGATGGGCCTGCATGCCGGCAAGCTGATCAAGGAGCTGGCCGCAATATGCGGCGGAGGCGGCGGCGGCAAGCCGGAGCTCGCGCAGGCCGGCGGCAAAGACCCGTCCAAGCTCGGCGAAGCGCTACGCGCGGCCGAAGATCTCGTGCTGGCGCAGCCGCGCGCTTGATCGGCGACCGGCGGCCGCTCCGCGCGGCCGCCAGGCATGCCCGGAGCTTCCATTTCCTGTCCGGGCGAGATTATGGTATGATGAGGGCATGAAGTGTTTGCTAAGCGAGGTGCCTAAAGATGAGCTCGTCTGACAAAAACCATCTAGACAAGACGGTCAAGTTCGCGGTCGTGCCCGATGCCGAAGAGGTATCGTCCAAGGACATCCTGCTTGCGGTGCACGATGCTCTGGTGGAGAAGGAGTACCACCCGATCAACCAGATCGTCGGGTATCTCCTTTCGGGGGACCCGGCATACATTCCGCGCCACAACAACGCACGCAGTCTGATCCGGAAGAAAGAACGCGACGAACTCATCGAAGAGATGGTCCGGTTTTATCTTCAACAGCACCGTTAATGCCGCGCATCATGGGTTTGGACTATGGAGACAGGCGCACCGGCGTTGCCGTGAGCGACCTGTTCGGTTGGACGGCGCAAGGCGTGGAAGTGATCGAGCACAAGACCGAGGAAGCTTGTCTCCGCAGGGTGGAAGCGCTCGTGCGGGAGAACGAGGTGGAGGAGGTCGTGGTCGGCCTTCCGAAAAATATGAACGGTACCGTGGGACCGCGTGGCGAAATTTGCATGGCATTCGCGGAAGCGCTCCGGCAGAAGCTATCCATGCCTGTGCATCTGTGGGACGAGAGGCTGACGACGGTAGCCGCCGAACGCACGCTGCTCGAAGCGGACGTCAGCCGGAGCAAGCGCAAGCAAGTGATCGACAAGATGGCGGCGGCGATCCTGCTGCAAAGCTATCTAGATTCCCGTGGAAGATGAGGGATGGACATGACTGAACAGAACAATCGCCAAGAAGAAGAAGCGGAGATTATCTATATCCCCGACGAAGAAGGCAATGACGAAGCATTCGAAGTGATCATGCGCTTCGAGCTGGACGACGGCAGCGACCGCAAGTATATGATGGTCGTGCCTGCCGACAACGTCGAGGAAGAGCAGGAAGTGTTCGCTTTCCGCTACGAGGAAGAGGACGACGAGATCAAGCTGTACCCGATCGAAGAGCAAGAGGAATGGGATATGGTCGAAGAAACGTTCAATACGCTCGTAGCCGAGTTCGGCGATAACGAAGATGAAGGAACGCGCTAACGGGGCAGGCGGCCAGCCGGTATCCGCGCTACGCGCCCGGTACGGCGACGAGGTCGCGCTGACGAGCGAAGGCGGAGGCGACGAAGCTTTCCGCATCGTCGCGGAGCTGACCGTAGACGGCCGGGCATATGCCCTTCTCCAATCGGAGCGCATGCGCGCCGAGGGGGATATCGAGGTGTTCCGGGTGACGGCGGACGATGCCGGCGAGCCTCAGCTTGAGACGGTCGAGGACGACGACGAATGGGAAGCCGTCGCGGAAGCGTACGACGATCTTCAGTTCGGATCGGACGACCGGCCTTAGGCGGATACCCGAAGCGCAAGTGACATACGGGGAAGGATGGACGAAGATCCTTCCGGCGTCGTCGGGAAAGAGCGGGCAACCGCTCTTTTTCGCCAGATGTGGGCATTGCAGGAGGGAAATGGGTGGATAGAGACGAGGAAACCAAAGGCTGGAAGTCGGTGTACGCCGACGAAAAGCCGAACAAGCCGGATTCCGAGGAAGCGGAGGCCGATACCCGGCCGATGCGTGCCGTCCGGGAACCGGGCGAGTCGCCGCCGTTCGGCGAGCGGAATGGCGGCAGACCGGCCGAGGAGGCGCCCGAATTCGGGAACGAGCCTGAGGTCGGACTGCCGCCCCGTTCGCGAAGCGGCGAATCGGCGCGCGCATCGCGTCAAGAAGGACGTCCCTCGCCGGATCCCGACGCCGAGGCGGAGAAGCCGCAGCGGCGGGAACCCGAGCAGACTCCGTATCGCCGCAAAAAAGGGCATCCGGTCCTTTGGTCTTTTTTGATCGCATTGGGCTTGGTCGTCATCATCGCAGGATCGGCCTTATTCTATGTTTGGAACGGACTTCGTCCGACGAAGGCCGGCGAGCCCGTGCGCGTGACGATCGACAAGGGCATGCGGGCAAAGAGCGTGTCGGAGCGGCTGGAGCAGAACGGCTTGATCCGCAACGCTTTCTTGTTCAGCATCTGGATGAAGCTGAAAAGCGAAGGCTCCCGTTTTCAAGCCGGCGAATACGCGCTCTCGCCCGGCATGTCCAACGGGGAGATCGTCGCCAAGCTGAATAACGGCGAGACCGTAGCGGCGGAGACGATCAAGTTCACGATCCCCGAAGGATACACCGTCGTTCAAATCGCGGAACGCCTGGCCAAAGCCGGGTACGTGGACAAAGACAAGTTCCTGCAGGCCGTGAGCAATCCGTCCCGTTTCGGCAGCTCCAACTGGGCGAAGATGATTCCGACCGACGCCAAGCTGCGCTATCCGCTTGAAGGTTATCTGTTCCCGGAAACCTATGAGCTGAAGAAGGGCAGCTCCGAGGAGGACATCGCCAATCGGATGCTGAGCGAACTGGACCGCAAGCTGAACCAGCTGCCGGAGGATTGGCAGTCCGCCATGCAGGAGCGGGGATGGACGATGCACCAGCTGCTGACGGCCGCATCGCTCGTCGAGCGCGAGGTCGTGAAGGACGAGGAGCGTCCGATCGTGGCCAGCGTCATCGTGAACCGTCTGAACAAAAAAATGCCGCTGCAGATCGACGCGACGATCCAATATTTGCTCGACAAGCAGAAGGAAAAGCTCACGACCGCGGATCTCGAGGTCAAAAGCCCGTACAACACGTACAAAAACGCGGGCCTGCCGCCCGGGCCGATCGCGAGCCCGAGCCTCAAGTCGATCGAAGCGGTGCTGTTCCCGGCGGAAACCGATTATCTGTACTACGTGACGAAGAAGGACGGCAGCAACACGCACCTCTTCGCCGAAACGTACAAGCAGCATCTGAAAAACATTCAGACCAGCGAGAAAAACGCCAAAAAATAGACTGGCCCGCAGCTGGACCGCGAGCCGCAACGGCCCGGCGCAAGCGGGGCTCCGGAGGCCGCCGTACGGACGGCGCGAAGGAGCCGGCATGACGCCGGGTCGCACGTTTCCCCGAGGTGAAGACGATGAAACCAGAACTAATGACCGCAGCCGGCTCGATTGCGCAGATGGAGCGGTATGTCGCCGCCGGCGCAGACGCCGTGCTGATCGGAGAGCCGCGCTACGGCGCGCGGCTGCCGGGAGCGATTCCGGAAGACCAGCTGAAGGAAGCCGTCTCCCGCGCGCACGAGCTGGGCGCCAAGGCATACGTGGCCGTCAACAAGCTGCTGCGCAACCACGAGCTGTCCGGTCTGCCCGGCTATCTGCGCGCCGTCCGGGAGGCCGGCGCCGACGCGATCGTGTTCGGCGATCCGGCCGTCCTCCTGAACGTCAAAGAGGCCGCGCCAGGCCTGCCGCTGCATTGGAACGCGGAGATGACCGGCACGAACTCCGCCGCGGCTTCCTATTGGGCGCGCAAAGGCGCGACCCGCGCGGTGCTCGCCCGCGAGCTGAACGAGGAAGAGATCGCTTCCTTCAAGGCGAGCGTTCAAATGGAAGTGCAAGTGCAGGTGCACGGAATGACCAACATCTATCATTCGCAGCGTAATTTGCTGCAGAGCTATATGGAGCATTTGGGCCGCGAAGCGCGGCTTCTCGACCTGGGCCCGGCCGAAGGGCTGTTCCTGGTCGAGTCGGAGCGTCCGGACGAGCGGCTGCCGGTTTACGAAGACGAGAACGGCACGCACGTCATGAGCGCGGACGATATTTGCCTCCTGGAAGCGATCCCGGAGTTGTTGTCCGCAGGCGTCGACAGTCTGTACGTCGAGCCGCTGCTGAAGTCCGACGCGTACAACGAGACGGCGCTCCAGGGCTATCGGAAGGCCGTCGACGCATGGAGCGCCGACCCTTCCGCATACGAGTTTGACGAGGGCGCGCTGGAAGCGATTCGCGCGCTGCAGGACCCGCGCCGGGAGCTGAGCTTCGGCTTTTTGTACAAAGAGCAAGTGTATTGAAGAAATCGAGGAGGTGCTGTGCATGAGCAGCGCAAACATCGAGACGGCCGGACGCGCGCGCCGGCCGCTGCGGCGACACCGTCTGGATAAGCCGGAGCTGCTGGCGCCCGCCGGCAGCCTGGAAAAATTGAAGTTTGCCGTCCATTACGGGGCGGATGCAGTCTATATCGGCGGCCAAAAATACGGCCTGCGCTCCAACGCGGACAATTTCAGCTTCGAGGAAATGCGCGAGGGCGTCGCCTTCGCCGCGCAATACGGCGCCAAGGTGTTCGTCGCGACGAACATCTACGCCCACCAGGAGGACCTGGAGGGGATCGCCGACTACCTGAAGCAGCTGGAAGCCGCCGGCATCGCGGCGATCATCGCCGCCGACCCGGCGATCGTGGAGATCGCCATGCGCGAGGCGCCGGGGCTGGAGGTTCACCTCAGCACGCAGCAGTCCACGATGAACTGGCAGGCGGTCCGGTTTTGGAAAGAGGAAGGACTGCCCCGGGTCGTACTCGCGCGGGAGACGTCCCTCGAAGAAATCCGCGAAATGAAGTCGAACGTGGACATCGAGCTCGAAGTGTTCATCCACGGGGCAATGTGCTCGTCGGTATCGGGGCGGTGCGTGCTGTCCAACCATTTCACCGACCGCGACTCCAACCGGGGCGGCTGCTGCCAGTCGTGCCGCTGGATGTACGATCTGCACCTGGATGCCTCCCCGACGGCCGACGCCGGCGACAACCCGTTCACGATGGGGAGCAAGGATCTGTGCATGATCCAGCATATTCCCGACCTGATCGACGCCGGCGTCGACAGCTTCAAGATCGAAGGACGCATGAAAAGCATCCACTACGTCGCTTCGGTCGTGAACGCGTACCGGCAAGCGATCGACGCGTACATGGCCGATCCGGAGGGTTACCATCTGCGTCCCGAATGGGTGTCGGAGATCGGGAAGGCGGCGAACCGGCCGCTCAACACGGGCTTCTTCTACAGCACGCCGGGCGCCGGGGAGCACATCTACGAACCCGAGGAAAAGCCGGCGCCTTACGACTTCGCGGCGGTCGTGACGGATTACGACACGGCGAGCGGCATCGCCACGATCCAGCAGCGCAGCCCGTTCCGTCCGGGCATGGAGGTGGAGTTCATCGGTCCCGGTGGGCGCAGCTTCCACCAGACGCTAGGCGAGCTCGAGAACGACCTGGGCCAAAAGGTCGACGTTGCCCGCCACCCGCTGCAAACCATCCGTTTGCGCACCGAAAAGCCGGTTTTCCCGCTGGACATCATGCGCAAAAAGATGCTGTAAAAAAAGCCTAGATTCTAAGCAAAAAGTACTAAATATGAAAAAAGAAAGCGTTTCAAAAGGATTATTTATCGACTTGTCGAATTATCTCTGATAAAGTTAATTGTTGCCAAATGGTGGCGTGCAATTTCCTTTTCTCAGGGGTAACCCGGCAAGTCTTTTTTAGTCATACAGAATTTATAAGTTTTCACGTCTTTCCATTTCTGTATGACCAACGATAAAAACGTGTTGCCGTCTAGGAAGACGGCAAAGCCGTTTTTACTTGTTTCTGTCGATATCGTCACTATGAGTCGGAGGGTGTGTCAGCAGATGAAGCAATCGTGGCGCGACCGTGTGAAGACGGTCGAATGGAAAAAGGGTTCGGAGAAGGTCGGCGGTTTCGCAAAGCGCTTCGGACAACAATTCAAAGAAACGAAAATGGAGAACCCGATCCGATCGGTCGGCATGAAGCTGTTCCTTTTGGTCTTTTGCGGCATTTTGGGTTGCGTTCTGCTGCTGGGCTGGTTCTCCTACGATAGATCCCGCTCGGTCATCGAGAAAAAAGTTTCGGAATCGAGCGTGCAGACGGCCAAGCAAATATCGGGCCGCATCGACCTGATGCTGAGCAGCTACGAGCGCAAGACGATGGAGTTTTTGTCCGACGCCGAGTTCATTTCGCTGCTGGGCAACGCGATCAACTCGAAGGACGACTTCGAGCGGTTCGACAGCCAGCGGACGGTCAATACGAAGCTGTCCACCAGCATCATTTCGGACAATATGATCGCCGGCATGTATCTGTTCCCGACCGAAGAGGGCAAGGACATCATCGGGACGGCGGCTTCGGGCGGCATGCCGGACCTGTCGAAGGGGCAGCCGGCGTTCTTCCAGCAGATGGTCGAGGCGGCGGGCAAGGTCGTCTGGGTTCCGACGATGCCGACCGGCATCTCGGGCAAGACGTCGGAGCCGACCTTCGCCGTCGGGCGGGCGATGATGAACGTCAACAGCGCGAAGCCGTACCTGCTCGTCATCGAGCTGAATTACCGGGCGCTCGATTCGATCCTGAGCACCGCGAGTTTCGGGGACGCGAGCGACACCTATATCGTCGCGCCGGACGGCACCGTCGTCTACGCCAAGGACCACGACGAGCTCGGCAAGCCGTACGGAAACGAGGTGCCGGATGAGAGCGGGTCGTCGACGATCTCGATCAAAGGTAATCGCGTGCTGTCGGTCGGTTCCGTCGCACAGGCGGGCGGATGGCAGCTGATCGGGAACATCCCGGTATCCGAGCTCGTCAAGGATGCCGTCGTCATCCGCAACTTGACGATCATCATGTCCGTCCTGTCCATCGTCATCGCCGCGCTCATCGGCGCCTTCATCATGCTGAGCGTGGGACGTCCGCTCGGCCAGCTGCGCAATCTGATGAACGAAGGCGAGCGGGGCAATCTGACGGTCCGCTCGACGATCCGCAAGAAGGACGAGATCGGCCAGGTCTCCGACAGCTTCAACTTGATGATGGAGCGCATCACGACCTTGGTCCGCCAGACGAACGATTCCGCCCAGGAGGTGCTCGCCACGGCGAGCGCGCTTACGGACGCGTCGCGCAAGACGGCGGAGGCCGCCAAGGAGATCGCCGTCGCCACCGAGGAGATCGCGAGCGGCGCCACCAACCTGGCGTCCGAATCCGAACGCGGCAGCGAAATGACCGGCCAGATCGGCGACAAGGTGCAATCGGTCATCGTTTCGAACACGGAGATGGAGCAATCGGCATCGGAAGTCGAGGAAGCCGGACGCCGAGGAACCGAGTACATGTCCGGACTGATCGACAAGACGGGGCAGACCGAGGAAATGACGCGTTCGATGGTCGAAAAGGTGGACAAGCTGAAGGACAGCACCCGCTCGATCCGCAAAATTCTCGACGTGCTCGGCAATATGACGAAGCAGACGAACATCCTGTCCCTGAACGCCACGATCGAAGCGGCGCGCGCGGGCACGGCCGGCAAAGGTTTCATGGTCGTCGCCGACGAGATCCGCAAGCTTGCCGACCAGTCCCGGCAATCGATCGGCGTCGTCGGAGAGATCGTCGAGAAAATCCAGCGGGAAATCGACGAGACCGTTCAGGTGCTGTCCGACGCCTATCCGCTGTTCCAGGAACAGATCGAATCGGTGCGTGACGCGAATCAGATCTTCCACGACGTGCAGCTGCATATGAACGGCTTCAACCACCGGCTGCAGTCCGCGACCGAATCGGTCGGCCATCTGGAAGAAGCGCAATCGACGCTCTCCCTGGCGATGACCAACGTAAGCGCCGTGGCGCAGCAAGCGTCCGCGACGTCGGAAGAAGTCGCCTCGCTCAGCAACGAGCAGCTCGGCATCAGCGAAGGGCTCGTCCAGCTGTCGAACCGGCTCGAAGCGGTTTCGGTGCAGCTGCGGGAGTCGCTCTCCAAATTTACGGTCGCCTAGCGATAAACGCGGCGAGCGGCATGCCTCGGCCTTCGGGTCGGGGCTTTTTTTCGTCTGATAGCCGATAGAGACCTTTATTCATAGAATTCGGAAAGGCTCATCCGGTTCAGGGGGTCGTCCTTCTTTCTCGCTTTTGAAGCGCGAGGTTCCTGGGAATAATAGGAACATTTGCAGACGAGGGAAGGGATGAACGGGTGAATCGGCTCATACCGTTGCGATTGTTCAAAGTGATGCTGCTTCTCGCGGCGGCGTTCGGGATTCTGGAAGCGAGACTGGCTTGGGTTCAGCTGGGCGGCATGGGACGTGCCGAAAGGACCGTAGTCGGGTTGGACCGACAAGCCTATTTGCAGCGTTCGGACGAGCTGACGCTGGACAACGGGAGAGGTCAGTTCTTCGACCGCAAAGGGCGCGCGCTGACTGGCGCGACCGTAAGGGCGCTCGCGGCGTTTCCGACGGGAGGCATGCCCCGCGGGACGCCCGGGCAGATCGATCGGCTCGCCGACGTGCTTGGGGCCGATCCCGCGGCACTGGAGAAGTGGCTCGCCGGAATCCGGACGGCGGACGTCTGGCGGGACGGGGACTCGAACCGCGTGCGGGGGCTGACGGCTTCTCAGGCCGAGGCGATCGAAGGGATGGGGTTGACGGGCGTGGCCGCGATTCCGTTTCGCGATCGGTATCCGACTTCTGCCGACTGGTCGCCGATGCAGGCGATCGGCTATGTGTCGCAATATCCGGATCGGCTGAAAAAGCTGTACGGCAAGCAGCTCGCTTCCCGCCGGATGAAGGAGACGGATTTGACGGGAGGCGCGGGGCTGGAGCTGTCGCTCGACCGGCTGATCCGGGGCATCGGGGAGACGAAGGCGATCGAAATGACGGATGCGGCCCGGCGGCCGTTGGCGGGACTGGGACTTCGGGTGTTCAGCCCGAGCAATCCGCATTACCCGCTGCGGGTGAACACGACGATCGACCTGTCGATCCAGCGGGCGGTCGAAGACGTGCTCCGCAAGCACGGCATCCGCGAAGGCGCCGCCGTCGTGCTCGACGCGGCCAACGCCGACGTACTGGCCATGGTTTCGCTGCCGGCCTTCGATCCGAATCGGATCGGAGCGCCGAATACCGACGAGGCGAACCGCGCGCTGATCGCTGTGCCTCCTGGCTCCATCTTCAAGACGGTGACGCTGGCGGCGGCGCTGGAAGCCGGCGTGACGACGCTCGAAGAGCGCTTTCGCTGCACGGGCGATTACGGGCGTTACGGACTGCACTGCTGGCGGGAGCACGGTCACGGCGTCCTGACGGTGGAGCAAGCGTTCGCGGAGTCGTGCAACGTCGTCTTTGCGGCGCTCGCCGAACGGCTGGATCCGCGCCAGCTGCAGGAGACGGCGGACAAGATGGGTCTCGGGCGGCAAATCGGCTGGTCCGCCTCCTCCTTCGTCGACGGCAAGCCGCTGCGGCTGCTGGAGGAAGAACAGGCCGGCGCTGTCTTCGCCAGCTTGGAGGCGGGCAAGGACGGCGGCGTGCGGACGGGCACCGGCATCGGCCAGCGCGACGTGCGAGTGACGCCGCTGCAGGCGGCGAACCTGGCCGTCACGCTGCTGCACGGCGGACGCGTGCAAGCGCCGAGGCTCGTCAACGAGATTCGCTACGCGGACGGCGGGCTGTTCGCCCGTTTGCCGGAGCAGGACGCCCCTTCGAAGTACGGCGGCATCCAGCCGCAGACGGCTGCGGCGCTTCGGAAGGCGATGCGGCTCGTCGTGACGGACGGAACGGCGGAGCACGCCTTGCAGGACGCGGGGTGGGCGCTGGCCGGCAAGTCCGGCACCGCGGAGCTGGGCGACGGCAAGCCCGCGCGCAACGATCATTGGTTCGTCGGCTACGGTCCGGCGGACGGAAAAGCCCGGTATGCGGTGTCCATCCTGCTGGAGAACCAGCCGGCGGGCGTCCGCAACCGGGCCGGGGCGGCGTTCGGAGAGGTGATGGAGGCGCTGCGTCAGCTGGACCCGAAGGCCGCTCCGCGGGGGGCGAAGCGCGACTCAGCGCTCGTCCGATGAACGCTCGGCCGCGAAGGCTTCGCCGGCCGTCGAGCCGGCATCGGCCTGCTGGGGCGCGAGCGGCGAGACGGTGAATTCGCTCGCCGGCCAGCGGATCCAGCGGTGGAAGTAGCTTTGGTCGTACAGCGCCTTGAGCAGAATCATCAGGATCGGCGCCAAGATCAGGCCGGCGACGCCGAAAAAGGACAGGGAGACGATCATGAAGGCCAGCATCGTAAAGGCCGAGACGCCGACCGTTTGCCCGGTGATTCGCGGCTCGAGAAATTGGCGGGTCAGGGTGACGAGTCCCAGCAGCCCGGTCAGCCACAGCGCCAGCGCGGTGTCGCCCACGATGAACAGGTAGACGATCCACGGCACGAAGACCGTGCTGACGCCGAGCAGCGGCAGGACGTCGAAGATGCCGGCCAGCAGCGCGATGGCGAAGGCATTGTTCACCCGGAGCGCGAGCAGCGCGGCGAAAATGACGAGGAACGTGACGCTGACGAGCTTGGCTTGGGCTTTAAAGTAAGCGCCGATTCCTTTGAACACGTTGTCCCGGAGGAAACCGAAGGCGACCTTGAACGTTTTGGGCGAGCGATCGTTCGCCAGACGTTTCCACATGTCGATCTCGACGCTGAGGAAATACGCGAGGATGATCGCGATGGAAAAGCTGACGATAAAGGAAGAGAACGAGCTCAGGAAGCCGACGAGCCAGTGGAACAGCGAAGTCGCCCATTTCGTCCCGAGTCCCGCGACGAAATCGACGGCGTTTCTCAGCTTCTCTTCCACGCCGGCGGGAAGCCGGTCCATCTGATCGTACAGCCGCTCGACGAGGAGCGGAATTTGCTTACCGAGCTGTTCCTGGTATTCGGGCAGGCGCTTGACCAACTGATCCGTTTGCGAATAGAAGATGAAGCCGAGGCCGGCAAACAGGGCCAGAATGACGACGGTGAAGAGCAGGATGCTGATGCCCGAAGCGAACGCCTTGCGGATGCCGAGGCGGTGCAGGCGCTTCGCCAGCGGCTCGATGCAGAGGAAAATGAGGAACGACAGGAAGACGGGCGTGGCGATTTGGTACAGATAGCTGAAGATGAACATGACGAGCCAGACGGTCAGGACGATGACGCCGATATCGAATGCGGTGCGCCAATACTTTTGGTACAGCGAGAACATGGACGGTTTCCACCTTTGCTTTAATGGGCCTAAGCTTTCCCTATTTTACACGATTCCAAAAAAGATGCCCACAAACATGCCTATTTTACGGAGACGTATGATAAAATAGAGTAAAGCTTAAACTGCGGCTCTAAAAAATACAGTAAGCAAGTTGGTGGGGAAGGCATGGACAAAATCCTTTGGTGGGGATTTTATTTTTTGA
Source organism: Cohnella baijiui (assembly GCF_020731285.1). Classification (GTDB taxonomy): domain Bacteria; phylum Bacillota; class Bacilli; order Paenibacillales; family Paenibacillaceae; genus Cohnella. Next base: position 29,758 of record NZ_JAJFOW010000027.1, read on the forward strand.
CGTTCTACGCCTTTCTGCCGGGCATTTTCAGTCGAATTTTCGGGTTTCGCGTCTTTTCGAAGGGGAAGACGGAAAAGGAAGTGGCCTTGACGTTCGACGACGGCCCGGACCCGGTGTATACGCCGAAATTGTTGGATCTCCTGAAGCAGCACGGGGCGAAAGCGACCTTCTTCGTGGTCGGCTCCCACGCGGAAAAGCATCCCGAAGTGATCAAGCGGATGCACGACGAAGGGCACATCATAGGCATTCATAATTACGTCCACCGGAGCAATTGGATCATGCGCCCGAAGACGGTGAAACGCCAGGTGCACCGGACAAGCGATATCGTGAAGAGCATCACGGGCGAACGGCCCAAGTACTATCGCCCGCCTTGGGGCATCGTGAACATTTTTGACTTCGCGAACAAGGGCAATCTGCAGATCGTGCTTTGGACGTCGATGTTCGGTGACTGGAAGCAGCGCGTCGGCGCGGATCGTCTGTACCGGAAAATGCGCCGCAAGCTGCAGCCCGGTCAGGTGCTGCTGTTGCACGACTGCGGCGATACGTTCGGCGCGGATCACGACGCTCCGGCGAATACGATCGCCGCGCTCGAACGCCTTTTGAACGACGGCCGCGAGCTCGGGCTGCGGTTCGTCGGGATCGATCGGATGATCGAGACGACCGAGCGTGCCCGCGCCAAGCGGAAGGCTGCGCGCAGCGGCGCGGAGGAACCGGCCGACGAGACGTCCCGGACGGCGGAGCCGCACCGTCAGGGACCGATCAAGCGGGCGGTCGTCGCGCTCTGGATGCAGTGGGAGCGCATCTTCCAATGGCTGTTCCGCCTGCGGGCAGTCGGCGACGGCAAAGCGTTCCACTACCGCGTCGTCAAGTACGGCGGACCGGAGCTGCTGCTGAAAAACGGCGAAGCGCTCCGGCGGGGCGATTATGTCATGGAAATTCACTTCGTCAACAAAATGATGTACGAGTTCGGCATGACGTCGCGATCGGAAATGCACACGGCCATCCGCGTCATCCAGGCGGTGAAGCACGCGCTGCCCGAAATGGCTTCGGAGCTGGCGAACGCGCCGCACGGTTCGGAGATCAAGGCGCTCTACGGCGTCACGATGATCAATCGCGGCGCCGAAGGTCTCGGTTTCGAATCGTTTGACCTGCCTCGCGGGATGTTCTCATTCCTGACGAATTGGTATTTGCGCCTGCTGACGGTCATTATTCATCCGGATGGCAGGACGAGGGTGAAAAAGCACGGAGAGCGGATGACGCCCCGCGCGCTGATCATGCGCCGGGAAGTGCTGCTCTCGTGGGGCGACAAACCGGCGGACGCGCCGCGTCCCGAACGGCGCGGCCAGGCCGCGAAGGCCAAGGCGAAGCGGTCGGTCTACGAAGAACGGCTGGACTTTGCCGAGGAGGAGCCAGTCGGCGATACCGTCTAGAGACGGACAAGAAGCTGTTCCGCAGGCAGATGCCTGCGTGAACAGCCTCTTGTCCGTTTGGGCGCATTGGAGCGTGCGTTGGGGTGTCAGGTTCGATCCCGCCCCGCCCGTTCCGCGAACCATAGCATCGCGAACGAGATCAGGGCGATCGTGCCGGCCCAGGCCCATGCCTGCGCGGTGCGCCCGCCGTCCACTGCAACGTAGATCGCGGTAGGGATCGTCTGGGTACGCCCCGGGATGTTGCCGGCGATCATGAGCGTCGCGCCGAACTCGCCAAGCCCCCGGGCGAAGCCGAGGATATAGCCGGCGGTCAGCGCGCGGGAAGCGAGGGGAACGCTGATGTAGCGGAACACCTGCCACTCACCTGCGCCCGCGGCCCGCGCGGATTGTTCCAGCTCGGGATCGACGCTCTCGAACCCCGCCTTCATCGTACGGTAAGCCAACGGATAGGCGACGACGACGGCCGCAAGGACCGCCGAGCCCCAAGTGAAGACGATCGGCAGGCCGAAGAGCGACTCAAAGGCGCGCCCGATCGGGCTGCGCCTTCCGAAAGCCGCAAGCAGAACGAAACCGACCACCGAAGGCGGCAGGACGAGCGGCAGCAGCAGCGCCGTCTCCAGGACGCTTTTGCCCGGGAAATCGATACGCGCCATCTTGCGAGCCGTCGTCGCCGCCAGCGCGAAGACAAAGAGGCTGGCGATGACGGCGATTTTGAGCGAGAGGAGGATCGGCGGGAGCAATCCGCCGATCATGGCTTGGCGAAGCCGTAGCGCGCGAAGACGTCCTGGGCGGCGTCGCCCGACAAATACGCGAGGAAGTCTTGCGCGACGTCGCGATGCGTCGACGCGGAGACGACGGCCGCCGGATAGACGATCGGACCCGCCGCCGACGAATCGACGTCGAACGCGACGCGGACTTTCTCGGACGTCAGGGCGTCCGTCCGGTAGACGAACCCGGCGTCCGCATTGCCGGTCTCCACGTAAGTAAGGACTTGGCGAACGTCCTTGCCGAAGACGAGCTTCGGCTGCAGCGCGTCCCACAGCTGCGCGCCTTGCAGCGCGGTCTGGGCGTATTGCCCGGCCGGGACGGATTCGGGCTGGCCTACAGCGATCTTTTTCCACGCGTCGCTCTTCAGGTCGTCCAGCGACGCTGGCGCGGACGAGGCGTCCTTCGGCACGACGACGGACAGGCGGTTGGCGAGCAGGTCGTTCGGCGCCTCGACGAGCTTCGCCTTGGCGAGCGCGTCCATCTGCTTGCGGCCGGCGGAGAAGAACAGGTCGGCGGGCGCGCCTTGCTCGATTTGCTGCTCGAGCGCCCCGGAAGCGCCGTAGTTAAAGGTGAGCTTGACGTCCGAATGTTCGGATGTGTAAGATTTGGCGATCTCGTCCAGGCTGTCTTTGAGGCTGACGGCCGCGGATATGACGAGCTCCGTCTGTCCCCGATGCGAGGCGCCGCCGGGTCGCACGATCGCGAACGTCGCCGCTGCCGCGACCAGCACGACGATCAGGGCGATCAAGCTGTTGCGAATTCTGGGAGTCAAATGAGTCCACCGCCTTTTCCTTTTTCTCGCGGATCCCCTTCCGGATTCAACCGTCGTCGTTGGTTATGGTAGCACAATTGCCGGCGAAAATAAATCGGTTTGGTATGGTTTTGTGAGGTTTAGTTATAATTCGTATGGTAAAATCAGCGTGAAACCGAAGCGGAGGAGAATCGGATGTCGGAAGAGGTTTCCTACACGGCCGAGGAGATCGCCAAGCTGCTCAAAATATCGAAGCTGACGGTCTACGATCTGATTAAGCGCGGGGAGCTGCCCGCCTATCGGGTCGGCAAGCAGATGCGCATCGATGCGTCCGATCTCGAGCGGTACAAGCGCGCGGCGAGAACCGGTGGCGTCCCGCCGGAAGCGGAGCGCGCTGCGGCGGCAGAGTCGGGACAGGGCTTGCCGGCGGGCGCGAACGGGGCGTCTCTCGCCGCAGGTGCGATCCGCGAGGCGGCGCGCGGATTCGTACTGACCGGCCAGGACGTCAGTCTCGATCTGCTGGCGCGCCGCCTGGAGGCGGAGCTGCCCGACCGGCGGGTTTTGCGGTCTTACGAAGGCAGCATCAACGGCTTGATCGCCCTGTACCGGGGTGAAGCCGATGCGGTCAGCGTCCATCTGTGGGACGGGGATACGGGGACGTACAACGTTCCGTATATCCGCAAGCTGTTGGGCGGCTTCCGCTATACGGCGGTCCGGCTGCTCATCCGCAAAGCGGGGCTCTACGTGCGTGCGGGCAACCCGCTGCAGCTGCGCGGATGGTCCGATCTGAGCCGATCCGGCTTGCGGTTCGTCAACCGGGAGAAGGGGGCCGGCGCCCGCGTGCTGCTCGACGAGCAGCTTCGGCTTGCAGGCATCAAGCCCTCGTCTCTGAACGGCTACGAGCGGGAAGCGACGAACCATATGGCGGTCGCGGGCATCGTGGCGAACGGAGAAGCGGACGTTGGCGTCGGCGCGGAAAAGTCAGCGCAGCTCGTTGAGGGCATCGACTTCGTTCCGCTCATCGAGGAGCGGTACGATCTCGTGCTGCTGCGCGGCGGGGAGGCGGAAGCCCACGCCCAGGCGGTGCTGCGGGTCATTCGGTCCGAGGCGTTCCAGGCCGCGCTCCGGCCGCTCGGCTACGATCTGTCCGAGACGGGGCGCATCGTGGCGGAAAACGAATAAAGAAAAACGAAAAGCGAAAGAGCCTCCGGCGCGCGGGACGCGTGCGGAGGCTCTTTCGCTTTTCGATCGTTTCAGAATGCCCGATCAGATCTTCATGACGCCGCCTTGGCTGGCGTTCGTGACGAGCGCGGAGTAGCGGGCGAGGTAGCCGCGCTTGATCTTCGGCTCGAAGCCTTTCCAGTTGGCGCGGCGGCGTTCCAGCTCTTCGTCGCTCACCTCGAGGGTGATCGTGCGGTTGTTCATGTCGAGCTCGATGATGTCGCCGTCTTCGACGAAGGCGATCGGACCGCCTTCGGCGGCTTCCGGCGAGATGTGGCCGATGGCGATGCCGCGGGACGCGCCCGAGAAGCGGCCGTCGGTGATCAGGCCGACCTTGGTGCCGAGGCCCATGCCGACGATTTGCGAAGTCGGCGCGAGCATCTCCGGCATGCCGGGACCGCCCTTCGGCCCTTCGTAGCGGATGACGACGACATGGCCTTCCTTGACTTTGCCTTCGGCCAAGCCTTGCAGGACTTCGTCCTGCGAGTCGAAGCAGATGGCAGGGCCGCGGTGGTAGCCGCCGACCGACTTGTCGACCGCGCCGACCTTGATGATCGAGCCGCCCGGCGCCAGATTGCCGAACAGGACGGACAGTCCGCCTTCCTTGGAATGCGGATCGTCGATCGGACGGATGACCGCGTGGTCGAGAATTTCGGCGCCTTCGACGTTTTCGCGCAGCGTCTTGGCAGATACGGTGAGGACGTCGCCTTGCAGGGCGCCTTCCTTCTTGAACAGCTCGTTGATGATTGCGCTGACGCCGCCCGCGTTGTGCAGGTCTTCGATGTGGTGATCGGAAGCAGGCGCAAGCTTCGACAGGTAAGGCACGCGCTTGGCCACTTCGTTGATCCGTTCGATCGGATATTCGATGCCGGCTTCATGCGCCAGCGCCAGCGTATGCAGCACCGTGTTGGTAGAGCCGCCCATCGCCATGTCGAGCGCGAAGGCGTTGTCGATCGAGTCCAGCGTGACGATGTCGCGCGGCTTGATGTCCTTTTGGATCAGCTCCATCAGCTGCATGGCCGACTTGCGAACGAAGTCTTTGCGCTCGGGCGCGACCGCAAGGATCGTGCCGTTGCCCGGCAGCGCGAGGCCGAGTACCTCGGCGAGGCAGTTCATCGAGTTGGCGGTGAACATGCCGGAGCAGGAGCCGCAGGTCGGGCAGCCATATTGCTCGAGCTCGGTCAGGCTCTTTTCGTCGATCTTGCCCGTCATGTAGGCGCCGACGCCTTCGAAGACGGAGGTCAGCGAGATCGCGCGGCCGTCGCTCGTGCGTCCGGCTTTCATCGGGCCGCCGCTGACGAAGACGGTCGGGATGTTGACGCGCAGCGCCGCCATCATCATGCCGGGGGTGATCTTGTCGCAGTTCGGAATGCAGACCATGCCGTCGAACCAGTGCGCGTTTACCATCGTTTCGACGGAATCGGCGATGATCTCGCGGCTCGCCAGCGAGTAGCGCATGCCGATATGGCCCATGGCGATGCCGTCGTCGACGCCGATCGTATTGAATTCGAACGGAACGCCGCCCGCTTCGCGAATCGCTTCCTTAACGATCTTGCCGAATTCTTGCAAGTGGACGTGGCCCGGGACGATGTCGAGGTAGGAATTGCAGACGGCGATGAACGGCTTGCCGAAGTCTTCTTCTTTGACGCCGGCGGCGCGCAGCAAGCTGCGGTGGGGCGCGCGGTCAAAGCCTTTCTTGATCATGTCGGAACGCATTTTCTTGGCCATGATGGAAGGTCCCCCAATCGATAGTATAGCGAGATCCATATAATTTAAGAGTTTATCACAAAAAGGAGGAATCCCGCTATACAAGTTGCGGGGTTCACGGCCCTTCGTCCGTCAGTGCGCGTCGCGCGCCGGGTCGAGCGCGGGCTCGTCGCCGAACAGCGGCTTCAGCCGGTCCCGCTGCGTCCGCAGCGCCATGCCGTCGATATGGCGGCGGTCCATCATGAAGATGCTTTTCTTGAACGCCTTGTACGGAGCCGGGCCGACCGAGCAGAAGACTGCGAAGCCCTGCGACCGGAGATAGGCGATTTTCGGGTCGTCCGCTTTGACGCTGCTGCCATACGGGTAGACGAAGACGTCCGTCGGCCCGACGAGCGGCTCGACTTCGTTTTTCCACTTGGTCGCGTCCCGCTGGAGCCGGTCCAGGGACACCTTGTTCACGTCGACATGACCCCAGCTGTGGGAGGCGAACGTCCAGCCGCTCTCCTTGAGCCGGCGGATGACGTCCTCGGCGGCTTGTTTGTCCTCGGCATAGGTCGGGCTGTCAGGTTCGTTCGTGCGGTAGCCGAGCACCCCTTCGTAGCCGGTCAGCGCCAGCACGCCTTTGGCGCCCTGCCAGGAGAAGTCGGGATGATCCCGCACGAAGTCGTCCAAGATCGGAACGAGTTCCCAGTCGCGCGACGTTTTTGCCTCGCCGTCCGGCGTCTTCGCCCACGCCGTGATGCGCCCGTCGGCGTCGGGGACGAGCTTCCAGGCGTTTCCGTTCTGCCGCATGTAGTCGTAGTAGTTGATGTCGTCGACGGACAGGACGAACGGCCTTTTGCCCTTCGGGAAGGAGAATGAAGCCTCGGCGGCCGTCGGCAAGCCGTTTGCATCCTTGCCCGGCACGTAAAGCTTGTGAATGTCGATGAGGACGTAATCCCGCTCGTAAAGGGCGTTCAGCATCGCCTTGAACTCGGGGACGGTGACGAACCAGTCGTCGAAGCCTTTGGAGATGCTGTCGCCGTCGAACGCCAGCTCCGGAAACGCGACGAGCGGGTGGAAAAACAGGTGCTCGACCGGTCCGCGGTAGTCCACCGTCTCGACCTCGGGCGTCGGCGAGGGAGACGGAGTCGGCTCGGGGGTTCCGGACGGGGAAGCCGATGCGCCGGCTTCGCCGGACGGCCCCGGCGAGGCGGTCGCGGACGGATCGGCGGAGGCGCCCTGGGAAGGGAGGGGCGCTTCGCTGCCGCCGGAAACGGTGGAGCCGTCGGCGGGGATCGCCGAGTCGCCCGTCTGACAGCCGGCCGTGACGGCGGCGAGGGCGGCGAACAGCAGGACAAATAGACCCATGCGGCGTGGTCTCATGCGATACATAGCCTCCTAAGCGGATTGGATACCGATTAGACGAAGCGGGCGGGCTGAGAGTTCAGTGCTATGCAGCGCCGGGAGGTCGAGCGAATAGGGAACTGTGGAGGAGCGATCACGAAGCCGGAGCCGTGCGAAACCCAAAACGGCGAACCGTACCCCAAAGGGTCGGTTCGCCGTTTTGCGGCTGCTATGCCGGATGACATCGTATTGGCAACCCGGCGAAGTTCGTTCATCAGCCAGCGTTCGTTCAGGTAGAGGTGCGGTCGTCCGGGATCAGACCCGCCAGCCCGGCGAACGGCAAGTTCTCGAAATGGTCGGTTTTGTAGACGACTTCCGTCTCCAGCTTCGTTTCCTCCGAAAGCTTGTTGATCTTGAATTGGAGGCGGTCGAACAGCTTCACGAGAATTTGCGCCGTATTGAGCGCGTCGTCGAGCGCCCGGTGGTGGGAGCCGGAGAAGGGAATCTCCAGCATTTCGAGCGCCGGCTTCAGCCCCATTTGCTGATGTTTCTCGAGCTTGAATATTTTGGACAGCATCTTTTGCAGGTTGTTGTGGTTGACGATCCAGTCCGTCGGAATCCGATGCTGTCGGCATTCCTGCACCAGCTGGCGCTGATCGTCGGGCCCCCAGGCGCACAAATAATACTCGCCGGGACCGATCCAGTCGGCGAAACCGCGGACGACGCCGGCAAGCGTGCCCGCCTCGTTCACGTCGTCTTGCGTGATTCCCGTAAACGAGGTCGTATCGGCGGTAAGCTGCGGAACGACGACCGGCTTGACGAACGCCTGATACGTATCGACGATGCCGAGGACCCCTTCGACGGCCTGCACTTTGGCCGCTCCGATCTCGATGATTTCCGCGATCTGGCCCTTTTTGCGCCGGACCGTCATCTCCAGGTCGTACACGATATAGGACGATTGCAAAATGGCAACACCTCAAGACGAATTGCGCGCATCGGCAAACTGCGAACCGCACCTTGTTATTATAGACTTCCGCCTTCCGTTTGTCATGATCCATCGCGCGTCCGCCATCACAGGCCGGATCCGCGTCCGACTCTCCTCATTTCAATCTCCGGAAAAACGAAAAAGGCCGAAACGGGAACCCGCACGCCCCCGTCTCGGTCTTTTCCGATGCCTTTCCCCGTCAACGCTTCGCCTTGTAAAACTCGTGATACAACTTCATGAGCGCGCGCTTTTCGATCCGAGAGACGTAGGAGCGCGAGATGCCGAGCTCCCGGGCGATTTCCCGCTGCGTCCGCTCGTCTCCTCCGCCGTCGAGGCCGAAGCGCCCGCGGATCACTTCCTGCTCGCGGTCGTCGAGAATGTCCAGGTTCTGATAGATCTTGCTTTTCTCAATCTTGAGCTGAACCTTTTCGACGACTTCGTCAGGTTCGGTGCCGAGAATGTCCTGCAGCGTAATTTCGTTGCCCTCTTTGTCCGTCCCGATCGGGTCGTGCAGCGATACGTCCTTGCGCGTTTTTTTGAGCGAGCGGAGATGCATCAGGATTTCGTTTTCGATGCAGCGCGCGGCGAACGTCGCGAGCTTCGTACCTTTGCCGACCTGAAAGCTCTCGATCGCCTTGATGAGGCCGATCGTGCCGATCGAGATCAAATCTTCGAGATCCTCGCCGGTGTTGTCGAATTTCTTGACGATATGCGCCACAAGCCGCAAATTGTGCTCGATCAGCAGATTGCGCGAGTGCGGGTTGCCTTCCGCCATTCGCGACAGGTGCAGCGCTTCTTCTTCGTCGGTTAGAGGCTGGGGGAAGGCGTTGTTTTTAACGTACGAGACGAGCAGCGACAGCTGCTTCAGGAAGAGGGCGATGGTCGTGATCAATCCGGGCACGGTCAGGTCACCTCCGGCAGAATGGTCGATCGGTCGAACGGGCGGAACGGAGCATTACCATTCTATGTGGGTGATCGCCTACGCGTGCCTGTACGGACGAACGGTGTCAGAAAAAAGCGGGAGGCGCCCTTCAGAATTTCTTCAGATTTTCCTCCGTCGGTTCCTCAGATTTGAACCTTATGCTGCATGTATCGGCTCGCAGGGCCGACGATCCGAAGACGCAAGAGAAAGGAGAGGTTTCCGTTGTCCGAGATGATCCAAGCATGGATCGACGCGTACGGCAGCGTCTTTTTCTTCCTGGCGTTCGGCCTCGGCCCCTTCGGCGTTCCCGTGCCGAACGAGGTTATGATCCTCGCGGCGGGCGGACTGTCGCGGGCGGGGCTCATCGACCCGCGGGAAGCATACGGAGCCATCGCGGGCGGATTGTTTTTCGCCATGCACGCGGGGTACGCGCTGGGGCGTCTGTTCGGCGTCCGGCTGGTCGCACGGATCCGGAAGCCCCGGTTGAGGAAGTACGCGGATCGGGGGCGCCATCTTCTCGACCGCTTCGGCAGCGTGGCGCTAACGATTGGATACTTTCTCCCCGTCGTCCGCTACCTCATGCCCTTGCTGGCGGGCGCCGGCGGCATGCGTTACCGGACCTTCGCTCCTTATGCCTACGCGGGCGCCTTGGTTTGGACCTTGCTGTATTTCGGGATCGGGATGATCCGATGAGAGGACGATGTGAAATGACGATGAACGACCGCTGGCTGTTTATGAGAACGTTTTGGAAGCGGCCCAGGGAAGTGGGCAGCGTAACGCCCAGTTCGGTTTATCTGGCGCGCGCGATGGCGAAAGCCGTCCCGTGGAGCGAAGTCCGCGCGTTTGCCGAGCTGGGAGCCGGGACGGGCGCCATTACCCGGTATCTCGACCGGATGAGGTACGACGATACGGCAGGCCACTTGTTCGAGAAAGATCCGGCCCTTCGCCGCCGCTTGTCCGAAGCGTATCCGCACTACCGCTGCCATGACGACGCGCTTGGGATGACGTCCGTGCTGGCGCGGGAGCGGCTGCCCGCCTTCGACTGCATTTTCAGCGGCCTGCCGTTTTTCAACTTCGAGCAAGGGCTGCGGGACCGGCTGTTGGCGCAAATCTCCCAATCGCTCGCGCCGGGCGGCTACTTCGTCGCTTTCCAATATTCCCTGCAGATGCGCGGGCAGCTTCGCCGCCACTTCGATATTCAGGAGCTGCGGTTCGTCGCCGCCAACTTTCCGCCCGCATTCGTCTACGTGTGCAGGAAAAGACCGGACCGAATGGAATAATGAAAGTATCGCGTTATCGGAAAGCCGGAAAGGGGCGGGACAACGATGAAAGAAACGGTGCTGGTCGTCGACGACGATCCGGAAATCCGGGACGTGATCCGCATGTACTTGCGTCAGGACGGTTACGCGGTCGTCGAGGCGGAGGACGGGGAACAGGCGCTGCGCCTGCTACGAACGGATCCGTCCGTCGGCCTGGTCATTCTCGACGTCATGATGCCGAAGCAGGACGGCCTCGTGACGTGTCTGAAGATCCGGGAAGCTTCCCGGGTCCCGATCATCATGCTGTCCGCCAAAGAGTCGGACCTGGACAAGATTACCGGACTGACGACGGGCGCCGACGATTACGTGGCGAAGCCGTTTAACCCGCTGGAGCTAATGGCGAGGGTCAAGGCGCAGCTGCGCAGACAAAGCTACGCGGCGCAGGAGCGGGTCGAGGACGACCTCATCGAAATCGGGGGTCTGGTCGTCGACAAAATCAGGCACGCCGTCTCGGTCGACGGGCGTCACATCGCGCTGACGCCGCTCGAATTTGCGATCTTGGCGCTGCTGGCCGGGCGGCGGGGGCAGGTGTTCAGCGCCGAAAAGATCTATGAAGCGGTGTGGCGCGAACCGTTCGGCTATACGGACAATACGGTGATGGTGCACATCCGCAATATCCGCGACAAGATCGAGCCGAATCCGAAGGAGCCTCAGTATATCAAAACCGTATGGGGGGTCGGCTACAAAGTTGAGTAAGCGGCGCGGAATGGGCATTCGGGGGAAGTGGCTGGGTTCGCTGACGCTGAGCTTGATCGTCGGGTTCGTCGTATCCTGGCTGACCCCGAGTTTTTTTGGCACCCCCTACGGCGTCGTGTTGCAATTTTTGCCGTTGGCGACGTTTTTCGCCGCGTTTTTTTTCACCTACTTCTTGCTGACCCGGCCTTTCATTCGCTATCTCGAAAAACTCGGCCAGGAGTTGAATGTGCTCGCCGGCGGCAATCTGAGCCACCGCGTTCCGGTGCTGCGGCAGGACGAGCTGAGCGAAGTCGCCGTCAACATCAACGCGATGGCCGAACGGCTCGAAACGCAAATCGAGAAGGAGCGGCGCGAGGAGAAGGCCAAAATGGACCTGATTACCGGCCTGTCGCACGATCTTCGTACACCGCTGACGAGCATCGTCGGTTACTTGGGGCTGCTGAAGAGCCGTTCGGATCTGGACGAGGCCGAGCGCGAGCGGATCGTGGACAATGCGGAAAACAAAGCGCGGCAGCTGAAAACGCTGATCGACGATTTGTTCGAATATACGAGGCTGACGACCGGAGAAACGGACTTGCGGCCGCTGGCGTTCGATATTCGCGCACTCGCGGCGCAAATGGCGACCGAGTTCGAGCCGCTTGCCGCCGAGCGCGGCGTCGCCGTCCGCTTGCGGCTGACGGATTGCGACTCGGCTCCCGTCTTCGCGGAGCCGGATCGCATCCGGCGAGCGCTCGACAATCTGCTCATGAACGCCCTGAAGTTCAGCGACAAGCCCGGCGAGATCGCCATCGCGGTCGCGGTGGACGCGGAAGGCGCGGAGGTCGCGGTAACCAATCGCGGAACGCCCATCACGGCGGAGCAGGAGAAGCTATTGTTCGATCGGTTCTACAAGGCGGACGCCTCCCGTTCGGGGGACGGCATTCAGCCAGGCGCCGGACTCGGATTGACGATCGCCCGGCAAATCGCGGAGCTGCACGGCGGCACCGTCCGGCTCGACCACGAGGCGGGCAGCTTCACGTTCGCGTTGTGGCTGCCGCTGGATCGCCGATCCCCCAATTATTTCCCCTCATAAACGCCCCCTCTCCTGACCAATAATGATTGGGACGACATGTTCCATTTGGAAGGGGGGACCTTCGCAAGATGACCACCAATGAAATGAACAAAGGCGGTTCGCCTGCCTACAAGCCGGTCTCGATGACCCCCAAAGAGTACAAGCAGTTCGCCAAAAAGCGGGAGCCGTCCCGCTCCGTCGGGCGCAACTGCTTGCGTGCGTTTCTGGTCGGCGGCCTGATCTGCCTGATCGGCGAAGGGGTTCAGCAATTTTTCATGGCCGCGTTCCACATGTCGAACCGCGAGGCGAGCAATCCAACCGTGGCGACGATGATCCTGATCTCGGTCATCCTGACCTGCCTGGGCGTGTACGACAAAATCGCCCAGTGGGCCGGCGCGGGCAGCGCCGTGCCGGTGACGGGGTTCGCCAATTCGATGGCTTCGGCCGCGATCGAGCACCGCAGCGAAGGACTGGTGCTGGGCGTCGGCGCCAACATGTTTAAGCTCGCGGGCTCCGTCATCGTGTTCGGGACGGTGGCGGCGTTTTTCGTCGGCATCATCAGCTGGCTGATCGGAGTGTGGCGGTAATGCTGCGCGGCAGACGGACCTGGATGTTCGATCGGCCGCCGGTCATCCTGGCGACGGGTACCGTGGTCGGGCCGGACGAGGGCGAAGGACCGCTCGCCGCCGATTTCGATCTGGTTCATCCGGACATGGAGCTCCAGCAGCCGAGCTGGGAGAAGGCGGAGCGGGCCTTTCTGGAACAGGCTTCGGATATCGCCGTGTCTTCCGCCAAGCTGTCCAAGGATAAGATCAACTTTTACGTCGGCGGCGATCTGATCAATCAAATCATCAGCAGCACCTTCGCGGCGCGGACGCTGGGCGCCCCGTATTTGGGCGTCTTTGGCGCCTGCTCGACCTCGATGGAGTCGCTCGCGCTCGCCTCGCTGATCGTCTCGTCCGGCGCGGGCGACTACGTGCTGGCCGGCACGAGCAGCCACAACTGCACCGCCGAAAAGCAGTTCCGCTATCCGACCGAATACGGCTCCCAGAAACCTCCGACCGCCCAGTATACGGTGACGGGCGCGGGGGCCGCCGTCGTCGGCCGGACGGGACAAGGGCCGAAAATTACGTCCGCCACGATCGGCAAAATCGTGGATCTCGGCATCAAGGATCCGTTCAACATGGGGGCGGCGATGGCGCCCGCTGCGGTGGATACGATCCAGTCCCACCTCGAGGAGACCGGCCGGAAGCCGGGGGATTACGACCTGATCGTCACGGGAGACCTGGCGGGCGTCGGCCACCCGATCGCGGCCGAGATGCTCAGACGCAACGGCGTGCCGATCGGGGATACGCAATTTCTCGACTGCGGGCTGATGATCTACGACGTCGCCAAGCAGAAGGTGCAAGCGGGCGGCAGCGGCTGCGCCTGTTCGGCGACCGTCACGTACGGGCATCTGCTGAAGCGCATGGCGAAAGGCGAGCTGGGGCGCATCCTAGTCGTTGCTACGGGGGCGCTGCTCAGCCCGTTGTCCTACCAGCAAGGCGAGACGATCCCGTGCATCGCGCACGCCGTCTCGATCGAAGCCTAACCACTTGGCGGAAGGAGGCAAGCGAACATGCAGTATTTGTGGGCATTTGTGATCGGAGGCGCCATCTGCCTCGTCGGTCAGCTGCTCTTCGATTGGGCGAAGCTGACGCCCGCGCATACGATGGCGACGCTCGTCGTAGCCGGGGCGATCATCGACGGCCTGGGCTGGTACGACCCGCTTATCGACTTCGCGGGCGCCGGGGCGACCGTGCCGATCACCAGCTTCGGCAACGCGCTCGTCCACGGATCGCTGACCGACATGCAGCGCGACGGATGGATCGGCGTCATTACCGGCATCTTCAAGATGACGAGTGCAGGCATCTCCGCGGCGATCGTCTTTTCGTTCCTCGCGGCGCTCGTCGTCAAGCCGAAGGGCTGACGCGCGGCAATAGTTTCGTCTCGGGCGGCCGCAGCGGCGGCTCCGCCCGGCGTCTTTTCGTCGATAATCGGACCTTTCGCAACTTCGCAAAGCGACGTTTCCCTCTCCGACACCCGCAAGAGCCGATTCCGGGCCAAGCCCGAATTGGCTTTTTTTCTATGTTTATTTGTAGGAATACTAAATTGTAGAAACTCTCCTAGATCAGGTATAATTGAAGGTAGTTTCGACATGACTAGGCAAGATTCCGTAGGAGGGACCGGAATGGAACAACAGAGCGCGATGCAAATGCTGGATCATATCAGGCAGAATATGGAATCTTGTATTTACGGCAAAAAGGAAGAAATCGCTTGGCTGCTGACCGCGCTCGTCGCAGGCGGCCACGTGCTGATCGAGGACGTGCCGGGCACCGGCAAAACCCAGCTCGTCAAGGCATTGGCGAGGTCCATCGGCGGCACGTTCCATCGGATTCAGTGCAACCCGGACCTGCTGCCCACGGATATTACAGGCGTCTCTATATATCATCCCAAACAAGAAGAATTCGTCTTCCGTCCCGGGCCGGTCATGGCCCACGTGCTGCTCGCCGACGAGATCAACCGGGCGACGACGAAGACCCAATCCGCGCTGCTGGAAGCGATGGAGGAGCGGCACGTGTCGGTGGACGGCGTGACGTACGCGCTGCCCGCGCCGTTCGTGCTGTTCGCCACGCAAAACCCGATCGAGTTCGAAGGTACGTACAGCTTGCCTGAAGCGCAGCTGGACCGGTTTCTGATGAAAATCTCGCTCGGCTACCCGGACGAAGCGTCGGAGAAACGGCTCGTACTCGAACCTGGCACGTCCCGCGCGGCGGAGCAGCTGGCCGCAGTCGCCCAGGCGTCCGACATCGTCGACATCCAGAAGCTTGCCGAGAAGGTGCACCTCGACGGCAGCGTCGTCGACTACCTCGTCGGTTTGATCCGGGGCACGCGCCAGCATCCGTCCGTGCTGCTCGGCGCGAGCCCCCGCGCATCGGTTGCGATGGCGGCGTGCGCCAAGGCGTACGCCTTCCTGAACCACCGCAACTTCGTCTTGCCCGACGACATCAAGGCGACGGCGCCGCTCGTGCTGAGCCATCGCCTGCATCTTCGCTCCGAGGCGAGGATGCAGGGAGCCACGACGACGAGCGTGCTGCAGGACGTCCTGCGGCAGCTGCCGGTGCCTGTCGCGATGGAGCGCTGACGATGCGGCGGATTCCGATCCCGCGGTTCGGGTGGGTTTGTTCCGTCCTGTATGTGGCTTCTTTGCTGTTCGTCGTATTTCAGGGCGGCAAGACGTCGCTCATGCTGTTCGTCATGATCAACGCGCTCGGGCTTTATCTGCTTCTCGGACGATGGAGCGGCATCGGCGGCGTCAAGGGCGTGCGCTCGGTGGAGGGCTTGTCCGGCACGATGGGGATGCTGTCCGCCGGCTCGCGCATTCGGGTTCGGCTGCAGATGCAGGTGCCGGGCTTCTGGCCGCTCCCCTACGTCATCGTGCGCGAAAAGCTCGCGCGCGTCACCGGGAGCGAGACGCAGGATTACGAGCTGAGCTTCGTGCCGGATTACCGTCGGCGCGGCGCGATCGTCTACGAGACGGCCCCGCTGCGGCGCGGACGTTATCAATTTCTGGCGACCCGCTGCTCGACGCGCGATATTTTCGGATTGTTCGAGCACAAGGGAACGTTTTCGGAGCCGCTCGCGCTCCGCGTCATGCCCCGCACGATCGACCTGCAGGAATGGCGTCACATGAAGCGGTCCCGCACCGGCGCGTTCCAGCAAAAGGTTACGTCCCTTTGGGCGAAGGAGACGACCCAGATCGACGGGGTGCGCGAATATATCCGCGGCGACCGGATGTCCCGCATCCACTGGAACGCGACAGCCCGGACGGGGCAGTGGAAGTCCAAAGAATACGAGCGGGAGGCGCTGCCGCGATTCGTCCTCGTCCTCGACTGCGGGGAGAACGCCTACCGAACGGCCGAAGGATTCGAGCTCGCGGTATCCGTCGCTGCCTCGCTGCTGGACCTGGCGCTTCGCCGGGGCATGCCGGTCGGCTTCGTCTCGGCCGGCGCCCGTCGGGCTTGGTTCGGTGCCGGCCGGGCGCCCGTGACGCGGGAGCAGATCATGGATCACCTGATCGACATCGAGGCCGACGGCCGGGACGGCGTCGGCGAAGTGCTGCACGAGGCCGCCGCGCGGTTCGAAACCGGCGCCAATCTGGTGCTGATCAGCCCCGATACCGGAGAGGCGACCGCGCAGGCGCTTGAAGCGCTGGACGGACGCCGGATCGGTCCGAGCCACGTGCACATCGCCGAGCGCGCGCCGACGCCCGAAGAGTCCAAGCGGCTCGCCCAATGGAGCCGGGTGTTCCAGGCGCAGCACTGGGAGCTCTGCTCCGTCGCCCGCCTGGAGGATCTGCCGCGCGCGATGGAGGCGGGTTCGGCATGAGCACGACGACCTTGAAGCCGACCCGTCCCCTCGAATCGCGATTCTGGCGCAAGCTCGTCCTGGAACGGCTGCACCGGCTGTTCGCCATCGTGATCGTGCTGCAGCTGGTCCAGTGCTTCCACGATTACTGGTGGGAGGAGACGTACGCCGTCATTTACGCTACGCTGGGCGTCGTGGCGGTGACCGAGCTGCTGATCAGCCGGTCCTACTTTGCCCGCCTAGGGATGCAGATCTTGACGGTGCTGCTCGCGACGGTCACCTATACGCCGTTCCATTGGTACGGCTGGCCGGAGAGCTGGCGGGACGGAGAGGCGGTGCGCCACTTCCTCAGCTGGCATGCCGAGCAGCTGCATCCGTACGTCGAGATCGCAGCCTGCGTCGTCCTGGCCGTTCATTATTTGTCGGCCTGGGGAACGACGCGCGGCCGCGCGATCCTGCTGCTCCTGTGTTCGATCGTTGTGATGGCCGGGGTAGATTCGTTTTTTCCGTTCGAGCTGTGGACGAATATCGCCTGGACGGTGCTGGCGGGGCTCGGCTGGCTCGTCGTCCTTCATCTCCGGCAGCTGCGCGACCGGCACTACGACAGTTGGTCCGCCTTGGCCGAGCGGCCGCTCGAGCTTGCCATACCCGCGGTGCTCGTCATCGGCTTGCTCATGCTGGCGGGAATCGCCGTGCCGCGCGCCCCTGTACTCCTGGAGGACCCGTACACGATCTGGCTGGAATCGCAGAACAAGGAAGTGCCCGCCTTCGCGGGAGAGGGCGGCTATCTGAGCAACGGCAGCAGCGTCTCCGGCGGCCCGTCCGGCTCTTCCAAATCCGGCTACGGACGCAACGATTCGAAGATCGGCGGCGGGTTCCAGTTCGACTATTCCCCCGTCATGCAGGTCACGACCGACCAGAAGTCCTATTGGCGCGGGGAAAGCAAGTCGGTTTATACCGGCCAAGGATGGACCGACCGCAAGGGAACGCCAACGACGCCGGTCACGCCCGGCGAAGTGCCGCTGCCGATGGACCCGCCAAGGCCCGCCGGCGCCGAAACGAAAATGGTGTCGCAAACGTTCACGCTGCTGCGCAAAGAGCGCATCCCGGTTCTATTCGCGGCCGGTGCGGCGCGTACGGTGAACGAGCTGCAGGGCGTCGGCGGCAGCGCCAAGCTAACCTGGAACCCCGAAGAATGGGAGCTCAAGTTCCAGAGGCCGGTCCAACCCGACTCGTATACCGTCACGTCCGAGGTGCTCGTGCTGGATGCGGCCAAGCTTCGCGAAACGAAGGCCGGCGGAGCGGGCGACGGCTACGATACCGACCCTTACATGCAGCTGCCCGATTCGCTGCCGGAACGGGTCGTCCATCTGGCCAAGGAAGCGACCGCGACCGGAACGAACGACTATGACCGCGCCAAACTGCTGGAGCGCTATTTGCAGCTCAACTATCCTTATACGAATTCGCCGGACACGAGCCGGCAGAAAAGCAGCGACGTGGTAGACGCTTTCCTCTTCGAAATCAAAGAAGGCTACTGCGACTACTATTCGACGGCGTTCGTCGTCATGGCCCGCTCGCTGGGACTCCCCGCCCGCTGGGTCAAAGGCTACACGTCCGGCTATAACCCGCAAGACAACGAAAACCTGAGAATGGGCGGCCCGTACGTGCCGGACCCGAACGGCGCGGGCACGTACACGGTCCGCAACTCGGACGCGCACTCCTGGGCCGAGATTTACTTCGAAGGCACCGGCTGGGTGCCGTTCGAGCCGACCGCGGGCTTCAGCGTGCCGCAGCCGATCCACCAGGACGCGCTGCCGGACTACGAGCCGACCGCGCCGAACGCGAATGACGGCGCGGACGCCGAACCCGCCTCGGGCGGAGGAGGCTCCGGCTGGATCGGGATCGCTTCGGCGATCGTCGGCGGGCTCGCCGTGCTCTCCGTTCTCGTCTGGTTGCTGCTTCGCCGCCGTTCCTGGAACGACGTCTGGCAGCAGGTTCGCTACCGCGGCGCGACGCCGAACCAGCGGATCGTCCGCGAGATGGAGCGCCTGCTCGCCTACCTGAACCGCCGCGGCCTGAAGCGGCAGTCGCACGACACGCTGCGCGAGTCGTTCGCGCGGTGGGGCGGCAAGTTCGCCTCGCTGCGGGCGGATCTCGACGGCGTGCTGCAGCGGTTCGAGAACGCCCGCTACGGCGGGCAGGCCGGCCAGGAATCCGACTTTCAGCAGTTCTCGCAGCTCGCGGCCAAGATCCGCAAATCGCTCTAACGAACGGGAAAGCCTCGCGCGTCGCGGGCTTTCCCGTTTTTGCAAGGCGGGGCGGGGTGTGGTATATTTTGATCAATCATGATAGAGACGGGAGCTTCCAAAGGATGTTTCAACGCCTGTTGCCGCATCAGATCGTCAACACCGTATACGATATCGATCTGCCGAAGCTGAAGGCGGACGGCGTACGCGGCATCATTACCGACCTGGACAATACCTTGGTCGGCGCCAAGACGCCGCTCGCGACGCCCGAGCTGATCGCCTGGCTGGACAAAGTCAAGCAAGACGGCTTTCAAGTCGTCGTCCTGTCCAACAATAACAGCGCCCGCGTCTCGAAGTTCGCGGAGCCGCTCGGCATTCCATTTATCCCGGCCGCGCGCAAGCCGTTCAGCAAGGCGTTCCGCGAGGCGCTCCGCCTCTTGGACCTCGCGCCCGAGCAAGCGGTCGTCGTAGGCGACCAAATGATGACCGACGTCTTCGGAGGGCGGCGAATGGGACTGCATACCATCCTCGTCACGCCGATCGCGATCGGAGAGGAAGGCTGGGGCACCCGCATCAACCGCCGCATCGAGAAGATCGCATTAGCCCGCCTCCGGAGGCAGGGCCTGTGGCCGAACAAGGAGGAACGCTAGATTTGCCTGAAACTCAAATGAACGCCAACAAATGCGCTGGCTGCGGCGTCGCGCTGCAGATTGAGGACGCCGGACGTCCGGGCTTCGTGCCGGAGGCCGCGCGCGAGCGCGATCCGGTCATCTGCCAGCGCTGTTTCCGAATCAAACACTACAACGACGCTTCGTCGGTCGCCATCGACCAGGACGATTTTTTGCGTTTGCTGGGCGGCATCGCCCAAACCGACAGCCTCGTCGTGCACATCGTGGACCTGTTCGATTTCGAAGGAAGCATGATCTCCGGCCTGCAGCGGTTCGTAGGACATAATCCGGTGCTGCTCGTCGTGAACAAGATCGACCTGCTGCCCCGGGTGACGAACTGGAACCGGCTGCGCAACTGGGTGCAGCGCCAGGCGAAGGCGAACGGCCTGAAGGTCGCCGACATCGTGCTGTGCAGCGCGCGGCGCAAGCTCGGCTTCGACCGCGTCGTCGAAGCGATCGCCGAGCTGCGCGGCGACCGCGACGTCTACGTCGTCGGCGCGACGAACGTCGGCAAGAGCACGCTGGTGAACCGGCTCATCTCCGACTACAGCGATCTGGAGCGCGAGCTGACCGTGTCCCGCTACCCGGGCACGACGCTCGACGCCGTCCATATCCCGCTCGACGACGGGCACGCCATCATCGATACGCCGGGCATCGTCTACAAATCCCGGCTCAGCGAGGTCATTCCGCGGGAAGCGCTGCAGGCGCTGCTGCCGGACAAGCCGCTGAAGCCGCTCACTTACCAATTCTATGAACCGCAGACGCTGTTCTTCGGCGGGCTCGCCCGCTTCGACTTCCTGGAGGGCCAGCGTCAGTCGTTTACGGCTTACGTTTCTCCGGGCATTCCCGTCCACCGCACCAAGCGGGAGCGCGCGGACGCCCTCTACGAGAATCACCGCGGCGAGATGCTGTCTCCGCCGTCGAAGGCGGACCTGGACGAGATGCCGCCGCTCGCGCGGCATACGCTGCGCATCCCGCCGGGAGCGCCCCAGGACATCGTCATATCCGGCCTCGGCTGGATCGCGGCCAACGGCACGGAAGGCGCCGTCGTCGACGTTTATGCGCCAAAAGGCATCAAGGTTCTGCTGCGGGAATCGATCCTGTGACGGGAGGAGTGGGGCAAATGGACAGCCATACGGTCCTGTACGGGGTCATCGGAGATCCGATCCGCCATTCGCGGTCGCCCGTCATGCTGAACCGGGCTTTCCGGGCGGCGGGCATCAACGGGGCCTACGCGGCCTTCCACGTAACGCCCGAACGGTTGGGCGAAGCGATTCGGGGCATTCGGGCACTCGGCTTCCGGGGCTTGAACGTGACGATCCCCCACAAGATCGAAGTCATGGCTTATGTGGACGAGATCGACGAGGGGGCCCGCGCCATCGGCGCGGTCAATACGATTGTGAATGACGACGGCAAGCTTGTCGGCTACAACACGGACGGCATCGGCTACGTTCGGTCGCTCAAGGAAGAGGCCGAGCCCGAGCTGCGCGGCAAGAAGATCGTCGTCGTCGGCACCGGGGGCGCGGCGCGCGGCATCGTCTGGGCGCTCGCCCGGGAGAAGCCGGCGTCGATCGCGCTGGCGAACCGCACGGCGGAGCGCGCGCAAGCGCTCGCCGAAAGCTTCTCCGCCGAGGCGCAGGTGTCCGCGATTGCGTGGGATGCGCTGTCCGAGGCGTGTGCGGAAGCCGACGTCGTCATCAACACGACGTCGGTCGGCATGTCGCCGGACGTCGAAGCCGTGCCGGTCGATCCGTCCTGGCTGCGTCCTGGTGCCGTCGCGAGCGATCTGATCTACAATCCGCTCACGACCGCCTTCCTCCGGGGCGCCGCCGAACGGGGCTGCCGGATTCACGGCGGGCTCGGCATGTTCGTCTATCAGGGCGCCTATGCCTTCGAATACTGGACCGGGCGGCCGGCGCCGACGGACGCCATGCGCGAGGCGGTGCTCGCCTCGTTCGAACCGCAACACATTTAATAACTGTATCCTTTACGGAATACGAAGAAAGCGCAGGTAACCACCCATGCTGACCGGCAAACAAAAACGATTTCTCCGCGCCGAAGCGCACCATCTCACCCCGATTTTTCAGGTGGGCAAAGGCGGCACGAACGATCACCTGATCCGCCATATCGAAGAGGCGCTCGAAGTGCGCGAGCTGATCAAAGTGTCGATCCTGAACAACAACGACGACGATCGCCACGAAATCGCGAGCGAGCTGTCGGAGCGCTCCGGCGCGGAGCTCGTGCAGGTGATCGGGAAAACGATCGTCCTCTACAAGGAGTCGCGCGACAACAAGCAGATTCAGCTTCCCTAGGGAGGAAGAGCGATGACCAAGCGCCGCATCGGATTGATGGGCGGCACGTTCGATCCCATCCATCTCGGCCATCTGCTGGCCGCGGACGCCGCGCGCGAGGCGGCGGGACTGGACGAGGTGTGGTTCGTTCCGAACTCGGTGCCCGCCCACAAGCCGCAGCCCGGCGCGGACGGCGACGAACGGCGCGAGATGGTGGAAGCGGCGATCGGCGGCGTGCCGTACTTCCGGCTGGAAGCGTCGGAGCTCCATCGCGCGGGCGTCTCCTACACGATCGACACCGTCGCCGAGCTGCAGGCGCTTCACCCTGACGCCGCCTTCTACTGGATCGTCGGGGCGGACATGCGCAACAGCCTGCCGACGTGGCGGCGGATCGAGGAGCTGGCCGAACGGGTCACGTTCATCTGCCTGGAGCGGCCGGGCGAGCCCGACGAGACGGCCACGCTGCCGGCGTTTTTGCAGCCGAAGCTGGTGCGGGCCGGCATGCCGCAGATCGGCGTCTCCTCGACCGACATTCGCGCCCGCCGCCGCGAGGGGCGTTCGATCCGCTTCATGGTCCCGGAGACGGTGCGAGACTATATCGAGAGGAAGGGCTTGTATGAATCGTGAAGCCTTGATCGAAGCGACGAAGCGCCAGATGCCCGAAAAGCGGTTCAAGCACGTGATGGGCGTCGTCGAGACGGCCGTTTCGCTCGCGGAGCGGTTCGGCGGCGACGTCGACCGCGCCTGGCTGGCCGCGCTGCTGCACGATTATGCCAAAGCATGGCCGATCGAACGCATGGAGCGCGTCATCCGGGAAGAGGGACTTCCCGCGGAGCTGCTCGAGCACGACAAGGAGCTGTGGCACGCGCACGTCGGCGCTTGGGCGGTCCGGCAGGAGCACGGCATCGACGACGAAGCGGTGCTGGACGCCATCCGCTACCACACGTCGGGCCGGGAAGGGATGACGCAGCTTGACGTCATCGTCTGCCTGGCGGATTACATGGAGCCGGGGCGCGACTTTCCCGGCGTGAATAAGATCCGCAAACTCGCGGAGCATAAATTGGAAGAAGCGTTGGTGGCGGGATTCGATTCGACGATCTTGCACCTGGTCGATAAAGGAAGGCGCATCTTTCCGCTCACGGTGCTGGCCCGCAACGACCTGTTGCGGCAGATCGAACATCGGCGGCAAGAGAGCGCGCACATTTAAGGAGGCTGAGGCATGGCATTGTCCGATCAATTGTTGCAAGCGGTCGCTGACGCGGCTGAAGATAAGAAAGCCCATGAAATCGTTGCCCTGAACCTACAAGGCATTTCGCTGGTCGCGGATTATTTCCTCATCTGTCACGGGAATTCGGATACGCAGGTGCTCGCGATCGCGACGGAAATCCGCAAGCGGGCGGAGGAGATGGGCGCGCGCGTCCGGCTCGAGGGCATGGATACGGCTCGTTGGGTGCTGATCGACATGGGCGACGTGGTGGCGCATGTCTTTCACCGGGACGAACGGGAGTACTATGGTCTGGAGCGACTCTGGTCCGACGCGAAGGCAGTGGAATTCGCATGACGCTGATCGCGGGCACGATCGCGACACTGCTCGTGCGGCGCGAGGTTCCGCCCTACGGATGGTTCCTGGGCGAGACCGACGAGGAGGATGCCCCCGAAGTGCTGCTCCCCTATGCGGAAGCGGTCTCGGGCCGCCCGCAGGTCGGGGACGCAACAAACGCTTTTCTATTCCACGACGACAAAGGACGCCTCGCGGCGACCTTACGCAAACCGCTGCTGCAGCTTGGTCAGATGGGGCGGCTCGTCATGGCCGACTTTCACCCGCGTTTCGGCTGCTTCCTGGAGCTTGGCATCGGGCGCCAGCTGCTTCTTCCGATCAAGGAACTGCCCGACCAACGCGAGCAGTGGCCTCGTCAGGGGGACGAGCTGCACGTCGTCATGAAGCACGACAAGGAAGGCCGCATGCTCGCGCGTCTCGCCAAGCTGGAAGACTACGAACGCATCGTGTTCCATGCCCCTTCCTCTTGGCATCATGAGCAGCGCGACTGTTGGGTGACCGACATTTTCCGCGACGGGGTGTTCGTGCTCGTGGATGGGGGCGTGCTCGGCTACGGCGCGCTCGGCTACATTCCGACGGCTTCGACGCCGCAGCCGCTGCGGCTGGGCGAGAAGATAAGGGCACGCGTCACGCAGGTGCGGGACGACGGCAGGGTCACCCTGTCGCTCCGGCCTTCCAAGGAAGTCGGCCGCCTCAAGGACTCGGACCGGATTCTCGCTTTTCTGAAGGGACGCCCCGGCGGCGCGATGCCGTACTCGGACGCTTCCCCCGCCGACGTCATTCAAAAACGGTTCGGGCTCAGCAAATCCGCCTTTAAGCGGGCGTTGGGCAAGCTGATGAAAGACCGTCTCGTCAGGCAGGAAGGCAACTGGACGAAGCTGGTCGAGACGGATGCCGATCCCGCCGCCAACGACGAATCCACTACATCGACATAGGGAGATGGAGATGCGCTCTTACCGGGAATTCGCAACTGTTTACGATCGGTTGATGGAAGAAATGCCGTACGCGGAATGGATGAGCTTCGCCAGACGCTGCTGGGAGCGGTACGGCATGCCGCGGACGGTCGTGGACTTGGGGTGCGGTACCGGGAATATCGCCATCCCGCTCGCCAAATCCGGCTTTGCCGTGTTCGGCGTCGATCTGTCCGCGGACATGCTGTCCGTCGCGCGTAGCAAGTGGGAGTCCACGCCCCGCCACGGGACGATCCGCGCCCGGGACGAAGATGGCTCGATCCGCTGGCTGCAGCAGGACATGCGGGATTGGGAGCTGCCGGAGCCCGCGGACGCCGTGATCAGCTTTTGCGACAGCCTCAATTATTTGACCGAGCCGGAGGACGTCGTCGCGACGTTTCACAGAACGTATGCCGGGCTGGCTGCCGGAGGGCTGTTCCTGTTCGACGTCCACGCGCCGGCCCAGCTGGCCCGCTACGGCGAGGAGCAGCCGTTCGTGCTGGACGATCGGGATGTCGCCTATTTGTGGACTTGCGATTACGACCCGGCCCGGCAAGAGGTCGAGCACGACTTGACGTTTTTCGTTCGGGAGGAGGGCGCCGCGGGCGGCGGACAGCCGTTGTACCGCCGCTTCGAAGAATCCCACGTCCAACGCGCCTACGAGCCGGATTGGCTGGCGCGGCAGCTGCGGGCGGCCGGCTTCGAGCTGCTGCATCGCTGCGCGGACTTCGGCTTGGACGAGCCGGACGATGCGTCGGAGCGGCTGTTCTTCGTCGCGCGGAAGCCCGCATGATCGCGGCCCCCAACAGCAAGAAGCCGCATGACCGGCGTGCCGGTCATGCGGCTTCTTCTTCGTATTCGGGCGCCCGGAGTTAAGCCGATTCGGTCTCGGTCCGGACGCTTGGGCCCCTGCTGCCCGGCCGAGCAGCAGCGTAATCCGGTGCTTCTGCCCCACGCGTTTTCCGCGCTTCTCATGCTCGGCGACCGGACAAGCGACGGCCATCGCCATTTTCCGCGCAACTGGGGGTCTCTCGCCTTGACATCGATTGCCTCGATTGGCTATAATCAGGGCAATAAGTCAGGCTGTGAAGAGGAATAGTACGCGTCCCGCGTCATCCAGAGAACCGGCGGCAGGTGCAAGCCGGCTGTCGCGGACGAAGAACTCGCCTCGGAGCTCCGCGCCCAATCCGGCAGACGGCCCGCCACGAGCGGCGTTTCTGCGGCAAGCGCGGCGTTGCCTTCTCGTTACGAAGGACAGAGTGGACGGCATGCCCAAGCAGGGATCCCGTCAACTAGGGTGGTACCACGGGAATAATCCTCTCGTCCCTAGCGTTGTCGCTAGGGCGGGAGGTTTTTTTTGTTTGACATTGACGCATTTTGTTGAGAGGGGCTTCCTAGACCATGACCCAAGAGCACACGAACGGCTACAAGCCGCAAACGATCGAACCCAAGTGGCAGCGCTACTGGGACGAACACAAGACGTTCCGCACGACCGAGGAGCCGGGCAAGCCGAAATTCTACGCGCTCGACATGTTCCCTTATCCGTCGGGCGCAGGGCTGCACGTCGGCCACCCCGAAGGCTACACGGCGACCGATATTGTCAGCCGCTTCAAGCGGATGAGAGGTTTCAACGTTTTGCACCCGATGGGGTGGGACGCCTTCGGCCTCCCGGCCGAGCAGTACGCGCTGCAGACGGGACGGCATCCGCGCGACATCACGGTGGAGAACATCGACAACTTCCGCCGCCAGATCAAATCGCTCGGCTTCTCCTACGACTGGGACCGCGAGTTCAGCACGACCGATCCCGACTACTACAAGTGGACGCAGTGGATTTTCATCCAACTGTATAAGAAGGGGCTCGCTTACGTCGCGGAAGTGCCCGTGAACTGGTGCCCGGCGCTCGGTACGGTGCTGGCCAACGAGGAAGTTATCAACGGCCTGAGCGAGCGCGGCAACCATCCGGTCATCCGCAAGCCGATGCGCCAGTGGATGCTCAAGATTACCGAATACGCCGAGCGCCTGCTGGAAGACCTGGAGGAGCTGGACTGGTCGGAGAGCATCAAGGACATGCAGCGCAACTGGATCGGCAAGTCGACCGGCGCCGAGGTGACGTTCGCGATCGACGGCCATCCGGAAGCCGCCCTGACGGTGTTTACGACCCGTCCGGACACGCTGTTCGGCGCGACGTACTGCGTCCTGGCGCCGGAGCACGAGCTGGTCGGCGCGATCACGACGGCCGATCAGCGGCTCGCCGTCGAGACGTACATCGAGCAGGCGTCCCACAAGAGCGATCTTGAACGCACGGACCTGGCGAAGGACAAGACGGGCGTGTTCACGGGCGCGTACGCGATCAATCCGGCAAACGGCGAAAAGACGCCGATCTGGATCGCGGATTATGTGCTGGGCGGTTACGGCACCGGCGCGATTATGGCCGTACCGGCGCACGACGAGCGCGACTGGGAATTCGCGAAGAAGTTCGGTCTGCCGATCGTCGAGGTCGTGAGCGGCGGCAACGTCGCCGAAGCGGCGTTTGCGGGCGACGGCACGCACGTGAACTCCGGCTTCCTGGACGGACTCTCCACGCCGGATGCGATCGCCCGCATGATCGCCTGGCTCGAGGAGCACGGACACGGCCAAGGCAAAGTCACCTACCGGCTGCGCGACTGGCTGTTCAGCCGCCAGCGCTACTGGGGCGAGCCGATCCCGGTGCTGCACTACGAGGATGGGACGATGGACACGGTGCCCGAATCGGAGCTGCCGCTGCTGCTGCCGGACGTAGAGGCGATCAAGCCGTCGGGCACGGGCGAGTCGCCGCTCGCCAACGTCGAGGACTGGGTGAACGTCGTGGACGCGCAGGGCCGTCGGGCGCGGCGCGAGACCAATACGATGCCGCAATGGGCGGGCAGCTGCTGGTACTACCTGCGGTTCATCGATCCGCACAACGACAAGGAAATCTGCTCGCCGGAGAAGATGAAGGAATGGCTGCCGGTCGACCTGTACATCGGGGGCGCGGAGCACGCGGTGCTGCATCTGCTGTACGCGCGCTTCTGGCACAAGGTGCTGTACGACATCGGCGTCGTAAGCACGAAGGAGCCGTTCCACAAATTGGTCAACCAGGGCATGATCCTCGGCACGAACAACGAAAAGATGTCGAAGTCCCGCGGCAATGTCATCAACCCGGACGATATCGTGGGCGAGTTCGGCGCGGATACGCTGCGGATGTACGAAATGTTCATGGGGCCGCTCGAAGCGACGAAGCCCTGGAACACGAACGGCGTCGAAGGGATCTACCGGTTCCTCTCGCGCGTCTGGCGGCTGTTCGAAGGCGAGAACGGCGGGCTGAATCCGAAGATTCAGGATGTGCCGGGCGACGAGTCGTTCCGCCGCGTTTGGCACCGGACGATCAAGAAGCTTACGGAAGACTATGAGGGCTTGCGCTTCAACACCGCGATCAGCCAGCTGATGATCTTCGTCAACGAAGCCTACAAAGCCGAAACGCTGCCGAAAGCGGCCATGGCCCACTTCGTGCAAATGCTGTCGCCGATCGCGCCGCATATTTCCGAAGAGCTGTGGGAGCGGCTCGGCCACGAGGGCAGCGTATCCTACGTCGCCTGGCCGGCGTACGATCCGGCGCTGACGGTGGACGCCGAAGTCGAGATCGCCGTTCAGGTGAACGGAAAGATCGTCGAACGCACGTCGGTGGCCGCCGATCTGGACGAGGCCGGCTTGCAGGACGCGGCGCTCGCGCTGGAGAAGGTCAAGACGCTGATCGAAGGCAAGACGATCCGCAAGATCATCGCCGTCAAAGGCAAGCTCGTCAACATCGTAGCGAACTAAGCGCAAAAGGGGCGGCCTCGGCGGGAGGCGCCCCTTTTGCGAATGGCCGCCGCCTCCCCCATCATGTAGAGAAGGGCCGACGGGCGAGCGAAGCCTCGACCTTTTCGAGATCTTCGGCGTATTTCTGATGCGTCGTACGCAGCACCCGCTCGAAGGCGCCGGCCGTCGCCTCGCGCAGCTCCGACAGTGCCGCCGCCGTGATGCCGCCCGGCACCGAGACGCGAGCCTGCAGCTCGGCGGGCGAGCAGCCCTGCTCGGCGAGCAGCCGGGCGGTACCGAGCAGCATTTCGACGGCGAGCCGGTGGGCGAGCTCGCGGTCCATGCCGGCCCGATCGACGGCCGCATCGACGAACTGCTCGAGCAGGCTGGCCATAAAGGCCGGACCGCAGCTCGACAAGTCGGAGGCGACCCGCACCTCGTCCTCGGGAATTTCGATCGGCCGGCTGATCGTCGCGAACAGCGCAGTCACCATCGACCGGTCGTCGGGCGTAAGGCGCGTCCCGTACATGAACATAGAAGCTCCCGCACCGATCGCGTTGACGATGCTGGGGATCACCTTGACGACTTTGCTCGGCACGGCGTCCTCGAGCTGGCGGATCATGACGGGGCTTGTGATGGAGACGACGATCTGCTCCGCCGTCAGCGCGGGCCCGATCTCGTCCAATACCGTCCGATAATCCATCGGCTTGACGCACAGGAAGACCAGATCGGCATCCCGTACGGCATCCGCGTTGCACGAGACGACCCGCAAGCCGGGGAATTGGCTGGCGAGCCGCTCCGCTTTGGAGGAGGTACGGGTGCTCACCGTCACGTCGGACGGCCGAAAAGCACGGGCCTGCACGAAGGCGCTCGCCAGCAAGCCGCCCATGCTTCCCGCACCGATGAAGCCGACCTTCATCTTCGCTCCCCCTCCTTCGTCGTTGGCTTCATCCCATTGTATGTCGACGGGTTTGACCGACATGCCAGATTCGCGAAAATTGGACGGATATCTAGCGAAAAGGGAGGAAACGAAGATGCGCGGAACGTTCGCAAGGAGAGGGATGGCGGCGCTTGCCGGCGCCGCGGGCGCGGCAGCGCTGGCCTGCGGCTTGCTGCTGCCGGACGGGAGCGGCAGGGAGGTGCCGGGCTGGCAGCCGGTTAACCCGGCGGTCTCGCAGACGCTGACGGAGCTGGGCGCGGGGGCATCCCCTGCCGGAGGCGCGGCGGCGGGGCCGGTAGCTGCGCAGGTCGCGCCTGCGGGCAGCCAGCCGGCGGGGGTCTCCGCGCCGGGCGGGCCGTCTGCGGCCCCGGCATCCGTAAGCGACGGCGCGACTGCGCAGACAGCGGCGGGAGCGACGGATGGCGGCGCGTCCGCCGTGCCGAATGCGAGCTCGGTCGCCACCGCCGGAGAGGCGCCGCCTGCGGCCGTAGGCGCCGCGCCGCCCGCGCCGGCAGCCGAGCCGGGACGGAGCGCGAGCGGGCTTTTGAACATCAATACGGCCACGGTCGACCAGCTCGACGGGCTGCCGGGCATCGGACCGTCCAAGGCGCGGGCGATCGTCGCCTACCGCGAAGCGCACGGATCGTTCCGCTCCGCGGACGACCTGCGGCAAGTGAAAGGGATCGGCCCGAAGCTGATGGCCGGCCTGAGGGACCTGGTCGCGACGGAGTAAGGGGATTTCCGCCGGCGGCAGATCGGTCGCGAATACCGCAACGGATGGAACAACGAAGGAGGCAAGACAAATGACGCAGCCGCTGCGCAAAGATTGGGACACCTATTTTATGGA
Source organism: Cohnella baijiui (assembly GCF_020731285.1). Classification (GTDB taxonomy): domain Bacteria; phylum Bacillota; class Bacilli; order Paenibacillales; family Paenibacillaceae; genus Cohnella. Next base: position 59,657 of record NZ_JAJFOW010000027.1, read on the forward strand.
CATCGCCTTTATGGCCTCGACGCGCTCCCGGTGTCCGCGCCGCCATGTCGGCGCCGTGCTCGTGCAGGGCAAGAAGCTGCTCGGCACGGCCTACAACGGAGCGCCCATGGGCGTGCCGGACTGCTCCGAGGCAGGCTGCATGATCGTGGAAGAATACGAACCGGCGCCTGCCGGCAGCGCCGAGCCGATGGTGAAGAAGGAGCGCTGCATCCGCACGATCCACGCCGAGCAGAACCTGCTGCTCTTCACCGACCGGATTGACCGCGAAGGCTCGACCGTCTACGTGACGGACCAGCCCTGCTGGACCTGCGCCAACATGCTGGCGAACAGCGGCATCCGGGAGATCGTCTACCATCGCGTCTACCAGAAGGACTACGCCAAAGTCGCCGCCCTCATGGCGCAGAAAAACCTCGTCTTCCGGACGATCGGCGATTACGTTCCGCCGCCCGACACGGGCGTGCAGGACGCGCACTGATCGCCGCGCCGGTTCGGATCGAGGATGTGCCAGAGGACGGGAGCGGCGTGTTGCAAAGACAGGCCAGGCCTAGGTAGGTTAAAGAATAGTAGACCAAGAACGAGGAAGAACCTCTTCGCACGGCGGCGAAGAGGTTTTTTTGCCGTTCCCGGGGCGGAGGGAATCGGGAGGGAACGGGATGCGGCGCAGACCGCTTGTTGGATTTGCCGCCTGCTGGGTCGCCGGCAGCGGCGTGCAGTCGCTTTGGCACGGCCCGGCCGCGCTGCTGATCTATGCCGGGCTGGCGGTCGGAATGGCCGCGTTGGCGCTTGCGGGTCGCTGGCCGTGGCGGCTGTGTCTCGCCTGTGCGCTGGCTTTGATGCTTGCTGCCGGCCATCGGGCCTGGGTCGACGCGGGCAATCAATCGCAGATGCAGGAGGCGCTGGGGGGCGATCCCGACGGGCGAGCCGTCACGATGACCGGCACGATTGCGTCGGCCGTCGACATCGACGGCGACATCGTCCAGTTTCGGCTCTCGATCGTCGGGATCGATGCCGGAGAGCCGGGGGAGGGCGCCGCTCGCGAGGTTCGCGAGACAGTGCTCGTTCGCGTGCGATTGGCCGCGGAGGAGGAGCTTGGGCCTGCGTCCGCCTGGCGCCGGGGAGACACCGTCGGCGTGCGGGGGGAGATCAAGGTGCCGGCCGAGGGCGGCAACTTCGGCGGGTTTGACTACCGCGCCTACCTCCGGCGGCAGCAGGTCCACTGGACGGTGTCCGCGAAAGGCGCGGAAGCCGTTTCGCCCAAGGACGGCAGCGTCGACCTGCGATACCGCGTCCTCCGCGCTGTGGACGAAGCCCGGCTTCGCATCGGCGGCCTGATGGACCGTCTGTACGGCAGTACGGACACCGGTTATATGAAAGGTCTCGTCGCGGGCATCCGGGACGATGTCGACCCGGGGCAATACGACGACTTTTCGCGGCTCGGCCTGACGCACGTGCTGGCGATTTCCGGCCTCCATGTCGGCGTCGTCGTCTTTTTGCTGCTGCGCGTCGGCGCCTGGCTGCGGCTGACGCGCGAGCGTTCGCTGGAAGTCGCCATCGCGGCGATGCCGGTCTACATGCTGCTGACCGGCGCTTCTCCTTCGGCTGTGCGCGCTTGTTTGATGTCCATGATCGCCTTGTACCTCGCCCGCCGTCGCCGGCTGAAGGACGGGCTTCACCTGCTGGCTGCCGCCGCCTGGATCATGACCGTTTGGAACCCGCTCGTCGTCGAGGACGTCAGCTTCCAGCTCTCGTTTCTCGTCACCGCCGGTCTGCTGCTCTATGTTCCCCTGCTGGCACGTCTGCTCCGCTTTGTTCCCGCTTCGCTCCGCAGCGGACTCGCCGTCGCGTTGACGGCCCAGGTCGCGTCGTTTCCGCTCACCGCCTACTACTTTCATCAGCTTCATCTTCTGTCGCTGCTCGCCAATCTTCTTCTCGTGCCATTCATCAGCTTCCTCGTCCTGCCGCTCGGCATGGCTTCCGTCGCGCTCGGCGCCTGCTGGCTGCCGCTCGGCATCGCGCCCGCCCGCTTGGCCGAGCTGTGCAACCGGGCAACCTTCGCCGTCACCGAGGCAATGAGCGGCGTGCGATCCCTCTCGACCGTCTGGCCGCAGCCGTCGCTCGCCTGGGTCTTCGTCGCTTACGGGCTCATCGCTTGCACCGGCGCGCTGCTGAGGCATCGGCTCGACCGCCGGGAGGAGCGGTCGCGGCTCGAGGCGGAGCTTCAGGGCGCAAGGGCGCTCGCCGATCTCGATCCCGCGCGCCGGGCGCAGGAAGTGCCGGCCTATGCGGCAGGCGGAAAGGCCGGGTCTGATACCGGGCCGTTGCCCGCGTCCTCCATCACGGCCCGGGCGGGGACGCAATCCCTGGGGGTTTACCCTCCCGCGTCTCCGGCGACGGGCATCTCGCCAACGGATCTATGGGCCTCCGGCAGTCGATCCGACCGCGTCCGACAGGCCGCGCTCGCGCTGCTGACCGTCTTCGCCTGGATCGGGTGGCTCGTCTGGGGCGCACAGCCGGCGGCGTTCGACCGCTCCGCGCGGGTCATGTTCCTCGACGTCGGACAAGGGGACAGCATTTTGGTCCGTACGGGTGAGGGCAAGCACCTGCTCGTCGATGCCGGCGGAACGGTGGCCTTCGGACAGCGAAACGAAGCGTGGCGCCGGCGCCGCGATCCGTACGAGGTGGGCCGCAAGACGCTCGTTCCGCTGCTCAAGCAGCGCGGCGTCCGCAAGCTGGACCTGCTCGTCCTCACCCATCTCGATGCCGATCATATCGGAGGCGCGGAGGCGCTCATCCGCGAAATCGAAATCGGCCGCATCCTCTTTAATGGCACGATGAAACCGACCCCAGACGTTCTACGTCTATTTCAATTGGCGATTCAAAAAGGCATTCCGCTCTATGCCGCCGAGCATGGCATGCGCTGGCGGACCGGTCCGTCCGCGGAACTGAAGGTGCTGTATCCGGAAGACGTCGGGGGAAAGGCCGCTTCCGGCGGAACGCTGCCGGCCGTCGCGGAACAAAACGACCGGAGCGTCGTTCTGCTTCTCTCCCTGTACGGCAGGACGTTTGTCCTGCCGGGGGATCTCGAAGCGGCCGGCGAGGCGGAGGTGCTGGTGCGGCTCCGCGAGGAAGCCGCGACCGCCGGCCCCGGCGGCTCCGCGGCGCTTCCCGCGCCCATCGACGTGCTCAAAGCCGGGCATCACGGCAGCAAGACGTCCACTACGGACGCCTGGCTCGCCTGGTGGCGACCGGCCGAGGTCGTGGTGTCCGTCGGCGCGAACAATCTTTACGGGCACCCGAATCCGGGCGTCGTCGCGCGGATCAAGGCATTGCCTGCCCGGCTGTCCCGTACCGATGCGAACGGCGAGATTCAGTATCGGATCGCCCCGGACGGCCGACTGTCCCGGCGGGAGAAGCGTCCGTGGGACAAATGAACGGTTTTTTGTTAGACTGGGACTAGCGCGTTTGAACGCATGGCCCGGGACGTCCGTCCTCGCGACGGGACGGTGCCGGCGATTCACATAAAGATTCGCCAAAGTTTTTGCAACCTTTTGCCGCACAGTTGCGTCAATGGGGATGCGTGAGAAGGAGGATCTCCCGTGGTGGAGCCGGAATTGATCAAAGCTGCGCAGGCCGGCGATCGAGACGCCTTGGTAACGCTGCTCCGCGAGATCGAGCATCAAGTATACAGAACGGCTTATTATTTGTTGAATCACGAACAGGACGCCATGGACGCGGCGCAGGAAGCGCTTATACGCGTATACACCAAGATCAATTCGTATGAGGAGAAGGCGCAATTCCGCACGTGGGTTCAGCGTATCGTAACGAACATCTGCATCGACAAATTCCGCCGCAAGCGGCCGTCGGTTTCGATCGAGGAGCACGAGCTCGTATTCGAAGCCGGCGCCGACGTCGAAGCGGAGGTCATGTCCGCCTACGCGGCCGAGGACATCCGCGAAGCGATCGGCAAGCTCCCCGAGCACCATCGCACCGTCGTCGTGCTTCGTTATTTGCAGGACTTTTCGTACAACGAAATCGCCGACTCGCTGAATTTGCCGCTCAATACGGTCAAGTCCTATTTGTATCGCGCCCGGCAGCAACTGCAAACGCTACTTCACGACTATCAGAAAGGTGGTGTCCGGGGATGAATTGCCAAGAGGTGATGGAACTCATGCAGCGTTCGGTTGACGGGGATTTGGACGAACGCGAGACGGCGCGCATGATGGCCCACGTCCAGACGTGCCCGGAGTGCGCTGCCATGCTGGAGCGCTTGACCCGTCTGTCGCACGAGCTGGCGCAGCTGCCGCGCGTCCTGCCGCGCTACAGCCTCGTCGACGCCATTCTGCCGCAGCTGGAGCAGCTGACGCCCGAGCCGGCGCCCGCTCCGGCCGAGCCGAGTCCGGCCGTGCAGGCAGACGAGCCCGAAGCCCGTCCCGGGCGGTCCTTTCGGCCGACCCGCGCTCCGCTTTACCGGCGATTGGCCGGCGTGGTGGCGCTCGGCGTCATCGCGGGGTTGATCGTCGCCAACCAGCCGTTTTCCTGGCTGTCGTCGACGGCGAAGGACAACAGCGCCGCGCCGGAGATGACGAGCTATAGCATGAGTGCGGATACCGCCTCCGGCGACGGCAAACAGGATGAGGCGGCGGAAGCCGGCGCGGCGGAATCTCCTTCGCCGGATAGCCAGGTTCCGACGCGGGAAAATCGCGACATCGCGAAAAGCGTCCGCCCCGATGCGACGAACAAATCGTCCGTTCTCGAGCAACAGACCCGGTCTTCGGGCGAGACCTCCAACCAAGGGAAGTCCGCATCCAATCCCGGCGCGCCGGCGGCCAACGGAGCGGCCGAGCCGCCCAAGACGGAGAAGGGCGCCCCGAAGAGCCAAGACGAGCAAGGATTTGCGCCCGAAGCGACCGCGCCTTCGATCGCGGGCAACGGCCTCGCGGCCCGCGACGGCTTTTCGCTGATGGCGAATCCGCTGTCGGAGTGGGCTTCGCCGGACGGCGAGCTGACCGCCTATACCGAAACCGGCAAAGGGGCGATCTCCGTCGCCAAGACGAAGGACGGCTCGATCGTGTACCGCTCGGATCCGCGTGACGGCTCGATCACCGACGTGGTCTGGACGGAGGACGGCCAGCAATTGCAGTATACTTGGACGGATAGCGAAGGCCATGCGAAACGACTGAAATGGGATGCGGCAACCGGAAAGGAATCCGAGCGCACCGATCCTTAATCACCTTTCGCGCCCTTCGCGCGTATAGTAAGCCGTACAGAGTCGACGCCGCCCTGGAGGCGAAAGTCACGATCGTTCGCGCTCGGCACCATGGGCCTGCACGGCGAACGTTGACATAGATGTCCAAGGACGAAGGGATCGCGCCCGCTAACGGACGCGGTCTCTTTGCTGTATAATGGTCATGAGGTGTTGTGGATGGATGCGAGACAGGCGTTCAAAGAACTGCGGGATGAGCACGTCCGTCCCGTCTACGTATGCTGCGGTCTGGAGACGTACCGCATGAATGAGTTCACGGAGCGTCTCGCGGCATTGCTGGCGGAGCCGGAGCATCGCGAGATGGCCGTCGTCCGCTTCGACACGGCCGAGCATTCGCTCGACACGATTCTGGAGGAGGCGCAGACGCTGCCCTTTCTCGTGCCGAACAAGCTGATTCTCGTCCGGGACAACGTCGTGTTCGGCTCCGGTCGGGACTCCGCCAAAGTGGAGCATCGTACGGACAAGCTGATGGACTATTTCCGCCAGCCGATGGACAGCTCCGTGCTCGTGTTCCTCGTCGCCGCAGAGAAGCTTGACGAGCGCAAAAAGCTGACGAAGCGGGCAAAGGAAGACGGGTTCGTCGTCACGTTCGCGCCGCTTCAGCCGGAGGAGCTGGTGCAGTGGGCTTGCGGCCGAGCGACGAAGCAGGGGCGGACGATGGAGCCTGCGGCGGCCGAGGAGCTGTTGAAGCGGGTCGGGACGGAGATGGGGGCGCTTGCCGCCGAGACGGACAAGCTGTGCCTGCATGCGGGCGACAAAGGGACGGTGACGGCCGCGGCGGTTGCCGAGCTGGTACCGGCCAGCACGGAGCAGAGCGTGTTCAAGCTGACGGAGGAGATCGCGTCGCTGCGGACCGACCGCGCGATCGCGCTTTACTACGACCTGCTCAAGCAGCGGGAGGAGCCGATCAAGCTTATGGCGCTGCTTGTGCGGCAGTTCCGACATATGCTGTTCGTCAAGGAGCTCGGCAAGATGGGCTATTCGCCGCAGCAAATGGCCGGGCAGCTCGGGCTGCATCCGTACGCCGTTAAGATTACGGCGGAGCAGGCGAAAGGCTTCAGCGCCGGCCGGCTCACCGTCCTGCTGAACCGGCTGGCCGAGCTCGACTACGAGATGAAGTCCGGGCGGGTGGACAAGACGCTCGGACTCGAGATGTTCCTGCTGCGCACGGGATCGGAAGGCGGCGCCTAAGCGCCGCCGGAACGACTCCGCGACGGGGGAATCAAAAAAGGTTGACCTCGCAAGCGAACATCGCTCGGGGGTCAACCTTTTTGGCATACGCGCGCGACCGGCTGGCGCCTTACGCTTGCGCGGACAGGGCGTTCAGCTTCTTGGCCAGGCGGGATTTTTTGCGGGCAGCCGCATTTTTGTGGATGAGGCCCTTGGTAACCGCTTTGTCCAATTTCTTTTGAGCCAATTGAAGCGCGTCCTTCGCGACGTTTACGTCCGTTCCGATGACGGCGGCGTCGGCTTGCTTGACGGCCGTACGGAGCGCGGACTTCTGGGAAGCGTTGCGCAGACGGCGTTTTTCGTTCGTCTTGGTCCGCTTGATGGCGGATTTGATGTTCGGCATTGATTTCACCTCCTGCAAAAACTGCAAGTATTTCTCCACACAACTTGTAACATTCTATCATGCAAGGGGGTAAAACGCAAGCGATTGCGGCGCCGGAAGTCGCCCGCGGGGCGCTCCGTTTCCGCCGCGTCCCGAGCGCTGCCCCTTCAGCTTAGCGGCTTGCGAAAGGAGCGCGTGAAATCCTTGTCCGAACTCGATCTGCGCATGTACGACATCCGAACCGACTTGGCGCTTGAGGCCAAGGAGATGGCCGAGGCGTCCGCCGCCGGCGGCAGCTTGCCCGGCGTCTGGTCGGAGACCGACAAGAACGGCGGGATTACCGTCACCCGCATGCACATTCAGAACGAAGAAGGCGCCAAAGCGATCGGCAAAATGACGGGCCACTACGTGACGCTCGACGTGCCGGAGCTGCGCCGAGGCGATACCGATCTGCAGGACCGGGTGGCGACGACGTTCGCCCGCGAGTTCGAGGCGTTTTTGACACGTGTCGGCGTCGGCCGGACGGACAGCGTGTTCGTCGTAGGCCTCGGCAACTGGAACGTGACGCCGGATGCGCTCGGCCCGATCGTCGTCGAAAATATGATGGTGACGCGGCAGTTTTTCGAGCTGATGCCCGATCAGGTCAGCGACGGCTACCGTCCGGTCAGCGCCGTCGCCCCGGGGGTGCTCGGGACGACGGGGATCGAGTCGAGCGACATCGTCCAAGGCATCGTCCAGCAGGCGAAGCCGAAGCTGGTCATTGCCGTGGACGCGCTGGCCGCCCGTTCGCTCGAACGGGTGAACACGACGATCCAGATCGCGGACACCGGCATTCATCCCGGGTCCGGCATCGGCAACAAACGAAAAGGCATCACCCAGGACATTCTTGGCGTCCCGTGCATCGCGATCGGGGTACCGACGGTGCTGTACGCCTCTACGATCGTGAACAACACGATGGAAATGGTGTTCGAACACATGAAAAAGCATACGCCCGATACGAGCCCGCTGTTCGGCGTTTTCGGCTCGATGGCCGAGAACGAGCGGCTGCAGCTCGTCAAGGAAGTGCTCGATCCCGTCGGGCACGACTTGCTCGTCACGCCCAAGGAAATCGACAAGTTTGTCGAAGACATCGCCAACGTCATCGCCAGCGGGCTGAACGCGGCGCTGCACGAGGCGGTCGATACGGACAACGTGGCGGCTTACACGCATTGAAGCGAGCAGCTCCCGGATGAGTTTTCCGGGGGCTGTATTCGTATTTGGCCGTTGAAACCATGCCGTTCGTCCGGTTTCCTTCAACTCCCCGGTGATCTGGTGCGAAGCCGGAGGAAGCCTAAAAACATTCGTTTGTTAGGATAATATTCGTTCTGTACAATAAGAAACAAGACGGACGGTATGCCGAATCCTGCCGCGGGTTCGGCAGCCGTCTTTTCCCTGTCTCCGCCTTCGGCCGGTTCCGGCCGCAGAAGCGCCCGCGCCCGGCGGGAGACGGAACAAAGGAGTCATCGCCGATGCGCAAGCCGAAACGCTTTCCGTTCCGCAGATGGTCCTGGCCGGCCGAGCGAATGGAGGGCAAGCTGTTAATCGTCTTTTTATTTCTCATTCTCCTGCCGATCGGGGCGCTGACCTATCTCGCCGCCCAGCGATACTCCGATTCGATCGAAACCAATACGGTGACGTTTGTCCGATCAGATGATCGGCAAGCTCGAAGATTATATCGAGGACATGAAGAAGATCTCGATCATCCCCTCGTACCTCGACGAGATCAAAAACGGGCTGAAGATGTCCAATCGCTTTTACGAGGAGCAGCCCGGCGCCGGAAGCGGGGTCGAAGGGCAGCCGATCACGGCTCCGTCCGAACGCGAAGCGGACGGAGAGAAGAGCTTCCTCTCCCAGGGGGCTGCTGCAAACGGCGATCGCCCTCTATTTCGCCGTCGTTTTGACAAGCAAGCTGAAGGGCCGCAACGGCTTTCGCGCGCTGCTATTCCTGCCTTACGTCCTCCACAGCGTCGCCATCGTCATCATGTTCAAAAACGTGTATCACGTCGAATACGGCTCGCTGAACCTGTTCCTGAACGCGATCGGCCTCGGCTCCTGGCAGCAGGCATGGCTGGGCAATCCGAACCTGGTCAACTTCTCGCTAGCCTTTATCTCCGTTTGGAAATATTTCGGCCTCAGCATGGTCATTTTCATCGGCGCTTTGCAGTCGATCCCGGCGGATCTGTACGAAGCGGCCAAAATCGACGGCGCCTCGGGCTGGCAATGTTCCGGGAGGGGAAATAAGCGATGGAACGCACAAGCTGTGGACGGCCGTCCACTACCTCTCGTTGCTGCTAGCCGTCTTCGTCGTCTTCTTCCCGATCTACTCGGTCGTTATCGGAGCTTTTAAAACCCAGGTCGAGTACTACCAATCGGGGATGAGGCTCCCGGAAAACTGGTTCAACTTCGAGAACTTCAAGCGCGTCTTCAAGGTCGGCAAGCTGGGCCTCGGGTTCAAGAACATCTCGATCATCCTCGTCGTGTCCGTCGCCGGCAATATCGTGCTGGGGACGATGGTCGCCTACGCCCTCGGCCGCTTCGACTTCAAGCTGCGCAAGCCGATCATGGGCATGTACCTCGTCGCCCAGGTCATGCCGATGATCACGACGCAGGTCGCGACGTTCAGCGTCATCAAGTTTCTCGGCGCCTACAACGAAATTTACGCGCCGATGCTGCTGTACCTGGGCGCGGACGTGCTGCAGATCGTCATCTACGCCGCGCAGATCAACGTCATCTCGGCGGGCATTCTGATCATCTTCATTCCGACCGTTCTGATCTTCCTGTTCCTGCAGCGCTATATTTACGCGGGCGTGACCAACGGCGCGGTCAAATAACCGGTTAGGCCGATGTTTCGCTACCAACGCCGTTGTGTTATGATAACAAAAATGGTTTTTGTTATTTTAGCGCTGCGGCCATGTGTCGCGAAAGGAACGGCCCATGTCCAAAAAAGTAACGATGCAGCAAATCGCCGACCTTGTCGGCGTATCCAAATTCGCAGTTTCCAAGGCGCTCGCCGGCAAATCCGGCGTCAGCGCGGAAACCCGCGAACGCATCATCGGCGCGGCGACGCAGCTCGGCTACTTCGCGCAGAAGCGGCCGAAGGGAAGCGCCGCGCGAACGGCGGAGCAGCAGACCGGACAAGCTGCACGCGATACGATCATCGTGCTCATTCCGAACGTCCGCTACCAGAACCGCCACTCCTTTTATTGGGGACGGATCATCGACGGCATCACGACCGGACTCGAGGAGCATCAGATCGGCATCATGATCGTGACCGAGCATATTACCGACAATTTCTCGAAGCTCATCAATCCCGAAGGGGTGCTCGGGCTCGTCGGCGTCGGACTGATCTCGAACCAGTTGCTGCTGGAGATTCGCAATCTCGGCATCCCGTTCGTCATGGTCGACCATGAAGACCCGCTCATCCCTTCGGACGCGCTCTTCATGAACAACTACGAATGCGTGCGCCGCGTCACCAACTACCTGCTGGGGAACGGCCACCGCCTCCTGCAGTTCGTCGGCAATACGCGCTATTCGCGCAGCTTCTACGACCGTTGGCTCGGCTTCCGCTCGATGCTGGAGGAGCAGCGGATTCCGCTCGCCCAGTCGGAGAAGCTGATGTCGTTCGAGGGCGACAACCGCTCGGAGATCACCGAAGCGCTCGAAGGCATCCTCCACGAGCTGGCGGAACGGGACGAGCTGCCGACGGCGTTCGTGTGCGCCAACGATTCGATCGCCATCTGCGTCATGACGGTGCTGCGGAAAATGGGCATCGACGTCCCGAACGACATTTCCGTCACCGGCTTCGACAACATCGAAGACGCGGCGATGTCGGCGCCGACGCTCAGCACGGTTCACGTCAACAAGGAAGCGCTCGGACAGCGGGCGGTAGAGACGCTGCTGTGGCGGATACGGCACCCGGACGGTCCGAAAGAGCGGATTTTGCTGTCCGGCGATTTCGTCGTGCGCCAATCGACGGCGCCGGCGGCCGATGCCCCCGAATCGTTCGACTAACGAAGATAAAGGCCGATTTCGCTTCCGTTGCGAAGAGGCGCCCAGAGACGTTCCCGACCCCGCTCTTTCCAGAGCGAGCGCGTCGGGAACGTTTTTTTGCGTCAGTGAAGACGGCGGAGCTGGTTTTACTTGACAGATAAGAAAGGATAAGTTCACCTATCCTTCACTGTTCCGTCTCCGATAAAAACATGCCGCCATCTTCGAAGACGGCGAAGCCGTTTTTACTTGCCATTTAGCTGCCTCATAAGGTTGTTACGGGGCCCATGAGTCAGCAGCGCGGGTTTCAATGCGGCTTCATTGACATCAATTGATAATCTTTCCACTCCTGACGGCTGCCTCGGACGCGCGGTAATCTGCGAGGTCGGTTTCGAATGAATCAGTTGGGTCTTGGTGCAAATACGTCGGATTCCGGCCGATGGTTCGCCACAAGTTTTAGCCAATTGGTTCCTTTAGTCAATTAGTTGCATTCGTACATCTATTTAGGGTCATTTCGGGAGGGTGGAGCGGTTTACTTGTAAAAGTACATCTAATTTATCGTAAATCCGTCCTGTACACAGAAAACGGACGATTTAGTTGCACGATTGCAACTAAATGACCGTTAAGGAGGAATATAGCAAAATTAGATGTACATTTGCATCTAAACCATTGGATGCGGGAGAGGTAACACGGAAATCGGATTCCGGCGTTTTCTGCTTTGCGTCTTGCCGAGGGTAAGCTCGGAGGTCGGATGGCTTTCGCTTGCCCATCATTTTGTCGAAGAAGAAAGCAGTGGATCGAAAGCGAGAAACGCGGCTGTGGCTTCCCGTATCTGCCGATGGCTTAACGATGTCGGAAGTTGCCTGCCGCGGAGTGATTGACTTCTGAACGCAGGGTGATACAATTCAAATGAATGTATATTGTTATTAATAACGATATATAAAAAAATAACAAAACTACTATTTGAGTTTACAAAACCTTTGAAGGAGCGGAGAACATGAGCACGAACACGTGGCCGGAAACGGTCAGCGGCATGACCTGGGGCTGGGTCGGCATCAGAGGGACATGGACGGGTCCGGAGGCCGACCGGTCGATGGAAGAAATGGCGAAGCTCGGCGTCAACTGGGTCGCCATCGCGCTGTCCGCGCTGCAGGAGACGCCTCAGTCGACGGAGATCCCGTACCGGGAATCGCCGACGGTGACGGACGACCAATTGCGCGCGGCGATCCGCAAAGCCAAGTCCCTCGAACTGCAAGTCTGCCTCAAGCCGGTCGTCAACGTGAAGATCGGCACCTGGAGGGCGCATATCGGCTTCTTCGACGAGGAAGTACCCGGCGAGCCGAGCTGGCGCGAGTGGTTTGCCTCCTACGGCGATTTCATCAAGCACTATGCCGGGATCGCGCGGGAGGAAGGATGCGAGATGCTCTGCATCGGCTGCGAGATGGTCCAGTCGGACAAGCGCGAAGCGGAATGGCGGAGCCTGATCGCGGAGATTCGCCCGATCTACGACGACGGCTTGCTCACCTACAACTGCGACAAATATCAGGAGGGCCGTGTCCGCTGGTGGGACGCGGTCGACATCATCTCGTCGAGCGGCTACTATCCGATCGACGACTGGGAAGCGCAGCTCGACCGCATCGAGGAAGTCGTAATCCGTTGGAACAAGCCTTTCTTCTTCATGTCGTCTCCGACGCGCAGTCGAAGGTCGGCATGTGGAAGTGCCCATACCACAATAGCCGGGCATGCTTGGAAGCGCTGGATAGACTCGAAGATCTGAAAAACGGAGGCGTAAACGATGAGCGAATGGATGGACAAGCTGAAATCACTGAGCGAGGCTCCTAAAGTGTTTGGATAAAATAGGATAGAAGTGCGTGAGACCATCGACTGCGGTCAAGGTTTCAAAATAGCCTTCGATATAGCAAAAGAAAAGAGCGAGGTTCGCGGTCATTTTTTCACGAGCGCTCGCTCTTTTTGCTACGCTGTTATCCAATTGAACAGGCGTCCCGCTGTCCGACAACAATTTGGCTTTAATCAAGTAGTTCATGATGGAAGGGCGGCACGCAACGATGGCGATGCCGAGAGCGATATATTTGCTGAAGCTGCGAAGATAAATGACCCATCCTGCCGTATCGTAAGCAAAAAGAGGCCGTGGCGGCTCTTCGCCAAAATAAATGTCGCGATAAGGATCGTCCTCTAATAGCAGACATTGATACCGCTCGGCAAGCTCAACGAGCCTTTTCCTTTGTTCGGCGGGTACGATATAGCCTGTTGGACTTTGAAAGGTGGGATTTAGATAAAACAGCCGCGGCTTGTAGGTTTGCATCAGCTTCTCCACCTGCTCCATATCATAACCGTACGGGTGAATCTCGACTGGAACAATAGTTGCGCCTTGTCTTCTGAAAATATCAATCGCCGTGCTGTAGGTAGGACGCTCCAACATAACGGCATCTCTCGGCTTGACCAGTGCTCTGGCAACCAAGTCCATGGCCTCTTGCGATCCGCATGTGATTAACAATTCGTCCGCTGTCAAATGAAACCGATGGCAATCGGTAAAGTAATGGCACAACTCATTGCGCAGCTCCTGGTCCACTGTATATGATCCTGATTACAGGCGTACTTGCCGTGTTCACATGGAACATCGGCAATAAAATTATGAAGCCGGAGAACGGCATGCTATTTATGAACATCGTCCCTGTTACAACACTCACGATCAGCGCCCTCCAGGGCGTTGAAGTCGGAAGGTTGCAGTTGGCAGGGACCCTCATCGTGATCATCGCGCTGGTGATGAATAATTTGATTCAGAGACAGAGGAAAGAAGCGGGTGAATATGCAAAATGACCATTCTCGAGCATTATCGGAAAGTGCTGAACGGAGAATTGGAGCAGTCTCCCGTTGAGCGCCTTATGGGACTGAAGCTACTTAGCGTAGAAGAGGGCGAGGCCACGTATGAAATGCAGGCTTCGGAACAACACGCGAATCCGCAAGGCACATGTAACGGCGGCATCATCGGCTTTTCGCGAGCATCAACCGCCCATCCTGATTGTGTGAGGGAAAAACCAGCACCGGCTGCACCAGCTGCACATGGATGTGCGGCTTTTTTTCTGTCCGGAAGTCCGCTCAGTTGAATGGGACATGATAACGATGGCGGAACTGTTCTGAATTTTCTTTTTTCGCCGTCTGCTTGACTCTCCCCTTAACAGACTAAGATCCGATCCCGGCCCGTCGATTGCCCGCAAGCGAAAAGCCTCCCCGGTTCGTCCGGGAAGGCTTTCGCTTTTTTTTCGTCATACAGAATGTTTCCCGTATGGTAAAATATCGATATTCAAATGTACGGAGGGGTTAGGATGACGGTCGGATCCCGACACGATATCGAAGGCTTGCAGAAAATCGGCAAAATCGTGGCATCGACGATTCGTGAAATGAAGCGTCAAGCCCGCGTCGGCATGACAACCAAGGAACTCGACGAGATCGGAGGCAGGTTGCTCAAAAGACATGGCGCCGTGCCGGCGCCGAAAGCAGTCTACCGATTCCCCGGCAACACCTGCATCAGCGTCAATCAAGAAGTCGCTCACGGCATTCCGGGCAGCCGAGTCCTCCAACCCGGCGATTTGGTCAACATCGACGTCTCGGCGGAGTCGGGGGGCTATTACGCGGACGCGGGACATTCTTTTCCGCTCCCGCCCTACCATCCGTCCTTATTGCGTCTCTGCGATTGCGCGCACGATACGATGATGAAAGTCATTTCTTCCCTGCGGCACGGCGTCCCCTTAAACGAAATCGGAAGGATCATGGAATCCGAGGCCGCCAAGAGCGGTTATCGAGTGATCCGGAATTTGTGCAGCCACGGCGTGGGGAAAGCGCTGCACGAGGCCCCCAAAGAAATTCTTCCCGTTTACGACAAGCACGACAAACGCGTATTGAAAGAGGGCATGGTCATTACCGTAGAGCCCTTTTTATCTACGGGCGCAGACTATGTCGTACAGCATGCGGACGGGTGGACGTTAGGCGTGCCGGACAACAGCTATGTGGCGCAGCATGAGCATACCATCATCATTACGAAGCATCGGCCCATCATCGTAACTGCGGCTTAGATTTTCGGAGAGGAGGCTTCCCCTTGCATTTCAGACACACGCAAGAAACGGATTACTTGCCCGTGATCTCCGTCATCGACCATTGGTGGGGCGGCCGGCATATGGCCGATATGCTGCCCAAGCTATTTTTTCAACATTTTCAAAACACCAGCTTCATCGCGGAACAAGACGGCCAGATCATCGGCTTTTTAATCGGTTTCGTCTCGCAAACCGATCCTGCCGAATCGTATGTCCACTTCATCGGCGTGCATCCGGCGCACCGAAAAAACGGCGTCGCGAATCGTCTATACGAAATGTTCTTTGAAGCGGTTCGAAAGAAAGGCTGCACTGTCGTTCGATGCGTCACCTCGCCGGTCAACAAAACTTCCATTTCCTTTCATACGCAACTGGGATTCCGGATCGCGAACGGGGCCCGCGAGGAGGACGGGGTGCCGGTGCAGGCGGACTACGACGGAATCGGCCAGGATCGCGTATTGTTCATCAAAAATTTGTAAACGTTCGGCGGTTCCCGGAGAGGCCAACGGAAGGGGGGGCGCGGAGGGGCTGACATCGACCGGCTCGGTGTCGGCTTTTTCGTACCGGACAAAAGGGAGCACGTACGCCGAATGCCGGTTGTCGCAACGAACCTTCAATCGCTTGACGCCGTTCTTTTCTTCCATTACGATGTGGGTGCGCCGGGTTCCGTAAACGGTTACAACCGTGAAAAGGAACGGTTGATCTGCAATCGATTGCAGAATTGCTGAAGAACGCAAATCGCATTCGCGGATAGGAGGCGCAAGCGCCATGTTGTATTCCCTGCGCGCCCGGCTGATCCTCATGTTTTCGGTTATGCTGGTCGTTCCGCTCGCCGCCGTCGTCGGCATCGTAACGGGCGTATCGACGGACGTGATCGGGCAGTTGACCCGCGTCTCCACGTCCCAGACGATGGATCAATACGCGACGTATGTGAACACGCTGACCGACCAAGCCGAAGAGGTCGCGGAGCAAGTGCTGGCGAGCGACGTCGCCCAGCAGTGGATCGTCACGCAGGAAGACCGCTATGAACGCGGGCTGATCGGCTTCGAAGGCAATATGGAGCTGCAGCAGTATTTGTCCATGGTCTCGAGCAACACGTCGAAGATCGAATCGGTCGCCGTCTTTCTCGGCGAGCGGTACGGCATCTGGTCTTTTGCCGACGACTTTCTCCGGAGCTCCTGGTACGCCGCCTATCGCGACCGCGGCGTGCGTTGGACGCCATCGCACTTCGACAAGGACCAGCCCTCGGTCTCGATGCGGGAAAACGCGCTGAACAGCTTCATTTCCCCGCTCACCCACCTGGACACGCTGCGGAATGTCGGTCTCATCAAAGTCAATCTGTCTACGGACGAAATCCGCAAGCCGCTCGACCGCCTGCGGCTCGGCGAATCGGGCCGGGTGTATCTGCTCGGCGGCGCAGGCGAGTCGGTGCTCGGACAAGATTTGAAGGGCCATGCCGCCATCGTGCGTTTGGGCCTGCAAACGATCCGTTCGAAACGGGGGGCCGGAACGGACGGCTACGTGCGGGTCCGCGACGACGATCGCTCTTACTTACTGTTTTACCGGGAGCTGAACGCCTCCGGCTGGCTGCTCGCCGGGGTCGTCTCCGAGGACGAGCTGTTCAGCCGGATTACGAAAATCAAACGATACGTGATCTTCTGCAGCGGCGGTCTGCTGCTGCTCGCCGTCCTGGCGGCGTTCCGCCTGTCGTCCGGCGTGGCGCGGCCGCTGTCCAAGCTCGCGGCCTCGATGAAGCTGGCCGAGGTCGGCGACTTCGACGGCGCGGGCAGCCGGCTGCCGCCGGTCAAGTCCCGGCACAGCGAGGTCAGCTACGTCGTGCTCATGTACGCGCGCATGATCAACCGGCTGCGAAGTTATATCCAGCTGGAGGTCGAGCTGAACTTGCGGCGCAGGGACGCGGAATACAAAGCGCTTCTGCTGCAGATCAATCCGCATTTCCTGTACAACGCCCTGGAGACGATCGGCTCGCTCTCCGCGCAGGGACGCAACCGGGACGTGCAGCAGGTGACGGAAGCGCTCGGCCGGATGCTGCGCTATTCGCTGAAGCTGGACAGCGATCTGACGAGTCTGGCGGAAGAGCTGAAATACGTGCGCCACTATACGTCCATTCTGTCGCGGGTTTACGGCGATCGCCTGGACGTGCGCATCGTGGACGACACGGGCGGAGAAAACGCCATGATTCCGAAGTTCATCCTTCAGCCGCTCGTAGAAAACGCCTGCAAATTCAGCCTGGATCACACGTTCCGCGCATTCGTCGAGATCCGCGCCGAGACGTTCGGCGACCGGCTGCTGCTGTCCGTGAGCGACAACGGAGTCGGCATGGAGCTCGGCCAGGCCGATCGGATCGCGGCTTCCTCCCTCGCGCTCGAGGACGTCAATCCGCTCGGCAGCGAGGGCAAGCGGATCGGCTTGCGCAACGTCATCGCCCGCTGCAGGCTGCAGTACGGCGAAGCGTTCGGCATCCGGATCGAATCCGCGCCCGGACTGGGAACGACCGTCATGTTGGAACTGCCCAAAGGAGGAATGGACGATGTACCGCGTTCTGATCGTTGACGATGCCGAGGAGATTCGCCGAGGACTGCGGCTCAAAGCCGATTGGCCGGGCCACGGCTTCGAGGTCGCCGCGGAAGCCGGCGACGGCAGGGAGGCGCTCGCGCTGTTGGCCGACCATCCGATCGATCTGGTCATAACGGACATCCAGATGCCGGTCTTGAACGGTCTTGAGCTGCTGAGAACGTGCCGCGAGCTGCATCCGAAAGTCCGCTTGATCGTGCTGTCCGGATACGACGACTTTGCCTATGTGAAGACCGCGATGCAGTGCGGCGCGATGGACTATCTCCTGAAGCCGGTCGCCGCCGACGAGCTGGCGGACATCCTGCTGCGCGCCAGAAGGGAAATGGACCAGGAGGCGGCGCGGCGGCATTCGGCGAGCCGGGAGCGGATGCGCCAGCAGACGTCGCTCCGCGACCCGTTTCTCCTGCAGCTGGCGTTGGAAGGCGCGCCCCGGCCGGCGGAGACGTTCGAGCGGGCGGCGCGGCTCGGCATCGGACACGTCGTGAAGGCGCGGATGCGCGGCCGCTTCCTGACGATCGAGATGCGCGTCCCGGAAGGCCGGCTCGAGTCGGCCGCGCTGGCCCCGGAGCTGCTCCGCGCCGCATTCCGGCTCATGTGCCGGGAGCTCGCGGACGAGAGCGGCGGAGAACTGCTCGTGTTCTACGATCCGCAGCACCCCTCGATGATGCAAGGCTTTCACAGCCTGCCGGACGATCCCGCCGAATCCACCCGGGACGAGACGGAGCGGTTCGCGGACGAGCTGCGGCGCGCGTTCGCCCGCGTCCTGCAGGTGGAGGCGGCGATCGGCATCGGACGCGCCGTCGGCGGTCCCGCCGAGCTGAAGAGCGGGTATGCCTCCGCTCTGTTGGCGTGGAGCCGGCTCGATCCGCCGCGCCGTCCTGCGCCGCCCGGCCCGGCGGAACCCGAACCGGCGGTCCGGGACCGGCCGGCGGACCGCGAGCTGGAGCAGAAGCTGTGCCTGTCCCTGGAGAAAGCCGACCGCGCCGGCCTGGAAGCGGCGATCGACGCGTGGCTTTCGGCGGACGGCGCCGCCGCTTCGGCCTACTCCTCTTACTTGGCGGCCATGAAGCTGATCGTTCTGTACGACGCCGCCATCCGGCAGTACCGCCTCGAACCCTCGGCTTATCAGGAGCAGCTTTGGGAGGCGGACCAACTGCTGCGCCAATGGGAGGCGGGAGAGCATGTCCGGGAGCGGCTGCTGCGCATCGGCTTCGGCCTGATGGAGGGGATCCGCCAAACGAGGCTGTCCGGGGGAGAAGAGACCGTGCAGGCCGTGTGCCGCTACATCGAGGAGCATTACGGCGAGGAGCTCAGCCTCAGCGGCCTGGCGGAGCGGTTCTACATCAACGCCGCTTATTTGTCGGATCTGTTCCGGCGCCAGACGGGGCGGACCTACAGCCAGTACGTGACCGACGTCCGGATGAAGCACGCGCGGCACCTGATCGGCGAAGGGAAGCTGCGCGTCGCGGACGTTGCCGTCCTGGTCGGGTGGCCGAACGCCTCTTATTTCTGCACGCTGTTCAAGCGGCAATTCGGTTTGAGTCCGGCCGAATACCGCGACAGCCAAAAAAAGCAAAACCCAACCTCCAAAAGCCGTTGATATCCCCGCCATCGGCCGCGTGCTACGGTTAGAGAGAACGAAGGGAAAGCCATCAAGACGAGGAGAGGGGCAGGCCGATGAAAAAGAGCATGGGCACGCTGTTGGCAGTTTTGCTCGCGACGGGAACGCTGGCGGGATGCGGGGGCGGCGGCAACGGGGCGGCTTCGCCGTCCGGGGCCTCCGAGCCTGCGGGTACGAGCGCGGCAGGGGAAAACGGCGGCGAGAAGGTCACGATCACGTACTGGCGCCACGACAACGAGGCCGAAGTCAAAGCGTTGAAGCAGCTCATCGCGTCGTTTCAGGCGAAATATCCGAACGTGACCGTGAAAATGGAAGTGATCCCGTACGCGGACTACGAGACCAAAATCCGCACGGCGCTCGCCGGCGGCAAGGCGCCCGACGTGATGGGAATCGACGGACCGTTCGTCGCCTCTTACGCGCACCAAGACGCGATCGTGCCGCTCGACGACTATTTCGCCCAAAACGGCGATCTGGACGACATCACCGCGCCGGTCCGGGAGAGCCTGACGTATAAGGACAAAATCTGGGCCGCGCCGCTGAACGACGCCAGCGTCGCGATGTTCTACAACAAAAAGCTGTTCGAGGACAAGGGCATCCCGCTGCCCTCGCAAAATCCGGAGGAAGCGTGGACGTGGGAGCAGGTGCGGGACGCCGCGGCGAAGATCAACGATCCGGCGCACAAAATCTACGGCTGGGATCCCGCATGGGGACTCGGACCGGGCGAAGGCTCCGCCTTCGTGAAGATGACCTATCTGTGGCAGGCCGGCGCTGAAATTTTGAGCCCGGACGGCCAAACCGCCAAAGGCTATCTGGATTCGGCGGAGGCCAAAAAGGCGCTGACGTTTTTCGGGGGCCTGTACAACGACAGCAAGGTAGCCCCCAAGGAGCTGCCGCCGGAGGCGTTCGAATCCGGCAAGCTCGGCATCGCCATGAACGGCCCCTGGTTCCTTCCGGTGCTGCAGAACAACTTTAAGAATTTCAAGGACTGGGCGGTCGCGCCGCTGTGGAAGGACGCCAAGCAGGTGACGCCGATGGGCAGCTGGAACATGGCGATCACCAAGCAGTCCAAGCATCCCCGGGAAGCTTGGGAGTTCGTGAACTGGGTCACGGGCAAGGAAGGCGCGAAGGTATGGTACGAGGTAACCAAAAATCTCCCGGCCCGTCTGTCCGTCGCCGACGCCTTCCCCGAGCTCAAGGAATATCCGCTGAACATCTGGGTCAAGCAATCGTCCACCTATGCCAAGCCGCGGCCGGTGTCCCCCGCCTATCCCGCGATCAGCAAGGCGATCACGGACCTGTTCGAGGACGTGACGCTCAAAAAAGGAAACGTCGACGATGCCGTAAACCGCGCCGTAGAAAAAATCGACAAAGCGCTGTCTTCGGTCAAATAGCGGCGCGGCGATCGGGAAGAGAGAGGACGCCTCTCTCTTCCCGGAAAAGGAAGGGGTGATGGCTCATGCGGCGGAACCGAGGCGCGGGCGGCGCCGGCCGATACGCATTCCGGCTTCAGGAGGAGCGGGCGGCGTACGCTTTTATTTTTCCGGCTGTGGCGTGCTTGCTGCTGTTTACGTTTTATCCGATGATCGACGCGGTCGTCGTCAGCTTCAAGGATTTCAATCTGATCAACCCGCAGGCCGACTTCGTCGGATTCGGCAACTACAAGGAACTGTTCGCAGACCGCGCGTTCTGGGACAGCCTGCTGCACTCGTTTCACTTCGCGATCGTCGTCATTCCGGCGCAAACCGCCATCGCGCTCGGTCTTGCGCTGCTGGTACGGCGTTCGACGCGACTTTCCGGCTTGTTCCGCACCGTATACTTTTTGCCGGTCGTCATCGCGGTCGGGGTAGCTTCCACCGTGTTCCGCTTGCTGTACAACCAAGACGTCGGTTTGTTCAACGCGCTGCTCAAGCTGCTGGGCTTGCCCCAGGTGAGCTTCCTGTCCGACCCGGGCGTGGCGATGTACGGCGTTATGATTCTCGGCATGTGGAAGTCGGCCGGTTTTTTCATGATCATCTTCCTGGCCGGGCTGAACAACATTCCCAAGACGATTTACGAAGCGGCCGAGGTGGACGGCGCGAGCCGGCCGCGCATGTTCTTTCATATCACGCTGCCGCTGCTCCGCAGAACGCTCGCGTTCGTCGTCGTCATCACGACGATGGATGCGATCAAAATCTCCGGTCCCGTCTTCATCCTCACGAACGGAGGGCCGGCCGGATCGACGACGACGGCGACGTACTTCATCGTCCAGGAGGCGTTCGACCAGATGCGGATGGGATACGCTTCGGCCGCCGCGATGGTGCTGTTCGCGATCGTGCTGGCGATCTCCGTGCTGCAGATGAGGGCGTTCCGGACGGACGTCGAATATTGAAAGGAGGGACGACATGGCCAAACCGATGCTGTCCGCCGCGAAGCTGCTTCTCATGATCGTCCTTGCGGCTATCGCGCTGCTGCCGATCGTCTGGATGGCGTTCGGCTCCTTCCGCGCGCACGAGGAGATTTTCAAGTACGCTTCGGACATGGATTGGCGGACGATCTTCCCGGTCGAGTGGACGCTGGACAACTACCGCGCCATTTTCTCGGACGAGACGAAGCCGTTCGGCCGGTTCATTGCGAATACGCTGCTCGTCGCCGTCCCGGTGACAGTACTGTCACTGATCTTCAACTCGCTTGCGGCATTCGCGTTTGCGAAGCTCCGATTCCGCTTCAAAAAGACGATCTTCGCCTTCTTTCTGTCGGCGCTCGTCATTCCGGGCGAAGTGACGCTCGTGCCCAGTTACTTGCTCATGAGCGATTTCGGATGGATCGATCAATATGCCGCCTTGATCGTGCCGGCGGTCGTCTCGGTCTTCGGCGTCTTTTTGCTTGTGCAGTTTTTCTCGGACATTCCGCGGGATTTGCTGGAGGCGGGAAGAATGGACGGCGCTTCCTGGCTGCGCGTCTACCGTTCGGTCGTGCTGCCGGCCGCCGTGCCCGCGATCGTGACGCTGGCGGTCATCACCTTCCTCGGGCAGTGGGACGCTTATTTGTGGCCGCTCGTCGTCCTCAACGACCAGAACAAGATGATGCTGCAGGTGGCGATCGCGACGTTTTCGAACTTGCAGGTGACCGAGTGGGGGCGGATCCTCGCCGCCGACACGGTGAGTTCCCTGCCGATTCTCGTCCTGTTCCTTTTCGTCCAGCGGTATTACGTGCAAGGCATCGCCATGTCCGGCATCAAAGGTTAGCTAATCTACCGTAGACTTACAATAGGAGGAATGGCAAGTGGGAATGATCCGCTGGGAGGCCGCGTGGCCCGACCGCTTCGTTCGGGAAATTCGCTACGGCGCGATCGGAGGCGCGCAGCCGGAGGTTCGGGCCGCGCCTTGCGGCGACCGGACCATCCATTGCACGCTTACCTTCACGCTGGATCGGGCGGTCCGCCAGGACGACTGGCAGCTCAGCGTGGAGCCGGCCTTCGCGCCGACGTTCCACTGGGCGCCGCATTTGGCGCCGACGGACCGACACGTGATCGATCAGCACGCGTTCCGTTCGCCCGCGCTCGTCGTTCAGGACGGGACGCGGACGCTGATTCTGGTTCCGGATCTCGATCTGCTCGCGGCGAAGCCGCCGGTGCGATGGTATATGGATCTGGACGCGCCGGGCAACCGGCTGACGCTCGGGATGAGCGCCTCCCGGCCCGAGGAGCACGTGCTTTTCGTGCGGGAGCCCGGCGCGGTCTATCCCGCGGGAACGGTTCGGATCGGCTTTTATTTGATGACCTTCGAGGACGAGGCCGTGGCGGCCGATCCGTGGCGGCCGGTGCTCGCGTTCCTCTGGGAGCGGTGGGGTTCTCCCCGTTTCCGGACCGGCGCGCCGGCTGCGGCCCCGCTGCACGCGTACGTCCGGCACGCGTACGACTGGGCGTTTAAGCACTGGGAGGGGGCCGTCTGGCAGTCATTCGAGCTGGACGGACGCCCCGTCGGCGCCTGCGCGTTTATCGTCGACGCGACGCAGAGCCCCAACTACCCGGGACCGCCGGACGAACGCGAGCCGCGCTCGATCTGGAATCAGGCGTGGTTCAGCTCGCTGCGCTCGGCGCAGGGCGTCTACCGGTACGCCAGGCGGTCGGGGGACGCCGAGCTGCGGCGGCGGGCGCTGCTCGCCAAGGAGCTCGCGCTGTCCGCGCCGCAGCGGGACGGCTTGTTCCCCTCGGTCATCGCCACGCGGATGGAGCGCGTACGTTTGGCGGACGGGACAGAGGTGAACCGGTCGCGCGGCTGGGAGGAAGCGGCCTGGGGCCATTCGAACCGCAATCCGCTGTCCCCGTGGACGCGGGGAGGCACGGCGCTGGAGGCGCCCTATCACCTCCTCGACATGAGCTGGACGGCGCTGCTCATGCTCCGCTGGCACGAGGAGCTGGAGCATGACGACCGGCTTCTCGCCTATGTCCAATCGTACGCTGAAGCGCTGCTGGCGCTGCAGGACGAACGGGGCTACTTCCCCGCCTGGCTGGAACCGGAGACGATGCGACCGCTCCCCGAGCTGTCGCAGTCGCCGGAGACGTCGATGTCCGTCACGTTCCTGCTGGCGCTGCACGACGCCGTGCCGGACCCCCGGTATCGGGCGGCCGCGCTTCGCGCGATAGACGCCGTGCTGGCGGATATCGTGCCGATCGGCCGGTGGGAGGATTTCGAAACGTACTGGTCCTGCTGCCCGTACGGCGCGGAAACGCTGCAAGGGCAGCAGGTCGCGCGCAACGGCATGTTCAAGCAGTGCAACCTGTCGATGTTCTGGACGGCGGAGAGCCTGCACGCCGCCTGGCTGGCGACCGGCGAACCTCGCTATCTGGCGGCCGGGGAACGGTGTCTGGACGAGCTGCTGATGACGCAGGCGTCCTGGCAGCCGCCTTATATTTACGTCGAGGCGCTCGGCGGCTTCGGCGTCATGAACGCCGACGGCGAATGGAACGACGCGCGGCAGAGCCTGTTCGCCGAGCTGATCCTGCGGTACGGCATGGCGCTTGACCGTCTCGAATACATCGAGCGGGGCGTCGCCGCGCTCCGGGCGTCCTTCGTTATGATGTACTGCCCGGAAAACGAGAAAACCCGCGAGCAGTGGGAAAAGGCGTTTCCCTTCTTCGGCGAGGAAGACTACGGCTTCATGATGGAAAATTACGGACACGACGGCCGTACCGGGCCGGACGGTCTCGGGATGGGGCGCTTCACCATTTTCGATTGGGGCAACGGCGCGGCGGCGGAGGCGTATTTGCGCATCCGGGACCGGCTCGGGGAGGAGCTGGAGCGACGGTACGGGATCACGATATGAAGAAGCGCGGTTTTCGCTTCGGCGCGATCGGTCTCGCGGCCTTCTTGCTGCTGCTTGCCGCTTGCACAGAGGAAACGCGGCCGGCGGAGGACGGGATCGTCGTCCCGCCGGAGAGCGAATTTTTCGCGACGGTCGCGGTGGAGCCCGCGTCCACCTATCCAACCTTCAGCGACGGCGACCTGTGGCCTGCCGCCTGGTCCGACGACGATGCCCTGTACGCCGCCAACGGCGACGGAGCGGGCTTCGACTTTGGCGCCGAATTCGCCGACATCGTCGTGAACCGGATCACGGGTTCGCCCTGGGACGGATCGCTGGACGGCGAACGGCTGGCCGCCGGCGACGCCGTGGGGCGCGTCTGGTCGGACCCCGCGCGCTACAACCGCAAGCCGACGGGGATCGTATCCGTGAACGGCGTCCTGTATTTGGCGGTTCAGGATTTGAACAAGGACGAAGCTTCCGGCGACATCTTCAACGAAGCGCCCGCCGCGACGATCTACAAGTCGACGGATAAGGGCCGCACGTGGACGGCGGGCCCGGACGCGCCGATGTTCCGGGACCACGCTTTCACAACGATCATGTTTCTCGATTACGGCCGGGACGGCGCGGACAACCGGTTCGACGACTACGTGTATGCCTACGGGTTGGACAACAACTGGCGGGATTCGTTCAACGGCAAGGTGGAGGATCCGACCCGGCTCTATCTCGCTCGCATGCCCAAGGACGGCGTGCAGGATGCGAAGACCTGGCAGTACTATAGCGGCGACCTGAACGGCAAGGCGAAATGGACGAAGCCTGGGGATCTCGCAGGACGCAGGCCGGTGCTTCGGGACGACCGCCGCGTCTACGCCGACCGGCTGACGGAAGGGCTGGGGGACATGTCCGTCCTTTCGCAGGGCAGCATCGTCTACAACCGGCCGTTGAACCGTTATTTGTACACGTCCTGGACGGAGTTCACGTTCGAATTTTACGAAGCGCCGAAGCCCTGGGGGCCGTGGAAACGATTTTACTCGGCGGATTTCGGGGAATACCCCTGGACGTCGGATCATAACGGCGGCTACGCCACGGTCATCCCCTCCAAGTTCATCAGCGCGGACGGCCGCGAAATGTGGATGAACGCCAACACGTTCGTCGGCGGCGCGAAAAACTACGATTTCTCGCTCCGCAAGCTCAAAGTGACGCCCTACCGGAAAACGAAGCCGGCCAACGGCAAGAGCGACGCCAATCTCGCTTTGCCCGCCTACGATCCGGACGTCGCCCCCTGCGCGCGGACGATGGGCAACGGAGGCGCCGCGCTCCTGAACGACGGCGACAACGGCGCGTCGGTCGACAGCCGGAACGGCGAGCGCAAGACGGAGGATTGGTGGGGCTACGTCTGGCCGCGGGCGTACCGGATGAACAAGGTCGCGTTCACGAACGGGGATACGTCGCCGTCCGGCGGGTGGTTTGACGATCTCCGCGTGCAGGTACGCCAATCGTTCCGGTGGGTGGACGTGAGCGGGGCCGCGATCTCGCCCGCCTACCCCGCCTCGGAGCAAGCCGGCGGCCGGACGTATACGATCGCGTTCGACGAAATCGCAGGCGACGGCATCCGGATCGTCGGCAAGCCGGGCGGCCCGGACGCGTACACGTCCGTCGCCGAGCTGGAAGTCTACTACGCCGATTCCGGATCGGAGGACAAGTAGCGAGAAACATAGGATGCGAGATTCGCGAGGCACCCGAGTGGACGGAGCAGGAACGGGAAAAACCGTCCGTACCGGCCTTCCGACTTCCCGCGCGAGAGAGCGCCTTCCCCGTTTGGGGCGAGGGCCTCTCTCTTTTTTTTGCGATTCTACGGTTCCGGGGTTCTAGGGAATAGGCCCGTCTCATAGACTTTCCTATCCGCATCAAAAGAGAGAATCCCTCGCCAACGGGAGGGACCGGGAGGTTGTCATCATGAAAAGGATTGTCGTGTCGATGGACTGGCCGCGCGTACGCGCGCGCTCCAAGCGCTTCCTGGCGACCGGCCGGGCCTACTTGACCTTGAGCCTGTGCTCGATGGTGCTGTTCGTCCTGCTCGGTCTGGGCGGCCTGCTGCAAAACGCCCTCGCCGCTTCGCCGATGCAATCGATGAAAGGCTTTGCGGCATCGGTGTCGGGTTCCTTTTTCACCTCGCTGCTAGGTATGGAATTGCCGCATATGGACAAGCCTGAGGAACAATCCCCGCTAGAGACGAAGCGGCTGGCTTCGTTTTTGCTCCGTTTCCTGACGGATGTTAATCCCGACGATCCGAAAAGTCTGCTCAAGATGGAGATGCCCGGTGCCGGAGGAGACGACGCGGTGCTGTTCCGTCCCGGCTCAAGCGGCGGCACGGACGCGGCGCCTGAGGACCACGGACCGCCGGCAAGCGCCGATCCCGGCGAGAACGGCTCGCCGGGAGACGGCGGGGCGGGGGGCGGCGGGCAGGACGATCCTGCCGCGCAGCCGACGCCCGATCCGGAGCCGAGCGCTTCCCCCGCGCCGACCGGCCGGACGACCGGCGAACGCAAAGTCGTCTTCGTCTATCATTCCCACAACCGCGAGTCTTGGTTTCCCGAGCTATCGCCCGGCACGAAGGATCCGAACTCCGGCAAGGTGAACGTCACCCTCGTCGGCAAGCGGTTGGCCAGCCAGCTCGAGCAGCGCGGCGTCGGCTCGCTTCACTCGAACAAGGACTACTCGTCTACGATCAAGGACTACGACTGGAACAAATCCTATAAATATTCCAAAGAAACGGTCGCTCAAGCGATGGCGAACAACACCGATCTGCAATTTTTCTTCGACATTCATCGGGACTCCAAGCGCCGCAAGGATTCGACGGTCACGATCAACGGGACGGACTACGCCAAAGTGTTTTTCATCATCGGCGAACGCAATCCGCATTGGAAAGAAAATGAAGCCTTCGCCAGCCGGATTCAGCAAAAGCTCGAAGCGAAATATCCGGGCTTGTCGAACGGGATTTGGGGAAAGACGGCCGCCAACGGCAACGGCGAATACAACCAGTCGGTGTCGCCGAACAGCGTGCTGATCGAGGTCGGCGGCGTCGACAACACGCTGGCCGAATGCTACCGGACGGCGGATGCGCTGGCCAAGGCGATCGCCGAGATTTACTGGGAGGAGCAGGGAACGGTCGAAGCCGGCGCGGCTTCGCCTTCCCAGGCTTCGGCCGACTAAGAGGAGGGACGAACGATGGGGCGCGATATGCTGAAGTTCGCGGTGTTCGCGGGATTGATCGTGTTTGCCGTCATGTACGGGATGGAGCTGGCGAACAGCGGCATCAATACCGTCTACGGACCGGTGGACCGGAGCGGTGCGGCGTCCACCCGTTCGCCGCAGGCTTCTTCCCCGCCGCGGCAAACGGCGGACGGCGGCAGGAGCGACGGCCGCTACGCGGACGAGCCGCCGGGGCTCGCCGTCGACGGGGCGACGGACGCGGCGGACGGAGGGACGGCCGTCGGTCCGGACGGCTACGCGATCCCCCGCAACGACCACGAGCCGGCCGTGGACCGATTGGCGGGCAAAACGGCGGAGGCGCTGCAAAGCCTGTCCAAAGGCGGCATCCGCTTCATCGTCTCGCTGTTCGACAAGGTCGCCGGCTAGCGCGCCCCTGTTGAAAGTAGCGGTCCCGCTTCCGGATGCAGGTTTGGGAAGAGCCGCATGGAAAGGAAGGTATGCGGAAATTCCGCTTGGGAAGACCTGTTTGCGGATATTCGCTTGCCGCGGCGGCTTGGATCGGATATACTGGAAGCAATTCCGTTTAAAAGGGGAAATTTTGATGTCGGTATTGGTTCTGAACTGATCAATTGGATATGCCGTTCGAGGAAGTGCAAGTCAGGCCGCATCGCCCGGCCTGTTCGCGTGCGCTCCTGAGCGGTCTCTGATTGCCAGGGAAGAACCGACTCCATATTCCCCCTGCCGTAGCGGCGAGGACCGGGAATCGAAGTCGTGCTCATTCGGGCACGGCTTTTTTGCGCTTTGCGGCAACGCTCTGCCACCTGCAGGCCGCAAGCCGCATTGTCCCGGGCCGGGCGCGCCGTCCTCTCCGGAGGACGGACGTTCGCGGTCCGGTCCCGCCTCCGCCGCCGTCCCCAGGCGATAACCACATGCAAACGGAGGAATTCCCCTTGAGAAACGATTCCCTGAACAAACTCGAATACAACCGCGTCGTCGAAACCGTCCTTTCCTATACGAGCACCTACATGGGTCGCCGGCTGGCGGAGCGGCTGCGGCCGTCGACGGAGCCTTCCGTCATCGCGGGCCGCCTGAGCGAAACCGAAGAGACGCGACAGCTCATCGCCAAAGGCATGCACGTTCCGCTCCCCTCGATGGAGGGGATGGAGGAGCTGCTTGCCCTGCTCGGCACCGGCTACGTGCTGTCCGAGACGCAGTTCGGCCAGCTGGCAACCTTCGTCCGCAGCTGCGGGCAGCTCCAGCGCTTCATGGCGGGCAAGCGCGACGCCGCGCCGGTCGCGGCCGCTTACGCCGCGTCGATGCACGATCTCGCAGGTCTGCTGCGGGACATCGAAGCGAGCGTCGACCGGGGCCGCATCCTGGACGGCGCGAGTCCCGAGCTGTCGCGCATCCGCCGGCGGCTGCGGGTGGCGGAGGACAAACTGCAGCGGCGGCTGGAATCGCTCCTGTCCCGCTATGCCGACTTGCTTCAGGAGCGACTCGTGAGCCAGCGCGGCGGCAGATACGTGCTCCCGGTCAAAAAGGAGCACCGCCGGCGGGTTCCCGGCAGCGTGCTGGACGAATCGTCGAGCGGCCAAACCGTGTTCGTCGAGCCGGCGGAGACGGGCGCCCTGCAGATGGATCTCGCCGCCCTTCAGGCAGAGGAGCAGCGCGAGGAGCTGCAGATTCTCGCCAACCTGACCGGCGAAGCGGAGCGGTATCAGCACGAACTGTCGATCAACGCCGAGACGGTCGGCCATTACGACTTTCTGCTTGCCAAAGCGAAGTGGGCGCTCGCGCTGGACGCGCGGCCGGCGTCGCTCAGCGCGGACGGCACGTTCGCGCTGAAGGCGGCGCGCCATCCGTTCCTTGCGGGCCGGCCGGTGCCGCTCGACGTCGCGGTGGACGGCTCGTACCGCTCGCTCCTCATCACGGGCCCGAACACCGGCGGCAAAACGGTCGCCCTGAAGACGGTCGGCCTGCTCACGCTCATGGCCCAGTCCGGGCTGCTCATCCCGGCGGCCGCGGGCAGCACGGTGGCGGTCTACCGGGCGGTCGAGGCCGACATCGGCGACGGTCAGAGCCTCGACCGTTCGCTCAGCACGTTTTCGTCGCACATCCGCAACGTGATCGACATTTTGTCGGCGGCAGACGCCGAGACGCTTGTGCTGCTTGACGAGCTGGCGACCGGCACCGATCCCGGCGAAGGCGTCGGCCTGTCGATCGCCGTTCTCGAGGAGCTCCATCGGCGCGGCGCCGTCGTGCTCGCCACGACGCACTTTAACGAGATCAAAGCTTACGCGGGCGCGACGCCGGGCTTCCGCAACGCGCGGATGGCGTTCGACGAGGACTCGCTGCAGCCGCTATACCGGCTCGACATGGGCGAGGCGGGCGACAGCTACGCCTTCGTCATCGCGCGCAAGCTGGGCATCGACGAGACGATCGTGGAGCGGGCGCGCGTCATCGCCGACGGCCTGCGAGCCGGACGGGCGGGAGCTACGGCGCCCGTCATTCCGCCCGCGCCTCCCCGGGAGAACGTCGCCGCGAAGCCGCGACTCGCGCCGCCGGCGCCGAAGCGGGGGACGGGAACCGCGCGGCCGGAGGAGGCGCTGCAGGTCGGCGACGTCGTCTGGATTCCCGCGATGAATCGTCCGGCCGTCGTCTACAAGACGCCCGACGAACGAGGCAACCTCGTCGTGCACAGCCGGGGGGAGAAGCTCACGCTGAACCGGAAGCGGGTGCGCCGTTATATCGAGAGCAAGCATCTGTACCCCGACGATTACGACATGGACATCGTGTTCGAGACGATCGAGAACCGCAAAAAGCGAAAGATCATGAGCAAGCGCCACGTCGAAGGCCTCGCGATCGAGAAGCCGGGCGAGGATTGATTCGTTGATGCTCCGGGCTCCGCCTGATATAATAGATGGGATAGCCACATGACGCAGGTTTCGGTGGAGGTAAGGAAACGACAGATGGCAGACAACGAACGCAAGCAAAGCCATATCCGCAATTTTTGCATCATCGCCCATATCGACCACGGCAAGTCGACGTTGGCCGACCGCATATTGGAATATACCGGCACCCTGACCGCCCGCGAAATGCAGGAGCAGGTGCTCGATTCGATGGATCTGGAGCGCGAGCGCGGCATCACGATCAAGCTGCAGGCCGTGCGCCTCAAGTACAAGGCCGACGACGGCGAGATCTATACGCTCCATTTGATCGACACCCCGGGACACGTCGACTTCACGTACGAGGTGTCCCGAAGCCTGGCCGCCTGCGAAGGCGCGCTCTTGATCGTGGACGCGGCGCAGGGCATCGAGGCGCAAACGCTGGCGAACGTCTATCTCGCCCTCGACAACAACCTGGAGATTCTCCCGGTCATCAACAAGATCGACCTTCCGAGCGCCGAGCCCGAGCGCGTCAAGCAGGAGGTCGAGGACGTCATCGGCCTGGACGCCAGCGAAGCCGTGCTGGCATCCGCGAAGAACGGCGTCGGCATCAAGGAAATTCTCGAGCAGGTCGTGCAGAAGGTGCCTGCGCCGCAGGGCGATCCGAACGCACCGCTCAAGGCGCTGATCTTCGACTCGCATTACGATGCGTACAAGGGCGTCATCTGCTACATTCGCGTGATCGACGGCTCGATCAAGGCCGGGACGCCGATCAAGTTCATGGCGACCGGGGCGACGTTCGACGTCGTCGAGGTCGGCACGTTCATGCCGCGCGCGACCGCGGTCCCCGAGCTCGGCCCGGGCGACGTCGGCTTCGTGACCGCGTCGATCAAGAACGTCAAGGACACGCGCGTGGGCGATACGATCACGAACGCCAAGCGGCCGACGGCCGAGTCGCTCCCGGGCTACCGCCGGATCAATCCGATGGTGTTCTGCGGCATGTACCCGATCGACTCCTCGGATTACAACGACTTGCGCGACGCGCTCGAGAAGCTGGAGCTGAACGACGCGTCCCTGCGCTTCGAGCCGGAGACGTCCCAGGCGCTCGGCTTCGGCTTCCGATGCGGCTTCCTCGGCATGCTCCATATGGAGATCATCCAGGAGCGGATCGAGCGGGAGTTCAACATTCCGCTCATCACGACGGCGCCGAGCGTTATTTACAAGGTGACGCTCACGAACGGCCAGCAGATCGACATCTCGAACCCGTCCGAATACCCGGAGGCGGGCAAGCTGGAGTTCGTCGAAGAGCCTTACGTCAAGGCGTCCATCATCGTGCCGAAGGACTTCGTAGGCGCGATCATGGAGCTGTGCCAGGGCAAGCGCGGCGAGTTCATCGACATGCAGTATCTGGACGCCAACCGCGTCACGCTGAAGTACGAAATACCGCTGGCGGAAATCGTGTACGACTTTTTCGATCAGCTCAAATCGAGCACGAAGGGCTACGCCTCGTTCGACTACGAGCTGTCCGGATACCGCCAGTCCAGCCTGGTCAAGATGGACATCCTGCTGAACGGCGAGCAGGTGGACGCGCTGTCGTTCATCGTGCACCGCGACCGCGCTTACCAGCGAGGACGCGTCATTTGCGAGAAGCTGAAGGATCTCATCCCGCGCCAAATGTTCGAGGTGCCGATCCAGGCGGCCGTCGGCCAAAAGATCGTCTCCCGCGAGACGATCAAGGCGATGCGCAAAAACGTCCTCGCCAAGTGCTACGGCGGCGACATCTCGCGGAAGCGGAAGCTCCTCGAGAAGCAAAAGGAAGGCAAGAAGCGGATGAAGCAAGTCGGCAACGTCGAAGTGCCGCAGGAAGCGTTCATGGCCGTGCTGAAGCTGGACGAGTAATCTTCGCCGGCCCGACGGCCCCGCTTGAACCCGCCTGACCGAATAGCGAGCCAGCGCTCTCCGGGGAAACGTCCCCGGAGAGTTTTGGCATTTGGCACGCAGGCGAGGTTCGTGTAAGGTGAAGAGGATACGCGGCGGGACTTCCCGCCTTTGGAGGAGCTGAGTTTCACGATGACCGATACGGCCACGGCGCGGCCGCCGCTGCACGACTGGACGCCGCGCGCGCTATATATCCACATTCCTTTTTGCACAAATAAATGCTACTACTGCGACTTCAACTCCTATGTCGCGGCCGGGCAGCCGATCGACGCCTATCTGGATGCGCTGGAGCGGGAAATGGAGCGGACGGTAGCGGAGCTGCCGCCGGAGACAATCCGCAAGGTGTTCGTAGGCGGCGGCACGCCGACCGTGCTGACCCCGCCGCAGATGGCGCGGTTCCTCGCGGCGGTGAACCGTCATTTCCCAATCGCGCCGGACGCCGAGTTCACGATGGAAGCGAATCCCGGCACGACGGATCCCGACAAGCTGGACGCCATGCGGGAGGGCGGCGTGAACCGCATCAGCTTCGGCGCGCAGACGTTCGACAACGGCCTGCTCGCCGCGATCGGCCGGATTCACGAGGCGGACGACGTCGTGAACAGCATTCGGAACGCCAAAGCCGCCGGCTTTTCCAATCTGTCGATCGACCTGATGTTCGGACTGCCGCGCCAGACGCTGCAGCAGCTCGCCGACAGCGTGTCTCGAGCGCTGGAGCTCGATCTGCCCCATTATTCGCTCTACAGCCTGAAGGTCGAGGAAAACACGCTGTTCCACCGGCTTTACGAGCGGGGGGAGCTGCCGCTGCCCGAAGAGGAGACCGAGGTCGCGATGTTCGAGCACCTGCGGGAGCGGCTGGGCGGCGCGGGCTACGGGCATTACGAGATCAGCAACTTCGCCCGCCCGGGCTACGAGAGCCGCCACAACAGCACGTACTGGCACAACGAGCCCTACTACGGGCTGGGTGCGGGCGCGCACGGCTATGCGCAAGGGGAGCGCCACTTGAACGTGAAGGGCGTGCAGCCGTACATCGATGCCGCGAATCGCGGCTTGCCCCGCCTCGAGACGAATCCGGTCACGGTCCGCGAGGCGATGGAGGACTTTATGATGGTCGGTTTGCGCCTGCGCGCGGGCGTGCGGCAAGCCGACTTCGCCCGCCAATTCGCCGGCGTCCGGCTCGCGGACGCGTTCGGGACGGAGATCGCCCGGCTATTGGCGCAGGGTCTGCTCGAGGAGACGCCGGGCGAGGAAGGCTACCGCCTCAGCGAACGCGGCGTGCCGCTCGGCAACGAAGTGTTCGGCGCGTTTCTGGCATGACTGGCCTCGAGCGGATGTCGTGCCGGCCCGGCTGCGGCGCCTGTTGCATCGTCGTTTCGATCTCGTCGCCGATTCCCGGCATGCCGGCGGGCAAACCGGCGGGCGTTCGGTGCGTGCAGCTGACGAATGACAACCGCTGCCGCCTGTTCGGCAAGCCGGAACGCCCGGCCGTCTGCGGCAGTCTCGAGGCGTCGCCGGACATGTGCGGGACGCGCGACGAGGAGGCGTTCGCCTATTTGGCGGAGCTGGAACGGCTTACCGCGCCGCGGCGGGTGGAATAGGGAACAAGTTGTTCCCTAATTGGCCTGTCAGACGCAGCCTTGCGGAAATAGGGAACAAAAGGTTCCCTAATTGGCCTGTCAGACGCAGCCTTGCGGAAATAGGGAACAAGATGTTCCCTAATTGGGCTGTCGGACGCAGCATCGCGGAAATAGGGAACAAAAGGTTCCCTAATTGGCCTGTCAGAAGCAGCCTCGCGGAAATAGGGAACAAGATGTTCCCTAATTGGCCTGTCAGACGCAG
>NZ_JAJFOW010000268.1 GCF_020731285.1 Cohnella baijiui
AAAGGGAGTAACCGAAAGAATTGAAGCCTCTGAACGCTTGCTGGCAGTGGCAACAAGAATTTCGTTCTGAATGGTAATCTTATCCCCGATGATCTTTGCTACACTCGCCATAACTTCAGCTAAGTTTCCACCACTTGTCTTAGCGTGTAAGCTGGCATTTACAAAATCCTGTACGTCCTCCCCTTTCATACGTAGCTTAAAGCGATGGAGGGCTTCCTCAAGCGAAGCGCCCATCTTTATGTCATACACGATAATCTCTAG
>NZ_JAJFOW010000269.1 GCF_020731285.1 Cohnella baijiui
CTCTTCGGACCATTTCATAATGTCGATTTTTTCACCGCGCAGCTCCTGTACGATCGTCTGTACACGCATTCCCTTCGGACCTACGCAGGCACCGACCGGGTCAACATTCGGATCAGCCGAATATACGGCAAGCTTGGAACGATCCCCTGCCTCACGCGCTACAGATTTAATCTCAACAACCCCATCAAAAATCTCCGGAACCTCAAGTTCAAAGAGACGTTTCAACAGTCCCGGATCTGTCCGAGAGACAAAAACTTGAGG
>NZ_JAJFOW010000270.1 GCF_020731285.1 Cohnella baijiui
ATTTAAGGGCGGCACAGCCTCGAATTAGGGGGATGCGGGATGAGGAAAAAAATTAACCTGCGCACGTTACTTATGGGGGGGCTGTTTACGCTCTCCTTTTTTGCGCTTATTTTACGCGCATTTTGGATTCAATACGTAGATAGTGCTGAGATTATGGTTAAAGCCAAGGACACGTGGGAAAGAAGCAACGCGATCAATCCAAAGCGCGGCGATATTGTTGATCGCAACGGACAGCTGCTGGCTTATCATGGCAAAGCGTAT
>NZ_JAJFOW010000271.1 GCF_020731285.1 Cohnella baijiui
AAAGCCTTTTTAGAAGTTGATGCTAATGATTTAGTAAAGATTGTACCTATATCCTTTTCGCCCGATAAATCATATTTTACTAGAGTAAAGTTGAAGTACTGAGATAATCTATTTATCTTAGCGATAAGGAAATTCTTATAAAAATACAATATAGCCTCTGTGTAGGTGGAATCATAAGTTTGTGTTTCATGATGTTTGACTTGGATAATATTTATTTTCTCATCCTGTTTTATAACATCAGTCTTTTCTAATATATCTTCA
>NZ_JAJFOW010000272.1 GCF_020731285.1 Cohnella baijiui
GAACAGACTAGCAGCAGTAACAAAGCGAACATTATGCTTCGGACGATAAATTGTCGTTTCCATCTTACATTTCCTCCTTCAAGGTCGCGATTCTGACCTTACATAATCATCATAGGCACTAACACGGGCAAAGAGCATCTCTTTCTCCTCGCCTGACTACTGGACATTATTCTCCTGTTAATTCACGTAAGATCAAGGAGGTCTGCATCTCTATATATTCTTCTAGGGTGTAGTGCTTGCGCAGACTCCAGCGGCGGAACG
>NZ_JAJFOW010000273.1 GCF_020731285.1 Cohnella baijiui
GGCAGAGCGACACCGGCCATACTTGTCAGCAGCACACCTGAGGCAAGCCATTGTTTTATTCTCTTTTTCACGTTATTCAACTTCCTCTCCGATATTGAAGCACGGGAATGAGCGACTTCACTCACTCCCTGTAGATCCCCATCCAGCATCTACTCTATGTTAGATTCGATATACACAGGTCGATATCCTTTTTTTTCCTACTAATATATTGCCAATGCGGCAAATACCTTGCGCCGCATCCACTGCCGATTCATCTGCTT
>NZ_JAJFOW010000274.1 GCF_020731285.1 Cohnella baijiui
GAGGAGCTTGAGAAGCTGCTCGAAGAGATGGGAGATATCCAGGAACAGCTTGATGCGAGCGGCTTTTATTTGATTGATGTGAAAGTAGAAGAAATGGCCAATGGCTTAGGTCTCAGTGCAATCGGTCTGGATCGTGACGTGGCATCTCTCTCCGGCGGCCAGCGGACGAAGGTGCTGCTTGCTAAGCTGCTGCTGGAGAAGCCGACCGTTCTGCTGCTCGATGAGCCGACAAACTATCTAGAGGTGGAGCATATCAATTG
>NZ_JAJFOW010000275.1 GCF_020731285.1 Cohnella baijiui
TTCTACAAACAGTTAGATATGCCGCAATCTCTTGCTTATTCTTACGCTGCAGAAGTGATGAGTCTTAATGCTACAGCGGCTGATGCTGCGGAAGGGATCTGCGCATTTTTAGAAAAGCGTCCACCAAATTGGAAAGGGTGCTAAAATAATAATTGAATACACCATGAAAGGAGAGGGAAACATGAAGAATGAACTTGTTATGAAGCAGTTTTTGATCGCACGCAATCGTTTGGTAAGCACATTGGAAAAATTGACGCCAG
>NZ_JAJFOW010000276.1 GCF_020731285.1 Cohnella baijiui
CGAAGCAGTAAACGTTGAACCTGCTGGGCAAGCTTTTTGCTTGTACTGCTGTAATAGATTTTTCCCTGCTTGTCCTTCTTATAATAAACACAACCATCCGTAGCCCAAAGATGATGTAAAAATAAACTGATCGATTCTTTTGGCTGCTTGAATACACATGCAGGAATTGCTTTCTCGTAAGATCGACGATCCCAGATCCCCATCTTTTTAAACCAAAGAGTAATAGGGTGATGCTTTCCTCTAGTTAAGCGTTAAGGAG
>NZ_JAJFOW010000277.1 GCF_020731285.1 Cohnella baijiui
GCGATGTTGACACGTTGCTTTTCTCCTCCTGAGAGTTCCTTGATGCTGCGTGACAAGTAGGATGCAGGCAGTGAAACTCGGGTGAGCAGAGCCTCCATCTCGCTCCTTGGCAGTGTTTCTCCTGCAAGCTGAACGGGATACGATAGATTGTCTGCGACAGTGCCTGGGAATAAGACCGGAGACTGGAATACATAGTGCACGCGGCGGCGCAATATAGGTGGATCTTGCTCTGTAAGCGGGCGGTTGCGGTAAAAAATCT
>NZ_JAJFOW010000028.1 GCF_020731285.1 Cohnella baijiui
CCGCATGTACGGTGGTGTGAGAAGACGGGGGTTAGTCGCCCCCTCTTACTCGATTGCCTATTTCCTCAGTTCGGTGTAGCTCGTGTTGGAGCGTTCTTTCGGTTCATGGCCATCTATCTATTCGAAATTTCATATAAAAGGGATCTCCAATGCTTCAAAATCCGCAAATGAGCTTGAAAAATCGAATACAATCCTGCCTTTTGGCGGGCAAGAGGTCATTTGAATGCGAAAAATCGAACAGATACGCGTGAAGGGGGAAGTAAGAAGCCGCCGCCTTTACCACTCGTTACCGCATCCGCCCCGATGCGGCCTGAGCCAAGGACTAAACCGACAGTTATTTGTAGAATGTTCATTCCTTTTTTTTGGATTTGGTTGAACCGAATGCAAGGATAAGCCCTCTAACGAGTAGAACAAGAAATCGGGAGGGGAGTGATCCTATTTGCCGGATTTGGCATGGGATACGGATACACGATTGGCGCAGGGCGGCGACCGGGAAGCGTTTGCCAGGCTCGTTCGGACCATGAGCGGGGAAATGTATCGGATGGCGCGCACGCTGCTGCGGAGCGACGACGATTGCGCGGACGCGATTCAAGAGGCGATCCTGCAAGCTTATCGCGGGGTGACAAAGCTGCGGGAACCGGATTTTTCAAGACGTGGATGATGCGCATCCTGATCCGGGAATGCAGGCGCATGGGTCGCCGTCGGATCGGACAGGCGCGGATCGGGACGGACGAAGGCGAGGAGATGGCGCTCCCGGATCTGGATCTGCAGGAGGCCGTGGAGCGATTGGAAGAGGCTCTCCGCATGCTGGTCAAGTTGCATTACTTTGCGGACCTGCCGCTGAATCATCTGTCGGAATTGATAGACGTTCCGGAGGGAACGCTCAAATCGCGCTTGCATCGCGCCCGCAAGCAGTTGGCCGGCTGGCTCGAAGGGTCGGAGGAAAGGGGGATGGGCTATGGGCTCCGCTAAAATAGAAGAAACGCTGCGTTCGTGGAAATGGGATTCGTCGGAAGCGGTCGACGTACCGTCCGTCGTTTTGAGCCGGATCGAGGAGACGCTTCAAACCTTGCCTACTCAGCGCTCGCTTAGACGTCATACACGTGCGCGCCGGGCCGCCCTTTCCGCAGCCGTCTCGATCGGCCTGTTCGGCATGGCAGGGCTCTTTGTCGCGACATGGGGAGGGCAAGCAGCCGATTGGCTTCGGCCTTTGTTCGGTGCCGCCACTACGTTCGAGATTTTGAGCGCCAAACCGCAGGAGCCGCTCGCCAGCGTTACCGATCAGGGAATCGAGTTTCAAGTGACGAAGGTCGATTATGATGGGCTCTATCTGACGATACAATACGCCATAAACGTTAATTCTTCTAGGGTCGTCATGGACGGTGGGGAACAAGCAAAACCGCCAATGCGGACTCCGAATGATCTTTCGACGATCGTTGCAGGAATACGGGTGGACGGAGTTCAAGTGAATTCGGACGAGCCTGATACTAAGACCTACCCGATAAACACGGAAGCGGGAGAAGAAACAAACCAGATTTATAAAGGTACTTTAAATGCAAGCATGTACAATTATCGACCGCCTTCTTTTCAGTTGAGTCTGCATGTGACCAGAATCGGAGACCTCGCGGGAACATGGGACGTACAGCTGCCGGTTGAGATGAGGAGAGGTACGTTCAATAATTTAGATATTGAAAAATCAGGATCGAGTGGCAGACTCGAGATTACAGGCATTTTGGTCAATGAATGGACGACTCAGCTCAAGTATGCAATCAATAGAGGATTGAAGGTTAATCCCAAAGTTAACACTAGCCTGGAATTAATTGACGATCAGGGGAAATGGTTGCCTCAATTTTTTAGTGAAGGCGACCTTCTGAGGGCTGCCCCGCTTCCGGCCGGAACAAAATACATCACGGTAAAAGTCATTCAAGTCGATATGGAAAGCGATTCGGCAAAAGCAGGGGTGTATTACTTCAAAACGCCTTTAAAAGAAAAACCTAATCCAAAAAAGCCGTTAAAGCTTCCGCAAGGGGATGCAGGCTACACTTTAATTACTGGCATCGAATACCTCGAGAATCAAACGGTTGTTCATTATACAACGGTAGGATCGAATCCGCTCCAACAAAACGGGTGGAACCTCATCGGAGAAGACGGAATCGAGTTACAAAGAGAGCCATACGATCTGCAGGCAAATCTTCGAGATCGAACAGCCATTTTTCCGGTCATTTCTCCGGACGAGAAACTCACCTTTCTCTCGCGAAAAACCGTTGCTCATACGTATCTTCCCGAGCTCGAGACCCGCATCGATATCCCCCGATAGCCTTTGTGCTATAATGAGAGGACATCGATGGCGGGGAGACGATTGATCATGGAACAAGCCACTGCGCTCCGGGAGTGGGCGGTGGCCGTCAAGGCGCTCGAAGCGGGCCGGCAAGTGATCGTGCTGCGCAAGGGCGGCATCGCGGAGGAGACGAAGGAGTTTCGGCTGGAGAGCCCGCGGTTCTACTTGTTCCCCTCGTACGAACATCAGAAGCAGCATCTCGTGAAGCCCAAAGCCGCGGACGGCGTGACTTCGACGCAGGACGAAGCGGCCTTGCATCCGGAGACCGTACGCATCACGTCCTTTGCCGAAGCGGTCGAAGACATCGAGGTGACGGACGCCGAGACGCTCAAGCGGCTCGAGGCTCTGCACATTTGGACGGAGGATTACGCCGAAGAGCGGCTCAAGTGGAAGAAGACGAAGCCGCTTCACGTGCTCCTGCTTCGCGTGTACAGGCTGGAAACGCCGGTCGACATTCCGCTGAAAGAGAGCTACGGCGGCTGCAAGTCTTGGCTGCGGATCGAAGAGGAGAGTGCCGCGGGACACCTTGCGCCCGTAATGACGGACGAAGCTTTCCGCGCCCAAGCGGAAGCGGTACGCAATGCCATCGCAGGATAGGTTAGAAAATTCGTATACGGACCGGTCGCGCTTTTCCAACGGAATCGCGCCCGGTTTGCTTTTTTCATGACACTTTCATAAAATGGAGGTTGAGAATCACTGAGAATCACTTTAAAATAATTATAAATAAGGATCACAGCAATCGGGTTCCCAGGATAGCGTAAGACAGGGGTCAACCTCACTTTGCGTCCTTAGAAATGTGGAGGGAAAACAATATGTCCAGTTTGTTCGAGATTCGCGGCCTCAAATCGGAAATCGAGGGTAAGGAAATCTTGAAGGGCTTCAACTTGACCATGCAAGGCGGCGAAGTGCACGCAATCATGGGCCCGAACGGAACGGGGAAAAGCACGCTCGCCTCTTCGATCATGGGCCATCCTAAATATGAAGTAACGGAAGGCGAAGTATTCCTGAACGGCGAAGACGTGCTCGAGATGGAAGTCGACGAGCGCGCGCGCGCCGGCCTGTTCCTCGCGATGCAGTATCCTAGCGAGATTACTGGCGTTACGAACGCCGACTTCCTGCGCAGCGCGATCAACGCTCGCCGCGGCGAAGGCAATGAGATCTCCCTGATCAAGTTTGTCCGCCAAATGGAAGCGAAGATGAAGGAACTCGAAATGAACCCCGAGTTCATGCACCGCTACCTGAACGAAGGCTTCTCCGGCGGCGAGAAGAAGCGGAACGAGATTCTGCAAATGCTGCTGCTCGAGCCGAAGCTCGTCATCCTCGACGAGATCGACTCGGGTCTGGACATCGACGCCCTGAAAATCGTCGCTGCCGGCGTGAACGCGATGCGCGCCGAGGATCGCGGATTCCTGATCATCACCCACTACCAGCGTTTGCTGAACTATATCAAGCCCGACTACGTTCACGTCATGATGCAAGGCCGCATCGTCAAGTCCGGCGGTCCGGAGCTGGCGGAGCGCCTGGAAGCCGAAGGCTACGATTGGGTCAAAGAAGAACTGGGCATCGTCGACGAGACGGTTGGCCAAGAAGCGTAAGAGGACAAGGGAGGTCATACAACGATGAGTACGCCAACCACCTCTTTCGGACGTGAAGCCGCGGCCAAGCTGGCCCGCAGCAAAAACGAGCCCGCCTGGCTCGTCGAATGGCGGGAGGAAGCCGGTCAGCTGGCTTCCACGCTGCCGCTGCCGAAGCCGGAGAAGACGCCGATCCATCGCTGGACGCTCGACGTCTACGGGGCTAATCGTCCGGGTCAAGCGGTCGCCTCGACCGCGCAGCTGCCGGAAGCGATCGCTTCCCTGCTCCCCGCGGAAGCGAAGGGCGCTTTGATCGTGCAGCACAATTCCGCCGTCGTGTATACGCAGCTCTCCGACGAGCTGAAGGCGAAAGGCGTCGTGCTGACGAGCCTGGAAGAAGCGGCGCGCACGCACGAGGACCTGCTTCGCCAGCATTTGATGACCGCGTACAAGCGCGATGAGCACAAGCTCGCCGCTCTGCATGCGGCGCTCTGGAACGGCGGCGTCTTCCTGTACGTGCCGCGCGGCGTCGAGATCGAGGAGCCGATTCAGGCGCTCCTGTTCGCGGACGACGCCGAGGCGACGTTCGTGCCGCACATTCTCGTCATCGCCGACGCGAACAGCCGCGTC
Organism: Cohnella baijiui; assembly: GCF_020731285.1. Lineage (GTDB taxonomy): Bacteria > Bacillota > Bacilli > Paenibacillales > Paenibacillaceae > Cohnella. The sequence goes on from NZ_JAJFOW010000028.1 coordinate 4,543, forward strand.
TCGTTCGTCGAGAACGTGACGTCCGCCATCGGCGACACGGAAACGACGCTGCTGCACAACGGGGCCGTCGAAGTGTTCGCAAAGGCCGGCGCGCATGTGCGTTATGCGGCGGTGCATCATATGGAGAAGGCCGCGATCGACGTCTCGTACCGCCGCGCCGTGCTCGACAACGACGCGCGCATCGAGTGGATCGTCGGCGATCTGCACGAAGGCAACACGCTGACCGACACCAAGTCGATCCTCAAGGGCAACGGCTCGAACTCCGACGCCAAGATCATCGCCGTCGGCACGGGCAGCCAGCGCGTCAGCCTGACGACGCAGGCGGTCCATTTCGGCCGCGCATCCGAGAGCGACATGATTACCCGCGCGGTCATGACCGAAGAAGCGACCGCGATCATCAACGGCATTACGAAGATCGAGCATGGCGCGACCAAGGCGAACGGCCAGCAGACGGAGAAAGTGCTCATGCTGAGCCCGAAAGCCCGCGGCGACGCCAACCCGATCCTGCTGATCGACGAAGACGACGTCAAAGCCGGCCACGCCGCCAGCGTAGGCCAGGTCAATGCGGAGCAGGTGCACTATCTGATGTCGCGGGGCATCCCGAAGACGGAAGCGGAACGGCTCATCATCTACGGATTCCTCGATCCGGTCGTTTCCGAAATTCCGCTCGAAGGCATCCGCGAGCAACTGCAGCGCATTCTCGAAAGGAAGCTGGGGTAAATGGACGCTCTCGCGCTGAAAAGCGAATTCCCGATTCTCCATCAGGAAATTAACGGTCACCCGCTCGTCTATCTGGACAATGCCGCGACTTCGCAAAAGCCGCGCAGCGTCATCGAAGCCGTGAAACGTTATTACGAATGGGACAACGCCAACGTGCACCGCGGCGTGCACACGCTCGGCTCCCGCGCTACGGACGCTTACGAAGGCGCCCGGGAGAAGGTGGCGCGGTTCCTGAACGCTTCTTCTTCCCGCGAGATCATTTTTACCCGTGGCACGACTGCCGCTCTGAACTTGGTCGCAAGCGGCTATGCGCGACAGACGCTCCGCGAAGGCGACGAGATCGTGATTACGCCGATGGAGCACCATGCCAACCTGATTCCTTGGCAGCAAGCCGCCAAGGCGACGGGGGCGACCCTGAAGTATATTCCGCTGCAGCCGAACGGCACGATCAAGCTCGAAGACGTCGAAGCGACGGTAACGGGACGGACGAAGATCGTCTCCGTCGCGTTCGCTTCGAACGTGCTCGGCACGATCAACCCGGTCGCGGAGATGGCGAAGATCGCGCACAAGAACGGCGCCATCATCGTCGTCGACGGGGCGCAGAGCTCTCCGCACATGCGGGTGGACGTCCGCGCGCTCGACATTGATTTCTATGCGTTTTCCGGCCACAAGATGTGCGCCCCTACCGGGATCGGCGCGCTCTACGGCAAGGCGCAGCTTCTCGAACGCATGGAGCCGATCGAATTCGGCGGCGAGATGATCGACTTCGTGGACTTGTACGAATCCACGTGGAAGGACATTCCGTGGAAGTTCGAGGGCGGCACGCCGATCATCGCCGGCGCGGTCGGACTGAGCGCGGCGATCGACTTTTTGGAGCAGGTCGGCCTGGAAGAGATTCACCGGCACGAGCAAAAGTTGGCGCATTACGCGCTGGAGCGGCTGTCGGCAATCGACGGCGTGACGATCTACGGTCCCCGGGAAGACCGGGTCGGGCTCGTGACGTTTAACCTGGGCGACGTGCATCCGCACGACGTCGCGACGGTGCTGGATACGGAAGGCATCGCCGTCCGCGCCGGCCATCACTGCTGCCAGCCGCTCATGCGCTGGCTGGAGGTAACGGCTACGGCGAGAGCGAGCTTCTATCTGTACAATACCGAGCAGGATGTCGACCGTCTGGCCGACGCGCTGGTCAAGACAAAGGAGTTCTTCGGCTATGAATCCGTTAGATGACCTTTATCGCCGCGTCATTATGGATCATTATAAAAACCCCCGCAACCGCGGCACGCTCGACGACGAGTCGGTGACGGTCAATCTGAACAACCCGACTTGCGGCGACCGGATCTCCCTGCAAATGCAGATCGAGGACGGAATCGTGAAGAGCGCGCGCTTCACGGGCGAAGGCTGCTCCATCAGCATGTCGTCCGCTTCGATGATGACGGATGCGGTCAAAGGCAAGACGACCGCAGAAGCGATGGAGCTGGCGGAGAAATTTTCGGCCCTCATGAAGGGCGAAGGTCCTTCGTTCGAGGAATACGAAGACATCGAGGCGCTCTCCGGCGTGAACAAGTTCCCGGCCCGCATCAAGTGTGCGACCCTCGCCTGGAATGCGCTTCGCAAGGGCGTCGAGCAAGGACACGGCAAACACGAAGAGAACGTCGATCAATAAATCGAAGGAGGCGAATCGTCATGGCGAAGCAAATGCCCGAGCTGGAAGAGTATAAATACGGCTTCCGCGACGAGCACAAAGCCGTATTCCAATCCGGCAAAGGCTTGACCCCCGAAATCGTCCGCACGATCTCGGAGATGAAGGGCGAGCCCGAATGGATGCTGAACTTCCGCCTGAAGTCGCTCGAGCAGTTCAACAAGATGGAATTGCCGCGTTGGGGCGGCAACATGGACGAACTGGACTTTAACGACATTCAGTACTACGTCAAGCCGTCCGAAAAGCAAGGCAAGACGTGGGAGGAAGTGCCGGAAGAGATCAAGGCGACCTTCGACAAGCTGGGCATCCCGGAAGCCGAACAGAAGTTCCTGGCCGGCGTTTCCGCCCAATACGAGTCCGAAGTCGTTTATCACAGCATGCAGGAAGACCTGGAAAAGCAAGGCGTCATCTTCACCGACACCGATACGGCGCTGCGCGAGCATCCGGAGATCTTCAAAGAATATTTCGGCACGGTCGTACCGCCTGCCGACAACAAGTTCGCCGCGCTGAACAGCGCCGTCTGGTCCGGCGGCAGCTTCATCTATGTGCCGAAAGGCGTCAAGTGCGAAATCCCGCTGCAAGCCTACTTCCGGATCAACTCCGAGAACATGGGGCAGTTCGAACGCACGCTCATCATCGCCGACGAAGGCAGCTTCGTTCACTACGTCGAAGGCTGCACGGCGCCGGTCTACAGCACGAACTCGCTGCACAGCGCCGTCGTCGAAATCATCGTGAAAAAGGACGCGCGCGTCCGCTACACGACGATCCAAAACTGGGCGCCGAACATCTACAACCTCGTCACCAAGCGCGCCGTCGCCGAAGAAAACGCGACGATGGAATGGGTCGACGGCAACATCGGCTCCAAGCTGACGATGAAGTACCCGGCCGTCGTTCTGAAGGGCCGCGGCGCGAAGGGCATGGTGCTCTCCATCGCCGTCGCCGGCAAAGGCCAGCATCAGGATGCGGGCGCCAAGATGCTCCACCTCGCGCCGGATACGACGTCGACGATCGTGTCGAAGTCCATCTCCAAGCACGGCGGCAAGGTCACTTACCGCGGCCTCGCTTCGTTCGGCCGCAACGCCGAAGGCGCGAAGGCGAACATCAAGTGCGACACGCTCATCCTCGACAACGAGTCGACGAGCGATACGATTCCGTACAACGAGATCCTGAATGATAACATCACGCTGGAGCACGAGGCGACCGTCTCCAAGGTATCCGAAGACCAGCTCTTCTATCTGATGAGCCGCGGCCTGTCCGAAGCCGAAGCGACGCAGATGATCGTCATGGGCTTCATCGAGCCGTTCACCAAGGAGCTGCCGATGGAGTACGCGGTCGAGATGAACCGTCTCATCAAGTTCGAAATGGAAGGCTCGATCGGGTAATCCGAATAAATACGCTAAAGGCCCCCGGCATTTGCCGAGGGCCTTAATGCATTTTCGCTCCTGTGAGGAGATGCAGGCGCCGCCGCATAAACCATCCCCAACCAACCCATGCTAACGGGTGTGATCTCAACAAATGGCACCCGGAGGCGATTGATCCCCATGCACGATAGGATGCAACGAATGGGACGCGGCGCCGGCTGGCTGGCGGCGGCCGTGCTGGCCGTCTCGATCGGCGGCTGCGCGAGCACCAATCCCAAGGATCTCCATAAATACAGCGGCCCGGATCGCGTGCGCTCCCTCGCGGAGACAAAAGCCAGCGACGCGGCCGAGACGAGCGTCGTCCCGGTCAAGACCATTCACCATTCCGCTTATGTCTCGCTGAGCGACGTGGCGCGCGCGGCGGACCTGCACAGCGCCTGGCTCCGCGACGGCTCGTACGGCATCGGGGACCATGACCCGGTTTGGAAGTTTCGGACGGGGGACAGCGCGGCCATGAAGTCCGGAAAGACGATCAAGATGCAAGCGCCGGCCGTTAAGGACAGCAACCGGCTGTACATTCCGATCTCCGGCTTGCAGTCTCTGTTCGGCTCGGAGGTTACCCTGTACGCGCATGGCGACTCCGTATCCTTTCTCCCGCGTCCGGTGCCTCACGAGCTGGGTGCAACGGGCCTAAGCCTGCCTTTCCTGGATGCGGTGCCCGGCGCATCTAGCGATGGGAGGCCTCAGATTGCCGCAGCCGGCGCGGGGAAGGCCGATACGATCCTGTCCGACGCGCGCAAATTTCTGGGGGTCAAATACGACTTCGGCACAGGCAACTATAAGGATACCGGAACGTTCGACTGTTCATCGTTCACGCAATATTTGTTCGGAAAAGCGGGGATCGATCTGCCGCGTACGGCGCGAGAGCAGGCGAAGCTAGGCCGGTCCGTCGGCCGGGACAGCCTGCAGAAGGGAGATCTGCTGTTCTTCTACGTCCCGGGCCGGTTCAAGACCGATAACACGGTGGGCCATGTCGGCATTTATATGGGGGAGGGCAAAATGATCCATTCGAGCCCGAAACCGGATGACGGCGTCCAAATTACGGACATCAACAAGGCCTACTGGCAGGAAACGTTCCTGTACGCCAAGCGGCTTCTCGGCTGACGGACTTCACTAGGGTACGCGCAGTGCGAAATAAAAAGGGTGCCGGTCCGCAATTTGCGCGGATCGGCACCCTTTGTTCACGGATCAGAAAGTATAAGTTCACCTATCCTTCACTGATCCGTCTTCGATAAAAACGTGCCGCCATCTTCCTTGAAGACGGCGGAGCCGTTTTTACTTGGTTGGCATATCCCGTTACATAAAGACGTGCTTGATCTCGTATTCGCGTTGGACACTCAGATCGATAAACCGGTCGTCGATGCGGATAAGCGGCCGGAACCAGTCGCTTTCGTTGCTCAGTATGATCGTTCCGTGCTCCCCGTTCGTCAGCTCGACCTGCTTGCCGATGAAGTTCGGAATCATATGACGGATAAACGCGTGCGTCATTTCGCCATCGAGCTCCTCGAAGCTCAGCCGGTACAGCTCTTTGAGCACGTAGAGCAGGTCCCGCTTTTCCTGGTAGACGCGGGAGGACGTCATGGCGCTGTACACGTCCGCGATCGCCACCACCTTGGAAATCGGTTGGATCTCTTCGCCGGTCAGCTGGTTGGGGTAGCCTCGTCCGTCCTTGCGCTCGTGATGCTGCAGAGCGGCGGCCGCGATGTCCGAATCCGGGTAGGCTTCGCTCAAAATCTCATAGCCGAACTGCGGATGCCGCTTGATCATTTCGAATTCTTCCTCGGTCAGCTTGTCCGGCTTGTTGAGGATCTCCTCGGAGATGCGGCATTTGCCGATGTCGTGCAGAAATCCGGCCGTGCTGGCGCGGATCTGATCCTCCTCGTCCCAGCCGACCCACTTGGCGATATAATAGCTGAGCATGCCGACCTGCACGGAATGCTGGTACGTATAATCGTCCTGGCTGTTCAGCATGAGCAGCAGGGAGACGACGTCGCGCTCCTCGCGGAAATGGTTCATGAGCGGCTCGAAGCTTTCGTTGACGTCCTCTGCCCGGATCGTGCCTTCCTCGACCGCGCGGCGGAACAGCAGCTCGCAGCCGGCGACGGCGTCCTCGTAACGGGGAAGCAGCTTGGGGTGCACGTAAGGGGCAGGTTTGTCCAAAGGCTGCTGTCTGCGCTCGATCTCGACGTAGTCGATCTGATGTTGGTACAGACGCGAGAGCTCCCGCTCGTTCAGGATCGTTCCGCTGGAGAGGACGTGTAGCCCGTATAAGTTAAAAATATCTTCCGACAGCTGGTCTCCCGCCCGGAGATCGGTGACATGGACTCTCATGGCGCACCTCATGTGGATAGTCTGAGTCGATTGCGAAAATACCGCCAAATGGACCGCATTCAACCATATGCTACCAACTAAAACGCTTCCTTGCAACTATTTTTCCATAGAAAGAACTATACAATTACCTAAAAGGACTAGTCGCGAAGTTGCACGCCGGGGAAAAGGTGCGTAGAAAGGTCCATTTCCGAAGGTTCATGTTCTGCTCCGGGCGGATATTCGGAAATCGACTGAGAAAAAGACAACCTCCATATGAAATTTCGAACAAATAGCCGCGACGCGCAAGATCGTTCTTTCCAATCGTATCCCCCATTTGAAACTTGGCGACGGTAGGCAGATTGGCTTCAAATATCAGAAAAGCGAAGCGGCTATCGTGCCCGCTTCGCTCCGTATTCGTACGCCATGCGGCCGGGAAAATTTATTCTCCGAGCAGCTCCGTATAAACGCGCCTTGCCCGGCCGGGGTCGTCCGTGCCCGAGATGAGCGCGCGTCCGTCCGGAAAGAGGGAAAAGAGGAGGCCGTCCGTCCGGCGCAGCCGCAATAGATAAGCGTTAAGCTCGACGTCGCCGAGCGCGCGCCAGCGGCCGGCCAACCGCTCCAGATCGAGCGCGGCGGGCTCCGCCGGGGACACCTGCACCGTGTTGCGCCCGCACAGGGCGGCTGTCACGGGCTCGCGGGAGGTGTCACCCTCGAGCAGCTCGAACCGCCGCTCGGCACATACCGGACAGTCCGCACGCCGGGCATGGCCGATCCCGAGCGGCTGCCATTCCATTCGCCATAGATCAACCTGCAACAGCTTCCCGTGCAGCGCTTCCGTTCGGCCCGCCAGCAGCTTCAGCGCCTCCATCGCTTCGATCGACGCGATCGTATCGACGATGGGAGCCACGACGCCCGCCGTCTCGCAGGTGTCGAGCGAGCCGCCGGGGGGCGGCTCCGGGAACAGGCAGCGGAGGCACGGCGTCTGCCCGGGGAGAACCGTCATCGTCATGCCGGATGCGCCGACGGCGGCGCCGTAGATCCAGGGCGTGCCGGTTCGGACGCACCATTCGTTCATCAAATAGCGAACGCCGAAGTTGTCGGTGCCGTCCACGACGAGATCCGCGCCGCCCAGCAGCGTATCGGCGTTCGCGGCCGTCAGGTCGACCGCATGCGGCCGGATCGCGATGCCGCCGTTCGCGGCCGCGAGCCGCCGGGCGGCGGCGACCGCCTTCGGCGTCCCCGACGCCGCGTCCCGCTCGTCGTAGAGCAGCTGTCGCTGCAGGTTGCTCGCATCCACGACGTCGCGGTCTACGAGCGTGAGCGTGCCTACGCCGGCCCGGGCGAGTTGGTTGGCGACGACGCAGCCGAGGGCGCCGACGCCGACGATCGCGACATGGGCCCGGCCGATCCGGGCTTGGCCTTCCGCCCCGATCGGCGCGAAGCGGATCTGCCGCGCGTAACGTTCCTCGGGCGGGAACCCGGTCATCGCCCGGCTCCTTCGGCGGTGTCGAGCTCGGCGAGCGGATTCCACGGCCCGAGCTGATGGCCCTTCCATTCGGTACCGTCTTCGTACACCTCTTTTTTCCAAATCGGGACGGTCTGTTTGAGCCGCTCGATCGCGTACCGGCTCGCCTCGTAGCCGCTCGCGCGATGCGGCGAAGAGACGGCGATAAGCACGCTCGCCTCGCCGATGCCGACCGTGCCGATCCGGTGGTGGATCGCACTCAGCGTTCCGGGCCACCGCATTCCGATCTCGTCGCCGATCGCCTTCAGCGCCGCTTCGGCCATCGGCGCATAAGCTTCGTATTCGAGCGTGACGGTTCGCTGCCCGCCCGTCCATTCGCGCGTCGTGCCGACGAAGAGCAGCGCGGCGCCATGGTCGGGATGATGCACCGCCGCCAGCACTGCGTCTACGTCAAGCATCCCTTGCAAGATGGCGTAGCGGGCCCCCTCGCCCGGTTCCGTATGGTCCGGCGCGTCCTCCGGCAGACCGCCCGACACGGGCGGAAGGAGCGCCAGCTCGTCCTGGCGCGAGACGAAGGCGTCGTCGCCCGCGAACGCCTGATTGCATGCGACGAACGAGACGCCGATCAGGTCCGCTTGCGCGGGATATCGCTCGGCCAGCCGCCGCTTCAGCTCCCCGGCCGTCAACTGCTCCTCCGCCCAGGGAAGCTCGAGCGCCCGCGCTTCGAGCCGCTCGGCCAGCCCCGCGAACAATTGGATCCGCCATTTCGTTGTCATGTTCATGTCCAGCTTTCTTCCTTTCCGAGTCAAACGATGCCTGCTCCAAGCATACCATATCGCCCCCGAAAATGTTATGCTAGAGAGACTACAAAAGCGCCGGAAAGGCGTCAGGAACAAGGGAAGAAGGAGGGCTGCCCGATGTCGCCGCTCATCGACCGCTTTGGCAGAAAGCATACGTATCTGCGCATTTCGGTTACCGATCGATGCAACCTGAGCTGCCTGTACTGCATGCCCGAAGAAGGCATGAAGTTCATGGACCAGGGCCGCCTGCTGACCTATCCGCAAATCGCGGAAGTGGTGCGGACGGCGGCGGAGCTAGGCATCTCCAAGCTGCGCATTACCGGCGGAGAGCCGCTTGTGCGGCCGGACCTCGAAGAGTTGATCGTCCAGTTGAAGGCGATCCCCGGCATTCAAGAAATATCGCTGACGACCAACGGCATTCTGCTCGGCCCCCAAGCCGCCAAGCTCAAAGCCGCCGGCCTCGATCGCGTCAATATCAGTCTGGACACGCTCGATGCGACCCGCTTCAAGTTCATCGCCCGCCGCGGCGATCTCGGCAAGGTGCTCGAAGGCGTGCAGGCCGCCGCCGAAGCTGGCCTAGCTCCGATCAAGCTGAATTGCGTTCTGCTCAAAGGCGTGAACGAGGACGAGATCGTTCGTTTCCTGCGCCTGTCGCAGGAGCAGCCGCTGCATGTCCGCTTCATCGAATATATGCCGATCGGCCACGACGATGCGGGCTGGCGTGAACGCTACCTGCCGCTGAGCCGCGTGCTGGAAGAGGCGGCGAACGCGGGTCTGACGGTCGATCCGGCCGGCGAAGCCCCGGCGGGGAGCGGGCCGTCGGAAAATTTTCGGATTCGCGGCGGCGTCGGGACGTTCGGGCTGATCCACCCGGTCAGCAACCATTTCTGCAGCAATTGCAACCGTCTGCGTCTGACTGCGGAAGGCGATCTGAAGCCTTGCCTGTACTGGGTCGACGAGCTTAGCGTTCGCCCGGCCCTCGGCTCTTCGGAGGCGATGCGGGCGTTGTTTCTGCGGGCGATGGCGATCAAGCCGGAAAATCACGAGATGGGCGCGCTGCTCGCGGGCGAGGCCCAATCCCATCTGCCGACGGGGCGGCGCATGTCGCAAATTGGCGGTTGACGCGCTCGGTTGCGAGACGGACAAGAGTCGTGATACGTTAGCATAGAATAGGGAGGAGGCGCCGCTCATGCCCGTTATCGTGAGGTGGCCGGAAGGCCGCGTGGACGAGACGACGCCCGAGGCGATGGCGGCGGCGGCCGGCCGCACGTTTCCCATCGGAGAACGGGTGCCGGGCGCGCCCGGTGAGGGATTCGCCTGGCTGTCGTGGTACGAGGCCGCGAAGACGGGATCGGAGGGCGGGGCGCCGCCAACGCATCTGGTCGTGCGGGCGGAGGACGGCTTTCAAGCCGTCCTCCCCTGGGAACAGCTCGGTCAGACGCTGCTCCAGTACGCCGTGGAGGGCCGTCCTCTCGAGCAGGGCGGACCGATGCGCCTGTACGTGCCGGACGGCTCCAGCGCGTGTCTGAACGTCAAGTGGGTCGCGGAGCTTCGGATCGTGCGGGATACGCAGCTGGGAGAGGAAGCCGGTTACGGCTTTGTAAACGAAATATCACCCGGACGGTTGAGGGCAGGACTCCAAACGCGCGTGTAGCGTATCCGGGAGGGTTGGCAGGAGGGCGTAGATGAAGGAGATAGCCGACAAGCTGACTTTGCTGCATACGAACGACATTCATAGCCATTTCGAGGAGGCGGCGCAGATCGCCGCCTTCGTCAAGGATGTGCGCCGGCGGGTGCCGGAGGACGGGCTCCTGCTACTCGACTGTGGCGACCATCTCGACCGGGTGCGGCTCGAGACCGAGGGCACACACGCGGCCGTCAACCGCGCGCTTCTGGAGCAGCTGCGCTACGACGCCGTGACGCTCGGCAACAACGAGGGGCTGACCTGCACGAGGTCCCAGCTGGATTCGCTTTATCGGAACGCGTCCTTCCCGGTCATCTGCGCCAACATGCGGGAGGCCGCCACTGGCGACTATCCCTCGTGGCTGTCGCCGTCCCTCACGCTTCGCCGGGCGGGGATGACGATCGCCATCCTCGGAGTGACCGCTCCGTACCACGAGTATTACGATCTGCTCGGCTGGCAGGCGTCCGATCCGTTCGAGACGGCCGCCGCCTGGGTGGCCGAAAAACGCGGGGAGGCCGACGCGCTGATCGTCCTCTCTCATCTGGGCCTGCGCCAGGACGAGCGCCTGGCGGTCGCGGCGCCCGGAATCGATCTGATCCTCGGCGCGCATACGCATCACCTCCTCGAAACGCCGCTGCGCGTGGGGGACACGACGATCTGCGCAGCGGGCAAGTTCGGACGTCACGTCGGCATCGTGGAGATCGAACGGGACCGTAGGTCGGGGCGGCTTCGGATCGATGGCCGGTGCGTCGCCATGGCGGACCGGCCGGCCGATCCCGAGGCGCTCGCGATCGTGGAGCGCTGCGGCGAGCAGGCGCGCGCCGCGATGAACGGCGTCGTGGCGACGCTGGCCCGTCCGCTGACGGCGGAGACGGAGCAGGAGAGCCCGCTTGGCACGCTGCTGGCCATCGCCTTGCGCCGGAAGGCGGACGCGGAGATCGGGCTGACGAATGCCGGACAGCTGCTCGACGGCCTGGAAGCCGGACCGGTGACGCAGGCGCGCATCCATGCCATTTGCCCGTCGCCGATCAATCCTTGCCTCATTCTCCTGCGCGGCGAGCAGCTGCGGCGGGCGATAGAAGAAAGCCTGCTGCCAGAGTTCACGTCGCTCGAATTCCGCGGCTACGGATTCAGGGGCCGCGTGCTCGGCCGGCTTTGCCTGGACGGCGCGGAAGTCGAGTATGACGAAGACAAACCGGCGTACGAGCGGATCGTTCGCGTCATGGTGAACGGCGAACCGCTGGACGACGAACGGATCTATCGCGTCGGCACGCTGGACATGTTCACGTTCGGTGTCGGCCACCTGAGCTTGAAGGAGGGGCGGGCCGAACGATATTTCCTGCCCGAATTCATCCGTGACCTGCTTGCCGAGGCGCTGAACGACACCCGAGCCATCGCAGACTGTGCGCGGCAGCGGTGGCATACGGCGCCCTCATCGGATGGACCCGATCCTGGTAAACGGGAGTGAGAGCTTGCGATGTTGCACGGATTCGACAGCATCATCCTCGGCATCGTCGAGGGCTTGACCGAATTCCTGCCCGTATCTTCCACGGGGCACATGATTCTCACGAACAAGCTGCTAGGCTACGAAGAGGCTCCGGAGACGCTCAAGACGTTCGAGATCGTCATCCAATTCGCGGCGATCCTCGCGATCGCTTTGGTCTACCGCCGGAAAGTGTTGCAAGTACTCGGCGTACGGCGCACGGAAAAGGCGCAAGGGCTGCGCGTGGACAGCTTCCGGAAGCGCCGGCTGAACGCGCTTCACGTCCTGCTCGGCATCGTTCCCCCGCTCGCGGTCGCCTACCTGTTCCGCGACTGGATCAAGACGCTGGGGTTCACACCGACCCCGGTGCTCTGGGCGCTCGTCGTCGGCGGGATCTACATGTGGGCCTCCGAGCTGCTGTACGACAGCGGCCGCATTCGCCGGACGGCGGAGACGATGGACGACATCACGTACAAGCAGGCGCTGTTCATCGGGATCGTTCAATGCGTTTCCGCCCTGTGGCCGGGCTTTTCCCGTTCAGGCTCCACGATGGCCGCCGGCATGCTGGCCGGTCTCAGCTATCGCGCCTCCGCTGATTTTTCCTTTTTTATCGCGATTCCGATCATGACCGCCGCCACCGGCTACGAGCTGCTCGATAACGCCGGGAATTTCCGCGCGGAGGATCTCGGATTTTTCGCGACCGGCTTCGCCGTCTCTTTTCTCGTCGCGCTGCTCGTCGTCGTCGTGTTTTTGCGGCTGCTGCAGCGGATCAAACTTCGTTACTTCGCTTGGTACCGTTTTGCGCTTGCGGGCCTGTTTTGGCTGCTCGTCATGCGCTGAGCGGGATACCGGGAGCCGTCGGATTTCACCGGCGGCTTCTTGCTTTTTGGCGTCCTCAGGCGAACATCGCGGCCTTCTTTCCCCGAATGTTAGATTCGCTCTTGCGGAAATCGGCATTGCGCGCCTCACAACGCCTCATTTTTGGCTCTATGGCGAAAAATGTCGGTTTTTTGCGGAAAAACTTGCCGTCTTCTGACAAATCTCTTACATTAACAATAGAGGCAGCCGATGAAAATAGTGAACTGCCAACGTGAGGACGGATTGGGGGGAACGTGAAGTATGCGCATGATGCCGATCACATCTTGCCGACCGGGAATGAAACTTGGCAAACGAATCTTCTCGGAAGAAGGCATCGTGCTATTGGCGGAAGGTGTCGAATTGACGCAAGGCTTGATCAAGCGCTTGGCGCAATGCGGCATTCATCACTTGTTCATCCAGGACCCTCGTACGGAAGGCATCGAAATGCCCGAACTGATCAGCGAGGAGACCCACCGGCAGGTACTGCAGACGGTGCGGAGCGTCTTCCGCGATCTGATCGATTACCCGGGACGCAGGCACACGGGCAATTATCCCTATGTGGGCAAGTCTGTCCGCCAGGCGATGCATCAAATCATGGAAGAGCTTTATCGCAACCGCGACGCGATGATCATGCTGCTCGGCGTGCAAACCGTCGACCATTACCTGTACATGCACTCGTTAAACGTGTGCGTCTATACGACGCTGCTGGGGATCGCCTACGGCTATGACTCGGACGATCTGATGACGCTGGGGCTCGGAGCGCTGCTGCACGATATCGGCAAGACGCGGATTCCGATGGATGTGCTGCTGAAGCCGGGACGATTGACGGACGACGAGTTCAATCAGATGAAGCGGCATACCGAGAAGGGGTTCCAACTGCTAAAGGACGAGCCGAACATCCCGCTGCTTGCGGCCCATTGTGCGTTCCAGCACCACGAACGGCTCGACGGTTCGGGGTACCCTCGCGGGATCCGCGAGGACGAAATCCACGAGTTCGCCAAATGGATCGGGATCGTCGACTCGTACGACGCCATGACGAGCCATCGGGTCTACCGCCATGCGATGCTCCCGCATCGTGCGGTAGAAACGCTGTATACGGGCAGCGGCAGCCTCTACGACACCGATATGCTTCGTTTGTTCCGGGACAAGGTGGCGATCTACCCTGTCGGTATGGCGGTCAAGCTGAGCACCGGACAGACGGGCGTCATCGTCGACATCAACGCGGCCAGCGTGCATCGTCCGGTCGTACGGGTGCTTACGGACGAAGCGGGTGCGGATCTAAAGTCGCCCTACGACATCGACCTGTCGAAGCAGCTCTCCCTGATGATTACGAGCGTCGAAATGGAGCCTTCACTAGTGTGAGGCCGCCGTTCGCGCGTGCTGTTACGCCCCTGGAGACCAATTCGGCCGGGGGCTTTCGTTTGCTTTTGCGGGGACGGTAACAGTACAATAACAGTAACTATTCAGTCAGGACAGGGAGTATGGCTTATGCATGGCTTTACCGCTACATCTACGGCAGAAGCGCCGTTCGCGCCCCCGGCCGGGCTCGCCCCGCTCTCGCCGGCCTACGATCCGTGGGATCCGATCCGATCTTTGCGCGCCTACGGCCGCCATACGCTCACAAGCGTCGAATTCACCACGACCCATCTGTGCAACATGCGCTGCGAGCATTGCGCGGTCGGCGACAGCCTCGCGATGACGGAACCGGCCCACCTGCCGATCGATCTTATCCTTCGCCGCTTGGACGAAGTCGAGCATCTGGAGACGATCAGCTTGACCGGCGGCGAGCCGACATTCCGGGAGGAGACCGTCAAGCAGGTGCTGCTGCCGCTGCTCCGGTATGCGCGCTCCCGCGGCATCCGCACGCAGCTCAATTCGAACGTGACGCTCGATTATGCCCGGTACGAGCTGATCGCCCCCGAGCTCGACGTTATGCATATTTCCTTTAATTATACGGAGGCGTCCGATTTCCATCGGGTCGGCTTCGCGAGATCGGGCAGGGAGGTCGGCCTGGCCGCCGCGTCCCGGATGTACGAGCGGATGATGGACAACGCCAGGCGTCTCGCCGACGGCGGCTTGTTCGTCTCCGCGGAATCCATGATCAACTTCCGGACGCATGACAAGATGGGGGACATTCATAAACTCATTGCGGAGATGGGCTGTCGGAGGCACGAGGTGCACCCGATGTATCCGAGCTCGTTCGCCGCGAATCTGCCGATGCTGTCCAAGGAGCAAATGCGCGCCGCCGTCGACGGACTGCTCGACGTGCGGGATCCCGACATTTGGATGCTGTTCGGGACGCTGCCCTTCTACGCCTGCGGCGGCGACCCGTTGGAGCGCAGGCTGCTGCAGCGGCTCCGGACGGAGCCGAACGTGACCGTCCGCAACGATCCGGACGGCCGCAACCGCGTGAACGTCAACCTGTTCACCGGCGACGTCTACGTGACGGACTTTGCCTCCGTTCCGCCGTTCGGCAACGTCAAGACGGAGAAGCTGGACGACGTGTTCGACCGGTGGCAGGCGCACCCGATGCAGCAGCGGCTCAACTGCCATTGCGACGCGGCGGGCTGCTGCGGCCCGAATCTTCTCGTGACCGACATGTATTATCGGGACGTCGACTTTTCGAGCCGCCGCGCCGTGCTTTGAGTCCGCCCCGCGGGGGTAGTTGAACAGAAAAAGGCGAAAGCCTGCTGCGCCTAGGACGAAAGGATGCGAGTCAGACCTTGCCTGAACATTCGGAATTTCTATGGGGATCGATCGCCTGGCATGCGATTCTCGTTCTTTTTCTCGTGCTGCTGAACGGATTTTTCGTCGCGGCCGAGTTCGCGCTCGTGAAGGTGCGGCAGTCGCGCCTCACCCAGTTGACGAATGAGGGAAACGTCCGCGCGCGTTACGCGCTGAAGGTCAACCGCAAGCTGGACGTTTATTTGTCCGCGACCCAGCTCGGGATTACGCTCGCTTCGCTGGGCCTCGGTTGGGTGGGGGAGCCCGCGATCGCGGATCTCATCGTGATCCCGCTTCTGCATCAATTCGGCATCACGAACTTGACGACGATCCACACCGTCTCTTACATCATCGCATTCAGCGTCATTACATTCCTCCATATCGTGCTGGGGGAGCTGGCGCCGAAGTCGCTCGCGATCCAAAAGTCGGAAGGCGTCTCGCTCTGGCTGTCATTGCCGCTGCTGCTGTTTTACCGGCTCTTCCTTCCGGTCATCTGGCTGCTGAACCATGCGGCCAACCTTCTGCTCCGGCTCGTAGGCGTGCAGCCGGCGAGCGAGCATGACGCGGCCCATACGGAAGAAGAAATCCGCATCTTAATGAACGAGAGCGCGAAGAGCGGCATCATCGACAAGGAAGAGATGACGCTGTTCGACAACGTGTTCGAGTTTTCCGACCGCGTAGCCCGCGAAGTGATGCTGCCCCGGACCGACATGGACTGTATGTACACGAACTTGCCACTGAGCGAAAACCTGAAGGTGGCTTATCGGACGAAGCATACTCGCTATCCCGTGGCGGTGGAGGACAAGGACCAGATCATCGGATTCGTCCACATCACCGACGTCCTGACCGCCGATCCGGACGAAGAGCACGATCTGAGAGAGTTCGTTCGCCCGATCCTGAGCGTGCCGGAGTCCATGGAGATCAGCAAAGTGCTGAAGCTGATGCAAAAGCGCAAGTCCCAGCTCGCCATCGTCATCGACGAGTACGGCGGGACGGCGGGCATGCTGACCGCCGAGACGATTCTCGAAGAGATCGTCGGCGAAATCCACGACGAGTTCGACGACGAGCCGCCGAGCGTGATCGTCAAGGGCGACGTGACCTCGCTCGACGGACGGATGCTCATCGAGGACGTTAACGATCTGCTCGGCCTGGAGATCGAGGACGACGAAGTCGACTCGATCGGCGGCTGGCTGTTCAAAAACCTGGAAGGCAACGTCGCCAAGGGACAGAAGATCGTGCAGTACGGCTTCGTGTTCGAGATCGCCGAAGTGGAGCGGCTGCGAGTGCAGCGCGTACATATTTATCGCTTCAAGACGGCGCCCGCGCAGACCGGTCCCTTGACGTCGGCCGATGCGGCGGGGACGGAAGGCTCGTCCTTTTATGAAACGCAAACCGATCGGCCGGGCTCCAGGCGCGATTAGACGCCGGACGCTGCGCCTTCCGGTTCTGGCACCGCTATCGTTTCGCGAACAAAAGAAGATCAACCGAGAAGTCCCTTCTGCCGGAGGGGCTTCTTTTATTTTGTCGGACAACGTCAGATCGCTGGGCGAATGTCATAGGTTTAAAGCGAATGATCTCCACGGCGAATGCGAAGGAGGAGCTTGGATTGTCCGACAACCAGCTGAGGGAGTGGCGGCCCTACGTGAGCCCTTGGGACCCGTGTCCGCCTATTTTGGTCAAAACGTACGTCGTTCCGCCCAATCAATATATTTACTTCCAGCCGATGAACTTGCCGCAGTTTACGCTGGACGAGGCGATCCGCAGAGGAACGCTTTGGCCGGCGCTGTTTAGCCCGTACGCGTCGCGGCGGCACGGGAAAGGAGGCTGATCGCATTGGCGGAACGGCAAGAACGCAATCCGCGCGGCGAAGAGCAGGAGGCGGAAGAGCGCGAGCAAGCGCCCGTGCGGGGGAGCGAGGCGTACGTGGCGGAGCTTTTCGAGATTCAAAAGGTGGACTTCGCGCTCGTCGAGCTGACGCTCTATCTCGATACGCATCCCGGCGACATCCAGGCGGTGCAGCAGTTCAACCAGCTCGCCCAGAAGCGGCGGCAGCTCGTTTACCCGTTCGAGATGAAGTACGGTCCGATGCTGCAGTTCGGCCTCAGCTACACGCGTTATCCGTGGCAGTGGAACGACGCGCCGTGGCCGTGGCAGGTTTAGGGGAGGGGGATCACAATGTGGGTCTACGAGAAAAAGCTGCAGTACCCGGTCAAAGTCAGCAAATGCGATCCCCGCATGGCCCGGTATCTCATCGAGCAATACGGCGGCGCGGACGGTGAGCTGTCGGCGGCGCTGCGCTACCTCAACCAGCGGTATACGATTCCGAGCAAAGTCATCGGCCTCTTGAATGACATTGGCACCGAGGAATTCGCCCACCTCGAGATGATCGCGACGATGGTGTTCAAGCTGACGAAGGACGCGACGCCCGAGATGATGGAAGCGGCCGGTCTCGCGCCTCATTACGTGAATCACGACAATGCCTTGTATTACGAGAACGCGGGCGGCGTGCCGTGGACGGCCACCTATATTGCTGCGAAAGGCGATCCTCTTGCCGATCTCTATGAGGACATCGCGGCGGAGGAGAAGGCGCGCGCCACGTACCAGTGGCTGATCGACATGACCGACGACGTCGATATCCAGGACAGCCTGAAGTTCCTGCGGCAGCGGGAGATCGTGCACTCGCTGCGGTTCCGCGAAGCGGTCGAGATTCTGAAGGCGGACCGCGAGCAGAAGAAAGTCTACTGAGCGGCTGCCAGGCCGCGTCGGGAGCCGGCCGGATGCCGGCTTTTGGCTTTTGCCGGCGGCGCTTTCTTTGCCGGAGAACGTCATGCCGCCCATGGACCTCCGTCCATTGTACAAGCCCAAGGAACGCGGAGAGCGGACGCTCCCTCTGCCTTCGCTAATTTCCTCTCCAAGTTTCGATGCGATTCCGGGCGCGCAGCGGTCTCGGGCTCGCTTTTGCGTTCAAGAGCTGTCCTCCGCCGATTCTCCCATTCCATCTTCAAGATCATGGGTCTTAAGTCGCATATTTATGACAGGAATGAGAATCCTGATGAAATGGATGAGAAAATGTTAATAAATTCCTTGATTCTGGAAGATTGATGCAGATATAATGGGGGCTATTGTCATATAGGAGGGTCCCTGGTCATGTTTTCTCGTTATAGGCTCCCGCTGCGCCGTCCCAAAAGCACGCTCCGGTTTGTCACGGCGCTGCTCGCCTGCTGCCTGCTGGGCGGCATATGGACATCCCCGTCCCAAGCTGCAGGTTCGGATTGGACCGTTTATGCCGTGAGGGATCAATACAAGCCGGCCAAGTTTGAACCGGTCAAAGGCGCCTATTTGGGCGCATACGTCCTGCAAGACGAATACATCAAAGCATCCATGACGAAATATAACGAATTAACGCAAAAGAAGCATATCAGCTTCTTCAAATACGTCGGCTACGGACGGCCGTTTCCAACGGATTGGGTGGAGGAAGTCAAAGCGGCGGGCGCCGTGCCGCATATCGCCTTCGAGCCGAATGCGGGACTCGACGTCATCAAGGACAACGAGTACTTGCGCGACTTCGCCAGAGCGGCCAAGGAGGCGGACGTGCCGATCTTCCTCCGCTTTGCGAGCGAGATGAACGGCACTTGGACGGAGTATTCCGGCAAGTCGGAGCTGTACATCGCCAAATGGCGGCTCGTCCATCGCGTCTTCGCCCAGGAAGCGCCGAACGTCGCCATGGTGTGGACGGTGTTCTCGTTCCCGGAATCCACGATGGCTTCCTTTTATCCCGGCGACGCCTATGTGGATTGGGTCGGCGTGAACATTTACAACGTCGTCTACCACAACGACAACCGCTACGATCGCGGCGACAAGGAGGACCCGCTGCAGCTGCTGGATTACGTGTACAATACGTACAGCGGACGCAAGCCGATCCAAATTTCCGAATACGGCGCCACACACTACACGATCACGGACAAGTCCTATCACGTCGATTTCGCCCAAAACAAAATCAAGCGGCTGTACGACAATTTGCCGAAGCTGTATCCGCGCGTCAAATCGATCTATTACTTCGATGTGAACAACGTGCTGAACGCGCCCGAAAACCGCAAGATCAACGATTACTCGATCACGGACAACGCGGAGCTGCTCGCGGCCTACCGCAAGACGATCAAAAACCCGCACTATCTGACCAGCATCCAGGAGACGGCGACCAAGCCTCGCAAGGAGACGTTCTCCGCCCGCGGCATCCATTTCGAATCCGGGAACAAGCTGTTTACGGACGTTGGCTTTTTCCGGGAGCAGCTCGGCTTGACGGTGACGATCAAGGGCAAGACGGCGATCGTCTCGAACGGCAGCCGCGGCAAAACGTTCACCCTCGTCAAACGCCGGGTGTCCAAAGGGTTCAACGGCGAATACCGGACGCTTCAGGGCTTGCCGCTGCGGGACGTAGCCGACTACTTCGGATACGAATTCGCGAGCGATGCCAAGACCCAATCCGTCTGGATCACCAAAAAGTAGCGTTTTTAAGCGGGTAGTGTGCATCACGAGTTCGCGGATTCAAAAGGTCGCCCTTGGGCAGCCCCTGGGCCAGCCTTTTTCGCGGTAAGCCGCCGCGCCCCAGCTTCAACTGCCGGGGAATGCCCGTTCAAACTGGTTAACGCGGCTCAACACGACTTCTTTGCGGCGGTCCAGCGTCGATGTAGGTAGTTAAAGTACTCACATTTGGGGAAAGTGGCGGTCCAGCGTCGATGTAGGTAGTTAAACTACTTACATTTGGGTGAAGTGGTGGTCCAGCGTCGATGTAGGTAATTAAACTACTCACATTTGGGTGAAGTGGCGGCCCGGCGACGATGTAGGTAGTTAAAGTACTCACATTTGGGTGAAGTGGCGGTCCAGCGTCGATGTAGGTAGTTAAACTACTCACATTTGGGTGAAGTGGCGGTCCAGCGTCGATGTAGGTAATTAAACTACTCACATTTGGGGAAAGTAACGGCCCGACGAGATGTAGGTAGTTAAACTACTCACATTTGGGGAAAGTGGCGGTCCAGCGTCGATGTAGGTAATTAAACTACTGACATTTGGGGAAAGTGGCAGTCCAGCGACGATGTAGGTAGTTAAACTACTCACATTTGGGGAAAGTGACGGCCCGGCGACGATGTAGGTAGTTAAACTACTCACATTTGGGTGAAGTGGCGGCCCAGCGTCGATGTAGGTAATTAAACTACTCACATTCTTCGGGAGAAAAGCGAATAGACGAACAAGGAGTCCGGGACTCCTCCCACTTGGCGGCCGCTCAAGGCGGCAAATCCGGTTGCATCCGTCACGGGGCGGTCACCGGGGACGGGCGCGAAGCGTTCCGCTTCAACCCTTCCACACGGATCCCGGCGTATTTTTTACGTCCCCTTAACGCCGCGTTGACGCCCCGGTAACAAGACGATCGCCCGATGCCTCGCCTGCACGAAAAATAAAGATGGCAGCGCTGCCAACGGTTGCCGCCGATCGACAGGTCCGGTATGATGGGGAAAAACGAAGGAGATCCCCATGATTAGACATCCTTTGCCGGAAGCGATGCTGTTCGACCTCGACGGTACGCTGTTCCGCACGGAAACGCTCCTCGAGACGGTCCACACCCGCGTCTTCGACAAGCTGAAGGAAGAAGGCCTGTACCAATCGCCACAGCCCCCGGTCGAGCTCCTGCTGGGCTCGCTGGGCATGCTGCTCGAACATATTTGGCAGCGCGTCATGCCCGACGGCTCGCCAGCCGCGCACGCGCGCGCGAACGATCTGCTGCTCGAATACGAGATGGAGGAGCTGCGGCAGGGCCGCGGCGAGCTGTACGACGGCGTGCCGGAGACGCTGCGCCGTCTTCGCGCGCTCGGCGTTCGGCTGTTCGTCGCGAGCAACGGCCTGGAAGACTACGTCAAGGAAGTCCCCCGGCTGCGCGGCATCGGAGACCTGTTCGAGGGCTTCTACAGCGCGGGAGAATACAACACCGCGTCCAAGGCGGACCTCGTGCATCTTCTGCTTGACCGGCACGGCGTGAACACGGCGTGGATGGTCGGCGACCGCTCGTCCGACGTGGAGGCGGGCAAGCGCAACGGCTTGTTCGTCGTCGGCTGCGACTACGCCGGGTTCCGCCGCGAAGGCGAGCTGGACGGCTCGGATGCGGTTATCCAGTCGTTCTCCGAGCTGCTCGATCTCGTCGCGGCGGACGGTTCCGAATCGCTTGCATGACCCGGCCGCGCGCCTCGCGCGTCCGAAAATCAAAAGGCTGTCCCCGCCGGGTCCGATGGACCTGGCGGAGACAGCCTTTTCGTTTGCCTTAGGGCGTTTCCGAATCGCGCAGATCGTAGCCGAACAAGGGCGGAAAGCTTGACAGGCGAGGGCTGGTCCGGGTGCCGGGACGCGCGCCGGTGCCGCCCGTCCGCGACGTACCGGCCGACGACTTGTTGCGTCCGGCGCGCCGCTGGCCGTACAGCCAGAGGGCGTACTCCATCGGACGCCGGATCGCCGTCTTATACGTCTCCTTTTCGCCCGCCTGGATAAACACCTCGCGCGCGGGCTTGGGGTTCACCTCGAGCAGCCAGACGCGGCCCCGGCGGTCGATCGCCAGATCCAGCGCCAGCTCGCACAGCGCGCCGTAGGTCGACTCGAGATGCCGGGCGACGCCGATTCCGAGCTTCTCCGCCGTCTCTCGAATTTGCGACAGCTGATCTTCGTCGTCGATCCACTGACGAAGGAGCGTGTTCATGGAGACGGCTTCGCCGCCTCCATGCAGATTGGAAGTGATGCTGCGCGGCGGCCCGACGCGGCCCGCGCAGCCCGTCACCTCCCATTCGCCGGAGCCGTTCTTCTGCACGAGCATGCGGTAGTCGTGGACGCGGCCGCTCGGCAGCTTGATGTGCAAGCCCTGCTGCGCGATATAGCGATTCCCGTGCATATTCCACGACCGGATTGCGGCGGGCAATTGTTCCCGGGTCACGCGCCTGGGCTGGACGATCCGGCGGTTGAGATCGCGCCCTTGCAGGCTGTAGGCACCGCTGGCGAGCCGCTCGATGCGCAGAATGCCCCGCCCGCCCGTGCCGTTGATCGGCTTGACGTAGACGAGCGTATGCTTGCGGAGAAGACCCGTAACGTCGTCGGCCGACTGGTACAGCCGCGTCGCCGGCAGATGGTCGCGGAACGCCGCCACCTTGCCGAGCGTGCGGTAGACCGTCCATTTGTTCCGCAGCGGCCGGTTGAGGAAGGCAAGGTGGCCGTATTTCCGGCGGAAGGCGAGCAGTCGATCGAAACGCTTGCTTCGCTGAATGCGGCAGCGGTCGTAAATGAGGTTCGGGAAACGAACCCATTTGCGGTGCCAGGATTTCGTTTCGGGCTTGTAGATCATAGCGTTGATGCGCGCATTGACGTCGTCGACGTCATCGGGGGTGAACACGAAGACGTTCATCCCGAGCCTTCGACCCTCCTCGATCATCTTCTCGTAGACGGGCTTATCCTCGATCCCTCTGCGGTCGCTCAGGTAGAGGGTGAGAATGCCGAGAACGGGCTGGGCCATCCCGACTCACCTCCGCTCCGATGCCGTCAGGCGGGCGGACTTCGAGCGCCCTTCGGCAGCGCCGGGTAAGACCGGCACGCCGACGTCGGACTCGGACGCAGGGCGCCAGACGAGCCGCAGTGTCGGCTTGCCCGTCGGACCGACATGCAGGCCCGACGAAGCGAAGCCGGCCGCCTGGCACATGGCGAGGCTGGCCGGATTGTCGGCGGCGACGTTGCACGACAGCCGTCCCCATGGCTCCGCCAACCGCATCAGCAGCCGGCGGCCGATGCCCCGGCCCCGCAGCGCCGGATGCACGGCGACCAGGCAGGCGTCTTCGCCATAGCCTTGGGCGAAGGCGACGCCCGCGGGCTGGCCGCAGGCGGTGAAGGCGACCGCGACGGCCGTGCCCGGCAAGGCCAGCGCGTCTTTGCCCGCGTTCACCATCCTTCGCCATCCGGCTTGGGTGATGCGGCGGTCGCTATGGCGCAGCACGAAGCGGAGCAGCGGGAACCGCGCGCGTTCCCACTCTTCCGATGCCAATAACCGGACGATCATCGGGATCCGCCTCCCTTGTGCTGCGACTGGCGATGCAGATACTGGCTGTATTGGAAAATGCGTTCGAGCGATTTTTGCCGGATATGCGGTTCGTCGAACTTCATCGGCTTCGAATTCGCTTCGAAGAACCATACGTGGCCGGTCTCGTCGACACCCAGATCCATCGACATCTCGCACATCCTATGCTTCGAGGCTCGCTCGATCCGGCTGGCCAGCAGGACGGCGGTGTTCTTGACTTTGCTTAACACCCGTTGGGCTTTCTCCTGCCCAAAGACGGAAACGAGCAACCTTTCCGGATCCTCGATGCTGCCCCCGCGCGGCACGTGGGTCGTGATGCTGGTATTGCCCGCGAGTCGGGCGCCGATTCCCGTGAGTTCCCAGACGCCGTTCTGATTTTTCTGGATCAGCGCGCGCAGGTCGAACGGCCGATCGTTCACCGAAGCGAGCGAGATGCCCTGCTGGGCGATATAGGGTTCTCCCGCCGCCTTCGACTGTCTGCGGATGCGCGACCAGAGCCGGGATATCGTTGCGCAGTTGTAGGTGCGGCTGCCTCGCTCTTCCTGAATTTGCAGCCGATAGGGCAGCTGCCTTTCCGGCAATACGCGTACCTTCATGATGCCGACGCCGGCCTTGCCCATGATCGGCTTCAGATAGATCTGCGAATGGCGCTTCAGCAGAGAGGAGAGGACGAGCGGCTCGGTGAGCCGCCGCGTTTCCGGCACGTAGGCGCGCGTTCTTCTGGCCTCGTTCAGCCATTTGAACAGCGTCCATTTGTTAAAGAAGCGACGGTTGAACAAAATGATGTCGGGTCGGTTCGCGATCGCGGCGAGCTTCTTTTTAACCCATGGCAGCCGTTCGTCTTCGCGCTGAGGGATGCGGTTGTAGACGAAGTTCGGGCGGGGAAACCAGGCTTCCATCCAACTGTCCTTAGATGCGTTGTAGGTGTAGCCGATCACCCTCGCGCTCGAAAGCTTCAGGTTTTTGACCGTGACGACGTAGGTCAGGAATCCCTGCTCTTCGCCCGTCGCGAGCAAATCGGAGAAGTTGTGGCGGTTGCCCCGGAACAGCTGGATGTCGTCGTCGATCGTGAGGATCGCGAGTACCGGTCTGCTTTGGATGGCCGCCTCCGCGAAGGAGGAAACGTCGACTTGCGTTTTCCGCTTCATCAAGATTCATCCTTCTTTCGGAATTTACTCAGGTAGAGGCAATGGTCCAGAATGTAGCCGAGCGATGCCCTCCCTTGTTCCTTCAGCGCCGGATGCTTGAAAATGGAGCGGCCGGGCTTCGCGTTCGCTTCGAACATCCATACGTCGCCGTCGCGGTCGATGCCGATATCGAGCCCCAGCTCCCCGAGCGTATGGTTGTAGTTGCGCTCAATCGCTTCGGACAGCCGGACGGCGATGTCTTTGGCGTCTTGGAGCACTTCGCCGGACCGGTTGCCGAACGTCCGGCTCAGCGCCTGCTCCGGCGTCATCAGCTGGCCGCCGTTTTTGATATGGGTCGTGACGCTGCCGCGGCCGGCTTTCTTCGCGCCGATGCCGGCGACAACCCAGTTGTTGCTGCCGTCCTTGTGCATGTGGAAGCGGAAATCGATCGGACAGTTGTCGATCTCGACCAGCCGAATGCCCTGCTGGACCACGTAGCCGGACAGACCGCTCCCGTGGCGGGCTCGGAGCATCTTCATCAAGCTGTTGAAATTGGTGAAGCGAAGCAGCACGTTGCTCGAACCTCTGCGGTAGCGGACGAAGTACCCTCGTCGCGGATGGTACGTGAGCCGGTAGATCCCCATGCCGAGACTGCCGCCCGTCGGTTTGTAGTAGAGGAATTGGTGCTTTTCCAGCAGTTCCTTGATCTTTTCGGGAGACGGATTGTTGACCGACTCGGGCAAATGGCGCAGCGCTTCCGGGTCATTGTCGAGCAGCGTGTAGACGTCGGACTTGTTGAAGAAGCTCCAGTTGAAAAACGGAATGCGGCGCCGGACGAACTTTTCCCGGAGCGCGGTGATGGCCGTTCCCGTTTCGGCGCGACGGCTCGGAAGCCGATTGTAGACGACATCGGGGAGGGGGACGACTTTGCGTATCCAACCTCCGCTTCCGTTCAGGAACCAGCCGTGTACCGTTTCCTGCTGCCAGTTGATGTCGCGCGGGGTGAAGGCGAAGAAGTACGCTTTTTTCTGCCCCATCGCCAACAGCTGCTTGACGAAGCCCGTGCGGGGGCCGAACGGGGCGCTGGGCGATCGGTTGCCGTCCGTCAGCACGCCGATCAGAGGCCCGAGCTGGATCTCTTCGCTGTCAGCGTTGGCCAGATAAACGTTGCCGGATTTCGGGATGCGGACGGAGCGGCGAAGGCCGGCGGACAGGAAGACGTGGTGGCCTTTGCGCTTGACGGTACGCACGGTGGCCGTCACGACGTCGCGCCCGAGCTTGACGTTGATCGTCTTCCGTCCGTTAAGCTCCAGCAGCTTCGCGAGCGGGCTGGACACCCACACGATCTTCTCGGACTGCTGCGTGAAATGGACGTTACATAGGGTCAAACTCATGGAATACCCTCCCAGATGATCGAAGCAGGATGTATCTCGCATAGGCGAGCGGTCTGTCCGCGGCTTGCTGTACGGCTGCCGGACCGGCACAGATCATGGAAGCGCGGCCGGGCTTGGTGTTCGCTTCGAGAAACCAAAGTCGGCGTTCCCGGTCGACGCCGAAATCCAATCCGAGCTCGGCGAAGCGTCCGTACAGTTGTTCCAAGCGCGAAACGATGGCATGCGAAGCGAGCTCGACGTCGCGAAGCAATGGTTTGGCGGCCGATTCCCCGAACAGGACGGACAGGTGCGCAAGGGCGTTCGCCGCCCGGCCTCCGCCGTGAAGATTGGCGGTCACCGACTCCGGCTTGCCGCAGCGTACGACCGTGCCCGCCGGCGTCCAGGCGCCGCTGCCGTCCTTCTGCATGAGCACGCGCAAATCGTAAGGCTCGCCCTGATCGTTGCGCAGGTCGAGCAAAGGCTGCATCAGGTACGGACGCCTGCCGATCCAGCGGTCGATGCGGCGAAGCGCCGTCGCTTCCTCCATGCGATCCAAGCGAAACGGCCGATTGGCGCCATCACGGCCGCGCAGGTCGACGGCGCCGGCTTCTCGCCGGCGGGCGACGGAGATGACCCTGCGGCCCTGGGAGCCATGCGTCGGCTTGAGAAAGGCGGACTCCCCATGGACGCTCAGCCAGGAGGACAGGGAGACGGGGCCGCGGTAACGGGCGCTCGGCGGCAGGAGCGGCCGGATGTCCTCGTAGCGGGACAGCGTCCGCAGCACTTCCGATTTGCCGGGCAGCCGTCCGTTCAACAAGTGAAAGCAGCCTGCGGCCCTCATCCGGGCGAGCCCCTCTCGGAAGCGGTAGCGGACGGCGGCGTTGTCCGGCCAAGCGCGGTCGTAGAGCAGGTCGGGCACCTGGGCGTCGGTGCGGACCCATCCCTCCTCGGGCGACCGATGCCAGCCCTGAACGGTACGGCTGGCGTCCTCCAAGGTCGACGGGTCGAAGGCAAACGCCTGCAGGCCGTGTCGGCAGGCGGCGTCCAGCAGGCGCCGCACGAACGAAGCTTCGGCGAACGGCGTCGGCCCCGGGCGTTCGCAGACGAGGATTCCGATCGCAAGACGGCGCCGATCGGAACGGCCTTGCGCCGGCCCGGAGGCGGCGCGTACGGCGGTGCGGCCTGCCGCGCCGTCAAAAACCGGAGAGATAGCGGGCATATTGAATCATCATCCGTACCGAAGGACGGATTTTCCCCTCGTTTAATGGTGTATTGTCGTTTTTGGACGGTTTGGAGTTCACTTCGAGAAGCCAAATCCGTCCGGACGTATCAAGTGCGAGATCGATGCCGAGCTCCCCGAAATGGGCGGGGATATGGTCCTCGATCCCGCGGGAGATGTCGAGCGCCGCCTTGCGCAGCCGAGCCGAGGCGTCCTTGCGGCCGGCCAGGGGCAGATTGGTCTTGCCGACCGCCTCGCGCACGGTCGAGAGCGTCCCGCCGCGCGCCAGGTTCGACACGTAATGCTGATTGCCCGCCGTCCGCGCAACGATGGAGGTGACGGTCCACTTGCCGGTCGCGTTTTTCTGCGTCAAGGCGCGGAAGTCGACCGGCCGGCCGCCGACGTCGATCAGCGTCAGGCCTTGCTGGATCAAGTACCGGACCGATTTCATCTTGCCGCTGATCGCAGAGAACAGCTTCAGCAGGTTCGGATACGTTTGCCGTTTCGCCCCGCCTGTCGTCGTGAAGGACGCCTGCCAGCCTTCCTGGCCGACGCGGGAGAGGCGAATGATCCCTTTGCCCAAGGAGCCGCGGACCGGCTTCAGGAAGACGACCGGATAGCGCGAGCACATGTTCTTGAGCATCGTGTAGTTCTGCAGGGAGTGCGATTCGGGCAAGTAGCGCTGTAGCGATGAATCGCCCTTGAGCGCGCTGAACACCTCGGATTTGTCGAGAAATTTTTCGTTGAACACCTGGGCGCCGTGCCGCTGCTTGATCTCGTTCATAAACTTCTGAACGCTCGGACGGTTTTCCAGCTTGCGATACGTCAGTCGGTTGTTCACGACGTCCGGCGCGGGAAGCGAGGTCTTGTGCCAGCCCGACTGATACACCCAGCCTTCGACGGTGCCGGTCTGCGAACCGATGTCGTCCGGCGTAAAGAAGTATACGAACGCGCCCTGGTTGCGGCAGGCGGCGACGAGCTCCCGGCAGAACATCGTGATCGAGCCGAACGGCTTGTCGGGCTGCTGCGGATAGTCCCGGCTGATCAAAACGCCGATCACCGGTCCGAGCGAGAGGGTTCGCGTCGCCTGCCGGTACTGTATGCGCAGCGGCGTGCCGGTCTGAATGCCCATCCGCCTGGCGAGCGAATGGCTAATGCGTAATCCGTCGTAGCGAGGGATCGGGGTAACGGAGACGGATTCCCTGAATGAACCGAATTGAAGGACAAGATGCTGGTTGGCCGGGATTTTGGCTTGCTTCATCACGGATTCCCCCAGCATCAGGACGTCGCCATCCATCATGCCGGAGCTGATGACCTGGACGTCGACTTTTGGGGTAGGCATGATCGTTCTCCTTCCACCGTGCTTGAGAAGTCTGGCGAAGGCATCTGGCAAGGATCTCGTAGCGTCCTTCCCGGGGGCAGGCGAGAATACTCCATCATATGAGGACATCTATTCTTAGGTGATTGGCCACCTTTGCCCAAAAACTCTATACTGGAGGATGTGGAACGCGGGTAAACGAGCCCGGAACGGGTTGTATTCAAGCACCCGCCAAGCGGGCCTGAAGATGGAATAAAGTTACGGGGAGGCGTGCGACATGAGCGAGGCGGGGACATGGACGAGACACGAAAACGGGTGGGTGCAGCTTCGGGTGCCGCTTCCTTTTTCGTTAAAATGGGTGAACAGCTACGTGCTGCCGGACGGCGCCGGTTATTCGGTCGTCGATCCGGGTTTGCGATCCGCGGATGCCGAAGCTTGCTGGGAAGCGGCGCTCGGCGCGCTCGGCATCGGCTGGCGGGACGTGACGGGAATCGTGCTCACGCATCATCATCCCGACCACTACGGCTTGTCCGGCTGGATGCAGGAGCGGACGGGGGCTTCCGTTTATCTGTCGGCTGAGGCTCGCGTTTATGCGGAAAAGCTGTGGGGCGAAGGGGAGACGTTCTCGGACGAGCTGATCGCGGCATTCCGCTCGTACGGTTTACCGGAGAAGCTTGTGCCGGCGATGCAGGCGCATCTGGAAGGCGTGAAGGCGCAGGTGAATCCACCGCCGCGGGAGGTGCGGCTCGTCGAAGCGGGCGCGCCGCTGGCGTTCGGCGGGGCGTCGTGGACGCCGATCGCCGGGGAAGGGCATGCGCCCGGGCATCTGTCGTACTACGATGAGGCCAGAGGGCTGCTGCTTTGCGGCGACCAGGTGCTGCCGGACATCACGCCGAACATCGGCTGGATGCCGGATGCGGATCCCGACCCGCTTGGCGCTTTTCTCGACAGTTTAGAGGCGCTGCGCCCGCTGGAGGTCGCGCGGGCCTATCCGGGCCACCGGGACCCGTTCGACCGGTTCGGCGAACGCGTCGAAGCGATCGTCGCCCATCACGAACGCCGGCTGCGTCGAATGGCCGAGCTTGCCGCGGAGGCGGGCGAGCCGCTTTCCGCCTTCGAGATGTGCGAGCGGTTGTTCGGCGCCCGTTTGCAGGGCAACGCGCACAATCTGCGGTTCGCGATGGCCGAAACGATCGCGCATCTCGTCCGCCTGGAACGGTCCGGGCGTGTGGAACGGGTAGAGGAGAGTGCGGACGGGGCCGTCCGGCAGGCAGTCGGGAAGCCGCTCATCCGGTTTCGGCCGAGCGAGGACATGCGACAAGCGGTCGGGACGAAAGCCGACGGTACGACCGCGTAGCTGATTTCCGCTATTTCGAAAGTCGAGGCAGGATAGGCAGGATTGCACGTGCCGGAAACCTCCATTGCCTGGGAAATGGAAGGTCCAATTCGATAGCCAGATCCCTAGCGCGTCCCAAAAAAAGCCTTGGCAGACTACGCCGCGAAGCGGCGCCGGTCGGCCAAGGCTTTTTGACGGGATTATCGGCGCTTAGGTCAGACTGCTGCTTCGTTTTGCAGCACGTCCATGAACAGCTGCAGCCGCGGCACGATGCTGCCGGGGAAGCCTTCGCGTCCGTAATTGCGGGAGACGGCGATCTCCTTGTCGCATGTCAGGCGATTGTAAGCGGCGAAGAAGGTGGACGGCGGCGTGATCGTGTCGACCAGGCCGATGCACATCCAGACCGGCACCAATTGCGGGATCCGTTCTTACGCTTGGCCTTCCTGCTCCAACGCTTCCTGAACCGCTTCCCGCTCCGCCTGCTTGCGGTGGGCGATGCGGCTGGAAGCCGCCGCGGCAATCGCGCCGACGATGTCGTCGAGGAACGTATGGCAGTCCCGACCGTTTTTCTCGTTCAGCTTCTTAAGCACGCCGGGCTTGAACTTGTCGACGTAGCCGAAGTTGGTGAAGCCGATGCTTCCGTATACGTTGACGATGCTGAGCGCGAGCACCTCGTCGCACCCGTACAAGCCTTCGTCGTTTTTGATCATATCCTGCAGCGGCGGAAGGAGCTTGCCTTCCTCCGCCAGCATATCGAGCTGAATGCCGGTCAGAATCGCATTCTGCACTTCGCGCTTGGACAAAACGGCTTCCACGTTGACGACGCACTCGTCCAAGGTCAGCTCCGGAAAATAATCCTTCTGGAGCAGCATGACGAGCTGCCCGATCTGCTCCTTGGATACGCCGCGCTTGGTCAGCCACTCTTGGGTGGCGTTCGCCACCACTTTGCTGTTGAGCCGGTAAACGCCTGGATTGGACAATGTCAGCACCTCTTTCTTTGCATCCGTTCATGGAATCCGCGCCGAACCCGGCTCCCTCGCTAGTATATTCTCCGGGCCGGCGAATAAGTCGATTCCAAACTTGACGGCCGCCCGCGGGACAAACCGTACATAAAAGCCCGGGGGGCTCGTATACATAGTACTACAAATCGGGGGAAGGGAAAAACCAAGCTCCCCCGCACGGGAGGAATCGTTCATGATCGCAAGCGCCGTACGCAGACGTTCCGCCAAACTGATCGCCTCCGCAGGCCTGGTCCTGCTCATCGCGGGATGCAGCTTCGCGGGACAGCAGGGGAAGGGCTCGGATCCGATCGACCAGCCTCCTGCAGACGTAGAATCGCAGATGCTCCAGCAGACGGAACAAGCCGCGGCTTCGGCTTCATCCGTCGCCATCGCCGACGGGCTGACGGTGTATCTGCAAGACCGCCACGGATTTGTCGCCCCGATGACGCTCAGCCAGCCTCAGGCCGATGACGGCAAGACGTCCCGGTCGCCGGAAGAGACCGCGATCGCCTGGATGACCGCCGATCCGAAGCTGGCCATGCAGCTGCCGCCCGGCTTCACGCCCATTCTGCCGCAGGGCACGAAGATCAAGGCCGTGCGCAAGGATCTGGCGAACGGCGTCGTCACGATCGACTTCGCTTCGCCGCTGCCGACCATCGCCGCATCGCAGGAGCGCAAGGTCGTCGAAGCGCTCGTCTGGACGATGACGGAGCTGCCAGGCGTGGAGAAAGTCCGGCTGGAACTGGACGGCAAGCCGCTGACCTCGCTGCCGTCGGGGCTGCCGATCGCAAGCGTCCTGACGCGGGACATGGGCATCAACCTCGAGCAGGCCGCAGGAGTGAAG
Source organism: Cohnella baijiui (assembly GCF_020731285.1). Lineage (GTDB taxonomy): Bacteria > Bacillota > Bacilli > Paenibacillales > Paenibacillaceae > Cohnella. The sequence continues at coordinate 36,026 of NZ_JAJFOW010000028.1, forward strand.
GCCAGCCGCTCGATGGCCGTCACGCTGTACTTCTCCGCCAAGACGGCCGAAGGGGAAGGCTACTTCGTCCCCGTCACCCGTCTCGTCGACCGCCAGCCGGACCGGGCGCGCGCCGCGCTGAACGAGCTGATCAAAGGGCCCAGCGACACGAAGAAGCTGGAGCCGGTTCTCGTGTCGGACACGTCCGTCGAACAGCTGAGCGTCCTGTCCGACACGGTCGTCGTCAAGCTTCAGGAAAAGGGTTGGGTGCCGAAAGCGCCCGTGCCGGAAGTGCCGGCCGACATGATGCAGGCGCTTGTCCTGACGATGACCGAAGCGACTAAGGCGCCGAAGGTGCAGCTCGCCCTGAACGGCAACACCGAGCTGCTGGACACGGACAACCGGTCCTACGCGCAGCCCGTTACCCGTCCGACGCAGATCAACGCGCTTGCAAGATAACGGCGAGGCGCCTAACGGATCAATCCCGTCCCCTGAATCTTGACGTCCGTCCGAACTTCGAATTTGACCCGGGGATAAAGCTCCTTCCATTTCTCCCACGTGCTCGGACGCCCATAGTGGTTCGCGAGGTAGTGAAGGCCGAACCCGTAGGGATCGATGTTCTGGTCGCGGATCTTCTCCAGCAGCTCGACCGTTTTTTCCGAGAAATAGCGTCCCAATTTCCGCTCCAAGCCGTCCCAGTCCCGTTCCAGCAGGCGCGGCGGGCTCTGCTCGAGAAAGCCCGTCGCGCGGACGTGGAGCACGACCTTCGGAATTCCGCCGTCCGCGACGCTGACCCGGCTCCTAACTTTGGTGACCGCCATGACGAGCCGGCCTTCGGCGGTCGGCATGGCCAAAACCGACTTGCGAATGTCGTTGGCCGTCATATTGTAGATCTGCGTCTCTTCCGGACTGAGGATGAGGCGTATTTTTTCTTTGTCCAGCAATGCCACGCGGTTGATCTGATAGGCGTGCTGCACGCTGCGGACGACCGGCAGGACGGGATCGAGGCCGGTTTCGTATTCGCGGCGGTACAGATCGAACAAATACTCCGTGACCGTATCCGAAGCTTCCGTGCCTTCGTTCCCGAATGTGAGGAACAGCGCGTTGCCGGGGTAGCGTTCGGACAACGGCTTGGTTTCCAAAATCGACGAAGCGTCGGGGTCGCCGATCATGACGTTCGAGACGCCCTGGATATCGCGCCTGCGGGCGAGCCACTCCATGACTTCCTGGAATCCCTTTTGCTCGAGCATCTCCCTGCCGAACACGAACTCGCGGCAGTGGCCGAATTCGAGCTCTTTGTCCACGTTGGCCTTCAAATGCCGGACGGCTTCCGCGACGGAGGCCGCGTCCATCGTCTCCACCTGGGTATGCGAGGCGCCGGCTTCGAGTTTGGAGGACGTGAGCGCGAGACGGAGCGTGACGCGATAGGGCTTGGCCGGATTGTCCGCGACATCGAAGCCGGCAGACACGACGAAGAACCGCTTGTCGATGTCCTTCAGCTGGCAGCCGCCGAGCGGCAGCAGCGACCACGAGAACGACGCGAGGAGCAGCAGGCGGATGCCGGCGCGTTTCATGGCCCCGGCACCCCGTTGGCGTTTTTGGTCGGCGGACGGGGGTCGGGACGCCTGCGGACGCCTTTGCGTTCCAGGCAGGCGAACAGGATCACCAGAAGAAGCAGTAGCAGCTCGATGAAATAGCGGCCGATGAGCCAGAGTTCGCTTACCATCTGGTTGCGCAGGTCGTTCATCATATAGGCGTACCCGAACGTGCAGACGGCGAAGACCGTGCAGATGTACCAATTGATCCGGGGCACTTCCGGCTGTTCGGGACGCGGCGGGTAGCGCCGCGTGCATGCTTTGACGAATTCCATGGCCGTGTGCCACGTATTCATCACGAACAGCAGCGACAGCAGGGTATACAACAGGAGGAACAAGTACAATACGCGCTGGATAAATCCGTACTTCATGATCAGGCAGTCCATCGTGACGCTCCACAAATACAGATAGTTGCCCACCGCTTGCGTCCCGTGGAAGCCGATCGGCACGAAGAAGGAGACGAGCAGAAAAAAGCTGCAAAACACCGGGATGATCCAGAGGTGCTTGTAGCGGTGGCCGCGTTCCGTCAGCCGGTTGAACAGCGTCACGTTCAAGTAGCCCGAGAAGACGAACGTGGCCGCGAAAAACGGGACGACGGAAGGCGGCTCCGTGATCCGGCCGGCCACGACGCGGATCGCGTCCCAGTCGAGCCAAGGGCTTAAGATGGCTTTGAACATAATCCAGAAGATCACCGGCGAGCTGAGGATAAGCAGCATCTCTTGGGTGAACTGGACGGAGCGGGAGCACCGGCTGGCGGCCCAGATGCATGCGGCCGACATGATCGCCAAGTTGATATAGGGGCTCGTCTCGGGGTTGAAAAACAATCCGATCGTATTCGAGTAAGAATAGAGGACGATGATGCCTCCGGTCGCCCAGGCGAAGGCGCCGAGCAGATTCAGCGCGATCCCGAGCCAACGGGGCAGAAACCGTTTGTAAAGCTCGGGGAGGCCCATGCCGGGGAAGCGCTGAAAGCAGAACGACGTCACGCAGGCGAACAGCGTGCCGGAAACGATCGCGATAGGCATCGCCGACACGGCGCCGTTGAACCGGTGGCTGATGAGCATCGAAGGCACGAGCACCATGATGTTCATCATGCCGACGTAGATGACATGGTAATAGAAGAAACGGACCATCCGAATTCATCCCGCTTTCTGAGGTTTGGTCTGATCTTTCCCCGCATGCTTCTTGGCGTTCATGAACAAGGCGAAGTATGGCTCGCCGAAGCTGCGCATGTTGCACAGATAGACGATCAGCATGAACAGCGTGACGACGACGCCGATCAGACCGGAAAAAATGGAGACGGCGACGAACACGTACTTGATGATGCGAATGAAGTAGCTGAACGTCGAGTTCGGAATGACGAAATTCGAGATCGCGACGACGGACGTGACGATGATCATGATGCTGCTGACGAGACCGGCCTGCTGTGCGGCTTGGCCGAGGATCAAGCCTCCGACGGTTGCGGCGGTCGAGCCGACGAACCGGGGCAGTCGGATACTGGCTTCGATCAGCGCCTCGATCATAAAGAGCATAATGAGTACCTCGATGAAGGACGGGTACGGGACAGCCGCCCGGCTGCCGTCGATCGAGAAGGCGAGCTGAACGCGGAACACTTCCGGGTTGTAGGAGACGATGGAGATGTACAGCGCCGGCAGCGTGAGGGTGAGCAGCATGGAGATATAACGCAGCACGATCAAAAAGCGGCTCATCCAGAACGGCTCGTAATAGTCGTCCATTGCGCTCAAAAAGTCGAAAAAGCGGACGGGCATCAGCAGCGCGAAGCGGCTGCCGTCCAGCATGACGACGATCTTGCCTTTGTTCAGGTGCATGACGGTCCGGTCGGGCCGCTCGGTGAGGAGGATGACCGGAAACAAACGGTGCCGATTGTGCGACATGAGCTTGGCCAGCTGTCCCGCGCCGAGAATCAGGTTTTTGCCGACTTTGTCGAGCTGAGTGCGTACCTCCTTCACCGTGTCCCGGTTCGCCTTTTCCCGGTCGTACAGGATCATGATGCGCGATTGCGAAGCGATATTGTCTTTCTGATGCCATTCTACGGACAGCGTCGTCGAATTGTAGACGGTGCGTACCAGGTTCAAATTGAGGTCGAGATCCTCCGTATAGGCGGACTGAGGGCCTTGCAGGGACGCTTCGACCTCCGTCGGATCCGGCTTCGTCTGCATTCTGCGCACCGCGCCGAAGGCGAAGACTTCCCCTTCGTACTCCAGCAGCGCGCAGCCTTTGAGCAGCATCGATGCCCATTCGTCCGGCTTGTCGGCATGGATGAAGGCCAGGTCGGCACGGAGCATGCGCCGGAATTCGTCGGGATCGAACCGATAGGAGAAGGGAACGAGGATGCCATTTTTGACCTGATTGATGTCGCACATGCCGGGGAAGAAGCAGAACTCCATTTTCGTGTAGCCGTTGTCCATCGTTTCGGAGATCAGATCATCTGGATTGCCCAGCTTGTTTTTGACTTCTTTGAGCAATTTCCCTTCCCTCCCTTCCATTTCCATTCGGCTTTTAGATTGCCCGGATTGGCTCCCGTCATACGGAAGCATGCGGAGGGCCCGGATCGGGGATGCTTTTGGGCGAGGACTTTGGTAAAATGGGAAAGGTTTGAGGCCGCAAGAGCGGCCGGCGATTTCGGAGGAGGAACATCCATGAGAACGGACGGAAGAAACGCAAGCGACCTGCGGCCCTTTGCCGTGACGCTTCATCCCAATAAATACGCCGAGGGCTCGGTGCTCATCGAAATGGGAGACACCAAAGTGCTGTGTACCGCGACGGTGGACGAGAAGGTGCCCCCATTCCTGAAGGGTCAGGGCAAAGGGTGGGTAACCGCGGAGTACGCGATGCTGCCGCGAGCGACGCAGACGCGCAACCAGCGGGAGTCCGTCAAAGGCAAGCAAGTCGGCCGGACGATGGAAATCCAGCGGCTGATCGGCCGCGCTCTCCGCTCCGTTGTGAACCTCGAAGCGCTGGGCGAACGTACGATTACGCTGGATTGCGACGTGCTGCAAGCGGACGGAGGGACCCGCACGACGTCGATCACCGGCGCGTTTATCGCGCTGGCGCTGGCGGTACATAAGCTGTCGGCGGGCGCGGGCTTTGCGACCTATCCGATCACGGACTATCTTGCGTCGATCAGCGTCGGCTCGCTCCAGGGCGAGACGCTGCTCGATCTGAACTATGCGGAAGACTCGAAGGCGAAGGTCGACATGAACGTGGTCATGACGGGCGCCGGCGCCTTCGTCGAAATCCAGGGGACCGGCGAAGAGGCGCCGTTCCAGCGGCACGAGCTGGACGACATGCTGCGGCTCGCCGAAGACGGCATCCGCCGACTGATCGCGATGCAGCGGGAGACGCTGGGCGAGGCGGGGACGCGGATCGGGACGGCCCGCGTATGATCCGGGCCGGCGAGACGCTGCTCGTCGCGACGCGCAACCGGGGCAAAACGAACGAATTCCGCGCCGCGTTCGCCCCGCTCGGCATCGAGGTGCGGGACCTGAACGAGGCGCCGGAGGCGATCCCAGACATCGTCGAGGACGGGGAGACGTTCGCGGACAACGCGCTGATCAAGGCGCGCATCGTCTCCGAAGCGACCGGGCTGCCCACGCTCGCGGACGATTCGGGGCTCTGCGTCGACGCGCTCGGAGGCGCGCCCGGCGTCTATTCGGCGAGGTACGCCGGCGCAGGCGCGTCCGACGCGGACAACAACGCCAAGCTGCTCCGCGAGCTGGCGGCCACAGGCTTGACGCCGCCAGACGAGGCGGCAGCGGCCGGCGCTCCCGACGCGCTGAGCGCCGCCCGCTTCGTGAGCGCGCTCGTCTTGTACGCGCCGGGCGGCGAGACAAAGACGGCGGAGGGCGACGTCCGCGGATTTATTCTCCCTACGCCGCGTGGCGAAGGCGGGTTCGGCTACGACCCGCTGTTCTGGCTGCCGAACTACGGCCGCACGATGGCGGAGCTCTCGACAGAGGAAAAAAACGCCGTCAGCCATCGCGGCGAGGCGCTCCGCCGCCTGCTCGCCCGGCTGTAGGACAAGCTTCGAATACGATTTGTGAACACCCTACAATCCTTAAGAATTGTAGGGTGTTTTTTTTGGTCATTCAGAATGTAGAAGTTTTACCCCTGTCCATATCTGTATGACCTCCGATAAAAATGTGCCGCCGTCCGGGAAGACGGCAAAACCGTTTTTACTTGGAACGGGACCGTTGCAAAGTATCATTTTTCGTTGCCCAGGCAAATTTTAATGGCGCTTTCAAACCGATACACTTAGGTCAAACAGCATCGTTGCACAGGAGGAATGAACGTGGCGCACCTCACCGCGAATACCGAGCACGACATCCCCGCCAAGCCGTCCGGCGGCCCCTGGATCCGGTTTTTCCGGCAATGGGACATGCAGCTCATGGTATGGCCCGGCCTGCTCTTGATTTTCGTCTTCAGCTACATCCCGATGTACGGCATCCTGACCGCTTTCAAGGATTACAACATTCTGAAAGGGTTTGCGGACAGCCCCTGGGTCGGCTTCAAGCACTTCGAGGCGTTTTTTTCCAACCCCGACTTCGGCCACGTCATGCGCAACACGATCATCATCGCGCTGCTTAAGCTCGCGATCGGCTTTCCCGCCCCGATCCTCCTGGCGCTCATGCTGAACGAAGTCCGCCACGCCTTTTTCAAGCGGTTCGTCCAGAGCGTGACGTATTTGCCTTACTTTCTCTCGTGGGTCATCGTCGCGGGCATCGTCATCTCGATCCTCTCGGTGGACAACGGCAGCGTCAACATGGCGCTGCGCGGGCTCGGCCTGATCGACAATCCGATCAATTTCCTCTCCATTCCGTCCTATTTCTGGACGATCCTCATCACGACGAACGTGTGGAAGGAGGTCGGCTTCGGCTCGATCGTCTTTCTCGCGGCGATCGCCGGCATCGACCCCAACCTGTACGAAGCGGCGGAAATGGACGGCGCGAGCAAGTTTAAGCAAATCTTTCTCATCACGCTGCCTTCGATTTTGCCCGTCATCGCCATCTTCTTCATCCTGGCGATCGGCAATTTGCTGAACGCCGGCTTCGAGGACATCCTGCTGCTCGCAAAAAACCCGCTCCTGCGCGGCGTATCGGACGTCATCGACACGTACGTGTACCGGATCGGCATCGAAAACATGCGCTACTCCTTCGCCACCGCGATCGGTTTGTTCAAAGCCGTCATCAGCGTGCTGCTGCTCGTCGTCGCGAACCAACTGGCTCGCCGATCCGGCAACAGCCTGTGGTAAGACCGCATCATGGAACCGGGAGGACCTAACGAATGCACAGACTGACCGCCGGAGACCGGACGATGACGATCGTCATCTACGCGCTGCTCTCGCTTTTGACCTTCACGACGTTTTATCCGTTCTGGAATGCGCTCGTCATCTCCTTCAACGCCGGCCAGGACACGGCGATGGGCGGGGTCACCTTCTGGCCCCGCGCGTTTACGCTGGAAAACTACGACATCATCTTCAAGGACAACCGGTTGCTCGGGGCGTTCGGCATCTCGGTCGCCAAAACCGTCGTCGGCACGGTCGCCTCGATTCTGGCCACGGCGGTCTTCTCCTACGGCATGACGCTTCCGGGCCTGATCGGGCGCAAGTACTACATGATCTTCTGCATGCTCACGCTCTACTTCGGCGGCGGTCTCATCCCGACCTACCTGCTGATTCGGGATCTTCATTTGATGAATACGTTCCTCGTCTACATCGTCCCGGTGCTCATCAACGTGTGGAACATGATCATCTTCCGCACCTTCTTCAAAGGTTTGCCCGAAGGGTTGCAGGAGGCCGCCAAAATCGACGGCGCCGGCAACTGGGGCACCCTCTTCCGCATCGTGCTTCCGCTTTCGGGACCTGTCATCGCGACGCTTTCCCTGTTTACGGCCGTGACCCAATGGAACGAATGGTTCTACGCCAGCATCTACATCGAGAATGTGCGCCTGCTGCCGATCCAGACGATTCTCCGGCAAATTCTGAACTCCAACATCGTCACGGAGAACGTCTCCGCGCTTGACGCCGGCGCTCAGGCCGCCCTCGGCAAGATGCAGAAGGTCACGAGCAAATCGCTTTCGATGGCGGTCATGATGGTCGCGACACTGCCGATCGTATGCGTCTACCCGTTCGTCCAGCGGCATTTCGTCAAAGGGGTGCTCGTCGGTTCGCTGAAGGAGTAAGACGTTTTTCCCCCGGGTTTAGAGCATTTTGCTTGAACCATAGATTATACTTATTTTTTGAGAGGGGCATGACCTGGATGAGAAAGACGAAGAGAGCACTACTCGGCACGTTCGCCGGGATGTTCGTTCTGGCGACCGCGCTGGCGGGCTGCGCCGGCAAGGACAAAGGCGCTAACGGAGCAGCTTCGCCCGCGGCCTCACCGAACTCCGAGGCGAGCGCATCGCCGAGCGCGTCCGCTTCCGATGCGTTCGAGCTGGGCAAGGAGCCGCTCACGATTTCCCTCTACGGGCACTACGACTGGTACGCGGCGCCGCCGTGGGGCGAGGACGAAGTGTCCAAATGGATCAAGGAAAACAAAAAGCTGAACATCAACTTCATCCAGTCCGGCGGGGACGCAAAGAAGAAGCTCAGCACGATGATGGCGACCAAGGAGCTCCCCGACATCATCTGGATGGACCGCGGGTCCGCCGAATACGAGATGCTCCGCCAGGCGGATATGCTCGTGCCGTTCGACGATTATATGAAGAAATATCCGAATCTTCAGACGTATCTGTCGCCGGAGACGGCCAACCTGCTCCGCGCCGAAGACGGCAAGCTGTACCAGTTCCCGAACTGGTACACGAACAAAGACAAGCCGAACGGCAACGCCGGCTACGTCATCAACAAAAAAATCTACGAGGAGCTCGGCTCGCCGAAGCTGGAGACGACCGACGATCTGTATGAATACCTAAAGGCGGTCAATGCCAAGTACGGCAACGGCATCACCCCGTTCGAGCCGGAGCTCGCGGTCGACGGCCAAGGGCTCGACGTGCTCTACTCGGCCTTCGGCGAAAATGCGTTGAATCGCTGGGTGGGCAATCGTGCCGTGCCGTCCGGCGACAAGATGGCTTCGATCTTCAAGGATCCGGTCTATCGCGAATCGATGCAGTTCGCGTCCAAGCTGTTCCGCGAGAAGCTGATGACGCAGGACGCGATGACGCAGACGCGAGACCAGGTCACCGAAAAAGTGAACAACGGCAAAGTCGCCGTCTATGCGTCCTCCAGCCCGACGGACATCGCGGCCAAGGCTCAGGAGCTGCTTGTCGCGAAGGATCCGAACGCCGGCTACTTCATGATCTGGCCGATCGCGAAGCCGGGCCTCGACCGGAACAAAATTTACCCGGGCACGTACGCCACGCTGGGGTGGAACGTCGCCGTCATCACCAAGTCCGCCAAAAATCCGGAAGCCGCGTTCGCCGTGCTCGACTGGATGACCGGTCCGGAAGGCATGACGGTGCTGAACTGGGGACCGGAAGGCAAGTATTGGGAAGGTCACGAAGCGGACGGCATCACGCCGAAATTCAAGGATGCGTACTGGCAGGATCCGAAGGGATTGGCGGAGCTGCAGGCCGTTACCAATAACCTGATCTTCGTCGGCAATACGGTGTTCACCGACTTGACGAAGGGCAAGTTCGAGTCGACCTTGAAGGACGAGCAGCGCAGCTGGACGCTGAAGTGGCAGTACGACATCACCTGGAAGACCCAGGCCGACGCGACCGAATACGCGAATCTGAGCCCGGCCAAGGACAGCCAGGAAGGGATCATCCAGACGGCGGTCGAAGACATCTGGGACGAATCGAGAGCTCAGGCGCTGTTCGCCAAGAGCGACGAGGAAGTGCTGAAGATTCTCGACAAAGCGGATCAAGACGCCATGGCGGTCGGCTATCAGAAGCTGCTGGACTACCAGACGGAAAGATGGCACCGCAACCAGAAGATCATGAAAGGCGAGTAATAAGACGTTCATAGCGGAAGCAGGGAGAGTATACGGTGGCGTATGCTCTCCTTTGCCATCGAACGAGAGGAGGTTTCGCGATGTACAAGGTGCTGCTGGCGGACGACGAAATGCTGGACTTGGAGGGCATGCGGACGTTCATCCCGTGGCCGGAGCTGGGGCTGACGGTCGCCGGCGCCGTCAACAACGGATTCGCGGCTTGCGAGGTGATCGAATCCGAGAAGATCGATATTCTCGTCACCGACATCCGGATGCCGAACATGTCGGGACTCGAGCTGGCAAAGCGCGCACTCTCCGTCCAGTCGGAGCTTCGCGTCATCTTCGTGAGCGGGCACCAGGATTTTCAATACGCCAAGCAGGCCGTGTCGCTCAACGCGGACGGCTACGTGCTGAAGCCGACGGACGACAAGGAATTGATCGAGGCGCTCCTGGGCGTCAAGCGCGAGCTCGACCAGGGGCGCCGCCGGCGGGAAGAACGGGAGGCGCTCCGGCAGCTCGTGCCGATCGCCAAAAACGAATATTTGCTGCAGCTCCTGGAGTCGCCGGCGGAGGCGCTGCCCTCCCCGGTGCTGAAGCGGGCCTACAGCCTGGATCGGCTTCGGTGGCCGATCCGCGTCGCCGCGTTGGAGATCGACGACTTTACGTGGAAGCTGAATCCTTATCCCGAGCCGGAGCGCAGGGTGCTGCTGGACCGGTTCGGCGCGCTGCTGTCCGCGTATCTGGCCGAGCACGGCATCCAGGAGGTTTGCCGCGTCTCCAAGCAGCGGACGGCGCTGCTGCTCGGGGCCGACGTGCGGCCGGACGCCATGCAGTCGCTCGCAGATCGCGTGCGCGAGGCGTTTCCGTTCACGGCGACGATCGGCCTAGGCAGCGAGGCGTACGGCTTGTCCGGGCTGCATGACGCCTACGCGGAAGCGGCGCGCGCCCTCGAGCAGAAGATGCTGCGGGGCAAAGGCAGGGTGCTCGTCTACGAAGAGAGCGGGCAAGCGGAGCTCGAAGATTTGAAGGGACTTGATCTCCACCTGGCATCGATGCTGCAAGCCGTCGCCCGGTACGATCTCGTCCTCGCCCACGACGAGCTGTCGAGCGTCTTCCGCCTGGCCGCGCGGCTCGGGTCCAAGATCACGATCCGCCATTTCTCCATGTACGTCATCTTGAAGCTGAACGAGCATCTTCGCGGGTTGAACGAGGATCTGTTCAAGCTGCTCGGCCTCGAACTCAAAAACCTGGATATCCTGCTGCAGTTCGAGACGGTTGGCGACATCGAAGATTGGCTTCGGCGCAAGGTGTTCGAGCTCTCGGAAACGCTGCAGGCCAAAAAGCAGTCCAAAAACGGCAAGCTCGTCCAAAGCGTCGTGTCGTGCATCAAGGAGCGGCTGCACGAGAACGTGACGCTTCGGGACGTCGCGGAGCGGTTTTCCTTTTCGCCGAACCATCTGGGCTTGCTGTTCAAGGAAGAGACGGGCCGCAACTTCAGCGAGTTCGTCATCGACCTCCGGATGGACAAGGCGCAGGAGCTGCTGCGGGAGACGAAGCTGAAAATCTACGAGGTGGCCGACTGCGTCGGCTACCGCTATCTGCCCTACTTCAGCAGGCAGTTCAAGGAGACGACCGGAATGACCCCGATGGAATACCGTAGAAAGTGCTGACCGACCGCCGCGTCAGGAGGAGGGATCGCGATGTCCCGCAAGCGCACTAAGCGAGGCTATCTGAGCTTCGGCTACAAGCTGATGCTGTCCTATGCCGTCCTGATCATGATCCCGGTGCTGCTCGTGGGCTACGTGGCGAACTCCGTCTTCGTCGAGTCGATTCGCGACAAGACGCGGACGAACATCCAGGGCACTCTGCAACAGATGAGGGACAATATCGCCTACCGTATGGAGGATACGCAGCGCATTTCCGACATGCTCTACTACGACGACTCGCTGGCCGCCCACTTGCGGCATTTCGAGGCGGGATGGGTGAACTACGAGGCGACCAAAAAATACTTGGTGCCCAAGTTCCGCACCGCGCTCGGAGCAACGAACCGCCGGATGTGGATGTCGTTTTATCTGCACAACGAGCTGCTGCCGGAAATCTACAAAAACTACGGCGACGCGGACCCGATCGCGCTCCGCGATCAGCAGTACGACTGGTACCATATCAAACGCATCGCGGACAAAGATTGGTACCGCGACTTTCCCGAGGAGCAGTACGGCAAGACGATGCAGTGGAAGCAGATTGAGGACGACTACCGCTACAGCCGCATCTCGCTGCTGCGGCGGATTATCGAGCTCGGCCCCCGCGATGTGAAGGAAATCGGATTTTTGCGCATCAGCGTGCCGCTTGCGGATCTGTTCGAGAGCGTCGACTACCAGAAGATCGGCACCGGGGCGACGATCTTCATCGCCGACAACCGGGGGCGCGTCGTCACGTCCTCGGGCTCGCTGCCGCCGGCCATCGGAGAGACGTGGCAGGCGCAGCCTGCCGGACGCCAGCTCGCGATCGAGCAGACGCTCCCGAGTCTCGGCTGGACGCTTCGCGCGGTCATCCCGGCGAACCTGACCGAGCGAGACTCGCGCAAAATCCAGCTGCTGACCGCCTTGATCTGCGCGGCGTGCCTCCTTGTCTTTTCGGCGGCGGGTTTGTTCATCTCCCGTTTCTTTTCCAAGCGCGTGACGAAAATCGTAACCGTGCTCGACTCGTTCCAAAGCGGGGAGTTCCACAAGCGAATCCACTTCAAAGGAAACGACGAGTTCACCCGGATCTCCCAAGCGCTGAACGAAATGGGCCAGAACACGGGGCGGCTCATTCGCGAGGTTTATTTGAAGGATTTGCAGAAGAAGGAAGCGGAGCTCGCCTCGCTGCAGGCGCAGATCAACCCGCATTTCCTTTATAATACGTTATCGTCCATCAGCCGGCTGGCCAAATTCGGCGAGGTGGACAAGCTGCACCGGATGGTGCTCGATCTGGCGAAATTTTACCGGCTGTCGCTGAGCGACGGGAAAAACATCATCCCCGCCTACCGCGAACTGGAGCAGGTCAAAGCCTATATCGACATCCAGAAAACGAAATACGGCGAGCGGATGGACGTGCTCTACGACATCGATCCGTCCGTCGCCGGCTACCTCATGCTGAAGCTGACGATCCAACCCTTCGTCGAGAACGCGCTCGAGCACGCCTGGTGCGGCGACCGCATCCACTTGCGCATCGCGGCCAAGCTCGAGGACGGCTGCATCGTCATTCAGGTCATCGACGACGGCGTCGGCTTCCTCCCGGCGCGGATTCAGGAAATATTCGGCGGCGCGGACGTCGATCAAGCCGGCTATGGCATCCGCAACGTCGACCAGCGGATCAAGCTCCACTTCGGCAAGGCTTACGGGGTGACGATCGCCAGCCGCCCGGGCATCGGCGCGGCCGTGCGCATCGTCTTCCCGGCGATCCGCCGGACGGACCACCGCGAGCTTTCCGCCTAAGGCGCGTTGTTGCCGTTCGCCGTTCTTTTCGCCGAACTTGCACAACCGAAAGAGCCGCTCCCCATGAGGGGGAAGCGGCTTTTCGGCGCATCTCGATCATCCTGCCACTCGCATCGAACGGTCGATCAGACGAGCTGCACCCGGTAGTGCCGCAGCCAGAAGTCGACCTGCAGCAAGTAGGCAAACAGCTGCGGACCGGACATCAGCTGTCCGAACCAGGGCAAATTCGTATTCGCGTCCACGGACGAGGCGATCTCCCGGACACGGCGGACGTCGAGGAGCGGCTGAAGGGGCGACGACTGATCGTCCAGCCGCTCCAGCAGACGGTCGCGGACGGCGGACAGGTAATTCGGGTTGTGCGTCTTCGGATACGGGCTTTTTTTGCGGTAAAGCACGTCGTGCGGCAGAACCCCTTCGAGGGAGCGGCGGAGAATGCCCTTTTCCCGGTCTCCGGCCATCTTCAGCGCCCACGGGATGTTCCATACGTATTCGACGAGGCGGTGATCGCAGTACGGCACCCGGACTTCGAGACCGGCCGCCATGCTCATTCGGTCTTTGCGGTCGAGCAGCGTCGGCATGAAACGGGTGATGTTGAGGTACGACATCCGCCGCATGCGCTGCCGCTCGGGCGTCTCGCCCGGAAGGCCAGGCACCTCTTCGACAGCCTGAGCGTAACGGTCGCCGAGATACTCCTTCGGCCGGAGGAGCGAAAGCAGCTCCGGGGACAGGATGCTCTCCCGCAAATCGGCGGACAGTGACCAGGGAAACGTCTCCGCCTCCAGCGCCTCCTTCCGGTGGAACCACGGATAGCCGCCGAATATTTCGTCTGCCGCTTCGCCGGAAATCGCCACGGTTGCGCCCTTTTTGATCTCGCGGCAGAACAGGTAGAGGGAGGCGTCGATGTCCGCCATCCCGGGATAGTCCTTGGCCAGCACCGCCGTTTCCAGCGCGTTCACGAGCTCGGGCGTGTCGAACTGGATCTCGTGGTGCTCGGTGGACAGGTGGTCGACCATCCGGCGGATCCACGGGGCGTCCGCGTTCGGCTGGAACGCATGCGCCTGGAAATGCTTGTCGTTGTCGACGTAGTCAACGGAATAGGTATGGACCGTGCCCTGCCCGGTCCGGTTGTAGTAAGCGACGGCGAGCGCCGTCAGCGCGCTGGAGTCCAGACCGCCCGACAACAGCGTGCAGACCGGCACATCGGAGGCAAGCTGCCGTTCCAGCGTATCCTGGAGCAGCGCTCCGACCCGTTCTGCCGTCTCGGCCTCCTCTTCTTCGTGCGGGGCGGCTTCGAGCTGCCAGTAGGCCGAGATCCGCATGCCGTCGCGGTCGTAGAAAAGCGTGTGGCCGGGCTTCAGCTCCGACATGCCGCGCCACACGCCATGTCCGGGCGTCCGCGCGGGGCCGAGCACGAACAGTTCCGCCAGCCCTTCGCCGTCGATCTCCGGCTGTACGTCCGGATGCGCCAAGATGGCCTTCGGTTCGGAGCCGAACAGCAGCCTCCCCTCTTCCCGCCGGTAAAAAAGCGGCTTGACGCCCAGCCGGTCGCGCGCCATGAACAGCCGCTCCTCCTCGGTATTCCAGACGGCGAAGGCGAAGATGCCGTTGAACTTTTCCACGCAAGCCGGACCCCATTCGACATAGGCCTGCAGCAGCACTTCCGTATCGCAAGTCGTGCGGAACGCATATCCCAGCGATTCGAGCTCCCGCTTCAGCTCCGGCGCGTTGTAAAGCTCGCCGTTGTAGACGACGACGCAATCCTGGTCTTCCGCGCGCTTGGTCGGCCGAACCATCGGCTGCGCGCCGTTCGCGGGGTCCATGACCGACAGCCGCCGATGGCCGAACGCGCAATGGCGCGACAGCCAAGTGCCGGAGGCATCCGGCCCCCGCAGCTCCATCGTCTCCGTCATCCGCTCCAGCACGTCCGCCTGCTGTGTCAAATCCGCTTTCCAATCGATCCAGCCAATAATTCCGCACATGGAAGAAACTACCTCCCCTAGGTTTCGCGATAGCCGTCTATGACGGGGTAGGGACCGCTCAACTGATGGTTATGCGAAAAAAGGCATAAAATGTCTGTCCGCGTGGAGAAAATAGAGGAGATTCGATCAGGGAAGGGGCGAACATCCATGGACGACCGCAAGACGTATTACGTAGCCGTTGGCGCGGGGCAAATCCTCGAAGATCCGACGGTCTCGCCGTTCGAATTCGCCATTCGGGCGAACGTCGAAGAGTTGAACAAACTGCAGGAGCAGTTCGAAGATTTGTCGAGCGCGGACGAAACGGCCGCGTTCCGCCATACGGGCTGGAAATCGGTGGACGAAGAAGACATGCTGGGGGACTACGACGAGCGGATGAGAGGACTCTATCACACGCTTTACGAGCTGGGCACGGACGAGACCCGGCGCCATATCGAGTCGTCGGGACTGCTGGACGAGGATTCGGAGAAGCGATGATCGGCGTTCGACATGCGGCGTTCCGCCGGGTGCTGGAACGGGGAGACCAGCGCTATGCCGAGGTGGAGGTGCACACCGATCTTCCGCGGAATCCGGAGCTGCTCGCTTACTTCCGCAAAGAGGGCGGGGGTCAGTTCCAACTGATCCGGGTCATCGCGAACGACGCCGACCACGAGCTGGACTGGTTCGACAATCATCTCCACTCGGCCTCTCAGGACGTCACCTCACAGTTGTTCGCCGGACCGAGCCACGGCGGCGCGGACGACCGCCACGCATTCGGCCGGCGGGTGCTGGCTTACGGCGGTCTCGCGGATGAGTTGGCGCGCCAACTGGCCTAGAGGGAGGAGGTGGATTCGGTTATGGCAGGCAAACGCAAGAAGAACAAAGGCAACAGCTACGCGGAGCAGGGCGAGGCGTTCGCGGAGGCCGTCATCAAGCATCGCGACGAGCAGCATCCGGCGCAGAACAGCCCGGCGACGCCGCACAACCGATAACGCGGCCGGGTTGAAGCCGTGAAGGTTCATGCCATAGAAAAGCGCTATGGAAGCCGCTTTCCGGAGATCTTGTCACGAGACTCTGGAAGCGGCTTCCACTATGATATAAAATGGGAATAGGGCGCGTGGTCGCCTACTTTGTCTGAATGGGTCGGGCTATGCGTCCTCGTAGAAGATGAGGCCTAAGGGGCAATCGTTTGAGGCGCTGGACCGGTTTATTGCAAAAGTGCAACTAATCGGCTGCTTCCTTATTTGAGGGCGGTCAGGATGACGCCGACGGTGATCAACGCGACGCCGATGCCGTTCCAGAGCGTAATCTTCTCTCCCAAGAACGCGATCGCCAGCACGACGGCGATGACGACGCTCAGCTTGTCGACCGGGCCGACCTGCGAGACCTTTCCGTATTTAAGCGCGAGAAAGTAAAACATCCAGGACAGCGCGCCTGCGACGCCGCTTAGGGCGATGAATGCCAACGCCCGTTTGTGCGACCAGATCTCGCCGAACTGGCTCCACTTTCCCTGGATGACGACGACGCCAACCATGAATATCGCCATGATGATCGATCGGGCGGCCGTCGCCGCGTTGGCGTCGATTTCCTTCAGCCCGATTTTGCCCAAGATCGCGACGAGCGCGGCCGCGGCGGCCGACAACAACGCGTAAATCAGCCAAACACCCATGCTCTGAACTCCTTTCTGGCGGGGATCGGAATATCTAGGCGTTCATCTATGTAACCGTGAATTAGACCGGACAGCAGCCGCTTCAAGGTCAGGACGAACGAGATCATGAAGATCCTCCCGCGGCGTAAAGAAATGTGGGCGCAGTATGTAGGGTTCCGCACGCGAAGCCATTATAACACATCAAAGTTGAGGCGTCGGAGAGAGGGATTGTTGGGAGTCCGCAAGAGCCTTTAACGCAGGCGCGGCAATAATTCAAAGGAGCTGGGAAAGGGGAGGGGTTTAATGGGATCGAGGATCATGCACTTGATCATCGCCAACCGAATCGCCGAGAGGCTGCCATTCGAAAATCGAACATCCTTTTTGCTGGGGAGTGTGGCCCCCGATGCCGTTCTCATCAAAAACGAATCGCATTTCTTTAAAGGCGAAGTACGGGATTTTTCGCGAAGCGTCGATTATAAAGGCTTTCTGCACAAATACGGCGACCATGCGGCGAATCCGTTCATTTTAGGGTATTTTACGCATTTGATCGCCGACGACATCTGGCTGAAAGGCTTTAATCTGTCCTGGCTGAGAAACCGAATGGAAGCGGATCCGGAATGGCACCCGCGATACCACCATGATTTTCGCTTGCTGAACGGAAAGCTGCTGGAGCATTACGGCTTGAAGGATACGTTGCGGAGAGCGTTCGAAGCCCTTCCATCCGTCATGGATCTGGAAGAGGTGAAGTCCAAAGAGGTCGAAGCGCTCGTTCCGCATGTGTTGGGGGACATGGCATACGATAAGGAAATGCTGAGCGAAAAGCTTCGTGTTTTTACATTCGATCAGATCTTGGGATATATCGAAACATCCGTTGAAGTCAGCTTGATCCATCTCAAGCAGGCGGCCGTTCTGTATCCTTTGCCTGTCGACGCTGGCCACGGTTAGGGGCGCCAAGCCTCAGTAAGAAGGATCATATGGAGCCCGAGACCAATAGTCTCCCCGGTGTTTGCCGATTTTCAAAAATAACTATCGGGAATTTCGATTGCGAATTCGTTCGCTTTTTTACGACAGGAAAGGAGCAATCTGAACACAATCCTAATTGCCCGTTAAACCCTTCCAAGATAACGAGCCGCCACAATTTTCCGTATTCGTCGCAACGTTCTTCACCCTTCACGACCTTCACGGATTAGCCCCTCTTACCCCTGGTGCCTTGAAATGCCTAGCGCTTCCTTGATCGCGTTTTGTAGAAGCAAGGAGTAGTTGACGCCCGCCTCATCCCCGGCATCCCGCAGCCATTTCGGGAGCGTGCAATTCTTAGTGACGGCCTTGTTCGCGGCATCGTCCCGGTACGGCGGCATATAAACTTCAATAAACACGATTCGATCGCTTGGGCCTTCTAACTTAATGCTCTCCGGAGTCGATGGCTTCGGCAATGGCTGGCCGCTCTCTTCCAGCTCACGAGCACGAAAGGCAAGCATGAGCTTTGCTTCAGTAATCGCTTTTGTCAGGTCATCATGTAGGATAGCCGTTCCTGGAAAGTCGGGGAAATACAGGCCGTACCCGCCAACCTCTCCACGTTCAACGACAACCGGGTAGATGTAATAATTCTCCATGCAGCTCACGCTCCCTTTTTGGTCGGACAGATGGGAAAACAACCAGGTTTAGAAGGTAACCGGAAATCCATTTGATGGTTTGAGTGTTCCCTTGGGAATCATTTGCTCGGAGCGGTGGACTGCGATGTCGGCGTATCGGTTGGGCTCGCTTTTCTGTATGTATCGTCTATGGCTGGTTCCGTTCCCATGATGCGCCGATTCGATGAACCCCGCTTTCCGAAGCGCTTTTAGAGCTTCGCAAGCCGTGACTTGTTTCCCCACTTTTTGTCCTTTTTTCCACCTATATTTTAACACGCATAAAAATGCGCGTCAAAAGTTTTCCGAAATAAGCTTGAAATAGGTACAGGTGAACGACCTTTTTCCGATCAGATCAACCGGGACTATCGGGCGCTGCGCAAGGAGCTCAAGGCACGCCAGATCAAGCTCAACGAGGAATACCAGGAGGACATTGTCATCTATACCTGTTACGTCTGCCGGGGCTACTAGGACCGGTTGGGAGTCGTTCGGGAGAGCTCGGGCGGAGATTAGCGTCCGTATGGGACAGGGATTTATGGGTATTCTTTGGAATACACGGCAGCCAAATTAGGAATGACAGGGATAGATCTTGAAAACTCGAGAATAATCAAGCTGTTATTTTGCCGTCAACTGCTTTGAGGATTGCGAAGCTTTATCGGGCAGGGGGCGACGATATTCATTTCTTTTAGAGGAACATGAGTAGAAGTGTAAAAATGTGTAAAAAATCGAGATTCTGTCGTCAAGTACCCATATCTCAATGCCTGAAAAAATCAAAATAAAAACCCCGGAAGCCTTGTACATCAAGGAATCCGGGGTTTTGGCATGTATTTATAATTTCTTCATTCGTAAGGAAGTGGCGTCCCGGAAGGGATTCGAACCCCTGACCGACGGCTTAGAAGGCCGTTGCTCTATCCAGCTGAGCTACCGGGACACAGCTTGATTATCTTACCACAGAGACAGCCTTTTGCTCAAGTGGAAAAAAGGAAATGGGCACTCAACGCAGGTTCTTGACCATATGACGGAAAAGATGCCCGTTGATTCGGATCTGCTTGACTTCCGTATAGCCGAGCTTGCTGTAGAGGGCATGGGCTTTCGCCTTGTCCACGTCCACGTTCAGGGAGATTTTGCGCCAGCCTTCCCGTCGCGCCCAATCTTCAGCTTCCGCGAGGAGCGCCTTGGCATAACCGCGCCCTTCGTACGCGGGAAACACGGCAAGCGCGTCGATGTAGAATTCGTCATCGTCCGCTTCGTCATCCATCGCCAGGTCATCGCGCCCCTGGCGCCGGCGCAGCTCATCCAGCACGGGCCGGTACAGCGCCTGCGCGCTCGCTCCGTCGTAGCAAAGGATCATGCCGGCGGCCGCGCCGTCTTCCCCCTCGAACAGCCGGTAACGGTCCGCGCTGAAACGGTTGCCTTCCGTCAAGTAATAACGCTCGAGCCGGTTCAGGATTGCGTTCTCCTCTGTCTCGCCGGTGAGCTGGCAGGCGATGTCCTGAATGGCGAGCAGCACGAGCTGGGCGACGGCACGGCTGTCGGACGGGCGAGCCAGACGTAAAGACATGATGGGACCTCCTTATATGACACAGACATCCAAAAGTTGGACGGGAACGGACGTTCCTGATATAATGGGAACAAACGTTCTATCCGGAGGGATGCACGATGAATATCGAACGTTACGTCGGCCGAAGCGCGGAGATCGTCTACCGGGAGAGCAAGGGCGGGCTGACGGTGAAGCGGGTGTCCGTCTATGCGGTCCGGGACGGCAAAGTGCGGGTACTCGACTGGAACCGCAGAGCTTTCGGAACGCTGCGCGCGAATCGGATCGTGGCGGCGATCCCGGTCATCGGTCGGGTCTCCTGACATTAGCTTGTCCGCCAAAGCCAACAAAAAAAGCCCGAAGCGCGTCGGGCTCGTGCTTTGCGACGTTGGAGCGGGTGAAGGGAATCGAACCCTCGCCTCAAGCTTGGGAAGCTGGCGTTCTACCATTGAACTACACCCGCACGATACATAGCAAAATGTATCATAGCACAGAGAACCCTGCAGATCAACAAAGCCGACCTGCTTTTTCCTTTTTCCTGCGCGTTCATGATATAATGCGGGTGAATCGGCAGCCGATGCCGGTCGGAGAAGGAAGGGGTTCGATTCGTGGCCGACTCCACCAAGGATAATTTGGTCTTGTTCCCCAAGACCTTGGATTACTATCAGATTCAATTGACCCGCATGCTGGAGACGGAACGATACGGCGACGCGAAGGGCTTGCTCGGCTTCTTGCTGCAGTGCGGCGGCGAGGCCGAACGTCACCATACCGAATGGCAGGCGCTGCTGGGCTGGCTGGAGGCGGCATTTCCCGATGCGCCGGCTTCCGGCGCGCCCGGCGAACCGCCCGGGGACGAACCGGAGGAGGACGCCGAGGACGAGCTTCGGCAGCGCGTTCTGGGCCGGTCCGGCCAGGACGCGGAGTACGTCCCGCGGCTCCTCGCCACGCTGTTTAACGTGGAGGATCCCGAGCAGCAGCTGGTCGCGCTGGGACAGCTCGCCCACGTCAACCATCCTGACGTCGAGGACGCGCTCCGCCGTTGGCTGGGGGAGCGGGAGCGCCACCCGCTCGTGCAGTTCCGCGTCCTTCAGCAGCTTCGCCAGCAGGGGGCGACCGGTTCGGTCGGCATGTGGCGCGACGGCGAGCTGCTGCAGCTCGAAATCGAGGCGACGCCGCTGCAGTTCGAGGACTACCCTCAGTCCGTCCAGGACGTGCTCGACCGCGTGCGCCAGACAGCCGAGGTGTCCGATCCGACGCTCGCCTATTTCGCCGAGGAAATGTGGAAAGAATGCGTCCAGACCGCTTACGGCACGCCCGTCTTCAGACGGATGATGGAGGAGGACGACGGCGCGGCGGACGTCTGGGCGGCGGCGCTCCATCAATTCCTGTACGAGAAACTGCACGGCCAGTCGATCGACGAATGGGTGCGCGAGCAGTACGGCATCACCGGCGAGCTGCGTTTCCGATACGAACAGTCGCTCCGCTGGCTGCGCCAATATGCCGGCGAAGGGCGCCCCTGAAGGGGCGTCGCGCCTTGAATTCGCGCGCAAGGTTGTTTATAATAGAGTGGTTTATGTAAATCGGCCGCGTTTGGGCGGCAAGTTGTCCTCGGAGGGGAAAGCATATTATGAAAGCAAATTGGGAAAAGATAGAGAAGAACGTCGGCGTGTTAGAGGTGGAGATCGACGAGGCGCAAGTCACGGAAGCGCTTGACAAAGCCTTCAAAAAAGTGGTCCAAAAAGTAAACGTGCCGGGCTTCCGCAAAGGCAAAGTGCCGCGCCGCATTTTCGAAGCGCGCTTCGGCGTTGAAAGCCTGTACCAAGACGCGATCGACATTCTGCTCCCGGGCGCATACAGCGAGGCCGTCGACCAAGCGGGCATCACGCCGGTTGACCGTCCCGAGGTCGACGTCGAGCAGTTCGCGCAGGGACAATCGTTCAAGTTCAAAGCCAAAGTCACCGTCAAGCCGGAAGTCACGCTGGGCGAGTACAAAGGCATCGAAGCGCCGGCGGGCGACCTGGAAGTTTCCGAAGAGGAAGTCTCCAATGAACTGGAGCGCCTGCAAAACCGCCACGCCGAGCTGGTCGTTGTCGACGAAGGTCCGGCCCAGCAGGGCGACACGACCGTGATCGACTTCGAAGGCTTCCTCGACGGCGTGCCGTTCGAAGGCGGCAAGGGCGAGCGTTATTCCCTCGAACTGGGCTCCGGTTCGTTCATTCCTGGCTTCGAAGAGCAGGTCGTCGGCCTGAACATCGCCGAGGAGAAGGACATCAACGTCACGTTCCCGGAGAACTACCAAGCCGAGAACCTCGCGGGCAAAGCGGTTGTCTTCAAGGTGAAGCTGCATGAAATCAAGCGCAAAAGCCTGCCGGAGCTCGACGACGAGTTCGCGAAGGACGTCAGCGAATTCGACACCTTCGAAGAGTACAAGCAGGACCTGATCGCCAAGCTCAAGGAGCGCAAGGAGAAGGACGCCGAAGCCGCGCGCGAGAACGCGGTCATCGACAAAGCCTCCGAATCCGCAGAAGTCGAGATCCCGGAAGCGATGATCGAATCCGAGATCGAAAACATGCTGAAGGACTTCGAAAGCCGTCTCCGCATGCAAGGCATGACCCTCGACCTGTACTACCAATTCAGCGGCCAAGACGAAGCTGCGCTGAAGGCTCAGATGCGCGTCGACGCCGAGAAGCGCGTCCGCAACAACCTGGTCCTCGAAGCGATCGCCGAAGCCGAGAAGCTCGAAGTTTCCGACGCCGATCTGGACGAGGAGCTTGAGAACCTGTCCAAGATGTACAACCGTCCGGCCGAAGAGCTGCGCACGATTTTCACTTCGAACGGCTACATTGACACGCTGAATGCCGACCTGAAGGTTCGCAAAGCCGTCAAGTTCATCGTCGCCGAGAGCAAAACCGCCTAAGGCGCGAAGGCGCTCCGCAAGACGCCGATCCGCTTGGCAATACCCACATACCGACAAGGCACGTGTCCACCGCGTGCCTTCTTTTTACCCCTACATATCCGCACTGGCAGACCGCAGGCCCGTCAACATGACATTCGTAAGGCAACGTGTTAGAATATTACCGATATCGAGTCCACTTTAGAAAAGAGGTTGGCACAAATGAACTTAGTTCCTATCGTCGTTGAACAGACGAACCGCGGAGAACGTTCTTACGACATCTACTCCAGGCTGCTCAAAGACCGAATCATTTTTTTAGGCAGCGCGATTGACGACGATGTCGCCAATCTCATCATGGCTCAATTGCTTTTCCTGGCGGCGGAAGACCCCGAGAAGGATATCCACCTCTACATCAACTCCCCAGGCGGTTCGGTCACGGCCGGCATGGGTATTTACGATACGATGCAGTTCATCAAGCCTGACGTGAGCACGATCTGCGTAGGCATGGCTGCCAGCATGGGCTCGCTCCTGCTGACGGCCGGCGCTCCTGGCAAGCGGTTCGCCCTGCCGAACAGCGAGATCATGATTCACCAACCGCTTGGCGGCGTGAGAGGGCAGGCATCGGACATCAAGATCCATGCGGACTGGATTCTCAAAACGAAAGAGAAACTGAACCGTATCTATGTGGAGCGCACCGGGCAACCTTACGAGAAGATCGAACGCGACACCGACCGCGACAACTTCATGAGCGCGGACGAAGCGCAGGCGTACGGACTGATCGATAAGGTGATCACCTCGCCGACCAATGTTTAAGGAGGGTTTCCATGTTCAAATTCAACGACGAGAAGGGCCAGCTGAAGTGCTCGTTCTGCGGCAAGTCGCAGGACCAAGTGCGCAAGCTGGTCGCCGGACCCGGCGTCTATATATGCGATGAGTGCATCGAGCTGTGCACGGAGATCGTCGAGGAGGAGCTCGGCCACGAGGAAGAGCTCGATCTGAAAGACATTCCGAAGCCGATCGAAATCCGCAACATTCTCGACCAGTACGTCATCGGCCAGGAGCAAGCGAAAAAATCGCTCTCCGTCGCTGTCTACAACCATTACAAGCGGATCAACTCGCAGAGCAAGATCGAAGACGTCGAGCTGCAAAAGAGCAACATCATGCTCGTCGGTCCGACGGGCTCCGGTAAAACGCTGCTCGCGCAGACGATGGCGAAGATTCTGAACGTCCCGTTCGCGATCGCGGACGCGACGTCGCTGACGGAAGCCGGCTATGTCGGCGAGGACGTCGAGAATATTCTGCTCAAGCTGATCCAGGCGGCCGACTACGACGTGGAGAAAGCCGAGCGCGGCATTATCTACATCGACGAAATCGATAAAGTCGCGCGCAAGTCGGAGAATCCGTCCATCACCCGCGACGTTTCCGGCGAAGGCGTGCAGCAGGCGCTGCTGAAAATCCTCGAAGGCACGGTCGCTTCCGTTCCTCCGCAAGGCGGTCGCAAGCACCCGCATCAGGAGTTCATCCAGATCGATACGACGAACATCCTGTTCCTTTGCGGCGGCGCGTTCGACGGTCTCGAGCAGATCATCAAACGCCGCATCGGCAAAAAGGTCATTGGTTTCAGCGCGGCTCTCGAAGGCCAAAAGGAGCTGAAGCCGGGCGAATATCTGTCGCTCGTTCAACCGGAAGACCTGCTGAAGTTCGGGCTCATCCCCGAATTCGTAGGTCGTCTGCCGGTCATCTCTTCGCTCGAGCCGCTCGACGAAGCCGCGCTCGTCCGGATTTTGTCCGAACCGAAGAACGCGCTCGTGAAGCAGTACCAAAAGCTGCTCGAGATGGATAACGTGAAGCTCGAATTTGAGCCCGGCGCGCTGGAGGAGATCGCCCGCGAAGCGATCAAGCGCAACACGGGCGCGCGCGGCCTTCGCGCCATCATCGAGGGCATCATGCTCGAGGTGATGTACGAAGTGCCGTCCCGCGACGACGTGACGAGCTGCGTCATTACGGAGAAGGTCGTACGCGAGAAGATCGCGCCCGAGCTCACGACGAAGAAGGGCAAGAAAAAAGAAGAAAGCGCGTAAGCGCGCGGCTTTTGTGCCGGCGGAGGCGAAACACGATGCCACCGCCGGCGGCATCCGGCAGCCGCGACTTCACCGCTTTCGAAGTCTGCCGGGTTCCACCCCTAGCCGCGGTTTCTTGAACCGTGCCTGCGGGGTGGACTTTGGCGTATACGGGGAGAATGGGGAACTATGTATTTACGAACCGACACCGTACCGGTCAAGGTAGGCAATCTAACCATCGGCGGCAACAATCAGGTCATTCTGCAGAGCATGTGCACGACGAAGACGGCCGACGTCGAAGCGACCGTCGCCGAGATCAAGCGCCTCGAAGAGGCGGGCTGTCAGCTCGTACGCGTTACGGTTAACAACAAGGAAGCGGCTGACGCGATCAAGGAGATCAAGAAGCAAATCACCATCCCCCTGGTTGCCGACATCCACTTCGACTACCGTCTCGCCCTGCTCGCCATCGAGAACGGCATCGACAAGGTCCGCATCAATCCGGGCAACATCGGCCGCCGCGAGAAGGTCGAAGCGGTCGTCAAAGCGTGCAAGGAAAAGGGCATCCCGATCCGGATCGGCGTGAACGCAGGCTCGCTTGAGAATCACTTGCTCGAAAAATACGGCTATCCGACGCCCGAAGCGATGGTGGAAAGCGCGTTGTTCCATATCGGCATTTTGGAGGAGCTCGATTTTCACGACATTATCGTCTCTCTTAAAGCTTCCGACGTGCCGATGGCCATCGCCGCCTACACCAAAGCAGCAGAAGTCATCAAATACCCGCTCCATCTGGGCATCACCGAGGCTGGCACGCTTTTCTCCGGCACGGTCAAGAGCGCCGCGGGCCTCGGCGTCCTTCTAAACGCCGGCATCGGCAACACGATGCGCATCTCCCTCAGCGCCGACCCGGTCGAGGAGATCAAGGTGGCGCGCGAGCTGCTCAAGACGTTCGGCCTCATCACCGACGCGCCGACGCTTGTGTCCTGCCCGACCTGCGGCCGTCTGGACATCGACCTGTTCGCCGTGGCGAACGAGGTGGAGGAATACTTGTCGAAGCTCAAGGTGCCGATCAAGGTGTCGGTGCTGGGCTGCGCCGTCAACGGACCCGGCGAAGCCCGCGAAGCGGACATCGGTATTGCCGGGGCGCGCGGCGAAGGCATGCTGTTCCGCTACGGCGAAATGATTCGCAAAGTGCCGGAAGCGGATCTGGTGAACGAGCTCAAGCGCGAGATCGACAACATCGTTTCCGTCTACAACGAAACGGGGGTCATCCCCGGACGCAAGCACTAGGAGGCGGACGATGACACACACGCGCAACGACGGCGGCCCGAGCCGCCGATTCCGGCTGCGAACGACGGTATTCTGGGCGCTGGCGGCATGTGCGCTGCTGTTCGCCCTCGCCGCCTGCGGCAAGCAGAACGGAAACGAAGGCCAAGCTTCCTCGCCTCCGGCTTCTGCCTCCGAGGAAGGCGGCCGCCATCATACGACGCCGAACGGCGATCTCCAAGTGGAGACGGCTTCGCTCGATGTCATGCCGGACTTTCTGGATGGCACGGCCGAACAGGTCAAGCTGGCCTACGCCGCCGCCGCCAAGATCCGCGACACGCTGCAGTACATTCCGTGCTATTGCGGCTGCGGCGAGATCGCCGGACACAAGGACAACCTTGACTGCTTCATCGCGGCCGTCCGCGAGGACGGCACGGTCGTCTGGGACGATCACGGCACCGGCTGCGGCGTGTGCCAGCTGATCGCGCTGCAATCGGCCCAGATGAAGGCGCAGGGACGCTCCGACATGGAAATCCGGAAGTATATCGACGCGACGTACGCCGAAGGGTACGCGAATCCGACGGATACGCCGCTGCCGCAAGCGTAATAACGGCATTCCCGCTTAGAAAGAGTCAGGCAGACGATAGCGCTGCTTGGCTCTCTTTTGTTTCCGCGAACCTTGTGCGCCGAACACGGGTGTCTCAGAGCATGCTCGTCCGGGTAAAAGGGAAGACAGCTTGTGACGCGGACGCCGTGCGCCATGGGCTGCCCAACCAGGAGGTGCTGACACATGACGGGAAGCGAAATGCAAATCTGCATCGACGAATGCATCCGCTGCATGCAGGCTTGCAACGCCTGCTACGAGGCGTGTCTCCGAGAAGAAGACTTGGCGATGATGAGAGATTGCATCCGGCTGGACCGGGAGTGCGCCGACATCTGCGGCTTCACGGCTCAGGCAATCGCGCAGGGGAGCGCCTACTATGCCGAGCTGTGCCTGATCTGCGCCGAAGCGTGCGAGTCTTGCGGCGCAGCCTGCGCCGCTCACAAGATGGATCACTGCCGGCGCTGTGCGGAGGCTTGCTTCGCCTGTGCGCGGACATGCATGGCGCTCGTGGAGAGCGTCTCCGAAGAGGCGAACGCGCCTTCGGTCTGAAGAGAACTTCGCCGGCCGCCAGCCGGTCATGACTATATCCCCCCGCATTCGGGCAATACTACCAAGTATGAGCCCGGTTACCGGATATTTGGCGCGCCTGCGCGCGTCCAAGGCAGGGGGAGGATGAAAACAATGACCTTGAGCACAATCCTGATGCTCGTTCAAGTGTTTTTCGCCGTCGTGATCGGCGTCTATTTCTGGAATTTGCTCCGCAATCAAAAATCGAATCGGACGGCTGTCGACCGCGAATCGCGCAAGGAGATGGACAAGCTGCGCAAGCTTCGCTCCATCTCGCTGACCAAGCCGTTGTCGGAGAAAACCCGTCCCGCCAGCATGACCGACATCGTTGGCCAGAAGGAAGGGCTGCGGGCGCTGAAGGCGGCGCTGTGCAGCAGCAATCCGCAGCACGTCATCGTCTACGGCCCGCCGGGCGTCGGCAAGACGGCAGCCGCTCGCGTCGTGCTGGAGGAGGCGAAGAAAAATCCGGTGTCCCCGTTCCGCCTGGAAGCGAAGTTCACCGAGATCGACGCTACGACGGCGCGGTTCGACGAGCGGGGCATCGCGGACCCGCTGATCGGCTCTGTGCACGATCCGATCTACCAAGGGGCGGGCGCCATGGGCGTGGCCGGCATCCCGCAGCCCAAGCCGGGCGCGGTAACGAAGGCGCACGGCGGCATTCTGTTCATCGACGAAATCGGCGAGCTGCATCCGATCCAGATGAACAAGCTGCTGAAGGTGCTCGAAGACCGCAAGGTGTATCTCGAGAGCGCCTACTACCATGCGGAAGACCCGAACATCCCGCTGTATATTCACGATATTTTCCAGAACGGGCTGCCCGCGGACTTCCGCCTCGTCGGCGCGACGACGCGTTCGCCGAACGAGCTCCCGCCCGCGCTGCGCAGCCGGTGCATGGAGATCTATTTCCGCCCGCTGCTGCCCGACGAGATCGGCCGGATCGCGGAGAACGCGATCGCCAAGATCGGCTTCCCGCCGCAGCCGGAGGCGGTCGAAGTCGTCAAGCATTACGCCACGAACGGCCGCGAAGCGGTTAACGTCATCCAGCTGGCGGCGGGGCTCGCCCTGTCCGAGAACCGGGACCGCCTCAGCGCATCCGATATCGAATGGGTCGTCAACAGCAGCCAGCTGCCGCCCCGTCCGGACCGCAAGGTGCCGGCGGAACCGCAGGTCGGCTTCGTCAACGGGCTGGCCGTGTTCGGCCCGAGCATGGGGGCGCTTCTCGAGATCGAGGTGACGGCGACGCCCGTTCAGCCGGGCAAAGGCGTGTACACGATCACCGGCGTCGTGGAGGAAGAGGAGATCGGGGGCGGCCAGCGCACCCTGCGCCGCAAGAGCATGGCGAAGGGATCGGTCGAGAACGTCCTCACCGTTCTGCGCCGCTGCGGTCTCCATCCCGAGAACTTCGACCTGCACATCAACTTCCCGGGCGGCACGCCGGTCGACGGCCCGTCCGCGGGCATCGCAATGGCGGTCGCGATCGCCTCGGCGATGCGCAACGAGCCGGTCGACAACAAGCTGGCCATGACCGGCGAAGTGAGCATCCACGGCCGCGTGAAGCCTGTGGGAGGCGTCATTGCGAAGGTGGAGGCCGCGTTCCAGTCTGGCGCGGAGCAGGTGCTCATCCCGAAAGAAAACTGGCAGGCGATCTTCGAAGGGCTCGAAGGGGTGAAGGTCATTCCGGTCGAAACGATGGCCGACGTTTTCCTGCACGTCTTCGGCGAATCGACGCTGACCGTTCCGGCGGACGTGGAGACGGCCGATCGTCCGATCCCGGCGGAATCGTACGCCGCAGCCCCGTCGGTATCGATCCTGCACGCGGGATCGACCGACGCCGCCCGCTCCCCGCGCCGCGGGGAAGGGCATTCGCAGCCCGGCCCAAGCGCGCTGGGCGAAGCTTGAAGCCCGGCACGATCCGACGCCGTCCTTCGGGGCGGCGTTTGTCATGTCCGGCGCCGCCGGCGGGGGGATCATGAGCGTATTTTTGCGACGGGCTTGAAGTTTTGATACAATGACGGAAGTATTCGGAATACAATAGGGAATCCCAACCATTCCGAGTAAGACCTACAAATTCTCGTTCGCGCTTGAGGAGGTGCCGTCCATATGGGTTCGAGCAAGACGAAAAGTCGTTCTCTGCCTCTCTTGCCCCTGCGAGGGCTGCTCGTCTACCCCAGCATGGTTCTACATCTGGACGTAGGCCGGGAGAAATCGATCAAAGCGCTTGAACAGTGCATGATTGACGATCATATGATCCTGCTCTGCTCCCAATCCGAGATCAACATCGAAGAGCCGACGCAGGACGACATTTATCGCGTAGGGACGATCGCCAAGGTCCGGCAGATGCTGAAGCTGCCGAACGGCACGATCCGGGTGCTGGTCGAAGGCGTTACCCGCGCGGAGATCGAACAATATTTGCCGAACGAAGGCTTCTACGAGGTCGTCGCCCGTGAGCTCCCGGAGGAGCTGGACGGAGACTCGGAGACGGGAGCGCTCATGCGCGCCGTGCTGAGCCAGTTCGAACATTATATCAACCTGTCCAAAAAGGTGACCCCGGAGACGCTCGCCGCCGTGTCCGACATCGATGAGCCCGGGCGCCTGGCGGACGTCATCACGAGCCATCTGTCGCTCAAGATCAAGGACAAACAGGAGATTCTCGAGACCGTGGACGTGCGCGCCCGCCTCGAGAAGCTGCTCGACTTTCTGAACAACGAGCGCGAAGTGCTGGAGCTCGAGCGCAAGATCAGCCAGCGCGTCAAAAAACAGATGGAGAAGACGCAAAAGGAATACTACCTGCGCGAGCAGATGAAGGCGATCCAGAAGGAACTCGGCGAGAAGGAAGGCCGCGCCGGCGAGGTCGAGGAGCTGCGCAACCAGCTTGAGGAGGCCAAGCTCCCGGAGAAGATCGCCGCCAAGGTGGAAAAGGAGATCGACCGACTGGAGAAGATGCCGGCTTCGTCCGCGGAGGGCGCGGTTATCCGCACCTACGTCGAGTGGCTGCTGGCGCTGCCATGGACCAAGGTCACCGAAGATCATCTCGACCTGGCGAAGGCGGAGCACATTCTCGAGGAGGAGCATTTCGGCCTCGACAAGCCGAAGGAGCGCGTGCTTGAGTATCTCGCCGTTCAACAGCTGGTCAAGAAGCTGAAAGGCCCGATCCTCTGTCTCGTCGGCCCTCCTGGCGTCGGCAAGACGTCGCTCGGCCGTTCGATCGCGACGTCGCTCGGCCGCGAGTTCGTGCGCATCTCGCTCGGCGGGGTGCGGGACGAAGCGGAAATCCGGGGACACCGCCGCACGTACGTCGGCGCGATGCCGGGCCGGATCATCCAGGGCATGCGGACCGCGGGCACGCAGAATCCCGTCTTCCTGCTTGACGAGATCGACAAGATGGCGAGCGACTTCCGCGGCGACCCGTCGTCGGCGATGCTCGAGGTGCTCGACCCCGAGCAGAACGGCACGTTCAGCGATCACTACATCGAGATGCCGTTCGACTTGTCCAACGTCATGTTCATCACGACGGCGAACGTCGTGCACCAAATTCCGCGCCCGCTGCTGGACCGGATGGAAGTACTCCAGATTCCCGGCTATACGGAGCTGGAAAAGCAGCAAATCGCCCTGCGCCACCTGCTGCCGAAGCAGAAACGCGATCACGGGCTGACCGACGACCAGCTCGAAATCGAGCCGGACGTGATGCTGCAGCTCATCCGCGGCTATACGCGCGAGTCGGGCGTCCGCAAACTGGAGCAGCAAGTCGCGGCGATCAGCCGCAAGACGGCGAAGCTGATCGTGGCCGATCCGTCCGCCGCGCCGGTGAAGGTGGATGCCGCTCGGCTGAAGGAATTCCTCGGCCCGGCCAAGTTCCGCTACGGCATGGCGGAGCAGGAAGACCAGGTCGGCACAGTCACCGGACTCGCCTGGACCGAGGTCGGCGGCGAAACGCTCGTCATCGAGGTGACGATCATGCCGGGCACGGGCAAGCTTACGCTAACCGGCCAACTGGGCGACGTCATGAAGGAGTCCGCCCAGGCCGCCTTCAGCTATACGCGCAGCCGGTCCAAGGCGCTTGGCATCGATCCGCAGTTCCATGAGAAGAACGATATCCACATCCACATCCCTGAGGGCGCCATTCCGAAGGACGGACCGTCGGCCGGCATCACGATCGCCACGGCGCTCGTCTCCGCCCTGACGGGCAGCCGCGTGAACCGCGAGGTTGCGATGACCGGGGAGATCACGCTCCGCGGACGCGTCCTGCCGATCGGGGGGCTGAAGGAAAAATCGCTCGCCGCTCTCCGCGCAGGCATCAAAAAGGTGCTCCTGCCGAAGGACAACGAGCGCGACCTGCGGGACATTCCCGACAGCGTCCTCAAGGAGTTGACGTTCGTCCCCGTCGCGCATATGGACGAAGTGCTGGAGCACGCCCTGTCCGATCCGCTGCCGTCGGTGCCGGACGAGGAAGGCCCGATCGTGGCCGGTTCGGCCGCCATCGCCACCCCGGGGGAGGGCGAGGCCGAGGATACCCCGCCGCTCGGCACGCACTAAGCGACCGGATCGCAACGACAGGAGAATAGGTGCTTTCATGAAAATCAAGTCCAGCGAATTCATCATCAGCGCCGTAGGACCCAAACAGTACCCCGTGGACGGCTTGCCGGAGATCGCTCTGGCAGGCCGTTCGAACGTGGGCAAGTCCTCGCTGATCAACCGCATGCTGCTGCGCCGCAACTTGGCCCGGACGAGCTCCCAACCCGGCAAGACGCAGCAGTTGAACTACTATAAAATCAACGAAGCGCTCTACTTCGTGGACGTGCCCGGGTACGGCTACGCCAAGGTGTCCAAGACCGAGCGCGAAGCCTGGGGCCGCATGATCGAGCAGTATTTGCGCGATCGGGAGCCCCTGCGCCTCGTCATCCTGCTCGTCGATCTCCGCCATCCGCCTACGGCGCTGGACGTCTCCATGTACGAATGGCTCTCCCATTACGAAATTCCGCTGTGCGTCGTCGGGACGAAGGCCGACAAGCTCTCGCGCAGCCAGTGGCCGAAGCACGGCAAAATCGCACGCGAAACGCTCGGCATGCCGAAGGGGCAGCCGCTCGTCCTGTTTTCATCCGAGACCGGAATGGGTAGAGATGAATTGTGGAGCATCATCGCGCAAACGGCAGATATTCCGCATGACTCCCCCTCGGAGCCGCAGAATGACCTGCGGGAAAGCGAGGATAACGGGTGATTTTCTGGGCGAATCCCGGGAGGAATCGATTTTTAAGCATTTTTCCTGAAAAATCGGGTTTCGGCCGGGAGGAAACGGATTCGGAATTATCGTATAATTAAGGTGAAGCAAGAAGTACTCACCTTTCGCAACAAAA
Source organism: Cohnella baijiui (assembly GCF_020731285.1). GTDB lineage: Bacteria > Bacillota > Bacilli > Paenibacillales > Paenibacillaceae > Cohnella. Next base: position 68,534 of record NZ_JAJFOW010000028.1, read on the forward strand.
TGGAATTGAGGAGATTTTATGGCTCAACGGGTAGCCACGGAGTATGTGAACGCCAGTCTGACATTGACGGAAACCGAAATGCCGATCTTGTTCTCCATTTGCGAGACGCAGCAGCTTCGCCAGCAAGTATTCGTGCTGGACAACGGCAATCATGAGGTAGTCCTAGAAGACGACGTCGGCGGAGAGACGATCCGCCTAACCTTTGAGCGCTTTCGCGGCCGTTATGTATGCGCCTTGTCCTGCACGGTCGTTCAGCAGAAGCTGACCGACACGCTCCGCAAGCTGGTGGCCTCCTTCAAGGGGGACGCCGTCGTCAATCGGATTTATCCCGGCTTTACGATGGTTTATCACTATTTGCGCGGCAAGGTCGTCCGCATCGTCGAAATCAAAGGCGAGCACATCCGTACCGTCTTCGAGCACAAGGACGCGATCGGTCTCATGGAGACCCGCTTCAGGCTCTGCTCGGTCGAAGAGGAGATCGCCAACGTCAAGCAGGCCGTCAACGAACTGCTCGACCAGCGCAACGCCCAGAGCGACGCGGCGCGGATCGCGGAGATCGACGAACGCCTTGAGCATCACAGCCGTTTGTTATTCGCTCTCGAAGCCTAAATCTCATACGCGCGAAGCCTGCCGGGACACCCCCGGCAGGCTTTTTTTTTGTCATGCAGAATGTATAGTTTTACCCCTATCCATCCCTGTATGACCTCCGATAAAAACGTCTCGCCCTCTTCTGAGGACGGCGAAGCCGTTATTACTTGCTTATCAATCTTATCATTCTCTTATGTTTTCCTAAAATATGGATAAAAGGCATTTACGGGTCCGGGACGACCTCTTATATTGGGATCAGATGGAAAGGCGTTCAATTCTGATCGGGGGTATCCAAATGAAAAAGTCGCGCGCGGCTTTGTTGCTGCTGACTGCGCTCGCGCTGTCGCTGTCCGGCTGTACCGGCAAGTCGTCCAAGGAAGTACTGAAGCCGTTGGACGAGAAGGAAGAAGCCAAATTCAAAATCATGTTTTGGGACCAAAACTACTTCTTCCAGGAATACGGCAATTTGTTCCTCAGCAAGTTCCCGAACCTCGACATCGAAGTCGTGGACATGCAATCGATCTATAGCGCCGACAATTCGGACCCGGAGCATGCGTTGGAAAAGTTCGTGGACGAAAAGCAGCCGGATGTCCTCCTGCTGTCGCTGCATGATTACGAGAAGCTCGGAAAAGCCGGCAAGCTGTATCCGCTGGACCCGGTGATCAAGCAGGACGGCTTCGATATCGAAGGCATCCATCCCGCCGTGCTGAGCCTGCTTCGGGAAAAAGGCGACGGCAAGCTGCAGGGACTCAGCCCGACCTTTTCCAGCAAAGCGCTCTACTACAACGTCGATCTGTTTCAGAAATACGGCGTGGAGCCGCCGACCGACTCGATGACCTGGGAGGAGATTCTGGCGCTCGCCAAGCGCTTTCCGACCGGCGGATCGGACAAGGACCGCATTTACGGCTTGAATATGGATACGTATGAAACGCTCGAATCGCTCGTCTCCTCGATCGCGTCGACGGAGAAGCTGAAGCTTCTCGACGCGGACGCCAAGCAGGTGCTGATCGACGGTGATGCTTGGAAAAAGACGCTGCAGACGGCGGCGGACGGCGTAAAGTCCAAAACGATCCGCTTCGCGTCGGAGGAAGAACGCAACAAGATGCAGGGCGCGATTATGATGGACGATCTGTACAAGATGGACCTGTTCCTCACGGGCCGGGCGGCGATGATGGTGTCCTCGGGCTACGAGGCGCAAAAGCTGCGGTCCGCCAAGGAACGCATGAAGGATGTCAAGCCGGTCAACTGGGAAGCCGTCACGATGCCCGTCGACCCCGGCAACCGCAGTCAAGGCGGCACGGTCGACTTGTATAACATCTTCGCAGTCAACGCTAAGTCGACGAACCTGCGCGCGGCATGGGAGTTCGTCAAGTACGTAAATAGCGAGGAGAGCGCGAAGATCAAGAGCAAAAACGCCTACTCCGGCGATTTCCTCTCGCGGACGGCCTACAACAAAGATCCGGACGGCAAAAGCCTGGAGGCGTTCTTCAAGCTCGATCCCCAGCCTTCGACCACGATCTGGCCGGAGAAGACGCCGGGCGGCGGCCTTTATACCGATTATGTGAAAGCGGTGAACGAGCAGCTGGGTGCGGTCGCGGAAGGCAAAAAAACGCTGGACGAAGCCGCGTCGGCGATGAAGGAGCAGCTGACTCAGGCGCTCGTCGTTGCCCGCGAGGCGGACGCGAAAAAACAGGCGGAGCAAGCTTCCGCATCGCCTTCCGCCGAATAAACGAAGCCGATCGGCGGCCGCGAAATTCGCTATGCGAAGCGCGGCCGTTTGGTGCTTATTTTCGCCCGAAAAAAAGGGTTGCAATTCACCCGGATAGATGTTATTTTTATTTTCGTTGACAAGACAAATAGGAACCAGGATTCACTCAGGAATGGAATGCGATGGTCAGCAAATTCCCTCGAGAAGTGAATGACGTAGGTCCTAGCGGATGAAATCAGCTTCACATTTTATTCCTAGGAAGGGGGAACCGAACAGTGGAATACTCTACTTTCGGACGGCACGTAGCGGTTGATACTTGGGGAGTCGACTTTGACGTTCTCAACAACGCGGAACTTCTCCAATCGCACATGGTGGAAGCAGCCGAAGCTTGCGGTGCAACCGTACTCTCGGTTCAGGCCAAACAATTTGAGCCCCAAGGCGCAACGGTTCTCGTCATGCTGTCGGAGAGCCATCTCTCCATTCACACGTATCCTGAAAGAGGCTTTGCCGCTCTCGACTGCTATACCTGCGGGGAAACGGTAGATCCTCAACTCGCCATCGACTACATGGTGAGCGTACTCAAGCCTAAGAGCACCTACGCGAAGAAGTTGGTTCGCGGCGTAGGCGAAATGAAAATCGAAGAACCTACCATCAAACAAGCCGAACTGGTGTAAACGAACGCCGTTCTTGCTACAGTGCATGCCAGCCATGAGGCGCCGCCCTCATGGCTTTTTTAATTGCTTCGGCGTCTTTGGGAATATCGGGCATCGATGTCGCCAACAATAGGGAAATAGGGCGGCCCCGTTGTCGCAAAGTTTTCATAATCGAATCCCGGCCGAGCTGTCGAACTGTGCTATAATAACTGTTGACATGCAGGTCAGTCGTTTGACGCTGCGCACGGATTCCAGAAAAGGCAGGTGAAAGCCCGTGCATCTCATCGTAGTCGGCTTAAATTACCGTACGGCACCGGTCGAGGTCCGGGAACGCTTCGCCCTCTCGGAACAGGAACTGCCGCAGGCCTTGGACGCCTTGAAACGAACGACGGGCATTCTCGAATGCGTCATCGTTGCGACCTGTAACCGGACGGAGCTATATGCGGTCGTGGACCGCCATTCCTTGTGCGGGCATTATATCCGCGCGTTCATGGAGCAGTGGTTCAAGCTCCCGCGTGTGGAGTTCAACCGCCACTTGTACATGTACGAAGACGAACAGGCGACGCACCACCTGTTCCGCGTCGCGTGCGGCCTCGATTCGATGGTGATCGGCGAGACGCAAATTCTCGGCCAGGTCCGCGACGCGTTTTTCCTGGCGCGGGAACAAAAGGCGACGGGCACGCTGTTCAACCGGCTGTTCCAGCAGGCGATCACCGTGGCCAAGCGCGCGCACACCGAGACTTCGATCGGCGAGAGCGCCGTCTCGGTGAGCTACGCGGCCGTCGAGCTCGGCAAGCGCATCTTCGGCCGCTTCGACAACAAAAAGGTCATGATCGTCGGCGCCGGCAAGATGAGCGAGCTCACGGTCCGGCATTTGACGGCGAACGGCGCCAGGGAAGTGCTGGTCGTCAACCGGACGCTGGCGCGGGCCGAAGAGCTGGCCGGCAAAGTCGGCGGCATCGCCCTGACGATGGATCAAGCGTTGGAACGCCTGCACGAGGCCGACATCGTCATTAGCAGCACGGGAGCCCAGCGGTTCGTCCTGACGCGGGAGACCGTGGAGCGGGCGATGGCTCGCCGCAAGAAAAAGCCGCTCTTCCTCATCGATATCGCGGTGCCCCGCGATATCGAACCGGGATGCGGGGAACTGTCCAACGTGTACCTGTACGACATCGACGACCTGGAGGGCATCGTGGAGACGAACCTGGCCAAACGCCGGCAGGAAGCGGCGATCATCGAGCGGATGATCGCGGAGGAGCAGGAATCCTATCGCGTCTGGTACGCGACGCTGGGCGTCACGCCGCTGATCCGCGGTTTGCAGGACAAGGCGTCCGCCATTCACGAGGAGACGCTGGACAGCATGCTCCGCAAGCTTCCCGAGCTGGACGAACGGCAGATCAAAGTCATCCGCAAGCTTACGAAGAGCATGCTGAGCCAGATGATCCACGACCCGATCCTCCGGGTCAAAGAGCTGGCGGCCGACAAGAGAGGCGACGCCTCGATGAATCTATTCGTGCATTTGTTTGCTTTGGAAGACGAGGTTGCCCGTCTCAAGGCGGAGGCTAAAGCCGAGGAAAAGTCTCGGTCGGCATCCGCCGACGCGGAGGCAAAGCCTGCCGAGCGCCAGCCCGCGGAAGCGCCGTCGCTGCTGTCCCAGCTGGCCGGCGCGCTCCGTTGAGCCGGGCAGGCCGGCACCAAGCGCAAGGCGCGAGGCTGCGGGAGGCGGTGCCGCCATGTTGACGAACGATTGGCTGACGGATGCCGTATTGTATATTTACGCCCTGAGTCTGCTGTTTTTCGTCTCCGACGCCGCCTACGGCAATCGGAGCGGGAAACGGATCGGAACAGGGCTGCTTGTTTTCGTCTGGGTTTTGCAGACCGCCTTTTTGCTAGATTTGCTTATTCGCCGCTTTTCCGTCCCGGAAGTGACATTGCAGGAATACGCCTTTTTCGTGTCTTGGCTGCTCGTTTCCATTTCGCTAGTCATCCATATCATCATTCGGGCCGAGATGCTCGTTCTACTCGTCAACGTCGTCGGTTTCGCGGTGCTGGGCTTGAATTTGCTCGAGCGGCCGGGCAAGGAAATTCCGCTGGCGCCTTCCGAGGTGTCCCACCGGCTGCTCGTCGTTCACGTCAGCTTGATCATGGTTGCCTTCGCGCTGCTGACGGTCGCGGCCATCTGCGGCGGGATGTATCTGTTCCTCCACGGCCGGCTGAAGCGGAAAAAGTGGGGCAACGTCATGCGGCGCATGCCGAGCCTCGAGACGATGGACCGGTATGCTTACCGCAGCGGCTTGGTCGGCGTTCCGCTGCTGCTGCTGTCGCTCTCGACGGGCACCGCGGCGCTGCTGATCGAGGGGCATTACGGGAAGCTGCTGGACGAGAAGGTGCTGCTGTCGTTCGCCGCCGGCGCCCTTTACGTGACCGACCTGCTGCGGCGGTGGACGTCCGGCGAGGACGCGAATCGCGCGGCGCGCTGGAATCTGATCGGGTATGTCTTGCTGATCGCCGACTTCTTCGCGAATTCGCTCTCGTCCTTTCACCGCTGGATCTAGCTCGAGTTAGCGAATCTAGCGAATGATCGCATCGAAAGGAGGGAGACGGGGATGCCTCGTTATTATCCGGCCATGCTGCACCTGGAAGGCCGGCGCTGCGTCGTCTTCGGCGGCGGGGCGGTCGCCGAGCGCAAGGCGGCGGGCCTCCTCGAAGCCGGCGCCGCCGTAACGGTCGTCAGCCCGTCGCTGACGGCGCGGCTTGGCGCCTGGGCGACGGACGGGACGATCGCGGCCGTCCGCCGGGAAGGCGAGCCGGCCGATCTGGAAGGCGCGGCGCTGGCGTTCGCGGCGACCGATCGGCCGGAGGCGAACGGCCGCCTCGCGGAGGCGGCGCGGGCGCGGGGCGTTCCGATCGCGGTGGCGGACGACGGCGAAGCCGGCGACTTCGTCGCGCCGGCCGTCGTCCGGCGCGGCGGTCTCCTCTTCGCCGTGAGCGCGTCGGGCGCCGGCCCCGCCTTTGCCGCGCGGCTCGCGCGGGAGCTCGCGGACCGCTACGGTCCCGAGTACGGGGCGCTCGCCGCGACGCTCCGGCGCATCCGCGCCGAGGTGCGCGGCGCCGTCGCCGATCCCGCCGCTCGCAGACGTCTCCTGCGCGTCGCCGTCGAGGACGAGGCGCTGGCCGAATGGCGGCGCCTCGGTCCGGATACCGACGGCGCGGTCCTGCTGGCGCGGCTCCGCGTTTTGGCAGCCGATGCAGCCGAAACGGGCGGGGAGTCTTGAAGCCTTTTATCATCGAACCCTATCATCATCCCAACGAACCGGGAGGAAGCCAGTCATGCGAACCATTATCGTCGGTACGCGTCAGAGCGCGCTCGCGCTGACGCAGACGGGCCAGACCATCGATCGCCTGCGTCAGCTCTGCGAGGAATCGGGACTGCCCTATACGTTTGAAGTGAAGCCGATCGTTACGCGCGGGGATCGCATCCTCGACGTCACGCTCTCCAAAGTCGGAGGCAAAGGCCTCTTCGTCAAAGAGATCGAGCAGGCGCTGCTGGACGGAGAGATCGACTTCGCCGTCCACAGCATGAAGGACATGCCCTTCGAGCTGCCCGAGGGACTCACGATCGGATCGATCCCGGTTCGCGAAGACCCGCGCGACTGTCTGATCAATCTGCACGGTTATACGTTCACCGATCTGCCGCCGGGTGCCCGCATCGGCACGAGCAGCCTGCGCCGGGGCGCGCAGCTGCAAGCCCGTCGTCCCGATCTGCGCATCGAGTCGCTGCGCGGCAACATCGACACGCGGCTGCGCAAGCTGGAGACCGAAGGGCTCGACGCCATCCTGCTGGCCGCGGCCGGTCTCCACCGCATGGGCTGGGCCGACCGGATCACCGCCTACATCGATCCCGAGGATTGCCTCCCGGCCGTCGGCCAAGGGGCGCTCGCCGTCGAGTGCCGCGCGGACGACGAGCAGGTGATGTCGCTGCTCGGACGGTTGAACGACGTTCGCACCGAGCGCGCCGTGCGGGCGGAGCGCCGCTTCCTCGGCCTGCTGAACGGCGGCTGCCAGGTGCCGATCGGAGCCTACGCGGAAGCGGACTCGGACGCGCCGGACAGCGAAGTGACGCTGACCGGCATGGTCGCGTCACCTGACGGCGGCCGCCTTCTGCGGGCGAGCGCCAAGGGGACGGATCCGGAGCGCGTCGGGTCGGAGGTCGCCGAAGCGCTGCTCGCCCAAGGGGCCGACGCGATCCTGGAGGAAGCGAGGGAGTAGGTCATGGCCAAAGGCAAAGTGTATCTGGTCGGCGCCGGTCCCGGGGATCCGAAGCTGATCACGGTTCGCGGATTGGCCGCGCTGCAGCGCGCGGACGTCGTCGTTTACGACCGGCTGGCCGGTCCGCAGCTGCTTCAGCAGCTGGGGCCGGAGACGGAGCGGATCTACGTGGGCAAGCGCCCCGACCGCCATACGATGAAGCAGGAGGAGATCAACCAACTGCTCGTCGATCTGGCGCTGCAGGGCAAAACGGTCTGCCGGCTGAAGGGCGGCGATCCGACCGTCTTCGGCCGGGTCGGCGAAGAAGCGGAGCTGCTGCGGCGGCACGGCATCGAGTTCGACATCGTGCCGGGCATCACGTCCGCCATCGCCGTGCCCGCCTACGCGGGCATCCCCGTGACGCACCGAGACTGGGCCTCTTCCTTTTCCATCATTACCGGGCACGAGAGCCCGGACAAGCTCGACCGGATGATCCATTGGGACAAAGTGACGAACGCGACGGGGACGCTGCTTTTCCTCATGGGCGTCGCCAAGATCGGCTACATCAGCGAGCAGCTGATGAAGCACGGTCGGCCGGCGGACACGCCGGTCGCCCTCGTCCGCTGGGGGACGCGCGCGGAGCAGGCGACACTCGTCGGCACGCTCGGCGATATCGCGGCAAAGGTGGCGGAGGCGGGCTTCGAACCGCCCGCCGTCATCGTCGTCGGCGACGTCGTTCGCCAGCGCGAGTCGCTGCGGTGGATGGAGACCAAGCCGCTGTTCGGGTGGCGGGTGCTCGTCACCCGGGCGCGCGCGCAGGCGAGCGAGCTGTCGGAACGCATCGACGAGCTCGGCGGAGAGCCTTACGAGTTTCCCGTCATCGAGACGCGCCTCCAGACCGAGCCGGGGGCGGTGCGCAAGATCGAGGAAGCGTTGGCCGAGGCGGACGCCTACGACTGGGTCATGCTGACGAGCCCGAACGGGGTGGAAGCTTTTTTCGCGTGGCTCGTCCGGACCGGCATCGACATCCGCCGGTTCCACCGCGCGCGCTTTGCCGCGGTCGGGCCGAAGACGGCCGAGGCGCTGCAAGCGCGCGGCGTGCTCGCGGAGCCGCTGCCGGAGAAATTCGTGGCCGAAGGCCTGCTCGAACGGGTCGCCGCGTCGCTGCGGCCCGGGCAGCGGGCGCTGCTGCCGCGAGGCGATCTCGCCAGGGAGGTGCTCCCTCGGGAGCTCGAGGCGCGCGGGGTGGAAGCCGTGGAGCTGGACGTCTACGAGACGCGGATGAACGTTCCGCAGGATGACGGACGTCTGCTCGAGATGCTGCGCGCCGGGGAAATCCACGTCGTCACGTTTACGAGCTCGTCCACGGTGACGAACTTGCTCGAGGCGCTGCACTTGCTAGGCGAGCCTTTGCCCGCCGAGCTGCTGCGCGACGTGATTGTGGCGTGCATCGGCCCGATCACGGCCCGCACGGCGGCCGAGCACGGCCTTCGCGTCGATATCGAGGCGTCGTCTTCGACAATCGGCGGGCTGGTGGAGGCGCTGCAGGATTACCGCCGCAAGCCGTCCGGCGCGGGCTGAACCCGGCCGCCGAACCGGCCGCCAAAATGGCCGCCGAACCGGCCGCCAAAATGGCCGCTGAACCCGGTAGTCGTATCCGGCCGCCGAACCAGGCGACCGAGCGCTCGAACATCGCACTTGGCACCTGGGCGCGAGCGAAACGCCGTTCGTGCCGGAAGCGGTTTGACTTCGAAAGGAGAGAACGTCATGACCTATCCCATTACGCGGCATCGCCGCTTGCGCCGTACGCCGGCGCTGCGCAACCTGGTGAGAGAAACCTACCTGCACCCGCACGACTTCGTCTATCCGTTGTTCGTCGTCCCGGGCGAAGGCGTGAAGCAGGAGATCCCCTCCATGCCCGGCGTGTACCATTATTCGGTGGACCGTCTGGAGGAGGAAGTGCGTGAAATACAATCGCTAGGCATTCAGGCCGTGCTGTTGTTCGGCATTCCCGAGCACAAGGACCCGATCGGAACGTCCGCCTACGAGACCGACGGCATCGTGCAGCAGGCGACGCGCCTGATCAAGGCGCTGGCGCCGGAGCTTGTCGTCGTGGCGGATACGTGCCTTTGCGAGTTTACGGACCACGGCCACTGCGGCGTCGTTCACGGCTCGGGTGCGACAGCGGTCGTCGACAACGACGAATCGCTCGCGCTGCTCGTGCGGACGGCCGTATCCCAAGCCGCCGCGGGCGCCGATATCATCGCGCCTTCGAACATGATGGACGGCTTCGTCGCCGCCATTCGCCAAGGGCTGGACGAAGCCGGCTTCGAGGACATCCCGATCATGTCCTACGCGGTGAAATATTCGTCCGCGTATTACGGCCCGTTCCGCGAAGCCGCCCAGTCGGCGCCGCAGTTCGGCGACCGCAAGACGTACCAGATGGATCCGGCGAACGTGCGCGAGGCGCTGCGCGAAGCGGCGTCAGACGTAGCGGAAGGTGCGGACATGCTGATGGTCAAACCGGGCCTCGCGTACCTGGATGTCGTCCGGGTCGTGAAGGAGCGGTTCGATCTGCCGCTCGTCGTCTACAACGTCAGCGCGGAGTACTCGATGGTCAAGGCGGCATCGCTCCAAGGATGGATCGACGAGCGGGCGATTGTGCTCGAGACGCTGACCGGCATGAAGCGCGCCGGCGCCGATCTCATCATTACTTACCATGCCAAGGACGCCGTCCGCTGGTTGAACGGCTGACCGGTCCGACTTCACCCGAGAATGCGCGAAGCGGATTTCGCATTTTTGCAACGCCAGTTAGACCAATTCCGATAGTGGGAGTGTGCCGATCATGACCGAAATCGTCCGAAAACGCTCGGATTCCCGTTCCAAAGCGGCCTTCGAGCGGGCCAAAAAATCGATCCCGGGCGGCGTCAACAGCCCCGTCCGCGCCTTCAAGTCGGTCGGCCTCACGCCGGTCGTCATCGATCGCGGGCAGGGCAGTCGCATCACGGACATCGACGGGCAAACTTACATCGACTACGTCTTGTCGTGGGGACCGCTGATCGCGGGCCACGCGCATCCGGAAGTCGTCGAGGCGATCAAGCTCGCGGCGGAAAAGGGCACGAGCTTCGGCGCGCCGACGGAGATCGAGACGGAGATGGCCGAGCTCGTTTGCGCGCGCGTGCCGTCGATCGAGGTCGTGCGGATGGTGAACTCCGGCACCGAAGCGACGATGAGCGCCATCCGGCTTGCGCGGGGCTTCACCGGGCGGAGCAAGATTCTGAAGTTCGAAGGCTCCTACCACGGCCATGCGGACAGCCTGCTGATCAAAGCCGGCTCCGGCGTGGCGACGCTCGGCTTGCCCGACAGCCCGGGCGTGCCGGAGAGCACGGCTTCCCATACGATCGCGGTGCCTTACAACGATCTCGAGTCCGTCAAGCTCGCCTTCGAGCGTTTCGGCGAAGAGATCGCGGCGGTTATCGTTGAGCCGATCGCGGGCAACATGGGCGTCGTCCCGCCGCTGCCGGGCTTCCTCGCCGGCCTTCGGGAGATCACGTCCAAAGCCGGCAGCCTGCTCATTTTTGACGAAGTGATGACGGGCTTTCGCGTCCATCTGAACTGCGCCCAGGGGCTTTACGGCATCACGCCGGATTTGACCTGCCTCGGCAAGGTGATCGGCGGCGGCTTGCCGGTCGGCGCCTACGGTGGCCGCCGGGAGATCATGGACCGCGTGGCGCCCGTCGGGCCGATCTACCAAGCCGGTACGCTGTCCGGCAACCCGCTCGCCATGGCGGCGGGCTACGCGACGCTGAAGCTGTTGGACGAAGCCGCGTACCGCGGGCTGGAGAAGCTGGCCGTTCGCCTGCAGGCCGGCCTTGAGCGCAACGCGCGCGAAAATGGCGTCGCGATGACCGTAAACCGGGTCGGATCCATGGTATGCCCGTTTTACACCGACAAGCAGGTCATCAATTTCGAGACGGCTCGCACTTCCAACACGGAGCGTTTCGGCGTCGTCTTCGGGCGCATGCTGGACGGCGGCGTGAACCTGCCCCCTTCGCAGTTCGAAGGCTGGTTCCTCTCGACGGCCCATACCGAAGCGGACATCGACAAGACGATCGAAACGCATCGGGTCGCCCTGCAGAAGCTTTAAAGCTACCTATCGTTTTCCCCACAGCCCCTTCACCGTGCCATGCCGCGGCAAAGGGGCTGTTTGGGCTTCGCGATTCCATAGGCATGCCCGCCTTCCTGCGGCATATAGATAAATAGGGAGTAAAGCCTGCCCTCCTAGCCAGCGGAGGGCGTCTACGCCGAAAGGAGGACGTGAATCGTGACGGAATCGTTAAACGGTCTGCGATTCGATATTTACGAGAGAGTGCATCTGCCAGACGACGTGGCGGCGATCGAGGAGCTCGAGGAGATCGAGCTCGTCCCTCATATGCAGGCGCTGCCCCAGGACGACCAAGTGCTGCTGCGGGGGCATCTGCTGCTGACGGGCGCCTACAAGTCCGAGGAGGATCCAGCATCGGTCCGGCAGCTCGAGCATTGGATCCCCGTCGAGATCTCGCTCCCGCAAAACCGGGTGGAGCGGATCGAGGATCTGGCGATCGAGATCGACAACTTCGACGTCGATCTGCTGTCCACGCGTACGCTGAACGTGACCGGCGTGCTGGCGCTGCGGGGCTTGCAGGTCGCCTCGCCCCAGGTACCCGTCTGGCAGGAGGACGGCTTCACGGTCGTGCACCAGGCGCCGTTCGCCGAGCCGGAGCCGCAGCAGGGGGCACCGTCCGCCGCGCCGTATTATCAGCAGCAGCCGGGACCCGTCTATCACCCGCCGTCGTATTTCGGCATCGATCCGACCCGCCAGGCGGCCGAGCCACCGCGCGAAACCGCCGAGGCGCCGATCGTCTGGTACGACCAGCAGCGAGTCGATTCGCAGCTGCAGGTTGAGGCGCAGGCTCGCGCAGATGCGCAGGCTCGTGCAGAGGCCGAGGCGAGAGCGGTGGCCGAAGCGGAAGCGTGGGCGGAGGCGGAAACGCGCGCGGCGCAGGCCCGGGCCGAGGCCGAGGCGCGTGCGAGGGCGGAAGAGGAGGAACGTGCGAGGGCGGAAGAGGAGGAGCGGGCGCGGGCGGAAGCGGAAGCCCGGGCGAGGGCCGAAGCGGAGGAAGAGGCGTACGCCTACGCGCAAGCCGAGCAGGTACGTCTTGCCCGGCTCGCCGCCGAGCGCGAGCGCCAGGCCGCCTACGACGCGCTGCCGGACGCAGACGAGGACTCGGCTGCCTCGCCCGCTTATGCGGGATACCGCGAGCGCACCGCAGACGAGGTGGAGCAGGCGATCAAGGACGCCGATGCGGGCCTGGGGGACGCTCCGACCGTTTACGAGGTCGAAGTGCCGCTGGAAGCGCCAGGCGTGCCGTCCGATGCGGTTGCTACGCTCGCCGCGGAACCGCCGCGGGACGAGAAGCCCGAGATGAAGGTTGCGCTGAACGGCAAATCCGCCGAATCGCAGGCGGCTGGGACTGCTTCGTCCTTCGGCGTGGGCCTGCTGTCGCAGCTCGGCGACAAGGGTGCCCGGCGCCAGGCCGAGCAGCGTGCGGCGGAGGAAGAGCAGGGGGATGGCGTCGAGGCCAAGGATGCCGACTCCTCCGGAGACGAGCTGGAGTGGACGCGGCTATTTCTCGCCAAGGATCCGGCCCAGTCGTTCCGCAAGGTGAGGCTGTGCATCGTGCAGCGGGAGGATACGCTGGACGCGATCGCGAGCCGGTACAACGTGCAGTCCCGCGAGCTCCAGCTGTACAACCGGATGAGCGACGCGCATGTGGCCGAAGGCCAGGTCATCTATATTCCGTAAGGGCGGAACGCCGAACGGGACCGCAACTCCGTTGATCAGACGGGGCTGCGGTTCCTTTTTATTGTGGCCGGAACGAAGCGCGGGGCGGGGGACTTGCGCCGGGATCTGCTTGGTCGAAGGGAGTCCTGGACTCCTACATCGACGCCAGAACGGCGGATTCGGCGAAAGAGGGAGTCCTGGACTCCTACATCGGCGGCGGAACGGCGGATTCGCCAAAAGAGGGAGTCCTGTGCCCCCGCGCCGATGAAAGTCATCGGCTGACGGCGAAGCCGAAGTCGGCCGCTCCGGACTTCCGAAGCCTTTTCGCCTGCACCTCCAGTCTGCCGCTTTGGAGCGCTGACGCGGCAACGGGGGTCATATTGACTGCACTTGGCTGGACGGGTATGATAGGGGAATAAAGACATGGATAGGGAATAGTACGCAGTTCAGCCCTTCAGAGAGCGGGACCGCTGCCATGCGCAGCGCTGAGAGGTTCCGCAGGTCGCCGCCTGCCGAAGTCGCCCTGGAGTCTCCCGTTTGAACCGACGGACAGAACGGGACGGCCGCAGCCGTTATCCTGCGCTGAAGAGCCGAGCGGCCTAATGGACCGAGCGGAATGAAGGTGGTACCACGGAAGCGAACCTTTCGTCCTTTGCGACGGGAGGTTTTTGTGTTTTCAGAAGCCAATGTCCCTTTGGAGGTTGTATCCGAACATGAGCGAAATCGAGCAACGCGGCTCTCTCGAGCTGCCCACTACGTACGATCCGACGAACGCCGAGCGGAAATGGTACGACGCCTGGCTGCAAGGCGGCTACTTCCGGGCCGGACAACGTCCGGAAGCCAAGCCGTATACGATCGTCATCCCGCCGCCGAACGTGACGGGCAAGCTGCATATCGGCCACGCGCTGGACCTGACGCTGCAAGATATCCTGATCCGCTTCAAGCGGATGCAGGGCTTTGACGCGTTGTGGGTGCCCGGAACCGACCATGCCGGCATCGCGACCCAGGCGAAAGTCGAGGCCAAGCTGCGCGAGGAAGGCGTCACCCGCTACGACCTCGGCCGCGAGGCGTTCCTGGAACGCGTCTGGGCGTGGAAAGAAGAGTACGCCGGGTCGATCCGCAGTCAATGGGCGAAAATGGGGCTTAGCTTGGACTACTCTCGGGAGCGGTTTACGCTGGACGAAGGGCTGTCCAAAGCGGTCCGCGAGGTGTTCGTGCGCCTTTACGACAAGGGCCTGATCTACCGCGGCAAGCGCATCATTAACTGGGATCCGGCCGCCCGCACGGCGCTCTCCGACATCGAAGTCGAATACAAGGAAGTAAACGGTCATCTCTATCATCTGCGCTATCCGCTCGCGGACGGCAGCGGCCACTTGACGGTCGCGACGACCCGTCCCGAGACGATGCTGGGCGACACGGCGGTCGCCGTGCATCCGGAAGACGAGCGCTACCGGCACCTGATCGGCAAGACGCTGCGCCTCCCGATCGTGAACCGGGACATTCCGATCGTCGGCGACGAATACGTCGACAAGGAGTTCGGAAGCGGCGCGGTCAAGATCACGCCGGCGCACGATCCGAACGACTTCGAAGTCGGCGGCCGCCACGACCTGCCGCAGATCATCGTCATGGACGAGAGCGGCAAGATGAACGAGAACGCCGGTCCGTACCAGGGCATGGACCGGACCGAATGCCGCAAGGCAATCGTCAAGGATCTGCAGGAGCAAGGCGTTTGCGTACGTATCGAGGACCACGTCCATCAAGTCGGTCACAGCGAGCGTTCGGGCGCCGTCGTCGAGCCGTACCTGTCGACCCAATGGTTCGTCGCCATGAAGCCGCTCGCCGAAGCGTCGATCGAAGCGCAAAAGGCGGGCAAGGGCGCGAACTTCGTGCCGGATCGTTTCGAGCGGACGTACCTGCACTGGATGGAAAACGTGCGCGACTGGTGTATCTCCCGGCAGCTCTGGTGGGGCCATCGCATCCCCGCCTGGTACAACGACGCGACCGGCGAAATCTTCGTAGGCGCGGAGGCGCCGGCGGGGGCGGATGAGCCGAATTCGCCGTGGCGCCAGGACGAGGACGTGCTCGATACGTGGTTCAGCTCCGCGCTGTGGCCGTTTTCGACGTTGGGCTGGCCGGAGGAGACCGAGGATCTGAAGCGGTACTACCCGACCGCCGTGCTCGTTACGGGCTACGACATCATCCCGTTCTGGGTGTCGCGGATGATCTTCACCGCGCTCGAGTTCACGGGCATCGCGCCGTTCAAGGACGTGCTCATCCACGGTCTCGTGCGCGACGCCGAAGGCCGCAAGATGTCCAAGTCGCTCGGCAACGGTGTCGATCCGTTCGAGGTCATCGAGAAATACGGCGCCGACGCGATGCGCTACATGCTGTCCACCGGCAACACGCCGGGGCAGGATCTGCGTTTCCGCTGGGAAAAGGTCGAGCAGGCTCGCAACTTCGCGAACAAGATCTGGAACGCGTCCCGCTTCGCGCTCATGAATCTCGAAGGCTTCGCGGCTTCGGACATCGACCTGTCCGGATCGCTGTCGACGGCGGACCGCTGGATTTTGCACCGGTTCCACGAGACGGCGCGCGACGTGACCCGCCTGATGGAGACGTACGAGTTCGGCGAAACCGGAAGGCTGCTCTACAACTTCATTTGGGACGATTTGTGCGACTGGTACATCGAATTCGCCAAGCTGACGCTGTACGGCAGCGACGCGGCCGCCAAGCGCAGCACGCAGTCCGTCATCGCATACGTGCTCGACCGGACGATGCGGCTGCTGCATCCGTTCATGCCTTACCTGTCCGAGGAAATTTGGCAGCATCTGCCGCACGAGCAGGGCGAGACGATCACGCTGGCCGCGTGGCCGGTTTACGACGCCAAGTTCGAAGCGCAGGACGCCGTCGCCGAGATGGGCCTGCTGATGGACGCGATCCGAGCGGTGCGCAACGTCCGCGCCGAAGTGGGCGTCACGCCGGGCAAGAAGATCGAAATGCTGGCGAAGCCGACGACCGCGGCTTCGGAGAGTATCCTGCGCCGGAACGAGGAGTATTTGCGCCGCTTCTGCAATACGTCCCAGCTGACGCTCGATGCGGCGCTCACGCCGCCCGACAAGGCGATGACGGCGATCGTGACGGGACTCGAAATCTATCTGCCGCTCGCCGGTCTGATCGATATCGGCCAAGAGATCGCCCGCCTCGAAAAGGAGCTGGCGACGCTGAACCAAGAAGTGGAGCGCGTGGAGAAGAAGCTGGCGAACGAAGGCTATATCGCCAAAGCGCCGGCCCACGTCGTAGAACAAGAACGCGCCAAAGGCCAGGACTACCGAGACAAGCGCGACAAAGTGCTCGCCCGGATCGCCGAGCTGCGCGGTTGATGGAGGCGTAGGAAACATGACAGCAGAAGAACGGACGGGCGCCATCGACGCCGAACCCGCATTCCGCACGCCCGCGGAAGCGATCGCCTGGATCACGGGTCTCATGCCGACCGTCGGCATCAGGCCCGGTCTGGAGCGGATGCAGCTCTTGCTAGAGCAGCTCGGGAATCCGCACCGCAGGCTGAAATTCATCCATGTCGCCGGCACGAACGGCAAAGGCTCGGTCTGCGCCTTTCTGACGAGCGTGCTGCGGCAAAGCGGGTATGATGTAGGGACGTTCACTTCTCCCTACATCACGTCTTACACCAATCGGTTCCAATACAACGGCGAAGACATTCCCGAGGACGTCCTCCTTCGGCTGGTCAACCGGCTGAAGTCGTATGCCGACCGGATGGCGGAATCCGAGTGGGGACCGCTCACCATGTTCGAGCTGACGACGGCGCTCGCGATTCTGTATTTCGGCACCGTCTGTTTCCCGGACTACGTCGTCTGGGAAACGGGGCTCGGCGGGCGCCTCGACGTGACCAACGTCGTGACGCCGGTCATCAGCGTCATCACGAACGTCGGTCACGACCATATGGACTTGCTCGGCCCGACGCTCGCCGATATCGCGCGGGAGAAGGCGGGGATCATCAAACCGGGCGTGCCGGTCGTTTCGGCGGTGGCGCAGCCCGAGGCGGTCGCGGTCATCCGCGAAACGGCCGCCGCGCGCCAGTCGACCCTGTATCTGATCGGCGAGCAGTTTTCCTACGAGACGTCGGGAACGGCGGAGGATGAGCAGCGTTTCGATTTCGCGGGCTTGTTCCGCCGTCTCGACGATTTGACCATCGGCTTAAACGGCGCCCATCAGCAGGCGAACGCGGCGACCGCCGTTATGGCGATCGACGTCCTGCGCACGTATTACGCGCTCCTCGTAGACGAGGAGGATCTTCGCCGGGGACTTCGCGAGACGGCCTGGCCGGGACGGCTCGAGATGGTGTCCCGGGAGCCGCGTATCCTGCTCGACGGGGCGCACAACCCCGAAGGGATGGAGGCGCTCGCGGACGCGCTCCGCGACGTCTACGCGTACGACACGTTGAACGTCATGATCGCCATGATGCCGAACAAGAATCACGAACAATCGTTGCGGCATATACTACCAATGGTGAATACGCTCGTCATTACCGAGCCTGATTTCCATAAAAAAATGATCGCCTCCGAATTGGCGGAGGTCGCGGAGCGTCTGCGGCCGGAGCTGGGAGGACCGAAACGGATCGTCGTAGAGCCGGATTGGCGGAAAGGACTGGATGCGCTTCAAGCGTCCGCGGCCGGCGGCTCCGGCCGGACGCTGGCGGTGGTCACCGGCACTTTGTACCTCATCGCCGATGTCCGATCTTGGCTGCTCCATCAAACGAAATCTGAAAAAGGCTGGTGAAGCGTCGTTGGCAACGGCTGAGCACGTACATTTTATCGGAATCGGCGGTTATGGGATGAGTGCCATTGCCAGGGTCATGCTGGAAATGGGTTATCGGGTGACCGGGTCGGATGTGGCCCGCCAGGAGTTGACGGATAAGCTGGCGGCCAAAGGCGCGCAAATCTATATCGGCCACCAGGCCGAAAACGTGAGAGGCGCCAATCTGGTCGTCTACTCGACGGCGCTGTCCAAGGACAACGTGGAGCGCCGGGAGGCCGAGAGCCTGCAAATTCCGACGCTGCACCGCGCGCAGATGCTCGCCCGCCTGCTGAACAGCCGCACGGGCATCGCCGTCGCCGGCGCGCACGGGAAGACGACGACTTCGTCGATGATCGCCCTTGTCATGGAGACGACCGGTCTCGATCCGACCTACATCATCGGCGGAGAGATCGTCAACGTCGGCACGAACGCCAAAGCCGGCAAAGGCGAATTCGTCGTCGCCGAAGCGGACGAGAGCGACGGCTCGTTCCTGCAGTACGAGCCGGCGGTCGCGGTCGTCACGAACATCGAGGCCGATCACCTCGAAAACTACGACGGAGACTTCGGCAAGCTGAAGGCGGCTTACGTGAAGTTTCTGCAGCACGTCCGTCCGGACGGACGTGCGGTCGTCTGCGCCGACGACGAGAACGTCCGCGAGATTTTGCCGCAGGTCGGCGAGGGCACGAACGTCATTACGTTCGGCTTGAATCACCCGGCGACCTACACGGCCGCCGAAGTCGAGCTGGGCGACCGCCAAGCGTCGTTCGCCGTCGTCAAGGACGGGCAATCCCTCGGCGTCATCCGGCTGTCCGTGCCGGGCCGCCACAACGTTTACAACGCGCTGGCGACGGTCGCCGTCTGCCTGGAGGCAGGCGTCCCGTTCGGGCGGATCGCCGAGGCGATCGTGGCGTTCCGCGGTGCCAAGCGCCGGTTTCAGGTGCTTGGCGAAGTGAAGGACATGCTGGTCATCGACGACTACGCGCATCATCCGACGGAAATTCAAGCGACGATCCAGGCTGCCAAAGCGACCGGCAAACGGATCATCGCCGTCTTCCAGCCGCAGCGCTACACGCGGACGTACTTCCTGCTAGACGCGTTTAGCCGGGCGTTCGCGGACGCGGACGAGGTGATCATTACCGACATCTACTCGCCCGCGGGCGAGCAGCGGATCGAAGGCGTCACCTCGCAGCGTTTGGTGGAGCTGATCGAGAAGAACAGCAATCCGAACGTCGCGTACGTGCCCACTAAAGAAGAAGTACGGGATCTGCTCGCCTCCCGCGTCTCCCCCGGCGACCTCGTCCTCACGATGGGGGCCGGCGACATCTGGAAAGCGGGCGACGAGCTCGCCAAGCTGCTGCGGGAGCGCGAAGGCGTCTAATTTTGCCCGAGTAGTCCGCTAGCCGCTCCGAACACGCGAAATGCAAATATGACGTCCGACCCGATAGAGGGTCGGGCGTTTTTTTGCGGGATCGGCGTTCTCGCGAAGGGCTCGCGGCCGGGTTAAAAGAGTGTAAGCAGACTACTCCACTTTCGGCGATCGTGCGGGGAATCGGCCAATGTGCGTATGTAAACTACCTACATTCGGCGATCGTGCGGGGAACCATTCAAAGAGCGTATGTAAACTACCTACATTCGGCGATCGTGCGGGGAATCGGCCAATGTGCGTATGTAAACTACCTACATTCGGCGATCGAGCGGGGAATCGGCCAATGTGCGTATGTAAACTACCTACATTCGGCGTTCGTACTGGGAACCGTTCAAAGTGCGTATGTAAACTACCTACATTCGGCGTTCGCACGGGGAATCGGTCAATGTGCGTATGTAAACTACCTACATTCGGCGTTCGTACTGGGAACCGTTCAAAGTGC
>NZ_JAJFOW010000278.1 GCF_020731285.1 Cohnella baijiui
GTTGGAATCCGGTTATAGTTCGTATCTTTAGTTGATGCCACTTCATATGTGTCACCGATCATTTTCGCTTCTTTCAGCGCCTTCTCCGACCAAGCCCCTGTCATGACATAGCCTGCTTTCTTACCTTGTGGCAGGAAGTTCATCGGAATGGTGGCAAATTGTGTGCTGGCACCACCCTGCAGGAATAGAACATGGTACTCTTCCGGGATGTTCAGCAGCTCTTTGAGAGAAGCGATCGCTTGATTATGTACGCCTTCAT
>NZ_JAJFOW010000279.1 GCF_020731285.1 Cohnella baijiui
TCTTGGATTTCCCTTTATGCTGGCTTTATTAGGTGCGGTATTCTGGGTTACTATTGCTGGAGCTAATGTTCCCTCAAGCCTTCTGGCAGACGGATTTGGCTGGCTTGAGGGCAAGTTGACTGCCTTGTTCATGTGGGCAGGATCTCCGGCATGGCTGCATGGCGTACTTGTACTCGGTTTATTTCGGGGCGTAGGTTGGGTCATTTCAGTAATGCTGCCGCCAATGGCGATCTTCTTTCCTCTTTTTGCGCTGTTGGA
>NZ_JAJFOW010000280.1 GCF_020731285.1 Cohnella baijiui
CTTCATTCCGTTTTTACCATGCTCTGCTTTTGGTGAGAGGCTCTTATTTTACAACTACTTTTGCAAACTTGCGCTTGCCGACCTGAACGATCATTCCTTCCTCTACGGCAACATGATCATCCACAGAAGCAACTTTTTCTTCATTGATCTTTACTGCGCCCTGCTGAACCATGCGGCGTGCTTCCGCATTAGACGGTACAAGCTGCAGTTCGGAAAGGAGCTTCACAATCCACAGTTTTCCGTTTTCTAATGCAGCTG
>NZ_JAJFOW010000281.1 GCF_020731285.1 Cohnella baijiui
GGATTGGCATGGTATTGCCGGCCTGGCCTTTCTCTGGCTGCTGCTCTTCCCCGATCTGGTATGGAGCGGAAATATGCTGCGGGGCGATATCGTATTTTTATTTGTTCTGCTGTTTCTATTTATTACTGTAGCTTCAAAGAATCGGGTAGAATATCAGCATGTAGCCTATCTTTTATTTAGTGCGTTTTATCTTGGAATCGGCTTTCATTTTATGAACGAAACGAGAATAACGAATGGTCTTATGGTTATGCTCGCAAT
>NZ_JAJFOW010000282.1 GCF_020731285.1 Cohnella baijiui
CATAAGTAGACCGGAAATCGGAAGGACAAGATAAAGGTAAAAGAGCGAGATTTCAAGCGTAGGAGTAAACTGCTCCCATGAGTTTGTAGCATGAACCCACCCGTAATAGGTAAAAATGGATACAAAGATAATTGCCAGCACATGTCCAATCGAAGCAATCGGTTTTCGTGCCGAAGCAGGAAATGCCGCCAATATATCCACACTCAAATGCGCCTTATATTTAACGCCTAATGCAGAGCCAAGAAATATCATATAAG
>NZ_JAJFOW010000283.1 GCF_020731285.1 Cohnella baijiui
GTTCTACCACATGAGCAGCAATGCGACGGTCAATCTCTGTAATTTTTGGCTCCTTCGCTTCATGCAGGGGATAATCAACGTCAATATAACCAAGAACCTGGCTGATGTGCACCTGATTGGCACCAAACGTACGCGGCATATTCGGATTCACTTCCAGGAAAAACGGCACTTTGCCGATGAAGGAAGCAACATAATCTGCTTGTGTACCGAGTGAGAAGTAACCATGTTCATCCATAGGCGCTGCTGCTGCTAGAATC
>NZ_JAJFOW010000284.1 GCF_020731285.1 Cohnella baijiui
TCTTTCGCCTTTGGTACGATCACTTTCATCATGTCTAACGTATATCCCGTCGTAGAGCCAATTTTAACTCCTTGCGCACGCAAACGATCGACCAACTGAACAGACCCCGGTATCGGTTTTGCATGATCAGCTAGTACAGAGAACAATCCAGCTTCAAAATCTGCATACAACGCATCGATATCTTCATTATCTGGACGTTTGCCATACTTTTTCTCCCATGCCTCTGCCACACGCTTCATGGCGCAAATCGCCGCAAT
>NZ_JAJFOW010000285.1 GCF_020731285.1 Cohnella baijiui
GTTGGCCTTTACGATTCCGCCAAAACGATGGTAACCGGTTTCTTTAAGCATCTGGCAAAAAGCGATATCTCCTCGTATTCCGTATGTATTCCCAATCTTTATGTACAATGCAGGCAGTTCTGCGGGAAAGAATGGATTTACAGAGCGGGCATAGGCAAGCATTTGTTCTTCTGTTGCTATGGATGCGCCGAGAATCGGCTGCTTTCCTTTCAACTGTGGAACGGGTGGAGCGAGAGAAGTGTGAGTGGGTGTGATGG
>NZ_JAJFOW010000286.1 GCF_020731285.1 Cohnella baijiui
TCACGAGAGCAGCACGAGCCGCTTCCAGAATGGCACCGTACTCTACACCTGTTGGACAGGCGGTTTCGCAGGCGCGGCAGCCAAGACACAAGTCCAACGGCTCCTCAAGTACCGATACATCCGTAATTCTTCCCTCACCGACCATCTTCACAAGGTTAATTCGGCCGCGTGGAGAATGGGTTTCCACCCCCATCGTCGCATACGTAGGACAAACGGGCAGGCAGTAGCCGCATTGTACGCAGCTGTTTGTTTTTTC
>NZ_JAJFOW010000287.1 GCF_020731285.1 Cohnella baijiui
GTTCTTTCATCGTTAGTTGTTCATAATTTTTGTCCTCGACCATCTGGTTACGGATGTACTCTTCAATTACTTTTTTATTTCGACCTACTGTGTCCACGAAGTATCCTCTACACCAAAATTGCCGGCTTCCGTATCGATATTTCATGTTGGCAAACTTATCAAATATCATCAGCGAACTTTTCCCTTTCAGATAACCCATGAATTCCGACACGCTCAATTTTGGCGGAATGCTCACCAACATATGGATGTGATCGG
>NZ_JAJFOW010000029.1 GCF_020731285.1 Cohnella baijiui
CGGCGCCCGGCCAGCCGCAGCCCGACGACCGGCTGCGGCAGCGCGTGCTCGCCGAGGCGAAGCAGCGGCTTCGCGAGCTCGGCGCGCTCGCGGGCGGCGCCCCCCGGGCCGACTCGGCCCCGCTCTCCGGCTCTGCGCAGCAGTCTGCATCGCCCGCATCTGCCGGCTCGTTGTCCCGGGCCGACTCAGCCCCGCTCGCCGACTCCGCGCAGCAGGCTGCTCCGCCTTCGTCCGCCGGCTCGTTGCCCCGGGCCGACTCGGCCCCGCTCGTCGGCTCCGCGCAGCAGCCCGTCCCTGCCTCGACTAACGGCTCCGGACCCCGCTTTGCCGACGATCTGGCCGCCTGCGGCGTGCTGCTCGGCTTCGCGTACCCGGACCGCATCGGCAGGCGCCGCGCGCCGGGCCGTTATACGCTGTCCGGCGGACGGGGAGCGCAAATCGCGGAGGGACAGACGCTCGCGCAGGCGGAATACCTCGTCGTCGCAGAGCTCGACGACCAAGGCGTCGAAGGGCGGATCCAACTGGCGGCCGCCCTGAGCGAAGGGGATCTCCAGACGTACTTCGCGGACGCGATCCGCACCGTGCAGACCGTCGAATGGGACGCGGAGGCCGAGGCCGTCCGCGCCCGCCAGTCGCGGCGGATCGGCGCCGTCGTGCTGTGGGAGGGACCGGCGGGCGCGCCCGATCCGGATCGCGTCGCCGCCGCTTTGTTCGCGGGCATCCGCCAAGCCGGGCTCGGCATCTTGCCCTGGACGCGGGCGGCCCGCCAGCTGCAGGAGCGGGTGCTCTTCCTGCGCCGGCACGAGCCCGAGGGCGGGTGGCCGGACGTCTCGGACGAAGCGCTCGTCGACACCCTGGAGGAATGGCTCGCGCCTTACGTCGGCGGCATGCGCAAACGCGCCGACCTGGCGCGGCTGAACCTGACGTCCGTTCTCGAGTCCATGCTGATCTGGGAGCTGCGCGGCGCGCTCGACCGGGAGGCGCCGACGCACCTGACGGTGCCGAGCGGATCCCGGCTGCCGATCGATTACGCCGATCCGGAGTTTCCCGCGCTCGCCGTCCGCTTGCAGGAGATGTTCGGACGGCCGGACACGCCGCGAATCGCCAAAGGCCGCGTGCCGCTCACCTTGCATCTGTTGTCTCCGGCTCAGCGTCCCGTGCAGGTAACGAAGGATCTGGCGAGCTTTTGGCGGAGCGCCTACTTCGAAGTGCGCAAGGATCTGAAAGGCCGGTACCCGAAGCATTACTGGCCGGACGATCCGCTGGAGGCGCAGGCTACCCGCCGCGTCCGCCCGCCGGGGACGCCGAATTAAAGCGGCCGGGCCTTCTTTCATGCTATGATAGGAAAGGATAGAGCTTCCGATACGGGGTCGAGCATTCATTCGGACACCCTATCGCGGCCGCGCATGCCGCATGCGCGCAATCGATCTTAGGAAAGGAAGGAAGCGCATGTTCGTTAAAGCGTTGCTGTTCTTTCTGCTGTGGCGGGTGCTCGGCAACCCGTTCCTTGCGATCCTGGTCCTGCTCGTCGTCTTTTATTTCCTGGAACGCAGATATATCGGCCTGACGCCGAGCCTCGTGAAGCCATTCAAGCGCCGCGGGGCGATCGGCAAAGCACGCAGACAGCTGCTGCTGAACCCGCATGACGTGTCGGCGCAGTCCGAGCTGGCCCGGCTGTTGATCGAGAGCAAGCGATTCCGCGATGCGAGGGACGTGCTGCTCGACATCGAGGCAAAAATGGAGCATTCGGCGGAGTATTGGAGCGATCGGGGGATCGCGGAGCTGGCGATCGGACATACGGAGGAGGGGGAGCGCGCGATGAATCGGGCGCTGGAGATCAGCCCCCGCGTGAAGTACGGCTTGCCCTATTTGAAGCTGGGCGAGGCCTATGCGAAGACGGATGCCGATAAAGCCATCGGCTTTTTGCAGGAGTTTCAGCGCATGAACGCATCGTCGTGCGAGGCCTTCTATCGGTTGGGGACCGTATACCGGACGATGGGGAGAACGGAGGAGGCGCGAGAGGCGTATCGCGCTTGCCGGGAGCTGTACCGCACGCTGCCCCGCTACATGCGGCGCAAAGAGCGCAAATGGGCGCTGCTCGCCGCATTCGCCAAAGCATAAGGGAGCCGGCCGCACGGCTCCCTTACCGTTGTTAGGAGCGATTCAACATGAGGGCTTCAATCAGCGACTTCTTCGGCTTCTTCCAGCTCGGCGGCGGGGGCTTCCGCCTCATCCGCTTCGTCGTCCGCGATGTCCTCGATCGCTTCGGCTTCCGCCTCCGCTTCTACGGCTTCCGTTTCCTCGGCTACTGCGTCTTCATCGGCTGCCACGGCTTCCGCTTCCTCGGCCACCTCATTTTCTTCGGCTGCCACGGCTTCCGCTTCCAGTTCCGACCCTACGATTTCGTCTTCCGGTGCGCTCATGTTAAATCCTCCTCGATCGATAGAATGGTCGGGGGCTTGCCCCCTATTCCTAAGTTAGCACGTCTTCGAAAAACGAGATACGGTGTGAAAATAGCGTATTTTGTAGGGTTTCGGCGAAATCGCCATTTGTAAACAAACGGTAATATATTCGCTAACGTTCGACAGCCGGCGAACGGACTCGGATCGTACCGAACGCCGTCCCTAAGGCGGGAATGCCGTCGTATGCGGCGGTTTGACATCCCGACCGCATTCTCGTATATTGTGGCGAAGAACATATCAGACCGTACGGAGTGAGCAGGATGAGAGGTGCTGGACGCAACCAGCAAAGCCGGGCCAAGCAGCCGGGTAAGCCGAGCCGGCCGCAAGGGCCGCAGGGTTCGCGCGACGGGGGCAGGAGAGAGGCCGGCAGCGGCGGCGGAAGAGGACAAGACCGGTACGCGGCTGCCGCCGGAAGAGGCGGTGCGGGCAAGGCATCCGTCCGCAAGGAGCGCGGAGGCGGCGCGCCGTCTTTTGCGCGTGAAGGGCGAGAGGCGCAGGGACGGCCTGGCCGGCCGACAGCGGGAGGAGCCGGAGGCGGTCCGCGGGCGGACCGTTCGGGAAGTCCGGGACAGGCCGTTCCACCGGCCGCCTATCTGAAGCTGGGGCGGCGCAAGGGCGACTGGATGGAGTTCCGGGTGCCGGAAGGGCTCGCGGGCGCCCCGATCCCGCAGGTGCTGAAGCACACGCCGCTCGTGCCGAAGCTGGCGCACAAGCTGCTGCAGGCCAAGGGCGTCGTGCTGCAGGGCACGAACCTGCGGCTGCAGCTGTTCGCCCGGGAGAAGCGCGATTTCCCGTCCGACTGGATGGAGCTGAACGTGCTGTACGAAGACGACTTTACGCTCGTCGTAAACAAGCCCTCCGGATACGAGGTGCATCCGAGCGAGAAGGGGCAGCGGCACACGCTTGCGCACGCCGTCGCCGCGTATTACGAGATGACGAACCAGGACGTGCGGATCCGCCACATCCACCGCATCGACAAGGAGACGACCGGTCCCGTCCTGTACGCCAAGAACGAATTCGCCCATTACCAGTACGACAAAGAGATGCGGGAGAAAAAGATCGAGCGCATCTATCTCGCGCTGGCCGAAGGGGAGCTGCCGCAGGACAAGGGCACGATCAACCTGCCGATCGGCCAGGACCGCCACCACTCCACGCGCCGCCGCGTCAGCGAAACCGGCGACCCCGCGATCACGCACTACGAGGTGGTGCAGCGGTACGAGGGCTATACGCTGGTCCGCCTGCGGCTCGAGACGGGCCGGACGCACCAGATTCGCGTGCACATGGCGGCGATCGGCCATCCGCTCGCGGGAGACGGACTGTACGGGGGCAAGCGCGCCGTCATCTCCCGCCAGGCCCTGCACGGGGAACGCCTGATCTGGCATCACCCATGGACGGGCGAGCGGCTGACGGCCCGCGCGCCGCTGCCCGAAGACTTCGAGGCGGCGCTGGCCAAGCTCGAGAAGAAATAGAAATCGCGTTTCGCGCGATCGGCCCCGCGATCGCAGGCAGCTTGTTTCGTACCGCTACCCCGCCGGTGGCGGTTTTTTTATTTTCGAACCGCCGCGCGGGCAGGAGCCTGGGTATGTTCGTCTCGAAATAAGAAGCGAGAACAAACGGAAAAAATGGAAAAGCGGCACGGCGAAAAGGAAACAAGCGGCTTCAAGCCGGAGCGAGAGAAGGGGGAGGAAAAATGGAGAGAACGGAACTGCGCAGCATCCTGTCGCACCTCGCTCCGGCCGGACCGGGGCTGTATGCGCCGGATGGCGCCGATCCGGAGCGATACTGGCGGTCGCTGACAGACGCTCCGGCGACGGCGGCAGCGTCCGGCGAGATCCGGGAGGAGGGCGAGCGGCTGCTGCGGGAGCCGATTCCGGCGCTGACGGAGGAGCTGTTTCTGTCGTTCGAGCGCACCGGCGTCCGGCTCGATTACGAACGGGTCTACTTCGCCCGCAGGCGGAGGCTGAACACGTTCGCGCTGCTGTCGTGGATGCGGCCCGAGCGGGCGGATGATCTTGCCGCTTGGGCGGAGATCGCGTCCGAGGTATGCGCGGAGCGGACCTGGTGCCTGCCCGCGCACGTGAAGGGGCTGGAGACGGACGGCCAGATCGACCTGTTCGCGGCGGAGACGGGCTTTACGCTGGCCGAGATGCTGGCGATCGGCGGAGATCGGCTGCCGCCGGCGCTGCGCGAGCGCATCCGGGGGGAGATCGAGGCAAGGCTGTTTACGCCGTATTTGACGCGCGGTCCTTACGGCTGGGAGACGGCCAAGCACAATTGGTCGGCCGTCTGCGCCGGATCGATCGGCTCGGCGGCGCTGCTGCTCCTGTCCGATCCCGAGCGGATGACGGACGTCGTCGGGCGCGTGATCGACAGCATGGACTGCTTCCTCGCCGGGTACGGAGAAGACGGAGCCTGTCCGGAAGGGCTGGGTTACTGGAACTACGGCTTCGGCTATTTCGTCTACTTCGCCGACTTGCTGCGACGCCGGACCCGGGGCGCGATCGACCTGCTCGCGGCGCCGAAGGTCGGCCGGATCGCCCTGTTCCAGCAGCGCTGCTACCTGGCAGGCGACCGGACGGCCAACTTTTCGGACGCGCTGCCCGCATTTCCCGTCCAGATCGGCTTGTCGGACTATCTGGCCGCGCGGTACCCGGAGGTCTCGGCGCCTCCCCGCGCCATCCGCGCGAAGTATACGGACGACGCCTGCAGTCGGTTCGCGCACGCGCTGCGGAACCTGATCTGGGCGCGGCCGAACGAGCAGGCTGCCGACTGGCCGTCCGGCAGCTGGTATTTGCCAAACGCGGCTTGGCTTGTATCCCGGCACGCCGAAGCGGACGGGTCGTACGGCTTCGCGGCCAAAGGCGGGCACAACGACGAGCCCCACAACCATGCGGACGTCGGGCACTTCATACTGCTCGCGGACGAGGAGCCGGCCTTTGCGGCGGACCTCGGCAGCGGCGAATACACGGCCTCTTCCTTCGGGGAAGGGCGGTACGCGTATGCGTGCAACGGGCCGCAAGGCCACTCGCTGCCGATCGTGGACGGCCGGCTGCAGCAGATCGGCGCGAACCGCGCGGCCGTCGTCCTCGAGTCGGCGGCGGAGCCGGCGGAGGATCGGCTTGCGCTCGAACTGGCCGGAACCTATGGCCACCCGGGCCTTCGATCGCTTGTTCGGCGGTTCGTCTGGCGCAAGTCGGCGCGACCGACGCTGATGCTGACCGACGAGTACGACTTCGCGGCTTCGCCCGATCGGGTAACGGAGCGCCTCGTAAGCCGCACCGTTCCCGAGCCGGCGGAGCCTGGCGTCATTCTGCTCCGGGGCGAGCGGCGGTCGGTGCGGCTTGCGTACGATGCGGACATTCTCGAACCCGAAATCGCGAGCCGCGTTTTCCGCAACCATTTCGGCGCGGACGAGCGCTATTATACGATCGATCTCCACGTTCGGAAACCAGTCGTTTCGACGCTGCGGATCGCGCTGAATTTCCAATTTCTCTGACTCAAGTAAAAACGGTTCCGCCGTCTTCAAGGAAGATGGCGGAACCGTTTTTATCGGAGACGGATCAGTGAAGGATGGGTGAGCCTATCTTTCTGATCCGTTGAAAAAAGGAGCCGCCTGCGGCCCCGCTCGCCGAAAAGGACGGAGCGTGCAGCGCTCCGTCCTTTTCTTCCCTATCGAAAGCTTCTATATAGGAGTCTATTGCCATAAGAGTCCATTGCCGATTCCGCAGCGGCTCGCTCATCCGTGCCGGCACAGCGCCTCGGTCATGAGGTAGGACAACGTAGCTTCGGCGCCGCAATTGACGTTCGGGCCGTTCGCCTGCAAGCCGTCGCAGCAGCTGCCGTCCGACGCGTCGGCCATCGGGGCATCCAGGTCGTTGTCGCCGAAGAACCAATCCAAGCACCGGTCCCGCGACTCGCGCAGGAAGGCGGCGTGGCGGGCCGGACTCACGACCTGCGCGTTGTCTGGCGCCTCCGTCTCGGCACCGTCCGGCTGGACGGCAAGCGCTACTCCAACCGTGGCGAGCGGTTCTTCCGCTCCGCTCCGTTCCGACGGCTGCGCGCCCGTCCGGGGGCGCTTGCGCTTGTCAAAGGTCGCGTCGTACGTCAGGAGGAGAGAGATGCCTTCGCGTTCGCCCGCTTCCAGCGCGCGCGCGGCTTCCTCAAGGGCGAGCGCCAGCTTGAACATTTCGAGCGGCTGCTGGTCCCAGCGGCTGACCGCCTTGGAGGTGCACCAGCCGTCGTTGCCGATCGGACGGAACCAGCCTTCGTCGCTTGTCATGACCGTCTGCAGCGAGGAGAGGCTGTCGAGCCCGGCCTCGAGCGTCTCCGGACGGCGGGTGAGCCGGTAGGCGCGGAGCATCGCCCAGGGCAGCGCTCCGTTGCCGTAGGTCATGGCCGGCTCGAACCAGCGCCAACGGTCGTCCGAAAAGTGGCGAAACGCGCCGATCATCAGGTCTTCGATCCGGTCCACGTGACGCCGCAGCTCCTCGCGCCAGCCGTTGGGAAGCTTGACGGCGCCGTCGCGGTCCGCCTCGAGGATATGGGCGCAGGCCGCCATCGCGAACGCCTGGCCCCGGAGGGAGTCGATCCGTCCGATCGTGCGCAGCGCCCGCTCCAGCATGCAGAGCGCGGCGTCCTTGTGCGTGGCGGGGAGCCGCACCCAGGCGTCGGCGACGCTCCAGATCGAGCGTCCCTGGCAGTCGTGGGAGATCTCCTCCGGCTCCGGCGAGCGGTCGTAGGCCACGTTGTTGTGCCACCAGCCGTCTTCCCGCTGGTTCCACAGGAGAAAGGCGAGATAATTGGATGCCAGGGAGAGCAGGAGCTCGCGGTCCTCGCGTCCCAGCCGGGCTTCGTCGGCGGCGCTCAGCCACTCGGTGACGGTCCAAAGCGCCCTTGCGTTGTCGTCGGTCGTATACCCTTCCCGGCGCCGGGGGATGCGGCCCAGCGCGTGTTCGAGGAGTCCGGTATCGTCCGTCATGCGTTTCAAGTGGACAAAAGAAGGCGGGGCAGCCCGCCTTTTCCGCTTAAATGACATCGGCCATCCTCCAGCGCTTTTCCGCAGCCATCCGCTCCAAAAGCTGCAAATATCGATTCCCGACTTCCGGCCACTGCATGCTGCGGCCGGTCTCGGCCATCCGCTGCTCGGTGTACGCCAGCTTTTCGGGGTAGGTGAACAGTTCGATGATTTTGGTGCTCCAGGCATCGGCGTCCCCGTACGGTAGCAAGAGTTCGTCGTAACCTTGGAGCAGGTCTTTGGCATAAATATAAGGAGTGCTCAGCACCGGACGGCCGAGGCCGACCGCATAGGCGAGGGTGCCGCTTGTGATTTGCTGCATGCCCGGGTACGGCGTCACGTACAGATCCGAGGCCATCAAGAGCGACACGAGCTCTTCCTCGGGGATGTATCGGTCGATCATCCGAACGTGGTGCTGCAGTCCGAGCTCCTCGATTAGCGCGTTCAGTTCCTCGCGATAGGACTCGCCTTCGTGCTTGCGCACTTCGGGATGCGTCTGTCCCGCCAGCACATAGAGCAGATCCGGCACGGCCTTGACCGCCGTGGCGAGCGAGCGGAGCACGAGTTCCACGCCTTTGCTGCGGCTCAGCAGGCCGAACTGGAAGACGACCTTGCGGTTTTCCCAGCCGTTGGCATGGCGGGTGCGGATCCGGTCGGCCCTGCTCGGTACCGGCGTCCCGTGCGGGATGAAGGTTACCTTGCCCTCCGGAATGCCGAAGTGCTCGTGCAGATAACCCAGCGCCTTGCGGTTCATGACGTGGATATGGTCGCTGCGCCTTGCGATTTCCGCCTGGATGGCGGAGTACGGCTCTTGGGGCTGTTCGAACACCGTATGGAACGTCGTCACGACCGGTTTGTTCAGACGTTCGATCAAATCGAGCGCATAGCTGCCCGCCTCCCCGCCGAAGATGCCGAATTCATGCTGCAGCGAGACGATGTCGACCGCGCTGCGGTTCAGATAGTCGGCCATTTTGCGATAGTCCTCGCGCTCTTGTTTGAGCAGCGGAAGGTGCCAATTTTCTCCGTACAGCTCCATTTCGTCCTCATTGCAGAGCGCGACGACCGGATCGGGGAAAATACCGCTGCTCGCCTGCCGGACCGCGTCGCGCAAATGGTGCGTATACGTAGCCAAGCCGCATTTTTTTGGCACATAGGTGCTTACATACGCGATTTGAAAAGTTTTGGGACTCATTGGTTGTGCACCTCCAACGTTCTGTTGCCGCCCATGGCGGCGTTGCCCGCGCTGCTTAGCACCTCTTCGCGCATCATATGGGGACCTGCGATCTGCATGCCCGTGCCGAAGATGCACTCGTTCAGCTGCGCACCCGCGCTGACCTTGCAGCGGTCCCATAGGATCGTCTTGGACATTCTCGCATGGGAGCCGATCCGGCAGCTGTTGCCGATGACCGTGTACGGACCGATGATGCTGCGGTCTCCGATCGTCACGTTGTCCCCGATCATGACCGGCGGCACGAGCAGCACCCCCTGCCCGATGTGGACGTTCTCCCCGATCCAGATGCCTTTCTCGTTCATTTCCTTGCCGCTGATCGAGAGCGGAAACTTTCGGTCCAGCACGTCCCAGTGGAGCTGGCGGTAGCGGTCCTTCGTGCCCATGTCCATCCAGTAGCCGCTCACGGGGTATCCGAACACCCCGCTTCCATTGTCGATCAGCAGAGGAAACGTCTCTTTCTCGATCGATACGACCTTCCGGGCGGGAATATGATCCAGCGCGGCCCGATCCATGACATAGATGCCGGCGTTGATCAGATTCGAGGGAGCCTCTTCCTTCTTGGGCTTCTCCACGAAGCTCGAGATCCGGCCGTCCTCGCCTTTCTCCACAACGCCGTAATGGGACGGGTCTTCGACTTCCGTCAGGCAAATCGTGACGAGCCCGTTGTGATCTTCGTGGAAGCGAATCGCGTTTTGAAGGTCGATCTGGTGAATGATGTCGGCGTTCACGACGATGAACCGGTCGCCCAGCAGATGCTCGGCGTTTTTGATGGCTCCCGCGGTGCCAAGCAACTCTTTCTCCACGGCGTACTCGATGCGAACGCCATATTTAGAGCCGTCTCCGAGAAAGGACTCAATCAATTCCCGATAGTGCTTGACGGCGATTACGAATTCGTCCACGCCCTGATCTTTGTAGTCGAGGATCAGATGCTCCAGCCAAGGCCGATTTCCTACGAGCGCCATCGGCTTCGGCAAATTTTCGGTGAGCGGCCGTAATCTGGTACCTAATCCCCCGGCGAGAAGAAGTGCTTGCATGGAATCATCAGCCTCCGTTTCTGTTTCTGTACCCTTCACATGTCTGTCGGGCGCATGTCTCTTTTTAACGCATTTCGGATAGAACGAAACATTGCAATGACAAAATAAACGCCCTCCCGATCGCTTGCGCGCAGGGAGGGCGTCATGTAAAATCTGGAAATGGTAGGGAGAAAAGGCGGCGTTCGAGGCGGCGTCGATTGCGGCTTCCCGGCAGTGGACGATAGGCTCGATCGGTTGGGTGTAAAGGTCGATGCTATCGCCTACTTTACCGGAAAATGGTTGATCCCGCAAGAGTTCTAATCGCCGCCGCGGGCGGACAATCCGGTCAGCGCCGCTTTCCTCCCCGGGTCAGACCCCTCTTCGGCGGCCGAAGATGAGCGAAATGACGAACAGGATGATAAACAGGAAGAAGAGGAACTTCGCGACGCCGACCGCGGCGCCGACGATGCCTCCGAAGCCGAAGATCGCGGCCACGATGGCGATCAGCAGAAATACGAATGCCCAGTATAGCATAAGAACGCCTCCTTCGAAGATGAAATGGATAGAGCGGAGCGCTCATCCCTTGCCCGACGCCGGAAGCGGCGAATCTATCTCGCCGGTGGCGCCGGTATGAACTTGCCTCCTCCTTACCACGGCCGTCGGGGGGCTGAATCAGTCTCGAAACCGGGAAATCGAGCCGGCGATCGGCCGAAAGCCGGCGCCGTTTCGCCGGCTGCCAAGCACGGGTAATATGGAGTTTCGACAATCTTCATCGTTGTCAAGGAGAAGGGCGCGTTTTATAATAGAGAGGCGAAATAGATTATCGATAATCGATAAAATGGGGGTGGATGAAGGATTTCTCATCAGATTGCGAAGTGCATTATCGATAATCGATAACGCAGAAGGAGGACCTATGCTGGAGCAGCAGCCGAACTTGCAAATCCACTCGATCAGCACGCAAGTGTACCATGCGTTGAAGAAAGAGATTCTGTCCGGCGAACTGCAGCCGGGCGCTCGGCTGATCGTTCTCGACATCGCGGGCAAGTTCGGCATCAGCCAGGCGCCGGTCCGCGAGGCGCTCGAGCGGCTGAAGCAGGAAGGACTGATCGTCGGCGTTCCGAACAAGGGCTCGGTCGTCTCCGATATTTCGTCCAAGGAGATTCATGACATCTTCGTGCTTCGCGAAATCATCGAAGGGTTCGCCGTTCGGACGACGATGCCGTTGCTGACCGAGGAGGACTATCGCCGGCTGGAGGACATCATCCTTTGCATGGACGCCGCGATCAAGCGGAACGATCTGCTCGACATTCTGGAGCAGGACATGGAATTTCACGGCTATTTCTATCGGCGGTGCGACAATCAAGCCATTCTCGAACTGTGGGGCCAGATGCGGACGAAGGTGATGCGGTTCATGGCCATCTCGAACCGGCACTATACGACCGACGGGCTGGTCGAATGGCATCGGCTGCTCATCGAGAAGCTTCGCCAAGGCGACGAGGCAGCGGCCGAACATGCGTTCAT
Source organism: Cohnella baijiui (assembly GCF_020731285.1). GTDB lineage: Bacteria > Bacillota > Bacilli > Paenibacillales > Paenibacillaceae > Cohnella. Next base: position 11,242 of record NZ_JAJFOW010000029.1, read on the forward strand.
CGAACACATGCACGCTTACAAGGCGATCCATCTGGCGTAGGGCGAGCGCCCGTCCCGATGACCGTCGTCACGGAGGGGGATTGGGAAGATGCATGGCCATCCGTTGTCGTTCGAAGATCGGATTTGGACTTGGATGCAGGATCACCTGTTAAGGGAGCTGGTGTCGGGCAGAGGGGAGGCGAAGCCGGGTTTCCGGGAGAGCATGAGCCGCCTGAAGCTCGACCCCTGCTGGACGCTGCCGACCGTCGCGCTGATCGAACCGCCCGAGCCGGATGAGACGGTCCCGGACAGACGCGAGTATACCGAACGGATGCGCGAAGCCGCCGGACGGCATCTGCCGGAAGGCGCCGCCCTGTTTGCAAGCGAGGAGGGCAGGCTCGGCCTTATTTTTTCCTGGCCGGCCAAGGAAGCGCTGCAGGCGGTGCATGCGGCGCTCGGCGAATGGATCGGGAGGGCCGTTCCGATCGGCGTCGGCCAGCCGGGTTCCCGGCTCGCCGACCTCCATCGCTCGCACCGCCAAGCCGCCCGCGCGCTGTCGAACAAGTTTTACGCCGGGACGGGCAAGATTTTGTACGACGGCGAGCTCGGACGCTTCGCCCCGCCCGGCGAGGAAGCGGCGGCGATGGAGCGAGAGCTGGGCGAGGCCGTCCGCTCCGGCGCTTCCGACGAAGCGCTGGCGGAGGCCGTCGAGCGGTTCTACGCCGCGCTGCTGCGGGACGGCCCGGTCGAGATCCCGGCCGTCCACGAGTGGACCGTTCGGCTGCTCGCCGGAACGGAGAAACTCGTGCTCGCCGCGGCGGAAAAGCTCGGAGACTACCGGCGTCTCGAAATTTTGTCCGTCACCAAGCTCGAGACGCTGCAGGCGCTCAAGCGCTACGTCGCGGACTTTCTCGTCCGTCTCCGCGAAGTCGGCGAGCTGAACGCCAAGGACAGCCATCGCAGCATCATCAAGAAGACGATCCACTATATGGAGCAAGAGTGCCAGAACGCCTCGCTGAACAGCGTCGCCCGAAAGGTGTACATGACGCCGACCTACCTCAGTCTGCTGTTCAAGACGAACACCGGCAAGACATTCATCGAGCACCTCACGGACATCCGCATCGACAAGGCCAAGGATATGCTGAAAAAGACGCATCTCAAAAACTACGAGGTGGCGGAGCGGGTCGGCTATCAGGACTCCCGGTATTTCAGCCAGATTTTCAAAAAAAGGGTGGGACTTTCCCCGAGCGAATACCGCGAATCCATTGGAAGTTGAAAGCGCTTCAGGGAAACGGTTTGATATAGCCGACACGCCCCGCCGCGAGCGGCAAAAAACGGTAGCGCAAAACGCGAAGATGAGTTCTGCGCTGCCGTTCGATTTTAGGAGCGTCCCAGAGCCGTCATTTGGACAAAAAACGCATCAAGCGATCCGTGTCGGGTATGCCGTATGCCTCTTTTTCTATTTCTTGCATGATCAGGCTGTTAATAATATTGAAATACCAAGACAATAGTTTTTGAGGGTCCCCTTCGGAAAAATCGCCGGCTTGTTGCCCTTTGATAAAGATGGGGACGAGTCGGTCGATCAGCGCATTTGCCGCATGTTGCTCCAGAACTTGCCGTGCCTCTTCGGGGATCTCGACTTCTTTTCGTGCCCGAAGAATCAGCAAAAAAGAAGATTTGCTGCTCTCTGCAAGCATGGCCTGGGTCAAAGCTTTCATTTGTTCATACGGCGTTCCCGGCAGAAGATGAATGTGATCGAGTTCTTTTGTCGCTTCTTCGATCAATTCCCGCACAAGAACGGTATAGAGTTCGTCTTTGGATTTGAAATAGCGGTAAATCAAACCTTCGCTGACCCCGGCTTCAACGGCGATCAAACTCGTTTTCGTCCCTGCGAACCCGCGGCGCGCAAACATGCGAAGCGCGGCTTGCTTGATTTGTTGTTTGCGATCCGAACGTACCCGACCGGGCTGCTGCTTATTTGAGAAGGACAATGAACGTCAAACTCCGATCATTCGGTTTATTGCATTCATTGTACCATAAAAGCATCCCGGTTACGCTTTTCGGACGAGAAGGCCAGCGGGCGTACGCGTTCGATCAGTTCTTCAAGAAATTGATCGGGCCGGGCAAAACAAGCAAGATGGCCGGCGTTCTTGATTAGCACAAATTCCTTGCGGGGAGCTTCGATTTCATCGAAATACGCTTTGGCGGCCACGGTAGGCGTAAAGAGGTCCGCATCGCCTTGAAAAACAAAGAACGGCAATTCAAATCGCATGCCCAGATCGCGGATATGATAGGTCATTAATTCGTTGAAAAGATGATCCAATGAAAAGCTCATTCCTTTGAAAATATCGAGAAGATCCCGATATTTGTGATCCGGAGACGAAAGCATGGATGGCAGCATCAGATCCATAATCATATTCGGAACCGTGTGGTTCTTGGATCGAACAATATGCCGGTTCTTCTCTTCGAAATCCTTGCGGCTCCATTTGGCGGGATCCGGTCCCATCCTTTCTACCAGTTGAACGCCCTTTGCATTCCCTGAAGCGCGAAGAAAGTCCAGCGATAAACGGTAGGAATCAAATTGAGGATCCGATGCGTTCTGATCCGTGCCGACATAGGCATGAAACAGGTGCGGGCAGCGCTTGGCCATCATGGTCGCGATCAGGCTGCCTGCGGAACTGCCGATAAGAATCACTTTTTCGTGTCCGAGCCTGGAACACACATATTGCGCGACTTCAATCCCGTCCCGAGCAAGACGATCAAAGGTGATGGTTCCACTTCCGAACCTCCCGTTTTTGCGAAATGTTTTCCCTGCCCCGCGCTGGTCCCAATGCACGATGGTGAAATGCTTTTCCCACGAACGCAATAACGGACTGAAAATGGAATAGGGGGAGGCAGGCCCGCCATGGATAAAAAGCAAAGCGGGATGATCGCGGTCTTCGCCGCGCATCGTAATCCATTGATCCATACCGCCAATCGGCACAAATCGGCTTTCCACGATACCGTTCGACGCATGGACGATAAGCTTTCGAGCGTTTCTTCGCCGATTGAATCCGCGGAAGATCAGGTCGGGTAAAAGATTGGTTTTGGGCATGAGTACGCTCCTTCATCTTTTTTGTGAGTGAGTCACTCACTCACTTTAGAAGATAACACCAATGGTGCGGCTTGACAAGATGAAGTTGAGAACGATGCGGCGGCGTTGCGCCGATACGCGAATCAGGCTCCGCCGGTAGGATCGGCGGAGCCTGATGGCGTTCCTGCAAGCGGCGCGGCAACGGGGCGCCGCATGTGGCGCGAGGAGGGGAATCAGAGCCGGACGTCGCTGGCAGGGCCGTCCTCCGCACGCCGTCTCGCCTCTTCCAGTTCGCTCTCCCAGGTCAGGTGGCGGTAGTCCGCGGCCGCTTCGTCCCGCCCGAACCACCCAAGGAAGTCCTCCCACAGCGGAACGCCCCAAAAAGCGTCGATCTGCGCGGTCGAATACCGCCCTTCCTTGAGCCGAACGAAGCCGAACACGTCGCGCGCCTGGGATTTCTCCGCCTGGACGACGGTAAGCTCGGCCAAATGCGGCGGAATAAAGATGACGCCGGCCGGCGTGCCGAGCACGACGTCGCCCGGGAGGCAGACGGCGCGGCCGATGCGCGTCGGGACGTTCATGCCGACCATCGTCACGTCCGCGATCGCGGTCGGATCGCTGCCGCGATAGTAAATATTGATCTCGTCGATCTCGGCGACCTGCTGGTTGTCCCGGATGCCGCCCCAAATGACCGCGCCGCCCCGCTTCGTCCGCGCGGCGATGGCCGTCGACAGATTGCCGCCTACGTATGTGCCCATATGCACTTTGTCGAACAGGTCGACCACGACGACGTCGTCCTCCTCGAGCGCGTCGACGACCCATTGATTGAAAAATCCCCGCCGCCCCTCTTCCTCGTGTCCATAACGCAGCAGCGTATCGTGCAGATCGGGCCGCATCGGCACGAGCACGGCCGTCACGGCGCGGCCAACCATGACCCGGTTCGGGTGGACGATCTTGAGATCGCCTTCGAACTGGAACCGATAGCCCCGATTCCACAGCGGGCCCCAGGCTTCCTCCAGCGTAATTTTGCGCATCCGGCGCAGCAAGTCCGCCGGCACTTTGGGCCGGCCGTTCGCAAACCGTTCGCCTTCCCACAAGGGCGTGAGCTGGACGATATCTTCCGAATGATCGAATTTCATGCCGAAGCACCTCTTCCCGATAGGGTGATGGACCACATTCCCGAGGTCTATTGTTAGGGACGGCGCGGCATTTGTCGATGCGACTTTTTTAAGGCATTTCGCCTGCGGCCATAATTTTCTCGCCCTCCCCGAAGACCGGCGCTGGCCGCAGGAAAGACCGCCGGCGAAGGAATAAAAAAAATCAAACCATTTCATAAAATCGTCGCCTATGACGGTGTAATCGCTTTCGTTATCATGAGTCTACGCGCAGCCAACTGCGAACGATCCGCAAAGGAGATGGGGCACATGGGGTAGCTGCCGAGCCGGCGGCGGCCGTCCGTCCTTCGGCCGCGAAGAAGAAACGGAGCGCGGCGGGAACCGTCAACGGGGCGGGGTACTTGTTCATCTCTCCCTGGCTGATCGGCTTTCTGCTGCTGACGCTGTGGCCGATCGCGCAATCGTTTTATTTGTCGTTTACCGAGTACTCGCTGCTGAGCGAGTCGGTCTGGACGGGCACGGCCAACTACGCGAAGATTTTCGCGGAGGACGCGACTTTCGCCAAGTCGCTGAGCGTGACGTTTTTGTTCGTGCTGTTTTCCGTCCCGCTGAAGCTGCTGTTCTCGCTGCTCGTGGCGATGGCGCTGAACCGCAACATGCGAGGGATGAACCTGTACCGCACGGCCTTCTACTTCCCCTCGCTGATCGGGGGAAGCATCGCCGTCGCCGCCCTCTGGCGCAGCATGTTCGGGATCGACGGCTACGTCAATCAAGTGCTGGCCTGGTTCGGCATTCCGGGCGTCGGCTGGATCTCGAATCCCGACACATCGCTCGCCACGCTGATCCTGCTGAACACCTGGCAGTTCGGCTCGACGATGGTCATCTTCCTGGCCGGGCTCAAGCAGATTCCCCAGGAGTTGTACGAGTCGGCCTCCGTCGATGGCGCCGGGGCCGTGCGCAAGTTTTTCCGCATCACGCTGCCGATGCTGTCTCCGGTCATGTTCTTCAACCTCGTGCTGGGGGTCATCGGCTCCTTCCAGACGTTCACCTCGGCGTTCATCATCACCAAGGGCGGACCCGTCAACTCGACCTACATGTATGCCCTGTTCCTTTACGAAAAAGCGTTTAAGCATTACCAGATGGGATACGCCTCGGCGCTGGCTTGGATCCTGCTCGCCATCGTCGCTCTGCTGACCGCTATCAACTTCGCCGCCTCCCGCTACTGGGTGTTCTACGAATCGGAAGGGGGCAAGCCGGGATGACGACCGCGGGCGGTTCCAAGTGGACGAGACATCTGCTGCTTACGCTGTTCTCGCTCCTGATGCTGTACCCTGTCATCTGGTGGGTCGGCGCCTCGCTGAAAAAGACGGAGGAGCTGAGCCTGCCGACGCTGTGGCCGTCCACGCCGATGTGGGAGAACTACGCGAATGGATGGCGGTTCTCGGGCGAGTACACGTTCGGCCATTTTTTCGCCAACACGCTGCTCATGGAGCTGGGGAATGTCGTCGGAGGCGTGTTGACCGCCGCCGTCGTCGCTTACGGCTTCGGCCGCTTGAACTTCAAGTTTCGCGGCTTCTGGTTTTCGATCCTGCTGCTGACGATGATGCTTCCCGGGCAAGTGACGGTCGTGCCGCAGTACATCCTGTTCAACAAGCTGAATCTCGTGGACAGCTACGTGCCGCTCGTGGTGCCGCACTTTTTCGGCGGGGGCGCCTTCTTCATTTTCCTCCTCGTTCAATTTATCCGGGGCATCCCCCGCGACCTGGACGAGGCGGCCAAGATCGACGGGGCTTCCGTCTACGGCATCTTCCTGCGGATCGTCTTTCCGCTGATCAAACCCGCGCTCGTCACGGTCGGGATCTTCACGTTCATCTGGAGCTGGGACGACTTTTTCGCGCAGGTGCTCTACCTGAGCTCGGTCGACAAATTCACCGTCGGCCTTGCCCTCCGCATGTTCATCGACCAGTTCGATATCCAGTGGGGCCAGCTGCTGGCGATGTCGCTGCTGTCCGTGCTGCCGTCGGTCGTTTTGTTTTTCCTCGCGCAAAAGCACTTCGTCGAGGGGATCGCGACGACGGGCTTGAAGGGCTGAGCCACCCGAAGGCTAGAGGCAACAACCCATTTTTATATCAAAGGGGATGAACGAATGAAGACGAGAAAGGCGTATCGCGCCGCGGTGGCGCTCCTCGGGTCGGCGCTGCTGCTGGCGGCCTGCGGCGGGAAAAGCGGCGGCGACGCGGACGGGAGTCCGTCCGGCACGGCGGAAGGCAGTAAGGGGACGGGCGGAGGGACGACACTCGGCATCATGTGGTGGGGGCCGGACGCGCGGCACGAGGCGACCAAAAAGGCGCTGGAGATCTATACGAAGCAACATCCCGGCGTCAAGTTCAAACCCGAGTTCATGGCGTGGGACGCCTACTGGCAGAAGCTGCCGACGCTCGCGGCGTCTAAGTCCATCCCGGACGTGCTGCAGATGGACGCCGCCTACATCCAGGAGTACGTGTCGCGGGGCCAGCTGGAGGATCTGTCCGGCGTCGATCTGAGCGGAATCGTCGACCCGAACGTCGTCGAGAACAGCAAGATCGGCGGCAAACTGTACGGCATCCCCCTCAGCCAGAACGCGCAAGGCATCGCCTTCAACAAGGAGGAGCTCGCGCAGTACGGCATTCCGCTGCCCAAGCAGAATTGGACCTACGACGAATTTTTCCAATGGGCGCGCGACGCCAAGTCGAAGCTGCCGGAAGGCAAATATCCGATCGGCGACAGCACGACTTGGGATGGCTTCAACTTCTACCAGACGTCGATGGGCGGGCCGCCCGTCATGACGGACGGGGGCAAGACGTTCCATCTCGATAAGGACTTATTCGTCAAGTTCTACAAAACGTACGAGGAATTTCGCAAAGCCAAAATCGTGCCCCCGGCGGAGCAGTCCGCCGCGTTCCTCGAGAACGACCCGAAGGCGGACCCGATGGCGTCGGGCGCCGTCATGACCCGCGGCGCGACGACGGGGTCGGTGAGCGCGCTGGAGCAGCTCATGCCGGGCAAGGTCGGCGTCGTCAACATGCCAATCGGCCCCGCGGGCGGCGGCTGGGCGCAGTCGACCATCTTCCTCAGCGTCAGCGCGGGCTCCAAGCACAAGGACGAGGCGAAAGCGTTCGTGAAGTGGTTCGTCTCCGACAAGGAAGCGGGCGCCGCGCTCGGTCTCACCCGCGGCATCCCGATCAACCCGGAGATCTACCAGGCGCTCGAGCCGACGCTCGAGCAGAAGGATAAGCTCGGCAAGGATCTCTACGACCTGGCGGTCGGCAAGGCGCTCCCGTTCTACTCCGCGGCGGCCGGTTATTCGGAATGGGTGGATACGTACAAGAAGGAGCTCGACGCGGTCACGTTCGGGCAGCAGTCGATCGAGGACGCCTACGCGAAGATCGACAAGCTGGGCAAGGATTTGGCGGCCAAGGCGGGCGCCAAGTAAAGGCGGCATGCCTCCCCGCATCGCGCGGGGAGGCTTCGCCCGCGGTTGATCCCATTCGAGAGAGGAGCATGCAATGTGCGATTAGCCGAGTATTTCCCGTCCCAGCCGACCCGTCTCTGGCACCTGGCCAGGCAGATGGGCATAGGCGAAGCTGTCGGCGGCCTGCCTTGGGAAGAACAGACGGAGAAGCCGTGGGACCTCATGCCGCTCATCCGGATGAAGCAGCGATACGCGGACTTCGGCTTGACGCTGTCGGTCATCGAATCGATGCCGCCCAGCAACTGCATCAAGCTCGGCACGGAGGGACGCGACGAAGAGATCGAGGTATTCCAGACGCTGCTCGAGAACATGGGCGCCGCCGGCATCCCCGTGCTGTGCTACAACTTTATGGCGCAGTTCAACTGGTTCCGCACGTCGACGACGACCCGGACCCGGGGCGGCGCCCTTGTTTCGAGCTACGATCACAGCTTGATGCGGGACGCGCCGCTTACCGAAGCGGGCATCGTCTCGGAGGATCGGCTGTGGGAGAACCTCCATTACTTTCTGAGCCGGGTCGTCCCGGTGGCGGAGTCGGCGGGCGTCAAGCTGGCGCTGCACCCGGACGATCCGCCGATCTCGCCGATCCGCGGCGTCTCCCGCATCCTGCGCAACGCGGAAGCGTTGGAGCGGGCGATTCAGCTCGTGCCGAGCCCGAATAGCGGCATTACGCTCTGCCAGGGGACGTTGGCGACCGCGGGCGACGATATTCCGGCCGCGATCCGCCGCTTTGCGGGGCCGGGCAAATTGTTTTTCGTGCATTTCCGCGATGTGCGGGGCACGAAGGAAAAGTTCGAGGAGACATTCCACGACGACGGACAGACGGATATGTTCGAGGCGATGCGGACGTATTACGAGGTCGGCTACGACGGTCCGGCGAGGCCCGACCACGTCCCGACGATGGAGGGCGAGGACAACGCGAATCCCGGATACGAGCTGCTCGGGCGGCTGTACGGCGTCGGATACATCAAAGGCCTCATGGAGGCTGCCGTGAAAAGCGCCCACGCGACCGCGCCGGCTTAAGCCGGGCGGCCCGATCCGCTCTGGCTCGCCGCAACCCGAAAAAACGGTTTCGCCCTCTTCCCGGAAGAAGGCGAAGCCGTTTTTGTTCGCATGAACCGGTTCAGCTCCACAAACGGTCATTCGCGTAAAACTTGTTCCAGCCGTCCGTCGGCTCCCAGAGTCCGGGGATGTCCGGGTGCAGATGCTCGGCCAGCACTTCGTCGTTCAGATCGTCGATGCCGAGGCCGGGCGCGTCGGGCAGAGAGATAAAGCCGTTTTGGACGAGCTTCTTCGGCAGCTTCGAGGAGACGATGATGTCGTCCCACCACGCGACCTCGCAGGAATGGTATTCGAGGGCGAGGAAGTTTTCGGTCGCGATGGCCGCGTGGGCGGCGGCCAGGCAGGCGATCGGACTTTCCGCCATATGGATCGCCATGGCGACGCCGTACTCCTGCGCCATGTCGCCGATTTTTTTCGTCTCCAGGATGCCCCCCGCCGTCAGCACGTCCGGGTGGATGACGGAAACGCCGCCGGCCTCGAGCAGCGGCTTGAAGTTTTCCTTGAGGTAGATGTCCTCGCCCGTGCAGATGGGGGTCGTCACCGCGCGCGACAGGCGGGCGTACTGCTCCGTGTACTGCCAGGGGATCAGGTCCTCCATCCAGGCAAGGCTGTATTTGTCCACGCGTCGGCCGAGCTTAATGCAGTCCTCGAGCCCGATGTGGCCGAAGTGGTCGATTGCGAGCGGCACCTGGTAGCCGATGACCGCGCGAACCTCGGCGACGTACTGCTCCAGCAAATCAAGCCCTTTCTCCGTGACGTGGATGCCGGTGAAAGGGTGCGGGATATTGTAAATATCGTAGTGTCTGTTCGCGATTTCCCGAATCTCGTCGTCCGTCAGCCCGTCGTAATTTTGATTGTAACGAAGCTGGGACTTGGCCCTCATCTCCTCCAGAAAGCCAAGCGGAGCGCTAAGCGCTCCCGGCACGTGAAGGAGCTGGCCGATGCCCAGATCCATCTTCAGGAAGGTGAAGCCCGCCTCCATCCGTTTTTTCAGCGCTTCGCCCATCGCCGTACCGGTATTTTTGCCGACGACTTCCGTGTCGCAGTACATCCGGACCCGGTCTCTGAATTTGCCGCCGAGCATCTGGTAGACCGGTACGCCATACGCTTTGCCGGCCAGATCCCACAAGGCCACCTCGATTCCGCTCACGCCGCCGCCTTGCCGCGCATGCCCTCCGAATTGCTTGATTCGCCGGAACAGCTTGTCGACGTGACACGGATTTTCCCCGAGCAGTCTGCCCTTCAGCATCTGCGCATAGACCTTGTCGGCGCCGTCTCGCACTTCGCCGAACCCGACCAGCCCCTGGTTGGTGCACAACTTGATCAGGCTGCTGTGGAAAGGGCCGCCGACGATGTCGGCGAACCGGATGTCCGTGATGCGAAGTCCGGACGGATTGGAGTGCGTCTTCACGTGCGCGAGCGTCTCCTCGTACGTTTTGTCGATCACGCGTAACCCCCCTCGAACGGATGTTGCGGGTGCCGCGCCGGCGACCGGCCTGCGGATCGCACGGAACGGCGCCTTGCCGCACCTTCATCTTAAGATCGGGACGACTGCGAGGCGATGCCGTAAACTTACGATTTTGTTTGATTTTTTTCAACGATTCGAAAGGGGATCGATCAGGGGCGGGGCTGGGACGCGGACGCTCCGGCCGAAGGCGCTCGAACGGTTTCGGGGCGCTGCCCGCCGGGTAAAGAAGGGCTATCACGGGCGCACGCGCCCCCAATCGGAAAGGAAGGTGATACGCATGAGCAACCAAGCGATCATGGCTTGGAGCGTCGTTCTCATCGCCGTCAGCTTCGCCGCTTTGTGCGTCTATCTGATCGTCACGCTTAAAGCCGCACGCGAGGCGCTGCTCTCGGTGCAGAACACCGTCAAGGAGGCGGGCGATACCGTGGAGTCGATGCGGGGCAAGGTGGAGGAGCTGACGGAGAACGTGAAGACGATCTCCGAAGACGTGAAAAACAAAATACGGTCGACGAACGAGCTTTTCCAGGCCGCGCGCAACGCGGGCGTCACCTTGAAGGAAACGACGGGCGCCGTCCGGGAAATTTCCGGCACGCTAACCCGCGCCGTGCGCGAGCAGGTCGCTGCACTTGAGGAGCCGGATCCGGCCAAGGAGAAACCGCTCGTCGCCTGGATCAAGGCCGGCATGAAAGTCGCGGCGGCCATCCGCAACGCCCGCCGCAGCAAGTCGGAGGCAGACGAAAGGGAAGAAGCGGAGGAGCGCGCCGCTTACGTGCCGGAGCCGTTTCAGCCGCGGGCGGGCCGGGTATATAAAGGTCAGAACAGCCTGACGCTGAATCGTTAACCCAAATCAATCATTCCGAAACGCTCGATCCAAGGAGGAGATGCAAGATGAAAGCTTACGCCAAATTGGTCAACAACGGACTGGAAGCATTCGATGCCGTGAAGGATCTGCATCGCCAAGGATATCGGGAAGAAGAAATTTACGTGCTGGCGCACGGCGAGGGCCGGACCGACCGGATCGCCGACGTCTCTCACGCCAACACGATCGGAGCATCCGAGGAAGGCGTGCTGCAATCGGTAGCCAACTTGTTCCGCGACCGCGGGGACGAGCTGCGCTCGAAGATCCGAGCGATGGGCTTTGAAGACGGCGAAGCCGAGATGTACGAATCCGAGCTGGATCGCGGCAAAGTGCTCGTGCTGGCGAAGCATTGATCCCCGTCCGTCGAGTCGGCAGGCGTGTAGGGCACCCGGGAATAAGGAATGAGGAATCGCTCATTCCTTATTCCCGTTTGCCGCTTGTGCTTTACACACCGCGCCCCCCTACGATAGGCTGAGAGCAAGAGAAGAATGAGGAGAATTCAATTCCATGAGCATATTGGTCGTAGACGATAATCCGATGAACGTCATGGTCGTCCGGGAGATGCTGAACCGGTCCGGCTACGAGAACGTCCAGGTCGCATACTCCGCGGAGGAAATGTTCGCGCTGCTGCGGCCTTCCGAAACATCGGTCGAAGGCGGCTCCGTCGATCTGATCCTGCTGGATCTCATGATGCCCGCCATCGACGGGATCAAGGCTTGCCGCATGCTGCAGAAGGATGAGCAGCTGCGGGACATCCCGGTCATCATGGTGACCGCGATCGGCGACTCGCGCAAGCTCGCGGAGGCGCTGGACGCGGGCGCGACCGACTATGTCACCAAGCCCATCAACAAAATCGAGCTGCTCGCGCGCATCCGCTCGGCGCTCCGCCTGAAGAAGGAACTGGACTGGCACAAGGAGCGGGACCGACGGCTGCGCGAGGAGCTGAATCTCGCCCGCCAAGTCCAGGAAGCCGTCCTGCCCAACGACGTCGACGAGGAAAATTTGCGCGTCAACGCCTTTTTCCGCGCTTCCGAAGGATTGGCGGGCGATTTGTACGCCTGGCACGTGTTCGATTCGCAACACTTTCTGATCGCGGTCATGGACGCGATGGGGCACGGCATCTCGTCGTCGCTCATCAGCACGTACACCGCTTCCGTCCTGCACGAAGCGATGCGCACGACCGTCACTCCGAAGCGCATCGTCGAAGAGCTGAACCGGCGGCTGCTGCAGCTCCAATACGACAGCGAGATGATGCAGTACTATTGCACGGGCATCTGCGCCTGGATCGACCTGGAGAACGGCGTCATCGAATACGTGAACGCCGGACATCCGCCGGGTTTGCTGACCCGCGCGGACGGCAACGAGACGGATCTGCTCGTCGCGACGGCTCCGCCGATCGGCTTGTTCGAGGAGCTGGACGCAAAGATGGAGACGTCTATCCTGCGGACGGGCGACGTCCTCCATCTGTTCACCGACGGCTTGCTCGATCTGTTTCCCGGCGATATGGACGAGCGAATCGACCTTCTCAAGCAGCGCGTATCGGAAGCCGACTCGTGCACCGAGGCAATGGAGCAGCTTATCGCCTCCGAATCGCTCGATCGGCGTCCCGACGACCGCTGCCTGGTTCGCGTCGAGGTGAAAAAGGCAAGGCGGTGAACCGATGAAGATCAAAACGAAACTCATCTGGGGATTCGGGGTCCTGCTCGTTCTCCTGGTCGGAATCGCCGCCATCAGCTACGACCGGCTGACGCGCATGAACGAACGGCTCGACAGCTTCTACGAACATCGGTTCGTCAAGGTGGAAAACGTGATCGAGTTGAGAGGCAAGGTCAACGTCGCCGGCCGGACGGTAAGCGATATCCTGACCGGCTCGATCGACGACGAGCGGCTGGCCGGAGAGCGGCTGGACAACCAACTCGGCGACATCCAACAAGTGATGGCGCAGCTGAAGGACGGAAACAACGACGCCGACGAGCAGCAAATGGTCGATCGGGTCAGTCTCGATCTAAGCAGCTACGTCGCCTGGTTGCAGCGGTTCGAGCTGGCCGTCCGGAACGGGGACCGCGAGAGCGCACTCAAGCTGCATAGAGATGAAGGCCGGATCAAGCAGGATGATGTCGTCGGATCGGTCAATGTGCTCGTTGCGTACGAACAGAAGTCGATGGAGCAAGAACAAGCCACGGCCAAGCGGATGTACGAACGTTCGGTCCGCTGGGCCGTCTGCTTGACGGCCGCGGGGCTGCTCCTCGGCTTCGGTGTCATCCGCTGGGTGTTCCCGGACATTACGAGAGGCCTGGCCTTGCTCGAGATGATGGCGCGGAAATTCGGACAGGGCCGGCTTCGGGGCTTCGAGCGGTACGAAGTTCGCTCGGCCAACGAGCTGGGCGATCTCGCCCGCGTATTCCGCAGCATCGCGATGGACCTTCAGATGCAAAAGGAGCGCGAAGCGCTCTACAATCAGGCGAAGGATCAGCAAGCCTGGATCGCCGCCCAGCTCGCGAGACTCACGGAGCTGCACAACGGCATCGACCTGAATGCCGTTTCCCAGTCCTTCATCGGAGAGTTCGCCCCGGAGCTGGACGCCGCGTACGGCGCGGTGTACCTCCGCGAGGAAGATCCGATCGCCGGCGTCCGCCTCGTGCTGGCCGGCGCCTTCGCCGGGGACTCGGCGCACCGCTCGTTCCGCATCGGCGAGGGCCTCGTCGGCCAATGCGCGGCGAGCGGCAAGGAGACGACGCTCGAAAGCCTGCCGCACGGATATATCCGCATCGGCTCCGGCCTCGGCTCCGCCGAACCGACCCAGCTGCTGCTTTATCCGCTCAAGCTCAACGAGCAGACGATCGGCGTCGTCGAGCTGGCTTCTCTCCAACCGTTTACAAATCTCCATCGCGAACTGCTGGAAAGGCTGTGCGAGAAGTTCGCCTATCTCGTCGGCAATATCCAATCCCGGCTGCGCGTGGAAGAGCTGCTGCGGGAGTCGCAGACGATGACGGAGGAGCTTCAGGTGCAGTCCGAGGAACTGATCTCCCAGCAGGAAGAGCTCCGGCAGACCAACGAGAAGCTCGAGAAGAAAGCGTCGGAGCTGAAGCGCTCGGAGGAAGAGCTGCAGCGCCAGCAGGAGCAGCTGGAATACGCCAACCACGAGCTGACCAACAAGACCGCCGAGCTCGAGGAGCATATCCGCAAGACGGAACAGGTGAACCACGATGTCGCCAGAGCGAACGTCTCGCTCAAGCGCCAGGCCGTGCAGCTGTCGCTGGCGTCCAAGTACAAAACGGAGTTCCTCGCCAACATGTCCCACGAGCTGCGGACGCCGCTGAACAGCATGATTATTCTGTCGCAGTTTTTGACCGACAACAGCGAAGGCAACCTGACGGAGAAGCAGCTGGAATACATGGCCGCGATTCACGCCTCGGGCAACGACCTGCTCAAGATGATCGAGGAGATCCTCGATCTGGCCAAGGTCGACGCGGGCAAGATGGATATCTATCCGGAGTCGACGGTGCTCGAGGACATCACGTCGCATCTGGAGCAGGTGTACACGCCGGTCGCACAGGAGCGGGGCTTGCGCTTCGAGGTGCGGACCGAGGCGGACGTGCCCAAGGTGCTTCATACGGACGGTTATCGGCTCAAGCAAATCTTGCAAAACCTGCTGTCCAACGCGATGAAGTTCACGCCGGAAGGCTCCGTCGCTTTGCATGTGCGCCTGGCGGAGGAGCAGGAGGCGGAAAAGCGTCCCGCGGGCGCGGAGGGAAGGTATGTCGCATTCGAGGTGTCGGACACCGGGATCGGAATCGCATCGGATAAGCGCGAATTCATTTTCGAGGCGTTCCGTCAGGCCGATGGCACGACGAGCCGCAACTATGGAGGGACCGGACTTGGTCTCGCCATCAGCCGCGAGCTGGCGAATCTGCTCGGAGGCTGGATTTCGCTTGAGAGCGAGCCCGGTCGGGGCAGCGTCTTCACTTTGGTCGTGCCGGAGACGTGTCCGGATCCGGCGACAGACGAGCCGGAGCCGAGTTCGGACGATTTGGCGGCGCATGCACCGACAGAGGATCTGGAGTCGGCGGCGACGGCCGAAGCGCCGGAGGAGGATGCCGCTATGAGCGATCCGGCGGCCGAGGCGTTGACGGAACGGCCGGCTCCGGCTCGCGGGACGCGGGAGTGGGGAAGAATCTTCCCCTCCTACGAGGGGAAGACGATCTTGCTCGTCGACGATGACGCGCGCAACGTCTACTCCCTGACGAGCTTGCTGCAGCATCAAGGGATGACGGTGCTGACGGCGGAGAACGGGAGGGAAGCGCTCGAGGTGCTGAATCATCGGGACGACGTCGATCTCGTGTTGATGGACATCATGATGCCGGTAATGGACGGGTATGAGGCGATAGCCCGCATCCGAAGCGAGGAGCGCTGGAAAGATCTGCCGATTCTGGCCGTCACCGCGAAAGCGATGAAGGAAGACCGGAATAAATGCTTGGAAGCAGGCGCATCGGATTATGTCGCCAAGCCGATCCAGACCGATCAGCTGCTCTCCTTACTGAAAGTGTGGTTATATGCGTGACCGATATCGAAGCCTCTCCCCCGTACGACGAGAAGCTGGAAAAAATCGAAATCGAGGTGCTGCTCGAAGCGATTTATTTGCGCTATGGCTATGACTTCCGCGACTATGCATATCCATCGCTGCGCAGGCGCATCTGGCACCGTCTGTCGCTGGAGCAGCTCGGAACCATCTCTCTTCTTCAAAGCCGGGTACTCCACGAGCGGGAGGCGTTCGAGCGGCTGCTGTCCGATCTGACGATCCCGGTGACGGAGATGTTCCGCGACCCGGGCATGTTCGAGGCGCTGCGGCGGCGGCTGATTCCGGCGATGCGGGAAATTCCGCTGCTGCGGGTGTGGCACGCGGGCTGCGCGTCCGGCGAGGAGGCGTACTCCATGGCGATTCAGCTGGAGGAAGAAGGGATGCTCGCCCGGTCCCACATTTACGCCACCGATATTAGCAAGGCGTGCCTGCAGCTAGCGCGCAAGGGCGCGATCCCGATCGACCGGATGCGGCTATATACGAAAAATTACCAAGCGGCCGGGGGAAAGCGAACGCTTTCGAGCTATTACGAGCTATCGCATGGGGGAGCTAAGCTTCATCCCGGGCTCGTCGAGCGGATCGTCTTCGCGGAGCACAACCTGGTAACGGATCGGTCCTTCAACGAGTTTCAGGTCATCTTCTGCCGAAACGTCTTGATTTACTTCAACGCCGCGCTGCGGGAGCGGGTGCACGGCTTGCTGTACGAGAGCTTGGCGCCGGGCGGCTTCCTCGTCCTGGGCGGCAAGGAATCGGTCGCCTATACGGGTTTCGCGGGTCGGTACGAGACATGGGACGACGAGTTCCGGATCTACCGCAAAACGCGCTGAAGCCGCACGGATAAGGACAGGTTTCGGTTCAAACCGGTCCCGGTCGGGTAAAATAAGGGAAAGACGGATGGCGGAAGTTTCGCCGAGCCGAGAGGAGGTCTTTCCCTTGGGGATGACAATCGGAATCTTTAACCAGGAGCAGCAAGTGATCGACGCGATCGAGATGCTGCGTTCCGCAGGCGCGCACAAGGAAGATTTGCGCGTCATCGTGAAGAGCGAATCGGACGCGCCGCTGCTCTCGTCGAACAGCGACGTTCCCGTAGAGGGCGTCGCGGGTGTGCGCGAAGCGCGGGAACGCGTCGCTCGCGAAGACGAGGGTTCGTGGACGGGAGACGAGGGCGTCCTCCCGGTCGCGGGCGTGGCTGCCGCGCCGCAGATGACGGGGACGGCCGGTTACCCGGGATCGGGGCCGCTCGTTCCGGTGGTGGGACTGTTCGACTGGGACGGCGGTGAAGCCCCCGATTCCGAACGCGTGCTGTCCGACATGGGCTTGCCCGACGGGGCAGCGGATCGCGTCGCCGAGGAGCTGGTCGGCGGGAAATACGTGCTGGTAGCCGAGGAACGCCCGGACGGCCAAACCGAGCGCATTCTCCGGCAGGCCGGCGCCATCGATACGCTGCATTAAAGGATGGCTGGGCGGCGGTAGATCGCAGTTGTAAAAGGAATAGGATGCAATGGCGGCCCAGGAGGATTCCCAAAGGCCGCCTTTTTCCGCTGCCGGCGGACGATTCGAAACACCGATGAGGCATCAAGATCAGCCGGAATTTGCGCATTGCCAACTGATCACGCCATTTTCGAGAAACGATACGCTTGATCGGCGCTGCGAGGACGAAGCACGGTAATAAGTGCCGCTCATCGGCTCCGAACGACACTGGGGGGGCGGGTGTGGTAGGCTGGTGACGGTAATGTAGACGAAGTATTGTTGGCAACTGTATGTTGGGGACGATTTGTTGGTAACGGTGCTGTAGGCGAAGTATTGTTGGTAACGGTGCTGTAGGCGAAGTATTGTTGGTGACGGTACTGTAGACGAAGTATTGTTGGTGACGGTACTGTAGGCGAAGTATGTTCGTGGCAGTGTAGTTGGCGGTTGTATGCAGGGAGTATTGTTACGGCAGTATGTGAATCGCGATAGGTTCGTCTGAGGCACGTTGGACCGGTTTAATGCAAACGTACAACTAATTTCAGCTAATTCGCCTCTCAACCCTTCATTAATTGCAAAAGTACAACTAAAAGGCACGAAAAGGCGCGAAACCGGATCAAACGCCAATATTAGATGCACGAACGCAACTATTTGCCGTCGAGCCCCTTTTATAGGGAAATTAGATGTACGAATGCAACTAATCAAGGGCGAGCGTATAGCTAGGGGAGACGACACGTGACGGGGTAGAGAAACTTCGGCTAGGAGAGTTGGGAACGAGCAGGCTCGGCCGGATGAGCGGTAAGCTTTACCGCACATGGCCCCTCCAGGTGCCGGCTCGGCCAGATGAGCGGTAAGCTTTGCCGTTCATGAGCCCTCCTGGCGCTAGTTCGGCCGGATGTGCGGTAAGCTTTACCGCTCATGGCCCTCCTGGCGCTAGTTCGGCCGGATGAGCGGTAAGCTTTACCGCTCATGGCCCTCCTGGCGCTAGTCGGCCGGATGAGCGGTAAGCTTTACCGCTCATGGCCCTCCGGGCGCCGGCTCGGCCGGATGAGCGGTAAGCTTTGCCGTTCATGAGCCCTCCTGGCGCTAGTCGGCCGGATGTGCGGTAAGCTTTGCCGCTCATGGCCCTCCAGGTGCCGGCTCGGCCGGATGAGCGGTATGCTTTACCGCTCATGGCCCTCCGGGCGCCGGCTCGGCCGGATGAGCGGTAAGCTTTACCGCTCATGGCCCTCCAGGTGCCGGCTCGGCCGGATGAGTGGTGAAAAGTTCCTCTCACCGGCCCCGAATGGCGCTGCGAATGCGAGGTGCTGTAAAAAGTTTGGCTCATCCGCTCAACCGCCGAACCTGGCATCGCAAGCAAAAAGGGCTGCGCACCCAGCCCTTCAATTGCTCCACCCATGGATCCCCGGCCGTCGCAGATCCGGCAGCGGCAGCGCTACCCGTTCGTCACGGCGGTCGTCCTCTCCGGCAGCTGCTGCGACGGCGTTCGGCCGGGGCTGACGATGCGGGCGATCGAATTGTCGATGCCTAGTATATCGTCGAGTAGAAGCTGGGCGGCCATCTGGCTATAGACGGTGCCGTTGCCGCCGTAGCCAAGTGCGTAGTACTGCCCGGAGCGATCGGGATCCTCTCCGAGCCATGGCAGCTGGTCCGCGGACTCGCCGAAGGTGGCGCACCATTCGTAGGCCAGTTCCACGTCGTACGTCGGGAACAGCTCCCGCAGGTCGTTCATGAGCTGGGCCGTATAATTGCCAAGCTCCCGATCGGTCTGTACGGGCTGCCGCACGGGCTCGTCCCGTCCGCCGGCGATCATGCGGCCGTCCGTCGTCGTCCGCAGATAGAGATAGGGTCTGGCCGTCTCCCACAGCAGCCACCGCTGATGCCATTCCGCGAGAGAGGGCAGCGGCTTGGTGACGATGACGTAGGAGCGGTTGAGCAGCGCCCGCACGCAGCGGCCGCCCGCCGACTCCGGCGAGTAACCGACCGCGTACACGATGCGCTCCGCATGGATTTCCCCACGCTCGGTCCGGCAGACGATGCCGCCCTTTTCCCCTTCCACCGACTTCAGCGTCGTATGCTCGTGGATGCGCAGTCCGTGCTGAACCCCATCCCGGGCGAGCTCCGACACGAAACGGTACGGATCGATCTCTCCGTCCCCTTGCGTAACGATCGCGGCTTCGCGGCGGAAGGGGAATACCGACGCGATGCGGTCCGCGTCCCACCATTCGGCGTCGAAGCCGTGACGGTGCAGCATTTCGTATTCACGCCGCAGCGGCGCTACGTCATTCGGCGTGCTTGCGTAATAAAGACTGCTGCGCCGCCGGAAATGAACGTCCTGGGGCAAGCCCTCCGCGACATCGCATAGCTTTTCCACGGCGTTTTTGCATGCGCGGTAAAACATCACGGCATCAGGCTCCCCGATCTGGCCTGCCAGCTCGGAGAGCATGATGTCGTTCGAATACTGGATCAGTCCCGTATTGGCGGACGTGCTGCCTGACGCGACGCGATCCTGCTCGATCAAGATGGTAGAGATGCCGCTGCGCGCCAGCACGTATCCGATGATCGTGCCGGTCATTCCGCCTCCCACGATCGCGACCTGGCAATCCGTCCGGCCGTTGAGAGACGGGTAGATCGGCATCGAAGGATTGTTCGCAGGCCAAAATAACGATCCGAAATGCAACGGTCTCAAGTCTGCGCCTCCATCCGTTATCTGTGCTTACCCAGTATGTGCCGTTTCATCGATCTTTACTTGAACATGGGCAGCAAATAGTAGATGATGAGGTACAACAGCCCGAAGAAGATGACCAGGTAAGCCGCATATTTGATGAACGAAGACCAGACCACACTGGAATCCGACTTATGTTCCACTTCGCGTCTCTCGATATCGACGTTGTTGTCCATGACGATCGCTCCTTTTTTTGTTATTAAATGGATGAGGGCTCCGCTATGTCCGATTACCCGTCCGGCGGCGGACCCGAAACATATTCGAGCGGGAATGCCCCCTTTCGTTTCAAAGGGCGAAACACGGGGTAAATGTTCTTATCCGCTTATTTATTCATTGGAGAGGGGTTTCGTATGCATACCGATAAATTGTCTTTTCACACAGAGAACCTGGATGGATTGACGGTCGTTCATATCGCCGGCGAGCTGGATCTTGAAGTCGCTTCGCAAATGCGCTCCGTGATGGAGCCGCTGGTGGAGCTGTCGGATCGGCGTCTCGTCTTGAATCTGCGCGATTTGAAGTATATCGACAGCACCGGCATCGGGATCCTCATCAGCATCGTCAAGGCGAGGCATGCGCGCAATGCGCCGTTCGGCGTCGAGGACGTCCCGCCCACCATTCAAAAACTGTTCGACATGACCGGCATTACGCCTTTTCTTGCCGCCTCCCATAATGCGTAACGGCGAACTCATTAATGAAGGGAACGAGGACGAAACAACGATGAAAAACGACGCGAACGTAACGCTAACGGTTCCGGCGAAAGCCGAATATGTAGATATCGTCCGCTTGACGCTGTACGGCATTGCCGCGAGAATGAAATTTTCGTTCGAAGAAATCGAGGATATGAAGGTTGCCGTTTCGGAAGCCTGCAACAATGCCGTTCTGCATGCCTACGACCAAGAAGAGCCCGGACAGGTGGAAGTGGTCTTTACGATCGTCGGGGACAACGAGCTTCAAATCTCGGTCAGCGACTCGGGCGTCAGCTTCGAACAAGCGACAGATCGCAGCACTTCCAGTCTGCATGGAAAGTCCATCGAGGAGATCCAGTCGGGCGGATTGGGACTTTATCTCATGCAAGCTTTGATGGACCAAGTCGAAATCCGCAGCAGTCAAGGCACGAGCGTGATCTTGACCAAGCGGCGAGCTGTCCAAGAAACGGTATGAGCGTGCAACCGAACGCGCGTCTGCCCGACGATGCGATTCATAAATTGCTAGAATACCAGCGCACGCTGCGCAACGATCTGGCGGAAGATCTGATCCGCCATTATGAACCGCTCGTCCGGATGGCTGCGCATAAAATGTCCCGCAGTCATCTAAGCTTGCAAGAGGATCTGTTCCAGGTCGGACGCATGACGCTGTTCCGGCTGCTCAAGCAGTTCGACCCGGATCTCGGCATGCCCTTCGAGCCGTATGCGATGAAGAGCATAGTCGGCCAAATGAAAAACTACTTGCGAGACAAGTCTTGGTACATCCAGGTCCCCCGGCGGATCAAGGAAAAGGGACTCGTCGTCCAGCAAGCGATCGACGAGATGACGGTGCGCCTCGAACGGTCGCCCAGCGTGGAGGAGATTGCGGAATTTCTCGAGATGAGCGTCGAGGATACGCTTGAGGTGCTGGCCGGCCGCGAGCTGCATCATTACGTCTCGCTGGACACGCCGGTATCCCAGGAAGAGAACACCGCCACCTTGGGCGAGCTGATCGGGTCGCCGGCCGACGACTTCGCGGGCGTCGACAGGCGCATCGATCTCCAGGAAGCGATGATGAAGCTGAAGCCCGAAGAGCGCCAGGTGCTTGTCCTGCTTTACGAGGAAGGGCTCTCGCAGCGCAACGCCGCCGAGCGGCTGTGCGTCTCGCAGATGAGCATCTCGCGCATCCAGCGCCGGGCGATCGACAAGCTCAAGGGATGGCTAGCCGAGCCGGAGGAAGAAGAGAATTAGCTTGCGCCGATGTTTAGAGATCCCGCCTTGCGGGTACATATCGGTAAGCTACAACATTCTCTTCACCAAAGGCGGTGGAAACGATGACTGTCAAGTATCGTCTCGCGTGCTTCGAGTGCGACATCATCGTTCGCGAACACAACGATGCTCACCAGCTCAGCATCCAATCCCGCAAAAATCCGCTAGGCAACGGCAACCGGTTGGCCGATTACGGATCCGAAGAGGAAGCCGTTCATGCAGCCGACCAGCTGTGCGAGTCGTACACGATAGCCAGAGAGTACGGGTACCATCTGTCGGGAGGCGAGTTCGTGAAGGCCGAAATGCCTTCGATTCCCGTCGTCCAATTGCTGGACATGGGGCTTACGCCATCCGGCCTGCGGAACCTGCTCAACCAGGAAGCGCTCGTGTATGGCACGCAAGAAACGGCAGGCTAATCTAAAGCGTTTTCAAATTGCGAGAGACGAGGCCGATCCTTCTATTATCCATCCGAAACAGTTTCACTCATAAAGGGACGGCGCACATCCGTGCGCCGTCCTTTTTGACGCGCCGGTTGGCAAAGCGGCGAGATGTTCCTTACAATAACGTTCATACCCTTATTCGATATTTCACGAACGACGGAGGCGCGAACGGCCATGAGGCGTTATTCGATATTTGTTGTGGAGGACGACGAGAAGATCGCAGCTCAGCTGACCAAATATCTCGCCCGGTACGGGTACGAAGCGCATGTCGCCTCCCGGCTGGACGATCTCAAGCGCGAATTTCTCGAACGCAAGCCCGACCTCGTCCTGCTCGACATCAATTTGCCTTATTACGACGGTTATTACTGGTGCAGGCAAATCCGTACAGTGTCGAACGTCCCCATCCTGTTCGTCTCCGCGCGGACGCACGAGATGGATCAGGTCATGGCGATCGAGCACGGCGGGGACGACTACATCGCCAAGCCTTTCAACCTGGAGGTACTGCTCGCCAAGGTCAAGAGCAGCCTGCGCAGGGCGTACGGGGAGTACGCCATGCCGCCGGAGACCCGCGAGCTGCTGGACTTCGGCGGGCTGCTGCTGGATCGGACGCGCAACCGGCTCGGGTGGAAAGATCGGCAAACCGACTTGACGCGCAACGAATGCATCCTGATGGAGGCGCTGGGCATGCGGGCAGGCGAGATCGTTTCGCGCGAAGCGCTGCTCGCCAAGCTGTGGGACGACGTGAGCTTCGTAGACGACAATACGCTTTCGGTCAATATGACGCGGCTCCGGAAAAAGCTGGAGCAGCTCGGCCTTCCCGGCGCGATCGACACGATCCGAAGCCAAGGCTACCGGCTGCGGACGGACGGAGGAGCGGGCCGGGAAGAGGGGGGGCTGAGATGAAGGGAGCGGGAGAGTCCATTTGGTGGCGCCTCGTGAAAGACCGCCTGGTCTATTTGCTCGTCTGCCTGGCCATCGCAGGCATCCTCGTCGCCGTCCTGGCGCTCCGCCTGACGGAAGCGGAACTGCCGATGGACTGGCGCATCGCCGGGTATATGGCGCTCCTGACGATCGTCTTGGCAGGCGCCGCCCTTACGATTGATTACGGACGACGTCGGGCGTTCGATCGGGGGTTGCGCGACATCGAACAGTCGCGGCCCGGCGATCCGGCCCGCGTGCTCTCGCTTCCGGAGGGAGGCGGTCTCGATCAGCGGGACTATCGCCAGGCGCTTCTTACCCAATACGACGCGCACGTCGGCGAACTGGGCGAAGCCCGAAGAAGAGCCGAGCTGCGCCACCTTTTCACTCAGCAATGGGTACATCAGATGAAAACGCCGGTGTCGGTAATCGACCTTTTGACGCAGCAAGCGGAGGAAGTGTCCTCCCTGGCCGAAGCCAGGGAGATGCTGCACAGCATCCGCGAGGAGAATGGCCGCCTGGAGGAAGGACTCGAGACCGCGCTGTATCAGGCAAGGCTGGAGCGGTTCGAACGGGATCTGAAGATCGAGCCCGTCTCGCTGCGCGAAGCGGCCCGCGCGGCTGTCAACCGCCACAAGCACGCCCTGCTCCGCGCGGCCGTCTATCCCCAGTTGGAAGGGGAGGACCTCCATGCGGTCACGGACGCCAAGTGGCTCATCTTTGTGCTCGGTCAGCTCCTCTCGAACGCCATCAAATATTCCAAGCCCAAGCCGGGCGCCAAGCGGCTGACGATCGCGATCGCCTCGGTCCCCAAAGGGTGCGAGCTGCGAATCGCCGACGAAGGAGTCGGCATCCCCGAGGAGGATCTGCCGCGGGTGACCGAGCCCTTCTTTACGGGCGCCAACGGGAGAATAAGCGGGGAATCGACGGGAATGGGGCTCTATCTCGTCCGGGAAACCTGCGAGCTGCTTGGACACCGGCTATCGATCTCGTCCGAACCGGGCGCCGGGACGACCGTTCGGATCCGGATGGCGACGTCCGGCGAGGGAGACGGGGAAACGTGACGAAACTGTAAGATTTCTCGGCCCGTTCGTAAGCCTGATCCATAGGTTCATCCGACTTCGCTTGGTACACTAAGGCTAACGAATGGCAAACGGGAGGGTTTCGGCATGACGCAAACGATTTTGAAAGCGGAAGGTTTGACCAAAATATACGGCTCGCAGAGCGGTGTCCTGTACAAGGCGCTAGACGAGATCAGGCTTCACGTGGAGGAAGGGGAGTTTCTCGGCATCATGGGACCGTCGGGCAGCGGCAAAACGACGCTGCTGAACCTGCTGTCCACGATCGACAAGCCCTCGTCGGGCTTGCTCGAAATCAACGGCGTGCGGCCGCAGACGCTCAAGGACGGCCAGCTCGCCTTGTTCCGCAGACGGGAGCTCGGCTACGTCTTTCAAGACTTCAACCTGCTCGACACGCTTTCCATCCGGGAAAACATCATTCTCCCCCTCGCCATGGACAAGCTGCCCGTGGACGAGATCGACCGGCGGGTGCAAGAGAGCGCCGGGCTGCTCGGCATCGGAGCGATCCTCGATAAGCGTACGTACGAGGTGTCCGGCGGTCAAAAGCAGCGCACGGCCATTGCCCGGGCGATCGTCAATCGCCCGTCCCTGCTGCTCGCCGACGAACTGACGGGCAATCTCGACTCCAAGGCGTCGCGGGACGTGATGACCTCCCTGGTCGGGCTGAACGAGGGGCTGCGGGCCACTATCGTCATGGTGACGCACGATCCGTTCGCCGCCAGCTATTGCAAGCGAATCGTCTTTATCCGCGACGGCCGGCTCTTTTCGGAAATTCGCCGCGGCGCGAACCGGCAGGCGTTTTTCCAGCAAATCTTAGATTCGCTCAGCGTGTTGGGAGGGGAGTTCCATGACGTTCCGTCAACTCGCCTTCCGTAATATTTGGGGCAACCGTCACGCGTATGGATCGTTTTTCCTGAGCAGCGTTTTCGCCGTCGCGATCTTCTTCGTCTATGCCGCCTTCATCTTTCATCCGTCCCTGGCCCGGGGAGAGATCGCGGGCGGGAGCGGCACGAAGCTGGCCCTGATCGGCTGCGAATGGATCATTATCGTGTTTTCCTTCTTCTTCATCCTATACGCCAGCTCCTCGTTTCTGAAGACGCGGCAAAAGGAATTCGGCCTGCTGTTTCTGTTCGGCTTTACCCGCGGGCAATTGCGCAAGCTGATCGTTAGCGAAAATCTGCTGCTCGGCACGGCGGCGATCGTTGCGGGTACCGCGGTCGGCCTGTTGTTCAGCAAGCTGTTCTTCATGGTGCTGACCTGGCTCATGAACGTCGCGAACCCGATTCCGTTTTACTGGCCGTGGAAAGCGATCGCCGTTACTGCGGGGGGGTATTTCGTCCTGTTCCTGGTCATCGCGGCGGCTTCGATGAGGCAGGCGGGACGCAAGGAAGTCGCGGAGCTGCTGCTCGCCGCGAAGCAGCCGAAGCGAGCGCCGGCCGCTTCCCCTTGGCTTTCCGCGCTGGCGGCGGCTTGCCTCGCCGGCGGCTATGCGATGGCCGTCACGATGTCGGCCGGGAATTTGCTGTTCCGCATGCTGCCGATCCTGTTCCTCGTCACGACGGGGACGTACTTCCTGTTCACGCAGCTCAGCGTGGGACTGCTGCGGCGCCTTCAGCGGAATCGGGAGCTCAGCCACCGGGGGACGAATCTCGTCGTGCTCTCGCAGCTCGTCTACCGCATCAAGGACAATGCGCGCGTCTTGTTCCTGACGTCCGTGCTGTGCGCCGTCGTCGTGACGGCGGCGGGAACGATCACGGTGTTCATGAACGCAGCTGAAACGAGCATCGTCGGGCATTTCCCGCAAACGCTGGCGTTTCAACAGCAGGGCAAGCCCGTGTCGGAGGCCGAGCTGGCGAAGATCGAAGCGGCCGTCCGGGCCGAAGGCGGCGCAATCGCCTACCGGGCGGAAGTGACGGGCATCGCGGGCTCGCTGCAGCTGGGCGGCGGCCGCAAGCTCGATGCGGCGATGGTCGTCTCCGCGTCGGCGTACAACGGGTTGGCCGCCCGCCTCCCCGGTGTGGAGTCGGTGGAGGTGAAGCCCGGCCACGCCTGGTTCGTCTATCCCTATGCGGATGCGGCACCGGCGGTCGTGGCGCCCGGAACGGACGCCGTCTTTCGCACCGGCGACCGCGAGCTGAAGCTCCGAATGGACGGCCAGCGCAACGGCGGCATCGTCCAGGCGACCGGGCCTTCGACTTTTGTCGTCGTTCTGGACGACGGCCAATTCGCCGAGTGGCGGAAGGGAGCGGCCGCGGGCACCCTCGTCTACAGCTACGGGTACGAGCTGCGCGACTGGCGCCACGCGGGCGCGGCGATCGACAGGGCGATCAAGGCAGTTCCTTCGCTGCAAATCTCTTCCCGGCTGGCCGAGTACGAGTCGACGCGGCAGTTCACTTCGCTCTCGCTGTTTATCGCCCTATTCGTGAGCGCGTTGTTCTTCCTGGCATCCGGAAGCCTACTCTTTTTCAAATTGTTCACCGAGCTGCGGGAGGAGCAGTCGCAATTCCGCTCGCTCCTGCGGATCGGCCTCTCCCCGAAAGAACTGGGGCGCATTCTGACGACGCAGATTGCCATCCTGTTCTTCATCCCGTGCCTCGTCGGCGGTCTACACGCCTCGTTCGCGATGGTGGCGCTCGGCCGGGTGCTGCTGGATTCGAAAGCCGTCTTCGTCTCTGCGGTCGAGGTGATGGGCATCTACCTCGCGCTTCAGACGGTCTACTTCCTCGTGGCCCGGCGCGCGTACGCCCGCACGGTCGCCCGAGACGCGGGCGTCGCGATGTAGACGCGGATTTTCAGCAACGAACGAACAAAACCGTCCTTATAAAGGAGGAGCGTCGGGCTCCCCTTTGCAAGGACGGTTTCTTTGCGCATCCGCTATGCCAAAGATCAACTTGGCCGGGCCGCACGGATCGAATGGAGGCTCGGCGATCGGAAGCTGCGTTGGCGAGACAACGATCAAACCTCGTCCTGGGCCGGATCGGGCACCAGTCCTTCTTCCTTGAGCTCCCGGCCGGTCTTGACCCGCT
Source organism: Cohnella baijiui (assembly GCF_020731285.1). Classification (GTDB taxonomy): domain Bacteria; phylum Bacillota; class Bacilli; order Paenibacillales; family Paenibacillaceae; genus Cohnella. The sequence continues at coordinate 38,492 of NZ_JAJFOW010000029.1, forward strand.
CCATGTCGGCGCCGAGCCGCTTCAGATCGTCGAGGTCCTGCACCATCGAGCCGTTGCGTGCTTCCTCGACAGGGCGGGTCGGCATGGGACCGGAAGGTTTGCGATCCGCGTCGGGCTCGTAATCCGCGCCGCGGGAGGCGGGCCGGTCGGGGAGGTTCGCAGACGAATTCATCTTTGCTTCACGCTCCTCTCGGATGGCTGCGGTCGGGGCATGCCGCCGGGCGGTCCGGCTAGGCGGAAGCCCCATGCGGAATCCGGACTGTCCGCGGCGTTCCCCAACCGCAAACAAAGGCCCGCCGCGGGACGGACCCGGGAAAGGCCTTGAATTTGCAAACGTCAGTTCGGCTTTTGCGCGTTCGACATCGATTCCTGCATGTCGTCTTTCGCGGATTGGATGCCGTCTTTGGCCGTCTGGATCGCGGATTTCGTCTGACCGATCAGATCCGTCGCCTGCTGGCTCACCTTTTGGGCGGCTTCCTGCGTCTTGGTGCCGGCTTCGGAAACCCATTGCTTCGTCTTGTCCATCGACTTGTTGTACGTCGCCTTCAGGTCCTGACGAAGCTCGCGACCCGTCTTCGGGGCCAACAGCAGCGCCGCCGCAGCTCCGACCGCCCCGCCGATCAATGCGCCTTTGATCATTCCTGCCATATGAATTCCTCCTCCATTCCTCGTGACTGCCGTGCTTGTTTTTCATTACCCAACCGGCATCGGGCTGAATCATGGCGGGACTTTCCGCGGGATGGACTTTGGTCTACAATAGGGAAAGACAGGGAGGAAGGCGAGGGCGTACATGGACTGGAGAGACGACGGAAGGCCGTCGCCGTTCGGATGGGGCGGGGTTTCCGCCGACGAGCGGACAAGCCGCCGCTGGCGGCGGCCGGATTGGGTCTTGGTATTGGCTTTGATGCTGTTTTCGGCGCTGACTTCGTTTACCGACTTGGGCAACCGCACCGGCCCGCAGACGTTCTGGAAGCCGGATGCCTCCGGCGAAGGGTTCGTCGCGGACTTCGGTGAAGTACGGGCCGTCGATCGCGTCAATCTGTACGAAGGGCCTGGCGCAACCGGCAAAAGCAAAATCGAATCGTCCGTAGACGGCGTCGTCTGGGAGCCGTACGAGGATGTGGAGCATAAGACGAACCGGGTATTCACGTGGATATCGGCTGACAAGTCCGTGCAGGCTCGCTATATGCGCTTCACGGCGGAACGGACGGGCTTCCGATTGTACGAAGCCGGGTTTTTCGCGAAGGGCGACGACAAGCCGATTCCGGTGACGGAGATCACCCCGGTCGGCAAGCCGGGCGCCGAATCGGAAGGCGGCGGCGGGCAGGTATTCGACGAGCAGGACGTCACGCCGTACCGGCCGGACTACCGCAACAGCATGTATTTCGACGAGATCTATCACGGGCGCACGGCTTACGAGTTCATCCACCAAATCGAGCCCTACGAGAATACGCACCCGCCGCTCGGCAAATGGCTGCTCACCTTCGGCATCCGGCTGTTCGACATGACCCCGTACGGCTGGCGGTTCATGGCGGCGGTATGCGGCACGCTGATGGTGCCGGTCTTCTACGCGGCCGCGAAAGGCATGTTCAGACGCACGCGCTATGCGTTCATTGCGACGCTCCTGCTGACGCTCGAAGGCTTTCATCTCGTGCATTCGCGGATGGCCAACGTCGATATTTTCGGCGTTACGTTCACCATCCTGATGTACTACATGATGTATTTGTACGGGGAGACCGCCTGGCGCAACGGAGGCTTCGGCCGAAGCTTTCGCTATCTGGCGCTGTCCGGCGCGTTCTTCGGCTGCGCCGCCGCCGTCAAGTGGAACTATCTGTACGGCGGCGCCGGGCTCGCGATCCTGTTCCTTATCGCGCTGCTGCGGCGCAAGCGGGAGTCCCGGCTCGGCGGAGAGCGCGGCTACGCCAAGAAGACCGCCATTACGCTGCTCTCGTGCCTGATTCTGTTCGTCGCCGTGCCCGCGGGCATCTATACGGCGTCCTACATTCCGTACGAGAAGGCGACGAAGGCGGACGACGGGCTCAAGGATCTGATCCGCTACCAGGAGAACATGTACGACTATCACAAGGGCGTCAAAGAGAAGCACCCCTACGCGTCTAAGTGGTACACCTGGCCCGAGATGCTGCGGCCGGTCTGGTATTACGGCGGCAAGGATCTGGCGGGCGGACAGGCGCAGAGTATCGCGGCGATCGGCAATCCGCTCGTCTGGTGGGGCGGCCTGATCGCCCTCCTCGTCTCGTGGTGGCTGGGGGCGAGGAGCCGCGATCGGATCGTTCTGACCGTCGCGGTCATGTATCTGTCCTTCTACGTGCCCTGGATGGTGGCGCCGCGGAGCATCACCTTCCTTTATCATTACTTCCCGATGGTGCCGCTGCTCATCATTTCGATCGTTTGGATGCTGAGGTGGTTCGAGGAACGGTCGCGTTACGGCAAGCAGCTCACGGCGCTCACGCTGACGGCGGCAGCGGTGCTCTTCGTCTGGTTCTATCCGGTACTGACGGGGATGACGATCAGTCGGGAATGGATGAATTTGGGGATTCGCTGGCTGCCTAGTTGGGGATTCTAACAAGAGAGAGTTTTGACGGAATAATAGGGGGGAGTCGAATGGGCGGACCGGTAGTGCTGTCGGTCGTAGTGCCGATGTATAACGAAGAAGAAGTCATCGAGACGACGTACCGGCGCTTGACCGACGTGCTGACCAACTCGGGAGAGACGTACGAGCTGGTGTTCGTGAACGACGGCAGCCGCGATCGCACGGCGGATCTCGTCCGCGCGCTCGGCGCCAAGGACGAGCGGGTGAAGATGATCGATTTCGCCCGCAACTTCGGCCACCAGATCGCCGTGACGGCGGGCATGGACCACGCCGCGGGCCGCGCCGTCGTCCTGATCGATGCGGACCTGCAGGACCCGCCGGAGCTGATCCCGGAAATGTTGGCCAAATGGCGGCAAGGCTACGACGTCGTCTACGGCAAGCGGATCGCCCGGCGCGGCGAGACATGGTTCAAGAAAGTGACGGCCAAGGCGTTCTACCGGCTGCTGGCTTCGATGACGTCCGTGAACATCCCGGTGGACACCGGCGATTTCCGGCTGATGGACCGCAAGGTATGCGACGCGCTCAGCAGCATGCGGGAGCGCAGCCGGTTCATCCGCGGCATGGTCGCCTGGGCGGGCTTCCGCCAGACGTCGGTGGAGTACGTGCGGGACGAGCGGTTCGCCGGCGAGACGAAGTACCCGCTGCGTAAAATGGTGCGCCTGTCGCTGGACGCGATCACGTCGTTCTCGACGAAGCCCCTCAAAATCGCGGGCGTGTTGGGCTTTTTGATGTCGGCGGCGGGCTTCATTTATTTGATCGTCGTCATTTGCCAACGGATCTTTACGAACACGACGACGGCGGGCTGGTCCTCGCTAATCGTCATCAGCTTGTTTTTCCACGGCATCACGCTGTCGCTGCTCGGGGTGCTCGGCGAGTATATCGGCCGCATCTATGAGGAGTCGAAGCGCCGCCCGCTGTATCTTGTCGCGGACAAGTTGAATTTCGGCGAGCCCGCCCCGGAGTCGCGGCAGCTGGACCTGCCTCCGCTCGGCGACACGGGCATCAGGCATTGAGCGGTGCTGGGAGCAAGGTGCATATCATAGACGGAGGCTGGCCCGCAGGGGCTGTCCCACAGTCATGCTGTGATTTTCTTAGCCTCGCATAGCACCGATTTTCATCGAGAAAAAAGGACCTCAGCCTCGCTTATAGCGGAGGTTGAGGTCCTTTTGTTTGATTGTCGGGATGCTCCTCTGTCGGGCAAACGTTTTTGCAGCAGTAGACCGCAGCGCCGCCGGATGGAGCGAAATGCTCCAACTAGGGCGATTAGATGGCCTCGAGGCCACCAGAGGGGGCAATATGCTCCAACTAGGGCGGCCGGGAAGCCGCGATTCTGCTAGATGGAGCGAAATGCTCCAACTAGGGCGTTCTGGAAGCCCCGGGGCCTCCAGATGGAGCAAAATGCTCCATCTGGGCACGAATCGCGTACCCCCGCCGCTTCGCCGAAATAGGGAACAAAATGTTCCTTATTCTCCCGCACTCCCACCATTTCGCCGAAATAGGGAACAAATTTTTCCTTATTCCTCGCACTCCCACCATTTCGCCGAAATAGGGAACAAATTGTTCCTTATTCCTCGCACTCCCGCCATTTCGCCGAAATAGGGAACAAATTGTTCCTTATCCCCCATGCACTCCCGACACTCTGCCGAAATAGGGAACAAATTGTTCTTATCCCCCCCGCACTCCCGCCATTTCGCTGAAACAGGGACAAAAAAGTTCCCTAGGGAGACGATTCGATTGAGAAGCAGCAGATCGGATTTTAGCTAGGTGCCGAACCATGATTCCATGATCACCTGCAAACGCTAGGATGAGTAATGCAGCGGCATGTGGCTCCTGTGGGGGAGCCAAGCCTATCATACGGCTCGACAACGGGACCTGGTTCATCAGCACGTTATTTGAAGAGATGTGCGAAAGCCTGGGCAGTATCCACAAACGGACCCGCTGAACCGGCGGCGTCGCCAGATGGAGCAAAACCCTTCCGTTTTCTGTCGGGCGCGCCCCCCGCTCAAGAGGACGAAGCTTTCGGGATGTCCGTTCCCGACGCTTCGAACAGCAGGTCGATCATATGACGGATGGCGGGATCGATCCACTTTTTCTTGTGCAGCACGATCTGCGTGAAGAAGGCGATGTCCGGATGCGAGAAGTCCAGCTCCACGAGCCGGCCCTCGCTCAGCTCCCGCGCGACGGCGATGCGGGGCAGCAGCCCGATGCCGAGGCCGTAGGAGACGCACTGCTTAATCGCTTCGAGGCTTCCGAATTCGTGATGGATCGCATAGTCCACGCCATGATGGCCGAGGAGCCGCTCGAAGGCGCCGCGATACGTGCATGACTGCTCGGTTGCGATGTAGGACTCGCCGTGCAGCGCGTTCGGATCCAGCTTCTTCAAGCCTTGAAGCGGGTGCCCGGGACAGGCGACGACGACGAGTTCTTCCTGGCGAAGCGTAATGACCTGCAGATCGTCGTCCCGCACGATCTCGTCGAGAATGACGCCCATATCCATGGCGCCCGATTTGACCTGCTGAATCACCTGGCGGTCGTGGGACGGATTGACTTGCAGGTTGATATTCGGGAAGGTAAGCCGGAAACGGTGAAACACCGGCGGGAGAAAAAACGAGACGAGCGATTCGATTGTGCCGATTTCGAGGTGGCCTCGCGCCTGGCGGGAGATCAAGTGCTTCGAGTTGTCGAAGAGCTCGAGGATCTGCTCAAAAGTGTCGAGCAAGCTCTCGCCGGCCGAGGTCAGCCGCATCGTGCGTCCGAAGCGCTCAAAGAGGGTGACGCCGTACTCTTGTTCCAGCTTTTGGATGTGTGCCGTAACGCTGGATTGAACATAGCCGAGATTCTCCGCCGCCTTGGTGAAGCTTTGGCAGCGGGCTACTTCCATGAAGGATCTAATATAAATGAAATCCAAACCATCACCGCCCGACGCTTGTTGTCAAGGCCGTTGGAACACGGATACCGCTAGATAAGCGAGTAGGGGGGAGAGAAGCCGGCGCTTCCCGGCGCTCCGCCCGCCGTCCCGGCACTGTGCGAGCATCCGATCATGTTCACGTTCCTTCGTCTCGCTTTCCCATATTTTATAAGCCGCGTAGTCGTGAATCAACCCTTTTTTCTCCCCCTTCGGACTTCGGTGGAAACATCATATCACCGGCGCCGGGGAGGGGGTTGTCGAGCGTTTTTCATCGGCCGAATCGGTATTCTCGATGGAAGCGCCATCATGTCCCAAGGACGGAAGTACGGTAGTCGGTCGGCGTCTCGCCGTAAGCCCGGCGGAACTGCTTGGAGAAGTAGAGGGCGTCGCGAAAACCGGCGGAGGAGGCGATCTGCTCGACCGTGAGCTCGGGCCGTTCGCGCAGCAGCCGGCGTCCGTGATCGATCCGCAGCCGGGCGAGGAAGCCCATCGGCGTCACGCCCGCATGGCGCTTGAACAGCCGGGACAGGTAGGCGCGGTTGTAGCCGAGCGTCTCGGCCATCGCTTCGATCGTGACGGGCTCCGCATACTGCGTGGACAGGTATACGATCACCTGCCGGACGAGCTCTTCCTCGTGCGAGTTCGGCCGCGGGAGCGCCGGGCCGGACTCGGGCGACGCCTCTTGCAGCGCGGCCAGCAGCAGGTGCAGCTGGCCCGCCGCTTCGAGGGAGGCGGAGCGGCGCCGCTCCCGCAGCGCCTCGTAGATGGCGCGGCAGCATTCGCCGGGCGAGCGGTCGCCGCGGGTATCGGCGACGGCCCGGTCGGGACCGAGGCCGGCTTCGGCAAGCAGAGCCGCGGCCGGCTCGCCGGCGAAGGCGACCCAGCGGTAGCGCCAAGGAGCCTCCCGGTCGCTCTCGTAACTGAACAGCTGGCGCGGATGGATCAAGAACGTGTGGCCGGCCCTCAGCTCGGCGTCCGTATCGCCGGCGCGGAAGCGCCCGCGGCCGGAGAGGACATGGTGCAGCAAATAATAGTCGACGATCTTGGGGCCGACCTGATGCTGCGGCCGGGTTTGGCTTTCGCCGGCGAACAGCACGTTCAGGCTGCGCGGCTCCATGGCCGAGGGGTTGGATGCGACGCGGTAGGTGTGTGCTCGGGGCATCGTCGTTCCTCCTGCTCTTTCGCCGTAGGTCGCAAAACGGCGGGTGTCGGTACCTACCCGCATTGTACCCGATGAAGTCACATTTCTCCATAGGATGCGCACTTCGAACCATTTCCCGCCCCCTTGTCGATTCGTTATACTAATAGCAAATCCGCACCTCATAGGAGGAACTGGCCTTATGCCGCATATCCCGCAGCTCAAACAAGACTTCATCACCCGCTTCGGAGGCTCCGAAGCCGGCATCCGCGTCTTTCAGGCGCCCGGCCGGGTCAACCTGATCGGCGAGCATACCGACTACAACGGCGGCGCCGTCTTCCCGGCGGCCCTCACCTTCGGCACGACGGTGATCGTCCGGCCGCGGGCCGACCGTTCGCTTGGACTCGCCTCCACGAACTTCCCGCAGACGCTGACCATTTCGCTGGACGACATCTCGTTCCGCGAGGAGGACGACTGGACGAATTATCCGAAAGGCATCGTCTGGGAGTTGAACCAACGGGGCATCGCGCTGTCCACCGGCTACGATCTGCTCTATCACGGCGAAATTCCGAACGGCGCGGGCTTGTCCTCCTCGGCCTCGATCGAGGTCGTAACGGCGTACGCCCTGCTGTCGCTCGAGGGCAAGCCGACCGACACGGTCGAGATCGCCGTCTGGTCCCAGCATGCCGAAAACGAGTTCGTCGGCGTCAAATGCGGCATCATGGACCAATTCGCGGTAGCGAACGGCAAGCGGGACCACGCGATCCACCTCGACTGCGACACGCTGCGCTACGAGCTGGTGCCGTTCCGCTCCGGCGACTACAAGCTTGTCATCGGCAACACGAACAAACGCCGCGGCCTCGTCGATTCCAAATACAACGAGCGCCGCGCCCAGTGCGAGCAGGCGGTGCGCGATCTGCGCGCGGCTTTCCCGGAGCTGACGCTTCTCGGCCAACTGTCCCTTGAGGAATACAACGCGAACGAAGGCTTGATCGCCGACGAGACGGTGCGCAAGCGGGCGCGGCACGTGGTGGAGGAGATCGACCGCGTGGGCCGCTCGATCGAGGTGCTGCGGGCGAACGACCTGGCCGCGTTCGGCGCGCTCATGAACGCTTCGCACGACTCGCTGCGCGATCTGTACGAGGTGACGGGCGACGAGCTGAACGCGATGGTGGACGCCGCGCGAGCGGTGCCCGGCGTGCTCGGCTCCCGCATGACGGGCGCCGGATTCGGGGGCTGCACGATCTCCCTCGTGCACCAGGACGCGGTAGAGACGTTTATCGAACAGGTAGGCAGCCGTTACGAAGCGGCAACGGGACTGCACCCGGACTTCTATGTGTGCGACATCGGCGACGGCGTGCGCGAAATGAAGGAGGAGGCTTAATATGGCGGTATTGGTGACGGGCGGAGCCGGGTACATCGGCTCCCATACGGTAGCGGCGCTGCTTGCGCGCGGCGAGGAGGTTGTCGTCGTCGACAACCTGTACCAGGGTCATCGCGACGCGGTGCTCGGCGGCAAGCTGTACGAGGGGGACCTGCGCGACGAGGCGTTCCTTGCGCGGGTGTTCGAAGAAAACGACATCGACGGCGTCATCCACTTCGCGGCGAACTCGCTGGTCGGGGAAAGCATGCAAAACCCCGGCAAGTATTACCACAACAACGTTTACGGCACGCTGTGCCTGCTCGAAGCGATGAAAAAGGCGGGCGTGAGCCGCATCGTCTTTTCCTCGACCGCCGCGACGTACGGCGAGCCGGAGAAGGTGCCGATCGACGAGTACGACCGCACGCTGCCGACCAACGCGTACGGGGAGACAAAGCTGGCGATGGAGAAAATGATCCGGTGGTTCGACGTCGCCCACGGCATCAAGTCCGTTTCGCTTCGCTATTTCAACGCGGCCGGCGCGCACGAGAGCGGCAAGATCGGCGAGGACCATCAGCCGGAATCTCATCTCGTTCCGCTCGTGCTTCAGGTCGCGCTGGGGCAGCGGGAGCACATCTCCGTCTTCGGGGACGATTATCCGACCGAGGACGGCACCTGCATCCGCGACTATATCCACGTCAGCGATCTGGCGTCCGCGCATATTCTGGCGCTGGGACGCTTGCGCGACGGCGGGGAGAGCGCGATTTACAACCTGGGCAACGGCACCGGCTTCTCGGTGAAGCAGGTCATCGACATCTCCCGCGAGGTGACGGGGCACGCGATCCCGGCCAAGATCGAAGCCCGCCGGGCGGGCGATCCGGCCGTGCTGGTCGCTTCGTCCGACCGCGCCCGTCAGGAGCTGGGTTGGACGCCCCGCTTTCCGGACCTGAAGGATATCGTCGCCAGCGCTTGGGCCTGGCACCAGTCGCATCCGAAAGGCTACGAAAAGTAAGATCCGAAAGGTTACGAGAAGGAATACGGGAGGCTATCCGCAATGACCGAATCTCGCAAGATTCCTTCTGCCGAAGAAGGAGAACGGATCGGGCTGCTCCTCGGGCGGCTCGTGCAATTCGTCCTGCAGCGGGGGCTGATCGACGCGCTGGACGCGGACGCTGCCCTGAACGCGCTGCTGGATCTGTACGGCCTGACGGAGCCGGCCGAGGGCAGCGTTCCGTCCGAGACGCTGGAGAGCCCCACGTCCATCCTGGAGCCGCTGCTGGACGCCGCCGTGCGTCTCGGACTTACGGCCGACGACACGGTCACGAGCCGCGACCTGTTCGACGCCCGGATCATGGGGCTGCTCCTGCCGCGTCCTTCGGAGACGGCGGCGCGGTTCGAGGCGTTGGCGCGGGAACGGGGCGTAAGCGAGGCGACGGATTGGTTTTACCGCTTGAACGTCGACTCGAACTACATCCGCATGGACCGGATCCGCAAAAACGGCTACTGGCGACATCCGACTGCGGACGGGGAGATCGAAATCACGGTGAACCTGTCCAAGCCGGAAAAGGATCCGCGCGAGATCGCGCTGCTGAAGACGCTCCCGCCCGCCAAATATCCGAAGTGCCTCCTTTGCAAGGAAAACGTAGGCTACGCGGGACGGCCGGACCATCCGGCGCGGCAAAACCTGCGCATCCTCCCGCTGCGGCTGCAGGGGCAGCAATGGTTCTTTCAATACTCGCCGTACGTGTACTACAACGAGCACAGCATCATCTTTTGCGGCGAGCACGTACCGATGCGCATCTCGCCGGAGACGTTCGCGAGGCTGCTGGACTTCGTCGAGCAGTTCCCGCACTACTTCATCGGCTCGAATGCGGATCTGCCGATCGTGGGCGGCTCCATTCTGAACCACGACCACTTCCAGGGCGGGCGACACGTGTTCCCGATGGAAGAGGCGCCGGTTTTCGCGTGGACGGCGCATGCGTCGGAGCCTGGCGTTCGCGGCGGCATCGTGCGTTGGCCAATGTCCGTCCTGCGCCTGCGGGCGACGGACCGGGCGGCGCTGCTGCGCGTCGCCGAGCGGGTGTTGGCGGCTTGGCGGAGCTACAGCGACGCGTCGGCGGAGGTGCATGCGTTCACCGGCGACGTGCCGCACAACACGATCACGCCGATCGCGCGGATGCGCGACGACGGGGAGTACGAGCTTGATCTCGTGCTGCGCAACAATCGCGCGAGCGAGGAGCACCCGGACGGGATCTTTCACCCGCACCGGGAGCTGCATCACATCAAGAAGGAAAACATCGGCCTGATCGAGGTGATGGGTCTCGCCGTGCTGCCGGGGCGGCTGCAGGACGAATTGGCCCAGGTGGCGGCCATTCTGACGGGGCGCTCGCCTTACGAGGCGGATGCGCTCGAAGATCCGGGCCATCCGCTGGCCAAGCATGCGGCGTGGATCGCCGAGCTCGTCCGGGCGCACGGCACGTCGCTGACCGAGCCGGAGGCAGAGGCGACGCTGCGCGGCGCGGTGGGCGACAAGTTCCACGCCGTGCTGCGCGACGCCGGCGTGTTCAAGGCCGACGCCGCCGGCCAAGCGGCCTTCGGCCGGTTCCTGGCCGCGGTGGGCTTCGCGGAAGCGCGCTAGGCGCGGGATACGAGCGCCGGTGTGCGGCGCGGCTGCGGGCGGCGCGGAAACGCGGCGTGTCGTAGCCACGCGAGCTAGCTAGCGGCGGGAGATGTGCGGAAAATCCGCATAACTCAGGCACGCGGGGCGAAATTGTGCGAGAGAAGTGCGGAAAACCCGCATAACTCCGGCGCGCAAGGTGAAAATACGCGGGAGATGTGCGGAAAAACCGCATAACTCAGGTACGCGGGGCGAAATTGTGCGAGAGATGTGCGGAAAACCCGCATAACTTATGTGGTCCTACGCACCTCAGCGTTTCGATCGTCGAAAAAATCGACTAAAGCCCGCTCAAAACGTGGTTGGCGATGAGAGATCGTCGAAAAAATCGACCATCTCAAGCTCACCCGAGCATATGGACCTGCCGCACAGCAATAGAAAAGGACCGACCCTCGCTGCGTGCGATGGGAGGTCCTTTTTTAAGTAATAAAGCTGAACGCTTAAACGCAAACGGTCGAAACCGACGCATCAACCCCGCAGTTTGCCGAGCTCCGACACCAGCGCCTCGACCTCGCTGATGCTGAAGCGCTCCTTGGAGGCGACCATGTCGTAGATGTCTTTGATGTCCTCGTATTTGTCGACGCTGAAGTGCGAAGCCTGCATCGCAGCACCCGACGCCATGCGGAGCTTCGTCTTGATCGCCTCGATCATGTATTCCACGTTCGCTTGCGTAGGTTGGGATAAATCCATGGATTCCGCTTCCTTTCAATGGGGATCTGGCCCCCATTGTACCATAGGCAAGCAGGTTCGGCTAAACGCGTCCTTGGGTAAAGGAGAAAAACTCGCCATCACGCCGGCTGCGCCGAGGTTGGGTACATAGGATCGCCGGAGTTGGAGAAAGCGCAGATAGCCGTAGTTGGAGAAGAAGCGGATCGCCGAAATAGGAGAAGGCGCAGAACGCCGTAGTTGGAGAAAGCGCGGATTGCCAGGGCTGGAGAAGAAATGGATCACCTAAGTTGGAGAAGGTTCGGAACGCTGAAGTTGGGGAAAGTGCGGATCTCTCGAAATTGAAAAGGCTGAACGCCGAAGTTGGAGAAAGCGTGGATCACCGAAGTTGAAGATGGCGCGGCCCGCCGAAGTTGGAGAAGTCACGGCGGAGCTGGGCTGCGGAATGGATTCGTCCGTAGGAAACGGCGTAACACCATCCGCCCCCGAGGCAGTTGGCGTTGCGGTGCGAGGCGTGATACATTGATAGCGACAAATGCTTGCGAAGGAGCTGTGCCCGCGCCGTGAACCCTCTCTCCAGCCGTCCGGCGGCCGTCGATGCCGTCGAGCTCGCGACGTTTTTCGCGGGACTTGCGTCGAAGTGCGATCTGGCGGATCTCACGTTCGTCTGCATCGGCACCGACCGCTCCACCGGCGATAGCCTCGGCCCCTGGGTCGGCACGCTGCTCGAGGAGCGCGGCTTCCCGCGCGTCGTCGGCACGCTGCGCGAGCCATGCGACGCCGACAGGCTGGCCGAAGCGGTCGCCGCCCTGCCGCCCGAAGCGACGATCGTTGCCGTCGACGCTTGCTTGGGCCGACCCGAGAATGTAGGGCGCTATCTGCTCTCCGAAGGTCCGCTCGTGCCAGCCCGATCGGTCGGACGCCCGTTCCCTGCGATCGGCGATTACAGCATCGCGGCCGTTGTGAATGCCGTCAGCCCCAAACCCTATTGGACGCTGCAGACGACCTCGCTTTACCGCGTAATGGGCATGGCGCGCCAGATCGCGGATGCTGCGGCGGCTTATTTGTGTCTGCCGGACGTCATTAGGTACAATAAAGAAACTTAATATGGAAGGAAGTGCGACAGCGATGAAATCCCGACAACTCACCTTGGCCAACGGTCTGAACGTGGCCTTCGCCGATGAAGGACAAGGCGCGCCGGTGCTTCTGCTGCACGGCTATTGCGGAAGCCGCTATTACTGGGAGGACGTGTGGGCCAAGTTGGCGCCCCACGGTCGCCTCATCGCGCCCGACGCACGCGGACACGGCGAGACCGCCGCAACGGAAGGCGCGTACCCGATGGAGCAGCTGGCGGAAGACGCGGTTCAGCTGCTGGACGCTTTGGGCATCCGCCAAGCTTACGTGCTCGGCCACTCGATGGGCGGCTATACGGCACTGGCGATCGCCGAACGGTTCCCCGATCGGCTCGCCGGCATCGGTCTGCTGCACTCCACGACCTTTCCGGACGATGAGACGGGCAAGGCGAACCGAGACAAAGTCGCGATGCGCGTCGCCGAAGAGGGCATTAAAGGACATATCGCGGACCTGATTCCCAAGCTGTTCGCGCCCGCCCATCGGGACGCGATGCCGGGGAAGGTCGATCGCGCGCTGGAGATCGGCTATGCGACGTCGCCGCTCGGCGCGATCGGCGGCGCCCTCGGGATGAAGGCGCGGCCCGACCGCAAGCGCGTGCTGGAGGAGACGGCGCTGCCCGTGCTGCTGCTGGCCGGCGAGTCGGACGGCGTCATCGGGCCGGAGAAGCGGTTCCCCGTCGATGGCCCGAAGGTGACGCGGTCGTTGCTCGCCGGAGCGGGTCATATGGGGATGTACGAAGCGCCCGAAGCGTTCGCCGAGTCCGTTATCGCGTACCTGAAGGCAGCGGAAGGGGCTGCCCATGCATGACCGCGATTATCTGATGCGGCTCATCAACCAGATGTCGGTTGCTTTCGGGCAGCTGATGGGCTTGAAGGAGCAAAAGAAGCACGAAGAGGCGATCGTGCACATCGACGAATTTTTGAGCCGCGAGCTGCGGCTGCGGGCGAGGCTCGCGCTGGGCTTGTCCGACAAGGATCTACTGGCGATGTTTTCGACGGGCGGCGTGCCGAATGCCGAGTCGGTGGCGATCATCGCTTCCTTTCTACAGGAGGAAGGGGATCTGCTGCGCGAGCTCGGCCGGGAGGAGGAGAGCGTGCCGCGCTACGAGAAGGCGCTGCGCCTCATGCTGTACGTGCTGCGCGTGAGCGGGCCGGTCGAAGGGCTGCGCTTGGAAGAACGCGCGGGCGCGCTGTTCGCGGCGCTCGCATCGGAACGGTGCACGGCCGAGACGAGACGCGCCATGTGGGCGTGGCAAGAGCACGAAGGCCGCTATGCCGAGGCCGAGGACTTGCTGTACGACCTGCGTGAGGACGGGGCGGTATCCCCCGAGGAAGGCTATGATTTTTACGATCGCTTGGAGCGGCTCGCCGACGAGGCGCTGACTTCGGGCGAGCTGACGCGCGACGAGCTGCGCGACGGACGAAGACAATGGCAACTGCTGACGGGAGAGACGGCTTCATGAGCTTGAAAACGATGGACGGCGACTTGGAAACGGTGCTGCGAACTGAGGTGGAAGAAGGCCGCTTGCTGCAAGCGACGCTGAGCCAGCCTCGACGCAAGGATGCCGAAGTGGCGCGCAAAGTATCCGTGCGCCCCATTCGCTTAAAGGACGGATTGCACTATCAATTCGAGCGCCAGCTCGGGAACAAAGCGTATCATGACAATCTGGCGCCCGCGGCGGCGAAGGAAAAGATCGCCCGGTTGCTCGCGGACGACTACCGGCAGGCGCTGCTGAAGACGCCCGAGGCGGACATTCAGGTGCTGATCAGCAAAAAGGGCAAGCCTGCGCTGCTGCGCGGCGCCCCCACATCCCGGGCAGCGGGGACGGCCTCCGATGTCCCATCGCATAACCGGACCAAGTCTTACATCCTTCCGGAAGGCGAGCCGGTTCCGTTTTTGGAGGCGCTCGGCGTCATGACGCCGGAAGGCAAAGTCGTCAAAGCGAAGTACGACAAGTTCCGGCAGATCAACCGATTTCTCGAAATGGTCGCCGACGTCGTGCCTCATTTGCCCCAAGAACGCGAGCTGACGATCGTCGACTTCGGGTGCGGCAAGTCCTATTTGACCTTCGCGCTCTATCATCTGCTGGCTGTCAAAGAGCGCCGGGACGTCAACATCATCGGACTCGATCTGAAAGCCGACGTCATCGAGACGTGCGGCAGGCTGGCCGGCAAGCTCGGATGGGACAAGCTGAAGTTCGCGGTGGGAGACATTTCGCAGTACGGCGGTTCGGAAGCGGTCGACATGGTCGTTACGCTCCATGCCTGCGATACGGCGACCGACGCGGCGCTGCTGCAAGCGATCGGCTGGCAGGCGTCGGTCATTCTATCGGTCCCCTGCTGCCAGCACGAACTGTTCGGGCAAATCTCGCAGCCTCTCCTGAAGCCGCTGCTCAAGCACGGTCTGCTGAAGGAACGGTTCGCAGCGCTCGCGACCGACGCCGTTCGGGCGCAGCTCCTTGATCTGTCCGGCTACCGCACGCAGCTGCTGGAGTTCATCGACATGGCTCATACGCCCAAAAACTTGCTCATTCGCGCCGTTCGCACCGGGCAGGCGCCATCCCCCGAAGCGGTGCGGGAATACGAGGCGTTTCGCGATTTTCTCTCGATTGCCCCTTTTATGGAGCGGAATTCTAAAGAGTCTTTTAAAAACGACCGGTAGCAACAAGTTCATGTTGTCGAAAAAAACCATACTATGGTAGAATAAAGCAATTAAGTCCCGGGCGTTTAGGGGCCGTTGATACGTGAAAAGGTGAGCCGTTTGGGATTTCTCCGGCCTGACTTTCTTCTCTTTATCTGTCTCTTTGCGCTGTTCGTTAGCGTCGTTGCCCTTCATCGGATAAGTCAGACGCACAAAGTTTATTTGGCGTTTCACTTCGTCATGATGCTGTGGCCTTTGGGACAGTTCGCGGTTCGGACGACCGATTTTCCCGACTTTCAGCTCTTCTACCTCAACCTGTCTTTCGTGGCCTTGTCCCTGCTGGGGCCGGGGTGGCTGATTTTCGTCCTTTTCCTCACCCAGCGTTCCCATCAGCTCCGGTCCTGGCGGTTGGGCGTTTGCCTGGCGCCTGCGCTCGTCTGCGTGGCGTCGGTCGTCTGGAATCCTGGTCACGCTTTCCTGAAGCCCGTAGACGGCATGTACGATCAACGGGAATACGGAACGCTCTTCTGGCTGCTCACGCTGGTGCAGTTCGCTTACTTTTTCTACGCACTCATCAACATGTTCCAAGCGATCCGCACCGTTCGAACCTCGAACGAGCGCAAGCAGCTCGCCACGACACTCGTGGGCATGTTCGTGCTGACGCTGTTCGCCGCCATCGATCTCATGGTGAACGTGCTATTGTCCGACTGGCTGCCGATCATTCCCGGATTGATGTCGCTCGGCATTTTGCTCTCCGATATTTGCTTCGTCGTGGCGATCTATCGCTATGGGATGTTCGATATTCTCAGTATGGCGCAGCGGGACCTCTTTCACCATATCGCGATCGGCATCGTCGTCGTAGACGAAAACGGCAAAGTGCTCGAAGTCAATCGTGGCGCCGCTCCTTTTTTCCGGCTGTCCAAGGGAGACCGCTTCGAGATGGAAAAGTACTTGTCGCCCCTGCAGATGCAAGGAGAGGTCAACGAGTTTCTTTACCGATACCGGCATCATCCCGGCGAGCGGATGCGGACCGAAATTACGCTCGGCGAGAGCGGGCGCCACGTCTCCATCCAGATCTCCCCCGTGCTCGATCACGTGAGGCAGGCGATCGGACGCGTCATTACGTTCCACGACGTGACCGAGCTGCGCAAGCTGGTCGACGAGATGAACCGCAAAAACGAAGCGCTCCACGAACGCAATCTCGAGCTCATCGCCATTCAGGAAGAGCTGTTCCGCGTCAATCAGAAGCTCGAGCAGATGGCGGTCACCGACAGCTTGACAGGCTGCTACAATCGCCGATTCCTCATGAACCAGCTCGAGCACGAGGTGCTGCTGAACGCGCGGCACCGCGTTCCATTCTCGGTATTCCTGTTCGACATCGACTATTTCAAGCAGATCAACGATCGCTACGGCCACGTCATCGGCGACGAAGTGATCCGGGCCACGAGCGACGCCGTCCGGTCTCAGCTGAGGCGCACCGATATTTTCGCCCGTTACGGCGGCGAGGAATTTACCGTCTACCTGCCGCATACGAACCGTCAGCAGGCCGAAGTGCTGGCTCAGCGGATCATGCAGGCTGTTTCGGACAACGTGGTGCAAGCGGGCGAAGAACGGGTAAGCATCACCATCAGCATGGGGATCGTTTCCGAAGAGCAGGACGCCCTCTACATCGACAACGTGAAAGAATACTTGCGGGAACTGTTCTCCAGAGCGGACGCCGCGCTTTATATCGCCAAGAACGAAGGACGAAACCGGGTCGTCTACGCGCAGAGCGGTTAAAACCGGACAAGCCAAAGGAGAGGAGGGCGGCATTTGGAGCGAATGGGCGGCATTCTCGGCATGGCGTTGGCCAGCGGCATTTGCACGGCCGTGGTTTTGACGCTTGCGATCTCGCACGGCCACACTTTGCCCCTGCCATCCGACCTGTGGATTGGCGCGGGGTTCGCTTCCGTCCTTTATCCGCTAGGCTGGTCGCTGGGCAGACAGTACGACCGGATGAAGCACCGCGCAGAGCGCGACAGCCTGACAGGGGCGTTTAATCGGGGATTCGTCGCCCGCTGCTACCCCGCGCTCGCCAAGCGGGCCGCACACGCGCAGAAGCGCTTCGCCGTTGCGCTCATCGACGTGAACGACTTCAAGGCGATCAACGATGTCCATGGACATCGCACGGGAGACCTGGCTTTGCTCCGGCTGGCGGAGGCTCTTAGGTCCTGCACCCGCCGCGGGGAGATCGTCGGCCGCTGGGGCGGCGATGAATTTCTAGTTCTTTGTCCCTACGCCGAACGGGAGGAACTCGAAGGACTGGAGCGGCTGATCGCGGACAAGCTCGAAAGCCTCTCCTCGCAGGAAGGACTGAAGCTTTCCATCTCGTTCGGGGCGGCCGTTTATCCCGGGGACGGACAGTCGCTGGACGCCCTCGCGGCGGCCGCGGACCGCTGCATGTACGAGAATAAAAGGCGCGCCAAAGCGCCCGCTCCTGCCCATCGGATGAATGCCTAAAGTCTTAGGTGGAACGTAGGTCTAGGGACTTACGGATGATCGCAAAATATGGTAGAATCGAAGATATCGAAGCGGAAATCGAGCAACGATAAAGGCAAACTTGTCGAAAGGCAAGGACGCAAAGCCATAGGGTCTAATGTTCGCGAGAACAATGACAGCCTGGCCGCCGAACGCTTCCCGCTTGGGATCGTATGGTGAAGGCTGCTTCCGTCTCGGAATCGGCCTTTTTTCATATTAGACGAGCATGCGTAAGAGAAGGGATGGATGCGCAGCATGGTCCAAGAAGGAGCATTGCGCAAAAGAGGGTTGAGTGGAGGCGAGCGTGAACTGCCGCCGCTTAAGGTGCTGCTGCACTGCCGTACTGTCGTCGAAAGGAAAAACTTCGTCACGACGGGACTTATGACCCAAGTGGAGGGGGAATTGTTCGAGATCGAGCTTCACGAGTACCAGTTGTTCGAGCTGGGCGAAACGGTCAAGCTGACCGTCTACTCGCCGGCGGGCATCCAAACGTTCCAGTCGATCGTATTCGCCAAATACGAGGGCGCGATCGCGACGATCCAGCCGCCCGCCTTGCACCAGAAGTTCCAGGAAAAGCGGGAGTATGCCCGGATCGAGGCGCCGGGAACGGGACTGATCACGCATCTCGCTTCCTCGGGTAACGAAGAGCCGCGGCCGATTGCGCGACCCATGGAGGTGCTGATCAAGGACGTCAGCGTCGCCGGGATCGGCTTCGTCGCGCCGGACCTGCCCGAGTTCAAAGTCGGTATGCGTCTGCGCGCCGCACTCGACGTCGGCATCAGCTTTGCCTGCGATATGGATATCGTGCGGCGGGAACGGATGGAGGACGACCTGTTCTGCGGGGCAAAGATGCAGCTGATCGATCCGGAGATGACCCGGCCGCTGCGGGCGTTTTTGCTTCGCCAACAGGTGCACATGCACGTTCGGCATCGCGCCGAAGCGAAAGCGTCCAAGAAGTTTAAAGGCTGACTGCGAATCTGGATGGCAGTGCCAGATATGGATCCTCCGGCAATTTGTATTCGAAAAATCATACACAATTACCGACTTAAGTGTTGAACCTGGCGAAAGTACTCGAAAAATCATACACATATTTCGATTTAGGCGCTGAATCCGGCAGATGTACTCGAAAAATCATACTCATTGTCGATGCAGACGCGGAGAACCGGCAAACCTATTCGAAAAATCCTACAAACATTACGGCTAGCATGGGCGGACCCGACGGGGCCGCCTATTTGGCTTGGGCGTCGCCCCAGCGGGGGTTCGCCGCCGGCGGGTCTTTGGGCTTCTCGCCTTGCGGCGAAGCGGCGAAGCCGTTACGCTAGAAGGATCAATGTCGCGCAGGGCGGAAGAAGGTGGGCAGGATTATGCGCAAGAGTTGGGATGAGGCGACGGCAGCCGCAGGCGGAATCGCCTTTGCCGGCGCGTTGGCTTGGGCGGCCTACGCGAAAGGATTGTTTTTCGAAGGCGAATCGTTGTACCGCTGGGAGGCGGGCTTAATCGCGCTTGCCGCCGTCTGCGCGCTCGTCGTCGGGCTGCGGTCCCGCATGCGGCCGCCGCTATGGGCGGCGGCGCCTTTCGGTTTGGTCTTGGCCTACGCCTTGCCGCTGCTCGGGGAGCCGGCATCGGTGAAGGGCACGGCGGACGCCCTGCTGCGATGGGGGATGCTCGGTGCCTGGACGGTGCTCGCCGGCCTATTCTTGGCGAAGCCGATTCGGCGGCACGCGGGGATGGCCGCCTTTCACGCGTCCGGCTTGTTCGTCGTCCTCGGCGGTTTGGCCGGGTGGTACGGCTGGCTGCCGTTTCCGGACATCGTCTTCCGCTCGGGCGATGCCGCCCTGGCGGCGACGGGCGCCCGTTTGGCCGGCTTTCTGCAATATCCAAACGCTTTTGCGGCGGTCGCCGGCATGTTGGCGCTCGCTCAGTGGCAGCTCCTGGAGTCGCGAGGCCGATTGACCTCCGCATTCGCCGCAGCGGCGCTGATCCCGACCGTGACGGCGCTGCTGCTGACGGAGTCGCGCGGCGCGATGCTCGCGGTCGCGGCGGGCGGCGCGATCTCGTGGGCGTTTCGGCCGCGGGAGCGGCGAGGCTTCGCGCTGGCCGCCGCCGGCATCGCGATCGGACTGGCTTCCGCTGCCGCCAGCGCCTCCTTCGCCGCCATGGAGCGCGGCTCGCCGGCGGCGGGCTGCGGGTGGCTGCTCGCCGCAGCGGCCGTCGGCGGCGCCGCGCTCTGGCTGCTGCGCCCCCGGACGGAGGAGGCGACGCCCAAATGGGCGGCCGCCCTCGCATCGATATGGGGCGGCTCAGCCTTGTTTGCGCTTGGTCTCGCGGCCGCCTACCTGCTGCTGATCGGCGGCGGATCCGGCGGGGCGCGCGTCGCCTCCGGCCACCTCGAGACGGCCTCCGCGAGACAGCTCTACTACGCGGACGCGCTCCGCATGTTCGCCGAGCGGCCGCTGCTCGGCGCGGGGGGCGAAACCTGGCGGATGCAGGCGGGGCTTTATCAAAGCCAGCCCTATATCGGCAACGAGGTGCACAGCGGCTACCTGGAGGTATTGATCGACACCGGCCTCGTCGGCTTCGCCTTGCTGATGCTCATGCTCATTTGTTATGCCGTCAAGACGCGCAGAAGCGCAGCTTCGGCATGGGGGCCTGCCGCCGTGCTGCTCGCGCACGCGGCGGTCGACTTCGACTGGGCGTACGCGTTCGTGTGGATGCTGCTGCTGTACTGGCTGGCGCTGCATCTTGCGGAACGAGAGAAGGGACCGGCTTCGGCGATGGCCGGAGATGCCGCTGCCGACCCGCCGCATGGCGCCGTCGACGAGCCAGCCGCCGACGCTCCGGGCGAAGCGACGACGGCCGGCAATAGCGAAGCGCAGGCGCCGCGAACCGAGGCGGCTCCCCGGGCGGGCCTAGGGCGGCTTGCGGTTAGCGCGCTGCCCGCGCTGCTGCTGCTCGGCCTGGCGGCCGCGACGGTCCCTTCGGCGTGGCGATATGCCGATGCTGCGCGAGCCGACGTCATGGCGGCCGCCGCCCGCAGCGACGCCGTGAGGATCGCGGCATGGCGCGAAGCGCTGGAGGCGAACCCTGCCTGGAGCCTGGTTCGCCTGCGGCTGGGCGCACTCCTGGCGCCGCAGGAGCGGACGGGACTGCTGGCCCAAGGGCTGCGCTACGAACCGCGGTCGGCCGCGCTGCATTTCGATCTGGGCATGGCCTTCGTCGACCTGGGCGAGACGGCAGCCGCCGAGAAGCACCTGCGGGAGGCGATTCGCCTCAATCGCTTCAACCGAGACGCCCAGGACGCCGTCATTGCCCGGCTGATGCGCTTGTCCGAGCGTTTCGACAACGACGGCGACGCCGGTTCCGCCAAGTCGGCGGCGGAAGCGACGGCCGGCTTTTTCGAACGGTACCGCGATCTGTACGCGCGCCAATACGCCGGCCGGCCGAATCCGTGGTACGAGACGGGCTTGTTCGCTTCCGCCAAAGTCAACGCCGCCAAAGCCTATCGGAGAATGGGCATGCCGAACGAAGCGGAGAAGCTGCTGCGGGAGGTCATCGAGGAAGATCGGGAAGGATGGCGGGACGAAGCCGAGACGCTGTTGAAGGAGATGGGGCTGCCGCAGTCCTGAGAAAGCCGGCTTGAGCCACGCTCGCTAGCTGAAATCGCGTCCGCCCGCCGTTGGCAAACAACCGTTGACGAGTTTGGCGGAGGCGGCGGTCAGGCAGTGCGGGCCCGTCGGAGCCGAACGGCTTCAGCTCGTTAACACGACGAAAGGCAAGGCCCCTCCGCAGGCGCACGTGCGCCGGGAAGGGGCCTTGCCGTTTGTTCGTCGGGCGGAAGATCAGCCGCCGAAGGCGTCGCGGAACGCCGAGACGAGACGGGCCGGATCGACATCCCAGAGGGTGGCGATCTCGCCGCTCAGCTCCGTTTCCCACCAATCCGCCAGTTTTTTGCGATCGCTCCGGTGCTCGTGAATCCAAATCAGGTTGCCGACGACCCGGCGCACGTAAACCTCTTCGGCCTGCTTCATCTTGTCGGCGGGGATATAGGTCTTCAGCCGTTTGGCCGCGCGGTACAGCTCGTTGGCGCACGCCCGCCGGATGCCGCGCAAAGTCGGCAGCGGGGCGGTGTGCTTCTCGTTCCCCATCTTCATCAAGCATCCTCTCCCGCTTTAGACTATGCGGAAGAGGAGAGGGCGGTCACCTACGGAAACCAAGGACTCCGACCGGCGGTCTTATTGTACGACGACGTACCCGACCATCGGAACGCCGGTTTTCGGGTCGTTGTGCGTTTCGCAAATGATCGGATAGGTGCCGGCTTGGGTGGGGGTAAAGCGGACGACGGTCGTCTTGCCTTTGTTGATCGTTCCCTTGACGCCGAGACCTTCGATCACGAACGGATGGGACTGGCCGCTGACGCCCGTGATGCGAAGCTCGACCGGCTGATTTTTCTTGACGATAATCGTGTCGGGAGAGAAGACGTATGCCTCGAGCTGCTTGCCGTTGTCCATCGTCGTGCTGAATTCGCCCGTGACGATCTGATAAACCTGCGGCTCTGCGGAGATCGGGGCCGATGCCGCCTTCGTTTGCTGCCATCCGATATACGCCCCCCCGAACACCACGAGCGCCGCCGCGACGATATACCATTGAATCTTTCTTTTGCTGATAAACATGACTTTGCTCATTCTCGGTTCGCTCCTCTTCGGCTTTGTCCTAGCTCTATCAAGAGTCTATGCGCGGGCCCGTCCCGGCATGACAAGCCTGGGCTTGCCTCCGTTGGGAGATTCGGGTAGAATCGGCGTGACCGACTATGCTAGAATAGTATCGGTTCGGAGAGCCCGGCCGCGGGCGGCGCTCAGGCGCAAATTGGATAGAGAGCAGGTACGCCTCAATGATGGATACGATTCACGAATGGTTGTCCCAATTGTTGTTGTGGATTGAGAGCCTTGGGTATTTCGGCATCATTATCGGTCTGGCCATCGAAGTCATCCCGAGCGAGATCGTACTGGGTTACGGCGGCTATCTGGTCGCCAAGGGCGACGTGACGTTC
Organism: Cohnella baijiui; assembly: GCF_020731285.1. GTDB lineage: Bacteria > Bacillota > Bacilli > Paenibacillales > Paenibacillaceae > Cohnella. The sequence continues at coordinate 61,187 of NZ_JAJFOW010000029.1, forward strand.
TGGGGCGCCGTGCTGTGCGGGACGATCGGCGCGATTCTGCAGCAGTGGATCCTTTACGCCATCGGCCGATTCGGGGGACGCCCGGTCGTGGACCGGTTCGGCAAATACCTCCATCTCAAGTCCAAGCACGTCGACATCGCGGAGGGCTGGTTCCAAAAGTACGGCCCCATGATCGTCTTCACGGGCCGGTTCGTCCCGGTCATGCGGCAAGTCGTTTCGATTCCGGCGGGCATGGCGCGCATGAACTTTTGGCTGTTTACGGTTCTGACGGTCGCCGCTTCGATTCCGTGGTCCATCCTGTTCGTCTGGCTCGGCCATTCGCTCGGGGACAACTGGGAGCAGATCGACCAGAAGGCGGCTCCTTACGTGCAGCCGGCCATCCTGATCGCCATCGCGCTGCTGATCGTCTACTTTGTCTATCAAATCGTTCGCCGGCGTCGCAAGTCGGCTTGAATTCGCGAGGCGTCTCCGCTTGGAGACGCCTTTTGCATTTGCTACAATAGGATCAAGATTGAGAGGAACAAGCAAGGCTCGGCAGACTTGTCCGGGCCGGAAAAGAGGGATCGGGATGAGCCAACAGGTGGGACACAAACTGAATCAGGGCATCTCGCCGCGCCAATTCATGGACGGCATGGAGAAAAACAAAGAAGCGTTCGCGGCGAATTACGAGCAATTCGCCTGGCCGAGCGACGAAGTACGCGAATTTTACGAATCGCTGAACAACCGCGACGACCTGCGCGCTATGATCATCACGGCGGACTGGTGCGGGGATGCGCTGCGCAGCGTGCCGATCGCCTTCCGCGCGCTGGAGACAGCGGGCATTCCGACCGAGGTGATGATCATCGAGCAGCACTACGACTTGATCGATCAGCACTTGACGCTGGGCGGCCGTTCCATTCCGATCGTGCTTTTCATCGATACGGGCGGCCATCTGCTCGGCAAGTGGGGACCGCGTCCGCAGCGCGTGCAGGAAGTCATGATCGCGTTCAAGGCGGACAATCCGGACCGCGAGGCGCCGACTTACCAGGACAACCTGGCCGAAGCCCGCAAGGAACTCGTGCAAAGGTACGGGGAAGCGGCGGACTATACGCCGGTCGTCCTCCGGGAATGGCAAGACATTCTCGAGCGCGTGTGAGGCGCAGAACCGGATGCTGACGTTTCAGAGATTCACGTTGGGGGCGCTGCAGACGAACGCCTACGTGCTGATCGACGCGGGCCGCACGCGCGCCGTTGTCATCGATCCGGGCACGCCGGACCCCGCGCTGCTGCGGCGCCTGGAAGGATTGCAGGTCGAAGCGATCGTGCTGACGCACGCCCACTTCGACCATATCGGCGGCGTGGACGAGGTGCGCCGGCGTTTCGGCTGCCCGGTCTATCTGCACGCGCAAGAGAAGGATTGGCTCGGTGACGCCGTGAAGAACGGTTCCGCCCGCTGGACGGACGTGACCGGACCGGTAACGACGTCGCCCCCGGACCGCTTCCTCGAGGACGGTCAACGGCTGGAGCTGCTCGACGAGACGTTCGAAGTGCTGCACACGCCCGGCCACTCGCCGGGCAGCGTCAGCCTGCGGTGCGGCGACCTGCTGTTCGCGGGCGACGCGCTGTTCCGCCGGTCCGTCGGGCGGACCGATCTGCCGGGCGGCAATCCGGCGGCGCTCGAGCGGGCGATCCGGGACAAGCTCTACGTCCTGCCCGATGATACGCTCGTCTTGCCCGGCCACGGGCCGGAAACGACGATCGGCGAGGAAAAGACGGACAATCCTTACGTTCGCGCGCAATAACGGCAGCAGAGGCGCCCTCGCCGGGTTCGGCGGGGGTGCTTTTTTCGACGCGGGACGGAGGTCGCGCGGTTTGACTGCGGGCGTTAACCTAAGCATCGATGCCGACGGCTGATGCCGATGGTAAGAGGGAAGAAGCGTCTCGCGGGCGTGTGGTTGAGATGGTGCCAGGCGGATGAGCGGGAAATGGTACCGTACCTGCGGGTGAGGAGCGAGCGTTAATCTGATGGGAGGTACGGAATTCCACACAGGCGTGCGGATCCGGTGCTGCTGGTTGAATGAGCGGAAAAAGGTACTTCACATGCGGGGAGAGCAAGCACTCGATTGATGATGAGAGGAAAGGGGTACCGTACATGCGGCTAATTGGACAAGGCGTGACCGAGGTGTGGCAAAAAGACCGCACATGCAAGATGGCCCAACCGGCTGACGCCATCTCCAGCGCCCCCATTCCGCCAGAGATCCCGTCGAAAGCGGCTAACGCCACCTCAATCAGCCTCATTCCGTCCGAGATCCCCGTCCAAAGCGGCTAACGCCACCTCAATCAGCCTCATTCCGCCCGAGATCCCCGTCCAAAGCGGCTAACGCCGTCTCCATGCCCTCTCCAAATTTTCCGATCCGATCGGAAGATTTTTATTTTTTTGTCCCGATTTGCGTTTAGACTGATACAAAAAGAGATGAACGGCCGTCTTTCTTATAGCTGCAGCGGAAAGGAGGCAACACCTTTGGATCATCCGGAATCCGAACTGTACCGACAACTTTTTTACGAACATTATCCATCCGTCAGACGCAAGCTGGTCGCCTTGGTGCGCGACGACGCGGCCGCCGACGATCTCGCCCAGGAAGTGTTCCTGCGGCTATACCGCAATCCGCCGGAGGACTTCGGCGCGATCGGCGCCTGGCTCCATCGGGTGCTGACCCGGATCGGATATGACCATATGGAAAAGAAAGCCCGCGAGCGCGCGCTGATCGCCAAGCAGGGGACGTTGATCGAGGAGGGGCCACCCCCGCCTTCGGGGGAAGAGGTCCTGCTCCGCAGGCTGGACCAGGAAGAAGTGCGGACTTGGCTCGAGGAGCTGCCGGAACGCGACCGGCAGGCGCTGCTGCTCCGGTATTCGGGATACAGCTACGCCGAGATCGCGGAGGAGCTCCAGCTGCGGCCGCCGCTGGTCGGAACGCTCCTGCACCGGGCTGCCCAAAAATTCCGAAACAGCGCCGGCAAACGACTGGCGCAGAGCGAATGAAGCTCGTGACTTGACAAGGAGGATCCGCCATGACGAATGAAACGATACGGAACGGAAACGAAAAAGAGCGCACGGACGAAGCTTGGGCGCGGCTGCAGGAACGGCTCGCCGAAGAGCCGATGCACGCGAACTGGGCGCGGTGGACCGAGGCAGGCGTAACGATACGCAAGAATCACGCAAACGAGGGCACGATCGAAAAGGGTGCACCGGCTGCCGCTTTCGGCGAGGGATACGCATCTACGGCCTTTGAGCACGCTGCACCTGCAACCGGCGCGGAGCAGGCGCCATCCGCGAGCGAGCGGCAGCCGGATTCGCCGGCATCCGAGGGACGGGGACGCGCGCTTCGCGGGCGACGCAAGTGGGCAGCGATCGCCGTCGCGGCGGCGCTGTTCGGCACGCTGCTGGCCACCCCCGCAGGAGACCGGGCGCTGGCTTCGATCCTGGCGCAGTTCCGGATGCAGGAAGTGGCGGTGGTGAACGAGGACGATCTGCAACAGCTGTTCAATCAGTTCGCGGGCGACGGCCAAACGCTGGAGAGCATCAACCAGTTCGGCAGTTTCACCAGTACGAACGGGACGATCAACGGCGCTTACGAACCGGAGGAAGCGGCCAGACTGCTCGGTTATCAGGCGCCGCCGAAAGGCGTGGCCGCCGCCTACGTGTCCCCTTCGCAACAGCTGACTTTTAAGCTGAATGTGGAACCTATTAATACGGCGCTGAAGCGCCTGGGCGCGAAAAAGCTGCTCCCGGCGTCCGTGGACGGCAAGCCCATCACGCTGTCGGTGCCGGAGACGGCATCCTACCGATTGCCGGGCGAAAAATGGGCCGAACTGCGCCAAACGAATGCGCCGGTCGTCACGGTGGACCCTTCGATTGACGTGAAGGAAGCGTACGATGCGGTGCTGGATTTTCCGCTTCTGCCGAGCCGGCTGAAAGAAACGCTGCAGCAAAGCCGCATTCTGTCGGGAGAGATCCCGCTGCCGGTTCTCGCGAACGGGGATACGGAGCAGCGGACGATCGGCGGTACCCGGGTCATCGTCACAAAAAGCACGTATGGCGATCAAACGCGATATCAAGCGACCTGGGCGAAGGATGGGCAGTTGTTCACGTTCGACGGCGGGCAGGCCTATAACACGGAAGTTTCGATCGACGACAAGCTGAAGGAGTGGTTGGGCGCATGAGCGCAGCGGCGATCGTCGCGGACGGATTGACTAAACGATATGCCAACGGCCGCGGCTGCCGCGACGTCACCATCGCCGTGGAGGAAGGGGAAGCCTTTGGCTTCCTCGGCCCCAACGGGGCGGGCAAGAGCACGTTCGTCAAAATGCTGGCAGGGCTCGTCGCGCCGACGAGCGGCGCCGCCACACTCTTAGGTCAACCGATAGGGTCGCTTCCTGCGAAGCGGCTCATCGGTTATTTGCCCGAGCTTTACCGTTATCAGGAGTGGCTGACCGGCGAGGAGGTCGTTCGGCTCCATGCGCGGCTTTGCGGGCTGGACCGGATCACGGCCGATCGTCGCGTCCCCCGCTTGCTGGAGGAAGTGGGCATCGGCCTGCGAGGCAGGGACCGGGTCAAGCATTATTCCAAAGGGATGCAGCAGCGGTTGGGGCTGGCCTGCGCATTGGTGGGAGATCCGCCGATCGTGTTTTTGGACGAGCCTTCGTCCGCGCTCGACCCCATCGGCCGCATGGAAGTTCGGGCGCTGCTGAAGCGGCTGAAGGCGCAGGGCAAGACCGTCTTTTTGAACTCGCATCTGCTCGAGGACGTCGAGGCGATCTGCGACCGGATCGCGCTTATGAACGACGGCCGCATTCTTCGTCATGGTCGCGTGGCGGACGTCCTCCAACAGCGCCTGCGGTGGCGCTTCAAGGTAGGCGGACTATCGGACGAGGCGCTCGTCTGGCTTCGGGAGGCGACGGGGCTGCGAATCGAGCTCTCCGCGAATGCGGGGGATTCGACGGATGGCATCGTTTGGCTGGAGGCGGAGCTCGAAGACGAGGAACAGGCCGGCTGGGTAAACGCGCTCATCGCCGGCCAAGGCATGACGCTGTACGAGGCCGGGTGCCGCGCGGAGCGACTCGAATCCTGGTTCGTTCAAGCCGTCGCGGGACTGAGCCATAGGGGGGAACGGGGATGACGGTCATCTTTGGCATGACCTGGCGGGAAATGACACGCAAGCGCGTCGTGCTGCTCACGTTGCTGCTGACGGTCGTTTTCCTGATCGCTTTCTGGTTCATCGCGCGGACAATTGCCACTGCGGGGATCACCGCTGGGTTGGATCCGGACAGCCCGGAGCTGCTGATCGAGCGTTTCACGCGGGGCGCGTTTCTGTTGACGCTCGGCTACTTTTTCGGCGCGTTCGTCGTGGCGTTTTTGGCCATTTTCACGTCCTTTTCCGCGATCGCGGGCGAAGCGGAGCAGGGCGTACTGCAGGCGATGCTCCCCCGACCGCTCCCTCGCTGGCAGTGGTATCTGGGGCGCTGGCTCGGCTATGTCACGATGGGTATCCTGTATGCGTTTCTTCTGTACGCGGCCATTTTTCTCATCACCTGGCAGCATGCGGCCGTCCCTCGGGATGCCGCCTCGCTCTTCCAGGCGTTTTTGCTGTTCGCAATGCCGGTCCCGATCCTCGCTGCCGTTTCGATGCTCGGGTCCGGCTGGCTATCGGCGCTCGGCAACGGCGTGTGGATGACGATGCTGTACGGCGCCGGCTGGCTGGGGGGCATGATCGAGAAGGTGGGCGCGCAGTTGCCGCTGGGCACCGACGTCATCCAGCCGCTTTCCAAGGTGTCGGGCTTGATTTCCCTGCTAATGCCGGTGGACGGCCTGCAGCGCAAGATGCTGGCGGTGCTTTTCGATTACAGATCGCTGGGCGCGCTCTTGCCGGTAGGGGCCAATCCGATGAATCAGTTCGCGTTCGGCCAGGTGCCGTCGACTTCCTTCGTCGTGTATGCGGGCTTGTACGGCGCCGCCGCGTTGGGGCTCGGAATGTGGCGGTTTTCGCGAAAAGACTTTTAGCGGTGGAGGGGCGGCGATTCGGCGGGATCCGGCAGGAACGTCCGACTATGTCGCATTTTGGAAAATCATGCTTTACAAGGCTGGTAGCTTCTGCTAATATGAGCCATACCAGCACTTACATATGAACAGCTACGACTGCGAAGAACGCAGGCGTGTGAGAGCGACAGCTCTCTACGCTTGCGTTCTTTTTATTTTCTCAAGGAGGCGATCAGGTGAACCGCAAGAGGCAGATGACCATCAGCCTGTCGGCTGCCGTGCTGTCCGGGCTGCTCGTGTACGGCGTGTACCTGCTGCAGCTGCGCCACATTCGGCTGGAGGAGACGACGCAAGTCGTCGTTCCCAAGCAGTTCGTGCCCGCCGGCACGCCGCTCGACCGAGGCATGCTGACGACGATGCAGATTCCGCGCGGCGCCGTGACCGATGACATGTTCGCGCGTGTGGACGAAGCGGTGGGCATGGAGACGTCCGCGCCGCTCGGGGCGAGCGAGCCGCTGCTCCGGTGGAAGCTCGACAAGTTCCGGCTGCTCCCCCGTCCGGGAGAGGCGACGTTTCAGATTCCCCGCGAGTACGTGAAGTCCGTATCCAACGGAATCCGGGCCGGCGACCGCGTCGTCGTGTACTTGTCTGCGGCCGACAACGTCTCGCGACGGCTGTTCGCGGGACCCGTCATCATCGCGGCGGTCAAGACGGCATCCAACCAGGAGATCGACAATCCGAAGAACTCGAACCTGCTCTCCCTCGCCGAAGGGGACAAGGAACGGATGTACGCCTCGCGGCGCGACGCGAACGGCAGCATCGACACCGTCAATCTCAATCTGACGGAGGCGCAATGGCTAGAGCTGGACAACGCGTGCAAGACTGGCGCCGCGAAGCTGGTCATCGCGTTCGACGCCTCCTCGTTCGAGGCCGCCGGAGGAGGGACGACGCCATGAGCGCGCGGGCCGGCAAATTGGTGGCTTTCGCCGGATCGACGCCGAATATCGGCACATCTCTGGCTGCGTTCGGCACGGCGTTTCGGCTGGCTTCAACCACGGGCAAGCGGGTGGGCTTCCTCTGCTTGAACTTGAAGAGCGCCAAGACGCACCTGTACCTCGGCATCGACAAACCCGAGATTACACTAGACGGTCTGCGCCCGGAGCTGAAGGCGGGCACCCTGACCGGGGACAAGCTTCAGCAATACGCCTTTGCCCCGTCCAGGCTGCACGGATTGCACGTCCTGTTCGGCAATCTGGCGCGGGACCAGGCCGAGTACTACGAGCCGGAGCAGGTGACGCGCCTGCTCGACGCTTCGCGGGAAGCGTTCGACTTGACCGTCGCGGACGTAAGCGCCTACTGGGACAATGCCGCCACTGTCTGCGCCATGCGCGAAGCCGATCACCGCTGTCTGGTGACGACCGGGAGCTTGACGCACTTTCAGGAGGATGTCAACCGCTGGACGGGGCAGGTCGGAGCGCAGTTCGGCATTGCCCAGCAAGACTACCAGCTCGTGCTCATGCAGGGCAAATACACGCATGCGGGAGGATTCGGAATGAAGGAGATTCGCAAGGAGACCGGAGTGATCTCGTTATCCGAGCTGCACTTGGCCGAGAGCGTCCATTTGCAGTTGGACAGCGGGCGGCTGGACGAGTGGCTCGCCGCCGAGGAGCGGCATGCGGCGGCTTTCGACGCGGTTGCGGACCCGCTGCTCCGCAAGCTGAATTGGGGCGAACGCCTGAAGCGGACGGACCGGCCGTGGCTCCGCAGGCTGCTCTACCACCGCGGGAGGGAACGGTGAGTCCGGATGCGGAAAGTCTACCGGCCAGGTTCTCCCCGACCGCCTATGCGGCCAAGCTGCAGGCCGAGCGGGGAGGGATGCCGGCGCTGGAGATCGAAGGCGCCGCGCCCGGCAGCCTCGATCTCAGAGCGTTGACCGAGGAGGCGCGGCACATGCTGGCTGCGCCCCGCGGCTGGAGCGACGAGGAGCGCAAGCGGTATGCCGAGAAGCTCAACCGCGCGGTCATCGGGTTTCCGCAGGAGCGGGCGGAGTTGCTCGCCATCCTCTCGGACTGGGTGATCAAGAAGCGGCTCCAGCACATCGCGCACGGTTCGCTTCCCTACGGCACGCTCGCAGAAGCGCTCTTCGCCGAAGTGATCGGGCTGAACGTCCTGGAGCTCGTCCTGCGCCACCGGGAAGGGTTGGAGGAGGTTCAGGTGGTCGGCACCCGCATTTTCGAAGTGCGAGACGGGCGGGCCGTCAAGTCCGCTTATCGTTTCAGCGATATCGCGCAGGTCGAGCGTATTCAGCAGAATCTCGTTTTGTTCAACAACGACCGGATCAACCCGCGCAAGCGCTGGGCGGAGGTGCTGCTGCTGGACGGCTCGCGGGTCACGATGACGGGCTTCGGCTTCACCGCGCAGCCGACGCTGACAATTCGGTTCTACACGGTGCGCCGCTTCGATCTGGAGACGTTGGTCCGCCCGGACTACCGGACGATTGACGAGGCGGTCCGCCGGTTGTTGCTGTGCATCGTGAAGGCGCGCTTCAACATGGTGGTGATCGGGCCGACCAATACCGGCAAGACGCACCTGATCAAGGCACTCATCTCCGCGATGCCGGACGAAGAGCGGATCGTGACGATCGAGGGGCGCTACGAGCTGAGGCTGCAGCGGGATTTCCCCGAGAAGAACGTCGTCGAATACGAGGCCGAGGAGGACGACCCGCTCCACGGACCTAGGCAGGCGTTCAAGCTGGCGCTCCGGCAATCCCCGCAGCGCATCTGCCACGCGGAAATCCGGGACGAGGACGCCAACATTTACGTGCGCGCCTGCACGCGGGGACATGAAGGAAGCATTACCTCGGTGCACGCGAACACGCTCGAGGACGTGCCGGAAGCCATCACCGACATGTGCATGCTCGACGGTCGCGGGATGAATCCGACCCGGCTGACCAAACGCATCGCGGAGCATGTCACGCAGATCGGCTTCGAAATGCGGATGGTCGGCGGCTTGCGCAGGCTCGTCCGGGTCGGCGAATTCGCCACGGCGGGCGGGGACATTTCCGTGCGGGATTGGGCGCGGTACGACGAGGAGACGGATACGTGGCAGCTCCCGCTCGCGCTGACCGATCGCGCCTGGGAGCGGATCCGCCGGATGGATCCCGAAGGCTATTCCCGGCTGCGCGGCGAAGGCGAGGTTAGCTCATGCTGACGCTCGGCATCGCTTTGCTGGGCGGGGTGCTGTTCCTGCTCTGCTACGTGTCGCTGCGGATCGCGCTGGAGCTGTTCAGCGCCCGATGGTCTCGAACCAAGCGTCTGCGCGCTCACCAGGACCGCCGCACGGACGAGGCTTGGCGCCGCTCCCGCTTCGGCCGCCCATACGAGCATGTGGCCGACTTGATGGCGGCGGCAGGTTGGAGGCTCCGACCTGACGCCTTCGCGATGCTCATGGCCGCGATGGCGCTGGGCGGGGCCGCCGTCGGCCTCCTGCTGTTTCAGTCCGCCCGGTCGGCGCTGCTCCTCTCGGCGGTGATGGGGGTGCTGCCCTACAGCTTGCTGAGGATGCGACTCATCAGCCGACAGCTCGCGGCGAGGCTCTACTTTTTGCCCGCCATCGAGCTGTTTTACCAGTGCTATTTGGTGACGGGATCGCGGCATGTTCGCACGGCGCTGCAGAAGATGGTCGAGGAGCGGCAACTGCCGGGCGAAGCGCAGGCGATTTTCGAGGCGCTTTATCGGAATCTCTGCGTGCAGGGAGACGACGAGCGCAGCTTGCGGACGTTCGCGCTGGCCGTCGGACATGCCTGGGCGGATTACTACGTCAGCATGATGAAGGTGGCGCTCTCGGAAGGGAACAACATCGGCGACAATTTGAAGGAATTGATCGACGACATGCGCAAGGCGCGAATGGACGATCAGGCGGAGCGGCATCGGCTGCTGGAGATTCGGCTGGCCAACTTCTCGCCGGTTGGATTTCTCGGACTGTTTCTCGGGATCAACTTCCGGCTGAATCCGGAAGGCAGCTATCGCTATTACGTGCTTGACCCGTCGGGCCGAGGCATGCTGCTGAACGCGCTCGTACTGCTTTTCGGCTCGTTCCTCATGGGGCTTTACTTGTCCCGCCGGAAGATGTAGGGGGGCGGACGACAGCGAGAGGAGGGATCGCGGTTGACGGATATCGGACTCGGCGTTTACAAGCTTGCCGGTTGGGCGATCCAGTTCGTCCTGGCTGCCTGTGCGATCGGCGGACTGCTGCACGCGTTGCTTTATCGAAAGCCGAGATGGCAAGTGGCGATCAAGGGCTGGCGGTTGCGGGAGCCGCCCCTCTGGTGGCTTCGCCTTATGCGATGCGACGCCGAAAGCACGGCGCTGCAGGAGCGCCGAATGCTGCTCGCCGGATGCGGCCTGCGCCTATCCCCGGCGCTGTATTTGGCCGCTAGGAGAAGTGCCATCGCACTCCTTGGCGCAGGCGCTGCCGCTGGCCTCGCGCTTGGGCAGTCCGGTTGGATTTCGGCGGCGCTCGCTTGGAACGAGGCGTTTTTGGTCCTTTTGCTAGGCGGCTTGTTGATGTTCGATCGGCCCTGTCTGGAGGCGTTCCAACGTTATCGGACCGATCGGATCCGCCGGGAGATCGTTGCCGTCATCAGCCAGCTGCTCTACTATACGGGCTCCCGGCTCCATCTGCATGGCAAGCTCATGCGCTGCCTCCCGTATACGAGGCTCATCCGGGGAGAGCTGCAACTGCTGTTGAACGAGTGGTACCACGACGCGGATGCGGCGCTTGGGCGGTTCAAAGCGAGGCTCGGCACGCAGGAGGCGTTCGGTTTTACGGAGACGGTTCGCTCGCTGCGGCTTTACGAGAGCGGCGAAGTATACGGCATGCTTCGGGAGGTCGTAAACGAGTACAAGGCGAACATCGACTTGGCCAAGGCGGGGCGCAAGGAGACGACCTCCTACGTGCTGTTCGTGCTCGCGGGCATTCCGATCCTGTATACATTCCAAATCTTTCTGTACCCATGGGTGCAGGAAGCGCAGCGTCTCTTCGACGCGCTGAATCCATAGAAAGGAGGTGCGATCATGCGGAACATCCTCATTACGGTCATGATGCTGATCGTCGTCGCGCTGCTGTTCAACACGATTATCGCGAACGATACGACCGGGACCAAGGTGCGCATCCAGACGCACGGTAACACGGCCAATACGACGCTCGGAAATATGGAACCTTAAACGGGGGAGAAGCGGGATGAGGCAGATTTTAATAACGGTCATGCTCCTTTTGACGGTTGTTGCGATTTACGCCAGCATCGTCGGCGGCGACGGAGGGATGCGCGAGCAGATCCGGTCTTCGGGAACGGGTATGGCCGGCGCCTTGTCCAGGGTGAGCCCGTGAAGCAGCTGCTGGTGTTTGTGCTCTTCGCGGGTATCTTCTGCTGGCTAATGTTCTCCCCGATCTACAAGCATGTCTGGGTACTCCGCCAAGCGCTGCTCCAGCAAGAGGCGGACTATTTGCTGGAAATCGGGGCGAGCGGACGATACGGCTACATCGACGGCGCGATGAAGGCGGATTCGCGGACGAGACTCGCGACGTACGGTTTCCAGCCCGGCCTGCTCGTCTACGAAGTCAGCTCGACGACGGGACAGGAGGGAGACGATCCTTCGACACCGCTCCCGCGGGGGACGGGACTGCGGCTCGTGATTCGCTATCCGTACGAGGGATTGCTGAATATCGATCGGCTGATCGGCATCGAGCCGCCGTCTCCGGAAACGCGCATGGCGGCCGCCGGGATGAAGATGAGCGAATACGTGCCGTAGGCCGCGGAGGGGGACGGGATGCACAAGCTGCTGTTCAGCGTGTTGATGATCGTCGTCTGGTGGTTGCTCCACGCCATGCAGATGGACGAAGAGTTGGCGATGGGAACGCTGCACGAGGGCAAACGCGCGATCGACCGCGCCGCCCACGCAGCCGCGCAGCAGGTGGATCGCGACAAGCTCGAGATCGGGATCCTGTCCATTGCGCCTGGGGCGGCGCGGTCTACGGCGCTAGACTACTTGCAAGCCAATCTGCGGCTTGGGCCCGATCTCGAGCCGGTGCCGGGCAGCTGGCTGCGCGAGCGGCTGGAGGTGCGCGTCTTCGAGGTGATCAACGAAGACGTCATGTTTCCCTATACGTATCGGAATCTCGCGTATGATTACGAGGTGACTTTGGACCGTCCGGGCGTCATCCTTATCGCCCATCTGAAGTACCCCCGCGTCTTCGGCGTGCTCGCTCCCGTCGAGTGGGATCTGAAAGGAACGGCCGAGCTCGTTTATACGTAACGGGCAGCCGGAGATGGCGACCGACCGGACTTGATAAGAGCGGCTCTTTGCTGCCGGAGTGCCATGCGAACTGCGCGTGCCCTTTCTCCGCTTCTCGCCGAGCGTTTCGCAGCGCGATTTTTGACGCCTTCTCTTGCTTTTTTGGACATCGCGGAACTTTTTTAGTAGGATAGAGCTACGTCCGCGTTCAACAAGGGGAGGGAGAACCGCGTGCTGAAACTGGGAGAAAAGATCGTCATCGTAGACGACCGCTTCGAGCAGCATTTGCCGGTAGGGGAATACGGCTACGTCATTGCTTACGATCGCAACAACGACAGCGCCTTTGACTATATCATTCGGGTTCCCAAGGCGAACCGTCAATTTTACGTGCCCGCATCCGATGTCGAGCTCGAGGAGCTGCTGCTCGAGCAGGAGGCAGAGCGGATCGGCCGGGAGGCGCTGATTGATTTCGCGCTGGCCACCCGGAACGAGGAGTTGTTCAAGCGCATCATGAACGGCGACGAGGAACCCGCCGAGGAAGAGACGAACAAGGAAGTGCAGAGTCGCGAGGAATTCATCCGGCAGGTCAATCTCAAAGCCTGGATTTAACCGATATGCCATGTCACGTGGATAGGCACAAGCACGCCGGCTCGAGGAGCCGGCGTGCTTTTTTGCGATCTGATTGGAATTTGACCGACAAGAGGTCACATGTATGCGAAAATTCGAACTCATAGTTGGCATTTGGCGGGCATGAGGTCTTTTGTATGCGAAAATTCGAACACGTAGTGGGCATTTGGCGGGCAAGAGGTCGTATGTATTCGAAAAATCGAACACGTAGCGGGTATTTGGCCAGCAAAAGGTTACATGTATGCGAAAAATTGAATACATAGCGGGCATTTGCCGGGCAAGAGTCACGTATGCGAAAAATCGAACAGACAAGCATCCCTAGGGCATCCCGGCCGTCGCTCTAAAAGGAACGTTTAAAACGTTCCCACGCCAAACGCCTGCCCAAAACCGGCAGGCGTTTGGAAATGTGGAAAGCCCGCTAGGATTGCGTCGTCTGATGGGCGACCGCCCGCACCTCGACGTCGATGTCGCCGCGCGTTGCCTTGGAGTAGGGGCACGTCTCGTGCGCCTTGTCTGCGACCTCGCGCGTCTGCTCCTCCGAGAGGCCCGGAATATATACATCGAGGCGAACGGAGAGGCGATAGCCCTCTTGTTCGCCTTTCATTAATGTTACGTTCGCCGTCACTTCGGAGTCTTCGGCGCTCAGCTTCCGGCTTTTGGCGACGGCTTTGACGGCGCTGTGGAAGCAGGCGCCATAACCGGCGGCGAACAGCTGCTCCGGATTCGTCGGTCCTTCCGCGGCATCGCCGTTCGGGGCCGACAGCTTCAGGTTCAGTCTTCCGTCCGAAGAGCGGACGAAGCCTTCGCGTCCGCCGCGGGATGTCACATGTGCCGTGTAGAGGGATTCCATCTCGATCGCTCTCCTTTAATGTAGATGTAGCGACTGCAGCTACCGTTCCTTGGCCGCGCCGGTATGTCATGTCGGCGGCGGCCGTCAGGTGCGCGCCGTCACCCGGGTGGGCATCGGCACCGGCGCGGGTTTACCGAACAGGTAGCCCTGCAGCAACGGCACGCCAGCTTGGCGCAAATAACGCCACTCCTCGTCACGCTCCACGCCTTCCGCCAGGACGACGCCGTGGAAGCGGGAAGCGCGCTCCATCACGTTTTCGATGTGGCGTTGCTTGCGCGGATCGGTGTCGCAGCCGTCGATCCATTTGCGGTCCAGCTTCACGTAATCCGGCCGCAGCTCCTCCATGACGTCCAGCGTCGCGTACCCGTCGCCGAGATCGTCCATCGCGAGGCGGATGCCCTGGCTGCGATAGGCGGCGAATATCCGCTTCAAGTGGTCGAGGTCGTCCAGCCGCTCGGTCTCCACCACTTCGAAGACGAAGTCGGCCGGGTCCATGCCGCTCATCAAAATTTGTTCGAACGTCGCCTGCAGACAGGTATCCGGCCGGTAGATCGACGAGGGCAGGAAATTGATGAATTTTTTGACCCCGGCAGGCACCTGGCGTTTCGCCAGGCGTATGGCGCTGTTGCGCGCCTCCCGGTCGAGAAACGAGTGCAGGCCCGCCTCCCGGGCGGCCGAGAACAGCTCGGCGGGCCGGAACGGCGGATGATCCGGCAGCGGCCGCAGCAGGAATTCGTAGCCGATCGCCGTCCCGTTCAGCTGAACGATGGGCTGCATGTAGCTGGAGAAGCGTTTGTTCAATATATAATCGATCACTTCGTGCGGACCGACGCGGGCGAAGAGGAGGCCGATCGGCACCCAGCCGTCGGAGTCCTCCGCCGAGCCTTCCGCCTCCTCTTCATAGGAGATGCGGCAGCGCACGGCGTCTTCCCGCGCTTGGCGAAGCTTGCGCTGGACGGCGTTCATGATCTGCAGCAGCTGCTGATGATTGTCGTAGCGGATGCCCCAAGCGTTCTGCGCCCCGTCCCGGGCACCCACAAGCTCATCCAGAATGGCGACGGCGCCCGGTTCGTCGGCGGCGAATTCCACTTGGCCGCAATCTCGAAGGGGCGCGTGACGTTGGCAAGTATGATAGCGTACCATGTCGTGTGTACCCTCCTCTTCTTAGATGTCCGTTCGTTCCGACACTTCACCTATTTAAGTATTCCCCGAACTCGTCCAATATGAAACGAAAATGCAAAAGAAAGCCCGACGAAAGAAGGTCCGGCGAACGCCGGGGCCCGTTTCCTCGATTGAGTTCAATCCGCTTGTCCGATATAATAATGAGAATGACTGGATCGATAGGTCGACGGGAGGAGTACGCACGATGAGCATTACGGTAAAAGACGTCGAGCACGTCGCGAATCTGGCGCGCTTGACGCTGTCCGACGCGGAAAAGGAGCAGTTCGCCGGACAATTGAACGCGATTTTGAAATACGCCGAGAAATTGAACGGCCTCGACACGACCGGCGTCGAGCCGACCAGCCATGTGCTGCCGCTCGCGAACGTCATGCGCGACGACGAGCCGCGGGAGTCGCTCCCGCTCGAGAAAGTGCTGCGCAACGCGCCCGACGAGGAAGACGGGCAGTTCAAAGTGCCGGCCGTATTGGAATAGTTCATTTTTAAGGAGGAACACGCGTTGTCTTTGTTCAACTTGCGGTTGTCGGACATTCATAACCGACTTCACCATAAAGATCTGTCCGTCGCGGAGCTCGTCGAGGCGTCGCTCGCGCGGATCGGCGAGACGGACGGCGACATCGGCGCCTTCCTGACGCTGGATGAGGCTGGCGCCCGCGCCCAGGCCAAGGCGCTGGACGATGCGGCCGGCGCGGAGCGCGGCCTGTTGTTCGGGCTGCCGGCCGGCATCAAGGACAATATCGTCACCGAAGGGCTGCGCACGACGTGCGCCAGCCAATTTCTGTCCAACTACGATCCGATCTACGACGCGACCGTCGTGCAGAAGCTGAAGAGCGCGCAGTCCGTCACGATCGGCAAGCTGAACATGGACGAGTTCGCCATGGGCGGCTCCAACGAAAACTCGTCCTTCCAAGTCACCCGCAACCCTTGGGACAAGGAGCGGGTGCCGGGCGGCTCGAGCGGCGGCTCCGCCGCGTCCGTCGCGGCGGGCCAGGTGTACTTCTCGCTCGGCTCCGACACCGGCGGCTCGATTCGCCAGCCGGCCGCCTATTGCGGCATCGTCGGCCTGAAGCCGACGTACGGACTCGTCTCCCGCTTCGGCCTCGTGGCGTTCGCGTCGTCGCTGGACCAGATTGGCCCGCTGACGAAAAACGTCGAGGACGCCGCCTACGTTCTCCAAGCGATCGCCGGCCACGACCCGCGCGATACGACATCCGCGAACGTGTCGATCCCGGACTACGCGTCCGCGCTGACCGGCGACGTCAAAGGCCTCAAGATCGGCGTTCCGAAGGAATACCTCGGCGAAGGCATCGACCCGCAGGTGAAGGCCCGCGTCTTGGAAGCCCTGAAGGTGTTCGAATCGATAGGCGCCGTTTGGGAAGAGATCTCTATGCCGCATACGGATTACGCCATCGCGACCTATTATTTGCTCGCCTCGTCCGAAGCATCCTCGAACCTCGCCCGGTTCGACGGCGTCCGCTACGGCGTCCGCGCGGACAATCCGGACAACCTGCTGGACCTGTACAAGCGCTCCCGCAGCGAAGGGTTCGGACCCGAGGTCAAACGCCGCATCATGCTGGGCACGTATGCGCTGAGCTCGGGTTATTACGACGCATATTACAAAAAAGCGCAGCAGGTCCGCACGCTTATCAAGCGTGACTTCGACCAGGCGTTCGAGAAATACGATCTGATCATCGGCCCGACCGCCCCGACCACGGCGTTCCGCATCGGCGCGCAAGTCGGCGACCCGCTGACGATGTATTTGAACGATATTTGCACGATCCCGGTGAGCCTGGCCGGCGTGCCCGCCATTAGCGTGCCTTGCGGCTTGGCGGACGGTCTGCCGGTCGGTCTTCAGATCATCGGCAAGCCGTTCGACGAGTCGACCGTGCTGCGCGCGGCCCACGCCTATGAAGGGCAAACCGAACATCACAAGCTGCGCCCGGCGCTGACCTAGGGAGGATTCACCATGTCTGTCGTTTCCAAATACGAGACGGTCGTGGGACTGGAAGTGCACGTCGAGCTGCACACCAAGTCCAAGATCTTCTGCGGCTGCGCGACCTCGTTCGGCGCGCCGCCCAATACGAACACGTGCCCGGTCTGCCTCGGCCACCCCGGGGTGCTGCCGGTGCTGAACCGCCAAGCCGTCGAATACGCGATGAAAGCCGCCATGGCGATTAACTGCGACATTGCCGAATGGTGCAAGTTCGACCGCAAAAACTATTTTTATCCGGACTCTCCGAAGGCGTACCAGATCTCGCAGTACGACCAGCCGATCGGCAGCAACGGCTGGATCGACATCGAAGTGAACGGCGAGACCAAACGCATCGGCATTACCCGCCTCCACCTGGAGGAGGACGCCGGCAAGCTGACTCACATCGATGGCGGCTACGGCTCGCTGGCGGACTTTAACCGGGTCGGCACGCCGCTTGTCGAGATCGTCTCCGAGCCGGATATCCGCTCCCCCGAGGAAGCGAAAGCATACCTCGAAAAGCTGAAGGCGATCATGCAGTACTGCGACGTGTCCGACGTGAAGATGGAAGAAGGCAGCCTGCGCTGCGACGCGAACGTGAGCATCCGGCCCTACGGCCAGGAAGCGTTCGGCACGCGGACCGAGCTGAAGAACATGAACTCCTTCCGCGGCGTTCAGCGCGGCTTGGAATACGAAGTGATGCGCCAGGCGGACGTGCTGGACGGCGGCGGCCGCGTCGTTCAGGAAACGCGCCGCTGGGACGAGTCCCAGGGCAAGACGTTCAGCATGCGGAGCAAGGAAGAAGCGCATGACTATCGCTACTTCCCGGATCCGGACCTCGTGCGAATCCATATCGACGAGGAATGGAAGACGCGCGTGCGCGCGTCGATCCCCGAGCTGCCGGACGCCCGCCAGGCGCGGTATGCGACGGCGTACGGCTTGCCTTCGTACGACGCGGGAGTCATCACTTCGTCGATCAAGCTCGCGGACTTTTTCGAAGAGAGCCTGAAGTACACGAACGATGCCAAGGCTTCCGCCAACTGGATCATGGGCGACCTGCTCGGCTACCTGAACGCGAACAACCTGGAGCTCGAGCAGGTGAAGATAACGGGCCAAGGGCTCGGCGAGATGATCCAGCTAATCGAGAAGGGCACGATCAGCAACAAAATCGCGAAGACCGTCTTCAAGGCGATGCTCGAATCCGGCAAGCTGCCGCAGCAGATCGTCGAAGAGCAGGGCCTCGTGCAAATCAGCGACGAAGGCGCGATCCTCGCCATCGTCGACGCCGTCATCGCGGCCAATCCGCAGTCCGTAGAGGACTTCCGGGGCGGCAAGGACAAGGCGATCGGCTTCCTCGTCGGGCAAATCATGAAAGAAACGAAGGGCAAGGCGAATCCTGGGCTGGTTAACAAGCTGCTCATGGACCGCCTCAAAGCATAATATAAATGAGTGAAGATAGAGGCGGCAGACCTGTCCTAGGCGGGGAAGCCGCCTCTTTCGCTAAGGGAGAGAAAGATAGCGATGGCGCAAATCGAACGTTTGGACTTGCGAAAGGCGGAGACGGCGGAGGAGCTGTGGCTGCTTCAGCATGCCGCCTACCGGGTGGAAGCGGAGCTGATCGGAGTAGCCGATCTGCCGCCGCTGAAGGATACGATCGCGACCCTGCAGGCCGCGGAGGAAATCTTCTGGGGCTTTCGCGACGAAGAGGGGGAGTTGGTCGGCGTGCTGGCGACGGAGCATCCGAAGGCGGACGAGGCCGTCATTTCCCGCATGATGGTGCATCCATCGCAGTTTCGCCGGGGGATCGCGGGCAGGCTGCTCGGCTTCGTGCTGGAGGCTGCTCCGCCTTCTACCGCATGGGAAGTGACGGCCGAGGAGCGCAATCTTCCCGCGATCGCGCTCTATCAGCGTTTCGGGTTCCGCGAGGCCGGGAGGTTCCGCCCAAGGGCGGATATCGTCATGATTCGAATGATCCGCGCCGCGACCAAGACCTGAGTCGGGCATGAACCCCGCCGGGGAGCCGTTGAGTGGGGTGCGGGCCGGATGATACAATGAGAAAAATAAGGCGGCGAAAATCTATTGCATAATCCTTGGATCATTGATGACTGGCACTTGATGCTGCGTCTGCTGTTATCGGTGCTGCTTGGCGGTTTGATCGGTTACGAACGGGAAAGGAAAAATCACGCGGCCGGTCTCCGGACGCATACGCTCGTTTGTCTGGGATCTTGCCTCATTATGGTATTGTCTATTTACGGTTTTTCCGAATTCGTCGATCAGCAGGGCGTGAACCGGGATCCCGCCCGGCTTGCGGCGCAAGCGATCACCGGCATCGGCTTTCTGGGTGCTGGGACGATCATGTTTACGGGCAAGTCCATCACGGGACTGACGACGGCTGCCTCGCTGTGGGTCGTCATGGCGATCGGCCTGGCGGTCGGCGCGGGCTTTTACCTGGCCGCTGCGTTCTCCGTGGTTCTTGCGCTGATCGTGCTTTGGGGTTTGAATATTTTGGAGAAGCGCTATGTGAATCATACGGGAGAGCATATGTTCACCGTAACCGTCGACGCGAACAACGTCTCCACCGAGCCGATGCAGCAGCTGCTGCTGCGCCATGGCGCCAAGCTTTTGCGGGTGCAGTTCGACGAAGTGACCGATCACGCGCACGGGATCGGTCTGATGCGCATACGTTTGACGGTCCGCCTGCCGAAGGCGACGCTTGTCCTGGCGATCGCCGAGCAGCTGCGGACGATGACCGGAGTTACCGCCGTGTCTGCGGAATAAGCGGCGATCAGATCTTGATGAATGTCGGAGGATGAGAACATGAACGAGTCGAACGAGCGGCAGCAGCCGCCGCAATCCCAGACCCAGCCGGACCCGGGCCCGCAGAACGCTTCTTCGTGGAGCGATCCGGCGCTGCCCTATCCGCCCGGCTACCCGAAGGACTATGAGATGCCCAAACGTTCGAAGCGGAGCAAGCTGCTCGCGGGCTTGTTCGCGTTCTTCATTCCGGGGACCGGGCATATGTATCTGGGACTGATGGTGAAGGGCATCGTGATCATGCTGCTTCTGGCGCTGAACATTTGCGGCATCGTTTTCGTGGCCAACGAGAGCCCGAACAACGTCTTGACGATCGTGCTGGTCAGCCTGATGATTCCGATCATTTATTTCTACAATATTTTCGATGCGGTGCAGAGCGCCGAAGCCGTCAACGAGCGGCTCGCGGCCGGTCCCGGCTATCCGTATCCGAACGGCTGGAACGGCCGCGCGACCGGCAGGGAAAACGATCCGCGCGCGATCCCGGCGCTCAGCATCGTGCTGCTGGCCGCAGGCGGCGCGATCCTGCTCGGCATGGCCAATCTGAAGTGGCTATTCCATTCGGGCGGGTCGCTTATCGGCGCGCTGGTCCTGATCGGTGCGGGCGTCGTGCTCTGGCTGTGGGAGCGGCGGGGACATCCCGGGGGCCGAGAATAGCGGCTCGTCCGCGAGCCTCGCGGCTTTCCGCGGGCGCCACCCGGTATTGAAGGCGCCTTCTTCCATTGACAATTCTGAAAAGCAACACGTACAATGATGCTAACTTGAAGGAAAGGCTGTGAAGAGCATGGACTCCCGGGTTCACCATGCCGTGGACCAGCTCAAATCCGGAGGAGTCCGGATGACGCCTCAACGGTATGCCATTCTTGAATACCTGATGGAATCGCCTTCGCATCCTACCGCGGACGATATATTCAAGTCGCTGTCTCCCCATTATCCGAGTCTGAGCGTCGCGACCGTCTACAACAACCTGAAGCTGTTCGTGGACGCGGGGCTGATCCGGGAACTGACGTACGGGGACGACTCCAGCCGGTTCGACGCCGATCTGTCGGACCACTATCATGCGATCTGCACGAGCTGCGGCGCGATGGTGGACTTCGATCATCCGCCCGTGAGGGACGTCGAAGTCGCCGCCGCCCAGCGCACGGGCTTTGTCGTACACGGGCACCGCATGGAGATTTATGGACTGTGTCCCGCTTGCGCGGGCTTGAAGTCTTAACGAGCGAATGAAGATGGACGCGCGGCTGGGTCGATATCCCCGGCGCGCGTTTTCATTTGCCGCCCCCTTTCGAGACGGACGTCGGGCGGCGAACCGACCCGGGCGCAACTTTGCGCCCGGTTGGTTCGTCCAATGTAGGACCGATTGACGGGAGCGTGAGAATTTGGAGACAACTGTGTACAGCGGACGCCGCCGGCGTCACAATCGGACGGGCCCTTTTCTGGGGCTGCTGCTTCTCTTTTTGTTATCCGCATCGGCGGTATTCGTTTGGTGGTGGGTGACCCAGCCCAACAAAGAACACGAGACGCCGGAATATATGACGAATCCGCACCCGATCATGCTGAACGGGGAATGGAGCAAAGCCTATGCCCTGGGCGAAGGGGAGGGGCTTTGGGTGCCGCTGACGCTCGTCGAATCGATGATGGGCGACGGCGTCCGGTACGAAGCCGGGACGGAGTCGATCATTCTGACGACGGACAAGAGCGTGCTTCACTTCAAGACGGGAACGCTCGACGCCACGCTGAACAGCAAGCCGTTCGCCCTTCGGTTCGGCGCGAAGAAGGTGAAGGACGGCACGCTGTATTTGCCTTTCGCGCCGCTCAAGCAGTTGTTCGGCATTTCCACGGAGACCGGAGGGACGACGGGTATCGTCACGCTGCAAACGCCGGGCCAGGCGATCCAGCGGGCGGTCGTGCCGAAAAGCAAGAACGGGAACGGAGTCGCGCAGGTTCGCAGCGGTCCGAAGCGCTCGTTTCCGATCGTCGAGGATTTGAAGGCGGGCGCCGCGCTCTCCGTTTGGGGGGAGCTCGAAGGTTGGTACAAGGTGCAGTCGGCCGAAGGACATATCGGTTACATGCGCAAGAAAGACATCGTGCTCGAGCGAATCGACAAGGTCCCGTCCGCCGCAGAGGAGAACGAGGAACCGTTCGTCCCCTGGAAGCTGACGGGCAAGCGGGTCAATCTGACGTGGGAAGCCGTATACACCGCGCATCCCGATACGTCCAAGATTGGCGACCTGCCGGGCGTCAACGTCGTCAGCCCGACTTGGTTTCAGCTGCTGAACGGCGCGGGCGATATTCGCAGCAAGGCGGACGCCGGGTACGGCGCCTGGGCGCGCGGGCGGGGCTTGCAGGTATGGGGGCTGTTCGCCAATTCGTTCGAGCCGGAGCGCACGCATGCCGCGCTGGCGACCTACGAGACGCGAAGCCACATGATCCAGCAGCTGTTGGCCTACGCCAAAACGTTTAAGCTTCAGGGGATCAACCTGGACTTCGAGAACGTCTATACGAAAGACAAGGACAACCTGGTCCAGTTCGTTCGGGAGCTTACGCCGCTCCTGCACGAAAGCGGGCTCGTCGTCTCCATCGACGTAACGCCCAAGTCGAACAGCGAGATGTGGTCCGCGTTCCTCGACCGGGGGCGGCTGGCGAGCGCCGTCGACTATCTCATTCTCATGGCGTACGACGAGCATTGGGCATCCAGCCCGCAGGCGGGGTCCGTCGCATCGCTCGGCTGGACGGAGAATTCGATCGCAAGGCTGGTGCAGGAGGATGGCGTCCCTTCGGAAAAGCTGATCCTCGGTATGCCGTTTTATGCCCGGCAATGGACCGAGAAGCCCGACGGAAACGGCGGTGTGAAGGTGTCGTCCAAAGCCATCGGCATGAACACGGTCGCCCAGCTTCTGAAGGACAAAAAGTTGAAGCCGACGCTTTCGGAGACCGGGCAGAACTACGTCGAGTTTCAGGAGGATGGCGCGACGCAGAAGATTTGGATCGAGGATGCGACCTCGATTCAGGCACGCGCGGCGCTGGTGAAAAAATACAAGCTCGCGGGAGCCGCGTCCTGGACGCGCAGCTTCGGCTCGGACGGCATCTGGCAGGTGCTCGACCAAGCGCTCCAGAGTTACCCGTGACGCGGGCTGTCGACAAGCCTTCCGCAGCAAAAACCAAAAAAAGACTTCGCCAATGAGATGGCGAAGTCTTTTTTTGGTTTTACTGAGTTGTACGATTCCTTCACATCGGGGAAGCAGGGCGCTCCTCGGCTTCGGGGGAGGCGGCGGCCGTGCCGGCCGTGGCCAGCGCGGGATCCCACGTCAGGATCGTATGGCAGTACATGCAGCGGTCCGTCTTGCCGAGCATCTTGGTGCGCTTCCCGCATTCGGGACATTCCAGCACGGGAGCGCTCGTGGACAGCATGCCGACCCAGAAATAAATGAACATGCTCGCGCCGCAAGTCAGAATGCCGATCACCATAAAGATGGCGGCGATAATCTTGCCGACTTCGCCGAACAGCAAAATGCCGCTCGTCCCAAGGACCATGAGGCCCATGCCGCCCAGCACGAGCAGAAGCCCCCAGGTTCGCATGGTGGAGATTTTGCTTGCCCTCATTTTCATTTCAAGTTGCTCCTGTCATCTTAATCGGCCGGCTCGGCAGGAAACCGAAGCCGGACGTAGAAATACACATTAACCCGCATTTTGAACGCAATAAACATTATAGCTTACAAAAGGCGGGCAAGCCACTCAGAAGCGGGACAAGGTGGTGAACATCGTGAGACGATTGGATGAAAGAGGTTTATTTTATACGGATCTCTTCGGGCGCGACGAAGATCTGATCGGCCTGCTGCTGATCAAGAATCCCTATGCCTATCCGACACTGATCGACGGCATGGACAAGCTCGTGATGGCAGTCTACGAGCATCTGCCGGGGGAAGCGGCCGAAGCCGAGCACTGGATGTGGGAGGATACGCGCATTCAGGTGCGCAGGGTGACGCCAGCCAAGCTGGACGCCTGGATCGTGCGCGGCGAGTATCGGGGGATCATCCACTGCCTCGGGCAGGGCGAGGTGCTGTACGACCGGGACGGCTATCTCGAACGGACGAGACGGCGGCTCGGAGAATGGCCGGCGGATATGAAGGAGCAAAAGCTGCTTTGCGAGTTCTCCCGGTATCTCCGCACGTATTTTCAGGCCAAGCAAGACCTCAAGGACGGACAGATCATGGACGCCTACACCCATATTCTCGCATCATTGAACTATTGGGCCCATATCGCCCTGATCGAGGACGGGATGCATCCGGAGCCGACCGTATGGGGGCAAATTCGACGGGTGAATCCCGGTATCTATAAATTGTACGAAGAGCTCACTTCCAGCCAGGAGACGCTGGAGCAGCGCGTCCATCTGGTTTTGCTCGCGGTGGAGTTTTCCGTGTTGACCAAGATGAAGTCCTCCTGCGCGCTCCTGACCCGGATCTTGGGCGGCAGCCAGCAATCGTGGAGCATTTCGGAGTTGCAGCGGCACCCTGAACTGGAGGGGCTGGCGCTCGATCTGTCCCTCGTCCTCCAGAAGCTGGCTATGCGCGGCTATATCCGGGAGGTGGCCAAGCCGGTGAGGCAGAAGGGCGTCCATTTGCTGGAGCTGCGATATGCCGCTTTGTTGAACGAGTGAGGAACGGACGCATCGAACGACTGGAACCCTTCCGAGAGGAAGGGTTCTTTTTCTTTTTCAACCATTTAGAATGGATAAGTTTCACGCTTATCCATTTCAAAATGGTCTCCGATAAAAACGTCTCGCCCTCATCTGAGGACGGCGAGGCCGTTTTTACTTGGGACGAAGTTGTAGGATGCGCCGAATGGCGCTATAATGCTTTTATACGAAATGATAATGATTCTCAATTACGAAACCGAAGAAAGAAGGGGCCGTCCGTGCGGGGAAAAGAGGGAAAGGGCATCTTATTTCATCAGACGTCCGTCCGGTCGCTGGGCGATCGGACACTGTTGACGGCGCCGGCCGGCCGGGGCGTATTGATGTCGGCTGCGGATGGGACCTGGGAGCCCTGCATGGACGGCTTGCCTCCGGATATACACGTCAATCGCCTCTGCAGCGAAAATGGCCGGGTATACGCCTGCACCGACAGGGGGCTTTATCGTCTGCTGGACGGCCGATGGATCGACCTCGGACTGCCTCATATGTGTTACGAATACAAAGAGCAAGACGGCCGGGGCTACGCGGCGACGGAAATGGGCTTGTGGTGCCGGACAGCGGAAGGGTGGCGGTGCATCGCCTGCTCGCCCAGCCCGGTCTACGATGTGCTGCTTACGCTCCCCTTCATTTTCCTCGCGCTCCCCTCCGGGATCGCCATGTACGATCGCCTGACCGGCACGTGGGCGCGGTTCCATTTCCCGACGGCCGTCGTGAGACTCGTCGGCGACCGGGGCGCGCTTCTCGGAATTGACGAGCGCGGTCGGTTGATCCGCGGCGACAAGCGCGGTGGCTTCGAGCGGATCCGGTACCCGGGATTCTTCCTGTTCAACGCGGTCCGGCGAGGCGAAGCTCTCTATATGTGTGCGGACCGGGGATTGTATCGGCTCGTCGTCCTGGGAGGACAGCCCGCGCTCGTTTCCGTCAGCATGGGCTGCCCGGTGACCGATGTCGACCTGCAAGAAAATCAGCTGCATTTGGCCACGCTGAACGAGGGCATTCAGAGCATTCGGCTGTAGCCGAATGTTTTCGACAAAAAATCTGAAATAGGCGTTGACGAGCGCCCACGATCTGTGTTAAATTAAATCTCGCCGCTCGAGAGGGCATCTCGGGAAGGCGGCAACCGACAAAAGAAAAGGCAAAAAGGCTAAAAAAAGTCCTTGCATTGAAGTAGTCGGTTGTGATATATTATAAAGGTCGCTGTTACGAAAGCGACGACGCAAGACGAGGTCGAAAGACCGCGATTGCTCCTTGAAAACTGAACATCGA
Organism: Cohnella baijiui; assembly: GCF_020731285.1. GTDB lineage: Bacteria > Bacillota > Bacilli > Paenibacillales > Paenibacillaceae > Cohnella. The sequence goes on from NZ_JAJFOW010000029.1 coordinate 86,888, forward strand.
GCGTAAGCTTACAACGGACCCTGTCGCC
>NZ_JAJFOW010000288.1 GCF_020731285.1 Cohnella baijiui
CGGAAGCTGAAGCAAAGCAAGGTGAACTTCTGGGTAGGTATGACCGCCGGTACAACGGCTATGGCAATTATTATGTCGCTGACCAACTATTTCTTCTTCATTCCGGCTTTCGCCTATGTTATGGGTATGTCCGTTGAAGACATTATCGGTTGGTCGCAAGGTGCTAACGCCAGCATTACCAATCTGTGGGCGCTGATCCTGTACGCGATTCTTCCGTTTAACCTGATCAAAGGAATCGTCGAGGCTTTGATCAC
>NZ_JAJFOW010000289.1 GCF_020731285.1 Cohnella baijiui
TGCAAAGAAGGGATGAAGAGAATGTTTGAAGTAAAGAAATACGCAGCATCCCGCGAGAAGAATTATGAACTCGTCGGCAAACAGCTTACTGCATTAATCGAAGACGAACCCAATCGAGTCGCTAACTTGGCCAATGCTTCCGCATTGCTTAACCAGTTTCTTGACCGTATTAACTGGGTTGGATTCTATTTATATGATGAAACCGAAAATCAGCTCGTATTAGGCCCATTCCAAGGACTACCCGCCTGCGTTCG
>NZ_JAJFOW010000290.1 GCF_020731285.1 Cohnella baijiui
CTACCAGGGGGTGATTGCAGCCATTGAAAGATTGGCACCGCATTATTTGCTGCCCACCCATTTTCCAGTGATGGAGGGGGCGGATGTGCAGCGGTTTGTGAAGGAGACAAAAGAATTTGTTTCCACCCTGCATGCTTTTCTTCTGCATCAAATCAGCAGAAGTACACAGGGACATGCGGTGCTTGAGCTGGCTGAGCTGGCCAATGACGATCTTGCGCCTGCCGAACTGGGGTATCAGTGGATTGTGCCTGTTA
>NZ_JAJFOW010000291.1 GCF_020731285.1 Cohnella baijiui
AAAAGAGCGGATGAGTTGTTAGAAAGTGCGATTATAATCGCTAAAAATCCGCATTCTCGTTCGTCCCGGCGCTTAATAAAACGAATGGATCGGTGTTTAGCTTCAATAGACAAACACCTACCCGAATTAGTCAGGAGGTGATAACGGATGGCTTACGATTTAGTTGCACGGTTAAAACTCGTCGATAATATGAGTCAGCCCGCAAGGAGAGCTGCCGGTAATCTACGCGTTATTAAGAATGAGACTGACGCAG
>NZ_JAJFOW010000292.1 GCF_020731285.1 Cohnella baijiui
GGCCCTTCTTCGCCCTCCTCTGTTCCTGTACCATTTTGATTGCGTACCTCGTCTGCTTCAGTTGGCGCAGGCTCAGCCGTCTGCCTCTCTTCACGTTCAGCATAAGAAGATAATAACGATGTCGTAACCGTTACAGGATCGCGCTTTGTTCCCTTCAATGTAATGGATACTCTGGCCTCATCCTGCTTCTCTTCTTCAACCTCTTCTTGCTCCTCTTCCTGTTCCTCTTCTCTCGCTTCCTCTGATATTTCCT
>NZ_JAJFOW010000293.1 GCF_020731285.1 Cohnella baijiui
CTGGAAATCAACTGCACCGCATCATCCCTGATGGCTGTATCGATATTATCGTAGACCGCCTGTCGCCTTCCAACTGGAAAGCTGCTTTTGTCGAAGGCGTAATGACCCGATTTGAAGTGTTGAATCTTTCTGAAGCTCAGTCCTTGTTTGGCATCCGCTTCTTTTCGGAAGCGGCGCAGTCCTTCTTACACGATCCCCTCTCTGCATTTATGGGACAGCATGTTTTTCTCGAAGAAATCTGGGGAATGGAGGG
>NZ_JAJFOW010000294.1 GCF_020731285.1 Cohnella baijiui
GAAGGAGAAAAAGCTGTTAGGCAAGCCAAGCTTTGAAGAGAAGTTAATTCTTGCTGTATTTTTATTTACCGCTTTTTGCTGGGTGACACGGACATTCTTGTTAACCAAGTGGTTCCCGACGTTAAACGATACAATAATTGCTATTATGGCTGGCCTTCTTCTCTTTTTATTACCGGCTAAAAGCGGACAATCAGCACGTTTATTGGTGTGGGAAGATGCAAAAAGAATACCGTGGGGCATTCTATTGTTGTT
>NZ_JAJFOW010000295.1 GCF_020731285.1 Cohnella baijiui
TCTGGAGGTTGCTATTTCCTCCCGCGTATTGTAGGGATTGGAAAGGCTTTGGAATTAGCCCTTACTGGAGAGAAGGTAAGCGCGGAAGAAGCATTGCGAATAGGTCTGGTCAGTCATGTATATCAAGCTGATTCATTTGAAGAACAGGTTATGGAGTATGCTCAGCGTCTGGCTTCTCTTCCGACTAAAGGAATCGGTTTAATTAAAAGGGTGATGTATCGAAGCTTGTATGCTACCTTGGAAGAAACACTT
>NZ_JAJFOW010000296.1 GCF_020731285.1 Cohnella baijiui
CTACAAAAAGTAGAATTCAAATCAAATAGTAATAATAACAAAACAATAATATCCTCTTGCTACATCTTTACCCCCTTATTCATCATCCATACCATATTTTTGCGTATTTCATAAAAAAATTTATGCTACTCTACAAATTCCATCTTGACACCGGCCGGTGGAGCATATTGTTGTATTTGGCGAAACTCGATTTCCTTTTGCTTAAACAGCCAGGCTACTTTCTCATAGTCTTTGGCATATGCCCGGTGATAG
>NZ_JAJFOW010000297.1 GCF_020731285.1 Cohnella baijiui
CATAAAGGCGCCTTCTAACATAGCCCTCACATTACTTTGCACAGACGCTTCACCTCAATCCTTCACATCATCATCTAGTAAACAATCTAATTAAATTTATCATACACATCCGCTATGTGGCAAACAAACACACGATAAGACGCAAAAAGAGGCAAGAGAATATCTCTCTGCCTCTTTTATCATCTATCCTACTCTGTTACGTAAGGCAACAGAGCAATTTGACGAGCACGTTTGATTGCAACTGTCAGCAT
>NZ_JAJFOW010000003.1 GCF_020731285.1 Cohnella baijiui
TGTAAACTACCTACATTCGCCGAAAGTGCCGCCCCGGCGCCAATGTGCGTATGCAAACTACCTACATTCGGCGAAAGTGCCGCCCCGGCGCCAATGTGCGTATGCAAACTACCTACATTCGGCGAAAGTGCTGCCCAAGCACGAATGTGCGTATATAAACTACCTACTTTCGCCGAAAGTCCCTCCCAGGCGCCAAAGTGCGTATGTAAACTACCTACATTCATCGAAACTGTCGCCCCGGCGCCAATGTGCGTATGCAAACTACCTACATTCAACGAAATCCCAGCCCGCGCGCCAATGTGCGTATGTAAACTACCTACTTTCGCCGAAAGTCCCTCCCAGGCGCCAAAGTGCGTATGCAAACTACCTACATTCATCGAAACTGTCGCCCGAGCGCCAATGTGCGTATGCAAACCACCTACATGCGCCGAGAGCGCCGCCCGCGCGCCAATGTGCGTATCCTAACTACCTACATTCACCGAAATCCCCGCCCGCGCGACCTCCATTCGCCGAAATCGCTGCGCCGCGAGCCACGCCGCATACACTAATGCCCCTCGCAAAAATGGATTGCCTGCGACGCCGGCGACAAGTATGCTAAGTGAAGAAAACGATATCCATGCGAGAGTGCAAGGGGAGACTAGCATGCGTGTATGGCAGTCCGTGCGCTTTAAGGTCGTCTTCGGCTTTATGCTGATCATCGCGCCTATGGTCTTGTTCCTGATTTACAACAACCTGTATGCCATGAACGTCGTGCGGCAGCAAATCTCATCGCACTACAACAAGCTCCTCACCCTCAACGTCATCGAGAACGACAAAGTCCTCGATGAGTACACCTCCTACCTCATCCGGTTGGACCACAATCCCGACGTTCCGATCATCCAAGCGCTGCGCAGCAATGACAGCGATTACACCCTGGCGAAAATCCGGCTCATGAACCAGTTCATGCTGGACTCGAGCGGCATCTACAACCGCAAGGACACGCTGTATATTTTCGACCGCAAGGAAGACGACCTGTACTTCGTCACCCAGGACAACTCGACCTACTCGGACAAGCGGGACTTCCTGCTGCAATGGTCGCGGGAGCACCTGCAGTCGAACGGCAAGCTCGACGAAGACGGCGCCCGCTGGATTTCGCTGACCGTCAAAAGCGGCGGCACCGACATCCATTATTTGATGCGGACGCACGATCTGGGCCTGAGCGCCTTTGCCGGCGTCATCGTCCGGTCGTCGTCGCTGCTGCGGGGATTGGAGGGCTTCGACGTCGGCGGAGAGGGCGGCGCCTTTGTGCTGGATCCTACCGGCCAGGTGCTGAACGACACGAGCTCCCCGCTCATGCAGGACGAGGCGTTCCGCCAGGCGATCATGAAGCAATCCGGGTCGTACGGCATCGTGAAGCAGGACGGCCGCTCCTATCTCGTGCTCGCCCGCGAGGCGGAGAAGGCGGACGTCGTCTACGCGATCGTCATGCGGGAGGACGACATTCTGCAGAACCTGCCCTTTTTCCAAAAGGTGCTCTATTACTGGATTCCGCTTCTGGTCGCGATTATGCTGTCGCTCTACCTGGTGTTTTTGCAGCGCATCATGTTCAAGCCGCTCGTCGATCTCATCCGCGGCATGCGCAAGCTGGGACAGGGGCGCTTCGACATCCGGCTGCCGACGGACCAGAGCAGCGAGTTCGCGTTCATGTCGGGGACGTTTAACCAAATGGCCGAGCAGATCGAGAGGCTCAAGATCGACGTCTACGAGGAACAGCTGCGCGTGCAGCGGGCGGAGTACAAGCATCTCCAGGTGCAGATCAACCCGCATTTTTACATGAACAGCCTGAACATCATCTACAACCTCGCGGCGCTGAAGGACTTCAAGTCCGTGCAAAAGCTGTCGCTGCATCTGGCCGACTACTTCCGGTTCCTCATGCAGAGCCACCGGGCGACGGTGCGGCTGGAGGACGAGATCAAGCATATCGAGCATTACCTGGAAATCCAAAAGGTGCGCTACGTCACGAAGCTCGAATACGAGATTCGCGTCCTGCCGCAGCACGCGGGATGGGGGCTGTCGCCGCTCATGGTGCAGCCGTTCGTGGAGAACGCGGTCATCCACGGCTTTAACAAACGGCTGCCGAACGGCTCGGTGTTCCGCATCGCCATCGCGACGGAGGACGATCCCGAGGCGCCCGGCCGCTACCTGCTCCTGACCGTGTCGGACAGCGGGCCCGGCTTCGAGCCGGCGCTGCTGGCGAATCTGCAGAGCGGCACGCACGCGGAGGGAACGGGCGAGCAGCATCTCGGCATCTGGAACGTGCTGCGGCGGTTCAAGATGCTGTACGGCGACAACGGCGGCATTTCGTTCGGCAACGCCGGGGGGGGCGGAGCTGTGGTGACGATCCGTCTCCCGTACGAACGGCTGCGCGCCATCGAGTCGGAGGAGCTCGCGCGGCCGGACGAGAGCGGGGACCGGTCCGCGTGAGCGCGGCCGGAAGTTCCATGCAGGCTTTAGAAAACGTTATCGCAAAAAGAAAATCATCCGGCAGAGGGACAAAAGGGGGAGAAGCGTCATGTTGACGATGCTGGTTGTAGACGACGAAATCTATGCGCTCAAGGGGATCACCCAAGGGATCGATTGGAGCGACCTGCCGATCGGGACGATCCTGGAGGCGGAGGACGTGCCCGAGGCGCAAAAGCTGCTGGAAGGGGAGCAGGTCGACCTGGTTATCTCGGACATCGAGATGCCGGGCGCCAACGGGATCGAGCTGCTGCGGCATATCCGGGAGCGCTCGCCGGCAACGCTTACGATCTTCCTGACCGGCCATGCTCGGTTCGAATATGCGCAGGAGGCGCTGCACTACGGCTGCTTCGACTACGTGCTGAAGCCCGTAGACCACGACGTGCTCAAGGAAATCGTTCGCCGGGCGGTGCGGGAGATCGAGCGGCGCCGGGAGCAGCTGGCGTTCGAGGAGACGCTGGACAAATACCGGCGACAGTGGACGAACCAGCTGCCGGTGCTGGTCGAGAAGTTCTGGCAGGAAGCGCTGGCGGGGCGCCTGCCGCTGTCCGCGGAGCGGCTCGGCCGCGAGTTCGCGCTGTACGGCATTCCGCTAACGGCGCACGGCCGCGTCCTGCCGGTGCTGCTCAGCGTGGAGCAATGGGAAATGGAGCTGGACGCGCGGGACGAGAGCATCATGGAGTACGCGCTGCGCAAGGCGGCCGAGGAGATTATCGTCGGCGAAGCCGGTGCCGGCGCGGCGCTGCAGGACCGCAGCGAGCGGAGCGTCGTGCTGCTGTACGCGCGTGAAGCCGGACCGGGAGAAGAGACGGGAGCGGGCGAATGGAACGCCGGAGACGCCGGCCGATCCGCCCTGCTCGCGCGATGCCGCGCGTACGTGCAAGCGTGCCAGGACTATTTCCACTGCAGGGTATCGTGCTACGTGGGCGGGCTGACGACGATCGCCGGATTGGCCGACGGGCTGGAGAGCCTCGCCCGGCAGGAGCGGGCCAACGTTTCGCGGACGCAGACCGTCATCGACGCGCTGGCGGAGCGGGACGACGCGCAAGCCGGAAGCGGGACGGGGACGGGCGGACTTGCGCTGCCGCCGTTCGTCGAGTGGGGCATCCTGCTGGACAACGCCAATACCGACGAGCTGATCGCCGCGATCGAAAACGCGCTGCAGCGGTTCCAGAGCGACGGCGCGAGCCGGGAGCAGCTGGAGCTGTTCTACTACGGATTCGCGCACATGCTGTACCAAACGGCCTTTCGCCAAGGCATCCCGCCGGGCGAGCTCGTCGCGTCCCCGGAGCTCGGCGAAGGGCAGGGCTGCCGCACGCCGCAGCAGATGCAGGCCTGGGCGACGAAGCTGGTGCGGAAGGCCGCGCTCGCGCTGCAGGACCGGCAGCGGGACGCGTCCGCCGTCGTCGCGAAGATCCAGTCGTTTATCCAGGACCATCTGCACCAGGATCTGAGCCGAGACGACATCGCCCAGTCCGTTTACCGGAATCCGGCCTATCTGTCGCGCCTGTTCCGCAAGGAAACGGGACTGTCGCTCACCGACTATATCGCGCAGACGAAGATCGAACGGGCCAAACGGCTGCTCACGGACACGAACGACAAGGTCAGCAACATCGCCGAAGGGCTCGGCTACGTCCATTTCTCGTATTTCGCCAAGCTGTTCAAAAAGATTACCGGCCTCACCCCGCAAGAATACCGCAAAAAGCACCAAGCGGTCTGAAGAAGCCATGAAGGCTGCGGGACGCGTACGAGGTCCATGTCACAATTGTGCTATGTGAGTCACCCCAGTAGATAGATGGGCGGCGGACGCTCCCTGTACAATGACATCACAACCGGAACAGAGATAAAGACAAGACAAAGGATTGTGATGGAGATGGACCAAGCTACGCAGGCGGCGGCGCAGCCCGCGCCGGCCAAGGCCAACGCGAAGACGAAGACGCTGAATCAGGGGTACTGGCAAAAGTACGGCATCTTTTACCTCATGATGGCGCCGGCGCTCGTCGTGTTGATCATCAACAACTACATCCCGATGATCGGCGGCCTGATCGCCTTCAAGAACATGACGTACGCGTCGCCGAGCTTCTTTCAGAATTTCATGGACAGTCCGTGGGTCGGCTGGGACAACTTTCACTACATGTTCACCAGCAGCGACGCCTGGAGGATTACGCGCAACACCATTCTGTACAACGCCGTCTTCATCGTCATGAACCTGATCGTCGGCGTCAGCTTCGCGCTCATGTTCAACGCGATGCGCAACCGGCGGCAAGCCAAGCTGCACCAGACGATTATGTTTCTGCCGTATTTCCTGTCGATGATCATTCTCTCCTACCTCGTCTACGCGTTCCTGAACCCGGACATCGGCATCATGAACCGCTTCATCCTGCCCTGGTTCGGGGCGCAGCCGATCGACTGGTTCTCGGATCCGAAGTGGTGGCCGGTCATCCTGCCGATCGTGAACACGTGGAAGGGCATCGGATACTACGCGGTCATCTATCTCGCCGCGATCGTCGGCATCGACAACGAATATTACGAAGCCGCCCACATGGACGGCGCCACCAAGTGGCGGCAGGTCTGGAGCATCACGATCCCGCTCATCCGCCCCGTCATCATCATCATGACGCTGCTGCAGATCGGCCGGATTTTCTACGCGGACTTCGGCCTGTTCTTCCAAGTCACCCGCAACGCGGGCGCGCTGTACGACACGACGCTGGTCATCGACACCTACGTGTACCAAGGCTTCCTGGTCACGGGCGATATCGGAATGTCCTCGGCAGCAGGGCTGTACCAAGCCGTCATCGGATTCATCCTGGTGCTCACCGCGAACCTCATCGTCCGCCGCATCAGCAAAGACGACGCCCTGTTCTGACCGACCCATTCCGAAGGAGGATTCCCCATGGCTACCGCCCACGCAACCGCGGTTAAAAAGAAGCGATTTTCCGCCAACGAAATTTCGAACGGCGCCAATACGGCGATCAATACGTTTTTCTGGATCTACAGCCTGCTGTGCGTCCTGCCGCTGCTCCTCGTCGTCGCGGTGTCGTTCTCGGACGAGAAATCGGTGGCCCTGAACGGCTACAAGCTGTGGCCCGAAAAGTTCAGCCTGGGCGCCTACGACTTCCTGCTCGCCGACTGGAAGCCGATCGTGCAATCGTACGGCGTCTCGATCTTCATCACCGTCGTCGGCACGATCGTCTCGCTGACGATCATGACGATGTACGCGTATCCGATCTCGCGCCGGGACTTCAAGCACCGCCACGTCTTTTCGTTCATCATCTTCTTCACGATCCTGTTCAACAGCGGGCTCGTTCCGTTCTATCTGGTCTACAAGCAAGGGCTTCATCTGCAAAACACGCTGCTCGTCCTGATGCTGCCGCTGTTCGTTCAAGGCTTCTTCGTCATCCTGATCCGCACGTTCTTCTCGAATTCGATCCCGCCGGCGCTGATGGAGTCGGCCAAGATCGACGGCGCGGGCGAGCTGAGGACGTTCTTCCAGATCGTCATTCCGCTTTCGCTGCCGGTGCTCGCTTCGGTCGGGCTGCTCTCGACGCTGAACTACTGGAACGACTGGTTCCTTAGCCTGCTGTTCATCTCGCAGGACAATCTGATGAGCATCCAGTTCCGGATGTACAAGACGCTGCTCGACATCGCGTACCTCAGCTCCAACTCGCAGGCGTACTCGGCGATCATGCAGGCGAATCCGAACTTCCAGATGCCGAGCGAGACCGCGCGGATGGCGATGGCCGTCGTCGGGATCGGGCCGATCATTTTCATCTACCCGTTCTTCCAGCGGTACTTCATCCAGGGTCTCACCGTCGGCGCCGTCAAGGGCTGACGGGGCCGGCACGCCCCGGGCTCGCGCTCCGGCCGTCCGCGGCTTGCCTATACGCATGGCTTCTACCGGTTACCGGCCGGTTCGAGCATATTCGATTTTTACCTCAGAAAAGGGAGGCAACACCCATGCTCAGCAAGAGCAAATTCGGCAAGTCCGCACTAGCGCTCGCGGCGCTGGCGACCGTTCTCGCCGGCTGCGGCGGCAACAACAACAGCGGCGGCAACGCGTCGCCGTCGGCATCCGCCGAGCCGTCCCCGAGCGAGTCGGAGTCGGCTTCGCCCGCGTCCGACCTGAAGGATTACAAACTGACGCTTTTCCTCCCCGGCACGCCGCCGAAGGACGAAGCGAAGGTCGAGACGGAGATCAACAAGATTTTGAAGGAAAAGATCAACGCCACGCTCGACATCAACTTCATCGATTGGGGCCAATGGGACAACAAGATGAACCTCGCGATCGCTTCCCGCGACCCGATGGACATCATCTTCACCGCGTCATGGAACGGCCACTCGGCGAACGTCGCCAAGGGTGCGTTCCTGAAGCTGAACGACCCGAGCGGCAAGTACGGCAACCTGCTGGAGAAATACGGCCAGGACATTCTGTCTACGCTGCCCGAGGCGTTCCTCATGGGCGCCAAGATCGACGGCTTCAACTACGGCGTGCCGACGAACAAGGAGCTCGCCGAACAAGGCGGCATCGTGTACCGCACCGACATCGCCGACGAGCTCGGCCTGACGGATCAGATCAAAGCGGTCAAGTCGATCGCCGATCTCGAGCCGATCCTGGCCCAGGTCAAAGCCAAAAAGCCGGATATGATCCCGATCTTCATGCGCGACGGCGAAAACTTCAACGCCCACTACTTCGCCAAGTACGACTACCTGGGCGACAGCACGATCGACGGCGTCATCATGAAGGACGGCGAAGACACGACGGTCAAAGCCCGTTTCGACCAGCCGCGCTACAAGGAAACGCTGAACATTACACGCGACTTTTTCAAGAAAGGCTATATCAACAAAGACGCCGCGACGACGCAGCTCGGCGTGAACGACGCGCTGAAGAAGGGCAACGTCTTCATGGTGCCGTCCCCGCTGAAGCCGGGCAAAGACGCCGAGCTCGCCAACGCGACCGGCCTCGCCGGCAAGCTGGGCCAAGTGGCCATGACCGCCCGCACGGTCGCCACGAGCGACACGGCCGGCTCGATGCTGGGCATCTCCTCCACTTCCGGCGATCCGGAGCGCGCGATGATGTTCATCAACCTGCTGCACTCCGACAAGCAGCTGAACAACCTGATCAACTTCGGGATTGAAGGCGACCACTATTCCCGCGAAGGCGAGATCATCTCGCCGACGGCGAACACTGGCAACTACAGCATCGGCGCCGCCTGGATGCTCGGCAGCCAGTTCCTGAACTACGTCTGGAACACGGAAGCGCCGGACAAATGGGAGCAGTTCAAGGCGTTCAACACCGACGCGCACAACTCCCCGGGGCTGGGCTTCACGTTTAACGCGGAGCCGGTCAAGTCGCAAGTGTCCGTCGAGAGCAACATCCGCAAGCAGTACGATCCGGGCCTCGACACGGGCTCCATCGATCCGGCCAAGGCGGAAGAGTACTACAAGAAGCTGAAGGCCAACGGTCTCGACGACATTATCGCCGAGAAGCAAAAGCAGCTGAACGCCTTCTTGGGCAAGTAAGGCCCGGCTCTTATTAATAAGTAGAAATGTTGAAGATAGAGAGCAGCAAAGAACCGTCGGGCGCCGCGCGCCCGGCGGTTCTTTGCTTAGGCGGGGGCGGTTCGAGCGAAGCGGTGACGAAGCGATGAACAAAGGCGGCGCGCGGGTCGGGACGGCGGGCGGTCGCGTTGACATTGCGATGACGATTCGCTAGCATGGATGATGAAGCATTTATGCGCTCGGTTACCTATTTAAAATGAGCTGTGTATGAGTTAGACAGGCAAGGAGGCGCCTCCATCATGAAGCCCGGCGTATTGGTCATCAGCCACGGTTCGCGGGAGCCGGCGTGGGTGTCACGGGTCGACGGCATCGTGGATGCCGCGCGGGCGCGGCTGAACGATCCGGTGCAACTCGCGAGCCTCGGACTGGCCGAGCCGATACCGGTCGTGGCGTGTTATCTCGAGCTTGTCGAGGGCCGGCTCATCCAGGACGGCGTGCATGCGCTGGAGGCGCTCGGCGTGACGGACATCGCGGCGGTGCCGCTGTTCGTCTCGAGCGGGAGCACGCACGTCGACGAGATCGGCTGGGCGCTCGGTGCGTACGAGACGCCGCGGCGGGAGACGGATCTGGCGCCGGTCGCGGTGCGCGCGCAGCTGCGCTACGGCCAGCCGATCGGCGGCGATCCGGAGATCGCGGACGTGCTGGCGGATAAGCTCGCGGGGCTAAAGGGATTGGATGTTCCGGGGGAACTGGGCGAAGGGACGTCTGACGATAAAGAGATGGACGTGCTGCTGCTCATCGGGCACGGCAGCGACGAGCCGTGGTTTCACGAGGCGTGGCGGACTGAGCTTGGCAGCCTCGCCGCGGAATTGGCGGCGCGGTGCGGATACGCGGACGCGGAGACGGCGATGCTGCGGCCGGACGAGGTCGCCTCGCGCGTTGCGCTGCTGCGGGCGCGTCGGCCGGGGGCGCGGGTGATCGCGCTGCCGGTTTTTCTGAGCGAGGGCTACTTCACGTCGGAGGCCATTCCGCGGCGGTTGGCCGGGCTCGACTGCGTCTATGCGGAGGGCGCGCTGCTCCCGCATCCGCGGGTCGGCGACTGGCTTGTGCGCCGTGCCATCGCGGGATTGACCGACATCCAAGAGGACGGCAGGAGATCGTAGATAAGAGGGGATCATGTTGGACAATCGGATCAGAGCGAGATTGATATATAATCCGACATCCGGCCGGGAAGAAGTGCGCCGGCGGCTGCCGGCCATCCTGCAGAAGCTGGAGCGGGGCGGCATCGAGACGTCCTGCCACGCGACGGAGCGAGAGGGAGACGCGGTACAGGCCGCATCCGACGCGGTGGAGCGGGGCTTCGATCTCGTCATCTCCGCCGGCGGGGACGGAACGCTGAACGAGGTGGTCAACGGTCTCGCCCGGCACGAGCGCAGGCCCGCGCTCGGCATCCTGCCGCTCGGGACGACCAACGACTTTGCCCGCGCGCACGGCATCCCGAAGCGTTGGGACCAGGCGTGCGACCTGATCGTCAAGCGCTACACGCGCCCGATCGACATCGGCCAGGCGGACGGCAAATACTTCATCAACATCGCCGGCGGCGGCTCGCTCACCCAGCTCTCGTACGAGGTGCCGAGCAAGCTCAAGACAATGATCGGGCATCTCGCCTACTATATACGCGGATTCGAGAAAATCGTCAGCCTGCGTTCGTTCCAGATGAAGATCGTGGCCGAAGGCATCGGCGAATTCAACGACGAGTACATGCTGTTCCTCGTGGCCAACAGCAACTCGGTCGCCGGCTTCGAGAAGCTCGCGCCGAACGCTTCGACGGGCGACGGCCTATTCGACGTGCTGCTCATGCGCAAGTGCAACCTGGCCGAGTTCATCCGGATCGCGACGCTTGCGATGCGCGGCGAACACGTGAACGACTCGCACATCACGCTGTTCCAGACGAGCAAGCTGGAAGTGTTCACCGACGACGGCGTCCAGCTCAACCTCGACGGCGAGTACGGCGGCGACATGGCGGCGTCCTTCACCATCCTGCCTTCGCATATCCATATCATCGTAGACGAGCTCGGGGAGTCCAGCTATCATCGGTAGGGTGGTCGCCTTGTGGCAGAACGCGAATAGATGTAAAAGTACATCTAATTTGGGACGAAATCATCTGGATTCGATGATTAGTTGTAATTGTACATTTAATTTGGCGGATTTCCGCGTTTGGAACGGTTACACGCGAAATTAGATGTACGAATGCAGCTAATTCGGCATTCTAAGGATAAGAGAAGGAATTTAGTTGTAGAATTGCATTTAATTGCGGGACGGGGAAGGCCCGCGAGTGGAAGAGGCGCGCGAGGAAGAAAGTGCGAGTGGAAGAGGCGCGCGGGGAAGAACGTGCGAGAGGAAGAGGCAACCGGGATAGAAAGTGCGAGTGGAAGAGGCACGCGGGATAGAAAGTGCGAGAGGAAGAAAGCACGTAACGTAGGCATCCAGCGTGCATCGATAGATGGAACGGAGTGGTTAGGCGATGCGCCACAACAAGCACGGAGGCGCCCGCAGGGTGCCTACCCGTCCAACCGGGCTGCCGGTGGACGTGGGACAATCGATCGTCACCGACATCGTTGGGTTGACGCATGAAGGCGAAGGGGTAGGCCGGGTGGACGGGTATACCCTTTTTGTCTCGCAGGCGCTGCCCGGCGACAAGGTGCGCGCCAACGTGGTCAGCGTCGGCAAGTCGTTCGGCCGCGCGCGGATGACGGCGCTGCTCGAGCCGAGCCCGGACCGGCGCGGGGCGCCGTGCCCGATCTTCGACGCGTGCGGCGGCTGCCAGCTGCAGCACTGGGACTATGCGGCGCAGCTGCGGTGGAAGCGGCAGCACGTCGCCGACAATTTGGCGCGCATCGGCAAGCTGCCGATCGCGCCGCTGGACGGCGGCGCCGCAGCGGGCGACGGGGCGCAGGCGTCGGACGGGCGGCCGCCCGTCGTCGTCCATCCGATCATCGGGATGGACGAGCCGTGGCGCTACCGCAACAAAGCCCAGGTGCCGATCGGCACGGGCGAGGGCGGACTGGTCGGCGGCTTCTACGAGCAGGGCAGCCACGACATCGTCGACATGGAGGCCTGCCTCATTCAGCAGCAGGAGAACGAAGACACCGTCCGCGTTGTCAAGACGATCGCCCGCTCGCTCGGTTTCTCCGCCTACGACCGTACGACGGGCCGTGGCCTGCTTCGCCACGTCATTGTCCGCCACGCCCAGGCGACCGGCGAGCGAATGGTCGTCTTCGTCACCAACGGCCGCGACCTCCCGCATCGCGACGAGCTCGTCGGCCTGATCCGCGAGCAGGTGCCCGGCGTTACGAGCATCTGCCAGAACGTCAACACAGCCGCATCGTCACTCGTCTTCGGCGAGGAAACCATCGCCCTGTGGGGCAGCGACGTCATCTACGACGAAATTGGCGACATCCGCTTCGCGATCTCCGCGCGCTCCTTTTTCCAGGTGAATCCAATGCAGACCGAGCGATTGTACAATTCGGCTGTTCAATATGCCGGGCTCACCGGCGAAGAGACCGTCGTCGACGCCTACTGCGGCATCGGGACGATCACGCTCTTCCTCGCCCGCCACGTCCGCCGCGTCTACGGCGTCGAGATCGTCCCCGAAGCCATCGACGATGCCCGCCGCAACGCGCAGCTGAACGACATCCGCAACGCCGAATTCGCCGTCGGTCCGGCCGAGGTCATTCTCCCTCGCTGGCAAGCCGAAGGCGTAACGCCCGACGTCATCGTCGTCGACCCACCACGTAAAGGCTGCGACCCGGCGCTGCTGGAGACGATGCTCCAGCTCAAGCCGCAACGCATTGTCTACGTCTCCTGCAACCCGTCTACGCTCGCGCGTGATCTTCGCGTTCTCGAGGATGGCGGTTATCGGACGGTCGAAGTGCAGCCGGTGGATATGTTTCCGCATACGGTGCATGTGGAGTGCGTGGTAGGAATATGTCGGGTCGATACCTAGAAGTCCTTAATTATCAGTATTCTGCGCAGTATGCGTCGTTTACGATTGCCGGAAGCGACTTTAGGAATAAGGTACTGAACGATAAAATTGAGGTTTCTATTGTTTTGGATTTGAAATGGGTGGCTACTTCAAGTGAATTTTAGTTGAAGCATAGAAAGTTCAGAGAACACCTTTCAGGGTGTTTTCTTTTTATATAACTATTTTTCAAAAAAGCCGGTGTTGCCTTTGCTGCTTAGTGCATTTTTTATTCCGGCATTGGCTTTATTAGTTTGAGCTAAGAATCTAATCAATCTGGGGATAGACACTCCTCTTAACGCAGAAAGATGAATTCTCACTATCGTAATACTTTTACCCTTTTATTTGCTTTTGAAATTACAGATAATGAAGTAAAGCTGCACCAATAAAAATATTGCAGGAGGAAATCCCGTGTATATTGACTTTGTTAAAAACGATTATTCCGATAAGAGCGAATCTGAAGCTGCTCAGCATATAGAGCAAGATAAAATCCATCTGGGGAAAATTATTCAGGAACGTATACGAAATGAAATAAGCGAGATAGCAGAGCGTTGGTATGAGTTAGATGATATTGGATACTACAAAATTAACGAGCGATTCTTTGACTTATTAAAGGAAGCAGAAAATCTCTATTCATTTGGATACTACATTGGCACGATTTCAGTCATTGGTATTACCAGCGAAGAATTTTGCAAGTACATGGCTTCAAATAACAATATTCAAGATACGGATCTTAAGCAAATAGATAGATTAAAACTTCTAAAGTCAAGAAATGTTATATCTCGGGCAACTTTCCGGCACTTCAACACCATTAGGGCTATAAGAAATGATTGTGTTCATTTCAATGTAAATTTTAAGAGACTGAGCCAAGATGAACTAAAAGAACGTGCAATAAAGGCAATAAATTGCTATAAGGCTGGATTGAAGGAAACAATTAGTCCAGAAGAATTGCCCGTTGACGAAGTTCTGGAGAAACTAATTAGTAATACGAGATTGTCGTTTGAAGACTTCAAGTTAAGGCAGCGAAATATTTATAAAATTAAAAATGGAATTGACTTAAAAATTGCTCCCGGCATCAAAAATTTGAGCTTCACATCAAACTATTATATTGCAGAAATAGACATTACCACTGATCTCTTCAAAGAGATGACCCTTTTTGATATAGAAACAGGCGGAATAGTTGTCGTTGACTTGACATTACCTCAAGTAAAAATGATTGAGGAAATGCAGTTAGAGGTGGGGAATGTAATATTGGCGACACTCCTTTCTAGAGTTAGTTCAGTTGGTCAAAGTGAGGAATGGTTTTTACTAAACATTGCAGATGTTTATTATGGACACTACGTAATTTAATAGGAAAGTCGAATTACCGAGATATGTCTATTTAGAATGTGGGACAATAAGACCATCTATAAAATATTGAATATCCAAGAGAGCGTCCCTTCAACTTCGGGGGCGTTCTCTTTTTATATAGATACCCTTTTGAAAAGCCGATTGCCCTGAACTTCAGAGTAATCGGCTTTTTTGCATGAAAGGAGATAAAAGTATGTCTAAAGTAATCGCTCTTGCCAATCAGAAAGGCGGCGTCGGCAAAACGACAACAGCGGTCAACCTCGGCATTGGCTTGGCGGCGGAAGGCAAGAAGGTTCTGCTGTTGGACGCAGATGCGCAAGGGAACCTAACGGATTCACTGGGCTTCCATGAACCGGACAGTCTATCCGTTTCACTGGCTACGATGCTGGTGAAGGGTATGACGGAGGAGCCGTATGAACCGAGGGAAGGTATTTTGCACCATCACGAAGGTATCAACCTGATGCCGGGAAACATCGAATTATCGGCAGTCGAAGTGGCACTCGTCAATACGATGAGTAGGGAAACGATTATGCGTTCGTACATCGATTCCGTAAAAGCAGATTACGATTATATCCTGATCGACTGTATGCCGAGCTTGGGCATGATGACGATCAACGCATTGGCAGCAGCGGATAGCGTTATTATCCCGGTACAGGCGCACTACCTGCCCGCCAAAGGCATGACACAGCTTTTGCAGACGGTTGCCCGCGTTCGGCGTCAAATTAATCCGAAGCTGGCTGTGGACGGTGTGCTGCTCACGATGGTAGACAGCCGAACCAATTTCGCCAAAGACATTTCTTTAGTTTTGCGTCGGGATTATGGGGATAAGCTGCGTGTATTCAATACAGAAATCCCCCTGTCCATCCGCGCGGCGGAAACAAGCGCCAAGGGTAAAAGCATTTACGCCCACGATCCGAACGGACAGGTTGCTAAAGCCTACGCTGCACTTACGAAGGAGGTGCAGGATATTGGCAGCGAAAGAAGATCGGCTCGCCAGCATAAAGCTGACCAAAGTCGATGATTTATTCTCGACAGAGGAAAGCCGCAACGATTCGCAACGGGAAAAGGTGATGGATATTCCATTGGCTGAAATTAGTGAATTTCCCGGTCATCCCTTTAAGGTTAGGGCGGATGAAGCGATGTTAGAAATGGCGGATAGTGTCAAGCAGTATGGTGTCCTTGTTCCCGGCTTAGTTCGGCCAAAGGTAGGCGGTGGATACGAGATGGTATCCGGCCATCGTCGAAAGAAGGCAAGTGAATTGGCTGGTATGGAGACAATTCCATGTCTCGTTCGCGAGTTGGATGACGATCAGGCGACTATCATCATGGTGGATAGCAACCTGCAACGGGAGTATATTTCTCCGAGTGAAAAAGCTTTTGCCTACAAAATGAAATTGGAAGCAATGAACAGACAAGGACAACGAACAGATTTAACTCGTTCCCAAGTTGGGAACAAGTCTGCTGCAAAGAAATCAAGCGAGATATTAGCAGAACAGATGGGCGAAAGCAAAAACCAAATATTTAGATACGTTCGCCTAACCGAACTCACTCCTCACATTCTCGAAATGGTAGACGACAAACGGATTGCCTTTAATCCTGCCGTTGAGTTATCTTACTTGGCCGAGAAAGAACAGCAAGCCCTATTCGATACCATGCAGGCAGAGGACTGCACGCCTTCACTTGCACAGGCTCAGCGTATGAAAAAGATGAGTCAAGAAGGCAGGCTGAATACAGATGTCATTTACACCATACTAACGGAGGAAAAGCCGAATCAGAAAGAAAAAATGAGTATTCAGCGAGAACGAATCGACCGCTTTTTCCCACGAGACTTCTCGGAAAAACAAAAGGAAGACCTGATCGTGCAACTGCTGGAAAGCTGGTACAAAAGGCGGCAGAGGGAGCACGAACGGTAATTCCCCCGTTGCCGCCTTGTTCATGCACCCTCTCCCCTGACGGAGAGCTTTTTTTATGCCCATTTTCGGGGAGGAGATCATCAATGGACTTTACGAAAGGAAAACGGCGTCAGTATGAACGTCTGATGAAAGAAAAGCCGGGTTTTGCGCGTAGTAGGCCATCTGAGGAGGAAGAAGCACAACTGCGTAAGCAGGCTCAGGAAGCCGAAGGCTGGCACAAGAAACGTGACCGCAAAAAGAACCGGGAGGGCTGACGATGGAACAAGAGAAACGAATGGCCGGTGACTACGAAGTCTATCAAGCGCTACCCATTGGCAGGGTGGAGGTTGTTTTAGGCATCGACATCACGAATACCGAAAAGCCCTATTTGGTTTGCTATTGCTCGCAGAATAATTTGTTTGGTATCGATCAGTATTACGGTGCAGAAAGATATGCGGATTACCTGGTCGCAATGCAGGAATTTACCAAGCTCTTGCAATGGGAAATCGAGAAACTCCAGACCGAGCGCACTACGATCACGGAGCCGATGCCTCCCATTCAACCCGACCAATGCCTGCCCATCAAAAGTGACGATGATCTCGGCGGCAGAATTGTTGTGACCCGTTTGGATTGGTTGCGGCCGGAATTTCGCACGGCAGACCATCAGTTGATTTGGGTAACGGGAGGTTTCGGGGCTTCGGGGAACTCACGTGGGCGGGCGGTCTATGCGGAAACCCTCTATTCCGGCGATGAATACCGCTATAACCGGGAAGACCTGATGGGGTTCCTGAAGCCGGAGCATACGCCCACATGGGCGGCCGAGAAGCTGGCACAACGACAAGCGGAGCAAGCCCCATCAAAGCCGCGTCCGCGAGGCGAAGCGCGCTAAGAGAAGCGCAAGGTATCTTCTATATAAATGAAAGGAGATCGTGAACGATGCCATGGACGTATCGACACCGCAACACGCTCATCATGGGAGCCATTTCGATCAGCGTGGCGCTTCTGGTAGCAGCGGCCTTGTATATGCTGATCCAGCACACCGACCAGCAGCAAAAGCAGCAACAGATGAAAGAGGAGTATGAGCGGCAGATTCAGCAATTGAAAAAGGAGGAGCAGCAAAACAGCCGAAATGTCTGGACGACTGCAAAAACGATACCGGCAGGCGTCTCGCTCAAAGCGGATGACCTCAAGGCTGTTCCGATGCCCGTCAGTTTGGTTCCGCCGGGCGTAATCACCGACCGGGAAAGCATCATCGGCAAAAACGCCAAGATCGAGCTTGCATCAGGAATGCCGCTACTTTCCTCTTTATTGTACGAAGGACAGCCCATTCCGAAGGATTTGCGCATACAGGAGTTTCAGGTCATTCAGCTTCCCTCTAATCTCAAGCCTAACCAATATATTGACGTTCGCATCGGCTTTCCAACCGGCGAGGACTTTGTTCTTTTATCTAAAAAGAAGGTACAGGAGCTGTCCGGTACGGTTGTGTGGCTGGAACTGAATGAGATGGACATCCTCCAAACGTCCAGCGCAATTATTGATGCGTACTTGCAGGGAGCAAGGCTGTATGCCCTCCCGTACATCGAGCCGGGCTTACAGGAAGCGGCTGTGGTCAACTATCCGGCCAATCAGAAGGTATTGAACCTGATGGCGGTCGATCCCAATCTGCTCGAAACCGCAAAAATCGAACTTGCCCGCGCGTTGCGTCAAACGCTGGATGGCAATTTGAAGGCGGTCAGCGACTCGGACAAACTTCGCGTCACCAGCGGTAGTGTAACCGTGCAGCAGCAGTTACAAAACGAACGGATGACGACGCGGCAGGGCAATGCCATGAGCGAAACACAGCCAGTAGGCACACCGCAGTCTGGAGAATCAGCAGTTTCGACGAATGGTCCACAGCCTAGCGTGAGTGATGCTGCTGGTGCAGCAGCTACGAAATCTCCGAAAAATCAACAGACGCCCCCTCCTGCCGTTTCGCCGTCGCTGCCATCGGGTATGCCTCCTGCAACCGAGGCGCCTCCGGCAAGCGAAGATAAGTGGGAAAACATCTTCAATCAATGAGGAGTGCGGATATGAAAAAAATTGTTTTTATCGGCGTAGCGGACAAGACGCATGCTTTGTTGGTGCTTGGCCGCTTGCTTGTGGCATTGGGGAATAAAGTGCTGTTGGTGGATTCCACCGTCACGCAGTCGATTCGGGGTTATCTGCCGCACGCCTATGCCAATAGCGCCGTTCAGGATTATGAAGGTATGGATGTGGCCTACGGCTATCTCACTCCCGAACAGCTTGAACGAAGCTTAGCACAGGCAGGGACGACACCGGCATACGACATCATGCTGGTGGACACTGACCATACGGAATTTGTTTTCCACCACAACCTGTCCCAGTTTGATAAGCGGGTGTGGTGCTGGGATGGAAGGCGGTTATCGCTGGAGAAAAACGAGGAGCTGATGCTTCGTCTCGGCTTACAGAACACGGAAGAGCCTATCTCGTTTTTCGAGTTGCTCTCCCCTGACATACCGGGAAAGTTGGCAGCGTGGCGAGCCGAAAAGCGGTTGCGGCATATCCAGTTGGAGGATACGGTGTTTCGCTTCCCTTTGGACGAACGCGATGCAGCCGTCGATTTGAACAATCAACACCACGGCCGCATCGACCTTCGCGGGCTGACCGGGGCGTTTCGCGAGATGCTGCTGACGATGCTGGAGCAGCTTGGCGATTGCAACCGCAAGACAGCGCGACGAGCCTGGGCAATCGCCCGTAAACGGGTGCGGGTGTGGTAGAAAGGAGAACGTTTATGGGAGCTACCGTTGTATTTTGGAGTCCTGTATCAGGTCAGGCCGGGACAACGACTAATCTGCTCGCCGCGGCGACGTGCATGGGTTTGGAATATTCGGCGCGATTGCTGTTGCTTGGGCATTTGCTAAGCAGCTACGCCGCTGTCGAACGAGCCTATTATCGACCTGACGGAAGAGAGGACATGCATACCCCGGACACGGGAATTGATGCGCTCTTGCGTCTGCTGAAAAACCGCAAGCTAGAGCCTGCCATGCTGCGTGACTATGCCCATCCGTTACTGCGGGATCGCCTGGATATTTTGCCCGGCTCCATCAAGCAAGAGGATATTTTTATCGAAACGGCAAAGGAATGGCTCACACCGCTGCTTGCGGTTGCCCGCCGCGCTTACGATGTAGTGCTGTTGGATGGGGGGAGTGGCAGCGGGTCGGCTTGGGACGAAATGCTGCGGCAGCAGGCCGACGTATGGGTCGTCTGCTTGCCGCAAAACCGTCTCCTTCTAGAGCGATTTTTTCAATCGGCAGAAGCAGCGATGCTGCAAGGCCGAAGAACGCTGCTCGTGTTCGGACAGTACGACCCTTATTCGACGCTCACTTCTAAAAATCTCATGCGTCAATTCCGTATAGGACCGACCGTGTACCCTGTTGCACATAATACAGGCTGGATGGATGCGGCACAGCATGGCGAAGCGAATCCTTTCTGGTTTCGCAACAGAAAGATAGCAAGCGGTCATGAGAACCACCTGTTCATGCAGCAGGTGCGACGATTGGCGCAGGCTGTGATCGAAAGCGCAGGCGCAAGGCAGCACCTTTTCGGAGGGAAGGAGGGTGACACGCCATGACGGCTATGCTCAATGCCTTCATCCTGATCGCGCTCTTGTTGCTTTCAATCTTCTTCCTTTATTTGCGCCTGAGCCGACGATTGCCGGAACGGACGGACGACACATCGGTATATACGCTGGAAGCGATGACCACTTTCGTAAAAGCAACGCTACACAAGTTAACCAGCAGCAACCTGGCCGACTTCGGTTTGTCGGAGGAAGAATACCGCCGCCGAAAAAGCAAACGGGCGGAGCTGAAAAAGGCGCTGCGGGGCTGCACCTCCGGTGATCTGCGGGACAAGGAATACGTCAAGGAGATCATTGCCGACTTGCTCGCGCAGCGCTATGAGTTGGACGATGCGCATTTGAACCTCCTGCTGCCTTTTCATCAGCCGGAGTCCCTCTCCCCGCAAGACCAGTTTGATATTCTGCTTTACACATATAAAAAGGAAGCCGGGCTTCATGCGCTCGACCGGCTCGTTCAAACCTATGAATGGGATCGGCAAAGACGAAACGAGGAAGGCCAGCTTGAAACATACCGGATTACGGCGGAGGATATTCGAAGCATCTTCGCTCGGGAAGCGCCGCGTTTGACGACGGACGATAAGCTCCAGATTGTCGTCCAGCGGATATATCAGCATTACAAAGGATTCAGCGTCGTGGACGAGCTGCGCGACATGCGTGTGGACGGCGTATCCGGGGGCGTATCCGGTCTGCCGCCGCTCATGTGGGAGGGCGAATGGTCGCTGGAGGAGGACGCACAGCTTCAGTCACTGCCCCGATCACACGACAGCGTATGGCTGTTTTACAAGGGCAAGTCCATTCATCTGAGTTTCTTGTCCTTTGGCTCCGAGCAGGAACTGCGGCGGGTTTGCCAGATCATCTACAAGCACAATTTTCCCGGCCAGTTGTCCGAGGCGAACGGATTTAAGGTCAATGAAATGGCAGATGGCTCTCGCGTCGTCGTGCTGCGCCCCCGATTTTCTGAATCGTGGGCTTTTTTTGTGCGCAAATTCGATGTGCAAAGCGCGACGCTGGAGCAGTTGATTCAGGACGACGGAGCGGAATTGCCGATTGGCCTCATTCGTTATTTGGTGTCGGGAGCGCGCATCACGGCCATTACCGGCGCGCAGGGCAGCGGCAAAACGACGCTGCTTATGGCGATGGTGCGCCATATTCCAGAAGTGCTGCCCATCCGGGTACAGGAAATGAGCTTTGAGCTTCAATTGCGCAAAATTTATCCGGAACGCAACATCGTCAGCCTGCGCGAAACCGAGACGATCTCCGGTCAGCAGGGGCTGGATATCCAGAAGAAGACGGACGGCTCCGTCAATATTTTGGGCGAGGTGGCGACCGATCCGGTTGCCGCTTGGATGGTGCAGATGGCACAGGTCGCTTCCCTGTTCACCTTGTTCACGCATCACGCCAAAACCTTTCGCGATCTTGTGTTGTCTCTGCGCAATTCCTTATTGAAAACAAAGGTGTTTACGAATGAGCGTGTGGCGGAGCAGCAGGTCGTCAGCGTCGTCAACTTCGATATTCATCTTCGTCGCGATCTGGACGGACGGCGCTATATCGAGCGCATTACGGAATGCGTCCCGGCACCGCAGGAAGCCGCTTATCCGGATTCCTTTCGCGGGAAAATGACAAAGGACGAACGAATGGCCGCCTTTATGGAAACGGCGCTCGAATACTTCCGCCGCTCGACGGATCGCCCGCTGTACACGGCCCGAAATCTCGTGGAATACCGCGACGGCCGTTACGTTGCCGTTCATCCGCTGTCCGAGCAAAGTCGCTGCGAGATTGCGGAATACTTGAGCGGACCCGATCAGGCCGTATTTGATGCGTTTCTGGCGTCCCATTGGGGGGATGAGACATGATTCGAGACTGGCTCTCTCCCCTGCTTGGGATCGCAACCGTGCTCTTTCTTGCCGCTGTCGCGGCCTTCTTGTGGCTGTCCCGCCGTGATTCGGAGGTGGCGGCAGTCCGGCGCTATGAAGCGCTGCGCAAGCCGGGGCAAGCACCTCACAAGCAAGCGGTTTACAGCTTCATGCAGCAGTTATACAGCGTTTGCGAGCAGATGCCTGTTTTCCGTGTGTACTTGCAGCATCTTCGCAGGCGGCTGGTCATCCTGCGGCTCGGGGACGAATGGAAGCTGCGGCTGGAGGTGATAAAATCGGCGCTCTTGATGTGGCTTGTCCTGTTTTTGGCCGCGATTCCGCTTGTTTTGGCGGTGCGCGACCCTTACACGCTGGCGATGCTCGGCATTGGTCTTTGGGTCGGCCACGGCATCCTCTCGGATATGGGTGTTTATCGGCTCGAAATGCGGCTGCTGCGACAACTTCGTCTGTTTCTTGGGGATGTGAGACATCATTACCATCGTCACGGGATGGTAGATGAAGCCGTCTATGAATCGGCGGACAGCGCGCCGTATGAAATGGCGCTGCACGGGCAAGAGCTGTACGACATGCTGACGGACAGCGACGCCGAAGTTAAACTGGCGCAATATGTGGAGCATGCCCCGAATCGTTATTTGCAGGGCCTTGCGGGATTGTCATATCTCATCAAGGAGCATGGCGATCAGCAAACGGAAAGCGGTTCGGTCTACCTCAAGGGACTGGAAAAGCTGTCCATCGAGCTGAATCTGGAATTGCTGCGTCGCGAGCGTCTCAGCTTCTTATTACAGGGGCTGACCGTTATCGCGCTGCTGCCGCTGCTATTTACCCGTCCGATTGAAGCCTGGGCTAGCCACTTTTTTCCGGCAATGGACACGTTCTACGCCAGCGCTTTCGGTTGGGCCGCCAAACTCTGTCTGCTTGTCGTCGTGTGGCTATGCTACGTGCTGCTGCGCAACCTGTCGGAGCTGGATGCGACAGCAAGGCCCACCAGCCGAAAAAGATGGGAGCAACGGGTTTATGGCTGGCCGTGGATGCGCTGGCTGGCCCACCGGCTGGGGCCGGTTCCCGGCTCGCGAGAAGCGGAACGGATAACCCGGCTGCTCAAGGATACAGCCTCTCCCTTACGTCTCGAATGGTTTTACGTGCAGCGGATCGTGGCCGGGTTCGCAGCCTTTTTGGCGGTGCTGGGCTTATTCGTGTCCTTGCATGCAGCGGAGCGGCATCAGGTGCTGTATTCACCTGTGAAGCCGGGAACACTTTTCGAGCAGTTGTCCCCGGAGGAGGAAACGAAGGCACGGGAAGCCGCCGCGCTGGATCGCAGGATGCTCGATCAATTAAAGGAGGTGAGGCCGCGAAGCGAAAATAGCGTCATCAGCCTGCTGCGCAAGGACCCGGCTGCACAGGTCAAGGAGGATCAGCTTCGAGAGGCGGCGCGGCGCATCCTGGGCAAGCTGGAGAAGCTGAATAAGCCTTTTCTGGCGTGGTGGGAAGCGTTTTTGGCTTTCGCCGCAGGATGGGGCGGGTACACGCTGCCAGTTGGTATTCGGCTGTTCCAGCGGCGTATGCGGCAGATGGAGATGAAACACGAGGTGGATCAGTTGCAGGCCGTGATTGCCATGCTCGCCGGGATGGATCGGATGTCGGTTGAACAGCTTCTGTTATGGATGGAGCAGTTCGCGCAGGTCTTCAAGGAGCCACTGCAAGCCTGCCTTCTTCACTTTGAACAGGGTGAGGAGCAGGCGCTTGCGCAGCTCAAAGAAGATGCACCGTTTCTACCTTTTGTTCGGATCGTGGAAAAGCTGGAAATGGCTTCGCAGCATTTGACGATCCGGCAGGCATTCGACGATCTCGAAGCAGAGCAGACGTTTGCGCGGGAGCAGCGCAAGCAGGAGTATGAACAGTTAATTGAACAAAAGGCAGGCTGGGGACGCTGGATCGGGTTTGCCCCCTTGATGACGTTGATATTCGGGTATTTGGTCATTCCGCTTGTCGTCGTCAGCCTACATCAGATGACCGTGTACTACGATCAGCTTCAACGCATCCAGTAACCCATATAGACGCTTTCCTTCATCAGCGGGAAGGCGTTTTTTTTATCCCCCCAATCAAAGGAGAGAATTGTACATGTCCAATGCGCAGAAGGCACTTGTCATGGCAGCAGGAATTTTCCTTGCCATCGCACTCATTACACTGGCTGTCGTGCTGTTTATTTCCGCCCAGGATTCGACCAAGGCGGCTCAAAGCAATTTCAGCAATATCCAGACGGAGCTTTCACAAACGGCGTTTACGGTGTATGACAATACGACGCTTTCAGGCAGTCAGGTTGTCAACGCGCTTCGCAAGTTCCGCGATCAGGACCAATTTGGCATCCAGATCGTTACCGGCAAAAACCCGACCGGTCAGTGGTACGGCAAGGTTGTCAATACCGGTGTGCCTCTAGATAGCGTCACCTACGGCGCAATCGTCGGAGCCGCACCCGGCCAGATTAGCCAGACCGTAGACGAAGCGGACATCAACTACGTTAATCCAAGCGGCAAGTTCCGCAGCACGCTGGTGCTGGACAGCAGCAATGTCATTCGCGGCATCATCTTCCGGCAGCAATAAGGTCGGATGAAGTTACGAAAGCGTCCGGCCCAGGTTGGACGCTTTCGTCATGAAGGAGGTGTAACGCATGAACTATGCGCCTAGAACGATGCTGGAGATGAGCGCAGCATTGCTCGTTTTCCTCATGGCCGCAGGAAGCGGTCTGATTTTGTTTCAGACCGGTGCCTCACTCAATTCGCTCGCCTATGTAACCGGCCAATCGCAGGATCGCAACTTGCAGCAAATCGCTGTACCGCTCTCGGGCGACGGTTCGGTATCAGGTGCGGAAGTGCTGCAAGCTATCGCTCGCCTAGATGAAGGAGATGCGGAAATGGTGGTAGACGGCATTCGATTCGCGCCGCCGCTGGAACGGGAGAAGCTTTCGTCCGCAGGCATACGTCTGAAGGGGCGATATCAGCCCGCCTATGAGCGGGACGCTTCCGGTCACTTGCAGCGCCTGACACTAAGGAGCCTGCCATGAACAGTTTGATCAAAATTTTCGCCGTATTGATCGCTATTCTGCTGCTCTACCTCTACCCGCTCTCTGCCGCCTTTGACCAGCAGGACGATATTTCGGAACTGGTTGCCTTGCGCGCGACGACAGCCTTTGTTGATGCGGTTCGGGACAAAGGCGGCATCACGCCAACGATGTATAACGAATTCATGACCGCGCTTGCGGCGACCGGCAATAGCTTTGACGTTCAGATGGAGCATGACAGCAAGAAGTATGTACCGGTTTACGACGATCCGACACGGCCCGAAACCTTTAAGGGCAACTACGAGGTACAGTACGATGCGTTTTTCAATGAGCAGATCCTACCGGTGCTGTTTCCCAACAATCGGGAAGCAAAGGATGACCCAAGCCGTCGTTATCGGATGCGCGCGGGTGACAGCTTCTCGGTGATTGTGCTCAATACGAACCGAACGGCAGGCACGCTGCTCTTCGATTTTCTGAATAATACCATCAGCCCAAATGAAAAAATCGTGATTCCGTATGGCGGGGTGGTGCGCAATGAAATGGATTGAATGGGCAATCGTCGGTGCGCTGTTGTTTCTCCCCCTCGCGATAGTCAACCGGAATGAGACAGATACCCTGCGACGGACGGTGCTGACAGAGATGAGATACGACGCTGCGCTGGATGCCGCGGTGGACGACGCCGCGAGGTTGCTTGTCGTTAACGCAAGCCAGCAGCAGGAAGCGCAATATGCCTCGGCCAAACATGTCGCGCTGAACAAGGAAGAAGCACTAGCGGCGTTCTACCGGACGCTGGACGCAGGCTTCGGCGCTGGGGATGATCCGGTGTCGCAAGGTGTCCTGCATCGCTACATTCCGGCTATCGTGATCATCGGGTACGACGGCTTTTACGTCTATTCCGAGCAAGAATGGACGGGGACTGACGGAAAAACCGTCATGAAACCGGCTTGGGGAACGAAGAAGCCTTATGCGTATTCCGATTTGGCGGGTAACAGCCTTTCCTTTACGCTCGACCAGCAGGTACTCGCTTACGATGCGGTCAGCCGAAGCTGGCATGAGGGCTTGCGTCAGGACATTCGGCAGCAAGCGACGATTCCGCTTTTGCAGGATGCTGCGCTCTTCGAGCAGGTACGACGAAGCACGATTGTCCGGGCGATCCAGGACGAGTTGGCCTACCGGATCAATCGATATAACGAAACGGTCTCTCGAAATGGCCTGTCCTACACGTTCACCCTGCCTCTGATCTCTGATGAGGACTGGCACAATACGGTGGATGATGTGGGCGTTTTGGCTTTTGTACAAGGTATCCCGATGGGAGCAAAGGTGTACAACAGCTATGCGCTTGGCGGGAGCCGCATCGTGAAACGTCCAACGATCATCGGGGCCAGGAAAGGCAGTATGAAGGTGTACTACCGCAGTTCCTGCGGTTACACCTATCCGGCCGAAGAAACGTTTGCCAGCGGGCAAGCAGCCGCGCGCAAGGGATATATGCCCCTGCCTTGCCTCGGTTCGGCCTTCTAGCAGGAACGTAGCCTATTCGCTCATGTGAGCGATGGCAAGCGGAATAGAAGTAAAGGAGTTCATCAATCATGTGGATTCGACTGTTGCTGGCGGCAATCGTTTTTTGTATAGCCGCCGGATTTACAAACCCTATGGATGGGCAGCAACTGGTCATCAGCGGGGATTCCGACCGGATCAATCCGGAGTTGGGCGCTTATGTCGAGGATATAGTACCCGGCGATAAGCGCGAGTACACGGTTCACGTCACGAATCCCACAGATGAGGAAATAACAGCGCTGCTCTATGCGGCCGATGCCATGCCCGCATTGGGCGGCGGTAAGGATTTTACTTTACCGAGCGATCCCGATACCGGTTCGGCTGCATGGTACAGGGCGCCGGATCGCAGTATAACCCTCAAGGCTGGCGAGACGCAAAGCTTTACAATGGAAATGCAGATACCTGATAGTGTGGAGCCGGGCCAGCACGTGTCCGTCATCGGCGTCTACGATCAAAGTATGAGGGAATCGGCGGCACGTAAAATCGGGCTGCAGGTCGTCCTCAACTACAAGTTGGACGAAGCGAAGCCTCCTGAGGCTGTCCCGCACGCAGCCGTATACACGCTGGAGAACGGAAAAGCGAGCCTGACGATTTTGCTGGTCAATGAAGGCGAAAGCTTGTCCGAACCGGAGATCGAGGTGCAGCTCAAACAGCAGGACGATGTCAGCGAGCTTTTGTTTGAAAGGAAATCAACGGTTGATTCCATTTATGCAGGCACGGTCGCACAGTACATGGCGGAGCTAAACAGGCCGCTTTCTCCCGGTTCTTACATGGTGGAAGTGAAGACTACGCTGGGTAACCGTACAGAACAGAAGGAATTCCCTTTTGAAGTAACGGACGGTCGGACTATGCCATCAGGAACCGTGATTCAGGCTACTGGGGACGGTTCTCCGCTTCATGAAGGTTCATTTGGACTGCGCCCATCCTGCGTCTACGGGAGCTTGCTGCTGATTCTTGTCATCGTCGTTGTTGTTATAAGAAGAAGGGCTTCACGCACGGAATAACGAGCGGCTCCTGGTTCCTGCTGAGGAGAGGCTACCGGACAGTGGACAGGCAACAGAATCGGCACTATGATGTAGGCAACAGAAAGTTTTTCCAGTTTCGCACATTTTCTTTAGGGAGTGAGGCATTTGAAAAGAAGGTTAGTATCCCTCCTCATTGTGACACTTTTCGGAAGTATATTCAGTTTGACGGCAAGCGCAGCCAGTAAACCGCCAACCTTTGTCAGCGTCGTCATGGACGGCCAAAAAATCTGGTTTCCAGACGCGCAGGCGTTTATTGATGAGAACGGGCGAACACTCGTCCCGGTACGCTTTGTCGCCGAATCGCTCGGAGCGAAAGTCGGCTGGGAATCGAAAACACAAACGGTTCCGATTACGAGTGACGATCAATCTATCGTTCTGACGATTGACCAAAATGTTGTGCAGGTAGATGGCAAAGCGGTCACTTTGGATACGAAAGCCATCCTGAGCGGCGGTCGAACGTTTGTGCCGCTCCGTTTCGTCAGCGAGGTATTGGGTGCGAAGGTGGATTGGGACAATCCGACAGACACCGTGTTTATCAAGACCAGCGAAGATAGCACGGCGCAGACCGACCAATGGGGGCGCTTGATACGCACGACCGACTTACCGAAGAATGCGAGCGATTATCCATACATTCTTGCGGACGTTCCGAACGAAATGTACGAGATGGGCTATCCATTTTCGCATCCAACAGACAGCAAAGTTTCATCCGTCCTCTATTCGACGAAGCCGGAATTCAACAAGAAGAACGTGGATATTTGGATGGGAAGACTGAAAGCATTCGGTGCGCTTTGGCTGAATGTAAATTACAACACGATTGATGACGCGTGGGCGCAGGCGGTTTTTGCTACCAAAATGCAAAACTCTGATGCCGAACTGAAGCATATTCGCCGCTACGCAGAATGGGTCAAAGAGAACCAAATCCAGATGGAAGGCTATCTTGATCCCGAGCCATCCATGATTTATAAAGATGGGTTTGGCAACAACTTTGTGCGATCCAAGTTCAGGATTAAATTCGTCTCGTACAAGGCAAGCAATGACTTGCTTTACGATGAGTGGTTCCCGAAAAAACAAACGTTTGAGAAAGGTGTTTGGTACGAAGGCTACGCCGATATTTCTCTATCCACTAATGTAGGCGGCGATTGGGGAAGTACGTTGAAGGTCGATCCGAATGCAAGCTTGTTCCGCAATCATATCATTAGAAAGGCGGACTCGAACTAGATGCGCAAACCTAAATTCATACGAATCACGTTGAGCATGCTGCTGGCATGCTCTTTTTTATTGTCGTGCTTTCCGTTTCTTACGAATGCCGCGACACCGGCTGTCCGGGTAGATGAGGGTAAGATCAAATTTGAAATCACCAGCACAGCAGCAACCTCGTCCATCCGCTACAGAACGGTAGGTTGGACGGTGCGTCGTGACCAACTCTGCACGAATACATCATCTAAACAGTGCAGTGATCCGCGTAACGGCAGTCACGCATCATTTGTCAATCAACAGGTGCGTCAAGTCGCGCAAAATCCGAACCCCCCAATTCCCGGAGAGCCGGTCACGACCTACTACGAAGTCAGTGAAGATTTAGTAACGGACGGCATGTGGCAAGCAGGCATGGGAGACATCAAGGACAACGACGACCTGTACTTGTACGCAATTATGGTATCCGTCGATGGCAATGGAAACGTGCGCAAAGGCCCATTTTACACGTTAGAAGGAATCAAGAACGCTGAACCTTGGGCGCACCCGGATGATCTCGATGATTACTTTGGGATTCACGTCCCCTATCGCAGCGCGAATTTTCCTGTCGATGTCGTTGCGAAAACCGTGGGAGGAACGATCCTCAAGCAGTCTGAGGTCACGTTCCATAAGGGCGACTACAAAGTCGGCGAGACGATCAACCACGAGTTTCCTGCGACGATTGAGGATAACGGGAAAACGTACAGTATTGTCCGCTCCTACCTATCGCCGAAGAAGGACCTAACGCAGAAAAGCTGGTTGCAGGAAAATCCGGATACGAATCCGAAGGTGCGAACGCGAAGCTTCACGGTTGCGCTTGGCGGAACGGAAGTGATTGCCGAATACGCTGAAAATAACCCGGTAAAGGCGATCTATCAAAAGGAAGATGGTACGAAACTCAAGGAAGTCGACAAAGGCGTCTACGAGACTGGAGAGGAAGTGAACTATACGTTTGATCCGCAGCTCACATCTGGCGGCCAGACATATGAAATTGTTCGAACTTATATCACAAACAACAAGAAGCTGGATGAGAAGCTATTCATACAAGAAAAAGGCGACGCGAAGCTGCTCGAACGCTCCATCTTGGTTGGCTCTGGCGGCTCCAACTTCGTCGGCATCTATAAAATTCCTTCCCCGATTACCGTGACCTCTCGTATTGAGGCGCCAGATCACGTCGATGCTTCCGTCACCTCTGTGGATGGAAATTTTGTATTTGAAGCGAAGTCACCCGTGCCGCTCAAAACGTATGAGATCACAAAAATAGAGAACGCAACATTCGTTACGCCTAGCGATAAGTCTGGCTCACTCAGCGGGCTGACGGCAAGTAAATCGCTGCCGATCAAAATTCCATTCACATCCGGCTCCAGTATTACCGTCAAAATCACGGTCGTCGTAAAAGATGCTAATGGTAACAGCGGAGATTCCACCTCGGATCACACCGTACGCAAAGGCGACAATGACGGCGGCGATACCTCGTTACCTGGCACGAGCCAGCAAGTCGAGGCGATGGATGCCACGGCATCGGCGATCATAAAGGCGGATTCTCGTGGCGCAGAACGCTTTGACGTTTTGAAGGGAATACCGACCTCAGAAAGCCTTTATGTTAACGCGAGCGCCAAAGTGTATTTGTATCGCAACACGTTCACAGAAGTGAAAGGCTCGAAATCGTATCCGATTACAGTCAGCCGCACCTATACGCTGAGCTGGACAGAATATGTTCCCGGCCCGCCGGATAGCGAAGGTCATTCGACCACGGTTCCGGTATCCCGATCCGACACGCAAACGGTCACCCAAAGCTACAGTGTGGAACGAAAGTACAGCTATTGGCTGGCAGACCGTTTGGAAGTGTACGGCTTACAGAAGGCGACAGTCGCTAACTATGCCCTGCCCTCCGGTTCGGTGATGCTGCAAGCAAACGGGTATTCCGCACCGTCTGTTTCCGCTACCCATGATGCAGCGGTCTCGTCCCATATTACGGACCCGGTGTATCGCAACGTTGTGCTTTCCGGTCAAGCGGTTTACGGCGGCTCCAGTAGACCTTCGCTTCCAAGCGAGAACTGGAAGTCAGAGGCTGAAAATGCGGTCGGGAAAATCAAGGTCAAGAATGACACGGTCGTCTTTAATGGACAAACGATCATGGACAATCGGACGGTGGAGGAAACGGCTCCTGCTCCGGGGGCGATTCCTGCATCTCCCATGATCGGTCAGGATGTTTTATATGGTTCGGGATTTGTCATCGATGCGACTAAAACGAACAAGGGGAGCCAGCCAAGCACGGGGACGATTTATTATACGCTGGTCAAGGGCATCGGAGGCGGGTCGAACCAAAGCTTCCCGATCAGCGGTATCAATCCGGTGACGGTGCATACCCCCGTCGTCAATCTGGCGTCTGTAGCCGACGATCAGGCGCATAATCAGAAAACGGTGCCGACAGCCGATCGTTCGGCGCTTATTCTGGATCGCCCCTTTACCGTGACGATTCCTACCAGCGGGCCGCACCGGGACATTACCGGCTACGGCAATCGAGACTATGCCAAATATGTGCGAGACAAGCAGGTAAGGTTCCCATTCGATGTATACAAGGCTGACCACGGAACGTTGATTCCGAAGGACACCTGGACTTCGATTCCTGTCGGCCAGCTTACAACCACTTTTTACATGCCCGTTTGGGTAGATGAGGGAAATTATGATGTACTGTTCCGCACGTTTGCCGAAAACAGTCCGGTTTCATTCACATCACAAAGTAATGCCAATTTGGACTTAACTAATCATGTGGTGACGCAAGTTGTGGCGGTTGAGGTTATTGGCCGTCTGTTCGACTTCCGAATTACCGATATTTCCGACTACCAGTGGGAAAAGGTGTTCAGAACGGCGGCAGGCAGTGCGACGCCGACCGGAAATAGCTATTGGGTTGGCACAAAAGGGATCGACGGCGCGGCGCGCGGCAATACGGCCCCTTACGTGCTGCCGATTCGGCCCGGCAGTCACCCGGAGAGCGGAAAGAAAAATGTTGTCGTAAAAACAGGCTATCACTTCAAATTTGAGGTCAAAACGCTCGGCAACATGTTCAGCGCGGGCGATGGCGTGAAGATTACGCCGACTTTTTACTTCGTTGACAAGCAGGGCAAAAACCGGCAACAGGTGGACTTGTACTATCATTCGGGAAACAAGCGGTTTATTCGGATCGGCTCCACAGAAGATACCGAGCGGCGGTTGGTGACGCTCGACACCCGCCTGCGCAATGTGTCGCAGCAGGAGCTAACCAACACAGCCAGTTCACTGTGGAAGCTGAATGGTTCCTCTGGCACTCAGACGTCGTATGTACAGCAGGTTTTGAAGGAAGCGGCGCAAAAGCGGATTTACGTCGGTGGCTACGACGGCATGCTGCTTCCTTCGCAGCTTCGGACGTTTATCGGCAGCATGCAGGTGCCGTCTGGCATTGATACTGCGCGGGCCAATGCCTCGGTGCAGCGCTGGTTTGGTGAGTATAGCCTTCCGGCTGCTCCCTATGCAGTGCCAGTAGGCTTCAATCTGGCCGAGTACGGACGTACCCACCGGCTGGACGACAATGCGCCGATCTTCCTGCGTGACGGCTATATTGTAGTCAATTTTAACATCGAAACCATTCGCAATAAGGACATTGCTCACCCGCATTTGCAGTATAAAAATGCGCCGCTGGACAACCAGTGGCAGATGGAAGGTTTTCAGCGCAGTTTTGTCGATCCTTACGGGGGGATGTTCTCTTTGCTAGACGGGGACGTTGTGTTTTATCACGCCGACTTGTCTAGCTACGACGATTTTGGTACGGGCGGCACCCATTAAAAACAGCATACCGTTTGGGAGGAAAAGAACATGATTGAGAAGCTGAAGATTGCCACATCTGAGGATGAGGCTTATTTTTATTCCGCCTCCATTGAGAAGGATACAGAACGCGGTTGTATTGGGCATGTGCGCGGTGATTTCGGCAAAGATGGGGAGGCATTCTGGGCGACTTGGTTCGAGCATATCTCTTCGTTGAAAACTCCTGATTTTCGGGAGGAGCTTGGAGCGGTCATTCAAGCGTTGACGGAACAGGGGCTGCTTCAAAACCGCAGTGGCATGCACGATTTTTGTATAAAACATCCAGAGGCCCGTCTACCAAACGCACGGCACAGCGATGTCTATGGCTTTTGTTTACAGACGGCAAAGCATCGTTACTATCTGCGATGCTTTCCGCGTGCCGACGACTATAACTTCTATTTATATTGCTTCGCCCGGCCGGAGCGAATGAATGAATTGTCGTCGCCCCTCCATTCCCCTTCATTGGCACCACTAAAGCAGAAGTCTGAACTGGAACGATAGGAGGACGCAAATCTATGAACGATCTCGCCCGTTACCGGCTGCTGGCCGGCGTATCGGTTCCGCCTGCGGCGAAGCTGCTGTACAGTTATTTGCTGGATCGTGCAGGCGGACGAAACGGCACGGTATTGCTTTCATCCAGACGGCTTGCGGCAGAGGTGGGTCTTTCCACTTCTGCTGTCCGTCGCAACCTGCATCGGCTTCAGCAAAACGGACTTATCCGGCTCACGACCCGATATTCCGAGGAAGGCATCCGTCTGACGAACCAAATTACCTTCGCATGAGGAGGTGCGCCCTTTGACAGCCAAGCTACAGCGAATCGCCGAGCTTGCCGCCAGTACGGCCCATGCGGTTTCGGATCACCCCGAGCGCTGGGCCGATTTTCTGCGGACGGCAGCCTGGAACTACAAGTATCCGTTTCAGGATCAACTTTTGATCTACGCGCAGCGTCCCGATGCTACGGCCTGTGCTTCAATTGAAATCTGGAACAAGCGGTTGAACCGTTGGGTAAAGCGCGGCGCAAAAGGCATCGCGTTGATCGAGGATCGGGGCAGTCATTTGGGGCTGCGTCATGTCTTCGATGTGTCGGACACGCAGAGCCGAAGCCGACAACCGATCTCCCTGTGGCGTATGGAGGAGCCAGATACGGAGGCCGTCATCGAAACGCTGGAAAATGCGTTTGGCAGTGAACGAGGGCCTGGTATGGAGTTGGTTGACACGCTGTTGTCCGCTGCCCGAAACGCGGTGGAGGATCATAGCGTCGATTACGTGCGGATGCTGCTGGCCGAACGCGACAACAGCCTGCTGGAAGAACTGGATGAGCCGCATGTGGAACTGTTGTTCAGGGAAGCCGCTCAACACGCGGTCACCTTTATGGCGCTGACACGCTGCGGTCTGGAACCCTCTCATTACATCAGCGTTGACGATCTGTCCGGCGTCGGTTATTTCAATTCACTCCCTGCGCTGTCTCATTTGGGCGCGGCGATCAGCGACGTAGCGGAAACGATGCTGCGCGAGATTGAATCCACCGTTCGGGCGATGCGCCGCGATGAGCAGCGAAAAAAAGAGCGACAGGCGAGTCGTACCGTTGCAAGGCCAGAATCCTTGCCGCAAAATGAAGCTAAATTACGCGAAAGGATGATTGAGCATGGAACTGACCTACACGCCGAACGGGGATTACCTGCTGCCCGACCTGACGTTGACCGAACCGATGAGCATCGGGAAATATGGGATGTTGCGCAAGACGTTTCTCAAGGAGGAACGGAGGGGAGCCTACGCCCACCTGATGCTGTCGGAGCAACTGACCCGGCATCTGGCGGACATCGACCGGACAGCGCGGGAGCAGATCGACCTGACGATGCAGGAACTGATCCGGCAGCACCCGGCCCCGGACAAGGCGACCGACCCGATGGGCTGGACGAGTCACATGAACAGCCTGAAACTACAGGCCGAGGAACTGATTCTCACGGAACTGATCTATCACTAAAATGGTACGACCGATCGACGGAAGACAGAAGTCTTCCGTTTTTTCATGACAAAGCGATCATCAACGATATGCTTCGCGCCGCGCCGCTTTCCGAGAGCAAGGCGGCTATCGAAGCCTTTTTTGATGTGAATAAGGAAGATCGGGAACGGACGCTGTATATACGCAGTCTGTTCCCTCCGGGAATTACGGAGTTAACGCTAGATGATGACATAAAGGCCGGTTTTGAGCCGTACCGCAACGTACTGCATCTTTGGACGGGATCGGCGGAGCAGCGGACGGCGCAGAGCTTTTACGATTGGTCGGTGATTGCCGGGCATTTCGCCAGCATGATGATCCTTAACGAGTTTGATCCTGCTCGTACGTCTGTGCCTTCTATTCAGCAGCAGACATTATGGATGAAGCAAGCGGAGGACGAAAAAGCCTCCGCTTTTTCACTTCCTCAAGCGGCCATCGACGCTGTTCTACAAGGTGGAAGTGGTTTTGAGAGCGGAAAGCTTCGCATCGCGCTATTTTTCCAACAGTCGTTATCGGCGCAGGAGAACGCTGATTTTCTGAAACGGGAATATGGCACTGGCGGGCGCCTCCCTGCGCTGATCGGCACCGATATTCATGAAAATCACGATAGTAAGGGAATTACGCTGACACGCGGTTCCATTATGAACCCAGATGTTCGGGTTGTGTTGCCGTGGATCAAGGTGCAAAAGCGAATCGGCGAGCTGCTGGCAGCGGGCCGCTATCTAAACCGCCAGGAAGAAGAACGAATGCCTGCCTATGCCGAGCAGCAGGAGGAGAAGCGCAGGCAGCGCGCGGCGGAAAAGACGGAACACAATCTGCCGCTATCGGAAGTGCAGCCGGATGAGTCGCAGCAAATACCCAACCGGGCTCGGGCGTACTATGCGTATACCGAGGGCAGCAAAGTTTTTATCAGTGCGGATGAATACGAAATTGCGCAGATGGGGCCGCGAAAGGTTGTACTGCAGGACGTTCAATTTCCGTTATTCATGCAGGAAATGAATCGCCGGGATTTCGAGCGCATGCTGCGCGAGAATCCGCTGAACGATCATCTGATTTCCGGCCAGCAGGAATCGGATTCGGAACACACGGAATGGGATACGGAACTGGTGGACGAACCGGAGCAAGCGGCACATGATGAAGGTGAGGGATTGACTCCCTCTCCTCCTTCCGCTGCCCCCGAGCTTCGGCATGAATCGACTCCGGTTAGCAACTACCGGATCATGGATAACGAATTGGGACATGGCGGCGCGAAAACCAAGTACAAATGGAATGTGGAAGCGATTCGGCTGCTCGGGCAACTGGAGAAGGATAACCGTCAGGCAGATGCGGACGAGCAGGCCGTGCTTGCCCGTTATGTGGGCTGGGGCGGGATTCCGCAAGCATTTGATGATGGGAATTCGCAATGGGAAACCGAATATGCGGAGCTGCGAGATTTGCTGGACTCGGAGGAATATGCGTCCGCTCGCGCTTCTACGCTGAACGCTCATTACACCTCTCCAACCGTCATTAAGGCGATGTACGAATGCCTGGAGAGGATGGGCTTTCGTAGCGGTAATATTTTGGAGCCGTCTTGCGGCATCGGCAATTTTTTCGGTCTATTGCCGGAGTCCTTTCAGGACGCTCGGCTGTTTGGCGTGGAGCTGGACAGCATCACCGGGCGCATCGCGCGGCAGCTTTACCCGCAAGTATCGATTGCTGTCAGCGGCTACGAGCGGACCAGCTTGCCGGAAAGTTTTTTTGACCTCGCGATTGGCAACGTCCCGTTCGGCAGCTACGGCGTGGCCGACAAAAAATACGATAAGCACAAGTTTTTGATTCATGATTACTTTTTTGCGAAGACGCTGGATAAGGTTCGTCCGGGCGGAATTGTCGCCTTCATTACGTCGAAAGGGACGATGGACAAACAAAACCCAACCGTCCGAAAATACATCGCGGAACGGGCCGCGCTGCTTGGCGCGGTGCGTCTGCCTAACAATGCGTTCCTGGCGAATGCCGGAACCGAGGTGACCGCCGACATTTTGTTTTTGCAAAAACGGGACCGTATGGTGGCCGTCAGCGAGCAAACGGAGGAATGGCTTTCGCTCGGCGTTACGGCAGGGGATGTGCCGGTGAACAGCTACTTTGCAGCCCGCCCCGATATGGTGCTTGGCACGATGGCCTTTGATGATCGGATGTACGGCAATCAACAGGAAACGACCTGCCGGCCCTTTCAGGATACGAATCTGAGTGAGATGCTTCGTGAAGCACTATCCAACATCCATGCCGAGTGGATCGACTTGGAACGGGAGGAACAGCTGGAGGAGGAGGAGGTCTCATTGCCTGCCGACCCGTCCGTTCGTAATTTTAGCTTTGCGCTGGTGGATGGTCGCATCTATTTTCGGGAAAACAGCCGGATGCGGTCGGTTGAAACATCAGCAACTGCGGCGGGTCGTATCAAGGGCATGATTCAGCTTCGGGACACGGTTCGCGAACTGATCGAATACCAAACCGAGGATTACAGCGACGAAGCGATAGGGGAGAAGCAGCGCAAGCTGGATACGCAATATGAACGGTTCACAGCGCAGTACGGCCTGATTAACAGTCGCGCCAATAGCCTTGCCTTTTCGGATGACAGCTCGTACTTCCTTCTCTGTTCGTTGGAAGTCATCGATGAGGAAGGACGGTTGCTGCGCAAGGCGGATATGTTCACGAAGCGTACCATTCGGCAACGCGCCAATATAAAACAGGTGGACACGGCTTCGGAGGCGCTGGCGGTTTCCATCGGTACGAAAGCTCGCGTCGATCTGCCGTATATGGCAGAGTTGACCGGACTCGCGCAGGAACGGCTTGTGCAGGAGCTTCGCGGCGTGATCTTCCCGAATCCTGAAAATATGGACGAAGAAGGACAACCGATATACGAAACAGCGGATGCGTATCTATCGGGCAATGTGCGTGAAAATCTGCGCGCTGCCAAACAGTTTGCGGCCTATGACGCCGAGCGGTACGCCGAAAATGTTAGAGCGCTGGAAGCCGTGCAGCCGAAGGACTTGGACGCTTCCGAGATTGATGTACGACTGGGCGCAACCTGGCTGCCGCCGGAAGTCATTCGGGCATTCATTTTCGAACTGGTGGATACGCCGTATATGTACCAAACCTCCATCAACGTGATGTATTCAGGCTACACAGCAGCCTGGAACGTCAAAGGCAAAAGCGATGATCGAAGTAACAATATTAAGTCAAATGTCACCTACGGTACGAATCGCATCAATGCGTACAAAATTCTCGAAGATACGCTGAATTTGCGGGATGTTCGGATATTCGATACGGCCGTTGAAAACGGTGTGGAAAAGCGGGTGCTGAACAAGCAGGAAACGGCTATCGCACAGCAAAAGCAGGAAGCCATGAAGGAAGCGTTTCGAGACTGGATATGGCACGATCCGCAGCGCCGGGAGCGGCTCACGCGACTGTACAATGATCGGTTCAATTCCATCCGTCCGCGCGAGTATGATGGGAGTCATATCCGCTTCACCGGGATGAACCCGGAAATCCGGTTGCGGCAGCATCAGGTCAATGCGGTTGCCCGAACGCTCTACGGCGGAAATTCCCTGTTCGCCCATTGCGTCGGCGCGGGCAAAACCTTTGCAATGACAGCCGCGGCGATGGAAAGCAAGCATTTGGGTCTGTGCAACAAAAGCATGCTGGTTGTTCCTAATCATCTGACCGAGCAATGGGCTGCGGAATTTTTGATGCTTTATCCGTCCGCGAACGTGCTGGTTGCCACCAAGAAGGATTTTGAAACGAAGAACCGGAAGACATTCTGCGCACGGATTGCCACCGGCGATTACGACGCGATCATCATCGGCCACTCGCAGTTTGAAAAAATTCCGATCTCGGCGGAGCGCCAGCGGCAGCAGCTTTACGAGCAAATATCCGAGATCACAAGCGGCATCCGCGAGCTAAAGGAAGCCAAGGGCGAGCGGTACGCCATCAAGCAGCTTGAGCGGACAAAGAAGACGCTGCAGGTCAAGCTGGAGAAGCTGAGCGACGCGAGCCGTAAGGATGATGTGGTCACCTTTGAGGAACTCGGCATCGATCGATTGTTCGTCGACGAAGCAGACTCGTATAAAAATCTGTTTCTTTATACGAAAATGCGCAACGTCGCCGGGCTGTCGCAAACCGAAGCGCAAAAGTCATCGGACATGTTTGCCAAGTGCCGCTATTTGGATGAATTAACCGAGGGACGGGGCATTATTTTTGCCACGGGTACGCCGATCTCCAACTCCATCACGGAGATGTACACGATGCAGCGCTACTTGCAATACGAGCGGCTCCGCGGGCAAGGCTTGCAGCACTTTGATTCGTGGGCGTCGACATTTGGCGAAACAGTTACCGCCATCGAATTGGCACCGGAAGGAACGGGCTATCGCGCGAAAACGCGGTTTGCCCGTTTTTATAATTTGCCGGAGCTGATGAACGTCTTTAAGGAAGTAGCGGACATTCAGACGGCGGATATGCTCCAGCTTCCGGTTCCAATCGCCCACTTCCACAACGTCGCTGTGCCGCCAAGCGAGTTCCAACGCGACATGGTCACCGATCTCGCCCGCCGCGCCGAACGGGTGCGAGCGAAGCAAGTGGAGCCGCACGAGGACAATATGTTGACGATCACCAATGACGGACGCAAATTGGCGCTCGATCAGCGGCTGGCCAATCCGATGCTCCCCGACGACGAAGGAAGCAAGGTCAGCGCTTGCGCGGACAACGTCTACCAGCATTGGACGGACAGTCTGAAAGAGCGGCTCACGCAACTGGTGTTCTGCGATCTATCTATTCCGAAACAGGATGGCACTTTCAGCGTGTACGACGAGCTGCGGCGTAAACTGATGGATAAGGGCATACCGCCTGAAGAAATTGCCTATATTCATGACGCTAATACGGAAGTTAAGAAGAAAGAACTATTCGCCAAAGTACGCAGTGGGCAGGTTCGGGTCCTGCTCGGATCGACATTCAAGATGGGGGCGGGTACGAACGTGCAAACGAAGCTGATTGCCCTTCACGACCTTGATTGCCCTTGGCGTCCGCGCGATTTGGAGCAGCGCAGCGGGCGCATTATCCGGCAGGGGAACCAGAACAGCGAGGTGCATATTTTTCGCTATGTGACCGAGAACACGTTCGACGCTTACCTTTATCAAACGCTGGAGAACAAACAGCGCTTTATTTCGCAAATCATGACCAGCAAATCGCCGGTTCGGTCAGCCGAAGATATTGACGAAACGGCTCTTTCCTATGCCGAGGTGAAGGCGCTAGCGACCGGCAATCCGTACATCAAAGAGAAAATGGACTTGGACATCCAGGTATCCAAGCTCAAGCTGCTCAAAGCCAACCATTTAAGCCAACGTTACGCGCTGGAGGATCGGCTGCTCAAAATGCTGCCGCAGCAAATCAAGTCTACGGAGGAACGCATTGTCGGGTATGAGCAGGACGTGGCCTTGTTCATGCGCGCCCAAGCGTCGGAAAAGGATAGCAGCGACGATTCCCGTTTTCCCGGTATGACCATCAAAGATTACACGTACTCGGAACGTGCTACTGCGGGCGTTGCCCTGCTGGAAGCCTGCAAAGGCATGACCTCTCCCGATCCGCAGGAAGCAGGCAGTTACATGGGCTTTTCCTTATGGCTATCGTTTGATAGCTTTGCAAAGGAATACAAGGTGACGCTGCGCGGCGCATTGGGCCATACGATTACGTTAGGACCGGATGCAGGCGGCAATATCACGCGAATAATCAATACATTGTCGGATTTGCCGAATAAGCTCGCCTATTGCCGTGACCAGCTCGCAACACTCAAGCAACAGATGGTAACGGCGAAGGAACAGATCGAGGCACCATTCAAGCAAGAACAGGAACTGCAAACGAAGTCCGCGCGGCTCGCGGAGTTAAATGTGCTGCTGAACATGGACAAACGGGAAAACGAAGCCGTGGACAGCGTGTCGGATGAGGAACCGGAAGCACCCGAACGGCGGGTTGCGGATCGAGAGCGATAACAGCAATGGAAAGGTATAAATCACATGACGAAATGGACTCCGGCTTTTGGGGTCCTTTTCGCATTTCTGGAGGAACGCACATGTTGTATACCATCCCAAGCGGCGGCGGATGCTTTTGCCCGATTCTACCGCCTATTTGTTACGGAACCGATCCGACCGAGGAGGGAGAAACCGTGCCGGAATTGGAATTGATATCCAAAGGGAAGAACGGATTTGGAGACACGTATTATTACATCCGTGATTCGAACGGGGTGACCAGTCAAGTCTATGAAAGCGAGTTAGACGCATTCATGAAAAAGAAAGGCGCTACAGAGTTGAGGGAAAGAAGAGCTTATCTGTATCCCAAAAAGAAGGGTAAGGCACGATGAACAAATGAAGCAGGATGAAAGAAAATCAGCCTTACAATTAAGAGACACGATTTTTAAAGCCCGTTGTGGCTAATTTACTTTTTTCGAGAGGAACTACGGCAATGAGCTATGTAAGCAAGGAACAAATCGAACGTGCAAAGCAATTGGACCTGCTCACCTATTTGCAATGTTTCGAGCCATACGAACTGGTGCGATGCTCGCGCAACGCCTATTCGACCCGCTCCCACGACAGCCTTAAAATCTCCAACGGTAAATGGTTCTGGTGGTCTAGTGGGATCGGCGGTCGTTCTGCGCTGGACTACCTCATTAAAGTAAGAGGCATGTCGTTTCCCGATGCGGTGCTGCAAATTGACGGTAATCCACCCGTTCACATGGATCCAGCTACTCCTGCCATCCAGCAGGATGGTTCAAATGCGCGACTGGAGCTTCCCGAACCGTATGAGAATTCGAATCGCGTCATCGCTTATCTCTCCAAACGCGGCATTTCCCGCGACGTAATTGATTTTTGTCTCAAAACGGGACGACTGTACGAAAGCCGAATGTACCACAACGCGATTTTTGTTGGGTTTGATTTGCAAGGCACTCCGCGCTATGCGGCGATTCGCGGGACAACCAAAACCCGATATATGGGCGAAGCGCCAGGCAGCGATAAACGGTATTCGTTCGCTATACCGGCC
Source organism: Cohnella baijiui (assembly GCF_020731285.1). GTDB lineage: Bacteria > Bacillota > Bacilli > Paenibacillales > Paenibacillaceae > Cohnella. Next base: position 40,538 of record NZ_JAJFOW010000003.1, read on the forward strand.
GATGATAACGGCACAGAGTTGCACTTGTTTGAAAGCGCGATTGACCTGTTATCGTACTGTACCCTTTCGGAAATCTCCGGGAAAGTCTGGCGACAATCGCATCAACTGTCGTTGGCCGGCATATACAGCCCAAAAGAAAACAAGGATGAGGGCATTGCCCCGGCTGCACTTACCAACTATTTGCAAAGCTATCCTGAAGTGGAGCACATGGTGCTTCACTTGGACAACGACGAACCGGGCCGTTCTGCGGCAGCAATGATTCAGCAATTACTCAGCCAAACCTACGAGATTTCCGATGAACCGCCAAACAGGAAAGACGTTAACGACGACCTGATGATTTATCGTAAACAGCGCGAGGAGCCAACTCGATAGCACCGCTCGGTACAATGGTAATCAGAGCAGTGTCGGGCGAAAATAGAGGTGGCTTCAAAATTCTAATTCCGAGGAGGTAAGGCATGAGCGAACAGGGAAAAAATGAGCAGGCCGAGGAAATTGAGAAAGCACTTTTGGAGGCAGAGGAAGAAGCGCGAAACGATCCGACACGTTTAGGTCATCAAACGGTGATGGATCGTGTACGCCGGGTAATAGGCAAGGAACGTTGATGGAAGCCAAATACCATTATGTTTCGCACGAAGACGCTGAGCGATCAGCGTCTTTTTGTCGTTTCGATACCCCTCCCCTTTTTCACGGCAGGTGCCTTCAGGGCGACGCGATCGTTACATCCAACCGGATGTAACGATCAGGACCGACAACCCCTATCATGTTGCGGATATCGACGAGTTGCAGGCCATCGCGGAAAGCATTCGGAAGCATGGCGTGATCTCGCCGCTTGTCGTGCGACCGCGGGATGGAGGAGGTTATGAAATCATATCCGGACACCGACGAAAGGCGGCTTGTGAAAAAGCGGGAATCGCTGCGGTCCCCGCCTTCATTCGTGAAATGGACCGAAACGCCGCGATTATCGCCCTGGTGGACAGCAATCTGCACCGCGAGCATGTGTTGCCGTCCGAAAAAGCATGGGCCTACAAGATGAAGCTAGATGCCATCAAACGGCAAGGGCAGCGCAACGATTTGGCCGATAGCGGAACTCCTGACCAACTCGGACAGAAGTCGCGGGAGCGCGTTGCCGTTGATGTAGGAACGAGCGCGACGCAGGTGCAGCGCTATATCCGGCTGACTGAATTGATTCCGCCGCTTCTGGAAATGGTGGACAGCGGCAAGGTGGCGTTCAGTCCTGCCGTGGAGCTGTCCTATCTGTCCGAAAAAGAACAGGAAGCCTTGCTGGAAACGATGGGTAGCGAGGAACGCACCCCTTCCCTTTCCCAAGCCCAGCGCATGAAAAAACTGAGGGCCAACGGCCTGCTCGACATGGACGCGATTTTCAAAATCATGATCGAGGAAAAACCGAGTCAACGGGAACAAATCAAGCTGCAAAAGGAAAGCATCAAGGACTATTTTCCGAAGGGCTATACGGCCCAGCAGATGGAACAGACCATATTGAAGCTGCTGGAGGAATGGAAGAAAAGGAGGGAACGGGGCCGCGAGAACAGCCGCTGACTTTTTCCCGGCTGGTATTTGGAGTAGTAGTACCAGCGAAGCTGACACCATCCGCAAAGTAGATGTAATTAAATGGGAGCAACAGCTACCGGATGAGAGGGAAGCTGCCACTTCCCCCAAGCGCAGACGGTCAGCGAGTGGGTCATTTTTAAGTTGGCGTTAGTGGGTCAATTTAAATCCGGCCTTGACATACGCAACAGTCTTGAATTTTTTTCCGTAAATCTAAGCTCCCAATTTCGCTTCAAATGATCCCCTCCGAGAAAAGTTACCTAAAATGGTCAAAATCGGTATACCAAAGCATACTTAATGAGACAATATGGGAATAAATGCTGCGAAGTTCTAATTCCCGAATCAAAGCTGGATCTTTATCGAAAGGAATTTCTGAAATGAGTAATTTGGGATGAAGATGAAGAAGATGGGGAATGTAATGGTACTGCTTCCATTTAGTATTTCACAGGGTAAGGTGAGTTGATGCCGAAAATTTCAGTTTTACAGTCATACATGATCATAATACTTTCTGTCGGTTTGCTGAACCACGTCATCATCATACCGTTACTGCTCGGTGCATCAGGGCGAGATGCCTGGCTTGTAGTACTTCTTGTTTTAATCGCTTCGCCAATTTGGATTGGCATTCTGAGCTATATCCTAAAAAACATGAACGGAATGCATGTTAGGGATTGGTTAAAGCAACAATTCGGAATGGTTCTCTCGGCAACCTTGATTGTCCTATACAGTGTACTTGTATGGCTTATGGGACTCATTTCCTTTAAGGACACTATAACATGGACAATTGCAACTTATATGCCTCAATCTCCAATGCTTGTTCTCGCAGGAACAACGCTTTTCGGATGCTTCTTCGCGGCATTTCAAGGGCTTCGCACCATTGCAATTTTAAGCGGGATATTGTTGCCTTTTGTTGTTATTCTGGGTGACCTTGTCATGTCTGCAAACTTTCAGTTTAAAGACTACACCATGCTTTTTCCTCTACTCGAAAATGGGATATCTCCGCTTTGGAAAGGCATTCCCTACGTAGCTGGGGGATTGTTGGAGTTGTCGTTGCTGATTTTGTTTCAGCACAAGTTAACGAAAAAACCAGGTTTCAAAAGTTTAATGCTTATTTGCATCATATTATCCGGGCTAACGATCGGCCCTTTGATGGGCTCGATTACCATGTACGGCCCTGATGAAGCGGCACACCAACGATACCCCGCTTTCGAACAATGGAGAATGGTTCGACTGGGCGAGTATGTGGAGCATGTTGATTTTTTCTCGATTTACCAGTGGTTATCCGGTATGTACATTCGAGTTTCCCTTTCCCTGTTACTCTTAAGCGAATTGTGGAAATTGCAAAAGTATAAGTGGTTGCCTATGTTTCTGGGCGCTTTATTCATGCTGGTTGCTACATTGTTGCCAATCAGCGATATGCTTTTTCAAGACCTGCTCAGCCGATATTACTTTCCTTCGTTTTGTGTCTTTACCATTGGGGTCATGTTCGTATATTTCGTGCGAATTTTAATCTCAACACGGAGTAAAAGGAGCAATTGAAGATGATAAAGGTTTTCAAAAATAAATGGGCAAAGGACATAAAATCGTCGACACAACAAGGGGCGCCTGATACACAACCGCTTAATGAACAAACACTTCTTCAACGTTTCCAGATGTGTCGTGATATAAAGCATCATGTTTACAAATTAAAAACTGGCGACGATCAATCAAGGATCGTTTTACTGTATTGCGATGGGTTATGTGACAACCAACAACTCATTCAGGATGTGGTGCTTCCTCACTTGACTCGGTTTTACGAAAATCACGGTTTTCAAAAGAACAAGGAAGTTCTTGAGTCGTGTCAATTACAGCTTGAGAGCATTTCCTTCGAGGAGTGGGGGCAGAAATCCGAAACGGACATTTTTGAGGGAAAACTGCTTTTGTTTATTCCGACACTAACTTCTTTGTTCTCCCTCGACATATCGAAAAAACCGGCACGCCAGCCCGAAGAATCCAATATCGAAGTCTCTATTCGCGGGCCGAAAGACGGTTTTGTTGAGGAACTCGGTGTCAATGTTGCGTTAATTCGGAAACGAATCAAGTCAACAAGCATGGTATACGAAACGAAAACAGTAGGTGTCCGGACAAAAACAACCATTGCAATTCTCTATATGCAAGACATTGTTGATCCGAAAATCGTCCAAGATATCAAGACTAAATTGGATCGCCTTCAAATTGACGGAGCATTCAGCGCCACTCAACTGGAAGAGTTAATGGAACCGGCCAAAGCTTTGTTTCCTTTGATGGGCTATACGGGAAGACCAGACTTTACCGTTAACTGCATGATGAATGGACGTGTAGCGCTGATTGTGGATGGTACACCGGCTGCATTGATCGCTCCGGCCAATTTGTTCCTGCTCCTGAAAACGCCAGAAGACATCCACTTTACTGCTTTGTCTGCTACGTTTGGACAATCGCTTCGTTTGCTTGGATTATCCGTATCACTTATGCTACCCGGTTTTTGGGTCGCAATTCTTGCGTATCATCAAGATCAACTACCCTATTACCTTCTTGCAACACTTGGCGTCAACCGGCTAGGTATTCCTCTTGGCGTGGCAGGGGAAATGTTTCTCGTGCTCATCTTTTTGGAAATATTGCGGGAAGCCGGTATTCGGTTGCCTTCAGCGGTAGGATCTACAGTTACGGTAGTGGGAGGGCTCATCTTAGGGGATGCGGCCATACGCGCAGGATTTTTATCCCCTAGCATTGTTGTCATAGGTGCAATTACGCAAGTGTTCGGTTCGACTTTATCCAACCAGTCACTGACTGGGACAATGAGCATTTTGCGCTTCTTCATGTTCGCTTTGTCTGCCATCTTGGGGATCTATGGTTTTTTACTTGCTTTGTTTATCGTGACAACTCATTTAGCCTCTTTGCGTTCATGCGGTTTGCCTTACCTGGCTCCGGTTTCGCCTCTATATGAAGACTTCGCCAATGCCTTGTTCCGATTACCATGGAGATGGCGGAAAACTCGGCCAGACATGCTAAATACTCAAGATTCTACAAGCCAAGGGGATAAGCAGAAATGAACGCATACAAATTTACCGCAGTTCTTCTGCTTCCCTTCTTTCTCACCGGATGTTGGAGCAGATACGAAGTGCAAAACATGAATTATGTAACTGCTGTTGGAATTGACTATGCGGATGGTCAATACATCATTTATGCGCAGTTGCTCGATTTCTCGACAGTGGCAAAACTGGAAGGACAACAGAAAGCGGAACAACCTCCGGTCTGGATCGGTAGAGGAAAAGGTATCTCATTTACAGAAGCAGCGAATGATTTATACAGCACTTCGCAACAAAGGTTAAACTGGGGACAAATCTCTGCAATCTTGTTTAGCGAAAGGTTATTGAAGGAACGAAAAGTCGGTGAAGTGTTGGAACTGATCGACCGATATCGTGAGATAAGGTACTTAGCTTGGGTGTTCAGTACGCGCGATCCCCTTGACGAGGTCTTAATTGCGACTCCATTTTTCAGATTATCGCCAAAAGCATCGATTCTACATAACCCCGAACAGAATTATCGGCAGCGTTCGATCCTCGCTCCGATCCGCCTGCAAAAATTTGTAATGGATTCAAACGAAAAGGCGAAGACAAGCTACATACCAGAATTATCTGTTCGAAAGGATCAATGGAAGGAAAATCAAAAACCGCATGAGCTGCTTAGATATTCAGGCATACAAATATACGATAAGGACAAATATTACGCACGCATGAGCCTCGAAGAAATAAAAGGATTGCCATGGCTGAATAAACACACAATCCGACTGCCCGTTGACTTGTTTTCCGATAACAAGCTTGTTGCAGTTCTCGTCGCAGAAAAACCCGAATATGACGTCAAACCAAGGGTTAAATATGACAAAGCATATTTCGATATTTCCGTTAAGGTGAAGGCCGGAGTAAATGAGCTACATGCAGACGTTACGGAGCAAGAACTCACGCAACTGGCTCAAAAAGAAATTGAGCATCAAATTAGGCAGACCTTTCAAACCGCGTTTGAAAAGAGAATAGATATTTATAATCTAGGGGAATCTCTTTTTCGCAGGAATCCGTATGCGTGGAAACGGATTGCATCTGGGACTGTACTAAACAAAGATTCCTTACGAACGATCAACGTTAACGTACAAATCGTGTACCCTGGCAGGTATAAACTTTCACCTTGATATTTGGTTGTGATTTACTTTGCGGGTGGTGTCAGCTTCGCTGGTACTGCCCCTATATGGGGCATTGGGCGACCGGTGCCCGTTTCATTTTAGTTATAACCTCCTTGACAAACTGCACCGGAGGGAACGGGCTATCGGGCGAAAACCCGGTTTGCCCGTTTTTATAATTTGCCGGAATTGATGAATGTGTTCAAAGAAGTGGCCGACATCCAGACGGCGGACATGCTCCAGCTTCCCGTGCCGAAAGCTCACTTCCACAATGTTGCCGTGCCGCCAAGCGACTTTCAACGCGACATGGTTGCGGATCTCGCCCGCCGCGCCGAACAGGTACGAGCGAAGCAAGTGGAGCCGCACGAGGACAATATGCTGACGATCACTAATGACGGACGCAAGCTGGCGCTTGATCAGCGGCTAGCCAATCCGATGCTCCCTGACGACGAAGGCAGCAAAGTCAGCGCCTGCGCGGACAATGTCTACCGGTATTGGTCGGACAGCAGGGAAGAGCGGCTAGCGCAACTGGTGTTCTGCGATCTATCCATCCCCAAGCAGGATGGTTCCTTCAACGTCTACGACGAGCTGCGGCGCAAGCTGATGGATAGAGGCGTGCCGACCGAGGAGATCGCCTATATTCACGACGCCAATACAGAGGTTAAGAAAAAGGAGTTGTTTGCGAAAGTACGCAGCGGTCAAGTTCGGGTACTGCTCGGATCGACGTTCAAGATGGGGACGGGTACGAACGTGCAAACGAAGCTAATTGCGCTGCATGATCTCGATTGTCCGTGGCGTCCAAGGGATGTCGGACGTGCTTTGCGGACAATGAAAATGTGGGAACACGTTCCTGGTCTCTTAGGTAACTACAGAACCGCTCAGATAGTCGAAAGCGGTAATGAAGGAAGGATAAGTGTCTCGTAGAGACCGAAATGAGGGTGTGATGCGTTTCTGGCGTGTACACCATCGTCAACAGCTGGTGGACGCACCTTCCGAGCACACTCATATAGCCCCTCTCGGGCCACTAACTCGCCTTAAGGCTGGGTAGCCAAGATTTTGGGAATTTTCCATTTTTTCCGCAACTATTCCCCCACAAAATGTGTCTATATATACAGAGCAGTTTTCTAGGTGAGCTTTGGAGGATCCTATCTGGAAAACGACTCGGTGCACTCCTTACTTTGCTAGGCAAAGTAAGCAACTCAGAGCCCATTTTACAAAATTATGATGCTTTGTACTTAGCGATGTCAGAGTAGCTCATTCGAAAAGGAGGTTTGACATATTAGGTTGGTAGTCATAGTGTTTATGAACTGTCACGATTTAATTTATTAAAGTTACATGAAGGAGGAGGAAGTAAAGTGAAGCGTCGCTCAATCAAAAAATGGAAAAGTCCGGGGTTATTGGCATTACTTTTTTTCGTATTCAGTTTCCTTATTCCTTACAATAATGCTTTTGCTAGTCCTACAATGCCACCGACAAGTCCAAGTTTTTACGGTTCTGCTAATACTACAACTTCATATAATGCAGGATGTAGTCTAGGTACTGATGACAAGAATTCCGGGTTTTCGGGATATAAATATGTCATCATCGCTTATGGTGCCCCACAGTATAATGGCACAAATTATGGAGCATCAATTTTTGGTTCGAGTTTTTATACAACTCGTCAAATTGCAGATGCTGTCGACCAATTTGCAAAAGGATATTATATCTGTACAGGTTCAAACACTGCAGCCAAAATCATTATTGGGGTAGGAACTAGTAACTCTAAAGCAACTTCAAATAACATTTTTACCCAAGGTAGTACGGTTGTTAAAAATCATGGCTCTGCTTGGAACGCGATGGTCACTCAAATTGCGTCGGAATTAAGTTCCAATGGCTGGTCGAGTCAAACATCTGTTCAAGGTGCGATAGATATCGAACCTAATTTTTATGGTGATAAAACTCTAACAAGAACTTGGGTAGATGGCTTTTCCGCTGCATTGTCCAATAATTTCGTGAATTTCGGTGCTGCAGATGGTTGTCCATCTTCTGGTACAGCAAGTTGTGATAATGGATGGACCGTGAGTGATATGTACTATGTTTCTTGGGGAAATGCAAAGGCATTAGCGTTCCCAGAAATTTATAGCACAACGGAATCCACGTTATCGAATGGGACAGTAACGGATACAAACGGAAAACAATGGTATAATATTTCTAAACAGGCCGTAATTTCAGGATCGTCAAGCATGTCATTTACCGGTGCGTTATCTCAATATACAGCTTGTAGTCAGGTAGGGGGATGTACCGGTACTAATGCTACTCCATTAAAAAGTTGGTGGTATTTATATAATGCCTTAAATGCCGATACGCAAACAGCAACTACACCAGTTTATTCATCAGACATAAGATGGATGTAAGAGGAGGACAGGTAAAATGAAAAGTCAAATGATAAAAATTGGTGTAGGTATTACGATAGCGGCAGCGATTGTCATCCCTTTATCAGTGAAATCTTTTGCAGGTAACAAACCAGATAAAATGGAACAATTTATTCAAGAATGGGAAGCAAAAGCTGCAAATGCACCTAAGGCTCCAAAAGGTGATCCAGCTGCAGCAAGGCCGGTATATCGCCCAGATCCATTACCGGATAAAGAAATTCCAATTACCGAGGTTTCTCAGGTTTCCGATGTTGATAAAAGTATTCGAATTACGACCGTCTACGCATATACCTCACCAGTAAATGAAGGTACGGAAGTACAGGTTGCATCTGGTAACTTTAGAAATTATGATAATAAAAAAGGCGATTTTGTAGACGATCTACAAGACGGTGTTATTACTATAACAACAACTGTAAATGGTCAACGTAAATATCAAGTTTTCCATTCCCCAGAGAAACATGGTATTCTTACAATGATTTCAGTAAATGACAAAAGATTTATTTCTGTATCAGCAAGTGATGGCAAACAATATGTTTTTGATCTAACAACGAATTCTTTCGATGATAAAAAATAACTCGAACTCAATAAAGCTCCGATGATTCTAACCAATCATTGGAGCTTTATGTTTAAATTAACGCAAAACGTAACACAATTGAGATGATTGCTGGGGTACTATACGAAATGAGGTTTGCCGTATTCCTTATGCAAATATGGCTATCTGTATGGGGCGAACCATACGGTTACCTCGAAAATAGGTGGCCTAATCAACTCCATGTGATTTTAGTGCAAGGAAGTCCTTGTTGGCTAAGAATACACAAATTGCTCAATACGGACGGATTTCATCTCGTTTTGTGCATTGAGCAAAGCGAAAGGAATGGCTATACCCATGAAAATCAAAATTACGGCTTTAGCTGCTGCACTAGTAATCGCTGGATGCTCAACTCATGGTAATGAGCGTCAGACCAATGATAACCAGACTGACGAGGGACAACAAAATGAGATGGGGTCAATCGTTGCAAAATCGCCTTCATGCGAAATACCACCTCAGACGATAGAATGGGCAGGGAAAAAATATGGCTTGAAAGAAAAAAATACATCCGCAGAGCCAGTAATGAAACTTGGTTATGTATCTTGTGAAGGAGGAAAATTTAAGAAAGATGGCGATAATTCCGGTACTTTAGTTGTTTATAATCACGGGGATCCTCGAACAAACCACGACCTGATTTTCGCAGGAAAATGGGGCCTTACTCTATACACAATGTCTCAACAATGATTAAGGCAAGCCGCGGGGGGAGGGGGCAAATTGAGTGTTACTCAACACAAACACAGCATGCTGCGAGGAATTGGGGCCTTAAATAAAGGGTCTTTTAAACAAACTATTTGGAATTAGAAGGCACGCTTTCGAAATAACTTGTGGGGAATATCAGAAGAACTTCACCCAAACGGATACAAAAACGCACCGCTCGGCGAGGGTGCGTTTCTTATATTTGCTTGCCAGTATCATTGAGCGTGAACATCCCTTCGAATGTCGCGTTGCAGGCTTTCGCGACCTGATGCAAGTCGTGTTCCGAGAGATTATCGCGCTTCAGCTTGGTGTTCACATTTTGCCTGGTTGTTTTCGGATCTATTCGATCAGCTAAATCGGCAACGGTCATTCCCCTTGCCGCGAGCAGCATTTTCACCTTGACGGCCATACTCATAGAATCACGCTCCCTTATGTCATCATAAAGGTTTTATTTTCCTAAAGCAAAGAAAATGTTGCTGCGTTGTGAACGGATCAAGCTATTTGACGTTTGCGATACGGGTGTCCTGTGTCGTAGCCAAGCCCTTCCCATTTTTTTCGGTTGGTGTTCCTTTGACAACGTGAGACTATGTCTCACGTTGTAGCAAGCACTGAATTTGGTCTCCCAAATTCGCTTGTTAGGGGCAAGCCCCTAATACCCCTATCTCAACAGCACACTGTTTTATCAAGAATATAGGTTTCAACAAGGATCGGTATTTTCAGAAACGCCAGAAACCATTTAGCGTTTCATTCGGGCTATTTCCTTTGAAGAAGGAAGTGAACATATGAGAAGACGAGCGATTCGCATTCAGGTATGGGTGAACAATGATGAAAACGCAAGACTTCAGTCGAGTGCGAAAAAATCGGGACTTTCACAGGAGGGTTATATTCGATCTCTGATTAATGGCTATGTTCCGAAGGCGATGCCGCCACAAGACTATTTCGCGATGATGCGCGAGCTTCACGCCATCGGCAATAACCTTAACCAACTCGCAGCGAAGGCCCATGCGACAGGTCATCTGGATCGAGCGGCTTTTCAGCAGGAAGCAGACCACTTGCGCCGCGCCGTCCAGCAGATTCAACAAGCCGTGACCGCACCGGAACCGAGAACCCAGCTACAAGGAAATCCTGACGTACATCCACCGTAAAGGGGACAGCGCACATGGCGACAACCGCAATATGGGACGTTACCGACCGCCTCAAGCGTGTGCTGGATTACGCCACCAATCCCGATAAGACCGATCAAGCGCGTGTAACGCATGATGATTTACAGCAAGTGCTCGCTTATACCAGCGCGGATGCCAAAACGGAAAAACAGCTTTACGTGAGCGGAATCAACTGCGATCCGCTTACCGCTTACGAGCAAATGCAGCGAACCAAACGACAATTTCAAAAGACCGATGGCATTGTGGCTTTTCATGGGTATCAGGCGTTTGCACCGGGCGAAACGACGCCGGAAATGGCACATGCCATTGGCGTCAAACTGGCGAAGGAATTATGGGGGGAACGCTTTGAAGTCGTGGTATCAACCCATTTGGACAAGGAGCATCTGCACAATCACTTCGTCTTAAACTCGGTGTCGTTTCTGGATGGTAAACGCTACTACGATAACAAAGCCTCTTACGCGCTGATGCGGCAAACCTCCGACCGACTTTGCCGGGATCATGCCTTATCGGTCATTGAGCAGCCGGAACCGGGTAGGGCCAAGCATTACGGCGAGTGGCGAGCGGAACAGGAAAGCAAGCCGACTTGGCGCGGCTTGATTCGCGAGGACATCGACGCCGCTATCGCCGCTGCCATGACGATGACGCAATTCTTCGCGATCCTTCAAAAGCAGGGTTATGAAATGAAGTCGAACGTCAAGCATCTGGCGGTACGCCCGCCTGGCAAAGAACGGTTTGTTCGAATGCGCAGTCTTGGCGACGATTACACGGAGCATGCAATAAAAGAGCGCATTCTGCAAAACCAGTTGCCGCAGCGTCAGCCACCGTTGCCGTTGCCGCGGCGTAGGCGAGCCGTCATCATTCGCAGTACCCTGCACATCGGACGTAGATTTAGCGGCCTGCAAGCCTTGTATCTGCGTTACTTATTCAAGATGGGGATTCTGCCTCATTCCCGCGCGTCCCTCAAACGGACGTCTTTTTTATTGCGCGAAGACTTACGATATCTGACGGCCATCACGGAGCAAACCAAGCTGTTATGCCGTCATCGAATTTCCAATACGGATCAATTGACGGGTTATCTTGACGGGCTGCAAACGGAATTGCGACAAGGATACGGCTCCCGCAAAATGCTGTACAACCGGCTTCGCCGCTGTCAGCTTCCCGAGCAAATCGAGTCGTATAAATCGCAAATTGCCGAACTTTCCCGTCAGCTTGCGAAGCTCCGAAAGGAGGTGAGGCTTTGTACGGGCGTTCTTGCCCGATCCGACGAACTGGCAAACAAGCTGCAACGTAACGAGGAAGACCAATCGACACGAAGGGAGGCCAATGTCCATGAGCAGCGGAACGGAGGCGGCCGATCAGGTCGTCAGCATGAGTCTTCGTGGCATTGAAGTCATGGCGAAAATTTCCGGCGAAGGCGCGAAGCATCTGGCCGTTTATTTGTTCGCCGCCCTGCAAGGGCAAAAACGAACAAGAGGCCGCATTCGTTTGGAAAGCTTGCTGCGCAGCGGTAAGGAACTGAAGGTATTTGCAGTACGAAATGAAGACTTGCCGACGTTTTGCAAAGAAGCGAAGCGGTATGGTGTCCTCTATTGCGCGCTGCGTGACAAGAAAAATGTGGACGGGCTTTGCGACGTCATGGTACGGGCCGAGGATGCGTCCAAGATCAACCGAATAGTTGAACGCTTCAAGCTGGCGACCGTAGATACGGCCAGCATCAAGCAGGAGATTGTGAAATCCCGCAGCGAGAAGCAGTCGGTCGAGCGTGAAGGGGCGGCGCAACCACCGGAGCAACATGCCGGGACACCCGAAGAAGGAGCCAACGAGTCGCCAGCTTCAAATGAGGGAGCGGTAGTGAGCGAAGATTTTTTGGACGATTTGTTGGGAAAGCCCGAGCCGGCGGCAGAGGTGCAGCCGGTAAACGAGCAGCAGGGAACCGATCAACCGGCGGCCGAGGCGTGGGAGGTCGAGCGAACGGAACCGGAGCGTCCGCTTCCCCTCCCGCCGACACAGGAGGAGAGGACAACGGAACCATCCTCTCCGTCCGCGCCTACCTCCGAGCGCAGCGCGGCATACGAAAGGGTTACGATTGACCCTGAAAAGCCGAAGGAAAAAGTGTCCGTCCGCCAATTGCTGCGTGAAATTCGGGAGGAAAACCGGGCGGCAGAGAGCAGACGGCGGCAGCAGGTGCAGGAACCGTCGTTGCCTAAGCGCAGAGATCGCGGGAACTCGGCATCCGGCAGTAAAGCATCCGTTCCGATGGCCGGGAGTCAAAAGCGAGGGAAATCGAAATGAGCGAACTGGACGAGTTATTCCAGCCCCAAGTCACGACGGCCTCCGGTCAGCGTGAGCAGCCGTTCGACAAAGAAGCGTGGGCGCAAAAAAAGCAAGAACTGCGGCAGTGGACGTATGAGACGATTGATACTGCCACAGCCGCCATTGCGCAAAACGGCGAACAATTTCAGCATTATCTGGACGTACAAAGCCGTTTTGATCTCTACAGCGTCGCGAATGCGCTGCTTATTTTCGCGCAGCGCCCGGATGCCACTCGCATTGCTGATTTTGATAGCTGGAAAGAACAAGGCGTCTATATCCGGCGCAAGGAATCCGGATTTTACATCTTGGAGCCAGGCGAGGAATACAAGCGAGAAGATGGGAGTACCGCAATCAGCTACAACCCCAAGAAGATGTTCGATGTTGCGCAAACAACCGCACCGAAAAAGGAATCACCGATCTACCCGGATGACCGCACGCGCATCAAGGCATTGATGGACCGCTCACCTGTTGCGATTACGATTGGAGATGCCTTGCCTGCGGAGGTTCATGCGCTCTATCAGCCGGATACGCGAAACATCGTGATACGTCGCGGGCTTGGGGCCAGTGACATTTTTCGGGCGCTCGCACAGGAGTTGGCGCATGCGGAGATTGATTGCGGCCATAACGACTACAGCCGCTCCCATTACAATTTCCAAGCTTATTGCGCCGCGTATATGCTTTGCAAAAAGTTCGGCGTCGAGACGGCTTCTTTCCGCTTCGGCCGGGTTCACGAACGGCTCAAGGAGTTGGAGCCGCAGCATATTCGCGCCGAGCTGACGGTGATGAAGGATGCGGCACACGACATTTCCCGCCGTATGCACCGTATGCTGGCCCAGCAGCGACAGCAGCAACCGAATCGCAGCGATTCCACCCGCTAGTCGTGGCATGCTTTTCATTTTTCTGTTGGGAGGAGTGGCGATGAAAGAGGAAGAACGCATCCTGAGAATGGATCATTACGAGCATGGCATTGTCATCAACGCCTTGAATGCGCTCCGCAACGACTTGATCGGCCAGCAGCGGCCGACCGATCCTGTTGACGATTTACTGCTCAAAGCGATTGACGCTCCCTATCAAAAAATAAAGCGCCGGAGTCATCATGCGGCGCGCTGAAACCGCAAGGAGTAATCTTTTACTCTTTGCGGTTTTTTTTATTCCGGTCGTGTGGGCGGCGCTGCTTGCCGCCCCCGCTTTGTCAAAGGGATTACCGGCACTTCTGTTGTATCTCAGCGAGGCGATTAACAATCCCTTCCAGATTCAATGGGTCGAGGATACGCCGCGAAGCTTGTTGCTGTTCACGTTGATTTATGGGATTTCGGTCGGCATCTACTTGGCGTCCCCGCGCAACTATCGGCGGCGCGAAGAGCATGGCAGCGCACGATGGGGCAAGGCCGGACGGATAAATGCCAAGTATCGCGACAAGCAACCAGAACAAAACAAGATTCTGACGCAGCAGGTACGCATCGGCTTGGATGGCCGCAAGCATCGCCGGAACCTGAATGTTCTTGTCGTCGGCGGTTCCGGGTCCGGCAAAACGCGGTTTTACGCCAAGCCGAACGTTATGCAGGCGCATACGTCCTTTGTCGTGCTCGATCCCAAGGGCGAAATTTTGCGCGATACCGGGCATCTACTCAAGTCCGAAGGCTATGACATCAAGGTGCTGGATCTCATCAATCCACACCGTTCGCATGGCTACAATCCATTCGCCTATTTGCAAGACGACAAGGATGTTCTCAAGCTGGTCACCAATCTGATCCGCAATACGACACCGAAGGGCAGCAATACCAACGATCCCTTTTGGGAGCGATCCGAGACCGCCTTGCTGGAAGCGCTCGTGCTATACCTCCTATATGAAGCACCGCCCGAGGAGCAAAACTTCCCAATGGTCATGGAAATGATCGCGGCTGCGGAGGTGCGGGAGGAGGACGAAACGTACCAAAGCCCGCTCGATGAACTATTCGAGCGGCTGGCCATGCGCGATCCGGAACACCTTGCCGTCAAGCAGTATAACATTTTCAAGCTGGCGGCGGGCAAGACGGCCAAGTCCATTTTAATTGGCCTCGGCGTTCGATTGGAGAAGTTCAATTTGCATACGATTGCGGGGATGAGCATGGTCGACGAAATGGAATTGCCCGTTATGGGGGAGAAGAAGACGGCGATGTTTGCCGTCATTCCCGATAACGACAGCAGCTTCAACTTCATTGTCGGCATGCTCTACACGCAGCTTTTTCAATGCTTGATGTACGAGGCGGACTATCGGCATGGCGGACGCCTGCCGGTTCATGTTCACTTTGTCATGGACGAGTTCGCCAATGTAGCGCTTCCCGACGAATTTGACAAGCTGCTCTCCACGATGCGCAGCCGGGAAATTTCAGTTTCTATCATTTTGCAAAATTTAGCGCAACTCAAGGCGCTGTACAAGGATGCGTGGGAATCGATTGTGGGCAACTGCGACGAATTTTTGTACTTGGGCGGCAACGAACAGTCTACCCACAAATACGTCTCGGAGCTGCTTGGCAAGGAAACGATTGATACCAATACCTACGGCCAGAGCAAGGGGAGAAACGGCAGCTACTCGATCAACTACCAGCAATCAGGCCGCGAATTGCTCACACCAGACGAGGTGAGGTTGCTGGATAACCGCTTTTGCCTGCTCTTTATCCGTGGCGAACATCCAGTCCAGGACGACAAATATGATTTGCTCAGGCATCCTCATGTCTCGCTCACGACGGATGGTAACGGTCTTCCCTATCAGCATGGCGGCACGGAACACGCTTTGGACTGGCAATCCGTGTTCCTTCATGCAGACGGGGATTATGAACTTCTTTCGGAAGAAGAAGTAGAGTCGTTATTTTTACGAAGGGAATGATGAACTTGAAAATGAAAACGAAACGGCTGCTGGCCCTGTACATCGTGCTGATCTTAACGGGAACTGTATTCGTCTCCACTGCTTATGCAGAGGGCGATCCGATGACGACAGTCAACAACCTGTCTACTTTTATCTTCGGTTTAATCCGTGCGATTGGCATGATTATTCTCGGTTTCGGCATTGTTCAAATTGGATTGTCGCTAAAATCCCATGACCCTTCTCAGCGCGCAAACGGGTTTCTGACGCTCGCCGGAGGGGTCATTATTACGTTTACGAAGGAAATTCTTACCCTGATTGCCGGATGAGCCTGAAGCTTTGCATGAAGGGGGGCGGACGTTTCGTCTGTTCCCCGTTTACGGAAGGGGTGAGCATGTGTCAAAAAACAGTTGGGTGATCGACAACCTCGAAAATGCCTTGGATACCTGGAACGATAAGATGAATGAAATCTGGAGCCTCGTTACGCAATCGCCAGCGGATTTTAAGGGTGGGGGCGTTTGGCGTGTCATCACAGATATTCACGGTGCGTTGCAGGCGACGGGACTGGCGCTTCTGGTCTTGTTTTTTGTGATTGGCGTGGTGAAGTCGACCGGCAGTTTTGCGGAAGTGAAAAGGCCGGAGATGGCCGTCAAGCTGTTTATCCGTTTTGTGCTCGCCAAGGCGATCGTAACCTATGGTCTGGAGTTGATGATGGCTCTCTTTACGATTGTACAGGGGATCATCTCAACGATGATGGGACGCTCCGGGTTTGGAACGACAGAGGCTATGGCCTTGCCGGATACGGTAGCGCAAGCGATTGAAGACGTTGGCTTCTGGCAAAGCATTCCGCTGTGGATCGTCACCATTCTCGGCAGTTTGTTCATTACGGTGCTATCCTTTGTGATGATCCTTTCGGTGTACGGGCGCTTTTTCCGTATCTATTTGTATACGGCAATAGCCCCCGTTCCACTGTCCGCATTTGCGGGGGAGCCAAGCCAAAATATCGGCAAGTCGTTCCTGAAAGGATACGCGGCAGCGTGTCTGGAAGGCGCGATTATTGTACTGGCGTGTATCATTTATTCCGCCTTTGCTACCGCTCCTCCAGCCGTCGATTCTAGTGCGGGCGCGGTTACGATGGTGTGGACGTATATCGGGGAACTCATTTTCAACATGCTCGTTCTTGTCGGTACGGTGAAGATGGCAGATCGTATCGTGCGCGAAATGATGGGACTGTAATCACCTTGTGAATGATGGGAGTTATCGGATTGCGGTCAAAAATAGCTTCAATAGCGCCAGAGCATCCTTGCGCTGCTTCTCTGTGCATTGATTGAGCGCAGCCATAATCAATGCCGTTTCATCGTAATGTGTGGCGCTCTCCTCTTGACCAAGGAGCAATTCATTAGGAGAAAGCTTGAGCAAATTGCAAATACTGAACATCGTTTCAATGGACATCCCGGCTTTACCTCGTTCAATATCGGCGCAAAATCTTGGAACCCGTCCAACTCGTTCAGCTAGTTGTTCACGAGAAATTTCCAAAGCCTCTCGTTGCTTCCGAATGCGTTGCCCCACCTTCTTTTTATCGTAACCAATCATCAAGCGTCACCTCTTTACAGGGGTTGAGTTTATAACTCCCATTATGTAGGAGTACACAATTGACATAAATGAGATTAAAACTTACCATCGAAGTAGTCTTCTAACATACACCGTGTTTCATTCAAAAATGTCGGCTCTCACAATAAAAACGGGAGGATGGATAAATGAACGAATTGTTAAGAGAGCTGGAAGAGGAGCGGCGAAAGCTGAATACGCTTGGTGAACAGTTAATAAAGCAATCCATTTCTTTATCCGGCCATCAAGCATTTCAAGAGCAAAGTCAGAAGGTCGATCAGCTAGTAGCCTGCTATCATCACATGAAAGCCAAGCAGAAGCAGCAGGTAAGGTAAAAGAGTTGTGGGGGGAAGCAGGCAATGGAAATTCCACCGTGGTTTCGAACAGCTATTCAAGGTCGATTGGACTACGTTTCTGCACGATTCGAGCATCATCCTGCTCTCAAGCGTGTTCGTGCTGAAGAAAAGAAGGCTTTTCAAATCTTGTTTGTTGGTATGGATATTGGTCGTATGCCTGAATTTGAAGCTTGGGAGGACAGACATCATTTTAAGCAAGCGATTATGAATGAGTGGTTATATTTGCAAGGGATGAAGGATGGCTTTCAGCTTGCTGTGGAACTATTGAGCAATCCTGTGCCATTTGATGACGACACACTGTTCAAACCTGAACGCAACGAGCCTGAGGCGTAGACTGCTCATCCGGGAGGGATAAAAAGTGGAAGTAAAAATCAACCGGGAAATCCGGGATTATACGGAAAGCTTGTTCTTCGGACTGTCCTTGCGGCAGTTCTTTTTTTCTATTCTGGCGGTCGCTGCGGCGATTGGACTGTATTTCGGGCTGCGCAGTCATTTCGGACTGGAAACGCTCAGTTGGATGTGCATATTAGGGTCAGCTCCCTGCGCTGCGCTCGGGTTTATCCGCTATCACGGTATGACGGCGGAGCAACTATTGTGGGCGTATGTGAAGTCGGAGTTTCTGATGCCAAGACGGCTTGTCTTCCGCTCGACCAACATATACTACGAAGCGCTGAAAGAAAGCCTGCACAAGCGTGAGCAAGAAAGGATGAAGCGAGATGATTAAGACGCTCAGGCGCACCATGAAGCAAGACAAGGAGCGGTCTGTCATTCCCAAAAGCGTACAACAAGCGATCCCGATCCGCGCCATCTGGCCGGACGGGATTTTTGCTGTCGGCAACAAGTTCTCGAAGTCGTTCCGTTTCGCGGACATAAATTACGCTGTCGCATCGAGAGAGGACAAGGAGACGATGTTCCTTTCCTACTCCGAATTGCTTAATTCGTTTGACAGCGGCGCGACGACGAAGATTACGATTCACAATCGGCGGCTGAATCAGGCAGATGTTGAACGTTCCATTCTTATTCCGCTCCAGCACGACGGGCTGGATGTGTATCGGCAGGAGTACAACGACATGTTGCTTGGTAAAGCGACAGATGGCAACACAAATGGGACGATTCAAGAGAAATACATCACCATCTCTGTGGTTAAAAAGAACGTGGATGAAGCTCGCCATTACTTCGCACGGGTCGGCACGGAGTTGACGGCGCATTTCTCTCGTCTTGGCTCGAAATGTACCGAGCTTGATGCGACTGACCGCTTGCGTATTCTGCATGACTTTTTCCGGATTGGCGAGGAAGCCGATTTTCGCTTCGACATGCAGGAGATGATGCGGAAGGGACACGATTTCAAGGATTACATTTGCCCGGACACCTTCGAGTTTGCCAAAGATCATTTTCGGATGGGCGAATACTACGGTC
The DNA here is from genome assembly GCF_020731285.1 of Cohnella baijiui. Taxonomy (GTDB): domain Bacteria; phylum Bacillota; class Bacilli; order Paenibacillales; family Paenibacillaceae; genus Cohnella. The sequence goes on from NZ_JAJFOW010000003.1 coordinate 59,684, forward strand.
GGGTCATCTTTCTGCGCGATTACGCCAGCTACATCAAGGACAGCATGGTAGCCGAGCTGTGCGACTTGAACCGCAACTTGCTGCTGTCGCTCGATGTGATCCCGATTCCGACCGATGAAGCTGTCCGTGAAGTGGAGAATCGACTGCTCGGCGTGGAAACGAACATTACGAATTGGCAGCGACGGCAAAATCGCAACAACAACTTTTCTGCCGTCATCCCTTACGACATGGAGCAGCAGCGCAAGGAGAGCAAGGAATTTCTTAGCGACCTGACCACACGCGACCAGCGGATGATGTTTGGACTACTTACGATGGTGCATGTCGCGGACAGCAAAGAACAACTCGATAGCGATACGGAGACATTGCTCACTACGGCCCGCAAGCATTTGTGCCAGTTTTCCACGCTCATCTACCAGCAAATGGATGGTTTGAATACAGTGCTGCCTTATGGGCTGCGAAAGGTTCATGCTTTGCGGACGTTAACGACTGAAAGTACGGCTGTCTTTATCCCCTTTCGAGCGCAGGAGATCATGCATCCAGATGGCATTTATTACGGGCAAAACGTCATCAGCAAAAATATGATCGTCGCCAATCGAAAGCAACTGCTGAATGGAAACAGTTTTATCCTTGGCGTATCCGGTTCCGGTAAAAGCTTCGCTGCGAAACGGGAAATCGTCAACCAGATATTGGCGAGCGATGACGACATTATCCTGATTGACCCGGAGCGGGAGTATTCCGCTCTGGTAAATACGCTGGGTGGCGAGACGATCCACATCTCTGCTACTTCGTCGAACCATATCAATGCGATGGATATGAACCGGGATTATGGCGACGGAGCCAACCCGATCATTCTTAAATCGGAATTCGTCCTATCGCTGTGCGAGCAGTTGATCGGAGGACATCAGCTTGGGGCCAAGGAGAAGTCGCTCATCGATCGCTGTACCGCCGCTGTGTACCGCAAGTATTTGCGGAGCAACTATAAGGGACAGCCGCCGACATTGCAGGATTTTCGCGCAGAGCTGCTCAAGCAAGCAGAAACGGAGGCGCAGGATATCGCGCTGGCCATTGAATTATTTACTTCCGGCAGTCTGAATACGTTCGCCCAATCGACCAACGTCAACGTCCACAATCGGCTGATTTGCTACGATATTCTCGACTTGGGCAAGCAGCTTCTTCCCATTGGCATGCTGGTTGTACTCGACAATATCTTGAATCGGATTACGCAAAATCGCGCCAGAGGCAAGAATACGTTTATCTTTATTGATGAAATCTACCTTTTGTTCCAGCACGAATACAGCGCTAACTTTCTTTTCACACTCTGGAAGCGTGTCCGAAAGTATGGCGCTTTTTGCACAGGTATTACGCAAAATGTGGACGATCTGCTACAAAGTCATACAGCCCGCACCATGCTTGCAAACAGCGAATTCATCGTCATGCTGAATCAGGCCAGCACCGACCGGATGGAGCTTGCCGAGTTGCTCAACATTTCGGACCTGCAACTATCCTATATTACGAATGTTGACGCCGGGAATGGTCTGATGAAGGTCGGCAGTTCCCTCGTACCGTTTACCGACAAGTTCCCGCGGCACACGAAACTGTATGGCCTAATGACAACGAAGCCCGGAGAGTAATGGATAAACAACTGTAGGCGGCTGGTCGCAAACAGGATCAGCCGCTTAAGCACTAATATACATCTCTCATGGACTCTTCATCAGTAAATCTTGGCTGTTAGGAAACTTACAATGTTCTGCCGAGTATTCGGCCGAGTATCGGCTAAAGGCCAAAGTCCGGAACGACAGCTCGTAAAGTTCCGAGAGCTTGGCATTGAGGACAGTTTTACTTTTGTCGATAAGCAGAGTGACAAGAAGGGATCGAGTTTGCCCGGCGGACGGCGTTATATTTGGTCGGCCTAAGCAGGAGATCGACGGTAAATTTGTGGAAACGTATCGGGAATGGAGAGCTGGCCAGATTACCGCGACGGAGGCTATGCGTCAGATCGGTATGAAAAAGCCTACGTTTTACCGGCGAGCGAAGGAATACGAGAAAATCAATGAGCGGTTCTAGCTGTCGCCCGTTCCTCGGTGGCTTATATGGCGGAATACCAGCGAAGCTGACACAACAATCCACAAAGTAAATGTAATTAAAGGGAATCAGTTTTACGAAATGGCTTCATACTTTTTCAGTTGAGAATGTAACAAAACATGGGACAACTTCAACGAGAGCACGACGCTGATTGACGTACTGGGGAATTACCGTGAGCGCATGGGCTGCTACCCGGCTGTTTTTCAAGCGGATCAAATCTACTCTACCGCACGCGCGAGAACTGTCAATTCCGCAAGGAAGGGCATTCGGCTAAGCGGCCCGGCATTGGGAAGCAAGCCCAAGAACGGGTCGACAAGCGAGGAAAAGCATCCTCAAGCAGGACACCGGCAAACGAAACGCGATTGAAGGTAAGTTTGGAGAAGGCAAGCGCAAATATGGGCTTGGCTGTATTCATGCACGCCTTGTCTAGACAAGCGTATCGGTGATTATCCTGCAACTGCTGGTGATGAACCTAGAGCTCAGGCTCCGTGTTCTTTTTTGCCTTATTTTCACGTTGCTGTCTCGCCGTCGCATCGCCGGGAATTTCCTGAAGAACCATTCAGCAACCCCTATTTAAGCCAGGTCACTTTTCCTGAGGCCAGGTGATACTCACCTCCGATTATTTTCAAATCGCCATTCGCTAACTTCTCGTTTAGTGCTGAATGTTCATGTAATTCTTCCTCGACCAATTTGACATTTTCAGAGACAGCCCGATCAATCATGTCTTCTTCGGCTAATCCAGCGGATATCGCCGTTTCAGCCGCTGGTTCAATCTTATTGACAATAGATTGTAAATAAGCTGGATGTTTCCTTCTATTTAATGCTTCAATAACCGCGCCACAGTTCTCATGCCCTAAAACTAACACCAGTGGAACGTTAAATGATCCACTGCATATTGGACACTTTCTATGACATCATCATTCACGATATTTCCTGCAACTCGAATCACAAATCTGGCATCCGATACCTTTGACAAGATGTCGACACCCTTGACAACAGGAACCTCCATTGGGATACAAACGTTACAAATGGAATTGGACCCGATCTCATGTAACGCATGAACCCCCATTGTTATAACTGCTTGCCTGCTTACCTGCATGAAAGGTGCAGTCGATTCGCGAGAGGATGACGAATCTTGATGTGATGAGTCCTTACTCGTATAGCCCGGCATTCGCACCCACTCCTTATGTTCTTTTTGAAAAATCAAATAATCAGATATTTGAATATGTGGGGCTATACAGGAGTTGCAACCAAATCACAATCCATTCTTTCCAGAATGCTTTTGGGTGAAGTTGTGTTATGATATTCATATATTCAAAAGTATAACGATTTAAGGAGGCGTTAGCCGTGAATCAAAATATCCAACAGTTTAAAGCCGATTTTTTTAAGGCGCTGGCGCATCCCATGCGGATTCGAATCCTGGAGGTTCTGAGTGAGGGAGATAAAAACGTAAATGAGATACAGAGTATTTTAGGCTCAGAGGGTTCAGCCGTTTCTCAGCAGTTGGCAGTATTGCGAAATAAAAATGTGGTGACGGGCTTAAAAGATGGTACTTCTGTCATTTATTCGTTACGTGACCCGTTGATTAAAGATCTGCTCGCAGTCACAAAGCAGATCTTCGATAATCATCTCGTTGATGCTATTTCATTACTTGAGGTCATTCGAAATGAATCTTAAACTGAAAAACAAGGGTATCCATGAGCAACATCAAGGATCACCTTGTTTTTTTTGTTTTGCAGTAGGAAACATGGGGAGTGACACGAGATTATTACGATTGACATTATTCGATGACAGGAGTAACATTTCACATATATTCAAATAATCAAATATATGAAGAAGAGAAGGTAGTTCAGATGAAATTGACGGGAAGATTTGAAGGATACCATGCGGCCGCATTCCGCAAGGATCTTATTTCAGGCCTTATAGTTGGCATTATCGCCATTCCATTGGGGATGGCGTTTACTATTGCTTCTGGTGTAAAACCGGAATATGGCATTTATACCACCATCGTTGCCGGTATCTGTATTTCCTTGTTCGGGGGTTCTAAATTTCAAATTGGCGGCCCAACCGGTGCATTTATTCCGATCCTTTTCGCGATTATAATGGAATACGGATACGAAAATTTATTGCTTGCTGGATTTTTGGCGGGAATTATTCTTGTTCTTATGGGGCTATTTAAACTCGGTGCGTTGATAAAGTTTATTCCTCGCCCTGTAACCATCGGATTTACCGCTGGAATTGCCGTCATAATCTTCAGCGGACAGATTGCCAACTTTTTAGGTTTGAGCGGTATCGAGAAACATGAGAATTTTCTGCCTAATATGAAGGAAATTGTGATGCACCTCACAACTACGAACCTCTACAGTGTTATCACAGCGGTGGTTTGCTTGGCTGTCATCCTCCTAACACCGAAGTTTCTACCGAAAGTCCCTGGTTCCTTGGTGGGACTTGTCGTATCCACTGTAGTGGCGACCGTATTCTTTAAAGGGGAAGTAGCAACGATTGGATCGTCATTTGGGGCTATTCCAAGCACCCTTCCCCATTTTCGTTTTCCTGATCTAACTTGGGATCGCATTGAAAACTTGATTCGCCCCGCCTTTATTATTGCCATGTTGGGCGGCATCGAATCATTATTATCAGCGGTTGTTGCCGACGGCATGACCGGAAGTCGTCACAACAGCAATCGGGAACTGATAGGGCAAGGCGTCGCCAATATGGTAACCCCTCTTTTTGGAGGCATACCAGCGACAGGAGCCATTGCACGAACAGCAACCAATATCAAAAACGGCGCGGTTTCACCTCTGTCGGGTATTATACATGGCATTGTTGTATTGATGGTGCTCATTTTGTTTGCGCCTTATGCATCGGAGATCCCACTTGCTAGTATGGCACCGATTCTGATGCTGGTTGCCTGGAACATGAGCGAACGAAAAGAATTCGCTCACGTCTTGAAAACCAAAACGAACGATTCCGTTGTCCTCCTTCTTACCTTTTTGTTAACGGTCTTTACGAATTTAACGACTGCCGTTGAAGTCGGATTAATTTTGGCTGTTCTGCTGTTTGTGAAACGTATGAGTGACGGGTTACTGGTTTCCAAGGTCTTGCCTGACCCAACAGTTAAACATGAAAAAGTAAAAGCTCATATGGTAACCGTAGGCCACGATTGTCCACAAATCGGGATCTATACCATCGAAGGCCCTCTCTTTTTCGGCGCCGCGAACATGTTTGAAAAGTCCATTATGGATACGATTCATCTAAGGCCGAAAGTGTTACTGCTGCGCATGGGCAAAGTACCTTTTATGGATACGACGGGTGAATCTTATCTGTCCAGTTTGGTGAAACATTTCGAGAAATTAGGCGGGATTGTCCTTGTATCCGGAATTCAAGCTCAGCCTTTGGATGTATTGAAGAGAACAGGGTTGTATACGATGATTGGGGCTGAACATTTTTTTGGACATACCGGTGAAGCACTTAACTTCGCGCTATTGCAACTGGATTTGAATAAATGTCTAGGTTGTAAACATTTCGCTTTCCGGGAATGTGCGACGTTATCAAACAAGGAGACTCAAAAAGAAGTGATCACCGGCTTAAAGCCAGATCCAGCAAGGACATAGCCTATTCTCACTCAAAAACGCCCTAAAGACGAAATGAGGTGAATGGCTATACAACTTACACTTCAGCAATACAGAGTAAATGTATTTAAGATCATGGCTCATCCGCTGCGATTGCAGATTTTAGAGTTACTTTGTGAAGGACCGAAAGGTGTCAATGAGCTTCAATCGCGTTTACAAAGTCAAGGTTCAACAGTATCCCAACAGCCGCCTTCATTCGCCTACTTGTTAAATCCCGCATTTTTAATGGACTCGAGAAAATAAGGTAAAATTACGGTTGCATCAATCACACAGGTAAATATAACAAAGACATAGGAAACCGGAAAGCTTGACATATACATTCTTCCGGTTATAGCAAAACAGAACGCGAAGAATATCGCAATAATCCAGTTTAAAGCGATACAAATTTGAATCAACAAACATAACCATTTTTGACTCCAACTCATTTTGCATTGACTCCTTTTATCCGTTAAGGTTTCTTTTTATTTAGTTAGGTCTGGTCCCATTTTTTCCAATTGGCCAAACATTTAAACCTGAAATGAAGGACAGTTCCTTAATGCCAGGTTGCCTTCGGTATTGATCCGTATTGCCATTCAGGGTACTTTTAGTTTCCCTGCATTATTCAATTTAACCGAAACTTTAATTTCTTGCAGGGATTCCGTTGTTAAGTTGAAACCACCTTCGGAATAGATCTTTTTCCAATCTTTATTTTGCTGTCGGTACAACGCATGTTCCAGTTGTAAAAGATCGGAATGGATTTCAAGCCCATTCTCAAAGGTTTTTTGGATTTCATTTCTGACTTGTTCTGCCGCTTTTTCTTCCATAAGTTGTTCGGACATCGGTTGGATGATCTCGTTAACAACTCCCGAAAGTTTTACATCGACGGTATACGTAACGCCATTTCCCTTGGCTTGCGGGATAATTTTGATCTTTGGGTTTTCGAGCGACAATGCAACCTGAGGCTTTCCACTACTTCGAATAATTAAAGGGCTGCGTTGGGTTTTAGGCTCCACCCAGCGAAGTCCAGGAATACTTTCAATGCCCAGCCGTCCTTGATATTTTCCGTCCTGGAAAATGAAAACGCCATCCATTTCAAGCATCGAATGCCGACTTCTATCTTTTTTCCAATCCCGATCGGAAATTGCTAAAGAAGGCAAAAGGGTCGCCTTTCCAGGTTCGTACATATCGGACACGAACTCCCTAGAGGTTAATGGGGAAATGACCGATTCTTGTTTGTAACTCTCCTGCGGTTGATGAAGCAATGATATAAGCGGTGATAGATTAAAAAAAGGAGTAACCGCAAAAACTTGGTCTAGAGGCTCTGTAGTGCCAAAAAACCATGGCGTGTAGCGCACTTCATAATAGCGGTGCCTCAGTTCATCGATCTCCTTTAATCCCTTTCTCAATGCGTTTTCACTTACAACAACGGCGATTATTTGACCGAAAAATATGCGCATCTGCGATGTGCGGTACAAATCATTAACGGCACTAATTGTCGTTTCCCCCTTGCCTTGGCCGACCCACACGGGAATTGGCTGGAGTGGCTTCCCGGATTCCATTTTGGCAACGCTCGAGAAGTCAAGCAGTTGCCCATAAACGGTGTATTGATCGTTGGCATAATCGATCCCGATACTCGTTAAATAATTGATGTCTTGAATATCCTTCATATCCCAACAGCCAGTTAGTAGAAGTGGGAATATCAAAAAAAGGGAAGTGAGCTTCTTCCATTTCGCCATTAGGAATCACCTTTCCTTGTGGAATCTTTCGTATGTAATATTTCAGGTCGGCGATTTATTTTGTTCCATGGTTTTCGGATAACCGCCGCAATAAAGTCCCTCCAGGTTAGGGGAGATAAGGGAGCAAGGTAGGGTACGCCAAAGGACTCCAACCGCGAAAGATACAAAACAACCGCAATCGTAGACAAAATAAATCCGTACATGCCCAGCACCGACGAACAAATCAATACAAAAAATCGGATGATGCTAACCGAACCCACAAGCGATTGATTGACCAATGTAAAACTTGAAACTACGGTTATGGCCGCTACGACAAGTAAAGTCGTTGAGGCAAGACCGGCACGAATCGCTGCATCCCCAACCACAATTCCTCCAACAACGGCTACCGTTTGGCCAACCGCTTTCGGCAGTCTCTCTCCGGCTTCTCGGAAGAGCTCTAACATCCAGATCATTAAAAAAGCCTCTATGGCCCCATTCATAGGTAGCCCTATTCTTGACAGCGCGATCGTTGCTACAAGCGGATACGGTATTTGTTCTATATTATAAGATGAAAGTGCAATCCAAAAACCCGGCAGAAGCAATGACACTACAAGACCCGTTAGACGCAAAAACAATCCCAAAGAAGCATAATAAAACGGGAAATAGGCGTCTTCAGGTGACTTTAATAACAGTGTTAAATTGGCTGGTCCAATAACGGCATGAGGGGCCCCATCGACAATAATGGCGAATCGTCCGTGTATGAGACAGTCTGCCACATAATCGGGGCGACCGGAATAATCCAGCAAAGGAAATAAGCTAACCGAATTATCGGAAATGGTTTTTTCCAATTGGCTGCTTCCCAATAAGGCGTCTATGTCAATATGCTGTAACCGGTTTTTCGCCTCCTTAACAATGTCAGGCTGAATAATATCTTCGATGTAGAGCAAAGCGACTTTGCTATTGCTCCTTTTTCCAACTGTAAATTGTTCATAGCAAAGAGAATTGGTGCGAAGGCGTTTTCGTATCAAGGCCACGTTGGTTGTTACTTCTTCCACGAAGCCGTCTTTCGGCCCTTTTATGGATATTTCTGTGTTTGATTCCGAAGGGCTTCGATGTGGGGGAGAAGCAATATCCAATGCATAGACAGCATTCAACTTTGAAAAATAAATTAGGAGTTGACCTGAAAATACGCGTGTTATCATATCCCCAGTCTGATCAGTTGGGGTTAATTCCAGCCTTTTATCGAACTCCATGCCCGGTTTCGAATGATGCAGCATAATTTCCAATCTCGGAAGCACATATTCGTTAATTTGCTGCATATCCGCCAAACCTTCGCAATAAATAAGGTGTACCGTTTGCAAAGCTTCAGCATCGCCGAAGTCATACTTATCCATCTTCACATCCGCGCAATGACGAAATAATGAGCGAAACCCCTCTGGTGACCATTCGTTCTTTTGGGGCATGGCGACAGATCGTTCTAAAGAGGGCGTATTCTTTGTTCCATTATTCACTAGCGATTTCCAAAACCGGCGAAATATCATTGTCGACTCACCCCTGTTTTATTTTTCACGAGTACAGCTATAAACAACAAAAGCGATACGCCTACAACCAATCCTAATGACAAAGGTAAATAGACATGTTTCAAGAAACTGGCATACTGCATGTCGCTAATGGGCAGTTCAACAAGGAAGACCATGACGATACCGAGTATCGTTAGCCAAATAAGCCTCATGTTCTTATTCTGACTTGCTGGCAATAAATCAATAAGTAAAAGGAGCGCGATGGAAATTCGGACAAAGGCTCCTGATAGCCACTGATAAATAGATAAGAAATCGACATGACGAATATATTTTCCAACCTGTACGAGACGCCATTCTTCATAAGCCGGGTATCGCAGTTTGGCTGCTTCAAAAGGCCCGAATTCGGCGATTGCACCCGTAACGGGTCCAAATACCAATATAACCAAGAAGATGGCCAATAAACATAACGACCATGGACGAATGTTCGATTTCATTCGATGTTGAAATAGCAGAATTATAATTAATTCTACAAGTCCGCCTCCTACATACATACATCCTTTGAGGACGGGCTCCACTCCATGTTCCATGACGGGTGTCAATAAGGAGTAATTTTTCTTGGGAAGATTGGCGCTCATGACAAAGTCCCCAAATACCACCACGAATGGCAGCAAAATGCCCGACGTAATCGCGATCGATCGAATTCCGGATTGAGCGGCAACACAACATAAAAGAACCAACGAAGCGGATAAAACAAGTTGTGGCGTTTTTGGCAAGTAGGAAGCATGCGTCCAAACGGTTGTTTCTTTCACCGTCAAAACCATGAGCAAAAATAGGTAAGCAATGAAAAAAGCCCGAAACGAGACGCTTATCGCCGTTCCGTAATTTTCGCGCAACCAAGCCGCTATCGGTTGCTGTTTTGTTTTTTTCATGATGTAGTAAAGAAGCAGGGTCCAAATTATATATGGCAAAATCACAGCCAAAATACTTAACCACGCGTCTCTTTTCGCCTCTTGCAGCAGGGAGGGAATGACCATGACATGGTTCATTAACCCTACCGCTAGGGCGATGATTGAAAATGATGGGATAATGCCAATAGCGGAACCTGTTTTATTAACCATAGCGAACTCCCCTCAACAACAAATGGTTCCTTCTTCTTCAGCTTGTTATCCAAAGCGGGAAGAGTCCATGAACTTAATATATACATTCATTTCCACAATCATGGTAAGTATTCACGAGATTAAGAAGTTGCAATCAGGTCAGCTTGATCTTTAAACTGAAAAGAGCCAACGCCGTAGCGTTAACCCTTTATCTGGAAAGACGACTCAAACTAGTGTCCCTATGTATAATGGAGTAGTACAAGCGTTGCTGACACCACCCGCGATATCGACCGTATCTATCCAGGGTGTATTTCAGGAGTTTCCTCCATCGGCGAACTGGAGGCCATGCTTGCGCAAAGCGGTTTTACCCAAATTGAGATCGAACCTAAAGACGAATCCCGGACATTCATCAAGAATTAGATTCCCGGCGCAAATGTCGAACAATACCTGGTGTCTGGTGTCGCCGCGATAAGTGCTATCAAGCCTTGAGCCATGAAGGGCCGAACTGTTGCAGCTCGAGTTGAGTTGAACATGTTCGGCATATAAGGCGCTGCCGGTAAGTTGGCAGCGCCTTTGCCTTTGCTTAGCGTATATTTTCGTTAAAATGTTGGCGAGACCCCCAAAGAAGAAGAGGGTTGTGTTATGTTCGAACATACGTGACTAAGGTGTGACACCAAGCAAACTTTTGGCATCTATTGAAATATGGTAAAATAAATCAATACAAATATGTCGAATAGACTAGGAAAAAAGGCAAACCTGATCGAAAGACAGGGACGCAAAGCCACGGGTCTTCTGCACTAGTGCAATGATCGCCGGGTTACCCTCTCAAACCACACCAAGATGACAAGCAGGCACGCCAGTGAGGGGGCGTGTCTTTTTGTCATTTGAAAATAAAAAGAGGTGATCGGTTATGAACAAACAAACAAGCTTTTCTTTAGAGATAAAAGATCTGATCCGTAAGAAGAACGGGAGTATCAAAGTATTACTGGCGGATGGAGACCTAGTTTGGCAACAGCGACTCGCTATGTTGATTAAATCCGAGTCGGATATTGATTTGTCTAACATCGTTTCGACAAAAGAAGAAGCGATCCAAGCGAGCGTACAATTAGACGTTGACGTAATGATTTTGGATATGATTTTGAATTCACCCAAACGGGACGGGTTGGATGTCTTAGCGGAGATTCTCAGAAATAAAGCGTTACCGATTATTGTCCTTTCTTCGATACATGATCCGGAAGTCATGGTGGATGCAGTTGTAGCTGGAGCCGTCAATTATATTACAAAGACCAATTATTTGGACATACCGGTTGCAATCAGGGAAGCATACCGCCGCCAGTCCTCTCTCCATGCGGATGTCGCGGCGATAATCCGCAATGAAATTGGGTTAATAAAGCGAAAAGAATTGCAATGCATGCTCACACCTACGGAAAAAGAAATCTTACAACTCATAGGCTTGGGCTATCGACAGACAATTATCAGAGAATTACTTGGCATTACTTCGAACACCCTGAAATCGCACGTTCGTCATATCACTCGTAAATTCGACACCCGATCCATTCGAGAAGCTGCTGAGAAGGCGAAACGAAGAGGTCTGTATGATCAGCACTATGCTACGTGATAATGGGACTGAAATTGAAACAAGCTTTGAGGAAATTCGAGGATTTTTGACAAAAATGTCATGGCAGAGGGTGACAAAAAGATCACCCTCCCCATTCGAACTAATAATAGGTAAAATGAAAGGGAAATATGAGGAAGAATAGGAACATTATCCCGGACCAAAGGAGGTGGAGAGAAAAAAGATGAATGCTGGAGATTGTTGTCGTGAATCGAAGTCTGAAGAAAATCAAAATGGGACAGGCTCTCGTAAAATGAAGAGGATGGTGCCTTTAACTTACGTAATGATGCGGCTGTCCCCAATATAACAATGAAGGGATGATCGTCATGTATCAATTAGAAACGGAGCGTGAATTATGTTTATTAGCATGGATTGATTTGCACTTCATTCAGCAGTTTTGCGGAAAGAGAGTTGTAGTATTTCTTGGAATTGGGGAGGGTGTTTGATGAATCTTACTCAACAGTCCATCCCCTATGAAAAAGTGGAAGCATGGCTTATGTCCTATAGTGATTGGAAAGCAAGGTTGGAATATGCGCAGGCAGAGCTTAAGCATATTCCGGGATTTACGAGGGCTTTGCATGAGTGGGTGAATCATGGCAATGGAAGAAAACAAGAACCATTGTTGCGTACGGTCATTCATCGGATAGAGATCACTGAACATGAAATCCCGTTGCTATTATCGAGAATCGGATTGATCGATTACGCTTTCTCGTCTCTCACCACAGAGGAAATTTTGTTCGTTCGTCTACGATATTTGGATAAACTGGCGCTTTCGGTCATTATGGATCGCATTTCACTTTCCCGCCGCGCGTTCTTTTATCATCGGAAGCGAATTCTGCATAAAGTATATCGAAAAATCAAAGATCGGGCGGTCCTGTTGGAACTGGATTCCTTTGGAGAAGACTGATCATATCATTACTTCAGAAGATGCATATACGCATCTTCTATTTTTATGGTTCGTGAATTGAAGAATATCACCTCAATCCCCCATCTTTTCAAACAGGCTCTAGGGTCTACCCCCATTTTTAGCAGTCAGTTCAATCTCTCCGAGTACGATTAACTCCTCACCAAGAGATGAGATGCCGTGAATCTTTCTTGCACCGAACATGCACCGAACGCTGCACTAGATTTGCTCTTGCTTTGCACGAATTGTGCACCCGATATGCACGATTTTCCTGATACGATGATAGTATAGCAAGCTTAAGGGCAGCCTACAAGATCATCGGCTGTCCTTTATGTTTGTGAAGCAAGGATTGACGAAACGGGCATAACTTGTTCCATGGTTTCGTCATGTTTCCGCCTTAAGTCGTACAATCATACCGATGAAAGGAGGGCGATGATGCGGTTCCTATTAATCTGCTATTTTAGAAATAGGTAAAAATGCCATCTGAACTGGATACGTCTATATTCATTCTATGTGCATTACTTTGCATTCCAGCCATTGAGCGCCGCTTCATTTTTTTGCTGTGATCAGCAAAAAGAAGCGAAGCGCTCTTTTTTATTTTCTGATTGAAACCCAAAAGAAGGTAGCTATTACAGTGACGAGTGCTGAAGGCATGTGATACGAGACACCAAAAAGGAGCGTTTGAACTAATACGTAGGACAACACCATCCATAAAACAGACTGGCTATTCCTCTCGCAATGGTGTTGCCATGTGAGGAGGGAAATTGATATTATGTGCCCCACGTTGCATGCAATGTCAAACCACGATCTTTTTATGTGTTTTACTATTCGTATGGCTCATAACGCCTCAACGATGGATATTACTATCAGACTTGGCTGCAAATCAGCATTGGATTGCTGAGCGGCAAGGTCTTTTTTATTTATGTAACAAAATCAACAATCGTTTTAAAGGGAGCGTTGGCTGTCGCTCTCCCCCTCCATTTTGGTTTGCTCACAAACCAAAATGGAGGGACGAATATGAAGAGGATTAATTTGCGGGACATGTATCCCTTTATCAAAACGGATGTATGGATCGACTTAGATGATGAAGTGGCACAAGAAATCCGCCGTTTCGACTTAAACGAAAGTGCATACAAATTGCGCACCTATCGTCATCGCGCTTATTACTCGCTTGATCGGAACGACGGTATAGAACAAGATGTTCTTTTCCTTTCGATTTCCCCGGAGGAGTATTACGAGCGTAAGCTTTCCAATGAGCAGCTTTATGCGGCTATGTGTCGATTGCCGGAAAAATCGTTCAGACGAATTTATGCTCACTTCTTCTTAGGCATGAGCAAAGTAGCGATTGCCCAAGCTGAACAAGTTGATGAACGTGCGGTACGAAAATCTATTGAACGCGGCTTAAAACAAATGGCGCAATTTCTCAAAAAAATGTGATTGCGGTAGGTCAAAGGATCCGATTTGCTTGCCAAAATGAACAGATAAGTAAAGAGCTTTATGTAGGCGGCGGCTGGTTATAACCAGCCGCTCATTTTCCATGAGAGGGGCAGGTAACAATGAATCCGATTCGATTTCGAGATGCAGAACACGAAAGCTTCTACTATCAGATGCTGGATGAAAGGAAATGCAGCGACGGCTATCATCGGGCACTTTTCTACACATTAGGTATTTCCCGCGATACTCGGAGTCATATCCGCGATTTGTTTGACTTTTCTAATGGGGGCATTAAGCCCGGAGGTCTCGCAGCCTCGTGGCAAACCGGTAGTTCTATCCGCGTGTGCAGGCTTGCTTTTAATCTGTGGAATGGCTGGACGGAAAAAGGTGGGGAACGCTACTCTTCTCCCCACGAATTATTCGATTGCAGCTACGCTCCCTATTTTTTTGAAGCGATTCAACTTCGTTATCCGGATTATTGCCGAAGCCAGGAGAAGAATTTCAAGCGGCTAAATGAACAAGTTCGCTGAATGGCAACCAGCTAAGGGAGTGGAATAGATGAAGGATATTAAAACGAGGACTGTTGTGAAAGACATTAAACGTTTGGACAGACTGCCAAACTTGATGGATCGTGTAAAACATTCGAGCGCCCGCACAAAACAGCATAAAGACAATGACAAGACGACTTCACATTCTCCAAATGAATATGCACAGCACCATTCTGCATCGGCCATAGAAAAAACGGTACGTTTTCAAATTGAAACGAGCGTGGTTGCCAGCAAAAGATTGATAAGGTTTCTTCAAAAAAGGCAGACAAAGTCAGAGGCGGATACGGTATCGATGCAGAACCCCGCTGCTATATTTACTAAGCCTTCGGGTACACGTCAATTGCGACTTGCCCGTAGGTTGCATCTCCGAAAGCCGGTAGATGGGAAATATCTCTTGTCAGCTAACCATCAATCAAAAAAACAACGCTTTATACGGAGCCGGGTCAATGCCCGGCTTTTGCATCCTCTTCGCAAAAATAGCTTCACTAACCGAATTCTAAATCGAGAAGGTAAAGATCAAGAACCGGCCGGGAAAAAAGGAGTATTTGCCGCCGCGGCAGCTCATTCAGCAAATGTACGCGGGAATCGCCCAAAAGCACTAACATCCGAAAGCTTGAGAAAGCGGCATTTCAGGCAACCGTCATCCCGCATCCCCTTCGCTATATCCAAGCAAGCAAGCCATACGATCAAACGTAAAGAAAGGAAATTTAGGACATTATCGCCATTCATAAAAACGGGACAACGGCTAGGACAGGCTAAAAGCTCCTCTGATTATCAATCGGAAGGAAAACTGAATAGCGCCAGGATAGCACAGCGGACTGCACAGATGGCGATGACTGCCCGCCCCTCCATTCAAAGGGCGCAAGCTGCAGCGCGATTAAATCTTCGGATCATTAAAATGGTAGTAAAAGCAGCCGCTTTGCTTGTCAAAGGGGTAGCCGCACTTTTGGGGATTAGTAGCACCGTTATTGTATTGCTGTGCATTGTTATGGCTATAGCTGCTGTCATTTCCTCTCCGTTCAGCATCTTTGTTTCCGGTGAAAACACGGATGCCGATGTAAAGCCGCTTTCCCGAATCGTTCAAGAGCTGGACATTGAGTATGCCGACCGACTGGCAGAAATACAGCAGTCCTCTGGCCGTGTAGACCAGATGGAGTTTCACTACCCCGGTAGCGCGGACAACACGCGAATAGATAATTGGATGGATATTATAGCCATTTTTGCCGTGAAGACTGTCATGGATTCAGAAAACGGAATGGATGTGGCAACACTTGATGCAACAAGAATCGGCATCATCCGATCGGTGTTTTGGGACATGAATCAACTGGAATCCCGAATTGAAAAGATCGAACATACGGAAAGCGTTACGGTAGAGCATGAAGATGGGACTACCAGCGAAGAGACGACTACCAGCTATGAACACATTTTGCATATTACCGTTTCGAGCAAAACTGCGGAGCAACAGGCTGAATCTTATCACTTTACAAATGAACAGATGGACATCATGAAGGAAATGATGTCTGGAGAGTTTCGGCCACTCATGTTTGCGATGCTAGGTAAAGAAACGGATATTGGCTTGACGCCGGGGCAGCTTGCGGATATTGGGCAGCATTTGCCCGAGGGAGAAATAGGCAGCGAAGTCGTCAAATTGGCGCTAACTCGTTTAGGCGATCCGTACAGTCAACCGAAGGCCGGACAGGATGACTTTACAGATTGTAGCTATCTCGTTCAATGGGTTTATCGACAGCTACGCATTAACCTGCCGCGGACTGCAGCGGAACAAGCAAGATTTTGCGTAGAAAATGGCCTGACAGTAAGCGCGGCGGATTTGGTTCCTGGCGATCTTGTGTTTTGGAGTTACGAGCGTAACGGTAGATTCATGGATATTACTCACGTTGGAATTTATGCGGGGAATGGCAAAGTGGTAGACGCTTCCTCAAGCCGGGGGCAGGTGGTGTATCGCAATCTGTTTGATTCGGATAAGCAAGTGCTGTTTGGAAGACCTGCGGTTCAACTGTAGCGAATATCACGGCCAAAGATATACTCTTGGAATGCTCGGAAGTCTGCAGTGCATGAAGGGCTTTCGAGCGTTACCTCTCTAAAATGCCCCTATAAGGTGTAATTAGTAATAGTGCTTTCTAAATCGTGCTGGTAACGATTCGATCAATGAATTTTCTTGCACTTTTTTTAATTTGTCACTTTATCTGCGACCAGAATGACCTTGTTATGATTGTGCTCAATAAACAGAGGTAGAGGGGCTCTATTCTTATGATATTTCATATTTAAGTTTGAGATCTCGAAATTATTTATTGTGTACACCTGCATCTAAGCTTATACTTAAGGGAAGTGCTTTCCTGTGAGATTTTTTATTCTGGAGCTGATAAATAAATGGGCGTTAGCTATAAAAGGCTTTGGAAGCTGCTAATTGACAAGGACATAAAAAAAACTCATTTGAGAGAAATGTCGGGAATTAGTGCAAGCACCTTTGCAAAGCTCGGTCGAAATGAGAACGTAACAACTGATGTTCTTGTTAAGGTGTGTCGAGCCTTAAATTGTGATATAGGTGATATCATGGAAGTTACAGATGACGATAACTAATACATATGAAATTAGGAGATTTTAATGAGCAATTTCGTTAGGGGAATTTTTATTGAGGAATGTAAGAATAGATTTTTATGTCTAATCCAAATAAAAAAAGAAAAGCATCTTTGTTATGTTGCTAGCTCAGCAAGATTATCTAATTTTGTTGATTTAACTGGCAAGCAGGTCTTATTAATAAAGAACAAGGGGTCTAGGACAAGAACAGAATACAGCTTATATGCGGTAAAGAACGAGAACGGTTATGTTGTTCTTAATCTGAGTGCAGCTAACACACTTTTACTAGAGGTTATTCGTAAAGAATACTCTTCAAATATATCCATCCAAAAAGAAAAATTTACACTTGAGGGCTATAAATCAGATCACTTGGTGGTGTCGATCCCACCTACAATAGTAGAGGTTAAAAGTATACTTTCAGATAAAGCAGTAGTGAGGTTTCCGTCAGTTAACGGGGAACGCTCAATCAGGCAGCTTAAAGCACTTGAAGAAGCATTGCTAAAGGGGTACCAGGTGCGCTATTGCTTGGTATTGCTTTCATCTTGTATAGATAATTTAATACTGGATGAGTCCGCCGCGGATTTTAATTCAAGACTTAAGAAGTGTATTGCGTTAGGCATGAGGGTAGAAACGTATCGATTGAATGCAACTCGGAAGCTTCGATTTTTTATAGAACGTGACAGTCATCTAGAGAATAGCATTTTTGGAAATGAGGTCTTATTGAATGTTAAATAGAACAATTTCTTTCAGGCCTAAGCTCGAGGGTCAGTTCAGAATGAGATTTTATAATGCAGTATCCGTAATTAATGATAATACCTCTATAGCAAATATTGAGCAAATTGTAGACGACGAAGTGTCTTGGGTTGAGAATGATTGCTTGGTTAATATGGCCCAAAGAAAAAAGTATCGTGCTGTCTGGTTACTATTTAGAGATTTGATTCGAGCCTCGTGGAAGGCTTGCTTCAGAGAGGGCGTCCTGGAGATGCGCCTTCCCAATTTAGATCAAAATGAAATCCAAGATGCCTCCACTCCTGAATTAAAAAGCTTACTTCGAAGTTGGATGCAAGAGAGTCGTCTAGAGCGCCTTCTTTCTTATACGGATTTCATTACCCGAATGGAAGCACCTGCGTCAGGTAAAAAGGATATTGCATGCTTAATAGCTGATGGAAGCTATTTAGCAGATAAGCTTCAGAATGTACTTAATCAGAAAATTCCCATTGAGGATGCCGTTAGCCCTTACTTACAGCTCGTAAAAGAAAATGAGAGAGATACTTTTACCGGATTAAAGCTTTCGGACATTTGGAGATATTTTAGATTAACCTGGTCAACTCCAGCCGAGACTACACCTGGCCGTACAATGCAATACCTAATACGAGATGCGGCTCATCCTATGCATGCTGTTATGGGGATAGCGTCACTCGAAAACTGTGCAATGCAAATAACCTGCAGGGATGATGATATTGGCTGGACACCAAAATCCTTTACCAAAAAGCTTAGGAGCTTTAAAGAATTAAAGGATGTTTATAGAGAGTTTGAAAGGCTGCTGTCTTTTTTAGAAGAAGGGATTCAAGGAATCGATTATCAGGATCTGTGCTCGGAAGCAGAAATATTAAATCCTTCTGAGGAAACTGTAAAAGCGTTACAATTTAAAGCAGCCGCAGCTGAGGAGGAGCGTCAGTATTTACTGAAGCTATCCCAGAGTGAGAAACGAAATGAATTAGAAGAAAAAAGCGAATTAGGTAGTATTTCTCGAGAGACTGAAAATGCTTTGTACCTTAGAAAAAGAGCTGAGCAATTATCTAGGCTGCTTCAATCAAAAAAGCAGTTAAACGATCTGGTACTTGGCTCGAATTTCGAGCGCATGTGGCTTTCCTTTGCTGAAAGTGAGACTGGCTATTCAGCAATTCGAACTGCATTAATTGCTCAAAAAGGTAAGCATATAGGCTCAAGTATGATGGAGTTAAATATATGCGGTGCAGTCCCTCCGTACAACGAAATTCTGGGAGGCAAGCTAGTAGCCCTTTTGGCTACTTCCCCTCAGGTAATATATGACTATTATAAACGATATGATTTACGAAGGAGTGAGATCGCAAGTCGTCTAAAGGGTGAAGATGTCCGGCGATCTGCTGAATTAGTCTATGTTGGTACGACATCTCTCTATTATGTTGGGTCTAGTCAGTATAATAGATTAAAGGTCCCTAAGGAAATTTTAGAAACGGATTTTGACATCCAGTGGCGTAGGTTAGGTATGACCTATGGCTTTGGAACCATGCATATTAGCAAGGCTACTACTATGAGCTTAACCGAGGCCACAAGTGATATTGGATTTACCCGTATCAATCACGTTTTTGGAGAAGGTGCAAGTCCCAAAATGCGCCTAATGAACATGTCGATACGTGAATTACTTGAAACTAATCAAGATGAAGCAAAGGAACTATCGAAGCATGCTATGTCACGAATTGTTTATGGTGCGGCACTAGCAAAAAATACTAAGGAATATCTTCTTGGCTTGGAGGAAAAACCAAATTACGGCTTTGACATTGAGGATTACATGTCGGGAACAAAGAAAATCATTAACTATTGGCAGCAGAGATGGGTTTTAAGTCGTTTGAGGTTTTCTCCCATATTTGATCGGATAAGAGCCTTTGATAAAACTGCCTTCTTAGTCAGTAGCGATATAAAAAAGCAGTCAGATTGGAAATTTGAAAGGCTAAAGGAGGCTTTGATCATGCACTACCCGGAAAATGATCGATCCGTCTTCAATTTCATTAGTGGCTTTTACCGCGGCAGCAGTGCATATGCAGATAATATAGATAACCAGTATCTTACCCAAATGCATGTCGTTACTGAACTTGACGCAGCAATAATAGATGCTGTTTCTTCGGGTAAGGATGTAGTACTAACTGGCAATCCAGGAGATGGGAAGACTCATATTATTCGAATGCTACTGCCAAAACTGTCTGAGCTTCCAAGGCCACCAAGGATAGAAATTGATGCCAGTACCTTATCCAATGAAGAGATATTCGAGCATTGGAGTGAAGCCAAGCAGGCAGGTGTTCCTTTCGTTATTGCGATAAATGCAGCCGTTCTTTTTTCTCTCTCTCTTGAATATGCAGATTTTTTGCCGATTGCCGAAGCAAAGGCGCAGATGATTAATTCTACTGTTTTTCATAATGAAAGCTTTGAATTTAAAGAGTCCATTGTATTTGATCTTAGTAAACGTGAGGCTCTATCGCCAGGTATTGTTAAGCGAGTCATTGAGAATTTGACAAATAAAAGCAACTTTGAAGCCTGTGGTATTTGCCAGTTTGCCTCGTCCTGCGAGGTGTTAAGAAATGCAGAGCTTTTAAAAAATACACTATTCCAGGACAGACTCTCAATAATTTTAACTAGAGTTGCACTTCAAGGCCATCACGCTACGCTAAGAGAACTGTTTGGATTTATTTCATATCTTCTGTTTGGCAACCGGACATGTGAAAAAATGCATGCTACCTTCGGCGAAAATGAATTTGATTTGGTAAATCTGATCTACAGCGGTAAGGGAGCCCTGTTTGATGCTGTTCGTCAGTCCTTTGATCCTGCTCGAGTCTCTCATCCTATTTGGGATGAAAAGCTGCTTCAAAATAGTATAGACAAAGAGTCCTGGGTAGAAGGGATATTAATCTCATCTGAAGCGATTGATGTTAATAATGTCGAATTATTCAAATTGCGAAAACGTCAGTTCTACTTTTTTAATACACACGGTGAGGCACTATTAAGCATTAACGACGACGACGTATCAAAATTCCAAGCTTTTTTAGCACAGGATAATAAGAGGACTATTAAAGAACTGATAAGAAAATTAAATGCTTTTTTTGGAGTCGCTAAACCAGGAACAGAATTGGAAATTTGG
This sequence comes from Cohnella baijiui, assembly GCF_020731285.1. Classification (GTDB taxonomy): domain Bacteria; phylum Bacillota; class Bacilli; order Paenibacillales; family Paenibacillaceae; genus Cohnella. Next base: position 80,697 of record NZ_JAJFOW010000003.1, read on the forward strand.
TTGGGTCATCGCTTTAATAACTCATCTCGTCGTATTCTTGTCTCCTTAGGGAAGCTTTCGGGCTCGCAGTTCTGCATTGGACGCCCGCGGCTCAACTCTCTTATGAGCCAAGGAATAGAAATGACACAAAACTATTTAAGACTTGAAAAGCTCAATGCGCCATCGATATATTTAAAAATTGATTTCTCTTTATACTGCTTGCTATTAGAAGCAGAGAGAGGAGTGCCTGTTCTATTTATGGAAAATGACAATGTAAAAAAGGTTTGGCGTTTTATAGAACAACTGCAAACAAACGATAGGCTTAAAGAAGAGGATGAGATTGCGGTTACCCTTCTTGATGTTCAGGGGAAAAAAGAAATTAACGTTACGATTGATAGGGACAGTAGAAAATATCTGTCCATTCAGAGCGGTGGCAAGCATTAATAGGGGGCCGGTCATAAATGGAAAAGCTTTATCTAAAGAAGCTAAGAGATACTGTGGACAAGAGATTTGTTGGGTTTAAACCAAATGGGTCTAGCATAAAGCCTGTCCATATTTTTAGCGGAGCAACCCGTGTTATATATGGGAAGTCTGCAGATACCAGCGGAATTAAAAAGCTCTCTTATGTGGCAAACGCTAAGGGAAAAACGCCTGCGGCGAATACTCCTGAGAAGGTGATTAGTTTTTTAAAGGAGTTAGATGCTATTGAGGATCAGGACATTCGGATTGACGAATTAACCTCCTTTAGAAACATGCTTCAAAAGTTACTGTCTGCTGATGATGGAGTGTTTTCAGGGACCGACGATAGCATGGTTTCATATAGCGCTGGCTCAAGATACTTTATTACTCGCTTTGCAATGTATGAAGATGCGGGGGAGTTCATAGGTGGACTTATTAAAGAGTACTGTCCCGAGTTGTCCTTATATATTTCTAAACTGCTGGAGGACAACAATGATCCGATTACAGTTCTTTTTACGCCGGTATTAATTGATGAGCCAGATCGGTTGTATGCGGAGAGCAGACATGTAGATATCGAGGCCTTTGCTCGACAGTCCGATGCATTAAAAAAGTATTTGAGGGAGTTAAAGGTGTCGGGGGATTGCCTTCTAGCACATTTTCAACAACACTCTAATTCTCTCACGCAGCTTAGGCTTTTTAATTTTTTCTGTATATATAATCTCGTTCGCTATTTATCGCTTCTCGAAGCATTTTATTGCGGGGAAAGTATCCGACCATTCCTATTGGACTTTTCTGATGACAGTCAATCAAGTATTGCTCGTGCGTCTGTCATGTCATATACGCAGGTTCATCGTTCTATATCAAGATTCTATGCTTGGGGATATGCGCAGGAATTGAAGTCTTTTAGCAAGGAGGAACTGCTGTCTTCAGAAACTCCTGAGTATGAGCCCAATAAACAGTCAAAGGCTGATGAAAAGGAGTTAGCCCGTATTTGGGAGTTGGCAAAGAGTGATGCTGCATTGGTTGACGAGGATGAAGCCAGACTTATATTTGGTACTACTATATACGATATGCTAGCCCTGCAGGCCTCCTCTCACCCGGTAAATTACCTTAGAGCAATAGGTATTTTGTCAGGAATTTTGTATCCACCGACTAATTTTCATGTTAACAAACGATTTGCTCTTTCTCAGGATGTACTTGAGATGGTAATCAGAGCTTGTGTGGCTCCTTCTGAAACACTTTCTGGTGCTGAGTTGAGGGAGCGACTGTGGGAACGTATGGGCGTTTTAATCGGAGGAAGTGATTTTGAAATGAGAAAGCTGCATGAATCCGGTAGTATTTTACAAGCGGATTCGGACTCCTTGAATCAAAATTTTGATCGTTTTGCAGACACCCTTGAAGCAATGAATTTTGCAGAAATAATGGCTGATGGGATACTACAGATTAGACTGGGAGGGACTGCCTGATGAAAACTAAGCAGGAGCTACTAATAGAACTGCTAATAAATAGACTCTCCGAGACGAAGGTTGGTATATTAGTAAAAGGTATTAACGATATTGTCCCTAACGCTATATCTGTAGCTGTTGCCGCGGCGCTTAATAAGAAGTTATTCATATCGGCGGTTGGCTATGAGAATATAAGAGAAATAGAAGTCAACGATCTAGTTGTGGCAACAAAAATAGAAAAGGCTGTTATGTGGAGAAGTGAACCTGATAAGGCGGGGGCAATTATCACCTTCGTAAGGACAGACAGTGATAAACTGCACTCCCTAGCAGAATTCGATATTGTTTCAACTCGAGACCTTTCGAAGCACCTGCTTGAGAGTTGTATGAGGCAGGAAACTAATACACCGACAATTAATTTTTGGAGGGCATTGCTTGATACCTCCTCTTATTACTCTTATGAAACACTTTATGACTTTGTTGAAGCTGTTTCTGCTGAGTCAGATTTAAATGCTGCCATTCCCAAGAATATGTGGATATTAGGTTTATTATGTGACTATGATATTTTAAGTACGAGTATTAAGCCTGCAGATCGTCTCCAGCGAAACAGAGAACTAATTGTTGCGATTGGCCAAATGAGTGAGGAGTCGCGTAAAAAACTGAGTCGTTCCTTAGTCAAGGCTACCAAGGATGATAAGGAAAATCTCCAAACAGCTTATAAGCATTTACAGAACTTTTATAAGTACGGCCGTAAGGATACCCTGAGCCAATTAAGCTTTGAAATTGTACAGAAGCTTTTTGCAGCAACAAAATCAGAAAACAAGATCAGGGATAACTCTGCGGGAGATAACTCTTCTAGGGAGGAAAGCAATTCTACTATCATTAATGGCAAAGAACTTGAAGGCTTAATTACAAATACAATTGTAACGCCCACCGAAGAAGAGCTCGAGGATCTAACGGAGCTTTTTGGCGAGCTCAAGAAGCATTTTGATGAAAATCCCGATGAGGGCAAAAGCTCGTATACTAGTATAGGGGGGATTTTCGAGGATCGAAAAATTGTTTTCGAGGCGCATAACACTGCATTGCGAAAGCTTGTCGGAATGGCCTGCAATGAAGCTAATTGGGGAGGAATTCTTGAAACCTCTGAAATTGTTCTACGAGATGTCGTGGCTTCAGAGGCTGAAAGCTTTATTCCCTTTGTTCCAAATAGCATTGATACGAGGACCAGCTTTGATAATTCCTCGCTCTTCTCCTTTATGTCTAGATTTGATGATCAGTTCTCCGAGAAGAATCTGAAATCGGCAGAGCCCTTTATGCCAATTATTGATACGATAATAGAATCAAGAAAGGTTCTTCTTGATCACATCGATTTAATTATGTATTATCCGGTTTTGTCATTCGGTGTGGACCTCGCTCTTCAAGAAGCCTTAAAAAAATATGTAGAGGGCTGGGCCAGCTTACTTCGTGCCTATTGTAATAATGAGCTTTCAATGCATGAAATTAGTCAAAAGGGAAGTAACTTTGTAGCTAGAGCCCTTTTGCTGTTAGATGTGCTGTATATAAAAACGCCGGTAGAATGGAAGGGAATGCTCATGCCCCTGCATCCTCTCTACTTGTGGAGATATTATGAGGTATTTAAGGAACTAACTAATAACAGGGAGCAAATGAGTGAGGAGGATGCTAAGAATTTAACAGAGGTTTTCTCGTCATTGCCTCAGATAATGAATTTTTTGGTAGTAGATAAGATGATAACAAACTCTGTTAGCACCGAATTACCTTGCTCTGGAAGCATTGAAATGCTTCCGACCTTTGAAAACAAAACAAATCGTTATCTAGGTTATGACGGCACACAAGCTGTTGAAGAAATATTGTCGCGTTGGGTTGCCTTTGCCCCTTACACAAAAAGTGAAGTTAGAATATGTACAGTTGATGCTCCTGATTTGCCAAGTATCTTAAAGTCATTAAAATTGTTTATTGACAATAATGGCTGCGAGCGAATTGTATATTTCGCTTATCTAACACGAAATCAAAATGGTAATAGTGAGCTTGCCAAGCTCGACTACTCATCCAAGGATTATGAAATTGGGAATTTGATTAAAAGTGGTAGAATTTCAATTAGTATTAAAAATGTAGCTTCGTCAAGTGATGTGAAGCAGGAACTTCAAAAAAAGCCGGTGCATCTTGCCTTCTATTTCGACCAAGCTGCCTATTCAATCGAATATGGCCCGAGTACAAAAAGTCTTTATATTAATCCATTAGTTGTAACCTATGATTATGAATTTGATGATATAACCCATAGAGGAGACATTTTCCCTTCCTCTGATATGGATTCGGGCTTGATCGGAGACTATCATAAGGTAATGCGTCATGCCGAAATTGTAACAGCCAATAGAAATCCAAGGCCTACCTATAATCCAGATGCGGACATCAGCAGTGTCGTTTCTACTATTGAGAATGGGGAGACACAGTGGTTAATTGCTGCGGACAGAACTACTAATAATTACTTGCCGCGCAATACAATTCCGATTGGAGAAAAGCAATACGGTAGAAGAATGGTAAGTATTTGGGCTGCCAAGGATTCCAGAATTATTGGTCAGTACCTTAATCTTTTGCGACAATATAATCTTTATCCAGATAAAGAGGTTTTAAACAAAATACTTTCTCAGTTTGGTCATATTTCATCTGAGGGATTAATCAGCATCCCACGCTCTGGAACTGACGCCCAAGCAATTATTAATAGGAAAAAAGGGCTTATAGGTACAGTTTTTGCTGCCGCATGGTATACAAAAAAATATCCAAATTCGTTGGTGGCTTCATTGGATACACCAGATGCACGTCTTTGGTTAAATGATAGCAGTATTGGAAATGAACGAGCCGATCTTATTGGCTTGCGCTATGATGAAAGTACTAATTCATTATATGTTCAGCCTATCGAGGTGAAAACAAGGGATGACTCACCAGATGCGAGGCTTTCCGTCGATGAACACACAGGTGCTAAGCTAATAACAGGACATGCAGCGGACCAGATTGCTTCAGTTGTCGGAATGCTGAAAGAAATTTTTAATTTGGTCGAAACAGAAACTCTTAACATGTTTGTAGCTGCCCGGAGAGAGGTTCTTAAGTACCAGGTAGTTTCTGAGTGCTTTAGACATGTTCATGATAGTAAATGGCAAAAGCAATGGAGTCAGGTACTGAAAAAAGCCTTTAGTACGGGGAAAACAGGTAATATAAACATTTTTGTGTCAGGTATGCTTCTCCATATTAAACTCAGTGAATCAAATGGTGGGAAAACCGTACATGCCCTACACCCAGAGTTTGATGATTGCCCAGTTGAATTTGTTGAACTTACTGCCAAGGAGATTCAAGCTGATATTTTCGGTGGTCCATCCTCGGTCACTAACTCAGCAAAGGAAATTGATTTTGACGAAACCTCGGAGGAAACTCCTGAACCAGAGATCGAAATTGATAACGATGTCTTGGAAGAGGATGAGAAAAATGAAATTGTCCAACTGTCTCCAGAAGTAGCTTCAATTGAATACAGTCAGCCACCAAATGAAGTTGTTGGAATAAATGAGGCGGCTGCTTCAAAGGAATATAATGAACTAACAACTACGAATAAAGAGGTAATTGCCTTAAACGCTTCTGTAGATGTGGTCTCTAAGGAGGAGATCGAGCAGCTTGCTCGAGATTTCACAAGATCATGCTCTGATTATCATATAAATTTAAAAGAGTGTGATCCAAGTAAGGCAGTAGTGGGTCCGAGTATAATCAGACTTTACTTCAAGCTTTCCAGAGGGCAGAGTCTGCAGGCAGTTGAAAATCATTTAGAGGATATAGGGCGTGAAATGAAACGAACAGGAATTTTAATTCAAGTAATCCATAATTCTGATGAGATTATATTGGATATTCCGCGCCTTCAAAGAGAGCAAGTACTTTATTCAGAGGTTGTAAAAAAGCTTCCTGTGACAACATCACCTGAGAAACTGTATTTTCCAATTGGAAGAACTCCTGATGGAAGAGATATTATAAAGGATTTGGGGGAAATGCCTCATATTCTAATTGGCGGAAGCACGGGATCTGGCAAAACAGTGTTTTTATTCACGATGCTTGCATCGCTTATAAAAACTCATCCGACTGAGAAAGAACTGCAATTGGTGCTTTCCTCCTCAGGCTTAGAGGATTTTGTTCATTTTGAGGGGATACCGCACCTTGTGGGAGGAAAAATCATTTCAGATGCCCAAGAGGCAACCGAGGTAATTAAAAATGTAGTATATACGGAGTTTGAAAGAAGAGAAAAGATTCTTTCTGATGCCAGAGTGGCAAATATTATTCAATACAATCAGAAATTTGAGGAAAAGCTGGCTCCAATGGTTGTTGTTATTGATGAATTCGCTGACTTATCTGACCAACTTGAAAAGAAAAAGGATAAGGAGGCCTTCTTCACACCAGTAAAGCGTATCGCACAAATTGGAAGAAAAAGAGGCATCCATTTAGTACTGTGTACACAACGCCCAGCAGCCAATCTGGTACCTACCAATATTAAGTCGCAGTTGAATGGAAGACTTGCACTGAGAGTGAATGATGCGAATTCATCACGTATGATACTTGAAGAAGCAGGTGCACAGCATTTGCAAAAACACGGTGATTTAATTTATAAAAATAGCTCAGAGATTGAACGTGCACAAGGATATTATATTTCAATTGAAGAACTTGATGAAATAGTAAGCCAGGTTGTCTCAACTTCAAAAATTTAGTGCTCGACGGGTATTATCAGAATGATGTCCTTGATTGGTAATCAGGGATATCATTCTTTTCTTTTAATAAAAGGTGGTTTCTGGCGATCTTATTTTGGGGCTACGAGCAAAATGGTAAGTTAATGAATAGTACCCATGTTGGAGTTATGACTTTATGCGGGATTTGTCCACGTTTTCGAGACGCTTTGTGGCACTAGGTAAAGGTGATGGATAATGCCATAACCCTTGATTTTATAAGGCTTTTCGCGGTCTTTTGGTTCTCCTAAAGGGACATGCTTTCCGCCTGCTTCCCTTTAGCGCGAAAGCTTCGATTTCCAGCATCGATACAGTACCGTAAGCTAAGAAATCGGCTCGATCCTAGTAATCTCTCGCAAACTTTTGGTATAATATTCGAGTACAACAGACTTGGGTGGGGAAGTATCGCCTCCAGAGTGGAGGTGATGCTCATGCAATTTTCGTTGACAGAAGTGATCATGCTAGGCATGTTTTTGCTGGCCCTGCTCACATATCTGAAAAAACGAAAATAACCCGCCCAGGTTAGCGCCAAGGGAACGGGTTATTTTCTCTAACTTCTTTGGAGGTTTCCCACCCAAAATGTTGTGCAGGGAGTCGGAAGGCCGTCCGGCTCCTTTTTCTATCCTAATCATAACACGACTATTTCATTCATGCAATTTACCTTTCGTCGTAATCCATCCATTTTCCATCGATATTGCCCCCCTCCCCCTTAATGCAGAAAGCAACAGCCATCCTTCGTAAAACTGACGATGCCCCTCGACTTCAAACCCTACTGCCTTGTTCCAACAAATAATTTATTGTCAGAGAGTCCGATTTTACATGAAAAATGAAATGAATAGTAGAGGGAAAGTTTCGTTGCCCTCCGTGCCCCTTGAAAATTTTATAGCATCTGATCCGGTACTTTCCCCGCATACCTGTACAAGGTTAGCCAATTTGCAGGTGCGCCATGACCACTTCGCCTGTTCTTTTTTCAGAAAACACTGGAAAGATGAATGGCGGAGAGCGAGCGATTTTGCCATGCAATTATAAATGGTGGTTCCATTTATGGCGATGACACATGCGGAGGGATAATGATACTTCCGTCCAGCCACAGCTCATCGCAATGGGGGCGGCTTCCAGAGATCCTGGGAGAGGTGAGAATCCTATGGGAGCGGCGACACCACCGTTCATCGGATTGGATATTTAAATCGAGAAACCAAAACAGAGGCGGAGTGCAGAGATGTGCATGATGCTGTAGCACATCTCTGCTTTTCGCTGTTTCTTGAAACGTAGGTGAACCGTATGGGAGGTTAGTTTATGCAGCATAAGGTAATTCGATATAGCATGCAAATCGCGATGCTGAGACAATTGTTAGCTTTGTCGCTGATAAACGAGCATGAGTTTCATGTATTAAAAAACAAAACCATGAGAGACTATGGTATCCAATCTGACCTTACCTCTTGATTCGCACCTTTGTTAATCAAACGAAAATTTATTACGCTGTAAGCGTCATAAATGCGAATCAAAGGAGGAACTCATCATGTCTATTGCAGTTGAAGTCATTAAGGCAAATCGAAAACTGTCAGATCGCACTGGAGGAAAATCGGAAATTCTTCGTGTTGCTCCGTATGCCAGAGTGAGTACAGACACCGAAGAGCAGTTAAGCAGCTATAAATCACAGGTCTCCTACTATACGGAAATGATTAATCAACGCAGTGATTGGATATTGGTTGACATCTATGCGGATGAAGCCATTACGGGAACACAGGTAAAGAAGCGCGATGACTTTCAACGGTTAATTTCCGATTGTTTGAATGGAAAGATTGATATGGTTATAACCAAATCCATATCGAGATTCGCAAGAAATACAGTAGATACGTTAAGGTATGTTCGGATGCTTAAAGAAAAAAATGTTGCCGTATTTTTTGAAAAAGAAAATATCAATACCCTTACAATGGACGGTGAATTGTTACTCACCATTTTGAGTTCTGTCGCGCAGCAAGAAGTTGAGAATATCTCATCGAACGTCAAAAGAGGACTAAAGATGAAGATGAGCCGCGGCGAACTGGTAGGCTTTCAAAGCTGTCTTGGATATGACTACGACCCTGTTACGAAGCGGATAACGATTAACGAAGATGAGGCTGAAATTGTACGTTACATTTTTGATCGTTATATTTCGGGCATTGGCGCGTATATGATTGCGAAAGAATTGACTGAACTGGAACGCAAAACAAAGCGTGGAAATATCGAATGGTGTGATACAAGCGTTTTAGGTATCATTAAGAATGAGAAGTATAAGGGCGACGTTCTTCAAGGAAAGACCTTTACGCTCGACCCTATCTCTAAACGAAGACTTGATAACCGTGGAGAAGAAGATCAGTATTATATAAAAAATCATCACGTGCCGATTGTCACCGAGGAAGTTTTTGAAAAGGCTCAGGACATACTTCACCGCCGTGGGGAAATTCGCAGCAAGTTGGATGCAGGCGGAAAACGGGAAAAATACAGCAGAAAGTTTGCTTTCAGCAGCATGCTGGAATGTGCTTTCTGCGGCGGTCATTTTTCCCGGCGGAGCTGGAATAGCGGGACAACGCATGAAAAGACGATATGGCAATGTTCAACCAACACGAAGAAGGGAAAGAAATATTGTCCTCATAGCAAGGGGATTGAAGAAAAGATTGTTGAAGGTGCTTTTGTTGAGACGTACAATTTAGTTTGCGACAACCATAAAGATGTGTTGGACGAGCTTTTAGTAAGAGCGGAATCTGTCCTGATCGAGCAGAACAGCCAAAAACAGTTGACTAAAATTATCAACGAAATTCAGGCTCTTGAGAATAAGCGTTGCAATTTGATCGACTTGCATCTGGATGACAAGATAGATCGTCCAACATATGAGCATAAGTATGCAGAACTTGAATCGCTCTTGAACGAACTGCTTGACGAAAGAGCGAAATTAGAGGAAGCTGCACAAGATGAAGTCGATGTTGAGAAAAGGATAACCCATTTTCGCCAAGTGCTTCGGTCGAATACGGTTCTGCCTACGTTTGATCGAAGCGTACTTGAAAGTGTTGTCGATAAAATCCTGGTTGGAGAAAAATGTGATGATGGCAGCACTAATCCGTACAAACTAACGTTTATATACAAAACAGGCTTTAAGAGCAGCGTCCAAGCTCAGACGAAGGTTCAGAATCAAAAAAAGCCTTCAATAAATGAGGGGAGTGATCCATGTTCCTATTCCCAGCACAACACATGTGGAGTGCGTGGTGGGGCTATGTCGAGTCGATACCTAGATGTCTATAGTTTTCAGCATTCGGCTAAGTATTTCTCCTTTGTACAGGATGACGGTGACTATAAAAATAAGGTGTTGCGCGATACAATTAAGGTTTCGGTTGTTTTGGATTTGAAATGGGTAGATATGACAAGCGATTTTTAGTTTATTAAGGGGAATAGAAACGAGTGTGAAGGAGGGTGCCTCAATAGGTGCCTTCTTTATTTAGTTATGTACACAGACCCTAATCCGGTATTCTGACTTAAATCAGCAGAATACCGACAAGAAAGACCACCTTCAAAGCAAAATGGAGATGGTCTGGTCTTTTCCTATTACACCGTAATATATGCAAATGATTGAGGAGGGGGGGATTGATATATATCAATTAACTTTTTATGCTCAGGATATTGGTTATAGTTTTTAATCTTAATAGCATACCCCATTTCTTTGTTGTTGAAATAATTGAAAAAAAAATCCTCATCTACTCCTGCAAAAGATTTAGTTTCTTCCCACAATGAGTTAACGTCTTTACAAAGAATGTAGTCTACTTCAAACTCTCCGACAACTCTACTGACTGGCGTAGTGGCATAGACGATTATTGTAGAGACATCTTTCCGCTTAAATATAGTTCTTCTAAATTCATATTGCTTTTCACCCGAGACAATTAAATCAATAAACTCAGGCTTAATTGATAATAATACGTTCATCGACCTGCGCCTCCCGAATGATGTCCTTGAAATTCTGGTATGTTATTCTCATAAATCCTCTCGGGGCGGAATGAACATTTTGGATTACTCCTAACTCAATTAATCTTTTCATATTGATCCGTTTTGGAAAAGAATAAGAATATAAGAAATTTACAATGAAAGGGTTGCTCCTTTTGAAATGCCAAAATTCTAGCAGTTCCTTATCGTTAAAAACACTTCTTTTTTTACAGAGAGAGATGAATTGCTCCGGGTCAGCTATATTAGTAATCACACTTTCAACAATGCCAAGAGTCGTGACAACACTTGTGTAGTAACCTCCTGTCCTATAGAAGATAATTATATCCCCTGGACATAAATTTCTTTCCATTGAACGGGAGATAAATACTTTGCTAATTGCGTTTCTAAATGGTTCATTTTCAACATAATCCTTAGGTGATTCAGTTCGTAAGATAGAGTCTGGAAAGAGATTTGTATGATATTCTTGATAAATAGGTGCTAGAAATATTTCTTTATTCGAGCTGACATATGGGAAAGTAAACTTTGGATTGCTATCATCAAACGCTGGCAAAAAATCGCGTGTATATACAAGTTCACTGCCATCTTTTAATCCATGTTTGGTAAAGCCATAGTCGGAAAGAAGGTTGATTAACCTAATTTGATCAATTGTTCTATCAAAAATAGTAACATAAATTTCGTCTACCCGTGCTTTTAGTGCATTATCTATAATAATTTTAATAAATCGTTCTCCGAGTTTGTAACCATTTAGAGTGACTTTAAATGTGCCTATTTTTAGCCTGCGTTTTTTGGCAAACGGGGGAGTAATATTACTGTAGTTTTCATTGGTTCCTTCAATTTTTAAATATAGGAAGGCGGAGATATTATCGTCAATTTTACATATATAGGCCGTTTCATCAGATTTTTTATTAAACCAATTTTCAAACCCAGAGTAATCTTCTTTTAAACTATAAAAAAAATCATCGTTAATATCAATATTGCCAAAGTACTCTTTTGTGACAGAGAGGATTTTGTACTGAATTAACTCAGGATGTTCGCTGGTAACCTTCTCTAAGAAGGAATCAATTGTAAACACTTTATCAGCAAATTTAAGCCTTGCGGCTTTAAAATGCATTTTTCGGTCTTCCGTGATAAGAATATCAACTCTTCCTGCAATTAACTCGTTTAAAATTTTTGAATCGTTGATATCATTCGTATTCTTATCGTATTTTCGTGACAATTCCTGTAGTTGAGTATTCCAAGGTGCTTCAGTTTTTAAAAGATGATAGCTATTAAGTTTGATCAACATAGAATTGACTGTATTTTTATCTTTATGTTTTTGCAGCTCGCTAGCTGTAATCGGGTGCACACACTTAGTGTATTTTAATTTGTCGAGCCATCTAAATAAGATTCCAATTTCATTTTTTACAATTGAACTTGTTTCCCTATGTATAATTATGTTTGTATCTAATAAAACTCTCATTATATCACTCCCAGTTCGGTGATAATATCATGTAATTTGAGTTTTGATTCAGGTGAAAAATCGAAAATAAAGAGCTGCTTGTCTAGTATTTCAGCTATCAACTTTGCATGCTTAATTTCTTCATTTTGAAAAGATTCGACAAATAATGGAGAATAGTCGAGCTTATCCCTCATTTGAAGTCTATCTATAATTTTACTTACAGTGTCTACTACAACAATCAGTAAAATTGGATTAAGCCCAATAAATACCTCTTTAGGTATTCTTGATATGTTTTTTTTCTTATCAATTAAGCAAAAATGGCCATCAATAATATTAATTTTAGAAGTTACTTCTAATTGTTCAGTTCCTTGGATAAGAAAATTTTGATTCTCATCTATATCTGCGATCTGCTTGTTTGAAGTGAAGCTTTGTTTCTTCACGTCAGAAATGATTTTACTAGCTGAAAAAGAAGATAACGAGTACCTTTGAGAGAGTTCAGTGCAAATAGTTGTTTTTCCTACTCCATGTATTCCTCCCATAAAGATGAGGTTTTTCATTTAATTCACCTCGCAATGTAACTCTAAATTTTTATTATAGCATGTACACTCATTTACTGGAATTATTTTACTTGAGTGAGAGGGCGTGTAAATTGAGACTGTATAAATAGGAGTATAGTATGTATAATATAGGTGTTTAGCATCTTGTTTATACTTAATGAAATGTAGCATCGATGTTTGAGATAATGAGGTGTTAAATTTGAGAAGTTTTGCTTTATGGTATTCATTACAAGATTCCAATCTTGAAAAAAACAAAGAGGCAACTGTACATATTAATTTATGGGACCAGAACAAAAAGAATAAGACTTATTGTTTTGACTTTGGTCTTTTGATTGAGGATGTTTCGAAAATCGATAAAGTCTTTCTGTATGCACCATTTAAGATGGACATGACTCAAATCTCTGATCTGGGGAGTGTAATCTCGAACAATCAATTGGTCAGTGCAATTTTTAATGAAGATTTTACTACTACTGAAGGTCAACCCAAACGGTTGATTGTAAACGGTGTGAAAAATAAGCCGGATTTTATCATTTATTCCCTAGATAAAGAAGACCAACTTATACTTAGAAAATGTAAGAGCAGATCAGTTACTCCAGGTACGATAATTGAATTAGACATTAAAGGAATTAAACTAGATGTGATAACTAGATATTATTTTCGCTTCCGTTTAAAAGTGAACAGAAATGATATCGAGTTAATTAACGATGAAATTCAAGGAGTCAGCTTTTTTAATGACCATTTTACAAACACTGAAATTATCGATTTTAGATTAAATGATATTCGCAGTTGTAGCGAAGAGTTAAGGGAACAGTTTCAAAAAGGATATAGATTCAATTTTTTAGCAGTACACTATCTTATACTGAGAAATGCTAATGATGTAATTATACAGTATGGTAAAGAAATTAATAGTAGAATGTTGGAAAATGACCTGTGGAAAGATTATATAGAAGGTGTCGATTATAATATTATTGCGTATCATATGAAAAGTAAGGCTAAAGAAGTCAATGATCCTCAAACAGGCGAGACTTCAAAAAAATACGTTGAAGATTTTTCGGATTTATCACGATTTCAATATAAAAAAGGTACGATATTTGTTGTTTTTTGTTACATAACAGGAATTGTTATTCTTGGGGCAATAGGTGGAGTGCTTGGCAATTGGGTGTCTCAGTTTCTTTTTTAATAAGTAAAAGGAGATGTTCTTCGGTGGAAGGGGACGTTGTTAAGAATGTTTTTCTTAGGATATCTGAAATAGAGCCGAGCGAATTAAGGAAGTATATTATTAGTGAAATAGGCGAGAAGTCTAAAGATAAATTGTATAATTATTTGAAGGACTTGTCAGAAAGCTATCCGCAATTTGAAGAGTGGTTTTACAAAGTTGTGATCCCTGAAGTTGAAAACAAGAATGGAGAAAGGGAAATTATAGCTGTTCTTTCCGAGATTGAAGGAAATCCCCAAGCAATTCTTAGTGGAATTGCTATTCTAAAAAAAACAAAGTTTGAAAAGAAAATTTGCACTTTTCGTGTACATGAAGATTTTAGAAATAAAGGAATAGGTACAGAGCTTTTTGAAAGGTGCTTTGAATATCTTGGCACAAAAAAACCAGTAATATCTATTTCGGAAGACCGAATTGAAATGTTCGGGTATCATATTGAAAAATACGAATTTGAAAAAACGCAAGAGCTTTGTGGGATATATAAACCTAATTCCATTGAATATGTTTTTAACGGTTACTTAAAATAATTAAAGGTGGCAAGTTAAAACTTTAACTAACTTTTGAACGGTAGCGCCGCACTCTAAATCGAGTTGCAGCACTACCATTTTTGTTCTAAAGCTTATTATTGTAGGGACATTATATTAGTTCGCAGAGATTAATATGAAGAATTCGGTTATTCATACATTCCGATATCATTTTTAACCGCTTCTAGTCTAATTCCCCGCAGCTTGCTGCGAGGCGCTTCATTTGAATCAGCTGCAAATGACTTTGAGGTCAATACTGTAGGTATCCATTAAATACGATGCGGTTCCGCTTAAAATACGAAGCATATCGTCCGTAATACCTTGTGAATTGATACCTGGCTGTACAATTTTTATTTCAACTTTTACTGGGAAAACACGCATCTTATTTTTAATCTCTCGAAGTTTTTGCAAATTACCAATTTCAAACCTAGTTCCACCTGATCGTGCACGAGAAGATTCGCGTTTCATAAGGCGATCAATAATTGAGGCGGGTTCTTGGCACCATTTAACAGATTTTTCAGCTTGTCCACAGACTTCATACAAATCTGCAACTCGCGCTCCAGGATTTTCACCATGTGCATATTTACAGTGGTAAAATTGAATGGTTATTTTTCCAGCCTCATCGATAATACTTACAATATCTGCAACTTCACCTGCACCGTCATCATCAAATATCACACAATATTTATTGGAGGAGACCAATTTCTGAATAGTGTGATATTGAATGCTCTGTATATCACGTTGTATACCTTGAGATTCTTTCTGGAGATCTACATTGCTCCAATCCCATGATATTATTCGTTCTTTATTGAATACTGGTGGCGCCGAGGTCATTCTTACAATGAGATTTCCTTCTAACATTGATTGATCAACAAACTTTATGCGAGGTGGGAATTCATTGAAAAATTCTGTCATCCGGTATTCGCGTTTACTCCTTTTGAGTATCAATCCTGTTGGTTTTATAGCTTTAAATTCAAATTCTCTGTTCGATATTTGAAGCTCGTATTCCTCGCAAACATAATCGTTTCCGATAGTGAATCGGATCGGATCGGTCTCACTATGATCTGAAAGTCTGATCTCCAAATCATAAATTGAATAAGTGTTTGGACCATGCTTGATAAGAAAACTGCTGTCATTAATCAAATCCATGTCAATAGGCCATTCTATTCCGTAAGGAACAGATGTTGGACGGTCATTGATGATCTCAGGTACTAATGCGCCTTCAAATATCTTAGAGGTGTTGATTTTTTCATTTTGTAGACGAGCAGCTATCTCATTACACCAGTTCAACCAATAATCCATGCTCTCAACCCACTTAGACCAGATACGACCTTTGTAAGAACAACCAATACTTATCTTGCCGTTTCCACTATATCCAGCTCCAAATAAATTGGATTTGTACGAGGTTTCTTTTTGTGATTCAGTAATACCAATGCCTATATCAATCCCTGCAAACATTCGGTATCGAATGGGACCGTCGATTGCTGACTTAAGTCCGACAGTACCCAACATTAAACGCTTGATCCCATGCAAACACCGAAACACTGTTTCTCCGCGAATTTTATCGTGTTGGGAAAATAGCACATCTGCTAGGGTATCTGAAATGCTCTTATTCGTACTGTTTATAAAGAACATATTTATTTTGGGATTCCAATAGACTAAATGCAAATGCCAGTTAGTATCACTAATTCCTTTGAAAGAGGTCCAGTCAATATTTGAATCCTGTTTTTCAACAATGACTATAATTCCAGTTTCATTATTTATTGTGAAGAAGCAATTATCAGGGTCAAACACATTATAAATTCCATCTGGATTCCAACTTTTCTCTTTGTTATTGTATGCTATCATACTAATCTTAGGTCGTAATTGTTGTATAGTCATGCCATGTAGTGAAGAAACATTAAATCCTTCTGCAAGTTCTTGAAGGGATAATTCTTTGTTAATTTCTCGATTAGCCAAAACATGAAGTAATACATTCCAGTCGGAATCCTGGGAGTACAGTTCTCGGAGTGATTCATTGAGTTCATCATTCGCTATATTTGTAATGACTGTTGCCGTACCAAGCCCTTTTTTGGACCTTGCAAATCGTCCGATAAATTGCAGCGTTATAGGCAATGATTTGTACTTATCATGTACGGCAGCTATTTTGAGGCTAGGTATGTCAATGCCTTCTCCAAACATATCGACACAAACAACAACTCTTGCGTCTCCATTTTTAAGTGCGGTCATTGAAACTGCTCTATCAGTTGGTGGAATATCGCTATGTACTAACACTGGATTGTACTGTGAAAAGTAAGGGTGATATATCTTTTTATATAAACGATCTGCTGAACGCTTGTCTTTTGCACGGACAAGAATGACGTGATTATATCCAGCTTCTAGATCTTTTTCAAGTTGGTTTACTGCAGCCGTAGCAATAGCCAAGTCTCCTTTTTCTTCGTCAAATTCAAGGATGGGAAGAAAATTGATCTCTTGAAAATACCCCTGTTCTTGAGCCATGGATAGTGGGAAATTGTAAATTATTCTTCCATCAACCTTCTTCCCATCATTTCTAAAAGGCGTTGCTGTGAACTGCAAGCATTTTACTTTTCTCAATTTGTATTTTACAGATGCCCACGTATTGGCTGCGATATGATGCGCCTCATCAACGATTAGTGTATCGCAAGTATTCCGTATTGCCTCCAAATAATTATCAGGAAATCTTTGCAATAGTGCCATTGTTGTTACTACAACATTTGATTTATTAAGAATTGTCTGAAGATCAGAAAGCTCTTTTGGAGTTCTAAGTAGTGTTGTCACGGCAGGCTTCAATGCAATGTCATTAATGACACCAATATCTTGTAATATTCCAAAAGTCATAAATTTTTCAGCAGTTTGCTTTCTTAATAAGTTACTTGGCACAACAATCAAAGTTCGATCTATCATTTCCGATACAACAGTTGCAATCATTGTCTCTGTTTTGCCTGTGCCTGTTGGCATAACGACAGTAGCATGCTCACTCGATACAGTCCAGTGTGCTTTTATTGAACATAAAGCACCAAGTTGTGCAGGACGAAGTCCAGTAGTTCCTTCGTCTGGTGCTACAAGCGATAAAACACCACGCCAAGAGGAGGCAACACGACTAACGTCTATAAGTTCATCTTCTGGTGTCGATTGGACTTGCAAAATTTGATTGTTCCCAGCTACATGGCTGACAATATTCATATAATCAGCTCCCTTAAAAGCCAATATGATGATAGTTCAAATATAGATGAACAGAATCGAACGAGTAATTTTAATTAATTATCTATATTATACCATTTCTAAGGCATCACGAAGTAAGAGAGAGATTTAATATAAATTCGTTGAAAAGTACACACTGTTTACCTTTTCTAGGTATTAGTTTAAATAAAGTCAAGCGTAGCCCCACTGACAAGGAGTGAGGCATGTCTCCATGTCCCAGACAATACATGTGGAGTGCTGTGCGTTGATAGTTAGAAGTAAAGAATAAGCAGAGGGGTTCGAAAATCTGTAAAAGATTCTCGGACTCCCATCTGCTTTTATTTCAATACGGTCTATAACTTTATGAAGCAATTCTGGAGTAAGTTCCTTGAATGAAATGAAGTTTTCAAGGTCCTTTTTTAGTTCTTTGAAGGCTAAAGTGTTATCACTTCTTGAAGTGATTTTTCGAGTAGATGCTTCTTTTGTAAGATTTCATCGGTTTCTTCGTTTATGGAAACGTATTCGTCATATTCATTTTTTGGCACCTATACCATGGATACAATGCTTGCTTTTAACGCATACATCGCCCAGATCAAGGTCGTTAATAATAGGGTCTGCATAGTCCTCAATATATAATTTTTGCTGACCTAAAGGCTTTTCCAACAGGAACGAATATACTGAACATTGATAAATACGAAGATTATAAATAGTGACTGCGAACTAATACTGCTGATTGTTGATTCTAGCTATACATCAATTTACTGTAAAGATGTCGAAACCCTGAATCAATTACACACTAATGCGAAGATGGTTAACGTCGATTCATTAGCATATATTACAGATGATAATGACTTCAGAAAGACATTAAAAGTTAGATGAACTCCACAGACGAATGTGTGATCGCAAACCACTGCACAAACAGACAGGGATTTACTAGCGTTAAGATAAATTTTCAGGAGGAGGTTAATTGTTTATGGAAGCCTAGGTTCCATATGAGAAAGTTCGAAAATCCCCTCCTGATTTCAGAGTAAGGTATAGGTTGTATTCCGAAGAAGAGGGCGGGAGAAAAAATCCCACGTTTCAGGGCCTGCGTTGTGATTTTTCATATGACGGAGACGACATTCAAAAGACGGGAATATTTGCTATTCATCCTGAGTTTGAAGATGAGTTCGGAAACATTATTCTCGACAAAAGTATTCCTGTGCCAAAACAAGGTACTGCATGCATGTGGATACTTTAGCCTCCGCTTTTTTTATAAATCAGATATAATTTCGGAAAGTAGCGAATTGTATATAGTTAGGAAGACGAATGAACCGCAAGCCCCGTATGAAGTTTTTAATCCAGGGGTGGATGTGTTTTCAGAGTACGTTGATTCGGCATCATAAACAAAGTTGTTTGTTTCGAGACAAACCAGATTATGATGAAGACACAAACCAGTTAACGGGATACTCCAAAAGTTATAGTATAATATGTTGCTTAAAGCACATTTTCGCAAAATGAAGGGGTGTCCCATAAGTCATGATAATGACGATGGGACACCCCTTTTTATCCGGGCTAAACAGCAGTCTGCACATTAAATGTTCTTTCTTAAAGCAAATGTCCGCCAGACACTTCAATGTCCTGGGCTGTAACCCAGCCGAAATCATCGGACAATAAGTTCACAATGACCTTCGCCATATCTTCGGGTTGGCCGATTCTGCCAAATACAGATTGCTCAGCCAGCGGCTTAATGAATTCGGGATGTTTATCGAATACTCCGTCGCCAAAATTGCTGTGCGTAGGACCGGGCGAAACTGCGTTGACCCGAATTTGGCGAGGTGCAAGTTCTTTGGCGATGTAGCGAGTCCAAGTTGAGAATGCTGCTTTTAACGAGCCGTAAACGGAGTAGCCTGGAAATGATTGGTTTTTGGATGAGCTCGTGGTATTTACAATAGCTCCAGCATCCTTCATGAATCCGACAAGTTGTTGTGTTAAAAAAATCGGTCCTTTGAAGTTCGTATTAAGAATCATGTCGAAGTATTCTTCGCTCATCTCAGTGAACATCATTGGCCCACCGACACCGCCATTATTAACTAAGTAATCGAAAGTCGTTCTGTTCCAAATGTCTTGGAGGCTCTTTTTCACTTCTAGAACAAAACCTTCGAATGTTGATATTCGAGTCAGATCCAGCTTCAGTGCAATTGCCCGAACGCCTTTATTCTTCTCAATTTCCTTAACGACGGCTTCTGCCCGGTCCTTATAGGAATTGTATGTGAGAATGACGCTAATTCCGCGCTTGCCAAGCTCAAGCGCCGTCGCTTTTCCAATGCCATTACTGCCACCTGTTACGATCGCAATTTTCATAAGATCCTCCTTATTTTGTGTTCGATCTGGCTTCAATTTTAGTCGCATCTGTGGAAATAATATAGATCTAAAAATGCCTTTTGATTGCCTAAAAACACCACGTTACTTTCGATCAACCCGGATTATTCTTTATATTTATCATTATAAAGAGCCTAAAAATGCCGAAGTAATTCAGAGTTGTGTTGAGGGATAAGAAGTCGCGTGATAAAATAAGCGCATGAATAACGTCCTTGATGAAATTATTGATCTAATGAAAGGCGCAGGTACTAGACAGATTGAAACCGGAGTACCGGGGCTAAGTATGATTAAGGGAGACATCCCCACTCATCAACTCGCAGCGCTCTACGAGCCGATGATTGGTCTTACGGTTCAAGGAACAAAGATTCTTTCAATCGGGGAGCGTAGCACTGACCTGGAAGGGCCATCATATTACGTGTTACCGGTGCATGTTCCTGCAACGGCGAGTGTACATCCAGACCGTGATGGCCGTCCTTACATGTCCCTTGGTCTCAAGTTGAATCAGAATGTTCTTCAGAGTTTATTAAGAGATCTTCCTGAAAATCTGTTACCGACTGCTTCCGAGCATTTCGCAGCTTGTGAAATGGACAATGAATTTATGGAGGCATGGCTGCGCTTATTGCGATTATCGAAATCATCAAGAGATATTCCAGCTCTTGCACCAGCTTATGAGCGCGAAATCCTATATCGCGTTCTGATGGGACCACAAGGATGGTATCTGAGGCAATTCGGTCTGCGGGAAAGTAATTTATCCAAAATTTCCGAGGTTGTAAAATGGTTTCGCGATAATTTTATGAGGCCAATAGACATTGGCGAGATGGCAACAAAATCCGGTATGGCTATAAATACCTTTCACCGTCAGTTTAAAAGGGCAACGGGTTTAAGTCCGATTCAATTTCAAAAGCAATTAAGGCTTTTGGAGGCTAGAAACCTCATTGCATTTGAGGGCTATCCAGTAGCAAGTGCCGCATATCATGTTGGCTATCAAAGTCCCTCACAATTTAATCGAGAGTACTCTCGATTCTTCGGTTCATCTCCAGCTCGGGATACTGAGAACCTAAGAAGAATCGAAAGCACAAGGGATTAGATAGTTAGAAATTTTTGGACGATATGAAACGATGGAATGACGTCGAATAATCGGCGTCTTTTTCGTTTTATTCAAAGGCAATCAAGAAGGGCTGCATGGAGGATGGGAAAATTGGTGCAAGAAAATTACAGGACTCTATCGACAAAATTATTCTACTCCAGTAGAATGTTAATATGTGATTCTACAGCAGTAGAATAAATATGAACGAGGTGGTTCATTTGGTTATGAAGCTTTTCGATAGCGAGCTTCATATTATGGAAATCTTGTGGAAAGAAGGCGATACCCCCGCAAAGAGAATTGCAGAAATTACAAAAGAAAAAGTAGGTTGGAGTAAGACTACAACTTATACCATTATCAAAAGATGCCTTGATAAAGGGGCGATCGAGCGACGGGAACCTAATTTCGTTTGCCATGCGCTTGTTACACGAGAGCAAGCGCAAGAACACGAAACAACAGAGTTGATTAATAAAATGTATGATGGCGCCCCCGACAGACTGATTGCTTCACTGTTGGGACAGAAACGACTGTCGACAGAAGAAATTAGCCGCTTGAAACGTCTTATCGACAGCATGGAATGAGGTGAGGGAATGCCGTTACTTCAAATAAGTATCTCGGCTTCCGTCTTTATTCTTGCCGTTATTTTCTTACGTTCTTTGCTTATTCACAAGCTGCCCAAAATGACCTTTATGTTTCTTTGGGGTGTTGCATTAATTCAATTGCTTGTACCTGTTTCAGTTCAATCGCCATTTAGCATTTTTACGGCAGCGGAACATTTAAGCAGAATGTTTACAGCGCCAAAATTGATTCCCACGCCAGAAAGTTCAACATCAATTAATGGAACTACGGTAATCATGCCACCAATTACAGAGCATGTGACCGCGCCGATTGTACCATTGAAGACGGCTTCACAAATATCGCCTATTGTATGGGTGTGGTTAGTTGGTTCCACGTTGTGTGCTTTATTTTTTATCATTCCGCATGTAAGGTATCGCAAAATCTACAAAATGGCTGTGCCTATTAGAAACGATTTTATAAGAAAATGGCAGCATTCCAATTTGTTATGGCGAGATGTTCAAATCAGGCAACTAGATCATATTTCAACTCCGCTTACATACGGTATTTTTCGGCCTGTTGTACTCTTGCCGAAAAATTTAGACTATGACGAGGAGAAACAACTTGCGCTTATCCTGACCCACGAATTTACGCACATCAAGCGATTCGATACACTCAAAAAATGGATTCTTGCCGCTAGCGTATGCGTCCATTGGTTCAATCCTTTTGTATGGGTCATGTATATCCTTGCCAACCGCGATATCGAGCTATTCTGTGATGAAACAGTCATACGAAAATTTGGGGAAAACACGAAACCTGCTTATGCTAGGGCACTTGTACGTTTGGAAGAGAAGAAAAGCGGTTTGTCGCCGATGATTAGCAGCTTTTCCAAAAACGCGACCGAAGAAAGGATTATATCGATCATGAAAACCAAGAAAATCACGATCGCCACGACGTTGCTCGCTATTGGGCTTGTAGCCAGTGTTGTTATCATCTTTGCGACTTCTGCATTGGACAAAACGGAAGCTTCTACGGGTGTCGACAATCCTACAGCCGAACCTTCATCCGAAGCAGTGCCCGCATTATTTCAAGGTGCCATCACTACCGAAATTGTGCCCGCATTATCTCAAGGTGCCACCATTACAGATTTAATGCCGCACGATTTAACATTCAACAAGAAATATGATGTACCGAAGTTGATAGACAGCCTTATGGATTCAAAGTATCGTGCAGTTTATATGGACAACGAAATATATCTTCGTGTCATGATGGATAACACAATACAGATAAGCAAAGATAATGGCGCGGTTTGGAAAAAATATGATACAGATGAAATCGATGCAAAAGAATTTGCAAAATGGCTGCTGATAAATGATCCGATTCCGGGCTATTCAATGAAAGAAGTTCAGAGTCGCTTGGCAAACGGGGCAGAAGTAAAACATTTAGTGTTTGAAAATGTAAAGGAGATGTATTTCATAATCGACAGGAACGGCGTACAGATTGAACTTGTACAGCCTAAAAAAATATCTTCTGTTCTGATCGACGGTCAAAGAATGATGATTACTTCCGCTATATCAGCCCAGATGCTGAAATCATTTTATGACTTGTTAGTATCGAACAATATACTTTCGGAAACTCATGCAAAACAAGATTATTCGGAAAGAATGAAGTATCTTGAAAAAAATCTCCCTAACTTTATCGTGTCGAAATAAAGGTGGGTTGCCGTCCTTTATGAAGAACCAATCGGCGTCGGTCTAAATGATCGGCGTCTATTCATTTTTGAAAACTTGAAATTCAAACGTAATCGCGAAGGGGTACATCGAAACGGATAAAGTTATCATGATAAGCAGGCTCGATCAATAGCCCGATCGAGCTTTTTTTGCATGTTTCATCGAGTTGTCAAAAAGAATTGTTCCATTGTTGAACGATTAAGGGAGAAGATGTGACCGCGATTGAACTGCTGAAGGACAGAGATATAATCAACTCAAATTACAAATCGCTTTGGAAGGGGGGCAGTAAGGAATGGGAATGGATACGGTACTATGGAGCAAGCTGGTGACAGGAATGACACTAGGGTTCCATGCGATATTCGCGACGATGGGTGTCGGTATCCCTCTCATGATCGCGATTGCCGAGTTCATCGGCATCCGCAAGCAAGATGCTCACTACACACTGATGGCTAAGAGGTGGGCAAGGGGGTTTGTTATATCCGTCGCGGTCGGTGTCGTAACGGGCACGGCGATCTCGCTGCAATTGGCATTGGTGTGGCCGAATTTTATGAAGTTGGCGGGGAACGTTATTGCGCTTCCGTTATTCATGGAGGTGTTTGCATTCTTTTTTGAAGCTATCTTTCTAGGCATTTATCTGTATACGTGGGATCGGTTCAAGAACCCCTACATTCATTGGCTGCTCACGATCCCTATTGTCGCAGGGGCAGGCATGTCCGCTGTTTTTATCACGACTGTGAATGGTTTTATGAATCAACCCGGGGGATTTACGATGCAAGGCGGACAATTTACAGCCGTTAA
The DNA here is from genome assembly GCF_020731285.1 of Cohnella baijiui. Taxonomy (GTDB): domain Bacteria; phylum Bacillota; class Bacilli; order Paenibacillales; family Paenibacillaceae; genus Cohnella. The sequence goes on from NZ_JAJFOW010000003.1 coordinate 104,779, forward strand.
CCCGGTGCAAGCGATGCTGAATACGGCGACGTTCTCCAAAGTGTTCCATGTATTAAGCTCGGCCTACTTAACAGGAGCGGCTTTGCTAGCAGGCATTGCGGCCTTTACGATGCTTAGAAAAGGGGTCACTGGATACCACAAAAAGGCGCTAAAGCTTATGATGGCCGTTGTCATGTTGTTCGGACTGCTAAACACGGTAGCAGGAGATGTATCCGCCAAGTTCTTGGCCGAGCATCAACCGGAGAAGCTGGCTGCTGCGGAATGGCATTTTGAGACCGAGAGCGGCGTGGATTTGATTCTTTTAGGATGGCTTAATGCCGAGCATCAAATTATAGGCGCACTTCACCTGCCCAAGATTCTCAGCTTCCTGGCTTTTGGAAATTTTAACGCGAAAGTAACAGGTCTGAACGAATTTCCTTCGGATGAACAACCTCCGCTCCTTGTGCATTATTTTTTTGACTTGATGGCTGGCATCGGGTTTGCGTTATTGGGCATATCCGTTCTGTATTTCCTATTTGCATTATGGAAAAAACGCAATGAGCACAACAAATGGCTACTCCGCATTATGGCTTTAGGCGCGCCGCTCGCATTCCTGGGAGTCGAGCTGGGCTGGTTTTACGCCGAGTTGGGGCGGCAACCGTGGATTTTACGAGGATATATGCGTGTAGAAGAAGCGGCGACGTCATCGCCAAGCGTGAGAATTCTTTTTTTCCTCTTCCTTCTTCTCTACATCGTTTTAGGCATGGTTAGCGTTCTTGTACTTCGGCGCTTATTCAACAATAATCCGGCAGAAACCGAGATGGAGAAGTGGGCGCAGCATGCGGGCGACAAGAGGACAGGGAAGGGAGCGCATGCCCGATGAGTTACGATTTGATTGGGATTTCGGTACTTTGGCTGTTTTTGTACGGGTATCTTATTATAGCCTCCATTGACTTTGGAGCCGGTTTCTTTGCCTTTTATGCCCGCTTGACCAAGCAGGACCCCCTCATCAATCGTCTGATTTCTCGTTATTTGTCACCCGTATGGGAGATCACAAATGTATTTTTCGTCTTTTTCTACATCGGCATGATCGGTTTTTTTCCGGATACAGCCTATTACTACGGCTCGGCACTGATTGTTCCGGGGAGTGTTGCAATCGTGCTGCTTGCTATTCGCGGTTCGTTTTATGCATTTGAAAACTATGGTTCCAAAAATAATATCGTCTATCTGTTTTTGTACGGCGCATCGGGTTTGCTGATCCCGGCTTCGTTGTCCGTGACGCTGGCCCTGTCTGAAGGCGGCTTTATCTTGAAGCAGGATCAGACGGTTTCTCTGGATTACTGGGCTTTATTTACCAATCCATTGTCATGGAGCATCGTTGGATTGGCGATTGTGTCTGTCTTGTTTATTAGCGCCTGTTTTCTGGCTTTTTACGCTTCACGGGCAGAGGATCACGCTGCGCTAAAGCTTATGCGGACCTATGCGCTGTTCTGGAGCACACCGGCGATTATTATCGCCCTGACGGCCTTTATCTATTTGGGGCAACACAATGAGCGGCATTATCAAAATATGATGGATTTATGGTGGCTGCTTGCGCTTTCTGTTGCCTTTTTCATGATTGCGATGTGGCTGTTATACCGCGGCCGTCGCTATGGGCTAGCATTTGTTTGCATCATGCTGCAATTTTTCTGCGCCTTTTTCGCTTACGGGATTGGGCAGTATCCCTATATTCTGGATCCCTACATTACGATTCAGAACAGCGTCACCTCATCCTCAATGGGCTTCGCGCTGGTTGTCGTATTTATCGGGGGCATGTGTCTATTGATTCCTTCCCTTATTTTGGTTTTCAAGCTGTTCCTGTTCGATGCGGATTACGTGAAAGGGAAAAAATAGGCCGATTACTCGCAGGCCATTACCATAAAGGAGTTGAGTTGGGTGAGGGGGAAACGAAGCTTGATCGCTATTCAGATGACCGCCCAACGCAAACGTCTCATTTACCTGGCATTCATCTCGCTCGCACTAGGCGCCGCCATTGTAAGTCAGGCTGCATTGCTGGCTGAAGCCGTCCAGCGGATCTTTGTGGAGAGAGCATCTTTTTCATCGGTTGCCCTACTGCTCGGCATCCTACTGGTCGTGATGGCGATACGTACACTGTTGTCATATGGGAACGGGACGGTTGGTTTGCAAATGGCAGCAACCGCCAAAAAAAATATGCGAGCAGCCGTGCTTCAGAATTTTACGTTTGCTTCCATGCCTTCCTCTCTTCGAGGGCAAACGGGGGGAAAGGTCAGTATGGCGCTGGATGCTGTGGATGAGGCGGATAGCTATTTCAGTCAATACATGCCGCGTATGGTGGAAACGGTCATGATCCCCATTTTGATTCTAGTCGTTACGTTTACCCAACATGCCCATTCAGGGATCATCATGCTGGTTACGGCTCCGTTTATCCCGATTTTTATGATTTTGGTGGGGCTGAAAACGAAAAATAAATCAGAAGAAAAGTATGCGCAGTTGGCCGAGTTTGCCGGTACATTTCTAGATTCCCTTCAAGGGCTCGTTACGTTAAAAATATTCGGACGGGCCCGCCGTCAGCAGCAAGAAATCGAACGCAGTAGCTTAAGATACCGTGATGCCACAATGGATATTTTGAAGATTGCGTTTACGAATACCCTCATGCTGGAATCGATTGTGATGCTGAGCATCGGAATTGTTGCTCTCGAGCTGGCCATTCAGCTGCTTGTCTTCCAATCGATGTCGTTTCACACGGCCTTTTTTGTTTTGTTGCTCGTGCCCGAGTTTTACAGCTTACTAAAGAGTTCGGGCACAGCTTTTCATAATGGGCGAACCAGTATGGGGGCGATTCGCAAGGTTGAAACCATGCTCGCGGACACGAACGATAGAAACGATCCGAAAGATCAGCCGGTAGCGCTCCCGACATTCCCGAAGAAGTGGTTTCCAATGCCGCCCTCCATTGAACTGGACAATGTCCGGTTTCAGTATGCACCTGACTCATTTGAGCTGAATACAGGTTCGATCACAATTGGACCAGGAGATCATATTGCCCTCGTCGGTCATAGCGGATCCGGCAAAACAACCTTGCTCCATCTGATTGCTGGATTGCTAAAACCGGCATCGGGGACCATTTTAGTGAATGGAAACCCGCTTACTCCACAGAATGAGACGACATGGTTCGAACATATTAGCTACATTACGCAGCATCCTTACATTTTTGCAGGTACCTTCGCCGATAATATCGCGATCGGTGCCGGGCGGAAGGTCACCAGGGCTGAAATTGAGGTGGCGGCTGCGGACGCGGGTCTTTCGAAGGTTGTATCCCAACTGGAGCAGGGATTTGATACCCCCGTCGGCGAAGGCGGCAGAGGACTTTCCGGTGGGGAAAAGCAACGACTTGCCTTAGCGCGGGCTTTTTTGAAGCGACCCTCCCTTATTTTGTTCGATGAGCCGACCGTCGGACTCGATCTTCATACCGAGGGCATCCTGCAACGTTCGATTGCAACCTTGGCAAAATCGGCGACGATGATTACGGCGGCTCACCGATTGTATACCATTCGACATGCGGACAACATTTTGATTATGGACCATGGCGTCCTAGCGGGCTCGGGACACCACGACGAGCTTATGAAACGCCTGCCTGCGTATGCAGAGATGGTCGATGTCCAACGCAAAGGGGTGCCGGGATGAACGAGTTGGCTATTTTGTCTCAAGCTATGATTCGGGAGCGCAAAGATATTATTCTTTCCATTTTAGGCGGATTTGTCGCCGGCATCGCTGGTGTGGTCCTCTTTTCCACGAGCGGATATCTGATTTCGCAAACGGTGTTTGAACCTCCGCTTTATACGCTGATCGTACTTACTTCGTTGGTCAAGCTGCTTGGTTTACTTCGAGCGGTGAGTCGGTATGGCGAGCGCATATATTCCCACCGAGCGACATTCTCTATGCTTAGCCGTTTGCGATCATCCTTCTTTGCCAAGCTCATTCCTTTAACGCCAGGCATTTTAAATAAGAACCGAAGCGGGGATCTGCTTGCGCGAATCGTTGGGGATGTAGAGAGTTTGCAGCACTATTTTTTACGCGTCGCGTATCCGCCGATCATTGTAGTCATGGTGTTCTTGACGACAATGCTGGCTACCGCCTCCTTTTCTTTCTGGATGGCTTGCTTGATGCTACTCGGTATGCTGGGAACCGTATTGGTCGTGCCGGGAATCGTACTGCTAGGATATCGGAAAATCAATGGGCATGTTCGCAAGCAGCGGGCGCTGTTGTCTACGGAAGTAACAGAGGTGTTGTATGGTTTCCGGGATCTTAAAGTTTATGGGCAGCTTGCGCAGCGGGAACAGCAACTTCGCCAAGCTTCCGCTGCATTGGCAGTCGAGCAGCAGCGAGAGGCCGGACATCTGCTACGCGGACAATCGATGCATGCCTTTGTCACGTATCTGATTTCCTGGGGGGTGTTGGCGCTGGGTGCTTATCTGATATCGGACGGAACGCTAGCCGGCGTATATCTGGCTATGCTTGTCATGGCCTCACTAACCGTATTTGAAGAAGCAGCGGCTATGGCCACGTTGCCTGCATACAAGCAAGATAGCGAACATGCAGCCAAGCGGCTGACGGAAGAAGTATTAACTCCCACCCTGCAGCCGTTGCAGCCAAGTCGCACGTTGAATGCCGACCATGCCGTTTCTATTGAGTTATCCGGCGTTTCCTTTCAATATGAAGGGGAGTGGAGGCCAGCGTTGAAGAGCTTATCGTTGCAAATTCCACCAGGATCCAAAACGGCCATTGTCGGACCTAGCGGTTCAGGAAAGTCTACGCTGATGGAGTTGTTGCTCAAGCTGCGTACGCCGACGGCCGGGGATTTGCGACTGAGCGGCATATCGGTACAAGAGCTGGAGGAGTCGAGCATTTGGAAAACGGCTAATGTCGTGCTGCAGCAAAGCCATTTTTTTCGGGGAACGATCCGGGATAACTTGCTCATAGATGGTGAGGACCATTCGGACGGCGACCTGTTGGATATCCTCGCTAAAGTGCAATTGCCGACCACTTCATTAACGGACCCCGTGTACGAAAAGGGAGAAAATTTATCGGATGGCGAAAAACAACGCTTGGCCCTGGCGCGGGCCATGCTTCGCAATGGGAAGCTATGGCTGCTGGATGAGCCGACGTCTTCGCTGGACTATGTGACAGAGCAACGTGTTTTGACACACCTATACGAACAAGCATCCGAAGATACGCTTCTACTGATCTGCCACCGGCTTAACGGTTTGGAAGGAATGGACAAAATCGTCGTCATGGAGCAAGGAAGGGTCATCGAAACGGGATCGTATTCAGAGTTAATGGAGCAAAACGGCTATTTTTATAAAATGAAACAAATGGAGCTACAATTAATCGGCGAAGCCCATTGACACGGAATGGTCATAATCTTCGAGGAAAATAACCACTTCGGGCCATTCGACTAGACCCATAAAACGCGATAATAGCAACAGGCATAGGGTTGAAGTTCCATAAAGGAGCTGTGGAGCGGTGAGCCAAATAAACAGAGTTTTGCTTGCAGAATCATTGCAAGAGCATAGAGAGCGGATCAAATACCTGCTGGAGATGGACCCGCTATTCGAGGTCGTAGCGGAAACTGGCTGCGGAAGGGATGCGATATCACTCGCCGCTTCATTAAAGCCGGAGCTTGCGCTTGTTGCGATAGAGTTGCGCGATATGAAGGGTACACAAACCATTCAAGAAATGAAAAAGATGAATCCCCAAATGTTAATCGTATTGATAGCAGAAAATGCTGACGTTGAGCATTTTTTTGAAGCTCTGAAAAGCGGGGCGCAAGGTTACTTGCTCAAGTCGGTGCACCCTGCTTCCTTTCACGAGTATCTGAGATCGCTCTTGATCGAGGATGCGACTCTGCCGAGAGAGCTTGGATATCAAATTTTAAAGCAGTTTGTTACTGAGAATATCCCGCATGGAGAACAACCCATTCTTAGCGCAATGGAAACGGCAGTATTAAGAAATCTGTGCAGAGGATTCAAGATCGAAGAAATCGCCGACCGGTTGGTATTACCGGAAAATAATGTTAGACTTATACTGAATGATATTTTTTTTAAGTTGAAATTAACGAATCGTACTCAGCTTGTCACTTATGCGGCCGATAAAGGAATTTTTATGTCTAAGGTAAGCTCGAAAAAAAGAAATATATAAAACGTACGGAACGGAATTAACGAATGAGAAGTTAATGTGGGAAGGCAAGTCCAAAAGCAACTGAACCCGCCCTTTTTTCTTCTGCATATATGGATTAATATTTCACATCCGCGTATTCCGGTCTTGTCTCCAATTGTCTCTTAGCAAAAGGACAAAGCCCGATTAACCTGATCTTATTCTGCCGCGCATAATTAACAACTTCAGACATTAACTCCTCAGCCAATCCTTGTCCGCGATAATGTTCATCCACATAGGTGTGGTCGATAATATAGAGCGTTTCACTGGTAGTACTATATGTCATTTCGGCCACCAGCTTCCCGTCTTTTTGAATATAAAATTGATGTCCATCCGCATGATGTTGAACCTTATCCATATCTTTCACTCCTTATCAGTCTTGTTTGTCAGCTTATAGGTCAGTGCTCCGCTTGGACAAGTGTCGATATGGGCAGCGATCTTGTCCGCAGGTGATTCCGTAGCATTAACCCATGGCCGCTTGCTCAGATCAAATACCTCGGGCATCCCTTTTACACAAACGCCGGAATGAATGCATTTCTTCGAATCAAAATAGATTTCGATTTCTTCGCCTTTGTACACTTTCTTATCCATGTTGAACACGCCTTTCCATCATGAAAATACGGAACTTTCTACTCGTTAAAGGAAATGGTTCATGTAATTCAATGATCGTTACTGGGTAAAGTATAGATGTAGAAATTCAACTTGTCTATTCTGAGTCAGTTTGGACGTCGGAGCAGGCGGCTGAAACCATGTTGGCTGACGAGGTCGAGGGGCGATGGATCCCGAATACTGCAAGGGTGTACATGGATAGGAATACAACAAAGGACCGTCAGGGAACGAACGTATCCCTGACGGTTTTTCTTCTTTGGTGTTGACACTTGCTGGAAGTGGCATTATAGTATGTTACAAGACTAACATACTGGCATGGTGGTGAAGAGGTGGCAATCTTCGACGATGGGCAGCCGATTTTCCAGCAAATCGCCCACATGATCGAGGATGACATCTTGAACGGTACTTACCGCGAAGACGATCAGATCATCTCGATGGCGCAATTCGCGAGTACGTTCCAGATCAATCCGGCGACCGTGGTGAAGGGCATCGCATTGCTCGTGAACGAAGGGATTCTATATAAAAAGCGAGGGCTGGGCATGTACGTGGCGGCCGATGCGCGGAAAATCATTTTGAGTAAACGAAGGGACCGGTTCTACAACGAATTGGTCTCGAAGCTGCTGGACGAAGCGGAGAAACTCGACATGACGTACGAAGACGTGATCGACATGATCAAACAGAAGAAGGGGAGCTGACTGGCCGATGAACGTCATGATGGAATGCACGAACCTGAACAAGAGCTATGGTAGAACCGATGCGGTGCGCCAACTGGACTTGAGATTGGAAGAGAACACGGTGTATGGACTGCTCGGACGCAACGGAGCCGGCAAAACGACGCTGCTCAACATGATGACCGGCGGCATCTTCCCCGACTCCGGGACGATCAAAGTCGGCGGAGCGCCGCTGGGCCCGGGGGAAACGCCGAAAGACACGTGTTACATCCGGGAAAAGAACTTTCATTTCGGCGGAGCCAAGGTGATCGAGATCTTGCAGATCGCTTCCGCGTTCCATCCGAACTGGGATTGGGATTTCGCGAATGAACTGGTCCGTACGTTCAAGCTGAACCCGAACAAAAAAATGCGGCAGCTCTCCAGGGGGATGGAGTCGCTCGTCGGCAATATCGTCGGACTGGCGAGCCGAGCGCCGCTTACGATCTATGATGAACCGGTACTTGGACTTGACGTGCTGATGCGGGAGAAATTCTATAGCGTCCTGATGGAAGATTACGCGTTGAATCCGCGGACGATCCTGCTGTCCACGCATCTGATCGACGAGATCTCCAAAGTGGTCGAACGCGTCTATATTCTGGAAGCCGGCAACATCCTCCTGCACGATGACGTGGACAACATCCGGACCCAGTCTTTCATGCTGACAGGCAGCAATGAAGCGCTCGACCAATTCACGAGAGGCAAACGCGTGATCTACAAGGAGTCTTACGGGAAAGGCAGCTTGGCGGCCGTATACGACAGGATCGGAGAAGACGAGCGGCTGCAGGCAAGCAAAATGGGCATTTCGGTCGATGGGCTGCCCTTGCAGAAATTTTTTGCTTATTTCATCGAGGGGAGCGGGCACGTTGAATAAATCGTTGGCCATTTGGAAGGCATCGTTCTTGCAGCTTCGGATCTATCTGCTCTGCGTGCTGGCTGTTGTAGGGGCGGGCTTTATCGCGAACTTTATCGTATTCTTATCGGTCGGCAGCGAAGATAGCACCCAAGTGTCACCCATGAATCAACTGGTCATTTGCCTCATCTTCGTGGGAAGCGTACTTCCCGCCGGTTTCTTCAAACGAATCCTCAATGTCGGGGCCACGCGCAAAGAATATTATGTCGGGTTGCTGACCATTTACGCGATATGGGCAGCCGCAGCGGCGATAGCGAATCTGCTGTGGTGGAAGCTGGAAGTCGGAATCATTCGGGATTACACGGGCACGTTCAACATCATCGAGATTTTCCATTGGGACCAATTCGGAGTGCTGGGCGTGCTCGTCTATCAGTTTGGAACCTACATGCTGCTGATGTCCCTATTGTCGCTGTTGTTCTCGGGATTGCGGCACGTGGCCGGCTGGATCCTCTGGGTCGTCTTGATCGCGGCCATCCCGATCGGCACGTCGGTGCCCACGCTCCAGCCGAAAGTGGCGGACTTCTTTCAGACGCTGCTGTTCAACGATTCGCTGTGGAAGGGATTCGGGCTGGAACTGGTCTTAATCCTCGCTTTCCTGGCGGGCGGTTGGTTGTTCACGAGAAAAAGAAGCTTCTACTAATAGACTTGCTTGCCGGATAACCTCGACCTAAGGCCATCGAACGTCCTCATCCCCGGGTTGGGGCGTCCGTAGGGTTCGATCGGTTAGAATGAAGGAAGTGGATAGGGTAGACGAGGAGATGACGTACAGTGAATGATTTCATACGCCAATCGATCATACGGCCCCTCTGGATGATGTGGGAAAGGGGCTTCGGACTGCTGTCGCGTCTACGCAGCGTATATGCATCGGATTTCGGAATCTGCAAGGTCATGGTAAGAAAACATCGGGGAGAAAGCATCTTGTGTCAGGACGGCACGCGCGTTCAGGACGGCGATTGGATCGGCGAGCTGCACTTGGACAACGGGAAAGTGCTGGACTTGCTCCAGACTCGGGGATCGGACCGCGCGGCTCTCCGGGTAGCCCGCATGGCATCCGATTCGATGAAGCAAATCGCACGCTCCACGGAAGAGTGTCCGGAAATGTCGCAGATCAAAGCTTTGGTCGGCATTACGCTGCTGCACCGCGGGATCACGCACGGACTCGGCTTTGAACAACACAAGGTGAAATCGGGTATTTTCGAGCGTTTGTCGACGTCCTACCTGCGGTTGCTGTTGTCCGTCATGCATCCGGAAGGATCTAGACGGATCAACAGACGCAAAGAGAAATTGGTGCCGATCATGCTCGTCCATACCCGGGATTCGTTAAGGAAACGCTTTTTGCTGCCGCATGAGAGAAACGATTCCGTTGTTAGCGGGATGACCGATTCCTTCGAGAACGTTCCCGTTGCCAAGGCGATTCCCCTGGAACAGGAAAAAGTCCATGCACATTATTGAGTGGTGGTTGGAACAGTATGGGTATCTGACGCTGTTCATCGGTCTCCTGCTGGAGTATATCGCATTGCCGTTTCCCGGAGAGCTGGTGATGGGGTACTCGGGATACATGGCTTTCCAAGGAAAGCTTCACTTGCTGCCCGCCCTTCTCTTAAGCTGGGGAGGCACGTCGATCGGCATGACCGTCACTTATGGGATCGGCCGCAAACTGGGTTACCCTTTCCTGAGCAAATTCGGCCCGAAGTTTTTTCTTGACGCCAAGAAGCTGTCCAAAACGACGGATGCCTTCGAACGATATGGCAGCAAGCTGCTATTCTTTTCCTTCTTCATTCCCGGTGTCAGGCATTTTACGGGTTACTTGGCGGGAGCGCTGAACGTTCCTTATCGCAAGTTCGCCATCTACACGTACTCCGGAGCTTTATTCTGGGTCGTGACGTTTCTTGTGGGCGGGCGGCTCCTCGGAACGAAATGGGAACAAATTCATATCCTTACGTCCCAATACGGCAAGGAAACGTTGCTGTACGTAGCCGGGCTGATCGGAGTCTGTCTCTTGTATGCCAAATTCGCGAACCGCAGCGACCCCAGGATGAACGCGATGGAACGGAGAAGATGGCTGATGGTTCTCATCGGGGGACTGTTCTCCATGGCAGGCGCTTATATGTTTTCTATGTTAGAGAGGTGATGACCGTTGAAGAACGTTGGAAATCAGAAAATTCTGATATTATCAGGATCGCTCGGGGACGGGCACAAGCAAGCGGCCAGCGCCCTGGCGGAGGCGGCCCTGGCCGGCGGTCCGGACGTTCAGGTGGAAGTGGTCGATTATATGGAATGGACGCATCCGCATCTCCATTCGGTCGGTAAATTCTTGTATGAGCAGTGGATGAAGAAGTTTCCGTCGTTATACGGCTATCTGTTCCGGAAGACGCGAGGGGACAATTCGTTTTCCGATCTCATCAAGGGCTTGAGGTCTTACAGCTTGAAGAGAATGGTCGAGTTGCTCCGGGACGTGCAGCCTACCGTCGTAGCGAGCACTTTTCCTCCGGCAGCAGCCGCCATGTCCATGCTGAAGACTCAAGGGCTTACAGAGCTTCCCACCGTCACGGTAATCACCGACCATACCGATCATAATTTCTGGATCCATCCGCATACGGACCGGTATATCGTCGCTTCCGAGCCCGTGCGCAAAGCGCTTCTGCGCAAACGGATCCCGCACACGAAAATCGAAGTGACCGGGATCCCGATCGGTTTGCGTTACGGCGAAAGCCTCGATCGCGAACGGCTAAGGGAGCGTCACGGACTGGACCGTTCGTTGCCGACCGTGCTCGTGATGGGCGGAGGACTCGGCATGATCGATAAGGCATTCGTCGAAGACTTGAAGTCGCTACAGTTTCCCGCGGGCGTTCAGTTCATCGTGGTATGCGGACGCAATCGCAAGCTGGAGCAGGAGCTGGCGGAGATGTCCGACCGTGCCGGAAACCGGGTGCTCGTCACCGGATATATCGATTACGTTCATGAACTAATGGCCTTGTCCGACCTAATCGTGACGAAACCGGGCGGGTTATCGACTTCGGAAGCGTTGGCGCTCGAATTGCCGATGCTGCTGTATAAACCGCTTCCCGGCCAAGAGAAGGACAACTCGGATTACCTTGTCGGGACGGGCGCGGCGATAGAAGCCGGAAACGAAGCGGAGCTGATGGAACGGATGGTACGCATTTTGGAGAATCCGAGTCTCTTGGGCGCCATGAAGTCGAGGGCTGCGATGTTCAAGCCGGAAGCGCCTGCGTTGAACGCGCTTCAAGCGATTCTGGGAACGAGGACCGTAACGATCCCTTTGCGGGAGGAATATTTCCAGTCGGCCTATGCCGAGGCTTAATCTTCGCGGGTAACGTTTCCTTCTGAACACTCGGCCGCAAATGTGAAATTGAAACAGGCATCCCAAGAAATTGGGTTCCCCACACCTTGAGAGAATGGAAGTTATTGAAATGCCATCACGCATGTTACAATGAATGTAATCATGTGATGTGTGGCAATGGAGGGATACAAATGATCCCCAAAAAAATGGATCAACAAGCTGCGAGTGCAATAAAATCCATCCTTCCAAAACTCAACATAAATAATACTCGTGTATTGATTGACCTCGAGAAGCAGACAGTGGAAGCTCAAGAGGATGATTACTCGATTGATGATCTTTTGGAGGCAGCCGGTACCTTGACACCTGAACGAGGCAAAGAACTTCTTGAAGAAGTAAACAGATCGCGTGAGGACTGGGTTGGCCGGAACTATTCGCAAGGAGCATAAGGGACGAAAGCTGAAAACCCTGGGACGCCCTTATTATAGCGACAGCGATGGTTCATGAGTTTACACTAGTATCTAGAGATTCAGACATGAAATTCGTCCAGAATTGGGAATTCCACTTTTAAATATTGAGTCAATATTAACGAAACCGTCTCTTCTACTATTTGGAGAGCCGGTTTTTTATATATACCTAAGACCCTATGATAGAATAGTGATACGACCAAATCCTATTATTTTCTGGAGAAGTTATGAGTAATGACCTGGAGCAGCAACTTGTTCGGGCTTTGAATGAAATAGAGGATCTTAAACAGGAGAATCGTTCCCTGAGGCTCCAATTATCAAATTATATGGATCTTGAGGACTCGACATCTCGGGTACCCTCACTACCTCAAATTGCTAACGAGCAGGAACAAGCGTCTATAGGCCATGTGCATTTAAAGTCTAGCGCTAAAGAAAAAATAGCATTATTTCGTTCCCTTTTTCGTGGGAGAGAGGATGTCTATCCAGTCAAATGGGTAAATAAAGCCGGCAAATCAGGATATTCTCCCGCATGCCAGAATGAGTGGACGGTTGTTTGCAAAAAGCCACAAGTCAAATGCTCAGAATGTACACATCAAGCATTTGATCCTTTGTCGGATGAAATTATTGCTCGGCATCTTGATGCTAAATCGAATCGTACAATTGGTGTCTACCCTATGCTACAAGATGAGACCTGCTGGTTTATTGCCATGGATTTCGATAAGCAAAATTGGCAGCAAGATGCCGCCGCGGTGTTGGCAACCTGTAAGGAATGGCACATTCCCGCCGCGCTTGAGCGATCACGTTCGGGGAATGGAGGACATATCTGGTTCTTTTTTAATCAACCTCTAGAGGCTGTCATCGCAAGAAAATTGGGTTGTGCCATATTAACGAAGACAATGGAGCGTCGGTATCAGATTTCATTAGATTCGTATGATAGATTGTTTCCAAATCAAGATACTCTCCCGAAAGGTGGTTTTGGGAATTTAATTGCACTTCCTCTGCAGGGAGTTCCGCGTCGAGATGGAAATAGTGTATTTGTAGACGAGACTTTTCGACCCTATGAGGATCAGTGGAGATATCTTTCAGGATTAGAAAAGCTTTCAATAGACCGAGTTCAGAATTTAATTTATGAACTGACAAAAGAAGGTTCTTTACTTAGTATTGGCACTTGGAACGATACTGACGAGGACGAGCAGCCTTGGATAAAAACAAAGGCTCAAGGGCGTTCAACGGTAAAGCCGGATCCACTACTGTCACAAGTTAACGTCGTATATTCTAATATGATTTATATCGAAAAAAAAGGTTTGCCGTCGACGTTCATCAAGCAGCTTCAAAATTTGGCTACATTTCAGAACCCGGATTTTTATAAGACACAAGCTATGAGGCTTCCCACGTACGGAAAGCCCAGGGTTATCGGGTGTTACGAGGATTTTTCAAAATATATCGCCTTACCTAGAGGCTGCTTTGAGATGATGTTGGAATTGATGAATGTCCATCAAATCGAGACAATCATTTCAGAAGAACGTAATTCCGGAAATGCAATTGATGTTGACTTCATCGGAACGCTGTCTATGTTACAAGACGGTGCAGCCAGGTCCATGTTGGCGCATAATACAGGAATTCTGTCGGCAACAACTGCCTTTGGGAAAACAGTAGTAGCTGCCTCAATCATTGCCTCCAGAAAAGTAAATACATTGGTTCTCGTTCATAGAAGGGAACTAATGGACCAATGGAGGGAGCGGCTTAGCACTTTTTTGAATCTCGATAAAAAGGATATTGGCATCGTTGGTGGCGGCAAGAATAAACGAACCGGAATCGTGGATATTGCGATTATTCAAAGTTTGAATCAAAAGGGAAATGTACAGGAATACGTGGAAGAGTACGGACAAATTATTGTGGATGAATGCCATCACGTTTCGGCATTTAGCTTCGAACAAGTGCTAAAAAAGGCGAAGGCCAAGTATGTTGTAGGTTTAACCGCAACTCCCACGAGGCAAGACGGACATCAGCCGATTGTCGTAATGCAATGCGGTCCGATTCGGATAAAAATAGACGCAAAGTCACAAGCGCATGCTCGTGGAATTGAACATAAAGTAGTTCCGCGCTACACCAATTTCCGGCTGCCGGCAAGTGTAAGCTCGCATGGCATTCAAGAGGTCTATCAACTACTGATGCAAGATGAAGAACGTAACAACTTAATTTTTGATGATTTACTCAAAGTATTAGAACAAGGTAGGTCGCCAATCTTATTAACCGAACGTACTGCACATCTGGATTATTTTGAGAATAGGTTAACGGGCTTTGCTAAGAATGTGTTCGTAATGCGCGGGGGAATGGGAAAAAAACAGCGCGAAGCATTACGTGAGCAGATCGCAAATATACCTGATTCTGAGGAACGAGTATTTATAGCAACGGGCAAATTAATTGGTGAGGGTTTTGACGATGCGCGGCTAGATACATTGTTTTTGGTGCACCCCATCTCTTGGAAAGGGACGCTCCAACAATATGCAGGCCGGCTTCATCGCGTACACCAAAGTAAACAAGATGTTCAGATTTATGATTATATTGATTTTCAAGTTCCGATGTTGATGAGCATGTATAAGAAAAGGGTTAAAGGCTATCAAGTGATGGGATATCATGGTATGAACACTTAATGGTCCAATGGATTGATGTTGATGTGAAATTGATGTAAAACATTAACAGAAACCATCGGAATGAAGCTATCAAGAACAGAAGTCCATCCGCAAAAAGACTGTCAAATCAGGGTTTCTGTGGATTGCAGCAGATCAAATCCCGTGCCAATATGTTTCCGCATACGATGCTTGTGGAAGCGGTAGTATCATTACATCGAATCGATAAATAAAGGGAATGCCTAAGTCCTTGACGGTACTCAACATACAGCTTTAGGTAAATTCGAGTATCTCTGCATGACCTCCGAAGGAGTCCACTTTCGTTGCATAAAGATGAAGTTGATTGGTTATCATAATAATGATAAAATGATGTAGGAGGAGGGAGTGCTTTGCCGCAAATTAGACCTGTATCCGATCTGCGAAATAATTTCGCCGAAATATCAAAGATTGTACATGAGACTCGTGAACCGGTATTTCTTACGAAAAATGGACATGGTGATATGGTTGTAATGAGTATTGAGCAGTATGAGCATATGCAGCACAACACTGAAATTTTTGCAAAGCTGCAAGAGGCTGAAAGCGAAGCAAATAACTCTGACGTCCGTTATAGCCATGACGAGGTATTTAATCAATTAAGACAGCGGATTCGTAAGGGAGATGAAATATAATTATTACATCAAACTGGGGGCTGATGGCCTCCAGTTTGATAGTTCTCATTGACAACCAATTTATACCATGATATGTTTCAGGTATGCACATACATATTTTTTTAACCAAATTTATTAGGTATGGCAATACCTAAAAGGTGGCGGTATAGTGATCGACAAGAATGATGAGTTGAATAGATTGATTTGGATCTGCCTCGATGAGTTAAGGGGGATTTACACCAACGAACAATCTATTCGTATTATATTGGTTCTAGCATCCATTTACTATTTGAATAATCTTGAACAAAGCAACGGGCAGAATATGCAATGGGGGCGGATTTTTCAAGAGAACTCAAGTGTGCAATGGTTAGATAACAAAATGAAACAGCTGGAGAATGAGAATGAAAAGCTTCAGGGCATATTCACGGGTCTTATCTCCTCGTTTCTTCACTTTTCAAATCATTCTACTATACGAGCATTGGAAACTGTATTGAAACATTTGCACCATTATCAATTCAACAATCAGGAGGAAATGGTGCAACTTATTAACTTGCTGGCTTTTAAATTTGGTGGTGATGAAGCGACTCATGAAACACCGGCATCGATTACCAAGCTGTTCCTTGGTTTGGTTCGCCTTGAACGCATTCGCTCATTTGCCGACTACTGTTCTGGGATTTCGAGTGTTTATCTTGAGATGTTTCACCATTTGAAAGCTTCGGGAAAAGATAACATCACGTCCTACTATGGGGAAGAGATAAATGTATCGTCCTATTTAATTTCCAAATTACTAATGGTTGTAAATCGCGTCCCCAATTTTGAAATCGTTAATAAGGACGTATTAGACCTTGTGAGTAGAGAGAGCCCGCGCCGCACATTTGATTTGATTTTTTCAGATGCTCCTTTTGGTGCTGTCTGGAATCCAGAGAATGCATGGAACGATCCCAGATACGAATATGGCATTCCTCCGAAATCCTCGGCCGATTGGGCATTTTATCAGAATGTTTTGTATCATTTAGATAAAAGTGGAAAAGCCATTGTTGTCGGTACGAAGGGAACGTTAGTTAGAAGCACTGAAACTAACATTAGAAAATCAATCATTGAAAATGATGTGATTGAAGCCGTCATCACATTGCCAGAGAATCTTTACTCTAAAACCAGCATCAGCACAGAACTAATCCTTTTTAATAAAAGGAAACCTGAAAATAGACTGGGCAAAATATTATTTATAGATGCCGGGGAATATTCATGCAGAATAAACCGAAATCAACATGCGATTACTGAAGAAGGTCTATCGAAAATCGTTGATTCTTATTGGAACGGTGTTGAAGAGGAGCGGTTCTGCAGATTAATTGACGTTGAAAAAATAAAATCCTATAACTTCAGTCTTAATTCGAAAGAATATTTGGATTTTGATATTTTGAAGAAATCGTTTCAGCACACTATAAAGCTTGGAGAAATTGCGGAAATCAGACGCGGGGTTCAGTTGTCGAAAGAAGAATATGAAGATCTCACGGTAGCTCCAACACATTACTTTCTAAATATCAAAGATATAGAGAATGGGAGAATCTATTATGATGAGAGGGCAAGAATTACCTATAAAAAACGAGACTGGCTTGAGAAGTTTGCAATTCGACCCATGGATATCCTCATCACTTCCAAAGGTTCAATGATTAAGTTTGCCATAGCAGAAATTCCATTTCATGAGTCATTTATTAGCGGCAACTTATCAATTATTCGAGTAGATCCTACACGATATAATGCATATATTTTGTATGAATTCTTACAGAGCGATAGGGGACGCAGGATGATAGATGCCTTGCAAACGGGCACAACGATTAAACTGATCAACCCTTCCAAATTAGAGCAACTTGAAATCCCGTCATTTCCGCTTGAATTCATGAAAGAAGTAGGTGAGAAGCTTAAACAAAATAAGCAAGAATACGAAGGGATCATAAAGGAAACGGAACAAAAGTTTGCAACGGAAAAGAAAAAATTGCTTGAACAATTGGGAATTAACAATATCGTTTAAAGGGGCTGCACTATGGAGAAAAAGTATAGATTGCGTTATCTTGCCGTAGCACAATCAGATTTGATAGATATTGTTCAGTATATTAGCGAACAACTCTTTGCGCCAGAGGCTGCAAATCATCTTATTGATAAGCTCGACAAGGCAATTTCTAATCTGCAACAGTTTCCTTTCTCAGGACATCATTATAGAAGTATAGGGAAGCTTAAGGATGACTACCGAATACTTGTGGTTGAGAATTACCTTGTATTCTATATCGTAATGGACAACATTGTAGAAGTTCGACGCGTTCTTTATAGTAAACGCGATTACGAGAAACTACTTTGACAGTATCAATTTCTATGTTGTCTGGACAGAAGCTAGAAATGGCGATGCAAGGGATAACCCCTTGAACCGCCATTTCTTCATTTTATCATCCCTTGTTCGATCGCCTTAACCCTTAATCGATCCTGCAAGCAAGCCGCGAATGAAGTATCGGCTCAGGAAGATGTAGACTAGCAGCGTCGGGAGCGCAGCGAGAAGGGCGCCCGCCATTTGAACGTTCCACTGAACGATTTGGCTGCCGGACAAATTTTGCAGCGCAACCATGATCGGCTGCTGCTTCTGCGTCGTGAGGGTAACCGCGAACAGAAACTCGTTCCAAATATTCGTAAATTGCCAAATGCCGACGACGACAAAGCCGGTAATGGACAACGGGACGATGACATGACGATAGATGCCGAAAAATCCGTTCCCGTCCATTTTAGCTGCTTCGAGCACCTCGGTTGGTATACCGACATAGAAATTCCGGAACATGAGCGTGCAGATCGGCAAGCCGTAAACAACATGCACAAGAATGAGTCCTGCAAGCGAGTTATAGAGGTTGATGCTCTGCATGAACTGAATGAGTGGAATCAAAATGCTCTGATAGGGGATGAACATGCCGAACAGTATGAGAGCAAAGAGCGTATTGGAGCCTTTGAATGGCCACTTGGATAAAATGTAGCCGTTCATCGATCCGAAAAATGCCGACAGCAAAGTAGCGGGAATAACGAGCAAGAAGCTATTGGTCAAGTTCGGCGCCAACTTCTTAAAAGCGACATTGTACCCCGAGAAATCGAATTTCGCGGGCCAATCCCACATTTTCTCCAGGGTAATAGAATCCAGACCCTTTACACTAGTCAATATGACGACATAGATCGGGATTAGAAACAAGACGGCTAATACGCAAAGCAGCAGATAGAGCAGCGTACGTTTTACGCGTTCACCTCTCATTTACTTATCCCCCTTTCTAAGACTGGAAACCAGATACGGGATAATGAGGAGAGATATGATCGCAAGCATGACCATTGCGATCCCGGCGCCTTGAGCATAATGGTTGCCGCGGAATGTCGTTTCGAACATATATACTCCGGGCACGTCGGTAACAAACATCGCTCCAGGCCCTGTCATCGCATATACCAGATCAAATATTTTCAAGGAAATATGGGCGAGAATAATGATCAAGCTCATCGTTATCGGTTTTAGCTGAGGCAGGATGACCTTGAAGAAAATTTGGCCTTCCTTGGCGCCGTCGACTCTGGCCGCTTCGCGCAAATCGTCGGGAACTGCGCGCAAGCCCGCCAAATACATCGCCATTGCAAAGCCGGACATTTGCCATACGGTCGCGATCGCGACTGCGATTATTGCAATCGGAATACCGAATTTGATCTGTCCGATTGGCAATCCGAGATAGATTTCCGTGCTTGTATACCACTTAGGCACTGAGTCAAAGCCGATTTTTTTCAGGATCAGATTGAATCCGGTTGTTGGATTAAGCAGCCACTGCCAGATGACGCCTGTGACGATAAAGGATACCGCCATCGGAAATATAAACACGTTGCGAAAGAACGATTCCCCGCGAACTTTATGGTCAATCATGAGGGCCAGAAATATACCGATAATTATCGTTACGGCAATGAAGAGAATCGTAAACACCATTGTATTTCTTAAATCCGACTGAAACCGAAAATCCGAAAACAGAAATCGATAATTTTCGAAGCCGATCAATTTATTGGTTTGGACAAGGGTGTTCCAGTTCGTAAAAGAAGTATAGCCGGTCTTGGCAATAAATCCGTAGATGAATATGGCGATCGCCGCAACGGAGGGCAACAGCATCAGTATGGGAAGCAACAGCTCCCGGTTTTTCTTTGCTTTGCTTGAACCGATCTCTCTGACCGAAGAAGTCATAAGCGCTCACTCCTGAAAAAACAGGGCCAGACGGCAGACCGCATCTGGCCCTGTTTGATGTTCTGTGTAGCCAATCCTGTCCGATTAGTTGCCGATTCCGCTTGATTGCGCGGCGGATACGAGTGCTTTCTGAGCTTGATTCACATCGCCGTTCGTTACGAAGATATTTACGACTTGATTCGCTTGCGTTGCAAAGCCTTCCGGCGCAGCAGATCCATGAGCCAAGCTTGGAGCGAGCTTGCTTACTTTGAAGTCGTCGATCGTTTCTTGTCCGTAAGAATCGTATTTGGATTTGTCCGCGTCGATCCGTGCTGGAATCGATCCTTTTAGCGGATTGAACACATCTTGACCTTCAACAGAGCCAAGCACCTTCAAAAATTCACGAGCGGCTTGCTCGTCTTTAGCGCCCTTAGGAATAGCGAACGTGTCTGTAATAACCATGAAGCTGTCGCCAGTGTTTGGCGTTTCGATCCAGCCGAAATCTTCGTTCGCAACGAGTTTCAAATCCGTCGTGAAGTAGCCTTTCGCCCAGTCGCCCATGTTCGTCATTGCCGCTTTGCCCTCAGCGACGAGTTGGGAAGCGTCTTGCCAGTTGCGTGCCGCATGATCGTCGTTCACGTAAGTCAGCATCTTTTTGAATTTCTCAAGAGAAGACGTAACGCGCGCATCATCGAACTTCACTTCGCCGGTCCACAGTTTTTTGTAGTCGTCTGCTCCCAACTCGCCCATCATAATATTTTCGAGCAGCATCGTAGCCGTCCAAGGCTCCTTGTCGCCCAGCGCAAGCGGTGTAATGCCTTTTGCTTTCAAAGCGTCGGCGACAGCGAAGAACTCGTCGAATGTCTTAGGCGCTTGAAGGCCGTTGTCATCGAATATTTTTTTGTTGTAGAAGATCACATTTCCGCGGTGGATATTGACCGGAACGGAGTATGCTTTGCCGTCTTTGCTGACCAGGTCGATCAATTCCTTAGGGAACTTCTCGTTCCAGCCTTCTTCCGTGAACAAGTCGTTCAGGTCGATAACTTTGTCCGCCGCCACCCATCCGGTGTTCAGCTCGGCGCCGCCGTGCACTTGGAATGCATCCGGCGGATCTCCGCCCTGCATGCGGCTCGCGAGCACGGCCTTGGCGTTGGTTCCCGCGCCGCCCGCAACTGCGGCGTTAATCACTTCAATTTCCGGATGTTTATCCGAGAAGAGCTTGATCAAGCCAAGCAAGCCCGCTTCCTCGCCTGCTCCCGTCCACCAGCTGAAGATTTCAACCTTTTTGTCAACGGATTGCGTTGTTTTTGCAGAAGGAGAAGAAGAAGGAGGAGTGCTTCCTTCGCTGCTGTTTGATGCGGTAGATCCGTTGTTGTTGCTTCCACATCCCGTTAGCACCATGCCGGTAACCGCCACTGTGGAAAGTATCATGCCTAATTTCCGTTTCACCTGACTACCCCTTCCAGAACAATGTTTTGTAATCGCTTTACATTTTTATGATAAACGCTTAAAAATCGGTTTCATATGTGGCGATCCTATCTTTTGTTCCGTTATTCTACACAGAAATCCAGCCTTGCGAAGAGCGCTCCTCGCAAGGCTGGTTGAAGGTTAGCTATGATATTTGCGGTAATCGCCGGGCGACATTCCGGTCTGTTTTTGAAACCATTCGCTGAAGTAACGAGGATTCGGATAGCCGATGGCTTCTCCGATTTGATAGATCTTCAAAGTGCTTTTGGTCAGCAGCTCGCATGATTTCTCTATGCGCTTTGAAGATAGATAGTCGCTGAAGGACTTGCCCGTTTCCTGCTTGAAAATTCTGCTTAAATAATTCGGCGTAATGTACAACTCTTCGGCAATTTGCACCAGGTGTAAGTCTTCCGTAAATCTCTCATTCATGAGCTTTATCGCTTTCTTGATCAGAAAAGAGGCGTTTTCATCGATCCCTTCCGCAGGCGCCGGCAAATTCGGAATCCTTAAGCGGGCGTTCCGCTCATCCTGGCAGCGGGCTTTAAGCTTGAGCAGAACTTTTTCGGTGTCCTCAACAGCTGTTGGCTTTAATAAATAATCGGATGCCCCCAGACGGATGGCTTCTTGCGCGTATTTGAAATCGTCAAATCCGCTCATGATGACTACTTTGCTGGTGGGAGCGTCCGGATTATGCTTTTCGATTTTCCTGAGCTCGGCCAAAAACTCCAGACCCGTCATATTCGGCATTCGAATATCCGTCATGATGATGTCGATCGGGTTGTTTTTAATGATCTGCAGCGCTTCGCGCCCGTCCTCGAAGCTGCCTACAAGCTCGATGCCAATCCGTTCCCAATTGATATGCTCGCTTAAACCTTCTCGAATCCATGATTCATCGTCAATGATTGCTGCACGGCAAGATGTTTTCATAGGATATCCCCTTACATGTTTATATTGGATTATCGATTCACTCTTTGTTTCTCAGGTTGTATTTGGATTGATTAGCGATGTTGATCTGAATCGACTGGTATAGATGCCGCAATTCATCGGCGGCTGCTCGGAAAGCCGATTCCGGCTCGGAATAAAGCGTTATGATTTTGGCAAGCGCGCGTTCTTCGATTTCAATCAGGGCGTTATAGTAAGGGACATAGGGCTCATTGCGCGCCGTCTGAAGACTTTCGAGCAGCAAGCCGAAGTCGGGCCGGCTTTCCCGATAGCGTTCATCCCCGAGAATGGAGCGCCTTGCAGGGATGCCGCCGGCTTCTACATAGATCTTGCCGCCGACTTCCCCAGTCGCAAATTCGAGAAACTTCCACGCATCGACCGGATTCGCCGAATTGGCATTGATGGCAAGCGTCCAGCTATGCTCGAAGGTCGCCCGACGAATCGTGCCATCCGCTTCTTTTGTGCCCGGAATAAGAGCGATCTTGATCGAATCTTTGTAGCGGCTGGTTGATTGCATGATATCTTTGTAAGAAGCGTTCCAGTACGGCGCAGCCATGGCAACCTCGCCGCTAAGCAAAGCGTCGCGCGTTCTGGCGAAATCCCAGGACAGAAGATCGTCGGGAATGACTTTGTTTTGAATCATCTTCACCAGAAATTCGCCGGCGCGTATCGAAGGTTCGAGATCGAGCATCACTTGGCCGGTATCTTCCCGCATGACATCTCCCCCAAAGGACCACAGCAAGGAAGCGAAGATTTTTGAACGTTCCTCCGGAACAACCGCTGGCATCGTAGCCCCCCACTTTGTCGGAGAACCGGTCGTTATGGATCGCGTAAAAAGCTCAGCAACCGCGTAGAACTCGTCCCATGTATCGGGCGGACGGGGAATGAGATCGCTTCGGTAATATAAAAAGTGCGTGCTAATATCGGTCGGCAATGCATAGATGGCGTTCTGATACCGGTAGATCGCCAGGAAATCGTCCAGGTTGAACGATTTCAGGTCCGTTAATTCCGGATTTTCGATAAAGGGATCGAGCGGCAATATCGCATTCGCAGATGCGAATTGGGCGATTGAGGTATTCGGCATGAACATGACGTCGAAAGCTTCCGAACCCGCAAATAGCTGGGTGCCTAAAGCGGTAAAGAAATTGTCGCGCCCTAGCTCGACGAATTCAACCTTGATGCCGCTGGATTTCGTAAAGGGTTCCGCTATTTTGCGAAGCGCGGACGACTCGGTTCCGGTGCGGATTAATACGCGAATGATATGCTCTTTCTCGTTGTCCACCGGCTCGCTCAGTTTGATTTTGTCCAGCATGGCGATTCCGCTCAGCGTCCAGAGAACAAGAAGGGATACCGAGATGAGCAGCAAGCCTCTAAATCCAAGACGATTCATGTACGTTTACAGCCTCCTGTTCCGTGACCTCAATCCGATTCTCTGCTGAGAGGAATACATAGCCTGACTAAGGTTCTGCCGTTGACGCGATCGATTATTCGTATGCCGAACGCTTCGCCGAACGAGAGTTGAATTCTTTGCTGAACGTTCCGAAGCCCGACATGATCGCCTTGCTTTTCATCCTTAAGCAATTGCTTCATGTGGCTCAGGTCGATATCGTGTCCGTCGTTTGCGATATCAATCAGCACCTCATGATCGGATTGATAAATATCCAAGCTAATATGACCGCCAGTCTTTAACTTGGCAATGCCGTGTTCAATCGCGTTCTCGACGATCGGCTGCAATACGAGCGGCATCGTCCAGACGTCATTCAGCTCCGGCTCCATCGTAATTCGATAGTCCAGTTTATCTCTGTATCGGAAAGCAAGAATTCGCAAATAGTTTTCGACATGCTCCACTTCCCGCTCCAGGGTCACGCGCTCTAAACTCGAATTCAACGTAAATCTGAAAAATTTCCCGAGTGCGGTGACCAGCTTGCTGATCGGCTCGGCGCCATGCTTTTTCGACATCCAGTAGATCGTATCTAGCGTGTTGTACAAAAAATGGGGCTGGATTTGCATTTGCAGCGTTTTCAACTGGGCATCGCCTTTTTGCTTCTGCGCGTTTTCATTCTCGATAAGCAGCTGTTGCGTCCGGTCCATCAGCCGTTTGAAATTGCGCTGTAAAATGCTGATTTCTCGAATCGAGCTCATTTGCTTTATTAATTTCAAATTGTCGATGGAAGCGACCGTCATGACTTTAGCCAAACCGATTACCGGTTTCGAAAGAACCGCCGTGAACAGGAGCGCGATAACGAAAGAGACGATCGCTCCAAGTCCAGCCATGATCAACAGGACTTTGAGGATTTGCTGGTTAGGTCCGAGCACTTCATTCAAAGGAACGACGGCAGTCAATTTCCAATTGCTAACCGCTGAAGTGTCGTAGGATAGAAGCCATTTGCCGTCTACAGTGATCGTCCCGCTGCCGAAAGAGGGAAGCTCTTGAATAGCCGACGTAATTTTGGGGTTGTTAAACAATTCGGATTGCTGACTGTATATGACTTCGCCGAAGCGATCCGTAATTTGGAGAGATCCTGTCGAACCGATCCGAACATTGCGAAGATACTCATCCAGAAAGAGGTCGTTAAGCTGGATGAATAGATAGCCTCTCAGCTCGGCTGTATTGCTGTCGACGATTCTTCGCACTGCCGTCACGGAAGCATGAACGGGAGTATTGAAGCCTGCTTTGGATTGATAGATTGCTTGCTCGTTGCTGAGCCAATGCATCTTTAATGGCTCCGCTTTGAACTGTTCGATGATATAGCTGTAATTTTTCTGATTCAGCTGATTGTAATGTGACAGGGAGCTGTCTGTAGACAGTACAAAGTTGTCGGGAGTCACAAACGAGATCGTACGAATATGGTCCAGCTTTCCGCTGAACAAATCGGAATACACCTTCTCTTTGAATTTCCGGTTTGCTTCGTTGAGCTGATAGGTCGTATTCAACGGAGTGTCGATAAATTCCAACGATTGTTGATAAAGCAGCGACCAGGTTAGCCGATCGATTTCGTTCAGGTTCGTATCCAGCGTGCTTTTGGTTTGCGCGACAGATTGCTGTACAAATTGGCTGGCTTGATTCTGAAAGAGATCGTTCTGCTTCTGGTAGGTGATCAGTGTGATGACGACAAGCGGAAATATCATGAGAAACAAGATGGCCGTTAACAAAATGGTGCGGATCGAAACGGTTCGCGACATGGCCTTTCTGTGCCTCCCCAATCGGTCAACTTACTGAAAGCGCTGTCAAAATAAGAAATGATTCATGTCCAAAACAATTACACGAAATTGGCTAAATAGAGAATAATCTAAAAATAATCCATCGGATACGAAAATGTCCAGACTTTTGAAAACGAACACATGATATAAAGAGAAGCGAATCTCGTTGTGGATCGGATGAATAAACGCTTCATCAGAGATCCGGCATCGGAGAGCAGATTGGGCGAAAAATCGGTATAAAAGATAGATTCACCCCATTATCGCGCGCCCCTTCGATTAGATAAAATGGACCGGAAAGCGGTTACACAGGAAAATCAAATTTTATCGGGGGAGAGTAGTCATGAAACAAAAACGTATATTGAGTATTCTTTTAGCTCTTGTAATGATGCTGACCATGGCTTTGGACAATATGACTGTTTTCGCAGAAGGGAAAAAAGAAGGGAAAACAGTCGATGAATTTGATAAGCTACGAGAAAAATGGCAGTACATGGCTATGGGTGGCGATTATGATCCTAAGGACCCGAATATGCAGGGGTTGCTTCATGCTATAAATCATGTGGCGCAGGATCTTCTTGAGAGGATCAACCCTAGTCCTACACCGGATTGGGGAAACAATGATTACCTTTGGAAGGAATATATGCTTGGTAATCGCGGTTCGGCATATAGCGATTCGAATAATACCCAGTTTACGATCCGAAGCCTTAAGTTTATGGCTTTAGCCTTTCAGACCAAAGGCTGTGAACTTTATCAGAATGAAAAGTTGAAAAGTGAGATACTCCGTGGAATGGATTATATTTATAAAAATCATTTTAAGAAAGGAGTAGAAACGAATTCCTATGGGAATTGGTTTACTTGGGAAATCGGGGGGCCGATTTATCTTAGCGAGACAATTCTGCTTATGTATGACTATCTGACAGCAGAACAGGTTCAAGCTTATGTATCAACTGCTCTTCAGGGTGCAACCAAAACCGGTGGAGACGCTTATATGTATGTTGGCGCAAATGCTTTGTGGAGAGATCGTGTCCGCATGTATTCAGGTATTCTTCTTAAAAAAAGCGAAATCCTAGCCTATGTTCAAAAAGATGTTCCTTCCTATATGGGATATGTTAAAAGTGGCGATGGCTATTATGAAGACGGTACTTTTATGCAGCACGGAAATGTTGTTTACAATGGTGGCTATGGTAAAGAAGCATTTTCTGATATTAGTCACTTTATTTACATGCTTGATCACTCTCCATGGAATATTACCGGCCCTGAAAGAGATAATATGAGTACCATTGTGGAAAAAAGCTATTTGCCTTTTATGTATAAAGGCGTCTTCATGGATATGGTAAGGGGACGTGAAATCACCCGTACAGATACTACCGATGCCTATGCTGGCATTACCATCAGCCTTGACGTCCTACTGTTCTCAGAAACGGTATCCGAGGAGTCGGGTAAGAGACTTAAAGGAATGATTAAGGAATGGATGAATAATGAAAATGCAATACGTACTTTAAATGAGGGTGCCGGTGTTGCATGGTATATGTTCCCCGTATATAATCTCTCCAAAACATTGGAAATCCTTAAGGATGATTCAATTAAGCCGGTTTCAAATGCGGGAAAAAGCTATACCTTTGGCAAAGGTGCAAGAACTGTTCATACTACAAACAAGTTCTCTTTTGGTCTTTCCATGTATAGCAAAGATATCACCACCTTTGAGCAAGGCGACAGTAATACAAAAGGCTGGTATACAGGTCTTGGACAGACTTATGTTTATACCCCTGATATTGGACAGTATACCTATCAAAAACCAACGCTTGATTGGTATCGGCTTGCTGGTGTAACTGCCGTTAACGGCATCACTGTTGGCAGCCATACAAATATAAACTCCTTTGCAGGAAGCACCACTCTTGATGGTTCTTACAGCACTGCCGGCCTGGAGATTTCATCCGGAAGCACAAAAGTGAGCGCAAAAAAATCGTGGTTTATGTTTGATAACGAGGTTGTAGCGGTAGGAACAGGTATTACTTCTACACACAATAATAATGTGGAAACAACCATCGATAACCATTATATTACAGGCGATAATGCTCTCATTATCAATGGAGTGAAACAATCGAACGAGCTTGGTTGGAAGGGGACAATCGATAATGCCAGGTGGGCATTAATTGAAGGAAATGTTAAGGGCTCCAATATCGGCGTTTATTTTCCAAAAGAAACTAAGATCGGCGCAGTCCGTGAAACCCGAACAGGAAAATGGACGAATTTGGGCTCTTATAATGTAGATGACAGTGTTCAATCAGCCAATTACATTACGATGTGGATTGATCATGGCTCAAAGCCGGTGAATGACAGCTATGCATACGTTCTATTGCCGGGAATGACCGCAGCGCAGGTTGAAAACTATGCAGACTCCAGCGGTATTGAAATCATCCGCCAGGATAATGATGTACACGCTGTATATGAGAAAACACGCAATATTCTTGGTGTGAATTTCTGGAAAGATGGGGATCAGTCCATTGATGCAATGGGTGTGAAAGATTATCTATCTGTTGATACAGCTTCTTCTATAATGATAAAAGAAGATGATCATAAACTTAGCATTGCTCTTTCGGATACGACAAAGAAAAATTCGGGCACCATTACCGTGGATATTAATCGGGCAGCTACTGGGGTTATTTCTAACGACAGCCGGATTAAAGTGATTCAAACTTCTCCGTCAATTCGGCTTCAGATAGATGTCACTAATTCTGTCGGGAATCCGATCGAGGCTGCGTTTTCTTTTAAAAAACTTGAGGCGCCAGGAGAAACATCAATTACAAGTATGACTTTAAACGATAACACGTTGAGTCTTGAATTTGCAAAAGCTTTGCGAGCAACAGGTTATAAGCTGGTTTACGGTACGGAAAGCGGAAATTATTCGGAATCGCTTGTTACTTCCAGAACAACAGCGGAAATCAAAGGATTAAATGCAAATGCGACTTATTATTTTGCAGTTAAAGCTATTAATGATTCAGGCGAAGGCAGCCTATCGCCAGAAAGATCCTATAGCATTGGCAATACACGTACTTTGATCGAAGAATTCGAAGATTTCTCCAAGACGGTCAGTTATTCCGGAGGATGGGCATTCGATGCTTCCAATGCGAATACTTATTATGATGGAGATACCACTCGTTTTAAGAGAAATGATGCCGATAAAACGAATCCAAGACGAGAGGAATATGTAACCTACTATACGCCAACACCAAAAGACTTTGAATTGACGACCTATGATTATGGCTTAGCTAATGCAGGCGATAGTACCATACTTCAATTCTATGGTTCAACAGATAATGAGAACTGGATTCCCATTCCTGCAGCAAAAAACGGAACCGTAGTTAAAGATAAGTGGAGTAAAGTGGTATATACCAATTCAGCGGAATTGGATAGTTCCATCAAGTTTATCAAGATTGCGGTCTCCAACAATACCAAGATTTGGGCGCCGCAGTTGTCAAAACTGGTAATCAATTATGCCTGGACTTCTGACCGTGTTGTAATGGATACGATGCTGGATGATTCCAGAGCGTATGAGGTAGAAGGCGGTGCCGCCTATATAACCGGAGATGGTGCTAAATTCGGCGGCGATAAAGATATTCTGATCAAAAAGGGTTCCGAAAACGCAACAATGCTTTATAGTTATACCAATATACGAAATGCCAAGTTGACTGCTTTTATTGCCAAAGAAAATGGCGGTGCCGTCTCGATTATGTCTTCCAAAGACGGGAAAAGCTTTACGCCTGTCGCTTCCAGTCCAAAGATTGCCGGTGATTATGGGAACTACAATAAAGTGGTATACAGCATTCCTGAATTAGAGGATGGTACGAACTACCTATTGCTTACAATAAGCGGTGAGGCCGATTCAATAGCGATTGCCGACCTTTATTTATCCTATGTCCATGAAATTGCACCCATACAAAAGATCCGCTTTAAGGATAAACAGCTTGAGGCGGTCATGAAGTATAATTTAGTCCCGGCCGTCAAATTAGCACCGATGAATGCGACCGGTGATATAAACTATACGATTTCAGATATGGATATGGCTACAGTGAATTCTTCAACAGGAGCATTGCAGGCTGAAGCACTCGGAACGGCGGTTCTTACTGCTACGGTTCTTGGAACGGATGCAGGTGTAAGTGCAAATATTAATGTCCGTACTTCGCAAGACCTTGCGCTTCACGCAAATACTTCTGCAAGTTCCGCCAATGGTGCTTACTCTGCTAATAAAGCAACAGATGGCGATTATCTTTCCCGTTGGGAATCCAGTGTAGGCAATGTTCAATGGCTGCAGATCGATTTAGGATCACCTAAAGGGTTTGGAGCAATTGAGCTTAACTGGCAGCAATATGCCACCAAGTATGTGGTTCAGGGCTCTCTGAATGGAAATGACTGGGTAACCCTCTTTACGGAGACGAACGGTAAAGGCGGTAATGTCTGGATTGAATTTGATGAAGTACAAAAATACCGATATGTTAGATTAAGCGGTACAGAAGCGCCTGCTGCCTATTCTCTTTATCAGTTCCGTGTTCTCTCGTTTAAAGCGCAAAGCGGGCAAGATGGAGTTAATCTTCAAAATCTTGCACTTGGAAAAACAGCAACAACAAGCGGCAATGACACCACGAATAGTGATCCTAAAGCTGCTATAGATGGAGATACCTCAACGCGGTGGGCGTCTGCGAGAACAGATGATCAGTGGTATACCATTGACTTAGGCGCTCCAAGCCATATTTATCAGATTAATTTGCTTTGGGAAACAGCTTACGGTAAAGAGTACGACATTCAGGTGTTTGACGACAGTGGCACGGTTACTACTGTAGTAAATGAAAGAAACGGTTCTTCCGGATGGAAGAAGTATGTACTTGATGAGCCGGTACAGGGAAGATACGTTCGTATGCAAGGGATTAAGCGCGGTACCACGTATGGATATTCTTTGTATGAATTTGAGGTAATTGGAAGTTTGGCAGAAACAACTGTGAATTCCATTCAGTTTGCTTCCGAAAAACTTACTGTTTTACGGAACCATAAGAAAACAGCTGCTATTATTACAGATCCACCTTATATCAATGAGGGAAGTGTTGCATTTGTCAGCCTAAACCCTGAAATAGCAACAGTATCGGCAAAAGGAATTGTAACTGGTTTATCAACAGGAACAACAGTAATTAAGGCTTATTCTTCGGTTTCAGATGCTGTTTATGCTAGTTGTGATGTAACGGTAACAGAGTATAACGGCGCTCCCATACCGGTATCCAGTCTTGAGGTGCAAGGTGGCGTAGCCATCATCGAGAAAGGGACAACTGCCCAGTTTGATGCTTCAGTTACTCCCGATAATGCATCAATCAAGAACATTCGCTGGACTTCCAGTGATGAACATGTTCTCCTCGTAACGAACGAAGGCTTAATAAAAGCAATTAGTGTAGGAACCGCAGTTGTAAGAGCGATCAGTGTTGCTAATCCAGAGCTTGTGTATGAACAGGAAATAAGAGTTGTTGATGCAGATGTGGAAACCGTAAAGGCATTGATAAATGCAATCGGCATGGTTTCCTTGAAAAGCAAGGGAGATATCGATGCCGCACGGGAAGCTTATAATGAACTGTCTGATGACCAGAAAGCATTAGTGGATAACTATGAAGAACTGGCAGCTGCAGAAAGACAGTATGAAGACCTGGTGGAAGCAGCGAAGAAAGTAAATGGAGTTACCATTGACAAGGGCACAATGAATTTGACTGTAGGAACAAGCGGACAACTGACAGCTACCATAACTCCATCCAGTGCAGTAAACATGAATGTAACATGGTCAAGCAGCAATCCCAATGTTGCAACTGTCGACAGTAACGGTATGGTAACCGCTGTGGCAGAAGGAACAGCGATCATAACCGTAACAACTGAAGATGGCGGTAAGACAGCAACATGTTCTGTAATCGTCAGAAATAGCGGAAATCATAATGGCGGAAGCGATCCTAGTGGAGGCGGTTCATCCGTAACGCCGGGAACAACGCCGACAGAAAATGCACCGGGAACGGTCGCGGTGAAGCCGGGCGAGCTGAAGATGACGAACGGCATCGCGGTTGTGACAGTGCCTGAAGATACAAAGAAGGTCGAGCTGCCGGCGAATGCGGCTGAGCTGCTCGCAGGCGGCAGCCTGGAAGTCGTCGCGAAGGACGTATCGCTGACGATACCGTCTGAAGTGCTCAAGCAGCTGACGGAAGCAATGACGGAAGAGCAGCTGAAGGGCGGCAAAATTACGCTGAATATGGAGAAGCTTGCTTCCTCCGAAGCGGATGCGCTCCTTGCCCGCAATTCGAAGTATTCGCTAGCGGAGCTGAAGCAGGCGGGCGGCGTCTATGAATTCCAACTGTTCATGACGTTTGCGGACGGCACTTCCGTCAAGCTGACGAGCTTCAACAAGCCAATCGTCATTCGGCTGAAAGTCGATCCGGCGATGAATCCGAAGCTTACGAGCATCTACTATATTTCGGACAATGGCGAGCTGGAATATATCGGCGGACCAAATGCGAACGGCGAAATGATCGCGGAAATTTATCGTTTCAGCAAATATGCCGTGCTTGAGCTTTCCAAAATGTTCGAAGACGTTCCGGCAACCCATTGGGCCGCGAAAATCATCAAAGAGCTGGCGGCGAAGCAAATTGTAACCGGCATAAGCGCGACGAAATATGCGCCGGAGCGCAGCGTCACGCGCGCCGAATTCGCATCGCTGCTGGTGAGAGCGCTCGAGCTGTCGGAGAAGGGAAGAATCGCGTTTGAGGATGTGAAGGCGACCGACTGGTATGCGGACGCGGTGTCCATCGCCGTGAATGCGGGCATTGCAAAGGGGAAGACGGCATCCAGCTTCGATCCGAACGCGCGCATTACGCGCCAGGAAATGGTCGTCATGCTGATGCGCGCCTATGAAGCGGTGCACGGCAAGCAAGCGACAGGAACAGCCGTATCGTTCAAAGACGAGGCGCAGGTTTCCCCATGGGCGAAAGAATACGTCAACCTGGCGGCATCGCTGCAGCTGATTCAAGGACGGAAGGCGGGCAGCTTCGATCCGCAAGGCATCACGACCCGCGCGGAAGCGGCTCAAGTCGTCTATAATTTGTTAAACCGGTGATCCATAAAAAATAATGAAATGGCGGTGCCAGGGGTGATCCCTGCATCGCCATTTCTTGCTTGTACGCCCGGCATGGGTGACTTGAGTCGTTTTTGTGATCATTTTGGGAGGGCGCCATGTTATCCTGTAGCCGTACAAATTTGCTTTATTATCTGAAGGATTGGACGTGTGTCTATGACCCTACCGGAGATTTGGTTGGACAAGTATTGCGACGTTATTTTGAAGATCGGGCTAAATTTGCAGCAGGGGCAGCCGCTTGTGATCGGTGCTGGTCCGGAAATGTTTCGAACTCCGCTCAAATCACAGGACTTCATACGCCGAAGCTTGCCGCCGTACTTGGACTCCATGAGGACGAGGGGGCGCATTATTTGGGCGAGGTTGCTCTTGTACCTCAGGAATCGCCGATCGCACGAATGAACACGCTGTTTTACAATACACTTTTCGATGAGAATGCATCCTGTCACTTGGCTTTCGGAAACGGCTTTCCTATCGTTCTTGAGAATGGAACTAGAATGACGAAGGAACAGCTTCTTAGTCGCGGAATCAATACAAGCAATACGCACGTAGACTTTATGATCGGGTCTGATAAGTTGGATATAAATGGCGTTACTGCTGCCGGAAATATCGTTCCGCTGTTTCGTGGCGGCAATTGGCGTATGTAACGTCGGCGGGCTGAGGATATCGGGCGGTTTTAAGCATGCATGTTCAAGGGGACGTCTTTCTTGAGGCGGTCCTCTTTTTATATATAAAACAAAAAACAAAGGCGATCTTACTGGCGTCGGTGATGATGATTGGCGGTATGATCGGACTGCTTGTACCGGGTGGAGGTCATACATCTGCCTTTAATGAGCGTTGGGAGGCGTTAAGCAGTCCCGGATTTACATCAGGCGAAGCATCGAACTTGGACGAAGAATCCGGTACCCTCTATTCTTTATACGTGTTTGACGGCACCCCTTATGTGGCATACCGGGATCAGGCAAATATGTATATTTGAAAATCTGCACAAACAGGTTTCTTGAATCCTTCGTTTACTTGTGTGGGTGTATACCCAAATTTTATATAGCGGAGGAGAAGAGGCAATGAGCAAAATGTGGTTTGCGTCAATGCTTATATCAGCGCTGTTTCTGTCGTTGATACCGGCGACGGCTTCAGCCGAGCCGGTCAAATCGAATGGGATGGTGATGGTGGATGGCAAAACGCTCTCGATTGCGGAGCCGACATTTGTCGAAAACGGCCGTTTTATCGTGCCGTATCACAGAGTGATTGACAGAATCGGAGATAAAATCAGTTGGGACGGGCAAAAGAAAAAAGTGACGGTGAAAAAAGACAGTAACGTCATCGTAATGACGATCGACTCCGACAAAGTGATCGTCAACGGGATGGAAATGAAGTTTAGCACACCGATCCGACTGATCGGGAACCGTACTTACGGGCCGCTTGACTCTTTGGCTGGCCTGCTCAATCTTTCCTTTGAAGAAGATCAGGACATGACTATGATGAACCTACAAACGAGCGGTGCCCCAACCCTTAACGTCCTCGGCGTGCAAGAGGGCGACGTGCTGCAAGGCGATAAGGTGACGGTTGCTGTTGAAGCGTTCAACCACGCACTGAAAGATTTCCGTACGAATACGCAGCCTGTACCCGGTCAAGGACATATTCATTTGTGGCTGGATGCCGATGCGAACGATCCGCTTGCCTCGACCAAGCAATTTCTGGCGGAACCGGTTACGTTCAGCAATTTGCCAGCGGGTGATCATACACTGACGGTGCAACTGGTCGGTAACGATCACGCCACGATTCAGCCGGAAGTGAAGCAGGTCATTCATTTCACGACGACCGCCGGAAGAGAAAGCACGCAACAGCCGAACTTGTCTGTTACCGGCCCGAAGGAGGGTACCGTTTTGACGGGCAGTGACGTTACGGTCAACATGGACGTGCAGAACTTCAAACTGGTGGATTTCCGCACCCATATGACGCTGGTGGCGGGCGAAGGCCACATCCACTTGTGGCTAGACCAAGATGTATCGGATGTGTCGGTTGCCGCGAAAGTGTTTGAAAACTCGTATACGTATAAGAACGTACCCCCAGGGGAGCATACGTTGACGATGCAGTTGGTTGGCAACGATCATATGCCGGTTCAGCCGGAAGTGAAGCGAGTCGTTCATTTCACTACGATGTCCCCGTCGGCTCCAACTCCGGCTCCAACTCCGGCTCCAACTCCGGCTCCGCCTTCGAATGACTACGGATATCCGTACCCGTACTAAAGGACACAAAATAAAGGTTAAGCAGAGGGATTCAGCATGAAAAAACCGTTTGTGATCGCCATGTTGATGGGGTTGATCCTGGTTCTGGCGGCATGCGGTTCGTCCGGGTCCGGAGCATCTTATGGCAATTCGGCTGGTTCGGCCGAACCTGCGGCTTCGGTGGCCGCGAGCGCTTCGGATGGAGTATCTCCGGCACAACCGGAAGTGAAGCAAGTGGTTCATTTCGCGACGACCGGAGGCTCGTCACCGTCGCAAGACCCCGCAAGCGAATCCGGCGACGACGGGTACGATTACGGGTACTAAGTACTACGGATTGCGCGATTTTCGTGCGGTTGCGGATAAAGGTCCGAATCGGGGAAAGCTCCCTTTGATTCGGATCTTTCTTTGCTTATGAAAAACCGATTGGCGAATGTTTGCGTTATTTAGAATATGGGAAGCGGGGTGCTGAGGTGAGCTCATATGAAATGGAGAATATTTCGGATATGGAATTGATGCGGAGAGTTATGCAAAAAAACCGCTCCGCTTTGGAACAGTTGTACGAACGCTATGTAAAGCTGGTGTATTCTTTTGCCTTAAGATCGACCCGCAAAGAGCACGCCGCAAGAGAAGTCGTTCAACTGGTGTTTACCCGATTATGGACGACGGAGAAATACGATCCGAACAAGGGGCGGTTTGTCAACTGGATGCTTACGCTTACTCGCAACATTACGATCGATTACATGCGCAAAGAGCGCAGGCATGGCAAGTCAGTAAGCATGGACCCAGAGCAGTGGGAACAAATTGCCGACACTTCCATTAATGATCCAGGCAGAATCGTAACAATGGAATTGCTGAGAGAGCGCATTCGCGGCGCTTACCGTTTTCTGTCCGAAAGCCAGGCGGAACTGATCGAGCAAATGTATTGGCAGGGCTATACGCTTAGCGAAATTTCCGAAGTCAATCATGAGCCGCTGGGCACCATCAAAAGCCGGCTTCACAAGTCTTTGAAAATATTGCGCAAGCATCTGCAGGAATGGGGGGAAGATGAGCATGCCGAATAAACAAGACGCATCCTGTGGGCTGTGCGTTTCCTATATGCTGGGCGAATGTTCGCCACGACAACGCAAGGAGTTTGAACGCCATTTGGCCTCTTGCCGGTCTTGTCAGCAGGAACTGCAAGAGTTGCAATGGACATGGGAGGTGTTGCCGATGGAGATGGAACAGGTCGAAGTTCCGGCGGATTTAAAGGATGAAGTGATGAACGCCATTTTCCAAAAGAGCCCTAGACTAGAGAAAAGCAAGAAACGATGGTTCTGGAACTACGGCGTCGTCGCGGCGCTTGTGCCGCTTCTATTCATTAGCGTCGTCTGGAATATCGTCCTGCTCAAAGAGAAAGGGGCTGCGCCGTCCGTCTCATCGTCTCAAGTCGTTTCGTTAATGCCATTGAAACCGGCGGCAGTGGAATTCGAATCGACCAAAGGAATGGCTTGCATTCTCCAACAAGGGGATCGGCGAAAGCTTGTGGTGTATTTGTACGGCCTTCCCGCCAACAAGGGCAACGAAGCGTACCAAGTATGGATGATAAAGGACGGACAGCGCAGCAATGCCGGAACGTTCAGGGTCAAGGTTGACGGTTTCGGCGTGCTGTCGCTGGATATGCGCCCGCAAGAACAGTTCGATGCCATTGGCGTGACTCTCGAGCCGGATGACGCCGGGACGGCTCCCCGGGGGAGCAAGGTCGTCGGAACCTGATGTAAATAACGAGCAGAAAGGACAGGAGAATTCTATGAATAAAATGGCTTTGCTACTCGTATTGGCAATCGGATTGACTTTCGTTATGACGGCATGTAGTTCCAAGGAAACCGCAGCCCCGAGCGTCGGCGCGTCCGAAGAAAGCACGATGGAGCATGCGACAATGGGCTCCGAAAGTCCTCCGGCTTCGAACCAGCCGGCAATGTCGCCGTCAGTTTCCCCGTCGGCTTCGCCGTCTAAGACGGAAGGACAAGAGGCATCGGCGAGCCCGTCCCCATCGGCAAGCGCTGCGAATTCGCCAATAGAGTCACCTAAGGAAACGCCCAAGGAAACTCCAATAGAGACGCCGAAGGAAACGCCGAAGGAAACGCCCAAGGAAACGCCGAAGGAAACGCCCAAGGAAACGCCCAAGGAAACTCCAATAGAGACGCCGAAGGAAACGCCCAAGGAAACGCCCAAGGAAACGCCCAAGGAAACTCCGCAACCGAAAAGCTATACCGTCGAAATTAAAAATTACGATTACTCCACGAGTGAACTGACTGTCCCTACCGGTTCAAAAATCACTTTCGTCAATAAAGATGCGGCAGAACATACGGCTACGGTTGACGGCAAATTCGACACCGGCTTCTTGAAGCAGGACGAATCGTACACCGTTACGGTAGACAAAGCCGGCGAATATGAAGTATACTGCCAACCGCATCCGTTTATGAACATGAAAATTATTGTGAATTAAACGCAAAGCCACGGGTCTTCTGCACTAGTGCAATGATCGCCGGGTTACCCTCTCAAACAACATCCGAGATGACAAGCTGGCATGGCCTTTGAGAGGTCGTGTCTTTTTGTCCAACGGATAGTCATTCCGGGTCGGAAACGCTCTGTTGGGAGTTAAAGATCTATAACGGTATTTCAAAATCATTTGTTTGATGCCATCGCTTCAGTTCCACCTGCAATAATTAGTCTAAGCCCTGTCATGAAATTTTCATCATCTGTACCGCCGACATCAATAGCTTCCATTTGTTGCCGGCCCCTAAGCTCCGCCGCGCGCGTCGCCGGCCGCAACTTCGGCAAGGACGGCGGCTATCCGTTCGTCCCGCCGATCATGATGCCGAGCTGATGCGCCGTATCGTAAGCCGCCTGCAGCGGATCGGCCGCGTACGGGCTTATTTCCGCGGTCAGCGTATCGTCGTAGCCGATTTCCCGCAGCGCCTGCCGGACGGCTGCCCAGTTGACGTCGCCGGCGAGCAGCGGGACGAAGCCGCCGCCGTTGCCGACGGCGGTTTTGAAATCTTTCACGTGAATTTTGGCGATGCGCCGGCCGAGAATCCGGATCCATTGCTCGGGGTACCCGTACAGCAGGACGTTGCCGACGTCGAAATAAAAGCCCGCGTATGCGGAATCGAGCTCGTCGACGTAGCGGGCCGCCTCGAGCGGCGACAGCAGAAATTTGTTCCAAACGTTCTCGACGCCGATGCGCACCTTCCGCTTCTCGGCTTCGGCCACGAGCAGCCGCAGCTCCGCCTGGCTCCGTTCGTAGCATTGATCGTACGATGTCTCCGCATTGACCGTCCCGGGCACGACAAGCACCGTATCCGCCCCGAGCAGCTCGGCCAGCTCCAGCTGGCGGACGACGACGCGGCGGCCTTGCTCGCGCACTTCCGGATTCGGCGACGACAGCGAATGCTGCCAGAGCAGTCCGGTCGACAGGCTGCGCAGCCGCAGTCCGCCGCCGCTGACGAGCCGGCCGACCGCTTCGGCTTCGGCCGCCGACATATCCATCGTCAGCCCGATGCCGCCGGGCTCGTACAGATTCAGCTCGATCGCCTCGAAGCCGGCGTCGGCGGATGCGGAGACTACCCGCTCAAGCGAGGTGTCGGCGGGGAAGCACCACTGGTTGATCGACTTCAGCATGCCGCGCCCTCCTTCTCATCATCGGGCAGAGCGACCGGCAGCCGCGAAGCCGCCGATTCGTTCGCGGCCAGCGTAACGGCCAGCGTCCTGGCCGCTTCGGCGTAATCGCCCAGCAGCAGCTCCTGCCGGCCGGTCCGCACGGCTTCCACGAACGCCTTGTCCTGCTCCAGGTAAAAGTCGGTGGTCGACTTGATCGTCCTATCTTGGCCGTCGTCGACGATGCGCAGAACCGGCCCATCGATCGACAAGTAGAAGTCGCTGCCGAAAAACTCGATTCCGCCGCGGCCGACGTAGTTGGCAAGGCAAGTGCTCGTAATATTGCCGATCGCGCCCGAGCGGAGCGTGAACGAGACGGTGCCGACGTCGTAGGCCGTCGCCTCCGGGTCGATCTTGCGCAGCGAACGCTGCTCGTGAATGGCTTGAACGTCCTTGAATTCGCCGGCCAAATAGCGGATCAGATCAAGCTGATGCGTCGATTGCTCGACCAGCTGCCCGCCCGACAATTCCATCATGCGCCACCACCGAATGTCCGGCATGCCGCCGAAGCGGTACGACATGACCAGATCGATCTGCTTGTCGGCCAGGTACGACTTGGCTTTGGACACGATGTCCATGTAGCGGAGACAGTAACCGGAAGTATTAATAATGCCGCCGTCGCGGATGGCCCGTTCCTTGCGCCGCACTTCGTTCATGTCGAGGCCGACCGGCTTCTCGACCAGCAAGTGGACGCCTTTGCGCGCCGCCTGCTCCTCGATATCGCCGCGGGCGAACGGAGGCGTGCAGACGAACAGGGCGTCTATGGTCCCCGACGCGATCAGCCTTTCCGCGCTGTCGTAAGCCGCCGCGCCGTACTTGTCCGCCATTTCGGCGCATCTTTCCCGATTGATGTCATGTACGGCGGCGATGTGGGCATGCTCCATTTGCAGCAGCTTCCCGATATGGGCCTCCGCCATTCCGCCGACTCCGATAAAGCCGATATTGACCGTCATGTTCGACTTCCTCCCGGTACATCCGTATATTGCAGGGCAGCGCCGCTGCTCGGATAATTCCAAGGTAATGCATTCGGACAGGAAAGTCGTTACCGAAACAGCGCAGCAATTTACACAAAACCGCCCGGTCGGCGGCCATAGGGGACGAGCATCAGCCGAAATGGACCTGCTGCAGCTTGCGCCATTCAGTCGGGGATACGCCTTCGGCCCGCTTGAACCATTGGGAGAACGAATGCAGCCGGGAGAAGCCGAGCTGTCCGGCAATTTCGGCGATTTCCTTCTCCGAGGAGCTGAGCAGCCATTTCGCCTCCGACATGCGGCATTGCTGCTGGTACCGTTTCGGGCTCATATGGTACATATGCTCGAACAGACGGCGGAAGCCGGCTTCGCTGAAGCCGGTCAAGACGGCAAGATCCGACATTTGAACGCCGTGCTGCAAATTTTCGCGGATATAGTCGGCCGCCTTCGTAATCGTCAACGCCTGTTGATCGGTCTGCATATGCTCAAGCAAAAAGAGGATGAGCACCTCCGCCCACGACAGATGCGCCCGCAGCTTCTCCTTGAGCGGCGAAGCCTGGATGCGCAGCCATTCGCGGAACAGCCGCTCGAAACGGTCCTTGTCGAGGCGGGAGAGCGCGAAGACGGCCGGACGATCCGCCTTCGCAAGCCGTTGCAGCAGCTTCCCGATCGCCGGCGGAATATGCGCCAGATGCAGCACTCCGTAGCGGTTGTGGCCCGCTCCTTCGAACCGGTGGTCCATCCGGGCCGGAACGATGACGACATGGCCCGCCTGGAGGGCGATTTTCCGTTCGCGCCATTCGAAGACGCCGCGCCCTTCCATCAGCAGGCTGATTTCCAGCGTCGCATGATGGTGAAAGCCGACATCCGCCCAGTCGTCGCTTCTCATGCCGATGAAGCTGCGTATTTGAAATTGATCGACCATGCGTCAATCCCTCCGGGAAGGAAACGAAATCGCTTTTATTATAGTGAACGCAAGCCGCGAAAGGCCAGCCTTTCGGCAAAAATCGTTTCGCCGACGGGACGACGAAACGCGTTGACGGATCGCAAAAGGATTTTCCCCATCATCGTCGAATCGATATCGTAAGAGTGTGAGTAACCTAACCAATGGAACAAGCGATAATTACAATATATAAGAATGGAGGTTGACAGGATGAGAGATTGGGATGATGCGTATACCAGCGGAAACTTTCGAGACTTCTGGGATCTCCCGTACCCGTCTCAAGAATTGGTCGCGTTCGTGGCTTCCATGGACCTTCCCTCTAGCATTGCCGTTTTGGATGTAGGCTGCGGCGCAGGCAGCGAAGCCATTTTCCTTGCCCAGCGGGGATATCGCGTAATCGGCGTCGATCTGAGTGCCGCTGCCTTGAACATCGCAAGGGAACGGGCAAACAAGGCGGAGGTTCAGGTGGATTGGCGTCAGGGCGATGCCTTGGAATTGCCGTTGGAAAACCGGTGCGTGGATATGGTCAATGATCGCGGATGTTTTCACATTATCGCCGAAGAAAATCGGGGGCGTTTTGCGGAGGAAGTCGCGCGGGTGCTCAAACCGGGCGGGGTGATGCTGCTCAGAGGCTGTCGCGACCAGGCAGAAGCAGGAC
Source organism: Cohnella baijiui (assembly GCF_020731285.1). GTDB lineage: Bacteria > Bacillota > Bacilli > Paenibacillales > Paenibacillaceae > Cohnella. Next base: position 145,723 of record NZ_JAJFOW010000003.1, read on the forward strand.
ATTTTGTCTCCGTGACCGAACAATCAGTGGCCCGGCACTTCAGCCGGTATTTTAAACATGGCCCGGTGCTGCCGATCCAGATGACGGTCGGCAAAGGCTATAGCGAAGAAGGAATGAAGGGCAACCTGGTCGTGTTGAAAAGAAAGTGATTCATATGGAGGAGGAGCCCTGGATGTGGCATCCGGATCATTATGTGAAGTGGTTATACGGAAGCGTGAATCCCTCCGAGAAATTTCAGGCATCATCACAACAAGAATGGAGCGAGTGGAGAGAGCGTCTGCGGCAACGGTTTGTGGAATTGTTAGGCGGACCTGCACCGGAGAGTTCCGAACTTGCTCCGGTTCTTCTTGAATCCGAAGATTGCGGTGATTATATCCGCCAAAGGATTCAAATCGAAACGTATCCCGGGCTCCATATGCCGGTCTATGTCCTCGTTCCAAAAGAAAGCAAAGGGCGATCGGGAGCCGTAATCGCCTGTCACGGCCACGGATATGGAAGCAAGGATATCGTCGGATTAACCGCGAGCGGAGAGAAGAAGACCGGGGACATCGGCTACCAAAAAAACTTTGCCGTAGAACTGGTTCAAAGAGGATATATCACGGTCGCGCCGGAATTACTGGGTTTTGGCGATCGGATGCTGGTCGAGGACGAGGAAGCGCGGGAACACAATTCCTGTCATCGTCTATCTACTTTTCTACTGGCCATGGGTCAAACGATGGCAGGATACCGCGTATTTGAAACGCTGCGCTGCGTCGATTATTTACTTGCGCGCCATGACGTGGATGCGGATCGAATCGGATGTATGGGGATTTCGGGCGGAGGGCTTGTCTGCTCGTTTGCCGCGGCGATAGACGATCGAATTTCCGCAGCTGTCGTCAGCGGATTTGCCAACACCTTTCAAGATAGCATATTATCCATTCGCCACTGTATCGACAATTATGTTCCGGGTCTTTCGCTAGTTGCGGAAATGCCGGATATCCTCGGATTGATTGCTCCAAAGCCTCTTCTGGTCGAAGCCGGGACAAGAGACCCGATTTTCCCCGTACACGCCACCTTGAAAGCCTTCGAGAACATTCGGGACGTTTACCGGCTGTTGGATAAAGAAGAAAAGCTGGAATTCGATCTTTTTGAGGGCGATCATGAGATATCGGGAAAAGCAGCCTACGATTGGTTTCGACGAGTCTGGTCATGATGCGGTCTCCTTTCTACGATTCTTGTCAATGAGAATGGGTGGAGACACAGCAGCTTTTGCTGTAAGTTATCAGAATGTTCGAATGGCGCACCGGCTGTCTGTGTCCCCGTTATTTTTGATCGTGTCACAAAGGCCTGCCTGTTCAGCAGATTACAGCCATTCTTTGAATTTGCGAATATACCAGGTTTTGATTGTCTGCGTCAACACGCAATAGCTGAGAAGCGTTGCGATCAACCACGGGAAGTAGCTGAGCGGCAGCGGCTGCAATCCGACGCTCTCGCCGAAGCTGGTGAACGGGAACGTGATTCCGAATGCCATGATGGCTCCCGTCAGGAGCATCACCGGAAGGCTTGCCGTGCTTTGGATAAACGGAATTTTTTGCGTACGAATCATATGCACGATAAGCGTCTGGGAGAGCAAACCTTCGATAAACCAACCGGACTGGAACAACGATTGATGCTCGACCCCGTTGGCCGAGAACACGAACCACATCAAGCCATAGGTCGTAATGTCAAAGATCGAACTGATCGGTCCGATGAACATCATAAACCGGCTGACCGATTTCGAATTCCATTTTTTCGGGGTCTGCAAATACGCTTTGTCCATGCGATCCCAGGGAATCGAAAGTTGCGAAATATCGTACATCAAGTTTTGGATGAGCAAGTGGATGGGCAGCATGGGCAGGAAGGGGATGAAGGCGCTCGCCACCAACACGCTGAACATATTGCCGAAATTCGAACTGGCTGTCATTTTAATATACTTGATCATGTTGCCAAACGTTTTGCGGCCTTCGATCACGCCTCGCTCCAAAACCATCAAGCTTTTCTCCAGCAAAATGATATCGGCGGATTCCTTGGAAATATCGACGGCCGTGTCTACTGAAATCCCGACATCCGCTTCTTTCAGGGAAATGGCGTCATTGATGCCGTCCCCCATGAATCCGACCGTATGCCCTTTGCTTTTCAGCACGCGAACGATTCTCGCTTTTTGCAAGGGGTTTACTTTGGCAAATACATTTGCTCTTTCGGCGACGATGGCCAATCGTTCGTCGTTCATTTGCTCGATCTCGTTGCCCAGCACAGCGTCCGCGATCTCAAGCCCGACTTCGTTGCACACCTTGCGAGTCACCGCCATGTTATCGCCGGTAATCACTTTGATATCGATGCTGTTTTCCTTCAATGCTCGAATCGCTTCTACGGCACTTTCCTTGGGTGGATCTAAAAAAGCAAGATACCCGACCAAAATAAGATCCTTCTCATCCTTCAATCCGTATGCTTCGTTCCGGGGCGGGGTCTGTTTGATCGCGACAGCCAGGACCCGCAGACCCTCAGCATTCAAGCCGTTAACGAAAGCCATTGCTTTCTCGACGGTTTCCTTCATAACGGGTACGATCCGCCCGTTGTCGGAGACGTGCGAGCAAATGCCGAGCACTTCTTCCATCGCTCCTTTACAGATCAGGAGATGCTCGTTATCCATTGTCTCTAGTACTACGGACATCCGACGACGATTGAAATCGAAGGGGATTTCATCGATCTTGGTGTAATTTCTTTCTGCGCCGAGCACTTCGGTCAACTCAGCATGCTCCAGCACGGCTACATCCAGCAAGTTTTTCAATCCGGTCTGATGATAGCTGTTCAAATACGCATATTCCAGAACTTTTCGATCCTCATGGCCGTTTATATCGAGGTGTCGTTCCATGATGATTTTATCCTGTGTCAAGGTGCCGGTTTTGTCTGTACACAAGATGTTCATCGCGCCCAAATTTTGAATGGAATTGAGCCTCTTGACGACAACTTTGTTGCGGGCCATGATGGCGGCGCCTTTGGCCAAGTTGGCGGAGACGATGACCGGCAGCATCTCCGGCGTTAATCCGACGGCTACGGATACGCCGAACAACAAGGCTTCCCCCCAGTCGCCTTTGGTAAATCCGTTAACCAAAAGAATAATCGGGACCATGATGAACATGAAACGGATCAGCACAAAGGTGATGCTTCTGACCCCTTTGTCGAAGCTGGTCAATGGCGGTTTGCCGATCAGGGTGCTCGCCATCGATCCAAAATAGGTACGGGTGCCGGTGGCGACAACGACCCCCGTAGCCGAGCCGCTAATCACATTCGTTCCCATGTAGCAAACATTGTTCAGTTCGAGTGCGTTCACCGGCTTCTGCTGCTGTTTGCGCGTCACTTTATGAACGCCGCGCGGCAGCGTATCCATTTTCTCTACCGGCATGGCTTCACCTGTTAGCGCGGATTCACCGACATGGAGATCTTTGGAGGAAATCAGCCTGATATCGGCAGGCACCATATCGCCTGCAGAGAGATGAACGATATCTCCGGGAACGAGCAACTCCAGATCGATTTCCTTTCTCTCCAATTGCCGGCTGACCGTTGCCGTCGTTTTGACCATGGCTTTCAGTTTTTCCGCAGTTCTCGCCGAGCGGAATTCCTGCGAGAAGGTAATGATCACACTGACGGCAACCATGGTGGAAATGGTGATCAGCGCTTTGATATCATCGGTAAAGTACGCGAACAAACCGAGGGACAACAGGATCAGGATAAACGGATTTTTGAAGCAGGACAGCAGTTGCAAATACCAAGCGGGCGTTTTCTCATGCGCAATCCGATTTCTTCCGTATTGATCCAATCGTTTTCTTGCCTCGTTCTCCGTAAGCCCCTCGGGACGCGTATCTAACTCTTCCATCAAATCGTCTTCCATCACCATGGAAGACTGGATTAAACGTTCTGCGATTTCTTTGTTCAGTTGTTCGTTTTCTTTGATTCTTTTGCTCATGTTCGCTTCCTCCTCGTCCGACAACTTTCGCTCGAAAGCCGTCTTTGCATTTTCTTCCAAATGTGGACACAAAAAAGCTCTCCCTGTATCAGAGAGAGCCGGAGGAGCCGATACGGCAGTCTTCACGCTTGCATGTCAAATACGCATACTTAAATACATTCGCCCAACGATCGGGGAATGGAAAATAAAGTATGGGGAACATGCAGGAGCGCCAGACTTTCGGCATGCTCTCTGTACAGGATGTCGATTCCAGTTGGGCAATCGGCAACTCGGTCCACTGTCCATTGACATGTTCCCCCCTTATCTTGGTAAAATGAAAAAACCCTCTAGATGACCTAGAGGGTTAAAAAAGCGCACAAAAAGCACTTTCGCTCCCCCTAGTCGAGCTTTGGCACTATACAACGTAAAGAGCGATCGCTCTTAGCCACCTTAAGAAGAGCCTTACGCCGGCAATTCCTGTTCTACCCGTTGGCATCTTTCGATATTTCCGGGCAGTGGCCTATGTTCGTATAGGAGCCTCACCTAACGAGGTCGTTATGAATCCTAGGCCATCGTATTCCTTGTTTTTGGTTTTGTCAAGATAAAATTGATAATGCAAACCAATACGAATCCATGTGCAACGGATAAGTCCAAGTTAGGTTATGCTATGAGTCAAAAAAGGGTTACGCCCTCCTGCAAACAAAGGCTCACCTGCAACGTAGCGCAATCTGTGCGAAAGAAGTATAATCATAGTTAACAATGTTGAATGAGAAGACGTAGGAGAAGAGCATACATGGACCTGGGTCATCGAATTAAAAAAATGCGACTGGAACAAAACCGGAATATGACGGAAATCGCCGAAATATGCGGCTTCTCCAAAAGTCTTCTGTCCAAGATCGAGAACGGCAAAACCATTCCCCCCATATCGACGCTGATCAAAATAGCCGAAGCCCTTGGCACTAGGGTATCTGTGCTGCTCGATGACCAGCAGGTTTCGGGAACGATCTATACGCCGAAGGAAACGAGCCAATCCCGTCTTGTCAAAACGGATAAAGGCTATTCCTTTCACACCTTCGCCGTCGAACGCGGTGAAAAGATGATGCAGCCATTTCTGTTCGTTTGCCGAAAAGGCGAGGATGACAAGCGCAAGATGTTCAGCCATAAAGGGGAAGAATTTATTTTCATCCTGGAAGGCGAAATGCGGTATAAGGTAGGGAACGCCGAATTCACGCTAAGACCCGGAGACAGTCTTTATTTCGATTCGCTGGATAAGCACAGCTTAGTCCCCATCACTACGGAAGTAAAGTATTTGGCTGTATTTTCGCAGTCGAAGCAATAGCAAAATCCGAACGAAATGAGACGCTGTCAGGCGTTTCTTTTTTTATCCCAAAAAAATAAAAAGAAAGCGATTGCAAATGGCGAACCGCACCTATATAATGAATTTGATTCAACTTGGTTGAATTAAATGAAATAGATTTTATCATTGTTCAACTAAGTTAATGAAGCGTTCGTCAACAGACCAAATCGTCAAGGAGGGGAAATCCGAATTGCAAAACATGCCAGTGAAGTACAACTTCGAATACGATGAGAAGCTTAAGGTTTGCTTTATCGGTGCGGGAGGACATTCGTACCGGAACATCTACCCGACGTTTCAATATGCTCCGGTTGAATTGGTGGCGATCTGTGACGTCAATGGCGAGCGGGCAGAAACCTATGCCCGGCAGTTCGGCGCCAAATCCGCTTACACGGATCATAAGGAAATGCTGGAGAAGGAAAAACCGGACGCCGTATTTATCGTAACCGCCTACCATCCCGACGGCCGCGTGCAGGCCATGGACATCGCGTTGGATGCGCTCCATGCGGGTGCCCACGTGTGGATGGAGAAGCCGACGGCTGCAAGCGCAGAAGAAGTCAAACAGCTGATGCGAACAAGCAAGGAACGGAACCGGTTCGTGATGACCGGCTTGAAGAAGGTGTTTTTCCCGGCAGTCGCCAAAGCGAAGGAAATCATGAGCTCCCCGGAATTCGGGACGCCGTCTTCGATTTACGTCCGTTACCCGCAGAACATTCCGGAGTTCCCGCACCGAAGCGATTTAACGAGAATGACCGGGTTTCTCGACCATATTTATCACCCCGCCTCCATCATTCATTTTTTGATGGGCAAGATCGGCCGAATGTCTTATCTGAGAGAACCGTTCAACGGCGGCACCGTAACGAATATCCAGTTTCTGTCCGGCGCTGTCGGTACGCTGCACATGACGGCCGGAAGCTCTGTGGCCAGTCCGCTCGAACGGCTGGAGGTGATCGGGAGCGGCTGCAACGTCGTCGTCGATAACGGCGTGAAGGTGACCTACTACCGGAAATCCGCGCTTCCTCCATACGGCAGAGCCGCATCTTACATCGTCGACGACCAGACGGCGCCGCTGCATTGGGAACCGGAATATTCGCTCGGTCAACTCTATAACAAAAACATTTTCTACTTAGGCTACGTCCCGGAGGTGCTTCATTTTTGCGAAAGCGTCCTCGCCGGATCGCCTCCGCAAAAAGGGACGCTGGAAGATTCTTTGGAAATCATGAAGCTGTTCGAAGCCTATCGAAATACGCCCGAAGGCGCGGCAGCCGTCATCAATGAAAAGGGAGAATGATGTCATGGCCACGATTTCGGACTTGCGGAATGAAGACAGCGGGCGATTGGTCGAGCAGGATTGGGGAAAAATTCATTGGCTTTGCGGCCAAGAGATCGACCCGGACTGCGAAATGACGTTCGGCATGGTATACATTCTCGCCGGAGAATCCAATCCGAGACACGTACATCCGAATTGCGAAGAAATCATTTTCATTCTATCCGGCCGATGCGACCATACGCTGGGCGACGAGGTGTTTCGTCTGGAGCCCGGCATGATGCTGCGCATTCCGAGGAATGTGGTTCATAACGCGACGACGGTAGGTTGGGAGCCTTGCCGGATGATGATCGCTTACTCCGCTCCGGACCGTCAGACTGTAGGCGAATAAGCCGGAAGGATGATTCGAATGGCGAAAAAAGCGGTCTTGATCGGGGCGTTGGATACGAAGGGGGAGGAATTTCTCCTTGTAAAAGAGAGGCTGCAGGCTTGCGGGCTGGAATCGTTCGTCATCGACACGGGGGTGCTCGGCCAGCCGCGCTTCGAGGCGGACATTCCGGCGGCGTCCGTCGCAAAAGCGGGGGAGGCGGATCTCGATCGGTTACGGATCGAGAACGACAGGGGGACCGCCGTAGCCGCCATGGCACGAGGAGCCGCCGCGATCGTCTCGGAGCTTGAACGTCAGGGGGAAGTCGCCGGCGTCTTCGGGATGGGCGGAACGGCGGGAACGACGGTAGCTGCCGCATCGATGCAAGCGCTGTCGATAGGCGTCCCCAAGCTGCTCGTTTCCACCGTAGCATCCGGCAACACAAGACCGTATGTCGGCATTAAGGACATTACGATGATGTATTCGGTCGTCGATATCGCCGGCATCAACAAGCTTTCCCGCAGCATTTTGAGCAATGCGGCGCATGCCTTGGCGGGAATGATTTTGCATCGTGGGGCGGTTTCCGAAGCAGAAGGCGAGAAGGCTACGCTCGGCATCACGATGTTCGGAGTCACGACGCCATGCGCCACGCTTGTTCGCGAAATATTGGAGCGAAGGGGATACGACTCGCTCGTCTTTCATGCGACCGGTGCGGGCGGTTTAGCGATGGAGGAATTAATCCGCTCCGGATACATCCAAGGCGTAGCCGACATCACGACGACGGAGCTGGCGGACGAACTGGTGGGCGGAATATTCAGCGCCGGACCCGAGCGGTTGGAAGCGGCCGGGAAGGCGGGCATCCCTCAGGTGATATCGGTCGGCGCGCTCGATATGGTCAACTTCGGCCCGCCGGACACCGTTCCCGACAAGTTTCGGGGACGAAGCTTTTACCGCCATAATCCGACAACGACGCTGATGAGAACAACCGTGGAGGAAAACATCGAGCTGGGCCGTCTGGTTGCGGATAAGCTGAATCGAACCGCCTCGAATGCCGTCGTTGTGTTTCCGAAGGGCGGCGTCTCCTTGCTCAGCGTTCGAGGGCATGGAAGAGCGGAAGGCGCTGCTGGAGGAGCTCCGCCGAAACTTACGAAACCATAATGCGCTAATCGAGATGGACGAGGATATCAATCATCCTGCCGTGGCGGAAGCGATCGCGAACCGGCTCCTCGCCAAGCTCGAAGGAACCGAAACGAGGTAGAAGCCGATGACGATGTCGAGAGAAGAAGCCTTAACAAGATTGCGTTCGCAGCTGGATCGCGGCAAGTTCATCGTAGGAGCCGGAGCGGGAACCGGCTTGTCGGCCAAATGCGCCGAAGCGGGCGAAGTCGACCTGATTATCATCTACAATTCCGGCAGGTACCGGATGGCCGGACGCGGTTCATTGGCCGGCTTGTTGCCTTACGGAGACGCCAACCAAATCGTGGTCGATATGGCCTCGGAAGTGCTTCCGATCGTGAAGAATACTCCCGTTCTTGCCGGTGTGTGCGGCACCGATCCTTTTCGGGTCATGAACGTATTTTTGAACCAATTGAAGGCCATGGGTTTTTCCGGCGTCCAGAATTTTCCGACCGTCGGTCTTTGCGACGGGGTCTTTCGGCAACATCTGGAGGAGACGGGCATGGGGTACGACCTTGAGGTCGATATGATCCGCAAGGCGCATGAGCTCGATTTATTGACGACCCCTTACGTCTTCAACGAGCGGGATGCCGAGAGCATGGCGGCGGCGGGGGCGGACGTTCTTGTGGCGCATGTCGGTTTAACGACGAAGGGTTCGATCGGCGCTTCGACGGCATTATCGTTGGATGAGGCGGCCAAAGTCGTACAGCGTATTCACGATGCCGGCAAAGCCGTTAATCCGGATATTCTAGTCATCTGTCACGGCGGTCCGATTTCAGAGCCGGAAGACGCGAAGTATGTATTGGAGAGAACGAACGGGGTCGTCGGATTTTTCGGCGCGTCCAGCATCGAGCGGCTGCCTACCGAGATTGCGATAACGGAACAAGCGAGACGATTCAAAGCTTTAACGAAACAGCCATAACGAGATTTCGGGAGGAATCAGGATGACCAAGGTGTCCCGAAATACCTGGACCAGAATCCTTCAGGACCGGTACTTGTATCTCTTAGGTTTGCCGGGAATGCTGTATTTCGTCGTATTCAAATACGCGCCGATGTGGGGCATCGTCATTTCGTTTCAAGATTATTCGCCATACACGGGATTGTGGAAAAGCGAGTGGGTCGGCTTCGAGCATTTCGTCCGCTTTTTCTCGAATCCGGACTTCTTCATGCTCTTTCGCAATACGATGGCGATCAATCTTCTCAATCTACTATTTTTCTTCCCGGCTCCGATCTTGCTGGCCCTCCTGCTTAACGAACTTCGAACCGGCTTGTTCAAGAAAAGCGTGCAGTCGATCATTTACTTGCCGCACTTCCTCTCATGGGTCATTATCGCAGGGATTTCGTTTCAGATGCTTTCCCAAACGGAGGGCGTCGTCAACAAACTGATCGTCAGCCTGGGTTATCCGTCGGTTGAGTTTCTCACGAACGAGAACACGTTCTGGGTGCTGCTCACCCTGCAGTCGATGTGGAAGGAAGCCGGATGGGGTACGATTATCTTTCTTGCGGCCATGGCCAGCGTTGATCCGCAATTGTACGAGGCTTCCAAGATCGACGGAGCGGGACCCTTTCGCCTAGCCTGGCACGTTACGCTCCCCGGCATCCGCAACGTCATTACCATCTTGCTGATTCTGCGACTTGGAGACATTATGGACGTCGGCTTCGAGCAAGTGTATCTCATGATGAACGGCGCCGTCTCGAGCGTTGCGGAAGTGTTCGACACCTATGTTTTCAGGGTCGGGATCAGCCAAGGCCAATTCAGCTACAGCACGGCGATCGGATTGTTCAAATCTGTCGTGGGCTTAATCCTCGTCATCCTTGCGAATAAATCGGCGAAGCGGTTAGGGGAAGAAGGCGTTTATTAGAAAATGCCCGGAGGACGCGCAATGAAAAGGAGAGCCTCAGAGAAAATCTATTATGCCGCCAATACGTGCTTGCTGTCCTTGATCAGCTTGATTACGTTGTTCCCGCTTTATTATGTGTTCGTCGTTTCGTTCACGGAACCGTCCGAATTCATCCGCGGCGGCGTCATTCTGTTTCCGAGGACGTGGACGACGATCAGCTACGAATATTTGTTGTCCACGAGGACGTTCATCCGGTCGATCTTGAACAGCGGCTTTCTCGCGACTGTCGGCACGCTCTCGAGCTTGATCGTTACGTCCGGGCTCGCTTACATGCTTTCGAGGAAGAGGCTCGTCGGGCGAAGAGTCATCACGCTGCTAATTCTTCTTACGATTTTGTTCAGCCCCGGCATGATCCCGAACTACTTGGTCGTTCGCGAGCTCGGCCTTATTAATCAAATCTGGGCGCTGATCATTCCGGCTTTATCCAGCGGTTGGTATGTGCTGCTCATGAAAGGCTTCTTCGACAGCATCCCTGAAAGTCTGGAGGAAGCCGCGACCATCGACGGCTGCAACGATGTCGGGATATGGCTGCGCATCATTCTGCCCTTATCATTGCCGGCCATGGCCGCATTCGGGCTGTTTTTCGCCGTCGGATACTGGAACACCTATTTCTCGGCCGTGCTTTACATAAACAATCCCGCGAAATGGCCGTTGCAAATCTTGCTGCAGAACTTGCTCGTCGATCCCTATATGGCGGGCGGCTCGGAAGGAGCATACGTAGGCTCCGAGCAGCTGAATTTGCCGCCGGAAGGCTTAAAGATGGCGGCGATCGTCATGACGACCATCCCGATCCTTCTTGTGTACCCGTTTCTTCAAAAGCATTTCGCCAAAGGAGCCATGGTCGGTTCCGTGAAAGAGTAACGAAAATAAAGGAGGTTTAGAAAATGAAAAATCGGAAGTTTTTCGTTTTCGCCTTGGCGGCGATACTCCTGTTAACCGTCATTCTTTCCGCTTGTTCGGGGACGAGCGAAGGAGGGTCAAAGACGGGTACAGGCGAGGGGAAGGCAGCCGCACCGACGAAAATTACGATGCTGGTGCCCTACTTTTCTACTGAGCCGCCTACGGACGATAACGTCGTGGTCGTGGAAGCGGAAAAGCGTACCAACACGGATCTGAAAATTACATGGTCCCCGGTTGCCACCTACGAAGAGAAAGTAAACGTCACCCTGGCTGGCGGCGACTTGCCGGATCTGATCACCGTCTTGAATCCGTTCACCCCCCAGGTCAGGAAATTGGTGCAGCAAGGCGCGTTCTGGGATCTGACTCCTTTCTTCAAGGACTACCCGAATTTAATGAAGTTCCCTGAAGAAACTTACACCAATACGAAAATGCAGGATGGGAAAAACTACGGGATTCCTCGCGTCCGGCCAACGGAAGGCGGGGGGCAGTTCCCGTATATCCGCAAAGACTGGCTCGACAAGCTGGGTCTTCCCGTTCCCGAAACGCTTGACGATCTGTATCAGGTTATGAAAGCCTTTGCAAACAACGATATGGGCGGCAACGGGAACACGATCGCGCTGGCCGGTCCTCTCGATTTTGTGTACAACGTAATGAACGGAACGAGCGGCTGGTTTATGGTGAAAGACGGTCAGCTCGTTCACGCCATGCTGGAGCCGGGAACGAGGGATGCCCTCGTATGGCTGAACAAAGCGTATAAAGAAAAATTGATTCCGCAGGATTTTCCGGCGCTTAAATTTATTACGGCCCGGGATATGATGGCCGCCGGCAAAGTCGGCATTTTCAGCGACACGGTTGCCGAAGCTTGGAGGACGCATCAAGAGCAATTGAAGGTGAACCCGAAAGCGGACTTCCTCCCGCTCGTCTCCTTAACCGGACCGTTCGGACCGTATAACTTCCGAGATACGGGGCACTACGGCATGCACATGATTCCGAAGTCCGTGCCGGAAAAGAAGGTCAGAGCCATCCTGCAATTTATGGATTATGGCGCTTCGGACGAAGGGGCGGAGCTGGGCAGTTACGGGTTTAAGGGCATTCATTTCACGGAAGAGAACGGCATGAAGCTCACGACGGAACAGGCGATGAAAGACAACGTTTCACAGCAGGCGTTCGGCCAGCTGTTCATCAATTACGACAAATACATGCGCGCTTATTTTGCGGGCATGCCGCCGGAAATTTTGGAGCGGAACAAGCAAATCATCGACGCGCGCGCGGAAATCAGCGTCCCCGACCCGGCTTCCGGCTTGTATTCGGAGACGAAGGTAACCGTCGGCCCCGAATACGACAAGAAGATCGATGATCTCCGCACGAAAATTATTATGGGGAAAGCGCCGATCGAAGCGTGGGATACATTTACGGACGAATTGCGAAAAGACCCCAAGTTCCAAAAAATGATCCAAGAGCTGAACGACTCTTATCAAAAACGGGTAAAGGGGCAATAAAGCTTTGCGGTCTCCCATGCGGAGGCCGCTTTGCTTTTGGCTATATTAAATGACGGTGCAGCGATAAATCCCGTTTTCATGCCTCGGATCTTTTAATATAAAATTGCATTTATATAAATGAACATTTATAATCAAAGGTGATTGTGAGGTGATTGCCCTGCACGACATTTATGCTGTAATTGCAGAGCCTTCCCGCCGGCGAATTCTAGATCGGTTGCTGCGTTCCGATTCCACCGTCAAAGAATTGACCGAAGAGCTGGGCCTGTCGCAGCCGCTGATCTCCAGCCATCTGCGATTGTTGCGTGAGAGCGGACTCGTCCGTGTCAAGGCAGTGGCCCAACGTCGTATCTATTCACTGGATGCCGATCCCCTGGCTGGGGTGGACGATTGGTTGAGCGCCTATCGCGAGCGATGGAACCGGCATGTCGATGCGCTGGAGGCGCATCTCGACCGGCAAAAACGGTTACGGGAGGAAAATGAAAATGAATCCGACTGATACGAATCAGCCCAGCCTTGCACGTGTTGACGGGAAATGGGAGCTAGTGCTTGAACGAACCCTTGAACATCCGATCGAGGAGGTGTGGGCCGCCTTGACCGAATCGGGGCAATTGCCCTCTTGGGGCCCCTTTGCCGCGGATCGGGATCTCACTGAGCCCGGACCGGTACAGTTGGCGCATATGAACAATCCCGAAGAGGATGAGAGGAGGAAAGGCGAAGTACTGACTGTGGAAGCGCCTCGCCTTCTCGTTTTCAGATGGGGCAGAGACATTCTCCGCTGGGAACTAAGTTCGATCGGGAGCCAAACCATCCTGATCTTGCGCCATAGCTTCACGGATGATCGGATGGCCCCTTCTTACGCGGCGGGGTGGCATCTTTGCCTGATAGGCTTGACAGGTATACTCGCGGGCAAGCAGATGCCTTCGATGACGGGTAGCAACGCATTCCGCTACGGTTGGAAAGAACTGCACGACCAGTTTGCGAAGCTTTTCGAAGCTGGCAACACTCTCGCCGATTAGGCTAATAAACCGAATGAAAGAGGGATTATGATGAACAACAGAACGAAGCTCATGATTGCGAAGCCGGCTCAAGAGGTGTTTGAGGCCATCGTCGACCCCGCAAAAATCGGAAACTTTTGGTTCTCTTCCAGTTCCGAACGATGGGAAACGGGCAAGACGATCAAGTTGCGTTATGAAGAATACGACGCGGAAGGCGAAATCACGGTTACAGACATCGTGAAAGACAAAAAAATCGCCTTCGAATGGGATTATGGCAATATCCACAACGTGACCATAACATTCACGCAAACGGACGAGAGGAGCACCGTTGTGGAAGTGAACGAGGATGGCTTTGTGGAAAACGAGAATTTGATCCCGGTGCTTGTAGACAATAAAGAAGGCTGGGTGTATATGCTGACCTGTCTCAAAGGCTACCTGGAACACGGTATTACGACATTGCGGGCGGCTTTGGTGCATGGGTGACCAGCCTATTTTTCTTGTTCGACGTTGTTCTTGCAGTGGTGAAAAGATATAAATGAAGATATGATAATGGATATAATCTCATTGGATGGGGCAATCCATTATGTTGAAATCTGCGGGCGGAAGTCATTTGCATGCGAGTATAAATCCATGAATATGCCCATTTTATTTACCAAATTGTACGTACCCCAGCCGCGTACGAAGGTTGTTCTCCGACCGCGCCTGATCGAGCGGCTGAACGAGGGACTGGACCGCAAGCTGACCCTCATCTCCGCCTCCGCCGGCTTTGGCAAGACTACGCTGGCTAGCGAATGGGTCGCCGGTTGCGATCGACGGGTCGCATGGCTGTCGCTGGACGAAGGGGATAACGACTCCACGCGGTTCCTGTCTCACCTTGTCGCTGCTCTGCAGACGATGGAGGACCGCTTTGGAGGAAGCACGGTTCGCGCGCTCCAATCCCCGCAGCCGCCGTCAACCGAATCGATTCTATCGATCTTACTCAATGAAATCTCCGCTCTCCCGTACAAATTCGTCCTCGTTCTGGACGACTTCCATGTTGTTGATGCCAAGTGGATCGACGATTCCTTCAACTTCCTGCTCGAACATCTCCCCCCGCAGATGCACCTGGTCATCGCCACCCGCGAGAATCCGCAGCTTCCCTTGGGTCGATTACGGGCCCGGGGCCACTTGACCGAGTTGCGGGACAGCGACCTGCGCTTTACGCCCGGCGAAGCGGCCGCGTTCCTCAATCAGGTGATGGGATTGGATCTCTCGGCAGACGAAATGACTGCTCTGGAGACGCGAACCGAAGGCTGGATTGCGGGGCTTCAGCTGGCGGCGCTCTCGATGCAGGGGCGCAAGAACATTCCTGCGTTCATTCGGGAATTCGCCGGAGACCATCGGTACATTATGGACTATCTGGTCGAAGAGGTTCTGCAGCGCCAGCCCGACCCGATTCGGAGCTTCTTGCTTCAGACCTCTATTCTCGACCGGCTGCACGGCCCGTTATGCGATGCCGTCACCGGCCAGGAAGAAGGCGCCGCGCGGCTCCAGTCCCTGGAGCGAGGCAGCTTCTTCGTCGTTCCGCTGGATGACAGGCGCCAATGGTATCGTTATCACCATCTTTTTGCCGAGGTTCTGTCTGCGTATTTAAGGTCGGATCAGCCCGATCAGGTAGCTGCGCTTCATCGGCGCGCGAGCCTATGGTACGAGCAGCACGGCTCGGCGGACGACGCGATCCGCCATGCGCTGGCCGCCGAGGATTTCGCGCGTGCGGCGGATCTGGTCGAGCTGGCCATACCGGCCTTGCGCAGGAGCAGACAGGAGGCTGCCATGTTGGGGTGGCTGAAGTCGCTCCCCGACGAGCTGGTCCGCTGCAGGCCCGTGCTCAGCGTTTGGTATGCCGGGGCGCTGCTGGCCGGCGGCAAGCTAGAGGCCGTTGAGGATCGACTGCGCAACGCCGAACAGTGGCTGGAGACAACGGCAGGCATGCGTGAGCGACCGCAAGCCCAGCCGACCGAGATGGTCGTTGTGGACGAAGAGGAATTTCGCCGTCTCCCGGGATTGATCGCCGTGTACCGTGCGGGACTAGCCCTGGTTATGGGTGATGTGTCCGCCGTCATGACCTACGCCCGACGGGCACTCGACCTCGTGCCTGAGGACGACCATCTCCCGCGCGGCGCGGCAACAGCGCTCTTGGGACTCGCATCCTGGAGGAGCGGGGATCTCGAGGGAGCGCACCGGATGTTTGCCGATGGCATCGCTAGCGTGCAGTTGTCCGGGGCCATCTCCGACGCGATCAACGGCTCTATCGCTCTGGCTGAAATACGGATTGCGCAAGGGCGACTCCGCGAGGCCATGCGTACCTATGAGCGAGGATTGCAGCTTGCGGCGGAGCATGGCGAGCCTGCACTGCGGGGAACGGCGGATATTTACGTAGGAATGAGCGAGCTTTGCCGCGAGCATGACGATCTGCATGCCGCCACGCAGCATCTGCTGAGAAGCAAGGAGCAGGGCGAGCATACCGGGTTCCCGTCATACCGGTATCGCTGGTGCGTCGCGATGGCTCGAATACGGGAGGCCCAAGGAGATTTGAACGGCGCGCTCGACTTTCTCCACGAGGCCGAACACCTGTATGCGAGCGACTTTTTCCTAAATGTACGTCCTGTTGCCGCGTTGAAGACACGGATATGGGTCGCGCAGGGAAGGTTGGGCGAAGCCGTTGACTGGGCTCGGGGGCAGGGGCTGTCCGCCAAGGACGATCTTAGCTACCTGCGCGAATTCGAGCACATCACCTTGGCCAGGGTGCTCTTGACCCTGCATAAGAGCGAGCGCTCGAACCGCTTCTTGCTAGAGGCTGCAGAGCTTCTGGAGCGTCTCCTCCAAGCGGCGGAAGAAGGCGGGAGAACGGGAAGCGCGATTGAAATCCTGGTCGTTCAGGCGCTTGCTCGCTGGATGCAAGGAGACATCCCTGCTGCGCTTGTGCCGCTGGAACGAGCCTTGACCCTGGCCGAGCCGGAGGGTTATGTCCGGATCTTCGCGGATGAAGGCCGACCCATGGCGGTCCTGCTGGAAGAGGCCGTGAAACGTCGGATTACCCCGCATTATTCTCGTCGCCTTCTGGGGGCATTCGGTCATTCCGAGGGAAGAACGCCTGCGAAGCAGGATGCGAGCGAGCCGCTGAGCGAACCGTTAAGTGAACGTGAACGCGACGTGCTTCGGCTGCTCGGAACCGACTTGAGCGGCCCGGACATTGCCCGCGAGCTTAAGGTGTCCCTGAATACCCTGCGGACCCACACCAAGAACATTTACGATAAGCTTCAAGTGAACAGCCGTCGGGCGGCAGTCCGCCGGGCTGAGAAACTCGATTTGTTCTAAAATTGCATGCAACCACCACCCCCGCCCCGGCAGCTTTGCCGGGGCTTTCGTATTTCCCGCCAGACCTCCCCATTGAAAAATCACCACCTTCATCACCACATGTGGTGATGCCTTCTCACCATTTGAACGTGTATCTTGGGAAGAAGAACGGAACGCATGAAACGAAGCGGAGATGCATCCGCAGGAAGAACAGGAAGGAGGCACAGAATGAGTGAAACACACGGATCAACGGAGGACGATCACGCGCCTGGACTATACGAGATTCGCCTCAAGGGACACCTTGAAGCCCGGTGGGCTTACGGGTTCGAGGGGATGAGCTTCACCCACGAAAGCGACGGAACAACCATTCTCTCCGGCCCGGTGGCCGATCAGCCCGCCTTGCATGGCTTGTTAAGGAAATTGCGTGATCTCGGCCTGCCCTTGGTCTCGGTCATGCAGGTGGATCCCAAGCAGGCGGATCGTCCGGAGGTCAACGAGAATACGGATCACGATCATTCGAAGCCGGAGAAGGAGACAAACACATGAACGCGAATCGACAAACCGCAGTCGTTATAGGCAGCGAGCATCCACATGCCAAGCGGCGTTCCGCGATAACAGCCTCAAAGCTCATCCGATGCGCAGGTTTGGCAGCCATGGCGGCAGGGATCCTGTTCATCGTCATCCAGACGATCCATCCAACGGATGTTCTATCTTCGGTATCCACCGCTCGATGGGCAATCGTCCACTACTTGGGCGTCGCCATGTGCTTGCTGGGCCTGCTCGGCGTTACGGGGATCTACGCCAGGCAAGTGGAAGAGACCGGTTGGCTGGGTCTGGCCGGCTATCTCCCGTTTAGCCTCTTCTATGCGCTCACAATGGCTTATCAATTCGTTGAAGCCTTTGTGTTGCCGCCGCTTGTGATTGAAGGGCCGAAGTTCGCGGAGGGCATTCTGGGGATCGCCGGCGGAACGGTCGGCGAGATCGATATCGGAGCCCTCGAAACGGTCTATTCGGCTACAGGCGTACTGTATTTGCTTGGCGGTCTGCTATTTGGCATCGCTACGTTCCGTGCCGGCATCCTGTCGCGCTGGGCGTCCGGTTTGCTGGCCTTCGGCACCATTCTGCCTCTTCTTCTATCTTCGCTGGTCTCGCACCCGTACGATCGGATATTAGCTGTGCCGGTAGGATTAAGTCTGGCTTGGCTCGGATATTCGCTCTGGTCCGAGCGGCGAGAGAAAGCTTAATGAAGCAGCACACAGAGCCAGGGAAACTTGCATCTCGGAAAATCAAAGCGTCGGCAATGGAAGGTTCGACAACACGGCTTGTCGCCGCGCTGCTCTTGCTGAGCGTCATTCCGCTCGTCGCCGGTGTCGCGCGCCTAACCTCGCTGGCCGGCGGCGCGGAAATCACGCCGGCTAACGCACGGTTCTTTGCGTCTCCCTTGCCGGTGGTGGCGCATATCCTGAGCGCCAGCGCATATGCCGTATTGGGCCCGTTCCAGTTCGCACCCGGATTCCGTCGTCGCAGGCCGGGATGGCACCGCATCGCGGGTAGGCTACTGGTTCTAAGCGGCCTGCTGGTCGGGCTATCAGGGCTGTGGATGACCCTGTTCTATCCCCGTCCGGATGGCACCGGCGGGCTGCTGTATGCATTGCGGCTTCTATTTGGGTCAGCCATGGTCGCGTCCATCCTCCTTGGCTTTGCCAAGATCCGGCAGGGTGACGCGATCCGGCACCGCGCATGGATGATGCGCGGCTACGCGATCGGACTTGGCGCAGGAACACAGGTGCTGACCTTGTCGGCTGGGGAGTTGATCGCCGGTCCGCCGAGCGAGCTTAGCCATGCGCTGCTGATGGGCGCGGGCTGGGTGATGAATCTCGCGGTGGCCGAATGGGCCATCCGCAAGGGAGAATGGAGGAGGAAAGCATGAAAGCGATCGTATACGAGCGGTACGGACCGCCGAATGTGCTGCAGCTGCAGGAGGTCGCCAAGCCGGTTCCGAAGGACGACGAGATCTTGATTAAGGTCTATGCTGCAACTGCCGCAGTGGGGGATTGGCGCATGCGCAAAGCGGACCCTTTCCTGGCGCGGCTGTTCAACGGTTTGTGGAGGCCGAAACGAGTCCGGATTCTGGGATTCGAATTAGCAGGCGTCGTCGAATCGACGGGCGGCAGCGTTACGCTATTCAAGCCGGGGGATGCCGTCTATGCCGCCTGCGGAATGGGCTTCGGCGCTTATGCCGAATACAAATGCCTGCCCGAGACCGGCAGCGTCGCGCTTAAGCCGGCGAACATGACGTTCGAGGAGGCGGCCGCGGTTCCGGTCGGCGCCTATACGGCCTTGCAATTTCTCCGGAAGGGCCACATCCGGCGCGGCAGCCGCGTGCTCGTCTATGGCGCTTCCGGCAGCGTCGGGACATACGCGGTGCAGCTGGCCAAGCATTTCGGCGCGGAAGTGACCGGAGTATGCAGCACGTCGAATGTGGCGTTAGCGAGATCGCTCGGAGCCGACCGCGTCATCGATTATACGAAAGAACAGTTGCCGGATGACGGTCCGGCCTACGATATCATTTTCGATACCGTCGGGAAGAGTCCGTTCCAGGTTTGCGTCAAGCGCCTGACACCTGACGGCTTCTATCTGCGAGCGTTCCATGTGAGCCCTTTACCGATTATTCGCGGGAAATGGATCAACCTTACGAGCGGCAAGAAGGTGATCGGCGGAACCATGAGCGAAAACGCGGAAGACTTGACCTATTTGAAGGAACTGATCGAGGCCGGTGCGCTGCGTGCGGTCATCGACCGCCGTTATCCGCTGGAGCAGGTTGCGGAGGCTCACCGTTATGTGGAGCAGGGCCATAAAAAAGGCAACGTGGTGTTAACCGTTCGGCACGATGGATAGGGAGTACCGATAGGGAAGGAAAGACCCCTCGATCAAGGGGTCTTTGAATTTGCATGGCAATTAGGAGCCGATGCGCAGCAGAATTCTACCGCGGCCATGTTTGGATTCGCTTTTCTCCAGCGCCTTGTTCGTTTGACTTAGCGGGAATATGGAATCGATCTCTGCTTGGATCGTACCGTCGGCCATCAATTGCGCGATGGTCTGCAAGTCCGCGTAGGTCGGAAACTTGGTGTTGAATTTAGCTGTAATGCCATGCTTCTGAGCGTTCTCTTGAGAGGGAGGCTGCGTCAAGGCGACGAGAATTCCTCCCTGCTTCAGAACGGCCATGGACCTGGTCTCGGTATCTCCTCCAACGGCATCGACGACCAGATCCACATCATGGACAACCTCTTCGAAAGCCGTCGTCGTATAATCGATGACTTGGTCCGCACCCAGAGACTTAACGAAGTCCAAGTTCGCGGTTGAAGCGGTGCCGATCACCTTGGCTCCCTTCCATTTGGCCAACTGAACGGCGAATTGTCCCACACCGCCGGCAGCGGCATGAATGAGGACCGTTTGACCGGCTTCCAGCTCTCCTTCGGTAAACAAAGCTTTCCACGCCGTATCCGCACCGGCCCTGATCGTCGCTGCATCCTCGTCAGAGAGACCGTCCGGTAACTTCACCAGTTTATCCATCGGAGCAACGGCAAACTCCGCGTTCGACATGTTCGCCAGTTTATTCACCTTTGCAATGCCATACTCCGCATAAGCGCCAACAATCATGCCGAAGACGCGATCGCCGACAGTGAATTCAGTCACTTCCGGGCCTATCGCTTCGATCACTCCGGATGCATAGAACCCTGGCATGTAGGGAAGCGTCTGGGGAAATACGTTCTGCATCCATCCGTTGCGAATTTTCCAGTCCAGCGGAATGACGGTTGCATAGCGGATTTTGACAAGTACTTCATCTGCCGATGGGCTGGGGCGATCGACTCCTTCGAGTTTCATTACTTCCGGACCGCCGTATTCATGAACAAGAATCGCCTGCATGGTAGACTCGGACATGGGATGATCCTCCATCTTTCTTTGATTTATCGTGCGTTGAAATGTAGTATACTTACGAAGTAACGAATGCGTAAGTACGCACTTTTTCGTGACATAGTACCCATTTGGGAACTGAATCGAAGGATTGGATGTGATCGACATGAGCGGGCCGGACGAGACGTGTTTGAGCGGAATAGATGAGGACGTGAGCGGTTGTCCTGTAGAGGCAACACTGTCGGTGGTTGGGGGAAAGTGGAAGGCGATTATCCTTTGGCGATTGGTTAGCGGCACCAAGCGGTTTAACGAGCTCCAACGTTCGATTTCGCACATCACCCGCAAGATGTTAACCGAACAGCTTCGAGAGCTGGAAAGAGACAACTTAATCATTCGAACCGTCTATCAACAAGTTCCGCCGAAGGTCGAATATTCATTGAGCGACTACGGCAGGACGTTCATCCCTGTCATGCAGTCGATGGCTCAGTGGGGGCTCGTTCATCGCGAACGCAACGTTTGATTCCTGAAGTTATTATGCACGCGGTAGTGAAGATGAACAACGCCGCTTCGGAAACGGCGCTCGCCGAGCAGCTCGAGCCGCATGCGGAGGTTGTCCGGCAATGCTCGCTTCCCTCCGCCCAAGACGATCGGATTAACAAGCAGATGACGCTCGTCGATCAGTCCCGCGCTCATCGCCTGCCCGGCAAGCTCGGGGCCGCCAATCGTAATGTCGGCTTCTGAGGACTCCTTCAGCCTCCGAATCGCATCAGGATCGAATTTGCGCTCGATCCTCGTCCTGGCGCTTGAAGCCACCTGCAGCGTCCGGGAATACACGATCTTCTCGGCCGCTCGCCAGATCTGCGCGAATTCCCGCAATACCTCCGGTTGATCGCCTTTTTTGGCGCTCGCCGTCTCCCAGTACACCATCGACTCGTACATTCGACGCCCGTATAGGTAGGTGCCAATCGGCCGCTGGAAGTCAGTCCAGAACGCAAACACCTCGTCATCGGAGATCACTCGATATTGCCGCGCTCGTCCTCCATGTAACCGTCCAAAGATACGTTAATAGGGTAGATCAGTTTAGCCATTTTGAATATCGCCCTCCTATTTTCAGCTCCATCGAGACCAAGCATCTTGTTGTGTCGATTTATCTTGCACTTTCTTACGCGCTCTTCAGCGGGCTGGCTCTCGTATCCGATAGAGTTCAAAAACTCCTTTCTCATAGCGAAGATTACGCATGCTGCCCATTTAGTAGAGACTGCTAACACCTCGCTAAGCAATGTTGCGGCCAAGCTTCTACTTTAGGTCAGCGACAATTGCAAAAACTTTGCCTTGACGTTGCCGACTAAAGCGGTTGACGCTGTCTAGCGGCAGCTTGAGCCCGGCGTTTATATCGGGCACGACGAGCTATACGAACTTTTGCCTCGGGAGGGGATTTTATTTTGGAGCAACAATCAAGTCTGGAATTGCTGGAGTATACATAGAAAATATTCCGCAGATTTATTAATTACATAAGGCGTATTAGCATTAAAACTTCATTTACAGCTAATATATTGAGCTGTTTAAAGAAGTCTTTTAAGTATCTCTAATTCGCCATCTTTTCACAAAAATTTATAGATGATTAAAAATGGGCAGGAATAAAGAACCATAAATTGAATGTTATACTATGACTAATACCCTAAGCTAATATTTTTGGAAGGTGATTAATATTGGAGATATTCTCTTTACCCCCTAATGCTCCAGTTCTTATGGAAGCTACTCGAGCTATAGGGTATTCCCTGGAAACAGCATTGGCCGATATTATTGACAATAGCATTACAGCAAATGCAACAAAAATTGATATAAACTTCTTCCCAATAGGGAGCCCGTATGTAGCAGTGCTGGACAACGGGATTGGAATGGACAAGGAAGAACTGATAAATGCGATGCGCTATGGCAGCAAAAATCCTTTGGATACTAGAACAGCTGCTGACTTAGGAAGATTTGGACTTGGTCTGAAAACTGCATCAATGTCACAATGCAGGAAGCTAACAGTTATAAGTGTGAAGAATGGAATAGTGACAGGCGCACAGTGGGATTTAGATTTTATTGCAACTACGAATGATTGGTCCCTGAAGTTGCTGGACGATATAGAGATCCAAGCTTGCCCGCATATTAACGAACTGTATTCAAATAGTTCTGGCACTATGGTGCTGTGGCAAGGACTTGATCGGCTTAAGGTCGGGGAATTAAGTTTTGATGACAATATGGGAAAATATATGGATCGCGTGCGAGAGCACTTGTCTCTCGTATTTCACCGTTATCTATCGGGGGAAGCAGGATTAAAGAAGACTCAAATCTCTATTAATAAAGTACCTTTGGCATCAGCAGACCCCTTCTTAACTGGAAAGAGCACGCAAGTTATGGATGAGGAGAGTATTGTTATTGACGGGCAAAAAATTTTTGTGCGTCCGTATACATTGCCGCATGTATCAATGCTTTCACAAGCAGAGATTAGTATGCTCGGGGGAGAAGAAGGACTTCGCAAGCAACAAGGTTTTTATGTTTATCGCAACAAACGATTGCTCGTGTGGGGGACTTGGTTTAGGCTCATGCGGCAAGGGGAACTTTCAAAATTAGCCCGTATACGAGTGGATATCCCGAATTCGTTGGATTATCTATGGACTTTGGATATTAAGAAGTCCGTGGCAGTCCCGCCAGAGGTTGTTCGGAAGAATTTAGCTCCAATAATTGAGAAGCTTGCGGGAACAAGTAAACGTACATGGACTTATCGTGGAAAGAAAGAGACGGAAGAATCCAAAATACATATATGGGATCGTATCAAAACCCGAGAGGGCAGCATTGTATATGAGATTAATAGGGAGTACCCATTAGTCGAAGCTTTGTGTGAAGCTAGCGGAAAAGAAAAAAATGTGATAGAGCAGTTGCTAACTCAGATCGAACGTGGCTTGCCGCTAAACCAGTTGTATGTAGATCTAACAAGCGATGAAAGAGTAATAAATGAGACAGAGGCTTCCCAAGCCGATTTATTGCCGCTTTTAAACCAATTGTTTGCTGGATGTAGAAATAATCAAGAACGAAAAGAGATGGTAAAAAGATTGTTAGTTACAGAACCATTTGACCAGTATCCAGAGTGGCTATCTGAATTCCTTTAGGAGGCAACGTACAATGCTAAGCCAAAACAGCCAGATGCTAGAGCGGTTCATATCTATTGCAATTAATACTAAGTTCCAAGCTGAACCACCTACAGAAGAACAGTTCATGGATGAGGCTAAAGCACTGCGAGCCAATATGCCAGTATCCGATAAAGAATTTGAAAAAATTATTAGGAATCTTAAAGCCACTTTGCCAATTACCATGGACGTTGGCGTTTATATTGCTGAGCAGAGCGGAGACCATCAATCATGGCTGCCTGCACGACGTGCTGATCTTGATTTCTTCTATTGGAACCGCTATAGACGTTATTTGGAGGACAACAAAGGCTGGAATGTCCGTGTAACTGCTAATTTGGATATTGTATCAACTGAAATAGTAGATTTGCTGGGTGACCCTAAGAGCAACACCCCGTGGGAACGCAGAGGACTTGTATTGGGGGACGTTCAATCAGGCAAAACTGCGAACTATACAGCAATTTGCAATAAAGCGGCAGATACAGGATATAAAGTGATTATTGTACTGACAGGGACATTAGAAAGTCTCCGAAAACAGACTCAAGAGCGGTTGGATAAAGAGTTTGCTGGGAGACTGAGCAAGGATCTGCTGGGAATTAAAAAGCATGCGATCAAGAATGTATTCGACGGTGTTGGGAAAATTGATTCCAGCAAAAGAATATCTGCATTTACTACCGTTAAGTACGACTTTAATTCAACTATCCTAAACAGCAATGATCTGACTTTAAAAAATATTAGTGAGCCTGCGCTTTTCGTAGTCAAAAAGAACAAATCAGTACTTAAAAATCTTGAAAGCTGGCTAACCTCAAACAATGCAGACAATAATGGGAAAATTGATCTGCCGCTTCTATTGATTGATGATGAAGCAGATAATGCGTCGGTAAATACAAAAAAGGATGATGAGGATCCGACAGCAATTAATGCCGCTATTCGATCAATTTTAAAACGGTTTTATAAATCTTCCTATCTCGGCATAACAGCAACCCCTTTTGCAAACATATTTATAAACCCTGAAACAAATGATGAAATGGTGGGGGATGACTTGTTCCCCAGAGATTTTATATATGTGCTGTCTCCTCCTACCAATTATATTGGTGCTGATGCGATATTTGGCACAAGCTCAAACTATGACCATTGTCTGATTAAAATAGATTCAGAGGAGATTGATCATTTCTTTCCTTTCTCCCATAAGAAAGATCATCCTGTTGATGCCCTGCCTCCAAGCATGCTCGAAGCGATAGGCTTTTTCGTACTGGCAAATGCGATAAGAGATTTGCGAGGGGATACAAGCGAGCACCGCTCCATGCTCGTTAATGTGAGCCGTTTTACTGATGTTCAAGTTCATACGAAAGACCATATCAACACATGGCTGAATCAAATGCAGTCTGATTTACGAAACTATGCATCATTGAATGAAGACGAAGCATTGCGTATTCGATCCTTGTACTTTTTGAAAAAGGTTTGGAACAAACATGGCTTAAAGGAAAAAGCAGGGATTGATTGGATTGAGTTGCAGCAGAATTATCTATACAAGGCAGCAGCCCCAATTGAAGTTCGTGCGGTCAACCAGAGAACTGGAGCAGCAAGCCTAGATTACTATAACCATAAAGAACACGGGTTTCGAGTAGTAGCGGTAGGAGGCAATAGTCTCTCAAGGGGACTTACTTTGGAAGGTCTATGTGTTAGTTATTTTTATCGCAATTCTCAGATGTATGATACTCTTCTTCAAATGGGAAGATGGTTCGGTTATCGTCCAGGTTACGATGATGTCTTCAAAGTTTGGATGGCCGATGATGCTATTGACTGGTATGGGTTCATAACAGAAGCAGCTAATGAACTTAAAATCGAAATCAGTAGGATGAATAGAATGCATCAAACCCCAAGTGAATTTGGGCTGAAAGTTCGTCAAGATCCAAACTCCCTTATTGTTACGGCGCGCAACAAAATGCGGTCAGGGACGCCTGTTAGTAGGCCGATAACCGTAACAGGCAGACTGCTTGAGACGCCGCGCCTCAAATCAAATCCAGAAGTGTTGGCGACAAATGAGAGAGTATTCAGGCTTTTTGTAGCGAATTTGGACAGCTTAGGATATGAAGTGAAGGATGTTGCGCGGCGTGGTAAAATGTGGTCGGGAATCAGCAAAGATGTGGTTTCAGATTTGCTGCGGAGTTTTGACACTCACCCGTGGCACTTGTCCTTCCAAGGAAAAGCATTGGCGGAGTTTATTGATAATAGTCCTGGATTAAATGATTGGGATGTCTTTTTGCCGTTTGGATCTGTTGATGATGAATTTGAGCTCGATGGCGCTAATGGAGTCATAAAGATCAAGAGAGAAGAACGATTGATAAAAGAAGCGGATGGAATGATAAAGATCTCCGGAACGAAAGTGCGGGTAGGGTCTGGCGGCAGTACAAGAGCAGGCCTTACAGAGAAAGAGATACTGGATGCACAAAATGCTTTTAGACAAGGAAAGAATATCGACAAGAAAAGCATTCCGGATAGTGCTTATCTGGCGATTGATAGAAAACCTCTTTTAATGCTGCATGTAATTAAAAGCAAGCAAAAAGATGATGAGAAACCCAATAGTAAAATTCCAGATACACTTTTCGCTATTGGGATAGGATTGCCCGGAGACGGTGTTCTGCGAACTGCTAATTATGTCGTGAATATGGTTGAATTGCGTAACTGGGTAAACTTCGATGATGAGGAAGATGATGACGATGTTGTCTGATGAAGGTTTGATTAATAAGTGGAACCAACTGATCAAACACTCAAAAGGCTATGTCAGAATTGATGCAGATCATCCACTGGAGTGGCACATCGGCTATGAGGAGATTAATCAACGAACTTTATTGCTAGTGACAGCCAATGAGCCAACAGCCGTGGAATCATCAAAGTCTATTCTAGTTTCTTTTGCTAAAAGAGTGGACGGCAAATGGGCGCTTATCTTCAAGCTTATTCGTGAAGAACATGAAGAAGTATATATTAGACTTTGCTACGATTTAATTGAATCCTCGCGGGGCCAAATCGATACACAACAGGGTGTTGAGTATGTTCTGAACCGTTATGCTCATTGGTTTAAGCTGTTGGAACTTCAAAGAAGCGGGTTGCTCAGCGAGTCGGAAAGAAGAGGGTTGCTAGGTGAAATATTCTTTTTACAGCAATTAATTTTAAAAGGCAACTCTCCGCTTAGTGCTGTAAATAGTTGGATCGGGCCTGAAGGTGCTGATCAAGATTTTGTTGATGAAACAGGCTGGCATGAAATAAAAGCTACGGGTATTGGCTCGAAGACCGTTTCAATTTCCTCACTTGAGCAATTGGATGCGGTGTTGCCTGGAGAGCTTGTCATGTTTTTAATAGACAAGACTGCACCAAATGCAGCAAGTGCATTTACTTTAAGCAGCAAAGTCACTGAATTGCGAGAAATGGTTCAAAGCAACACTCAAGCTCTTAATTTAGTTAATCAAAAATTGTTGCAATACGGGTACATGGATATGCCTGATTATGAGAAGCAGTGGTATCGATTGGGAGGAACCTTTCGATATAGGGTAGATGAACAATTTCCGCGGCTTATTAAAAGCAATATTCGATCTCAAATAGCCGCTGTTAGTTACCAGTTAAGCATTCAGGCCATTGAGGATTGGAAAATTGATTAATAGCGGAGGATATTATGGAATTGCAAGAATTCCGAAAGGAACTTTTGGAAGATGTTCGATCTACTGCGGTAGCTTACGGAGAAGGTTCAAGCGCTGCCTATGTTGGCATTGTTGCCAATTATTTAGTGAATGCTGATGTTTTGCCCGATTTTGAACCAGCATTTTATATTGGCAATGGCTTTCGCAATCGTAAGTTGCGGGTTGACGGGTATGCGTTAGACGAATTTGATTATACAATGAGTCTAATTGTTGCTGATTATGTTGGTGACAATAAAGAAAGAACACTAACAAAGTCAGAAGCAGAGCAGATATTTGAATGGCCTATTCGATTCTTGGACGAGGTATACAACAATAGTCTTCATAAGAAAGTAGAGATTAGCAGTTCAGCAGCAGACCTTATCGATATTCTTAGAACCAATAGAGGACGAATTCGCAAATATCGTGTTTTGCTTTATACAGATGGATTTATGAGTGATCGAATTGAAAGCTTCCCTATCAGAGATTTAGAAGGGATAGCTGTTGAGTTTCAAATATGGGATGTTGAGCGGCTTTATAAAATGTTCCTCGCGGATTCTGGACGTGAGAATATTGAAATAGACTTTACGCAGTACTCAGCACAAGGGATACCCTGCCTGGACACAAGCAATTACGGCGAAAATCCTTACCGCTGTTTCTTGGGTGTAATTCCAGGTACAGTGCTGGCTGATGTATATGATCGCTATGGCGCACAGTTATTAGAAGGAAATGTACGATCTTTTTTAAGCACAAAAGTAGCTGTAAATAAGAAAATAAGGGAAACGATACTTAGCTCGCCCCGCATGTTTTTTGCGTTTAATAATGGTGTATCTGCGACAGCTGTAGATGTAACAATCGAAGACACACCCGAAGGAAAGTTTATTACTTCCGTAAAGGACTTTCAAATAATCAATGGCGGGCAGACAACGGCTTCACTGTCGAATGCTCGTTATAAGGATAAGGCCGACCTTAGTGTGATCAGTTTGCAAATGAAACTAACGGTAATTAATGCAGACTTAGACGAGACTCACAACCTTATGCAGAAAATTTCGCGATCATCAAACAGTCAAAACAAGGTTAGTGATGCCGATTTTTTTTCTACTCACCCCTTTCATATTCGTATGGAGCAGATATCAAGAAGACTCTTTGCTCCAGCTACAGGCGGTGCACAGCATGATACTCATTGGTTCTATGAACGTGCAAGAGGGCAGTATTTGCAAGCTCAAATGCGTATGACTAAAGCTGACCGCAATCGATTTTTAACCCAAAATCCTAAGCATCAGCTGATTACGAAGACCGATCTTGCGAAAGCGAGAAATTCGTGGCGTGGTTTGCCGCATACTGTTAGCAAAGGTGCGCAATCGAACTTTAGCGAATTTGCGCAATGGGTTGATGATGAATGGTCGGTATCTGATGAATCGTTTAATGAAAGATATTTTCAGGAGTCACTGGCTCTTTATATTCTGTTCAAGCATGTTGAAAAGCTGGTTACACACCAGACTTGGTATGAGCAAGGCTACCGCGCCAACATCGTTACTTACTCAATAGCGCTATTGGCGCACCTAATCAAGAATCAATACCCGCAAAACACTCTGGATCTGCAAATTATTTGGAATAGACAAGAGGTTCCGGAGGTAATTTCCAACCAACTAAGCAAGCTGGCCAAAGCAGTATTGGATTCTATTACAGATCCATCTAGGGGAATCGCCAATGTAACTCAATGGTGCAAGCGAGAAGCATGTTGGAACCGAATCAAAGAACTGGATATTTCACTGGATGCGAGTATTGAAACTGTACTTATTGATGTAGACAATGCTAAATCAGAAGCCCGAAGGGCGCGCAAAGATCAAAAGATGGTAACAGGCATTGAAGCACAAACAAAAGTGGTTAATTATGGAGCGGAATATTGGAAAAGAGTTCAATTGTTTATTGCTGAAAAGAAGATACCCTATCATACGGAAGCCGAATCATTAAAAATAGCTTGCCAAATGCCTGCGAAGCTGCCAAACTCGATACATAGCCAGAAGCTGCTTTCTTTGCTAGAAAAGGCTGTATCGGAAGGTTGGAAAGAGGATTGAAAGAGGTGTACAACATTGCATAAAGTATTGGATTTGTTTGCGGGTGCGGGTGGGATGAGCCTAGGTTTCTTGCAAACAGGGAGATTTGAAATTGCTGTAGCAGTGGAGAAGAATGAGAACGCGCAAGCAACATATATACGGAATCATGAGCAAACTACTATGTTGAATGATATTCTCGACATTACAGACTATGGTTTGTTTCAACGTGAGCATGGGGAGTTTGACGTTGTCGTAGGAGGCCCGCCATGTCAGGGTTTTTCAAACGCCAACCGTCAAAAGAATCATGTAGTTAGCCAAAATAATAGTCTTGTTAAAAAGTATGTCGAAGTCATATTGAACCTCAGACCAAAAGCGTTCGTCATGGAGAACGTTCGAATGCTTAAGTCTGACATTCACCGTTTTTACTGCACTCATACCGACGGATTTGAATTCGAGCGATTGGGCATAACTATTCGTAATGAAACCATTTGCCTTCTTAATTCTGAATGCCCAATAGCGGATATTGGTGACTATTTATTAAACCCTCAAATAATTGATGAAATTATTTTGTCAGATAAGGCTTTTTATATTTTGAGAATGCTGTTAAAGAACTCCAGTAATGAACAAGCACGTGAAAAGACATTAATGGAAAACGGAAGGAAATGCATCAAGATTATCGCGTTATTATCAGCAAAGAGCTCCCAAGTACCTGGGGATTATGTTGCCTTTGAGCGCGCCGCTTTGAATGTCTTTATACAGTTTGCAGGAGGAGAAATAACATTCGATGAAGCAGAGCCATTGATGACTGCATATATTCATGTCCAGCGAATGATGCTGCATGTAAGAGAATTATTGGACAACGGTATTATCATCGATTCTTTAAGGGTAGAGCAGAGAGGAGTGTACGTAAATGTAAGATCATATTCAGTAATCGACTATATTGGGAAGAGGCTCGGCGAATTATATAATATAAGCGATGGTATTCTTAATGCTGCTTGGTTTGGAGCCCCTCAGTTGCGGGAAAGATATATAGCAGTGGGATTAAGAAATGATCTCGGTGTTCAGCCAGAGTTGCCCGTAGCGGACTTTAAGTCGACAGAATATCGCACCGTCTTTGATGCAATAAAAGATCTTGAATCCGTCGTCCCAAGTTTTAACATAGATGATGAACCTACCTTTCTAGATGATGAATATCACACAACTGCGCTAACAGGACAACTTCGTGATTCTAATGTTTTGACCAACCATGTAACAACAGAAACTCGGGAAAAAGCTAAGAAACGATTTGAAGCCTTGCAACCTGGGCAGAACTTTCATGATCTTGATCGCAATTTAATCGAAGATACGTATACAAGACCTGAGAGAACGCAGAATTCTATATACCTGCGCCTAGAGTACGGCAAGCCTTGTGGAACTGTTACTAATGTACGCAAATCAATGTGGATACATCCAGTTATAAATAGGGCGATAAGTATTCGCGAAGCAGCTAGGTTACAATCTTTCCCCGACAGCTTTGAATTTGTAGGTACGAAAGATTCGCAATATCAGCAGGTTGGAAATGCTGTTCCCCCGATAATGGCGAGAGCTATCGCCTCAAAACTTGCTCAGCTACTGGATACATGCAATACGCTAGCTGACGAGCAAGGAGGTATTGGACATAGTGGATACGTTGACAACGGAACAGCGACGCCAAATGATGTCCAAAATCCGATCAAAGAACACAGTGCCAGAGATGACCGTCAGGAGGTATCTGCATAGCCGAGGCTTTAGGTACAGACTACATGATAAAAAACTACCAGGGAAACCTGATCTTATTTTGCCGAAATATAAAACAGCAATATTTGTGCATGGGTGTTTCTGGCATGCGCATGAGGGCTGCAAATACTATCGTGCTCCCAAATCGAATACCGATTACTGGTCCAAAAAAATCGGGAACAATATTTCTCGCGATCAACTTCACCAGCAAAAGCTCCGACAAATGGGCTGGAATGTGATTGTAGTCTGGGAATGTGAATTGAAGCTAAATTCACAGGGCAGATGTATAAATCTAGTTGATCAAATAATCAACTCTGAATAGGATGATCGTTGTCAGATTATCAACTGGGAAACACGCTTTGCGGTAGTTGACGGACAGGTAGGTGAAAGAAGCGATTGTCGCTGATGCTCTCCTGCAGGTAAGTGTTCAAGTTGGGATTCTTGTTGGATACCGCCTTCCACGCCCGGCGCCGCTTCGTCTTGATCAACAGCATGATGACGATGAAGGTCGGCAGCCCTCCGAGAATGACATGCGCTACTTTGCATTGATGCCGAACATGAAGGCGCAGATGAAGAGCAAGATTCATGATCTCGAGGATGAAAGTGATGATACCGTTGGACAGGACGTCTGACACGGAGTTGACGTTATTGACGACCTGGAATGAAAATTTTGCCTTGAGGGTGGTCAATATACTCCTAGCGATTGCTCATAGCAGATATGTAATCTTTGTCAGATGACCTCAAGAAGCATAGCGTACAAGACATCCACATCACATACAAAAGGAAAGAGTATCATTGCAAGCGACGATGCCCTTTTGAAGATGCTCTACCTGGTAACGTTGGATGTGATCCGTAAATCGCGTTCAGTTGCTCCTCCAGCTCTCCGTCTCCTAGACCGGATCAGCGAGCATTTCCCTTGACATGACCAATCTTCCTCCGGGGAGAATCCCATAAAAGAGCTTACACAAAATTATTAACAGACCCGCAGTCCCCAACATTGGGGCACATTTGAAGTGCTACTCACTAGTCGTAAGTAAAGAGTTTCCATAATGTCAATGCTCTGGAAGGCCTCTGGCCTTTTTTTATTTCGCCAAGATCCAATAATATTCCTTACTGAGAGCATGGTGAACCACATCAAAAGCAACACATAACTTTAAAATTATTCAGCTATCGTATATTATGGAAAAAAGATCCTATCCGCTAAGGATTGGAAACTTACATTGAAGAATGTGATGTGTTCTATTCTCTCTTCATGTGGGAGACACTAAAACACTTAATTTGTCGACTATCTTACTTTGGTTAAAGATGTTCAGGGTTAGCGGAAATTTTGAATGACACTAACAAGGTGGGGCACCGTAATGATCGTATATGAAGCAACAAAGCTTGAATTTATTACGGCTGTATTTATGGATAATGTGGTTGAGCATATTAGTACAAACTTCAAAGAGAAAATTGGCAAGGTAAATGAAGGAGAAGTGCGGGCTTGGGACAACTCGTTACAGTACATGTATCGGGTACTTGTCGATCCGGAAATTCCGGAGAATGCGGGAGTGGCTATTGAATTTAAAGTTCCATATACGTCGAAGCGAATCGATTTTCTCATCTCAGGCAAAAGCGATAGCTCAAATTCGGTCATGGTAATTGAACTTAAACAGTGGGATTCTATAGAGAAGGTGGACGGGAAGGAAGCTATCGTCAAAACTTTCTTAAATAAAGGAATAAGGGAAACACCGCACCCATCGTATCAAGTGTGGTCCTACTCAACTCTAATTGAAGATTACAACGAAATTGTTCAGAGCGAGAAAATAGAGCTTCATCCCTGTGCCTATCTTCATAACTATCCTATTTCACAAAATGATGACCCCATACTAGATCCTATTTATAGCTATTACATAGATCAGGCCCCCATCTTTGCAAAAGGTGATGCGGAAAAACTAAGAGACTTTATCAAGTCGCATATTAAATATGGTGACGATAAGGAAAATCTCTATCGTATTGAAAGGGGAAGAATTCGTCCCTCCAAATCGTTGCAGGATTCATTGAGCAGCATGTTAAAAGGTAATCGCGAGTTCAGAATGATTGACGAACAAAAAGTAGTATATGAAGAAGCATTGGTACTCGCCAACAAGGCTCAACGCACGGGACTGAAACAAGTGCTCATTGTAGAAGGAGGACCGGGCACGGGAAAATCAGTTCTTGCTGTTAATCTGTTGGTTCAATTAACGCAAAAGGGGCTAGTAGCACAGTATGTGACTCGCAATTCCGCCCCTAGGAACATCTATGCGGCAAAGTTGTCTGGAGATTTCCGCAAAACACGAATCGATAACCTCTTTAAAGGATCAGGCAGCTACTATGAATCTCCAGCAAATGAGTTTGACGCTCTTCTAGTGGACGAGGCTCATCGATTAAATGAAAAGTCCGGTATGTTTCAGAACTTGGGAGAGAATCAAATAAAGGAAGTCATTCAAGCATCCAAGTTTGCAGTATTCTTTATTGATGAGAGACAACGCGTTACATTAAAGGATATTGGAAGTATCGGTCTGATTGAGAAATTCGCAGTGGAGCTTGGAGCATCGGTTACGAGAACTGAGCTTACTTCACAATTCCGTTGTGATGGTTCGGATGGATATATTAGTTGGCTGGAAGATGTGCTGGGTATTCGAGATACGGCTAACTCCAATGACATGGGGATAGACTATGATTTTCGTGTGTATTCTGATCCTCATGAGATGAAGGCTAAGATTGAGGAGTTGAATACCGGGAAAAATAAATCAAGAATCGTGGCCGGATATTGTTGGGATTGGTCTAGCGCTTATCGAGATGATGCCTCTTATCATGATATATATATAAAAGAATACGGGTTTGGAATGAGCTGGAATCTCAATAACACGGCGACCTGGGCTATCGATGGCAACTCCGTCCATGAAGCGGGTTGTATCCATACATGCCAAGGTCTCGAGTTCGATTATGTAGGAGTAATTATAGGCAACGATCTTAGGTATAATGATGGGCAACTCATCACGGATTTCAAACAGAGAGCAAAAACAGATCAATCACTTAAAGGAATTTCCAAGCTAATAAAGGAAGACAAGCTGAAAGGTGAGAGATTGGCAGACGAAATCATTCGAAACACCTACCGTACCCTTATGACTCGTGGCCAGAAGGGTTGCTTCATCTATTGTACGGATAAAGGCTTGGAGGAGTATTTTAAAGAAAGACTAGCGAGACTAACTACGGCAGAATGATTGGGTTGGCGCTAGCTACAACCACACGCCTGTTTCGACATTGCTTTTTGCATTAATTTCAACCACTGTAACTTTAGATTCCGCTGGAGGACTACATGAGCGATAAGATGATATCTACATCTGCTTTAGCGAAGGAAATGGGCATTCCTGCGAAGATCCTTTTCCAGAGGTTGATGGATGAAGGATGCATTTGTCGTGCAGGCGAAGCTTGGGAACTGACGGATAAAGGTATAGAACTGGGCGGAACGAGGAAAAACCATCCCCAACATGGCTCATATATTGCTTGGAATGAGTCGATCAGGGACTTTCTATCGAACAAAAGCAGCTTAGAGAAAGTGGTGACCGCTGTAACACTCAGTAAGCACTTCAGCATATCAAAATTCAGAATCAATCCGATCTTATCGGAGCTAGGTTTGGTTCAAAAAAATCTTAAGGGTTGGACCGTAACAAAGCTTGGCGAGAGTCTCGGCGGGAAGCAGTTTGAGTATGAGCAAACAGGAATCCCATATGTCGGTTGGGATGAACGAATCCTCACTAATCAAAGGCTATTGGAAACAATCAGTGCTGTAAAAGGTATAGCGGTTCTGGACGAAGATGTAGTAGAGAAACCTATGGAGTCTCAACAGTCGGAGCTGAGCGGATTTCGAGAGAGGTTTGAGGCGAAGCATCGCGCGGCGGATGGCCATTATGTTCGCTCTCGTGCAGAGATGTTGATCGACAACTGGCTTTATATGTCGGAAATAGCACATGCTTATGAGCGGAGACTACCGGTGGAAGAAGAGGCTTACTGTGATTTTTACCTGCCTGTAGGAAAAGTGTACATAGAGTTCTGGGGCCTAGAGAACAACGAACGCTATACAGAACGCAAGAAAGAGAAGCTAAGCATCTATGCGAAGTATGGATTTAACTTGATCGAGCTAGATAATCGTGATATCGAAAATCTGGATGACCTGCTTCCAAAGAAGTTGCTGAAATTCGGTATTCAGGCATATTAGACAATACTGAGGAGTTCCCATTGCCAGAGGAGTTATAATAGAAAATATTTATACGATAAGAATGTAACCGATACGGAAGAAAAGGTACTACTTGAGCCTTATTACTATGTGCCTAATTACAAGACCCCTAGATATTATCAGCGTTATCGATTAATCGAACAGTGGATGCAATAGCAAAAGGACAAAATCGAGTATTATTGGTTTGTGCCATTGGAACGGGAAAAACCATTTGGCAGCGGCTATAGCGACATCGTTCGGTTATTACTCTATGTTGAGAGAATTGAACTATTAGTTTTTGTTTAAATGCAATCAGATATACTTACAGAATAGCGAGGAGATACAATTGCCGATCATCCATTACGCAAAACTTAATGTCAATTCACACATCTATGATGTTTATGAAAAGAAGATAAGTCTTGAAGATATTCTAAGCTCTTTATACGCTAAAGTTAGTGATACATTTGATTACGAAAAAGTTATTACTAAGACGGTAGAGATTGATGGGGAGCAACGCACTATCAATCAGGTTGAGATATACAATTTTGCAGAAATTGATAAGAATATAGATGGTCATGCTAAAAGGATAACTGGAAAACTAGTTAGAAGAATGCCTGTGAAAAGTGAAGAATTTGATCATGCCACTAGGACTGTAAAGGAAGTTGTGTATGAGAATAATTCTGTAAGTACCTTGTTTTATTTTGATTTAGAAAATGAAATTGTAACTTTTATTGAACGGCAAAAACTAGGCTATAATCAATTTCTAGAGGCTTTTAAGATGTTGATTAATAAAATGGATAATACTATAGGGTATGAAGTGTATTTCTTGAAAGATCCATTCAGTATACAAGAGAGACTCGAGTCAGCATACAAGATAAATAGGATTAAATCAGTTACTATTCCGCCTAATGTTAACGAAAGACACTTAAAAAGGCTTTACGATCTTGATCTAAAAAGAATGAAAGAAGGGAATATTGCTAAAAAAACACTAGAAATTGAAGTTAATGAAAAAAGTAATGAAGGAATAAATAAGAACTCAATCGAGGTAGCTAGAATAGTTAGTCTTAATGATGCATTTGATAAATATGCCCCAGGATATGGGAGGTTGGAAATAGATGGGGAAAACTCGGATGGAACCCCTTTTAAATACGATTCTGAAAAAGATTCAACGTATAAAACACATATTATGGATCATGACAAACGAAGCCTTTTTAAGTTTATAGAACTCAGTAAAAAGGGAGTCTCCGTTTTCCTTGCTAAAATCACAATGAAAAAATTTGAAAGCGATACAGACAAGAAATCTTCATTAGTAATAAAAGAAGAGGACCACTTAGGATATGATTAAGGAATATTCCGATAAAGAACTGTATAAAATATCATTTGAAAAAAGGACTCCATTACTTGATATTAGTACATATGAAGTCAAAGTAGCCTGTACGGTATCGTTATTCTTGTTGATAGTGGTAGCATGTATTTTACGGTATAACGGAAATCTCCAGTTGTTTATTGGAGGCATACGGGATCTAGTACTATATGCAACGTTTGGTTTGCTAGGAGTGCTTGGTTTTTTAATTAGCGGTCTAGCTATCATTGCATCTTCAGTAGGAAAGAAAATTACAAAAAATATTATTACAGTGGGTAATTTAGAGTCTTTACTTGCCGTTCTTTATAGTTTTAAATATATTGGAACTGTTATAGGTTTTCAAATAATAGGTTTTGTGATTGCTTATATATTACTGTACGTAGAGAGTGAATTTTACACATCACTTTTTTTAATTTACTTCTTCATTACCTCTTATTTATTTGTGTTTACCGTTTTTTATATAATTTCCTTATTGCGTACTTGTATTGATGTTTTTATTTTGTCATATAACTATAGTGAGTTAGTGGATAATACTAGTGATATTGAATAATTATACTTTTGAACGTACGGAATATACTTCTACAAACAAGATAAACGATAGTAAATTCAGAACATTTATCAATCTGATTGACAATATGGATTTAAGAGAAGGCTAGAAACGTTTTATGGAGTTCGCTAAAAATTGTGGAATCATTGTACTAAATTATGGAGAGTCGATATCGTCAAGGGATCAGGGGTAAGGCTGCTCTGGTCTATTTTTTTTGACTTGTTTTGGTTTGAGTAGAGATTGACTTTTCTATATGAATATCATAATATTCAATATGAATAAAAAATAAAAAATTTGTCTTTTATTTATCGAATTGAATAAAAGAGGTGATGTTCGTGGATCAAAAAACGATTATTGGAATGCGGCTAAAGGAAATTAGGGAAAAGAAAAAAATTGAGAAAGCCGAGGCGGCGGAGAAGCTTGATGTTAACTATAGCACTTATTCTAATTGGGAGGCTGGAAATCGAGAACCGTCGGCAGAAATGCTCAGCAAGTTAGCAACCTTTTATCGGGTATCTCTAGACTACTTGTATGGAAGAGATTCTGAATATGATTTGGAAAGAGATGGCGACGTTAACACAGGTCCGTTAGCGGGTGTTATTAGAGAAGTTAAAAAGGCATGGAATGAACGGGATCGAACAGTAAGGATTAAATTACCTTGGTATGAGAAGCTTCTGGAGGAAGCAGGCCATGATCCGAATAGAGTTAATTTTATATTAAATCGTTTGATATCTAACCACTATCAGCAAATCGAAAAAGATCACCAAAAAAAATTGCGACAATTGGAACAAGAAGAAGCACTGGAGGACTACTATAATTTTTTAGAGCGACTTTTAGAAGTAACTAAAAAAGGAAGTATTGAAATTGGTATAACCAATGGGCGCGTTGGGAAAGAAACAAGTCAGGATGTTTATCGTTTATTGGATTACGACATCTCCATGCAATACAAATATCTCACTCTAAAATTGGAGAGAAATGGAGAAAAGTGGCCCATTACATTTAATTCCATCAAAGATATCAAATTTTTGGATTGTAGCCACGAAGAAGATGGCAGAATGAAGACATGGATTTATATGCCTAGTGAAACATGGCGGTTTTATCTGAGCTATAAGGTTAGCGATATAAAAACTAGTTATAAAGAAAAGGATTAATTGGTGTAAAAAAGACGTAGAGAGTTGGCCGGGTAGACAGCTGTACCCGTTTTACTACGCCGACGCAGCCCGGCGACAAGGGATGCGCCGACGTGACCAGCGTCGGCAAGTCGTTCGGCCGCGTGCGGATTGACGGTGCTGTTCGAGCCGGAGCCGGGCCAGCGCGGGCCTCCGTGCCCGATCATCGACGCATGTGAGGGCTGCAAGCTGCAGTATTGGGACCATGGGGCGCAACTGCGTTGGAATCGGTAGTACGTCGCCGACAACCTGGCGGGCGACGAGGTGTAGGCGCATGATGGGCGGCACCCGTCGTCGTCCAACCGATCTGCGGATGGACGAGCCGTGGTGCTGCCGCTACAAAGCCCCGTATAGCTGCTCATGGCCAGAACTGTAGGTGACCTCTACCGGTCCCGGTGGAG
Organism: Cohnella baijiui; assembly: GCF_020731285.1. Taxonomy (GTDB): domain Bacteria; phylum Bacillota; class Bacilli; order Paenibacillales; family Paenibacillaceae; genus Cohnella. The sequence continues at coordinate 184,764 of NZ_JAJFOW010000003.1, forward strand.
GAGGCAATGCGAATGAATAGCAATTCGCCTTCGCCAATCGGAAGGAGTATGGGCAAATGATAACAGCAGTCAGTCAGCTTAGGCAAGTGATTGGCACCTAAATCCGATCACAACTCATCTACTTTTCTTCTATCTCTCCACTCTTCAATTTCACGAGGGTCAACGTCTAGAATTTCGCAAATATGTAGAGCGATGTTGACCGTCGGCGCACTTATACCATGTTCAATATTTTGATAATGCTTCAGCGAAACATTGATCGCACGGCTCACTTGCTCTTGAGTGAAGCCTTTTTTGTTTCTTGCTTCAATCAGCTTCATAGTTAGCGAAACACTCCTTACTGCATTTCTATCATCGTAGACAATTCGAGAAATTTTGGTGACAAACTATAATTGGCGAATTATAATTCGTATAATGAGGTTTGTAAGGGAGCTACTTGAAGCAGTTAGCAATCAAACAATGAAGCAAAGGGAGGCCAACCATGCACCATCTACTTCATAAGTATGAGGAGGAAAAGCGAAAGCTAAACGAGCTGGGGAGTAAATCTCTGGAGCAGGGGATCCCTTTGTTCAAGAATGAGGCAGTTCAAGCTCAGAGCCGGAAGGTAGACGAGCTGATTGTCCAATTCCATCAGAAGAAGGTCGGACGTGAGCAGCAGCTACGCTAAAAAGAATGGACACCAGGAAAGGGAGAGGTAGATGGACTTTCCGTCGTGGTTCCAGAGTGCGATTCAGCAGCGGCTGGATGCCAGGACAAGCATCATCTGAAGCGAGCGCTGGAGCATGAACGCATGTACCTGCAAGGCATGAGAGACGGCGTGCAGCTGGTCATGGCGCTCCTGGCTGATTCGTTTCCAGAAAATAAATAATGATTTCCATCACAAACAAGCCCCCAATCTCAATCGAGATCGGGGGCTTGCTTGTGTTACAATGGGAAAAGTTGGGCAGGCGCTAACTAACCACTATGTACAAATAAACCCATTTCAATTAATCTAAATATTATGTTATAAATTTTAAAAAAAGGAGGGCTTGATTTGCTGGAACTATCTATCAACGATCCGAATGAACTGGTGAAGGTAGCTCATGCCCTAGCCTCCCATACCAGGCTGAAAATTATCAAGCTGCTGCTGAATCATAATAATATCAATGTCAATGAAATCGGCGAAAAGCTCAAAATACCGGTATCTACCGCAGGCGTAAACGTGAAGGTCCTGGAAGAAGCGGGGCTTATCTTGACGGAGGTCCTGCCTGCAAGCCGCGGCGCCATGAAGGTGTGCAGAAGGAACTTCGACGACGTGAGAGTGATTTTGAACCCGATTAAAGGATACAAAAATACGGACCAAATCTACGAAATCGAAATGCCGATCGGCCATTTTGTGGACGTCGACGTCCAATCGACATGCGGAATCGCCAATACCCAAGCCATGATCATTCCCGAAGACGACCCTTCGAATTTCTTTTTTCCCGAGTGCAGAACGGCTGAGATGATATGGTTCCGACAAGGCTGGATGGAATATCGGTTCCCTCGGTCGATTCCGCATAACATTCACATCAAATCGATCGAATTCTCCCTGGAATTGTGTTCGGAAGCGCCCAACTTTAACAACGATTGGCCGTCGGACATTACGGTATGGATCAATAACGTCGAGATCGGTACCTGGACGTCGCCGGGCGACTTCGGCGATCATAGAGGCAAGAACAACCCGGAATGGTGGCATGACACCAGCACGCAGTACGGCCTATTGAAGACATTTAGGGTAGACACTCATCGCAGCACGGTGGACAACCACAAAATTTCCGACGTTACCTTGCAAGATCTGCAGCTTCATTCGTTCCCCTATATCCGCTTTAAGATCGGCGTCAAGCCGGATGCCGTTAACAAAGGCGGCGTGAATCTATTCGGCCGCGGATTCGGAGATTACGATCAGGACATTATCATGAAGCTTCATTACGAGCCGAACGAGAAGGATTGAAGGATAAACAACAAAAAGTCTGTTACTAATGGCGCAACAGCGCCATTTTTTTCGTTTATATAAAACAAAATTATTGTTTGTAACCGTTGACATTTGAAGGTTTATCCAATTATAATCGGTTTTGTACCAACAAATATGTATTGAATAGGCGTAATTGAGGTTTTGGTGTACAGGAATTTTATTTCTTTCAAGAAAAGGGGCGGTCCGGCGCTATAATCTCAAGGAATATCGGGATTATCTCAGCTTTATAACAACAATTTTATTATTAATTACCGGAAAGGGGTCAGAAGCCATGAAACCATGGAAAAAGAGCTCACTTGCTATGGCTGCACTCATTCTATTGGCCGGCGGCGTAGTCGGATGCGGAAACGGAAACAAAGACGGTGCCTCCTCCTCAGCGGCAAGCCCCACAGGCACGGCAAGCCAGACCGGCTCGGCCAGCCCAAGCGAAGCACCTCCCGAAGAGAAGGCGACCATTAAATTCGCCGGCTGGGGCGATCCGTCGGAGAAGGAAGTGTTCACGAAGCTGATCAAGAACTTCGAAGAGAAGTATCCGAACATCAAGGTCAACTATTTGCACATCCCTGCCGATTACGTGGGCAAGATGAACACGATCCTGGCCGGCGGCGACGCTCCCGACGTGTTCTACGTGCCGGACGGCGACTTCGGACGTTGGGTCAGCCAAGGCTTGCTGCAGTCGATTGACAAATACATGGAATCAAGCCAGATCGATACGGGGGACATGTGGGATTCCTCCCTGGTTCGTTACCGTTACGATGGATCCATCACGGGCAAAGGCCCGCTGTACGCATTGCCGAAGGATATCGGTCCGACGGTGCTCTACTACAACAAGGATATTTTCCAAAAGATGAACGTTCCTTTCCCAAGCGCGGATAATCCGATGACGTTCGACCAGCTGCTGGATACGGCTCAGAAGCTGACGGTAAGAAACGGCGACAAAGTCGAGCAGTACGGCATGGGCCCGATTTGGTGGGAAGGCTTCGTATTGGGGAACGGCGGCAAGTTCTTAAGCGACGATCGGAAGGAATTTTTGCTGAACGGCAAGGAAGCGACGGACGCGCTGCAATTCGCGGTCGACCTGGCTCACAAATACAAGGTCATTCCGGACAGCAGAGCGCTGCAAGCGATGAACGACGGGCAAATGTTCGAGACTGGCAAACTCGCGATGATCATCCAAGGCCGTTGGATGGTCCCAACCTACCGGAAGTTGAAGTTCGATTGGGATGTCGCTCCGCTGCCGGCGAATGGAAACTGGTCCGGATGGAGCGGCTCTGTCGGACTCGGCATCTCCAGCAAGTCGAAGCACGCGGATGCGGCCTTCAAGCTGTTGGAATATCTGAGCGGACCGGAAGGCCAGAAGGAGCAGTCCCTCATGGGCTTCGCCATTCCGAGCTTCAAGTCGATGGCGAACACGGACGTATTCCTGCAGCCGGGCCAAAAGCCGGAGCATGCGCAAGTATTCATTAAAGCGGCGGAAAGCGAAATTCCGGGACCGTGGACCAACTTGCCGAACGCCAAATGGTGGGATATGCTGGGCCAAAATTTGGGGCCGATGTGGGAAGGGAAACGTCCGGCAGCCGATCTGCTGAACGAACTGAAGCCCAAGATCGACCAAGCGATCAAGGAAGGCAATCCGGCCATATTTAAATAGTCCATACGTTGGGGGAAAAAGGAGGAGCGCGTTAGGAGCGTCGCCCTCCTTTCTTCCTCGGCATCTGGAGGAGGGTAATCTTGGGCAACAAACGGAAGATGTATTTGTGGGCGTATGCGTTCATCTCTGCTCCGATTCTGGGTTTTCTGCTGTTTGCTCTGATTCCGATCTGTTTTTCCGTGTACGTCAGCACGACCCAGTACAGCGGCTATCAGAAGCCTGTCTTTACGGGGACGGACAATTATGTCAGACTCCTCAGCCATGACCCGTTGTTCTGGAAAACGCTCACCAACACGATCTACTCCGTACTCTCCATTCCGATCGGAATGGCGTTGGCGCTGGCGATAGCCGTTGCCTTGAATCAAAAAATCGTCGGCATCCGATTCTTTCGTACCGCTTTCTTCCTGCCGACCATCAGCTCTGTCGTAGCCATGACCTTGCTGTGGAAATGGATATTCAACGGAGATTACGGATTGCTGAATTATTTGCTTGGTCTAGTCGGCATTACGGGTCCCGCATGGCTGAGCAGCGAGACTTGGGCGATGCCGGCCATGATCCTACAGGGCGTATGGGGCGGCTTAGGGTTCAACATGGTGCTGTATCTGGCTGCGCTTCAAGGGGTGCCGGGCAGTCTGTACGAAGCTGCGGAGATCGACGGGGCCGGCGGCTGGCAGCGATTCGTGAAAATTACGATTCCGTGCATCTCGCCCACCACCTTGTACATTCTGGTCACGTCGATTATCGGCGCGATGCAGGACTTTCCGCGGTTCCAAATCATGACCGAGGGCGGACCCAATTATTCGACGACCACGATCGTCTATTACCTGTTCCAGAATGCCTTCCGCTATATGGACATGGGGTACGCATCGGCGATGGCATGGGTACTTGGCATTCTGCTCATGGCGATTACGCTGCTCAATTTCTGGTTATCCCGTCGTTGGGTGCATTACGAATAGGGGGAAATGGAATGTCCGGTGCCTCGATCGGAGTGAGACAAACAGGAAGACGGGCGAACGAGCGGATACGAAAAGCGGCGGCTTATGTATTCCTGATCTGCGGATCTTTGGTGATGGCCGTGCCTTTTTTATGGATGCTCTCCACCTCCTTGAAAGAACAAGGCGCCGTTTTCGATATGCCGCCGAAGTGGATTCCCGAGCATTGGGAGTGGAGCAACTACTCGTTCGTATTAGGAGAGGCCAACCTGCTGCACGGCTTCATGAATACGATGATCATCGTCATTCCGACGACTGTGATCGGTTTGTTCACCAGCGCATTGGCGGCGTATGCTTTCGCTCGCATGGTTTTTCCCGCGCGTAACGTGCTGTTCGTCATGCTGCTCGCCACGATGATGATTCCGGGTGTCGTGACGATGATTCCCGCCTTCATCGTGTACAAATCGATCGGTTGGGTGGACAGCTGGCTGCCGTTAATGGTCCCGGGGATGTTCGGGGCCGCCGCCGCGGTATTCTTCATGAGGCAATTTTTCATGACGATCCCCTCCGAGCTGGAAGACGCCGCGATGATGGACGGACTGAATCCGTTCTGGATCTTCATCCGAATCGTGCTGCCGCTGTCGAAGCCCGCATTGGTTGCGCAAGGCATTTTCGGTTTTCTGGGGGGCTACAACGATTTTCTCGGCCCGCTCATTTATATCAACAGTCCCGAGAAATTCACCCTTCAGCTCGTGTTGGCATCGTTTCAGGGTTTCTATAATGCGCAATGGACTTACATCATGGCGGGGTCGGTACTGGCGTTGATCCCGACGGTGCTGCTGTTCTTTTTCGCGCAGCGTTACTTCGTCGAAGGCATCACTTTGACGGGAATGAAAGGATAGTCAGGAGGAGTACGAAATGAGTACGCAAACGAACAAGACATTTACCAACCCGATTATGGCAAGCGGGGCAGACCCCTGGATGTATCGGCATAGCGACGGTTGTTATTACTTCATGGTCACACGCGGCGATCGTCTGGAGTTGCATCGATCCCCTTCGATGAGCGAGGTGGCCGCAGCGCCCAAGACGACGATTTGGCTGCCGCCCGCAGAAGGACCGGGAAGCCGGGAATTGTGGGCGCCGGAAATTCACTTTGTCGGCGGCAAATGGTACATCTATTACACGGCTAGCGACGGGAGCGGGGATGCCTCGCGCCAAATTTACGTCTTGGAAAATGAAAATACCGATCCGACGACAGGCGTTTGGACGGAAAAAGGCGCGGTCAACACGGCTTTGCCGGGTCTGGACGGCACGATTCTGGCGCACGGCGGCAAGCTTTATTTCATGTATGCGGGTTATGGGCATTTCCCCGAATATGGTTCTGCGATATACGTGGCTTTGATGGAAAATCCATGGACGCTGAAGGGTCCCGAAACGCTGCTGACGAAGCCGGATTACGAATGGGAAAAACAAGGCGGGATGGCGATCAATGAAGGGCCTTGTTTCCTGGTCCGCTATGGTCGAGTGTTCATGATCTATTCGGCCAGCACGACTTGGTCGGACGACTATGCATTAGGCATGCTCACGGCGGAGGAAGGGAGCGATCTGCTGAACCCGGAATCCTGGAAGAAATCCGAGCGCCCGGTATTTGCGAAGTGCCCGGAAAATGAGGTGTATGCGCCAGGGCACAATAGCTTCACCGTATCGCCGGACGGTAGCGAGGATTGGATCGTCTATCACGCCATTCCCGAATCGGAGGGAGGAGCGGAGAAGAGGCAGCCCCGCATGCAAAAATTTGGATGGACGCCGGATGGGTTCCCTGATTTCGGAAAACCGGTGGCATCCGGCACGGCTTGCCCCGTTCCTTCCGGAGAGGAATAATGGCGGGAATTGGTATGAAGCGCGGGATCATTGCTTTGGGAATCGTTCTGGTACTCTTGGCCGGCTCCTATGCGGCTTGGCGTATTTGGCATCATGAGCAGGTTGGCGTACCCGTCGCTTATTCCAACCCGGTCTTTGCCCACGATGCGGCGGATCCGACCGTGCTAAAGGCAGATGACGGTTATTATTACGCGATCACCACGCAGACCAACTACGACGGAACCTTCGTCCCCTTGCCCATCTTGCGTTCCAAGGACTTGGTCCATTGGGAGAGGAAGGGGGCCGTATTCACGGTCGAGCAGGTTCCGTCTTGGGCGACGGCCGATTATATGTGGGCGCCTCATCTGACGTATTACAAAGGAAAGTACTACGTGTATTATTCGACCAAAGTGAACGACGGCGATCCGCTAAAGGGGATGGGGATCGGTGTCGCCGTCGCGGATCATCCTCTGGGACCTTACCGGGATCACGGCGGACCTGTCGTCTGGGGAACCGGATTCGAGAAGATCGATCCGTTCGTGTTGGACGATGATGACGGCAAGCGATATTTGTATTGGGGCTCCGACAAGCAGCCTATCTATGTCCAGCAGCTTGCCGATGACGGATTCGGCGTGGTCGGGGAGGAACAAGCCGTCATCTATCCGGGCGTGCAAAGCCGCGAGGCCTATGACGCTCTAGTAGAAGGCCCTTGGGTCGTGAAGCGGAACGGGTACTACTACATGTTCTACTCCGGAGATTATTGCTGCCTGGACAATAGCGGCAATACCGCCCATTACGCGGTGATGGCGGCGCGTTCCGAATCCCCGACCGGTCCGTTCGAAGCGTTTCCCGACAATCCCATCCTGGAAAAGAACGAGGCATTTCTGGCTCCGGGCCATAACGCCGTCATCCGGGACGATGCCGGCCTCGATTGGATGCTGTATCACGCTTACGATTTGCAAGACGTATCGACCTCCGGTCGTGTGCTGATGCTCGATCGCATTAGCTGGAAAGACGGATGGCCGGTCGTTCACGACGGCAGCGGGCCGAGTTCTACTCTGCAAGAGGATGGTCCGATCACGAGGAAGTAGTGATCGCTGGTGGGATTTAGGAAGATGCCGACTGAGGAGGAATAATCGTGATGAAGAAGAATCGATTATTGGCATTCTCGCTTGCGCTGTTCTTGCTGATGCAAATGTTCGTTGTCGGACCCGTTCATGCCGCTACGACGGGCTCGGTCGTCTACAGCAACGCTTCGGAGCCGGAGCCCTACTATGCCCGAGCGGTCAAGCTGGGCAACGGGGACGTGTTGGCGACTTTCACAAGAAAGTTTCCGGTGAATACCGGCTGGGCCGGCATGCAGCCATTCGACTTCTATCGAAGCTCCGATAACGGCCGAACCTGGACCTACCTCTCGCAGATCGACCCGAACAATTTCGGTTTAACCCGCGACAAACAAGCGATGACGACGCTTTATGTATTGCCGCAGCAAGTAGGCGGGTATCCGGCCGGCACCCTGCTGTTCGCTTCGACGGATTGGGATCCGGGCGCGACGTATACGATCCATATTTGGCGGAGCACGGACAACGGAGCCCATTGGCAGCTGCACAGCAATCTGGCTGCGCAGGGCGGTTCGGGAACGCACCATACGTGGGAGCCCGAATTCGCGGTTTCAAGCGACGGAAGGCTGGTCTGCTATTATTCGGATGAAAGGCAAGCCGGCTATAACCAGGCGATCGCGCGCGAAATCTCGAGCGACGGCGGCTTAACTTGGGGCAATTACAGCATCATCATCGGCGACAATACGAATGGGAGCGCGCGTCCGGGCATGCCCAGGGTCGTGCGTCATAAGAACGGTACGTATTATATGTTCTACGAGCATTTAGGGGCGAAGCCAGACTTCGCCGTCCGGTTCAAGACGTCGTCCGACGGCTTGAACTGGGGAACGCCGTCCTCGCTCGGCACCGTCGTAGGTACAGGCATTTACCGCGCGTCCCAAGCGCCGGAAGTCGCATATGTCGACGACGGCAGCGCGAACGGAAGATTTTACGTTCGGGGCATGACGGACGTCGTGCCGGATCACAACAAAATGTTCACGAGCGCGGACAACGGCGCGACCTGGACACTGGTCGATGCTCCGCTGACGGTTGCGGGAAGCAATCAAAATACGCCCGCCGCTTGGAGCGGCACACTTGTCCCGCTGGACAATTCCTTATTGCTTGAAGTCAATACCGTCAAAGTAGGCAGCCGCAACGAAATTCGCGCCAACGTCGCCCAAATGAACGGAGACGCGGCGCTCGTATCGGGAGCGACGTACAAGTTCGTCAACCAGAACAACGGGCTCGTGATCGATAATGCGGGCGGGGGTTCTCCTGCGGGAACGAGACTGATCGAATACAACGATCTCGGGCTGAACACGCAATGGTTTCTGACGGATTACCGGAGCAACGGCTTTTTCCGGGTCATGAACTTGAACAATAATCTCGTGTGGGACGATCCGGATGGCGTGAAGACGCCCGGCACGAAGATCAACCAATGGACCGACAATTACCTCGACACGCAGCGCTGGAAATTCGCTTACGCAGGCGGCGGCTACTACACGATCGCGAACGAGCACAGCGGACTGTTGGTCGACAACGCGGGAGGCGGTTCGCCGCCGGGAACGCAGCTGATCCAATATACGGCGAACGGTTTGGATACGCAGCGCTGGAGAGCCGTGCGTATCGACGTCGAGACGCCAGTCAACCAATTCGAAACGTATAACTTCCCGGGGAGCTTCATTCGCCATCAAGACGGTAGAGGGAAGACGAACGGAAGCCAGTACATCGCGGACGCGCAATGGAAGATCGTTCCGGGCCTCGCCAACGCATCGGCGATATCCATCGAATCGGTCAATTTTCCGGGACAATACTTGCGGCACAAGAACGGGGAAATATGGATGGAGGCGAACGACGGGACAACGTTGTTCAAGAACGACGCGACCTGGAAGCTTCGCACGGGATTCGCGAACGGCTTCGCGGCATCGTTCGAGTCCTACAATTTCCCTGGTCAATACATGAGACACATGAACGGGCTGTTGTACATCACTTCCATCAACAACGCTACGGATCAACAAGACGCCACGTTTTTCGTGAAATAAACGGTGTTCGCGCCATCACTTCCCTGACAGGTATGCTGTCAGGGAAGTGTTTGTATGATAGGAGCTTCCTGCTTGGAGGATTATGCTTTTTGATGAACATAGATTTGGATGCACTTGTATTGTTGCCGTGGTTGAAGGTATCGTTCTCCATGCCTATCATGAGTATTGCGGTAGGCTATTTGTGGATAAGAAGAGAGTTCAAACTCATAAAGTTTCTTAGAAAAAGTCGAATTGACATAGGCTTGTTACCTAAGTTAAGATATGAAAACGACACCACAATTATTTTATTGTGTTATGTGAAAACGTCACCATAATGAGGAGGGTTGGGAATGCAGACCAAAATTCATGCCGTATTGTTTGATCTGGATGGGACTATTCTCGATACGAATGAGCTTATCATACAGTCGTTTTTGAGCGCACTTGCGGGGGCGGTTCCGCCCGGATTCGGCCGCGAAATGATAATTCCGAGCATGGGACTACCGCTGGAGAAACAACTGAGGCTTTTCACCGGAAGGCAAAACGTGGAGGATTTAATCACTGCTTATTTTGATTTTAATTCGCAGCATCATAACCGGTTGATTCGTCTTTTTCCTTTTGTAAAGGAGGTGTTGGACGCTTTAAATCGAAGCGGAGTTCAACTTGGGGTCGTGACAACGAAGTGGAAATCGTCGACCACACGCAGCCTTACCTATTTGGGCATAATGGATCTGATGTCGGCGATCGTGACGTTGGATGATGTGCAGAATCCGAAGCCGCACCCGGAGCCAATCCGGATGGCGCTTAAACAATTAGGGGTGATGCCAGAGTCCGCCATAATGGTGGGCGATAGCGAGGCTGATATCGTCTCGGCGCGAGAGGCGGGCGTAGTACCGATAGGCGTCTCCTGGTCTCTCAAAGGCGAAGAACAGATGAAACGTTTCGGGGCGATACATGTCATTCATAATATGCGGGAACTGCTCAATATTGTAGGAGTGAATGGAGACTAGTGGGGAAGCGGCGGCGTCCTTACACGGCGCCACCGTTTCCGGGCAGATCAATGAAACGGGGGCAACCAATCTCCGTGCGCTTCGATCAACGCATCGCATAGCGCGACAGTATCGTCGATTGACAACTCGGCCGAAGTGTGCGGGTCCAACAGCGCAGCATGGTAAATATGCTCTTTCTTGCCCGTGCGAGCCGCTTCGATCGTCAACAGCTGGGTGTTGATGTTCGTTCGGTTCAGCGCAGCAAGCTGCGGTGGCAGATCACCTACGTAAGTCGGGGAAACGCCGTTTTGGTCGACCAGACAAGGAACCTCGACGCATGCTTCTTTCGGCAGATTCGTAATAAGTCCAGTATTCATGACGTTGCCGCCGATTTGAAACGGACGGCCCGTTTCCATTGCTTCCATGATGAAAGAGGCATATTCGTACGAACGGGTGTGCTGAATGTTGCGATTTTCGACGAGCTCCGTCCGCATCGTCTTCCAGCGATCAATTTGCCTGAGACACCGTCGGGGGTACTCGTCCAGCGGAATGCGGTATCGTTCGATCAACTCCGGATAGCTCCTCTTGATGAAGTAGGGATGATATTCGGCGTTATGCTCGGACGATTCCGTCACGTAATAGCCGAACCGCAGCATCAGCTCGAATCTGACTTTATCGTCGTGTTCTTCCAGTTGTTTTTGGGCAGCCAGTCGTTTAATTTCGGGGTATAAGTCGACGCCGTCCTTCGTCACTTCGAGCAACCACGCCATATGGTTAATGCCAGCGATTTTGCTCTGCACACCTTCGGCAGCTATGCCCAGCGTCCGGAACAAATCGCGGATGCATACTTGTACGCTGTGGCACAAACCGACCGTTCGGACGCCGCCATCGACGTTCATGACGTTGGTCAACACGGCCATCGGATTGCTGTAGTTGAAAAACCAAGCTTCTGGACAAACTTCCCGAATGTCCCGTGCGATGTCCATCAGAACGGGGATGGTGCGCAGACTGCGGAAAATGCCGCCGATCCCGACCGTGTCGGCGATCGTCTGGCGCAGTCCGAACCTCTTGGGAACCTCGAAATCCGTGATCGTGCAAGGATCGTAGCCTCCTACATTGATGGCATTAATGACGTACTTGGCTCCGCGCAGCGCCTCTTTTCGGTCGGCATAAGATGTGATTCGGCAGCCGCTGCTTGTGGTTGACTTCAAATTGTTTAACATGCTTTCTGAATCCCTTAGCCTTACCGGATCGATGTCGTGCAGAGCGAGCTCGAAGTCCTGAAGCGCATCCGTCAGCATGCAGTCACCCAGCACGTTTTTTGCAAAAACGGTGCTTCCGGCTCCGATAAAAGCAATTTTTGGCATCGTAAACCCTCCTCAATGATATTGCAATGTCAGTATAATTGGACGCATTTCAAAACTGCATGGTGAAATGCGTGATTTGGCTGGAAGAATGCGAGATGGTGCAAGGCGCCATTTAAGGAGGTCTTAAACCCAATATGAATCGGCCTTATTCGATATCTTTTCACCCTTGTCCGGGAAAAGGGGAGCTTGTCGTGCTGTTCTGTGGGAGCGAAAAAACTCTTCCAAGACATAATGTCGGGCCGCAAGTTCGCGATTATTATTTGATGCATCTTGTGTTGTCCGGCAAGGGACAATTCCTATGCATGGGGCAAAAATACGAGCTTAGGGAAGGGGAAAGCTTCTTCATATTTCCTGGAGAGCTGATCCGCTATATGGCGGACGAAAAGGATCCCTGGCACTACCGCTGGATCGGTTTTTACGGTGACGGCGCAGAAAGGATATTGGCAACGCTCCGTTTGTCGCCGCAGCAACCAATCGCCCGACCCAATAGTTCCAAGCGAGCTGCGGTGCTGCTGCGCAAGATCGAAAGGTCTTTATCGGTGGCTGAGCCCGGAATGGACCTCCATATCGGTGGGCTGATGCGGATGTTGCTTGCCCATTTTGCCATGGACGACGTGAATCCAGCGAAAGAAGAAATGGGCAGAACAAGCTTGATCGAGCAGCAGGTCGCTAGTACGATTAGGTGGCTGACCGTGCATTATTCTCAGCCGATCTCGATGGAACAAATTTCGCATTCCCTCGGCTACGATCGAACGTACTTGTCTAAAATGTTTAAACAACGCACCGGGATGCCTCCGACACGATTTTTAACGAAAATTCGTTTGGAACGAGCGAAAATATTGCTCAAGCAGCAGCGGCTAACTGTTGAGCAAATCGCTGCTTCGGTCGGAATTTCCGATCCGTTTTATTTTTCTAAGCAATTTAAAAAGTGGTATGGCGTTCCTCCCACCCAATATCGAAAGGAGTCAGCTATTCGATGAGCAAATCGACTCTCGGCGACTATGGTTATGAACGTTTTGCGGCGGAGTTGCCCACTATCGACATGGAGGAATTCGTGCCGGGAAGGGTTATCGCACAGCATAAGGGCGGTTACCGTATCGTAACCGAGTTTGGCGAATATATCGCCCAAGTGACCGGGAAATATCAATATGAACTCGGGGAACAAGGCGGTTATCCGGCGGTAGGCGATTTTGTGAAAGTACAAATACCAGAGTCCAACGATCGGGCGATGATCCACGGGCTTCTGCCACGCAAAACGATGTTTTACCGCAAAGATAATTGGAATAGTAGCGGCTTGCAAATTTTGGCCAGCAATTTTGATACCGTGTTCATTTGTATGTCGTTAAACAAAGATTTCAACCTTTCCCGGCTCGAGCGCTTTCTGATTATGGCAGAAGAAAGCCGGGCTGAACGGGCTATTGTGTTGACAAAGGCCGACTTGTGCGACGATGTAGAAGGCCGGGTAGCCATTTGCCGAGCAATCGCCGCTGATATCCCCGTCTACGCGGTTAGCTCGGCGCAAAGAAAAGGACTTGAATGGCTGCTGCCATATTTCGAAAAAGGAAAAACAGTGGTGGCTCTTGGTTCGTCTGGAGTTGGAAAATCAAGTCTGGTGAATGCACTATTCGGGGATCAAAGAATGGAAACCAGTGAAATTCGCGCGGACGACGATAAAGGCCGCCATACGACCGTGCATCGCGAGATCATCATACTGCCGAGCGGAGGCTTATATATGGACACTCCCGGCATCCGTGAGATAGGGCTTGTGGATGCCGCAGAATCGGTGGCGCATCGATTCGATGATGTAGAGCAGTTGCTTATCAGGTGCAAATATAAAGACTGTCAACATCGCCAAGAACCAGGATGTGCTGTGCAGGCAGCCATTCGGAGCGGTGAGTTGTCCAACGATAGGTTTAAAAAGTATTTGCAGTTCCAAAAGGAAGCGGCCTTCTCTGAAAGCAAATCAGGCTATTTGTTCGATAAATGGCAGCTCTCCAAGGCGCATTCACGGAACTTGAAGGAGATTCGAAAGCATAGCAGAAAACGAAAATGAACATTTTTGAGAGCTGTGTTTTTGTTTCTTATGTGTTTTTGTTTCTTATTGACACGACCTTGGCATTTCGATAATATGAAAACGTAATCACATAAATGCCATTAAATTATGTTATCGATATGTGAAAACGAATTCATACAAGGTGGATGATGAGTTTGCAAATCAAGGATATCGCCAAACAGGCCAACGTATCGCCGGCCACGGTTTCCCGGGTGCTGCACAATAGTGGCTACGTGTCAAAGGAAAAGAGGGAGCTAGTTCAAAAGGTGTTGGACGAGTTGAATTACGTGCCCAATAAAATCGCACGGGGGCTAAAAAACCAATCTACCGGTATGATCGGCCATATTTTACCCAGCCCGTATCCGAATCCATACATGGCGCGGATTTCACGCGGAGTGGACGAGGAAGCATACTCCCGCGGCACTCAGATCCTTACACTGTACAGCTACTCCGACGAGAAGCGAGAGTGGGAGTTTATTCAGGAGCTGAAAAGCCGTATGGTCGATGGCATTATTTTCACCAGCCCGGTGTCCCGAGAGAATGTGAAGAAGGCCATCGGCTTGGGCATCCCGGTTGTGATGGTGGAGCGGTCGATGAATCTGCAAGATGTTGACCGTATCCTGATCGATTACGTACCGGCTTCTTATAACGCGACTCGCAAAATTCTCGATGCCGGCCATAAAGACATCGGATATATTGGCAAGCAAACATCCGCAAGCTATGTGGAAAGTCAGCGGCATGAAGGTTATTTGCAGGCGATGAAGGATGCTGGAATCGAACCGAAGGACCAGTGGATCAAGTTCGCAAAAGATTACGATCCGATGTCCGGATACCATTTGATGAGGGAGTTGCTTGACGGAGAACACATGCCGACTGCAGTATTTATCGCCAGCGATATGTTCGCGGTCGGAGCGCTTCAGTTGCTGTATGAGCGGAAACTTCGCGTGCCCGACGACATCTCGATCGTCGGATTCGACAATACTTATGCAGATAAGCTATCACCACCATTGTCAACCGTATCGATTCCGATCGAAGAAATGGGTCGGGCGAGTGTGCAGATCATTATCGACCGGTGTAAAAATGTTGATGCTGCGTTTAAGACATTAACGATGAACGCTACCTTTGTCGACAGAGGCACGGTGAAACGAATTGGTATCTAAGAAAGGGGAAGAAGCATGAAAGCGTTCAAAGCGTCTTTATGGGACCGATACGCCGCCTATTGGTTCCTTCTACCGGCCCTGCTGTGTATCCTAGTGTTCATTGTTTACCCCAGTGTGCGCTCGGTATGGATGTCGTTTTTTAACATCGAGCTTCTTAACAACGCTGGGCAATTCATTGGATTTCGCAATTACACCGATTTTTTCCAAAACGGTTCTCTGATCAAATTAATCGGAAATACATTGTTCTTTTCCATCGTGTCCATTGCTGTCGCATGCCCGTTCTCGCTCTACATTTCGCATTTACTAAACAAACCATATTGGGGACGCGGTTTTTTTCGAACCTTGTTTTTAATCCCTTGGGTGACCCCGCCTGTCGTGGCGGCTTCGGTGTGGAAATTTATTTTAAGTGAGAACTTCAGTCCCATTAACGGATTACTGCTACAGCTGCACCTAATTAAGAAACCGATTTCATTTTTAGGCAATATCGAATGGGGATTTGGACCAGTCAATCTACCGATGTTATTTATGATTCTCGTAAACGTATGGAGCATATTTCCGTTTATGATGGTCATGTTTCTGGCTGCCATGCAAAACATTTCTTCCGACATCTACGAAGCGGCGACCGTCGATGGAGCAGGAAACAAGCGCAAATTTTTCGCGATTACAATCCCCCTCATTATGCCGGTCATGGGCATCACATTGCTTTTGCAAAGCATTTGGCAATTCAACGACTTCAACACTGGATTTCTGCTTACAAGGGGCGGTCCACTCGATATGACCAACCTGCTCGCGGTAAAGGTGTATAGCGAAGGCTTCCTAAATTTTAAATACAGCTCTGCGGCGACGATTAGCGTCATCATGTTCCTGATTGTGCTAATCCCGTCGATCGCGTACATCAAAACAACCGGCAAGGAGCAATTCGATTAATCAAATGACAATAGCAACGGGGGGGAGCACCATGAGAGTCAGTCACGGCTTTCCATCAACAAAATGGCAGCTTGTGAAGCATTACGCCATCCTGACTGCAGTAAGCGTCATCGTTCTGTTTCCGTTTTATTGGATGTTCGTCACTTCGGTCAAACCTCCGGAAGATATTTTGCGTACGCCTCCTAACTGGTGGCCGACTGCGATGGAGGTCGTGAACTACGTAAAAATCTGGACAACGATCCCTTTATTTATCTATTTGAAAAATTCACTTCTGTACGCAGCTCTGTCGACAGCGCTATGCGTCGTACTTTCCGGCTTTGCCGCATACAGTCTCAGCCGGTTCAGGTTTAAGTTGCGAAAACTCAGCATAATGGCTTTCTTGACTTCACAGCTCGTTCCAGGCACGCTAACGATTATCCCATTTTACTTCATGATGTACAACATGGGGCTAAATAACACCGTGATTGGCATCGTGCTCGCCTACAGCATTTGGGCTGTTCCGTTCTGCACACTTATGTTACGGGGGTACCTGGCATCGGCCATTCCTGTGTCGCTAGAGGAGAGCGCAACGATCGACGGCTGCAATAAACTGGGCATTTTTTTTCGAATCGCACTGCCAATTTCACTGCCAGGCATTGTGGCGACCGCTATCTTTTCGTTCATCCTTGCGTGGAACGAGTTCATGTGGGCTTCGATTATTTTGACAAAGTCCGGTTACAAGCCGCTATCCGTTGGGATGTACGATTATATCGGCAAAACAGGGGTCACGCCCGCCATTTCTTTGTACATGGCAACTGCTGTTATCGCAACTATTCCTTCCCTTATCGTTTTCGGTATTGCGCAAAAGCATTTGGTGAACGGTTTGACGGCTGGCGCCGTGAAAGGATAAATTCTTTTTTGTTAAGTATGAAAACGACACCACATCTAAAATCGCCGAGGGAAGGGAGGTGACGAAATCGGCAACGGACGGCGGTCGATAAACTTCGTCGATGTGGAGAATATACCTTTTGGGAGGTTAGAGAAAATGCGGAAAAACGGTAAAGCAGCGCTTTGTTTGGCAATTGTCCTCATCCTTTCGCTCGTTCTGTTCGGCTGCGGTTCGTCTTCGAAGGAAAATGCGGACATCAGCGGTAGCCCGAATAGCAGTGGCTCCGGAGGCGGCGGGGAAATTACAGTATGGATTCAGAAATACAGCGAAGACCCGGGCATCATGACCGAACTGATGGACGATTTGACGAAGAAATTCAAAGCCGAAACCGGCATCACGGCCAAGTACGAACTGGTCGACTGGGGACAGGCACTGACCAAGTACACACTGGCGAGTACGGGCGGAGATGCCCCCGACGTAGCCGATCTTTTTTTCCTCCAATCTTTCGTGAAGATAGGCGGAGAAAAGTTTGGTCCGTTGCAAATCAATGACGTGGCAAAGGATATCGGCGTAGATAAGTTCATTCCGGCTTCGTTATCGGACGTCAAGGTCGGCGACGACTTTTACGCCATTCCGTGGGGCTTCGATACTCGAGTCATGGTGTACAATACAGATCACTTTGCGGAGGCAGGGATCAAAGAGCCGCCGACGACATGGGATGAACTGCTTGCGGATGCGAAAAGGCTGACGAAGACGGACGCTGCCGGCAACATCACCCGCTCGGGCATGATTTGGGGCGTCGACAGCGGCCGGTTCGACCAGACGTGGGCAACTGTACTTGCCCAGGCTGGCGGGAAAATGTTCGATGATGCATATTCGAAAGCAACCTTCGACTCTCCCGAAGGCATGGAATCGCTGCAATTCATGCAGGACTCCGTTTACAAATACAAAGTGACGACCAAAAACGTGATTGATCCGAGCTACGATTCGTACAACGACTTCCTGTCGGGCAAAGCTTCCATCATGCTCGGGGCGACTTCCGTACTGAAGTCAATGCAGAAGGAACTGGCACCGCAGATGGAGGGCAAGTATCAAGCATCTGTCTTGCCGAGCAAATCCGGGCAAGGCCCTTCAAGTATCCACTCGGCGCAGATGGTATCGGTCATGAAGTCATCCAAAAACATTGAAGCGGCCAAAAAATGGATTAAGTTTTTTACGTCCAAGGAGGCTCAGCTCGAAGTTTCGAAGAAGCTGGCGATGCTGAATTCCAACCTTGAAGTGATGGCGGATCCCTACTTTACCGATGACCCTTGGCTTAGCGCGTTCGTGGAGCAGAGCAAGCGCACGACGCTGCTGGATCAGCCGATCCCGAGCTGGAGCCAAATCAGCGCATTTCCGAGCGGCCCGATCGGGCGTATGACGACCAATATAATGGCCGGACGGTCCGTAAAGGACGAAGTCCAAACAGCCTTCAAAAGCGTGCAGACGATACTTGCCAGCAATAAATAAACAAAAGGGTGCCTGTTCGCCGGCAGCCACTCAAGCGTCAGGCTCCGGTGAACAAGCAGCCCGGATGGAGGGCAATCATGAAGATTTTTGAATATACGGCTCCGAAGACGTTGATCGTGAAAGAGATCCAAGACATCGGGGAAATCGGCGAACAGGATGTGCGGATTGAAACGATCATTTCCGGTATCAGCCATGGCACGGAAATGAACATTTATCGTGGGGTGGCTCCATTTTTTAACCGGAAATTCGATCCCGCTACGAGGCTGTTCGTTCCGGCGGGACAGACGGAAGTGTGGACGTATCCCGTCAAAAGTTCTGATCCGGGCGTATGGTATATGGGGTACGCAAACGTAGGTAAAATTACCGAAATCGGACGACAGGTCAAAAATTTGCAACCGGGGGATATCGTGTACTCCCATTCCCCGCATCAGTCGCAAGTCATCCGACGGGGCGAAGACGTTGTGCGGTTGCCGAATTCGGTAAAACCAGAATCCGGCATTTTCTTTAACCTGCTCATGACGGCTTATAACGGCATTCTGGATTCAGAAATCAAATTGGGAGACACAGTCGTAGTCTCCGGCTTGGGTGTGCTCGGACAGCTTGTGGCTCAACTGGCGAAGTTGTCTGGTGCCGGACAGGTCATCGGCATCGATCTGCACGATAGCCGGCTTAACGCTGCCTTGGAAAACGGCATTGATGCCGTGTTCAACGCTACACACCGGCAGGATACCGCCTATGAGATTAGACAGCGGACACGCAACAAGGGTGCTGACGTAGTCATAGAGGTAACCGGCAATCATAGAGCGCTGAACGAGGCTATTCGAATCGCTGCACCTGATACGACGGTGACAGCGCTTGGCTGGTACCAGGGACCCGGTACTGCGCTAGAATTGTCCGAGGAGTTCCACCATAACCGGATCCGGATCCGTTCCTCGCACACCGCGCGCACGAGTCCGTCTATCAACCATATGTGGAACAGCGAGCGGAAACGAGATCAAGGCTTGGAATTGCTCGAAAAGCTTCGTTTGGAAAACCTAATTACTCATAAAATACGTTTCGATGATATCGCGCTGGCATACGAGACGATCGATCAACGTCCGGAAACGGTCATTCAAATCGCGTTGACTTATTGAACATTATTTATTTGGAAAAGGACAGGTGTTTTCATGAAGTATTCCGTTTGCATCGATGATGTTTTCGCTAAACGGTCCATAGAGGAAAGCATGCAGCAGGTGAAAGAAGCCGGGCTCGACACGATTGAATTTTGGGCATGGTGGAACAAAGACTGGAACGAGATTATCGCGCTCAAGAACAAGTTCGGAATCCGCATCTTGGCGTTTTGTACCCGCTTTATTAGTCTGGTAGACGCTACCAAGAGAGAGCAGTATGTAGAAGGATTACGGGAAACGATTGAAGTAGCCCGGAGGCTGGATTGTCAAAGCTTGATTACGCAGGTCGGAGACGAGATTCCGGGAGTTCCGAGAGAGGCGCAGCATAAGAGTTTGGTCGACGGCTTGAAGGCGTGTCTGCCTTATCTGGAACAGGCGGGGATTTCCATATGGATCGAGCCGATTAACCGGAAGGTGACGTTCCCGAATTATTACCTTTACAGTGCGGAGGAAGCATTCCGGATCGTCGAGGAAGTTGGAAGTCCATATGTCAAAGTATTATACGATATTTATCATCAGCAGATTACGGAGGGCAATCTGCTAGCAGCGATGCTGCCCAACCTAGACAAAATTGGCCATATTCACGCCGCGGGAGTACCCGGCCATCATGAACTGGATAAGAGCGAGATCGACTATGGCTATATATTCGATGCTATCATGAAAGCCGGTTATGAAGGTTGGTTCGGACTGGAATATAGGCCCTTGGACAATCCTGTCGAAGGGCTGCGAAGATGGTTGAACCGGGAAACGATAAGCGGCCAATAAATCGCAAATGAACGTTCAGCGGTTTTTGTTGAAAGGCGTTTTCTGGGGGTTTTACGGCATACAGGGAATCACTCTAACGTATTTGCCGCTGTATTTCGCCCACCGGGGTTACGGAGCGGCGCAAATCGGACTGATGATGATGGCGGGGCCGTTCGCGGCAGTGCTAGCTCAGCCGGTTTGGGGGTATATGAGCGATAAGTTTGGCCGAATTCGAACGCTTATTTTGCTGTTATGGTTGCTGACGGCAACTTCCAGCTACTTTTTGTTTACGACCGAAGGTTACGGATACGGCTTCCTGTTCACCCTGATGCTTCATTTTTTCATGATTCCCGCGACTCCCCTGCTGGACAGCATGGCGATACATTACGCGAAACAGTGGGGAGAAGCGTACGGTCCTATACGAATGTGGGGATCGGCCGGCGTCGTCTGTTTTTCTTTGCTGACCGGCGCGGTGCTGGCATGGGCGGGCGGCATCGGGCAATTTCCGCGCTTGTTTTGGATTTCCTGGCTGCCGCCGCTACTGTTCCTCGCTTTTTTGAAGGAAATCCGTGTAGTCTCGCCCCTACGTCCTTCTACCGGGATTGGGATTCGGCTAGCTGTTGGGAAGCAATTCGCGCTGTTTCTGTTCATGGTCGTGCTGCTGGCGATTCCGCACCGCATGAACGATGCGATGCTCGGCATTTATTTGCACGATCTAGGAGCTGGTGGCCGCACGATCGGATGGGCGGCGGCGGCAGCCAGTTGTTCGGAAATGATTACGTTTGGCTTTTTGGCCCGATATTTGCGCAATCGGAACGAGCTGACTCTGATGGGCTTTGTAGCCATTCTGTATGGAGTAAGATGGGGACTGTATGCAATTTTTCCTCACGTTTCAACCATAATCAGTCTGCAATGGACTCATGCCATTACTTTTGCAGCTTTCTGGCTGTTGGCTGTTCAATATGCAACACGAGTTGTGCCTGCTGAATTCGGGACGCTTGGTCAATCCTTACTGTCTGCCGCTTTCCTCGGAATTGCAGGGCTTGTGGGTGGTGCGGCGGGAGGGCGGATTTACGAGATGGGCGGCGGCCAAGCTATGTACGGGTCTGGTGCTGTCCTCGCTTTCGCCGCCGCAGCCTCGTTTTTGGCGGTTCGATTGATAGAAAAACAAAAAAGGAGCGGTACGAAATGAAAACGAAAGTGGCGTTACTTGGTACCGGATTTATTGCGGACATCCATATGGAATCTTACGATCGTTTCGTTCCCGAAGCCGAAATTGTCGCAGTTTTTTCCCGGAATATGGCCAATGCAGAGGCATTCGCCATGAAGCATGGCATCCCTGCTTGGTACACGGATCTAAACAAATTGCTCGAAGAAACTGATTGTGAAGTTGTGGACATATGCTTGCCCAATTTTCTGCACGCCGAAGCGGCGATTAAAGCGGCGAATGCCGGCAAGCACGTTATCGTAGAAAAGCCGCTGGCTGTCACCTTAGAAGAAGCTGACGAAATGATCGCGGCCAGCAGGCGGAATGGCCGACTGCTGATGTACGCCGAAGAGCTGGCCTTCGCTCCGAAATTTGAGAGGGTGCGTTCCCTAGTTCAGGAGGGCGCAATTGGCGATATCTATATGATGCGAAAATGCGAGAAACATTCGGGTCCACACAGCGGCTGGTTTTGGGACATTGACCTAGCCGGTGGTGGGGTGCTGATGGATTTGGGCTGCCACGCGATCGCCTGGTTTCGCTGGATGCTTGGTGGCAATCCGGACATCAGAAGCGTCTATGCGACCATGTCCACCGTGCTGCATGGGGACAAAACCCGGGCGGAAGACAACTCGATCGTCATCATCGAATTCGGCGAAGGCGTGACATGCATATCGGACGACAGTTGGGCCAAGCATGGTGGTATGGAGGATAAAATCGAAGTGTACGGCAAAGAAGGAGTTTGTTATGCTGATTTGTTTATGGGCAATTCAGCGCTGACCTACAGCAAAAACGGTTACGGTTATGCGATGGAAAAGGCGGACACGACCCAGGGCTGGACATTTACAATTCACGAGGAAGTATTCAACCAAGGTTATCCTCATGAGTTGAAGCATTTCATCGACTGCGTACGCAATGGTGGACAGCCTAAAGTTACAGGTGAAGACGGCCGCGCCGTATTGGAAGTCATTTATGCAGCCTACGAATCCGCCCGGACCGGCCGGAAAGTGATGCTGCCGTTCGCGCCGAAAGTAAATAAACCGATCGATCTGTGGCTTGGGAACAATGAAGAGGAGGTTACGATTTGAAATCATTTGAGCAGTTGTCACATAGGGTGCAAATCAACAAATTACGGAAGCTGGCACAGGAGGTAGCAAAGCGCTATCCCGTGGAACCAGAATCGATATCTTTGTTGCAGTATGAGGATAATGCTGTGTTTAAATTGACCGAAACCGGTGGAGAATCATACATTTTACGAATCAGCGCTCCCGACGGTTATTCGGAAGTCGAGCAGATGTCAGAGATCACGTGGCTGAACGCATTAAATCGGGAAACCGATGTTATTGTTCCGCAGCCTGTTGCAACGAGCGACGGTCAACCGCTTGTCATCGTTTCCGATAGCCGGTGGGGGGTTAAGCCACGCGTGTGCGTTTTGTTCCGATGGATTCCGGGCTCGTTGCCAAACAAAAAGTTAACGCCGACACTTGTAGAGCAGATGGGGCAGGTGACCGCGAAGCTTCATAATCATGCGGAGAGCTTTGCGCCTGCTGGCAAATTTGTTCGACCTGACTGGGGCTGGGAGCGTTTGTTCGGGGCCGATTCCGTGTTCGCTAGCGACAAGGCGGGACGGCATCTGACTTCCGACGAAACGGACATTTTCGCGCAAGCCGGCGATCGCATTCGAGATGCCCTTAAGAATCAGGGAAAAGATCGGTCTCGGTACGGGCTTATTCACTCCGATCTTCACCGGGGAAATGTGCTTGTGCATGAGGGTAGTGTGCGGGTGATCGATTTCGATGATTGCGGGTGGAGCTACTATTTACTCGACGTGGCCACGATGCTGTCGTCCCTTTACCGTATGCTGCAAAACGATCTGCCCAAATATTCAACACTCAAGGAAGCTTATTTGAAGGGTTACACGTCGGTACGTGCATTACCGCCGGACTGGGACGAATCGCTCGGCGTTTTCCTCGTCATGAGGGATATGGTCATTGTCAATTTCATTCTGAGTTCCGAAAACGAGCAAGTGATGAGCTGGGGGATCGACCGGGTGAAGGGAATCATCCCTCAGGTAGGGGCGTTCCTGAAACACGGCCGATACGTCGGCCACGAGATTTATGCCTGAAGGGACGCAGCCGCTTCGGTTGCGAAAGTTATTCCTGTTCTACATTCCGCTTGCTCTGTCCGCCAGCATGATGACGCTGTCGCACGTCATCATCAACAGCACACTGTCCCGTTCGATCGCGCCAGCGGCAGCCATCGCAAGCTATGCGATTGCGATGAGCCTGCTCGATATCATCGAAGGGCCGGTGCTGTTGTTTAGGCAAACGTGCTCTGCGCTCGTACGTGACCGCTTATCATTCAAGGCAATGTCGCAAATCGCGGTATACGTGCTGGCTGCAACCTTGATCGCCGGTACGCTAATCGGCTTTACTCAGCTGGGCACGTGGATATTCATTTACGGATTCGGAATCGAGGAGCATCTGCTGAAGCCGGTTGTTTCTGTGTTTAGGCTGCTCATATTAGTCGCCTTTTTCTCGGGAGTGCGCTGTCTTTACCATGGCGTGATCATTACGAACCTGCGAACGAAGTGGCTCACTTTCGGCATGATCATCCGCCTGGCCGCGATGTACGGACTGTCGTTATATTTCATCCGAACGGGACAGGTGACGGCGGTTGCCGGGGCTATCATCTTCCTGACGGGCATGGCGGTGGAGAGTGTCGTCGCCCTGACGGAGGGGATACGAATCGTCCGCCGACTACCTCGGAAACGTGAAGAGCATCCGGTGGAAAACAGGCGTCAGGTGTTCCGGTTTTATCGGCCACTCATGTTTTCCTCTTTCATCGCCGTCGTCATTCTGCCGTCGATTAATCTAATTCTGGGGAAAACGACAAACTTGGAGCTCTCAATTGCCTCGTTCGCCGTCGCCTATAGCCTCATCATGCTTGTAAACAGCTTTTTCTCGTACATTCATCAGATTGTCTTGCAATTTTACCGACTGAACAGGCGTAAGGTGTTTCGGTTCGTTGCTTTGCTGACACCGATGCCCTGTCTGTTGATTGCCGTTCTTTCTTTTACAGACATGGGAACCTGGGTCATGACTTCGCTGATGGGAATCCAGGATCAGCTACTGAATGAAAGCATTAAGGTACTACGAGTCTACTTGATTTTGGCACTCGTTTTTCCCTGGCTCGACTTTTGCAACGGGCTGCTACTTCTGAACAATAACACCCGATACATGGTTGTTTCGCAAACTGCAAACGTTGTGATGACAGTTGCAACTTTGATCGTTTGCATCGGGATCGTGCCACATTGGAACGGGATGATCGGAGCAATAGCGCAATCACTTGGTGTGGCCGCCGAGCTTAGTTCAGCTATTCTACTCATTCGGCTAAATCGAAAGGTGGTAAGAGGATCGCCGCAAATACGACAACGCATGTAGACAAATTGATCTGAAAGGAATGATCGGCTTGCCTGAAACAATAGTTGGAGTTGGCGATCTTACCGTGGATATCATGCTCCCCCAAGTAGATCGTTTTCCCGAGTGGGGACAGGAGACGATTATTTCCGAGCCCTGGAGAAAACTTGGCGGAAATATCGGAAATATGGCAATCGGTATCGCCGCTCTAAAAGGGAAATTTATCTTTCATTGCATGATTGGCGAGGATGAAGAAGGCCGGTTTATCCGAAAGCAGATTGTGAAAAATAATCTGCTTTCGGACGGATTAATCATTCAGAAAGAGGACGGGGGAGGGACAAGCCAAACATATGCCTGCATCCGAAAAGACGGGGAGCGCTTGTTTCTGACTTACCCGGGAGTGCTGGAACTAATGGAAGTATTGATAATGAATTATCCATTGCCTCCGGGGAAAATTGTATTTTTATCAGGTTGGTGCCTGCCGCCACGGGTCCGAAAATCAATCATAATCGAAAAGATTAAATCGTGGCAACACGAAGGGCGCTGGGTCGCCGTTGATCTGATATGGTCTGATGAAAGTTGGCGGTTAAAAAACGACGTGATCGAAGTAATAAGATGCTGCAACGCCATTTTCATGAATGAAGACGAATTATTGGCGATCACTGGTGAGGGAAATGTCGTCGAAGGCGTTAATTTGCTTAAAAAATTCATGGTATCTGAAGGCAAAGGCCAATCCGACCCTTTGATCATAATAAAACAAGGGAAGAGAGGAGCAGTTGCCTTTTCGAATGAAGACTTGCAGAGCGTCACTGCACTCCCTGTTGAAACGGAAAGTACAGTAGGAGCAGGCGATCTCTTTAATGCCGCATTTCTTCATGCACTATGGAACAAAGGCTATCCGGTACTGAAGTGTCTGCAGTTTGCTTGCACTTTTGCTGGGTTATCTATCGATAAAAGTTCTCCTGGATTGCCAGGGGAAAGGGAAGTTGAGCAGTTCTTGAAGGCGACGTCAAGCAATGAAACAGCCTAAGTTTTTCCTATAACAAGTGCTGGAGGAGGGAGAGATTGAGAATATATGTATCTAACGCTGAAGGAATTGCTAAAGCTGCGTCGCATAGTCTGATTGCGCAAATAGACAAGAAACCTGATTCGGTGCTCGGCTTAGCGACAGGGACTTCGCCAATCATGCTTTATAATGAAATAGTGAAGGAATATTTAGAAGGTAATGTAAATTTCAAGCGGATTACTTCATTCAACCTGGACGAATATGTAGGACTGTCTGGTGATCATGAACAAAGTTACCGCAAGTTTATGGAAAAGCATTTCTTTAATAGAATTAATATCGAGATTAGTAACACTCACATTCCGAACGGGGAGGCGGAGAATCCGGACGAGGAGTGCGAGCGATATGAAGAACTTATTCGCAAAGCTGGCGGCATTGATTGGCAATTGCTTGGCATTGGACTGAATGGACATATCGGATTTAATGAACCAGGGGATAGTCTCATAGCTGTAACACATATGGTTCGCCTGAAGGAAGAAACCAGGTCTGCTAATGCAAAACACTTCAACTCCCGAGAGGAAGTGCCTACTCATGCCATGACAGTAGGCATGGCTAGCATTTTAAAAGCCAAGAAAATTATTGTGATCGCAATGGGGAGAGAAAAAGCCCATATAGTACAACAAACCATAATGGGTCCAATCACGACCAAACTACCAGCATCGTTTTTGCAGATTCATCCTGATGTGACGTTTTTTTTGGATACCGAATCCGCAATGCTACTTCCAAGAAGATTGGTGATTGCTTGATTCATAGTTGTTTGAGCCGACTGCCGATCTGCTTCAGTTGCACCAGGAATACAAAAGCAACTGCCCCCAGGCCAATACGGCAGAATTCCGGCTGCTAGCCCGAAAGGAATGGAACGCGCAGCATAAATACGCGTGAAGAATATCTCACCGCGTAAAATGCGACTCGAGCCATAGAGAGAACTCGGTCGATGCCGTATGACAAGAGCATGTACCGATTAAGGCCCACCTAAATTGCGTTGCGGGTTTTTCATTTTATCGGCATCTCAGTGTCAAGATCGTTCGAGTCCTAATTTCCGGGACAATACATGAGACACATGAACGGACTGTTGTACATCACTTCCATCAACAACGCTACGGATCAGCAAGACGCCACATTTTTCGTGAAATAAAAGGTTCGCATCAAGTAAAGGAGCCGACCCTCCGGGCATTCATATGCCAGAGGGTCGGCTCTCCCTATTTTAATCGCAATTCGGGGTTATAGGATACATTTCCATCCGAAGGTCGATGACCATATTACCACTTTTAAGGATATACAGACCGATGAGGCCCCCCACCGATTCCAAAGCTGCGTACTAGCTTGTCGCCATTCTCAAAGTGAACCCCGATTTGCGCCACGATGTCGGAAGAGATTAGAGAATGCGCCGCGCCAGTATCAATCACTAAATGATCTATCGTCAAAGATTGCCCTGGGGTGCTTTCTCAGTTCAATAGCGATTGATTCTTGACCTGTGTGGTAGACGATATTATTGTCCTTACATCTTAAAAGCTCTTTGGTTGCCTCGGAAGGGTCTTGAATGGCCCGTACTAGAGCAACTTCATCAACGTATTGCATGTTATCTTCGGTATGGGAGTTGAGAATTTCAAGCAAAACGTATTGATCTGGATAAATTGTGCGAACTTCTTGCCATTGCATTGTAATCACATCCTTTAGAAATTTCCGTTCAAGTTTATATAACCAATTATACCGTACCTTGGAGGGATAAAAATGATCCCTAAAAAAATGGATCAACAAGCTGCGAGTGCAATAAAATCCATCCTTCGAAAACTCAACATCAATCATTCTCGTGTATTGATTGACCTCGAGAAGCAGACAGTGGAGGCTCGAGAGGAAGATTACTCGATTGATGATCTTTTGGAGGCAGCCGGCACCTTGACACCTGAACGTGGCAAAGAACTTCTTGAAGAAATAAACAAATCACGTGAGGTCTGGGATAAAGAGTAAAGGGTATCTATTGGATACGAATATTGCGATTGCCATTCTTATTAATGAAAGTAATGTTATCGAATTTGCTCGGCAGGCGTCTCGTGAGGAATGCCCGCTGCCGGCTGCGCAGACGGGCATTCTTCCTTAACCGGTTCTTATCAGGGGGTCTCCCCGATTATCAGAACGGATTCGGCATGAGAACCAAGAGTATCGCGGCCGCAACCACGACGACGCCGATGGCGATCCAGATCCGTCTTTTCATCTTCCGCCTCTTTTCTGCAGCATCTGCCGCCGTTATTGAATTTCTTTCGCCTGGAATACGGAAATGCCCAGCAGCGTGAACACGACAATTGCCGCCATCGGCGCGAAAAGGCACGTCAGCCAGTCGCCGCCATTCAGATGGAATTCGGCGGTTTGCGCGAGCAGCTTGAATGGCGAAAGGTCGTACACCTTCTCGAAAATCGCGTATCGCTGCGCGAGCGCCATCAGCACCTGGTCGATGAACAGGAAGAAGAGAAGTGCGACCCCGATCGTTTTGCCGCTGTCGGCCAGCGCTACGGCGATAAAGGCGGCGACGGAAGCGAGCGCGGCCGCGAACAGGACGGTGAAGCCGAGCGTCCGCAGCAGATAAGCGGCGGCCGGCACGTTCCCGGGATGGCCAAGCCCGGTCAGCAGGCCGGACGCGGACATGACGCCCCCGGCAGCCGCCGTGATCAGCGGGGCGATGAGGGAGGCCAGCACGATCCCGAACGAGAACATGCCAAGCTTGGACAGGTAGATCTGTCTTCGGCCCTGTCCGACGGATACGGTCCGCTTCAGCACGCCGGCCGCGTATTCCGCGGAGATGAAGAAACCGGCGAGAATGCCGAGATAGAGCTTCATCAGGAACGAATTCAGGGTCAGCGAGTTGACGTACAGTTCGACGGCCGTATGGCCGATCCGGTATCCTTCGATCTTCGGAGTGCTTAAGTAAGATACGGTCAGAAAGAGGACGGACATGACCGCAATGCAGCTGCAGATGAGGCTATAGGCTCCGTTCTTCCGCAGCTTGTACCATTCGGCGCTCAGCAGATTATTCATCGGCGGCAGCACCTCCGATCCGCCGAACGAAATAGCTTTCCAGCGACTCCCCCGTCGGATTGAACCGCTCGATGCCGAGTCCCGCGGCGGCAAGCACGGACGAAACCCGGATCGGCTCCTCCGCATAACGGAACAGCCGGATGGAGCCGTCCTCGGGCGCTTCAAAGTCGGTTGTCCCCAGCTCCCGCGCGATCACTTCCGCCGCCCGCACCGGGTCGTCCACTTTGATGTGCAGATGCTGCCGGCATTTGTCGCCGAGCTCTTGCGCCGTCAGCTGCTCCAACAGCCTGCCCCGGTGAATGATGCCGTAATGAGTGGCGAGCAAGTGAAGCTCGCTCAGAATGTGGCTCGAGATGAGAACGGTCATCCCCGATTCTCCGTTCAACCGTCGGAGCAGATCTCTCATCTCGACCACGCTCATCGGATCGAGCCCGTTCGTCGGCTCGTCGAGAATGAGAAGCTCCGGCTCTCCGAGCAGGGCGATCGCCAGATCCAGGCGCTGCTTCATGCCGAGAGAAAATTCTCTCGCAAGCTTCCGGCCGGCGTCTTGCAGGCCGACGATCGCCAGCGTCCGATCGATCGCCGTCCGGTCGCGGATCCCTTTCTGCCGACGCCGCACTTCCATGTTCTCGTAAGCGGTCATATACGGGAACAAAGCCGGGCTCTCGATCGTCATGCCGATGCGGGCTCTCGCTCGAACGACGTCCTCTTCGCCGCTCTTCCCGAACAGCTCGACCGTGCCGGACGTCGGCGAGGCCAAGCCGGCAACGATCTTCATAAGCGTGGATTTTCCCGCCCCGTTCTGTCCGATGAACCCATAGATGCTGCCTCTACGGATCGACAGGTCGACATCCCGCAGCGCGGTCTGCTCCTTATACCGCTTGGTCAATCCTTTCGTTCGCAGGACGAACTCCGGCTCGTCCATTTTGTCCACGCGAATCACCCCCGACAACCATCATAGCTGGCCGGGGGTAACAATTCGTTAGCGCTTCGTTTAAATTTCGTTTACTTTTGAATCGCGACCCGCGTTCCATCCTCTCCGGAAACGACTTCCCACCGAAGCTTCATTTCCCGAGCCATATACGCGGCGATCTCCAGTCCGATCCCGGCCCCTTTCCCGTCCGAGTCGCCGGCGAGCCCGGGTCCGCGGTCGCGGATCTCGATCCGGTCCGGCTTCACGGCGACTGCGATATACTTGCCTGATTGAGCGTGGCGGTTCACGTTCTGATAGCAGTTGTCCAGCATCCGTTCGAGCCAAGCCGGATCGACTTCCCAATGCAGCGGCGTTTCCGGCAAATCCAGCTCGATCTGGAACCCCATGCTTTCGAACACCGGATACCAGTCGACGAACGAACGCCGGACCAGGCGAGCGATGTCCGTCCGTTCCGGACGATAAGGATATTTTCCCGACGTCAGCAGCGAATAGGAGAGGAGGTTATCGACAAGCTGACTGAGGAAGCTGATCTTATGATCGATCGAAGCGGCCGAATCCCGCGCCGCAGGGGTGAGCGGCTCCTTGTTCATACGGCTCGCATGGCCTCGAATGGCGGTCAGCGGCGTTCGCAAATCGTGAGAAAGGCTTGCGATCAGCTGCCTGCGCAGCCGTTCTTCTTCCCGTTCCCGCTGCCGGCTCTCCGCCAGCTCTCGGACCATTCGGTTGAACGATTCTTCCAGCTGTCCGATCTCGTCCCGTCTTCCGGTCCGGATCGGAAGAGGAAGGCCATCGTCGGACGGGCTGGCCATCGATTCCTGCAGGCGCCTCAGCCGTTTGCGGACGTTGCCGAAAAAAATCCAGGACATCGCTACAAAGATGACGAGCACGAAGACGATCATGCTCAGCGCATTCTGTTGGGAACCGGAGGAATCGGACGGAGCGCTGGACGGGAAAACGCCGATGGTCGTGAGCAAGAAACATACGGGGAGAAGCGTAGCGGCCAGGAAATGAAGGAGCAAGTACTGGTTCAATATCGATTTTCTCGTCTTCATTGTTTAACCCTGTAGCCGAGGCCGCGAACGGTCTCGATGATTTCCGGGGCTGCCGGATCCTTCTCGATCTTCTCCCTCAGCCGGCGGATGTGGACCATGAGCGTTTTGTCGCCTTCGAGGCAGGGTTCTCCCCAGACCGCCTCGTAGATCTGCTCTTTCATCAATATCTGATTGGGATGGCGCAGGAAATACATGAGGATCGTATGCTGTTTGCCGGTGAGCGGCACTTCCTCGCCGGTTCGCCCATCGACGACGGTATTGTCGGAAAAGTTGACGACGATATGGCCAAGCTCAACCGAATGGCCGTTTTTCCGTCCTCTTCGGAGCAGCACTTCCACCCGCGCAGCCAATTCGTCGGCATGAAACGGCTTGGTGACGTAGTCGTCCGCGAACTTCAGCCCGGTCAGCTTGTCGTCTACGTCCGTTCGGGCGGACAGCATCAAGATGGGGATGTGCGGCGCCGCACGCTTCAGCCTTTGTCCGATCGTGAAGCCGTCCAAGCCGGGCAGCATGACGTCGAGGATGACGAGGTCGCAGCGGGAGAGCTCCTTGTCCGCTCCTTCGCCGCTTCGAAGCCAGCTTACTTCGTAGCCGCGCTGTTGGAGGTCCTCCGACACCCAGCTTCCGATCTCCAGGTCGTCCTCGATATACAAGATTCGGCGGTTCAACGGCATCACCTTCGTTCCCGGAATTGGCGGACGGCAAGCTCCCGCTATGGAGCTTAGCTCTAGTCCGCTCCCTATCATCTTACCATCGGACCGGTTCGGGATAGAAGGGCCTACGAATCCTCCTAAGAACCAAAAAAATGAACGAATAAAATTAACGAATCATGTCACAGATCCCCTGCGTTCCCCATCTTAGTTTATGAAAGACTAAACAGTGAAGGAAGGTATGGCCGATGAAACAGATTACAAGGCAGGAAACACCAGTCGCCCTGGTCACCGGGGCCAACAAAGGAATTGGTCTTCAAATTGCGAAGGATCTCGTCGCGCACGGCTTCACCGTGCTCGTCGGGTCGCGTAACCTTGAGTATGGGGAGAGCGCCGCGAAGAGCGTTGGAGCGGATGCCCGAGCCCTCCAACTCGACGTCACGGATCAGGACTCCATCGCCGCAGCGGCAGAGCGCATTCGGAACGAGTTCGGTCGTCTCGACGTGCTCGTGAATAACGCGGGCATCGCGCATGCGGGAAAGGCGGACAGGCCGCTCCAGGAAATTGCGATGTCGGGCCGAGCGAGCGTCGCATCTCTCGACGAGGTGCGCGCGGTGTTCGAGACGAACGTGTTCGGCGTCATTGCCGTCACTCAAGCGATGCTACCACTCCTTCGTGAAGCGCCGGCAGCACGCATCGTCAACATATCGAGCGCCGGTGCCTCGCTGACGATCAACTCGAACCCGACCAATCCGTTGCGCGGGATGATCGACGCCGTTTACTGCCCGTCGAAGACTGCCCTAAACGCAATCACGCTCGCCTTCGCCTTGGATCTTGAGTCGACAGGCATCAAGGTCAACGCTGCGTGCCCGGGCTTCACTGCGACGGACATCAATGGCTTCGCGGGCACGCGCACCGTTCAACAGGCCGCACGTGAGCCCGTGCGCCTCGCGCTCCTCGACGAGAACGGTCCGACAGGCACGTTCTCCAACGAAGACGGCCTACTTCCGTGGTGATATAGTCTTGAATGCATAATCGAAGGGATCGTCGGGCACGAATCTCGTCGATCCCTTCTAATTAAGCGATGGTTCAGTGTGTCGCGCGTAAGTTTATGAATGAATAAATAGCGAAGGAAGGGATGTTCGATTGGGCGGGAAACCATATTAGTGTGAGTGACAGGAAGAAAGAGGGGACTGTCATCTTGGAAAATATGAAGACGGAGCACATATATTCCGTATACAAACCGCTATTGTTCTCCCTGGCTTACCGTATGCTGGGTAGTGTCATGGATGCGGAAGATATTGTCCAGGAAGCCTTTTTAACCTTATATAAATCTGGTTCCGACCACATTCAAAATTTGAAAGCGTACCTGTGCAAAATCGTAACGAACCGCTGTCTCGAACGGCTTCGTTCTACGAGCAAACAGCGGGAAGTTTATATGGGGACCTGGCTGCCTGAACCGCTCATCACAACAGCGAGTGATGAAACGGATCCGATGCAATCCTACTTGCAGAAGGAATCGGTATCGACCGCTTACTTGCTGTTGTTCCAGCAATTATCTTATGTGGAGCGAGCCGTTTTCTTGCTGCGCGAGGCGATGCAGTACGATTATGAAGAGATTGCCCACATCGTTGGCAAGAGCAGTGCGAACTGCCGGCAAATATTTCATAGAGCTAAACGGAGTCTTAGCGTAAATGATGTTCCGGATCATTTGGGCCGCTTGGATACGGAGAAAACAACCAGCTTGGTGGAACAATTCATGTCTGCGCTGACTTCGGGTGACGCGGCCCAAATCATGAAACACCTATCGACCGATGCGGTACTACTCACAGACGGGGGTGGGAAAGTAAAGGCACTTACGCAACCCCTTTATGGCTACATTCGAATTTCCCACAGTATATCGAGTTTTCTGGAAAAATGGCATGGGAGTTTTACTTGCCGTATCGCCATGGTTAATGGCCTGCCTGGGATCGTTGTATATATGGACGAAAAAACGTGGGCTGTTATTTCATTCAAGGTTCGGGATGGACACTTCACTAATCTCTACTTTGTTGCAAACCCGGATAAATTGACACAACTCGTTTCTGAATAATTCAAGCTTTTCCTCGGGCGAAGCTTGGGCAACTTTTTGATAAATATGATCTGAGCGCAGTGATTTGATATTCATATCTCTCACTCCTAGTTATTTATAGTGAGAATTATGCACTATGACCTAACGTCATAGTCAAGAACTTTGAATCAAATACTGAATCAAGATTCACGATTATCCAACCAAAGTCTTCCTACCAAAGTATTGAACAGGAAGTGCTTTATAGGTATAATGATCGTGTGTTTGACCGTGTACCATATCGATAAGGGCAAACCCGCTCGAAAGACGGGGACGCAAAGCTTCAGGCCTACAGGATCAATCCCAGGGTAGCTGAGCCGCCGAAAATGACCGGATCTTCCGCAGCTTGCCTATGAACAACACGATTAAGACCGTTCCTCATTTCGGAACGGTCTTTTTTTGTTACAAGGCCGTATCTACGATGACCAGATCGTACTGTACTCTCAGATCGATCTCGTACGGGATGACGACAGGGCTTCCGTCTTTTTCAAGGATAATCTTGACAACGGGACGTTGAACCAGGGAGGAGTCGACAGAGGCAATGACTGCGGTTTGTCCGCTATTGAGGATGACGCGGCTTCCAATCGGGTAGATGGAGATATGGCTGATAAACAGTTTGACGAGCGACAGATCGAACATGCGGTCCCCTGAGCCGAGCAGAAACTCGATCGCGTCCCTTCGCGTGTAGGAGCTGCGATGATGCCGTCGGGAGACGAGAGCGTCGTAAGTATCGGCAAGCGCAATGATCTGGGCGAACTCATGTATTCGGGAGTTTCCGATTCCCGACGGGTAGCCGGAGCCGTCATACCTCTCGTGATGTTGCAGGGCGCATAACGCGGCCGCGCCTGGGATGTCGGTCCGATGTGCGAGCATCTGGTAGCCTTCGTTCGTATGACGTTCGATGAGCCCGCGGTCATACTCCGTCAATCTGCCCTTCTTGGTCAGCAACTCATCCGGGAGATGGATCATGCCGACGTCGAACAGCAGAGCCGAGATGATCAGATCGTGGAGAGGTTCGATGGCATATTGCTTGGCGAAACCGATCATGGCCGATAAGGTGGCGACATTCAGCGTATGCTCGAACAGCAAGGGGTCCTTGAGATGAAGCAAGGTCAGTCTGTCCTTCATGAACCGATGATCGGACAATTCTCCCAGCAGGCTCTGGTAAATGCGCAAGAATCGATCTCCGAGCATCGGGACGGATAGCTGCTGACCGATAAACGGATTGTTGATCAGCTCGTCGAACGCCTCGTCGACCGCTTTCTTGGAGGCGGTAGCACTTCTTTTCCGGACCGGTCTCTCCTGCGCGGCCGGGACGGCCGGGAATTCGGTTCCTTGAGACCGGCGCGGGGTGTCTTCCTCGACAAAGATGTCCGTAATGCCAAGCGTCCGCAATCGTTCAATATACTTGTCGGTTAGCTGCGTTCCGGCGCCCAGCATGACCATCCCGTTTTTGTTCAGCACCGGCTGGGCCAGCGTTTGTCCCGGACGGAGCGTGTAGGTGGCTGTTGGTTTCATGGATCTCATCCTGCCTTTAGTCCCGCGTTATGAACGATAACGCTGAATTTTTTGAATCGTAATTTCGGGAATAGAGAGGAACAGCTCTACGCAGGTTTTGTCAAATTGAATTCCGCTTTGCCCTCTAAGCTCGTCCGCCGCCTCTGCCACCGTCTTGACCCGGTTGTAGGAGCGGATCTGAACCATGGCGTCGAAGGCGTCGAAGACGGCGCACATGCGCGCCCATGGCGGAATTCGCTCGCCTCGCAGTCCGTCCGGATACCCCTTTCCATCCCAACGCTCGTGATGAGATCGCACGGTTGCAATCATTCTCGGATCCCGCCAGCCAAGTTGGCGAATCAATCGCTCGCCGAGAAGCGGATGCTCCCGAATCCGCGCCCGTTCCGCCTCGTCGAGCGGAAGCCGTTTGACGAGCAGGTCATGAGGAACGAGCAGTTTTCCGATATCGTGAAAGCCGCAGGCAGCGGTAAACCTTCGTTTCTCGTCTTCGGACATTCCAAGTTTTCGAGCCGCTGCTTGCGCAAACATGCCTACCCGCACGCTATGCGAGAAAGTGGCAGGATCCTTCCGCAGTCCCAGAGCTTTCAGTTCCGAACGAATCAAGCTCGGCATCTGCAAAGCCCCCCTTTCCTTCTATACATCGTGGCAGAGCCGCTCTGACAAGCGAGGTCGAACAATAGTGATTGTGCGAAGTTAGGAAGTAGAAAGGAGCCAACCATTCATGAATGCGGAACGCAATGCGGTCGGCATGGACGAGGAGCAGATGATCCAGAGCTTTCTGGCCGGATATCATCGCCCGAATACGATTCGCAATTACGAACGGGCGCTTCGCCTTTTTCGATCGTTCATTGGGACAACCCCGCTGAGCGATGCGACCTGGCACGATCTGGAGCGGTACAAAACATCCTTATTGCGGGGAACTTCTTCAAGAAGACCGCTCACCGCTTCGACGATCGCCAGCTTGATCGCTCCGCTGCGCTCGTTTTACAGATGGGGGAGTGACGCCAATATCGCCTTGTTCGCGCATAATCCCGCCTCGTCCATCCGCTTGCCCAAGGTTCAGGTGACGAGCGGACATCATTTTCTGACGCAACGCGAGCTTGCCAAATTGTTGACCCACTTGAGCTCCAAGAACATCCGGGAGTGGATGATGGTTCTTTATATGGTCATACTGGGACTAAGGGTGTCGGAGCTTGTGCAGATGAAATGGAGCGATTTTGTTACGGATCCATTGGAAAGCGGTGCGTGGTTAACCGTCGCAAACGGTAAAGGAGGGAGGACGAGGCAGGTGAAAATACCGGAGGCGCTATGGAGACTCCATAACGACCCTTCCACCCGGCAATGGCTGCAAGGGGATGTGGCGCATATCCATCCGCATAGCCGTATTTTTCCGATTACGATTCGCCAAGTAGAGCGCATTGTCAGCCGGACGAGCAAAGAATGCGGAATTGCCAAACCGGTGACGCCCCATTGGCTGCGTCATACGAATGCCACCCTGGCGCTTCTGAATGGGGCATCGCTTCAACAGGTGCAGCAGACGCTTGGTCACGTACAAATCAATACGACCCAGCGCTACTTGCATACGGTCGAGTTGATGAAGAAGACCGCGCCGGATTTTGTGGCCGAGAGCGTGCATAATGTGCTGAAACATGTATTGTTATGAAGGGTTAGGTCGTTTATAATGAGTAACAAAGCAGGGATAATTAAACAGAAAATGTCGAACAATCACTATTGTTCGACATGATTATCATACCCTATTCGCCGTTGTTCATACATCGGCTCATACGACGGCGCAGAAGCCAGCGGACACTCCGCTGGCTTTTGCGCGTGTGCTCTGAGAGACTGAAGGTCGCATGCCTGCAATCAAACTCCAGAAGTTTCTGGGGTTTCTTTTTTGATATAATTCAGTCATAAATCATATTCGTTGAAAAGAAGGTTTGCATGAAACATTTTCGGGCCCGCTGCACCAAAATAATCATGTTTTCAACAATAATAATATTCATGTTGTCAGGAGCAGCTTACTTCATTATACCTAAGCCTGCACAGCATCACTCGCCGCCAACGGCGGCACACGGTCAAATAAATTTAGCGGGATGGGATTTTGGGCGAGACGGCACGGTGAAGCTTGTCGGCGAATGGGAATTTTATTGGCAGAGGTTCTTGACGATGGATGACTTCGTAAAGCCGAGTCCCCCGCAACCGAGCGGATTTGCAGATATGCCGAGCACGTGGGATCAATTGCGAATGAATGGGGAGCGATTGCCTGGATTCGGGTACGCGACTTACCGTCTTCAAGTGAAGTTGGACGAGGCACCCGAATTATTAGCGTTAAAAATACCCATTATGACCACTGCGAATCAAGTGATGATTGACGGAAAGGTAGTCGCTCTAAGCGGGAAGGTAGCGGAATCCAAGGAATTGTCGGAAGCTAGATATTCGCCGCAAACGGTCGTGTTCCACCCTGCTGCGAAAGAGTTTGACATGATCGTGCAAATTTCCAACTACATATACGATCGCGGCGGCATGTGGTATGCGATGGAACTCGGAACCGAGAATCGAATTGCCGCTGCAAGCAAAGCGGAATTTGCGGGCGATATGATCATTTTAGGCAGTGCGCTTATGATCGGCGTCTATCATATCGGTATTTTTGTGTTGCGTCCGACGAATCGCTCTCCGCTCTATTTCGGGCTTTTTTGTTTGCTTGTCGCCCTACGGCTGTTGTCGATTAAAAATGTTTATCTGATGAGCCTGTTCCCTGACGCCAATATCCGCGTGCTCATTTTCCTTGAATACCTCACGTATTACGGAGGAATAACGCTCATTACGCTGTTTGTCCGCGAGCTATACCCTCATGAGTATCCAAAGAAAATGGTCTGGCCGATCGCAGGGATTGGCGGCGCATTTATGTTGAGCGTTATCGTCTTTCCCGCTGAAATTTACACGCGAGGGGTCGATCTCTTTCATATCTATGCTTTCTTCTGTTTGGCTTACCATATGTACGTCTTTGTGCTGGCGTTGCGGAGAAAACGGGGCGGCGCATGGCTGCAGATTATCGGAGCAGTCGCGATAGGCTTTACAGCTGTTCATGACATCCTGATCTTGCAAAGCCCCAATAGCGATCATTGGATTCATCAATCGATTTTTCCGTTCGGTATGTTTATCTACTTATGTATTCAGGCTGCGGAGCTGGCGAGACGATTCTCGAACGCATTCCGAACCGTTGAAACGATGTCGGACAAGCTTCTGTCCCTGGACAGGCTGAAAGACGAATTTCTGGCCCATACGTCTCATGAACTCAAGACGCCGATTCATGGCATCATGAATTTGTCGCAGTCGGTGCTCGAAGGTTCGGGCAGCCGATTGAACGATAAGGAAAAGGAAAACCTGGGGACGGTTGTGTCCGTTGCGCGCAGGTTAGCCAATCTGATTAACGACATTCTCGACTTATCTCAGTTGCAAAACGGAGAAATTGCGTTGCGGCGGAAAGGCGTTGCGTTGCGACCGCTCGTCAATGTCGTATTCGAGATGTTTCGGCATATGGCCGGAGGCAAACAAGTTGCGTTTGTCGATGGGCTGCCGGACGATCTGCCCCATGTGGATGCCGACGAAGACAGGCTGGCGCAAATTTTGTACAATCTGGTCGGCAACGCGCTCAAGTTTACTGAGCGGGGCGAAATTCGCGTGACGGCTCAGGCAAGGAACGGGTGGATGGAAGTAGCCGTACACGACACGGGAATCGGCATTCCGCAGGACAAACAGACGCAAATTTTCGAGGCGTTCGGTCAGGCGGATGAAGCGATTGCCATCACGTATGGCGGGACCGGGCTTGGGCTTAGCATCACCAAACGGCTTGTCGAACTTCATGGCGGGACGATTCGCGTGGAGTCGGCGGTTGGTCGAGGTTCGGTATTTACTTTCACGATGCCGCTGGCAAACGGCGTAATTAGCCGTACGGCGAATCAGACCGCGGATGCCGAGCTTGCGCGCGGGTTGGCCGAGCTTGCCGCAAGTGCGGCGACGCCTTTGCCCGAAGCGGCTTCATCCGATCCCGGCGGGGATTTTACGATCCTCGTTGCGGATGATGACCCGGTGAATCGGCAAGTGCTCATCAGCCTTTTGCGAGCGGACAACTGCTCCGTCATCGCCGTTTCGAACGGCTTGGAGGCGATGCGCGAAATCGAACGCAATCGGAGCATCGATATGGCGGTACTCGATCTGATGATGCCCGGCATGTCCGGATACGAGGTGTGCCGAAATATCCGAGACAGATACTCGTTGTCCGAGTTCCCGGTGCTGCTGTTGACGGCGAGAAATCGGCCGGAAGACATTCAGGCTGCGTTCGAAGCAGGCGTGAACGATTTTGTAGGCAAGCCGGTCGAATCGGGCGAATTGAAAGCGCGCGTAAGGACGCTGCTTAAAATGAAAACGTCGGCCAGCGCGCTGGCGAGCGCCGAAATGGCGTTCCTGCAAGCACAGATCAAGCCGCATTTTTTGTTCAACGCGCTTACGACGATCATGTCGGTCAGCTATACGGATATCGGGAAAGCGCAAGCTTTGCTTGCAGAGCTGGGCCAATATTTACGAGGCAGCTTTGATTTTCAAAACCGGGAGAAGCTCATACCGATTCGCAGAGAACTGGAGCTTGTATCGTCTTACCTGAGCATCGAGAAAGCGCGGTTTGGCGGGCGGCTGCAAACCATTTACGACGAGGACGACAGCATCAGTTGCCTAATACCCCCCCTTATCATTCAACCGATTGTTGAAAATGCGGTGAGGCACGGAGCGATGGCGCAATCTCAAGGAGGAACGGTGCAAATTTCTGTGCAAACGGAAGAAGACGCCGTTGCGATCACGGTAGCGGATGATGGTCCGGGGATACCGAAGGAAACGATTGCTGCGCTGAAAGGTGGGCTCGGCGGCTCAAGCGGAGTCGGTCTGGCTAACATTGAACGCCGTTTGCGCACCCTTTACGGTAGCGGCCTGGCGTTCAAGAGCGAGCAAGGAAGAGGTACAATCGTGACAATACGAATACCTAGGGGGTGAGGCATACATGCTGCGCGTTCTACTGGTTGATGATGAAGAACCGGTGCTGGATTTGATGGAAAGGCTGCTCGGCAGCAATGGCCATGTCGAGATCGTCGGAAAGTTTATCCGATCGGAAGATGCGATTGAACAGGTTCGAAAGGAGCCTGTCGATGTCGTTTTTCTCGATATTCAGATGCCGGAGATGAACGGCATTGAAGCGGCTGCGTATTTCATGGAGGCGGCTCCCGAAATCGATATCGTATTCGTGACCGCCTATAGCGAGTATGCCATCGACGCTTTTGAAGTAAGCGCCATGGATTATGTGTTAAAGCCGCCTGCTCCGGATCGGTTGAATAAGACGATAGAGAGATTGCTGCGGAGGCGGAAGTCGGGAAGTATCGGCGAGAGTGTGGGGATGGAGCAATCGAACGAAGCGGCAGTGGAGATAAAATCGGGTTTTTACAGCTTCGGTCGCTTCGATTGGGTTACAGATGAAGGTTCACGTACGGCCGAGACGGTAAAATGGGGAAGATCGAAAGAGCGCGAATTGATGGCGTATTTGGTACATCACCGAAATCGGTTTGTGCGAAAAGAGCAAATCGTAGAACACCTGTGGCCGGACACTCCCTTAGAGCAAGCCAGCGTAATTTTGCATACGTGCGTTTATAACATTCGCAAAAAGATGAGCAGTCTCGGCTGCAAGGAATTGTTAGCTTACCGGAACAACGGTTATCGGCTGGAGCTGCGGGATTTATGGTGCGATACGGATGGGTTGGAACGAATCGCCGGGGGCGACATCAAGCTGCATGCCGGCAACATCGGAGAATTTGAGAACGTCATTCGATTGTATCGGGGAGACTATTTGGAGGAAGAAGGTTATATTTGGGCTTATGAGAAGCGGGAATCGCTCAAAAACATGTATATCGCGATCATGAAGCGAATGGCGGCATATTATCGTTCTGCGGGTAAGCACCAAGCGGCAGTCGATTGTCTGCTCGGTGTCCTGAACAAAAATCCGCTTCATGACGATGCCAACGAATCGATCCTGAACTTGTATGCGCTTATGGGCGATAGGCAGTCGATGATTCGCCATTACGAGCGATTTAAGCATTTGTTGAAAGAAGAATGGGGCATGGAACCGAAGGAATCTACGGTTCAATTGTACCAGCGTTTATGCAGCGGCAGCGCCGACGATATTTAGACGGCGTAAGCCGCTTTTTTATTTCGTCAGAATATTGTCAGAGCGATGCTGTATCGTTACTGAGAAGTCTACTGAAGTGGAGGATTTATGATGCGGTTTATACACAAAAAACCTGTCAAGAAGCTATCGGCAATGCAGTTTGTTATCATCCTCTTATTGGGGCTATTCCCCGGTATTGCGCCCATGAGAGCGCAAGCGGCAATAGATCCCTCCAGCGTTGGGGCTGCCAACGACGGCGTAGATTTTACAGCAACAGGTCTGCTTGCGCCACATAGCCGAATTTATTATGGCTATACCAACTTTCTCGTAAGGACTACCCCAACGAGGGATACAGAAGAAAGGCCAATTTTATGGCGTGTCATGGGGAATGAGAAAGCAAAATACGATAGTACCGGTGTAGCCGAAGCAGCCGACAACCCCGACCAGCTTGTGCTTTATTCAGAGTATGTGATAAATACCAATTTTTTCGATCCTCATCCCCAGTGGAGCAATATATGGGCTACATCCTATATACGCAAGTGGTTAAATGGACCTTCGCTTAATGGACCTTTTATTCAGGGAGCATTTTTAGGCGGAGAACAATCAGCGATTACGAGGACTATTAATTTACAGACGAAAGACCATAATTTGGATAATGCGACATATACAGACGACTATTTGTATCTATTGACAACCGACGATTTTAGGGGAGATAAGGTAACATGGTCGTCCAATTACACAACGGAAAATTGGCTTGGCGCTTCACCCGCCGATAACATTGGAACATTAATCGGCGGTGAGCCAATTCCTTATTTTCTTCGTTCTCCATCTTGGAACCCAAATGCAACGTTAGGTGTATACATTGACGGAAGTACTCATAGATATGCACACTACGTCGATGGCGGAAATGGTAATTCTATTGGAATCCGTCCCGCTTTTAAATTAAATCCTTCTTCTGTCGTCTTTGCTTTGGAAATCGTTTCCGGTACTGGAGACGGCATGGGAACAGTTACAGAGGACACGAACTATAAAGCCGCCGCGGCAGGGTCGAATCATTACAAATTGACTGTGCTGGGGGACGAGGGAAACGGCACGAATCCATATACATTAGCCAATCTCAAAAACGATGTTACCAATGATCCTTTATCAAATAACACAGTTATTTCAGCAAAAGCCCGTGGTGCGTTTGTATTGTCCGGCATAAGTTCTGTTGCAAACGGCAGTTTGGATAACAGCTACACGATTAACTACAAGCTTGTAGATTCAAATCATAAAATTGCAGCCTACGGCATTGCTAACCAAGACGCCTCTGTACCAGGCAGAGACCTGACGATCACCCTTCCAAGCGCAAAAAAAGACGGTTCGAGCTTTGCCGCTAACGAAATCTTGACCGCCTATGTCTGGTTGCAAAAGAATCATGCGACCAACTCCAACGAAGCGTCACAGCCGCTATATTTCAAGGTGAAACTTGATCGCACTGACAACATCGCTCCTGTTGTTACGGCGGCACCTCCAATAACGAATAATACAACGGGTATTTCAGCAAGCAGCAATGAACCAGGGCATATTTACCTTGTACCTGCGGCTGCTGTTCAAAGCGTTGCTAGTTTTGAAAATACGATAGGAGTGTCAGGCCAAAAAGCAGCTGTTCCTGCAGCGGATACTTCTGTAACCGTTCCGACAACCGGTCTTGCGGAAGGCGCATACAAATTGTATGCGGTAGATGCAGCAGGGAACATTTCAGCAGCTTTAGATATTGCCATAGATAACACTGCGCCTACCGTTGCCCTATCAAGCAGTGCAAGCGGTACGGTCAATGCTGCTTTTCAGATTAACATCATCTTCAGCAAAGCTGTAAACGGCTTTGATGCGGACGACATCGTGGTTGGGAACGGTAAGGTTTCAAGCTTTGACGCTACCCATGCGCCGACTTAC
This sequence comes from Cohnella baijiui, assembly GCF_020731285.1. Classification (GTDB taxonomy): domain Bacteria; phylum Bacillota; class Bacilli; order Paenibacillales; family Paenibacillaceae; genus Cohnella. The sequence goes on from NZ_JAJFOW010000003.1 coordinate 228,215, forward strand.
ACCGCCACGATCACCCCGGACACGAGCGGGCAAGAGGTAACGGTATATGTCGCGGCGGGCGCGGCTACCGACGCTGCCGGAAACGGCAATACAGTGTCCAACACAGTTCGTTACATGTACGACATCACCAAGCCTACGGTATTATTCGGCGGCTTCACAGACAATCAGATATTCACGATTCCGCCAGCCTCTGTCACCGTTTCAGTAAGTGAAGCAGTGTACAGCGTGACAGACGGAACTCTGGTAACCTCCTCGAATGCGACTGCGCTTTCGCTCCTCAGCATGGAAAAGGACGGTGCGGCATTTACTTCTTACACGCCTAACTACGATGAGACTTCTCGAACGTACAGCTTGACGTTTGATGGCACGCTTGGCGATGGCACTTACAAGGTAAAAGTTGCCGGAAACGTGGTTAAAAACGAAATGAATAACGCGCTAGTCGCTGCAAGCGCAAGCTTTACGGTAGCTGTACCTGTGGTAAGCGATATTACCGCTAATCCAACAAGTTTTAAAAGCGCCGGGGGCAGCACAACAATTGCTCTAACAGGCGCAAATCTCACCGGACAGACGATAAACGTATATCTTGACGGTACAGAAGCCGCTACAGCCACCGTAAGTAGTGCCACAAGCGCGGCAGCAACCATCGCTATTCCTGCAAACGCCGGTACTCGCATAAAAACTTACACCATGACGGTTTACCTAAACGGCGTGGAGGTTGCGGGTAAATCCGCGATGGTTACAGTGAGCGGTGCGCCTGCCGCGAGCCATGGAGGGGATTCAGCAACTACCGCCATCGGGCCGGTTATCGTTCAGAACGGCATCCTGGTTGATCCGGCTAACATCGACGCCAAGAAGCCGTCCGTTACGCTTGAAGTGACGCCAAACAAAGATGGCATAGCCTATGTCAGCATTCCTGCAAGTATTTTGACCCGTTTTGAGGGCGAGAACGCCACCTTCTTTATTGAAATCAAGGCGCCTTACGGCACCTATCTAGTGCCGGTTCATCTGGCGTCGCTCATTCCGGGGCTGAAGGATTTGCTTGCTGCCAGCAACCTCAACACCGAGGATATCAGCTTCAAGATGACCTTGACCGACAAGTCCGATAACAAGGACATACAGGCGGCGTTTGCAAACGGCTTGCCAAATGGCAAAGTGATGGGTGCGATTGTGGATTTTCACATCGATATTATCAACACTAGATCAGGGCAAATCATCGGAACGGCCGACAAGTTCAGCAAGGCGCTGACCAGAGCGATTCCCATGCCGAAGAACATAACCGCGATGCCTTCGCAATGGGGCGCGTTCAGCTATAACGCAGCAGCCAAGAAGTTCGAGTTTGTTCCAGCTACAAAAGTGAAAATGGACGGCGTATGGTATGTGATGATCAGCTCTTCTTCCAACAACGCATACGTAGTGGCGCAAAATGAAGCGAGCTTTGCCGATGTGCAAGCGCATTGGGGCAAACCGTTTGTCGAGCTTGCCGCGGCGAAAGGGCTTGTTTCCGGGGTTGGCGGCGGCTTGTATGAGCCTGGCAGATCCGTAACGAGAGCGGAATTTACCACTATGTTAGTTCAGGCACTCGGACGAGGCGCATCTTCCGACAGCAGTGCAGCACCTTATGACGATGTAAAGCAAGGCGCATGGTACTTCGATGTGGTAGTGAAAGCGAAGGAGCTTGGACTCTTGAGCTTTGTAAAAGGGAATAGCTTCAAGCCCGATCAGCCGCTGACCCGCGAGGAAATGGCGAGTATGTTGGCGGCGGCGATTGCCGCCCAAGAGCTGCCGGTCGCCAAGGAATTTGCAAGCTTGGACGGCTACAAAGATATCGGAAGCGCGAGCCCGGCCTATCTGGAGGATATTCGCATGATGGTCAAGCTTCAAATCATGACAGGCACCGGCTCGAATACTTTTGGTCCGAAGGGTGAAACGACGCGTGCGCAAGCGGCGGTCGTGTTCATCCGAAAATTGCAAGCGCTAGGATCCATTGATAGATAAGGGTCATCCTCAAAAAGCCCGCTTGAGTGGATTGAAATCAACTCAGGCGGGCTTGTCCATGTCTTTGGTTTTCGTTTGTTTTTATAGCCTGTGATCCAGATTTTCGCGTGCGTCACCGCAGAGGTGTCCCTCGCCTGTTGTCGGAATCATCATATCGGGACTCGGTGCCATCCATTTTGCGGCATTGCGCAGTACCTGGTGGATTTCCTTCTGATACAGGATCGGAAACGTTTCATGTCCTGGGGTGAACTGGAACAGTTTTCCCCTTCCGCGGTAATAAAGGTTGCCGCTGCGGCAGACATCGCCGCCCTCCCACCAGGATATAAAGACGGTCTGATCCGGTTCGGGAATCAGCTGCGGTTCGCCGTACATTTCATCTGCAGGAATTTCGATGCATTCGTTGATGCCATAGGTGATGGGATGGCCGGGATTGATAACCCAGACTCTTTCCTTTTCGCCCTTGGGCATGGTGCGATAGCGCCCCCAAAGGCCGGCATCATAATAAATACCAAGCATTCGCTGCCAGGGCTTTGAAAAGATGGAGGAATGCAGGGCGATAAAACCCATTCCGCGGTTGACGACATGATAGCAGATCCGGCTTGCGACTGCGTCATCAAAGGCGGCATTGTCGATGTGGCTCCACCAGATCAGAACATCGGTAGCCGCCAGGACTTCTTCGGAAAGTCCATGGGAAGGCATATCCTGAGTGGCAATCGTCACCTCAAAATCATCATAGCCGTGAAATGCCTGGGCGATAGCAGCATGAATGCCATCGGGATAGATTGATTTTACGGGCTCGCTGCGGTCCTGATTGTGCTCGTTGAATATGGTGACATGGATTTTTCGTTCCATTAGGAGGATCCCCTTTTCGTTCTGGCCGATGGCATAGCATACTATTGTTCGAATGGAAAACCCAGACGGGCACCGCAAGATTCCCGAATGATTAAATGGGGCTCATGGGAAATGCTGATCCCTTCGGAATCATTGTTGATAGCGCTTATCAAGGTCATGATGGACATGCGTCCCAGGTAACTGTTCTGCTGGTCCAGCGTAGTCAGGCGGGGGCAGTTATATTCGCCCGAGGGAAACTGATCGCAGCTGACAACGGAGATATCTTCCGGTACGCGCAGTCCTTTATCTGCTATCGCCCGGATGGCACCCTGCGCTACCGCATCGTTCATGCAGATGATCGCGGTAGGGGTCGTTTCCGGTTGTTCCAGCAGTTTAGCCATGGCTCGATAGCCGTCCGGCGCGTAATAATTGCTTAAAGAGATCAGGGAAGGGTCAAAGGGTATCGCCAGGTTCTTCAGCGTCTGCGTATAGGCAGCCAGTCTGGCTGTGGTAGTCCGAATCCCTTCCTCGCCTCCAACAAAGCCTATCCTGCGGCGACCCAGCGCCAGTAGATGATGGATCAGGGCAGATATACCGCCGCTTATATTTCGGTTCAAGAAGGTACAGCTGCAGTCCGGAACGGACTGTCCCAGAATGACGACCGGAATCTGTCTGCCCATACGGTTTAAGGCTTCTTTATAGGAATCGGAAATTTCATCTCGGTCGATTTCGCCACCCAAAATCAATACGCCATCCACCTTCTTATCCAGCATCATCTGGAAATAGGTGTTTTCCGGTATGGCATCGGAAACGCCATGGTTGGATCCGCCGTAAAAGGTGTTGCATAAAATGATGGAATACCCGAAATCCACTGCGTAGCGCTGGATCTCCAGATACAGCTCGCTAAAGTAAGGATTTGTGATATCGGATACGATGACTCCCAGCGTCTGGGTATGGTTACTGATCATGGCACGTGCCACGGAGCTTGGCGAGAAGTGGTATTTGTTAATGATGTCAGTCACATGTGCCTTTGTCTTTGCGGAAACATTAGGACTGTTGTTGATGACGCGGGATATGGTGGAAACAGACACCCCGCTCAACTCCGCGATTTTATAAATGGTAAGGTTCTTTTGATCATCTGACATGAAAAAATTCCTCTCTGCTATAACCTCTATATAGGAACACCAACATATGCTTTTGGAATCGGTACCAAGATGCCGTGCGTGTTTGAAAAACAGGAAAAAACAAGCAATCCGATATTTTTCTTAATTGTAGTATGGGGAAAATTAAAAGTCAACGTAGACGAGATGATTTTGATACCGATACCAAAAGAAAGAAAACAGACAGAAAATGAAAAATTTACGGTAAAATGAGGTTGACAAAAATGAACAGTATAATTTATAGTTCAGCTTAGGAAATTTGGTACCGGTACCAAAATCTCCTCCAGGGCAAATTTAGGATTGGGAAATCCAAAAAAATGATAAACGGAGGGTGCTATTATTTTTTTATTTCATTTTGGTACCGGTACCAAAATGGTTCAGGTAGAAAGTAAAGTGCCTAAAAATGATAAATGGAGGTTGCTTTTATTTTTTATTTCAACTTGGCACCGCTTTCAAATTCGTTGAGGTAAAAGGAGAAGTTGCGATGCGAAAGGACAGGGAGACGAAAAAGACAGCGCAGAACCAACTGATGAAACAAAAGAACGGCGGTGTATTCTATGAGCTGTTCAGACACAGGACTTTGTATGCAATGACGCTTCCGGCGTTGATCTTTTTCCTGATTTTCAGCTACATCCCCATGATGGGCGTGTATTATGCATTTGTTGATTATGACTTTGGCAAGGGTATTCTTCACAGTTCGTTTGTGGGACTGAAGAATTTTCAGTATTTCGTTTCCGGCGGATGGGATGCGCCGATTGTTTACTTGACCAAGAATACGATCCTTTACAATCTGGCGTTTATTCTCCTGGGAAATATCATGCAGTGTATGTTAGCCATCATGATTACCACGGTTGTCGGACGGCTCTTTAAGAGAGTAACGCAATCTGTAATGCTTTTGCCGCACTTTGTATCCTACGTGATCGTGGGCACGATTGCCTATAACATTTTCAACAGCAACTATGGCGTACTCAATTCGCTGCTGAAGGCTCTGGGCGGGAGCGGGATCAGCGTATATATGATTCAATGGATATGGCCGTTCATCATCACATTTTTCTTCCTTTGGAAAGGTACCGGCTTTGGCATGGTGGTTTATCTTGCTGCCATCACGGGCTTTGACCGGGAGGTTTATGAAGCGGCCAAAATCGACGGCTGTAACCTATTTAAGGAGATCAGGTACATCACGCTGCCGATGTTAAAGCCAACCTTTATTATGCTGGTGCTGTTCAACCTTGGCGGCATTATGAGAGGACAGTTTGAATTGTTCTATAACCTGATTCAGAGAAACGGACAGTTATTCAGCGTAACGGATGTTCTGGATACCTACATATACCGTGCGATGACAGTCAATTTCAATCTGGGTACCTCTACGGCGGCAGGTGTTTACCAGTCCGTATTCGGCTTTATCCTTGTGGTCACCGTGAACAAGATCATACGTAAGACGAGTCCGGAAAACGCCTTATTCTAAATAAGGAGAGTCGAGAAAGATGAATAGCCATAAAATGTCCGCCGGTGAAAAAGGCTTAAAACTATTTTTCTATATCGTTCTTTCAATGGTGTCTATTGTCTGCGTACTACCCTTTATTCTGGTGATTTCGGGTTCTTTTTCGGACAGCGCGCAGATCTTGCGAAACGGTTACTCCATTCTGCCCAGGGGATTTTCGCTGGATGGCTACCGCAGTATTTTCCTGTTTCCGGCGCAGATTGCCAAAGCCTATGGCGTCAGTATCTTTGTAACCGGTGCGGGAACCGGCATTGGTCTGATGGTCATGACCTTCTGCGGTTATGCGATTTCCAGAAGCGAATTGAAATATCGCAATGTCATTTCTTTCATGATTTATTTTACGACTCTTTTTTCCGGCGGTTTGGTACCCTGGTATATCGTAGTTACCAAGCTGGGATTAAAGAACAGCATCTGGGCGTTGATCATTCCGTCCATCTGCAGCTCCTTCTATATATTGCTCATTCGTAATTTTATGAAGACGATACCGGATGCCCTTGTGGAATCTGCAAGGCTCGAAGGAGCAGGGGAGTTTCGTACCTTGTTGCAAATCGTCGTGCCGATGTCAAAGCCGATCCTGGCCACCATTGCCTTGTTTCTGGCGCTTGCATACTGGAATGACTGGTACCTGGCTTCCCTTTATATTACAAATGCCGATATGTGGCCTTTACAATACCGGCTATACAACATCTTGAATGCCGCGTCCAAGATCGCGTCGGTCGGAGCGGAAAACTTTACCAGCAAAATTCTGCCGACAGAGACGCAGAAGCTGGCGAACGCGATCGTAGCAACAGGACCGATTATTTTCCTATATCCTTTCCTGCAGAAGTACTTCGTTCAGGGGATTTCCATCGGAGCGGTAAAAGGATAATTCCAAAGCGGTAGTCATGCAAATTACTATATAAACCTACTTTTTGAAAATTGGGGCAAGGGTCAAAAAGCAGGAACGATTCCTATCAAAAAGAGGAGGAACTGAAAGATGAGAAAAAGCATGAAGAACCTGACATTAGGGTTATCGGTAGCAGCAATGGTTCTTGGCAGTGCTGCATGCGGCAGCAAGACACCGACAGAAAGTTCGGAGAGATCAGGGTATACGGGCGATTTGGATTATGTGAAGCTGAAAATGTATGCGATTTCCGATGCACCCAATAATACGGACCTGGCCAAGCAGTACTGGGATCAGCTCAATGCCAGATTAAAAAAGGAACTGAATACGACTATCGATTTCACTTATGCAGCAGGCAATGATTACAAAAACAATTACGCTCTGGCAATTGCTTCAGGAGAAAAATATGACCTGATGCAGGCGGCTCCCGGCTGGTTGGATTATCAAAGCTATGCATCAAAGAACGCATTTAAGCCGCTTGATGACCTGCTGCCGAAGTATGCCCCTTACCTATGGAAGAATATTCCCAAGACTACATGGGATGCAGCGTCCGTCAACGGAAAGATCTATGGTGTTCCCGGTATGTATACGGGAGTAACGGCACCCGCCTTCGTATACAGAGAGGATTTAAGAAAGAAGCACAATCTGCCTGAAATCAAGTCCATGGATGATATCGAGACCTATCTGCAGGGGATCAAGGACAAAGAGCCGGGAATCATCCCGAGCGATGATTATCAGAGTCAGGTATACGGCACTTCCTGGATTTACACCACGCCTTATATCGGCATCGATGAAATTCACGACAGACTTTTCAACTTTGTTTACGACCCCAGAAACGGTCAAGTGCTCAGTGTTATCGAGACGCCTGAATTCAAAAAATTTATGTATAAAATGAAGGATTGGGCTGATCGAGGCTTTTGGTCTTCCAGCGTACTGACCAGCACGAACTGGGGCGTAACGCAGGTACTCAACGGAGTAGCGGCGGCATCCTTCAATGAACAGCTGCCCGGCTATAACAACCATGCGACACAGGTGGAAAAGGAACATGGCGCCGAGGGCTGGGAATTGAATTATTTTATGTATTTCGAAGGAAATCCGGACTCCGTCCTTCAAGGCTCCACAACCAGCAGCATGACGGCAATCTCAACGAATGCCGAGCATCCTGAACGAGCACTGATGGTTCTGGATTATATCCAGCAGCATGAAGATCTCTGGGATTTCATTACTTATGGTACAGAGGGCGTTAATTACAACCTGACTGCAGACGGAACGATTGATACGTCAAACATTGCAGACGGCGCATCCTTCAACTATTTCCCCAGCGGTATGTTTGCAAATGACAAATTCAAGAAGCGCAAAAGCGATGCTTGGGTGAATTATGACGCCATGATGGAAAAGATCAATAAAAAGGTCGTACCCGACATTTTTGAAGGCTTTGTCATGGATAAGAGCAGCTTCGAGACGGAGTATACGGCACTTAATGATGTAAATAGCCAATATGGATACCCGCTGGAGGCAGGTCTTCTCAGCGATGTGGATAAGGCATACCAGAGATATCTGGATAAAGCCAAGGCTGCAGGTCTTGATAAGGTTAGAGCAGAAGTGGAAAAACAGGTCCAGGCATGGCTTGCATCCAAAAAGTAAAGAAAAATGTAGGAACAGACCCGTCCTTTCCCGCAAGGGAAGGGGCGGGGTTAAAAGATAGGATGAGATGAAAGCTTAAAACATCGCAATGGCGAGGAGTGCAGGCCAATGAAGAACGTCGTTTATATGATTCGCGATGATGTTAACCACCCGAAGGAAGTCATTGATCCGGTTATGGAAAAGGTGTTCGATGCGGAGCAGTGGGAAGTGATCCTCACTGACCGGGCGAGAGATTTGATAGAGACCGAGGAATTGGTAGATATGGCCATATTCTTTACCAACGGGCGACCTGAAGGGGAGACCAATCTGACCCCGGAAGAGCAGCGGCAGATTGTCCGGAAGGTAAGGAACGGCATGGGCATTATGTTCATACATGCAGGACTTGTCCTCATTGAGTCGGACAGCCCGTTCTATATGGAGCTGAATTCCGGCCGATTCGTCGAGCATTCTCCCCATCACGTGGAGGTGACGAATAACCCGGCGATTAGCTTCAAGCATCCGATTATCGAGGGCATCGAGCCATTCGTTGCTATCGACGAGCATTACTACTGTCAAGTGGATACGACGAGAACCGATGTGATTCTGTTTAGCACTTCCCGGCATGTGACGGCAGTAGGGGGATGGGCACATCAGGTTGGGGCAGGCAAAGTAGTGGCACTGACTCCTGGACATACTCCGGAGGCGCTGGGCCATCCTCAAATGATTCAGCTCATGAAGAACAGTGTGGACTGGGCTGCTCGCCAGAGCTAGAACCTAACGAGGGAGCGATGTGTCAGTGGGTTCGATGTCAGTGGCATTAGGATTGTATTCGGTATACAAGGAGCTTCGGCGCGACCTGGAGTCGACGCTGCGCAGAGTCAAGGCAATCGGCTATGAAGGGGTGGAATTCTATGGCCCGTTCATTCATGAGCCGGAGAAGATTAATGGACTGCTGAAGGAAATCGGACTCGTCAACTGCGGCTGGCATACGGAATGGAAATGGCTGCAGGCAGATACGATTGACGCAACGCTGGACTACCATGCCCGCGCCGGAACGACCAATATGATCATCCCGGCCTTGGGCGGGCCTTGGCAAATTGGACATCAGATGAGCGAGGATTGCGCGGATGTGTGGGTGCAATATGCAGTCCGCATCAATGAACTTGCGAGGAAGGTGGAAGAGCGGAATTTCCGCATCGGCTACCATACTCATGCGCATGAATTTCATACGCATTTTGGCGAGTCAACGCCGTGGTCGCTTCTTAGCGAACATACTCATTCCGGCATCCTACTGGAACTGGATACAGGCAATTGCATGGAAGCGGAGGCTGATCCGGCCCAGGCTATTGCAGATCACCCGGGGAGAGTACAGCTTGTGCATTGCAAGCCGTTCTCCCGTAAGCTTGGCCACGAGACATTCATCGGCAGCGCTATGGATGACAATGATTGGCCGGCTATTCTTGAGGCATGCAGCCGCTCGGGAACCGAATGGCTGATTGTAGAGCATGAATCGGAGACCGAGTATCCCCAGTTTGATGGCGCGGAGCGGTGTTATGCCGGGCTGCTGGAGCAGCTGGGGCAGCTTCAGCCGGCTGTAGACAGAGAAGTTTAGCGTTACTAAACCAGTGGGAGATGTTACGGTGATGCAGACCAATCAGGCAATCAGATTCACAGGCAAGCAGCAAGCATCGCTTGTGCAGGGCGATTGGGAGCCGTCGCCGCTTGCAGCCGATGAAATTTTAGGGCGAACGATCGTATCGCTCATATCGAATGGCTCGGAGATGGGCGCATATATGGACTATTCCGGAGGGATGAAGTATCCGGTTGAGACTGGCTATGCCGCTATTCTCGAGGTGCTTGAGGCGGGTGAAGAGGTTACAAATGCGAGAGTGGGCGAACATGTGCTGGCATTGTCCCCGCATCAGGCATACAGCCGGGTCAAATTCCATGATTACATTCCTGTCCCGGCGGGAATGAAGCCGGAGCATGCCGTGATTGGCCGATTCCCGGCTGTCTCGATGACCTCCATGATTCATTCCCGAATCCGCCCGACGGAATCGGTTATGGTAACGGGGCTTGGCATTGTGGGCCTCATGTGCGCGCAAGTGATGCAGCATTGCGGCTATGAGGTCTATGCCTTTGATCCGAACGAGGGCCGCAGAGCAACAGCCCGATCTTGCGGATTGCGCCATGTATATGCCTCGCCGGATGAAGTGCCGGTACTGAAAGGAACGGCTGGATTGGCGATGGATTGCTCCGGCAGGGAAGAGGCGGTGTATTCCTTGCTTGCCAACCTGCGCAAGGGCGGGGAACTGTATCTGATCGGCGTGCCTTGGTACCGTTCGACGGACAAGTTCGCGCATGATTTGCTTCGCAGCATTTTCTATGGATATATCCAGGTTAATTCCGGCTGGGAATGGTCCCTCCCGCGACATTCTTCGGAGTTCCATCCTAACAGCAATCATGGGAGCATTAGGAAAGCAATGGAATGGATTCGCGACGGGCTGATCCAGGTAGAGAACATTTATGATAGCTATGCGCCAAGCGCATGCGGAGAAGTGTATGCGGGAATTGCCGGCGGCACATTGACGAAACCCTGCGTTATTTTTGATTGGAGCTCGGTTTAAATACCGGCTTGCCGTCGGCAGCTCATCACAATTCCGGGAAGAGAGTGAGATCATGTATACGACAACTAAAAAGCAGGGTATCCATCATGTTTGCCTAAAGACACGGGATATCGAAAGTACAGTCAAGTTTTACATAGAAGGTCTTGGCGCACGCTTTGTCGTGGAATGGGGCAAGGATGGGGCCGAGGATCATGCGGTGCTGGTGGATCTGGGCGATGGCGATTTCCTGGAAATCTTCGAGACGAAGAGGGAATTTGTCGATGGGATATGGGAGCATCTGGCAGTTCGAACGATGGATATCGAGGAATCGGTGCGCCGGGCCGTGGCGGCGGGAGCAACGCCTCTTGGCGTTCCGCGCCATAGTAACATTCCGGCCCGCTCGGGCGAAATCGTCAGCTTGAGCTTCTGCTATGTTCGCGCGCCGGGCGGCGAGCTCGTCGAGTTCATTCAGGATGACCATTAAAAACAGGCCTTCGCCCCATGATTTGTCTTCCGTTCCTGCGCCAAAAAAGCAAGTGCTATCAGGAGGAACCACGATGGAGAAGTCTGTACTGGCTGTTGATTTGGGAGGAACCAAAATCTTGATCGGGGAGGTTTCGCTGGACGGTGAAGTGCTCGAAAGCAAGGTTTATGCATCGACGGTAGTATCGCAAGAAAAAGTATTCGAGACGTTAGCGGCAGCCCTCGGAGATTATATCAAACATGTGGGACTGCGGCGCGAAGCGGCGGCGATCGGGATCGGCGTAGTAGGACGGGTCGATACGAGCGAGGGCGTCTGGCTCGAAATCGATCCTTCCAGAAGCCAGCCGATCGCGCTCGCCCGGAAGATCAGCGAGCTGTTCGAGATGCCGTGCACAATCGGCAACGATGTCTACTGTGCCACGCTCGCGGAGCAGAAATGGGGCTGCGGTACCTATTCGGACAATTTTATTTATATGAATATCGGTACGGGGATTGCCGCCCGTTGCGTAGTAAACGGCGAGCCGATTATCGGCCGGCATTTCAATGCGGGCGAGGTTGGGCATCATGTGGTAGATTATGACAGCGATGTTCAATGCATCTGCGGAAGGAAGGGTTGCGTCGAGCCGTTGGCTTCCGGGCTCGGGATGCACAATCGGATCGTTGCGCTGAAGCCGTCCTATCCCGATTCGCCCATTGTCATCCCGAATGAAGGCCGCGTAGGTGTCGAAGAGATTTTTGCAGGCTACGATCACGGTGATCCGCTCTGTGCGGAGGTTGTGGATACTGCGCTGCAGGCTGTAGCGGAAACGATTATGAATATGGTCCGCTTCTCCGATCCGGACACTGTTGTACTTGGCGGCGGTGTTGTTAGCGGTAGCTGGTTCATTGACAAGCTGCAGATCAGGTTGCAGGAGAAGACGATGCGTTTCGTTATCAACGGCGTGAAGAAGACGGCGATCGACGAGGCCATTATCGGATTGAAGGGCGCTGCATGGCTGGCTATCAGAACGATGTCCAAGCCGGAAGCCTAAAAAGGGGGGATAAAGGAATCATGGCATCGAAAATAGCGCGTGAACTTGAACTTTCAAATCTGATTCACAGACCGCTGAAGGTGGACGAGAGTGCGTCATTGGAAGCGGACAGCTTGAAGAAGGAAGTATTGGACAGGGTAGTCATTCTCGATCAGGCCGCGGGCTGCGATCGGTGGATGCATCGTGGACTCGGGGCGTCAAGCGTGCTTGAAGGCGGTCTGTTGCAGCTGACTTCTCCGTTTGATATGGATACGTGGCCGGAGGGTTCGCCTAGCGACGGAGATTACTGCACTTACGGGCATGTAGGCGTTTATCGGACATTCGATCATGAGAACTGGGAGCATTTCAACCGGATTTCCTTCGAAATTTACCCGGACTGCAGCGGGATGTCGAACCCGCATATGAAAGTAGCCCTAAAAAATGACGGTACGATCAAAATTCCCGATATTTATCACCGTGAAGGCTCCAATGTCATCAATTTGAAAGACCGCCAATGGAATGTATGCTCGATGGAAATTCCGGACTTGCCGCGGGACGGGATTACCGAGCTTGCGTTTTGCTATGATATGTACGGCAAAGACCGTGCGACCGGCGATACGATGATATTTCGCATTCGCAACGTCTTCCTGGAAAAGGTAGCCTATCCGAACATTTCGAAAGGATGGCAGCCAAGAAGCAAGGATATTATTTTTTCCCATAACGGCTACAGTGTGGAGCAACCTAAAACGATGATTTTGGCAGAGCAACACACATCGTCTTTCACCGTTATCGAGCTTGAGACGGGAGAGGAGAAGTTCACCGGCCCCGTTAATCATGCGAGCACCTCCATCGGCAGTTTCTCCGTTGTGGACTTTTCCGCGTTTAAGGAGAAAGGGAAGTATATCGTCCGGGTGGGCGAGCTGCTGACAAAACCCTTCGAGATTGGCGGCGCGGCGGACCGATGGGAAGATTCGATCTGGAAATCGATTAACTTTATCTATTGCGAGCGCTGCGGCTGTCCGGTGCACGGCATTCACGGAAGCTGCCATGAGGATATTCTCGCCCGGCATAACGGCGGAACGATTATTTTCAATGGCGGATGGCATGATGCAGGCGATGTATCCCAGCAACTGGTGCAGACGGCAGAGGTGGCATTCGCCCTCTACGAGATTGCCTATCAGGTGAAGGAGCGCAACTATCCGCTGTATCTTCGACTTGTCGAAGAGGGAGAATGGGGAGTGGACTTCATTCTGAAGACCCGATTCGGCGACGGCTACCGGGCTACAAGCGCTGGGATCCGAATCTGGTCGGACGGCATCATGGGCAATATGGACGATATGACTGCCCGCGTGCACAACAACCCGTATGAAAACTTTATCCTCTCCGGCATCGAAGCGCAGATCGCCATGTTCATGGAGGATGGGGATCTGCTGAAGGATAAATTAGCAGCCTGTGCGATCCAGGATTTCAAATATGCGGTCGAGCAATTCGAGCTCAGAAGCTTTGCGCCGAAGCCTATCTTCTGGGAGCACACCTACATGAGCTCGGAAAGCTTGTTCATGGCGACGGCTTCATGGTCGGCATCGCTCCAATACCGGCTGACAGGCGAGGCTTCCTATGCAATCAAGGCTGTCGAATATTTAGACTATGTGATCGATTCGCAAGAGCTTGCCGGCATTCACACCGATGACGGCAAGACCGTAGCCGGCTTTTTCTACCGGACGCCGGAGAAGAAGGTCATTCAGCATTTCAACCACCAGGCTAGAGAGCATGTGTATTTGCAGGCTTTCAGCGAAATTCTGAAGACGCAGCCTGAGCATGCCAAGCGTGATAGCTGGATGGAATCCGTCCGAAGCTACGGGGAATATATCAAGTTTCTGACAGCCTTTACAGCGCCGTATCCCATGATTTCAAGCGGCATTTACCATGTGGATGAGAATGAGGACCGTGAAAGCTTCGAGCTCCAGCATTTGTTGGTGGGGGAGGAAGCGAAAGCGTTGTATACGGAGCAATTGAGGCAGGGGGTCCGTCTGAACGACTACCATTACTTGAAGCGGTTTCCGGTCTGGTTCTCGTTCAAGGGCAACACGGCGATCGTCCTTTCTACCGGCAAGGCCGCGTCCCTGGCAGGCATGCTGCTTGAGGATCGGGAGCTGATCTCGATTGCCGAGAGTCAGTTGCAGTGGGTAGTAGGCAAGAATCCGTTCGGTCAATCGCTAATGTACGGCGAAGGCTATAACTTCGCCCAGCAATACAGCGTGCTTAGCGGAGAAATCGTAGGCGAAATTCCGGTAGGCGTACAAACCTTCGAGAACGAGGATATTCCATACTGGCCGCAAATGAACAACGCCACCTACAAGGAAGTATGGGTCGGTCTAGCAGGCAAATGGCTGTCTCTGCTCTCCGACTTGTACGCGTACGACAAGCGGAGCGAGGCTTGAGCAGACCATAATGCGACTAGGCTGACCGGCAGCGCGATCTGCCGGTCAGTCTTGTCGGCTAGGAGGAAGAATCGATGAAACCGACAATGATGACCTATATTCAAGAAGAGCAGGCGGTAACGGAAGGCATTCTCGGCAGCTACCCGGGCAACGTGGATGCCTTCGCGGAGTTGGCGGCGGACAAGAAGACGGAATGGCTTATTTTGGCGACCGGTTCAAGTATCAATGCCGCGCTAAGCGCCAAATATTATATCGAGAAAGTGGCGGATGTGCGCATTGACGTCAAAGAACCGTTCAATTTCACGCATTACGATAAAATCAGTCCGCACTGCGATCTGGTCATCGGCATTTCGCAAAGCGGCCAGAGCACTTCGACGATCGGCGCCTTGAACCGGATTCGAGTGCAAACAGGCCTCAAAACGGTCGCCTTCACGTGCGATGTGACGACGGCCATTTCCGAAGCGGCTGATCTGACGCTTGATATCGGCTGCGGCAAGGAAAGAGTCGGCTACGTGACCAAAGGGTTTATCGCTACCGTATTGACGCTGATGCTCGCCGGCCTTAAGACGGCAGTAGCGAAAAAAACGCTGACGGAACAGGAGGAGCAGGCCCATCTCGATCAATTCCGCGCTGCGATAGCCGCTATTCCGCAAACGATCGCCAAAACAGAGGTGTTCTTCGAGCAGCACAAGGAAAATTTGGCGAGCGCGCCCAGATTTTCCGCTGTTGGTTACGGCCCTACCGTCGGAACGGTGAAGGAATTTGAAACCAAATTTTCAGAAACGGTTCGGATGCCGTCGCAGGGGATCGATCTGGAGGCCTTCATGCATGGACCGTATCTGGAGGTCAATCCGGAGCACCGTATTTTCTTCGTTGAAACAGAAAGCCCGGTCAAGGAGCGGATGGAGCTGCTGATTGCGTACGAGAGCCGGATTACGAACTACACCTATACCGTCACGTTAGGTAAAGCGGAGAATGACCGTACGATTGGTCTGGAGGTGAAGCTGGACGAGTTCATGGCTCCGTTCATAATGATTATTCCGTTCCAGATTTTGGCTCATCATATTGCGGGAGCAAGAGGAATCGATTTGACCCAGCGGATTTATACCGACTTTGGGGTAGCAATGAAGAGCAAGACACAGCCGGGAGACTACGCATAAGGAATCCAGCAGGCTTTATATCATAAAAGGATAGTACAGTAAGAGGATGTCCCTCGTCATCATTGGATGATGAGGGACATCTTTTTTTATACGTGTATCCGGCTCGCCCTATCGCGAACGAAATTTCATTATCGTTATTGTCTGTTAAGAAGCATCATTTGACCTTCAAAGTGATGTAAATTTCGCTAAAAAAGACTTGCAAATAATTGCCCGAGGGAATAAGATTTGTGTGTATTAAAAAATGTTTACCTAGGGAAACAAATACAATATCTTTAGAAAGCGTGACGACAATGAACAGTGAAGTCGAGTATGGGAAAAAGGGCTGGCTGCGGCCAAGCTCTACCGTAAGCTTGGAAGAGGTTCATAATTCCGTTCAAATTCCAAGCAAAACCGGATATTGGAGGAAGTTCATTGCTTTTGCCGGGCCGGGCTCGCTTGTAGCCGTCGGTTATGTCGACCCGGGCAATTGGGCGACATCGATTGCCGGGGGAGCACGCTTTGGCTACACCCTGTTGTCCGTTATTCTGATCTCGAACTTAATTGCAATGTTACTCCAAGCATTGGCAGCGAAATTAGGGGTTGTAACGGGTCGGGATTTAGCCCAGGCGACTCGAGACGCGGTCGGTAAAAGAACGTCCTTTGTTTTATGGATTTTATCGGAGATCGCGATTATTGCGTGTGATTTGGCAGAGGTCATCGGATCGGCCATCGCACTTAATTTGCTATTCGGGATCCCTTTGCTGCTCGGTATTCTCATTACAACACTAGACGTGCTGCTGTTATTGTTATTACAGAAAAAAGGGTTTCGAATTATTGAATCGATCGTTATCGTTCTCATGGCAACGATATTCGGCGTGTTTGTGTTTGAAATGATCGTTTCCAAGCCGGAGGTATCTGCACTGTTGGGCGGGTATGTTCCGAAATTTGAAATTGTGACGAATCCGGAGATGTTATTTATCTCTTTGGGCATTTTGGGCGCAACGGTTATGCCGCACAATCTTTATTTGCATTCGTCTATCGTGCAAACGAGGCAATTCAAGCGTAATACAGAAGGGCGAAAAGAAGCGTTGAAGTACTCTGTATGGGACTCGAATATTTCGCTATTTATTGCCTTCCTAATCAATTCCGCCATTCTGATTCTGGGTGCGGCCGCTTTCTACGGAACCGGTCTGGACGTTTCTGAAATTGAAGGAGCCTATGAGCTGTTGAGCCCAACCGTAGGCGTAGGGATCGCGAGCACCTTATTTGCGGTCGCTTTGCTTGCCTCCGGTCAGAATTCAACGATTACCGGAACGTTAGCCGGACAAATCGTGATGGAAGGGTTCATACAGCTAAGAATCTCCCCGTGGCTCCGCCGCATGATTACCCGATTAATCGCAGTTGTGCCCGCATTTATTGTGACATGGCTTGCCGGATCGAGGGGGACAGGAGATTTGCTCTTATGGAGCCAGGTGGTACTCAGTCTGCAGCTGCCCTTTGCCGTCGTTCCGCTCCTCATATTCACAAGCGATAAAAGGAAGATGGGGGAGTTTGCAAACCGACCCTGGGTTAAAGTAGCATCGTGGCTTGCCGCAGCTGTCATTTTGGCTTTAAATGTTTTCCTTGTCGGTTACATCGTCGTAACCGGTCATGATTTAGGTTAACCTACGAAGGATTTGCTCATTTGTCTGTTGGCGGCCATGTGATCATGCTGTTGCATTGCGCAATATAATTAGTAGGAACGGGTAAAAGAAAAAAGACGGAAGCTGCAGCCCCCGTCTTTCCCGTTCCTTCTTCAAATGAAATCGTATGGTTTTATAATCACTACTCGCTTTGAACCCGAACAATTCTCGGGTCTGTAAATAGATCCTTATCGTCCAAGCTTAAGGAGGAAAATTCGCTTACGACGGCCCCTTCGTCACCGGCCTGAAACCAGTGACGGGTATTGGGCGAAATCGTATATTGTTCTCCCGGCCGCAGCACGACCTCGTGCCAAGCCGTATAGAAAGGCTCGTCTCCCTCGGGCGGAACAGCCTGCGGATTCGGTGTCGGCTCTCCTTCTACATATAAATAGACGATGCCCATACGGCAGCGAAACGTCTCCTGCTTGCCGGGATTACCCGCGTCCACCGGCGGATGGCGGTGCTCGGCGCATGTTTGCCGCGGAAACAGCACCAAATCTTTGGCGCAGTAGCGGGGCGTATTCACATAAGTGAACAATTGCAATCCGGTATTTATCAGCTTACCCAACCCGAAGTCCGTTATTTCGAGGTTTGGGTATTCCTCGGGAGTAAGCACGACCCCGGCTTTCCCCAGCATCTTTGCAGTCATTTTCCGCGCTTCATTGGCCGATTCGCGCGTAATCATCCTGCACCTCATTGATATAAAGATTCCTTTTGCCAACGGAACCGAACAATTGCATCTTCTTCAGAATAAGCGCTTTGGCCGCTTCGATTGCGGAAGGGAAAAGGACAGTGGGCTCAACCTGCTTCGGCATTTCCTCGCATTTGGCGCGGAGTTGGCCGAAGAAGGCTTTTTTCATTTCCGTGGATATATTTACTTTGCTGATCCCCAACTGAATCGAGGCTGCAACCTCGTCCGAGGAGTTGTCCGAACCGCCGTGCAGGACAAGGGGGACGGATACGAGGGAGGCGATTTCTTTTAGACGGTCCAATTGGAGTTTGGGTACCCGATCCTTCGGATACATGCCATGTGCCGTTCCGATGGCGACGGCGAGCGAATCGATCCCGGTGCGCTCTACGAATTCTTTAGCCTCCAGAGGATCGGTATAAAGGATTTCGTCATGACCGCCTTCCATGCTGCCTTCCGCCTGGCCAACCGTACCCAATTCCGCTTCGACCGAGACGCCGACGGAATGGGCGATAGCGACGGCTTCTTTCGTGATCCGGATATTCTCGTCAAACGTTTGCGTTGAAGCGTCAATCATGACGGAAGTAAATCCGCAGCGGATCGCGCGGACGATTTGCGCCGTGTTGCCGCCGTGATCAAGGTGAATGACGACCGGCACTTTGACCTGATTAGCGATGTCGCGGCAGTATGCCACAAAGCTGTCCGTCAGGAATTCCAACTCTGAAGGGTGGATGGCCAGAATCACCGGTGAATCGTTCTCTTCGGCCGTTTCCATAATGGCTCGCAGAAACTCGCCGTTGCCGACATTAAAGGCGCCTACGGCGAATTTGTTCTTGTAAGCGACAGTCAGCAATTCTTTCATCGTAATCAACATGGTTTGTCTCTCCCTCTGTCTCAGGTGATTTGTTTTCATTTAAGAAAACGCCATTCGGCGGGTTCTCCCCATTCATTCAGCGACCTTCATGTTCCTGAATCTCGTCGACTGCTCGGAACGTTCGTAATTATGAATGTTTTGTTCGATTTATGTTCATATTAAGACCATAAAAACGAAGTGTCAACACAATTCAAACTTTTTATAGGGGTGAATTTTGGCGTTGTGTTTGTTTTTGGTGTTTGATTTTGACGAATTTGCATTGACGACTCAAAAAAAATTCATCTATTATATTCACATACGCACAGGCGTTTGAATTGTGGGGTGGATAAGAGGAGGATGAGGCAAAGGCCCATGTTTACCAATAAACGGCTGGAGAAAGCTTCGGAGCTGATCAAACAAAGAGGCACGGTTTCCGTTCAGGAATTAATGGATTATTTTCAGGTTTCCGATATGACGATCCGCCGGGATCTACAGAAGCTGGAAGCGTCCGGAGAATTCCAAAGGTTTCACGGCGGCATTCGCATTCTGGATGAAACGCCGCTGGATAAAAGGGAAACGGTGCAGTTGGACGAGAAAAAACAAATCGCGCAGTATTGTTTGAATCTGCTTCAGCCTAAAGATACGATCATCCTGGACTCCGGCACGACAACGTATCAGATCGCGATCGCCATCGCCGAAGCTCAGATCCGGGACATTACGGTGATTACCAGCTCACTGACGGCAGCTTATCGCCTGAGGGAGCAGGAGCACGTTTCCTTGGTGATGTGCGGGGGAGAATTGAGGCACAGCTCCCAATCCTTTGTAGGAAGTGTTGCCAGAGACTTCTTCGAGAATATTTACGTCAATAAAGCTTTTATCGCGACAGGCGGGATCACGGAGAAAGGGTTCAGCACCACCAGCTTTGCCGAAGCGGAAATCAAACAAATGATGGGCAAGGCGAGCGCCGAAACGTATGTCGTGGCTGATTCCACCAAATTCGGCAACCGTTCGCTGAACTTTTTTGCGCCGCTTAGCCAAGCCCATCAGGTCATCGCCGACTCCGGCGTTTCCGATGAATGGCGCGACATGTTGAGAGAGCACGGCACCGAACTGGTTAGAGTATGATCGGCGACTTGTTCCGTATAATGAAAGGTTGGTAAGGGGGACGGTTGCAACCGTTCCCTTTTTAGTTTATGCAGGCACCGAACAAATAAACAAAACAAACATTTATCGAAGAAAATTATTAAAAATATGTTCATATTGATCATTTTATATTGACAAAAAAACACATTATGTTTACTCTTGAGGTGAGAACAAACAAGATATGGTAAGGAGTGAAGCCAAGGGAAGCGAGCAGAAAAAGGGATTCCGGTATGAACTGTTCGAAAAGCAAAAATAACGGGGAGGTGTTCACATGTTGACGACTATGGATAAATTGCTTCGCGTAGCGTATAGGGAAAAATTTGCAGTGGGGGCCTTCAACATTGCGAACAGCGAATTTGTAAGGGCTGTCATTCGGACGGCGGAAAGAGCGGATTCCCCTGCCATCCTTCAAATCCATCCGAATGAAATTGACCTGATGGGAGACGACTTTGCCGCCTATTGCGTTCAAGCGGCGCAGCGGGCTAGCGTGCCGATCGTAATCCATCTTGATCACGGCCGCGATATCGATGATGTTGTTCGAGCTATCCGGAATGGATTTACATCCGTCATGATTGACGGATCTCATCTGCCTTACGAAAAGAATGTGGAGCTGACCAAGGAAGCCGTGAAAATCGCTCATGCACAACGGGTTTCCGTTGAGGGGGAACTCGGTACCATCGGGAACACAGGCACGAGTTCAGAAGGCGGAGCGGAGGAGATTCTGTATACGGATCCGGATCAAGCGAAAGACTTCGTGGATCATACGAATGTCGATACGCTTGCCATTGCAATCGGTACCTCTCATGGGTTCTATCCCAAATCGATGAAGCCTAAGCTCCAGATCGATCGTTTGTCTCAAATCTATGAAAAAGTAAATATTCCGCTTGTCTTGCATGGAGGATCCGACAACTCGGAAGAGGATATTCGGGGATCCACGAAGTACGGTGTGGGCAAGATCAATCTCTCCAGTGAAATGAAACGGGCGTTTTTTTCGGAACTTCGCAATACTTTGAACAACAATCCGAATGGTTATGAGCCGGATGCGCTTTTTCCGAGTTCAACCCAAGCCGCTATGACGGTAATTGCATATAAGATGCAATTGTTCGGTTCCGCGGGCAAGGCTAGCTTGTATCAAGTGACGGCATTGTAAGTTTTTTTGTGGAATCCATTCGGAAAGTCTTAATGAAAAATAAAAAGTAGGGGAGGTTTTATGGGTTGAATCCGTTTAAATTGGATCATTTGAAAGCGCTTAACAAGACAGCGTTTTCCATATTATTTATAGCGAGTATTATGATCGCGCTTGTAGGCTGTTCGGGTTCATCAAGCGACAATGGTGCAACTGCTACTCAGAATCAAACGGAGACCGCTGCAAATGATTCCAACACTGGGGGAAAAGGCAGCAAAAAAGACATTACGTTAGAGTTCCAACAGTGGTGGGGAGTAGAATTGCCGGATGGCGTTCTTCAGCAAATCGTTGATGGGTTCACCGCTCAAACGGGGGTAAAGATCAAACTTTTAAGTAATCCGTATGCGGATACGAAAACGCAAATTGCAGCCGGCGCGGCGGCTGGAACAATGGCGGACGTTGTTGGTCTTGATGGTTCTTGGGTATATGATTTTGCTAAACACGAGTCCATCGCCAATTTGACAGATTTAATGAAAGCGGATGGATATGATGATAGCCAGTTGTCCGATCAAATTAGAGTTGACGGAAACACCTATATGATTCCTGTCGTAAACTTCGCGTATCCGATGTATGTAAACTTAGATATCGTAAAAGAAGCCGGCGTTGAATCGATACCGAAGACTTGGTCTGAATTTAAGGAAGCAACTAAAAAAATTAGTACTTCAACAGGCAAGGCAGGATGGGCGATCCCATTGTCGACAGAATCCCCAAGCGGTATTCAAAACAATTTTATGAGTTGGTTATGGGCATCGGGCGGGTCTATGTTAAAGGATGGTAAGCCTGCACTGACGAACAACGCAGACTTAGGCGCGACTGTCGCGTTTGTAAAAGGTTTGTTTGATTCCGGCGTCGTGGCTAAAGGCTCGAATTCGATGAAAGAAGCGGACATGGTCGGAGAGTTTACAAATGGCCGCGTAGCATTTATGACGGATTCTCTGGCTCATTTGACGCTTATTAAAAAAGAAGCACCCCAATTAAATTTCGACATTATTCCGGTTCCCGTGAAAGATGGTTTTGCTGGAAAAAGCGGCATGGACGTAGCGAATTGGGGCATTGGAATTGCAGAAAACAGCAAATACAAGGCAGAAGCCATGAAGTTCGTTGAATACTTAATGAGTCCTGAAGTTAACGCAAAACTGGCGGTTTATGCCAATGCCTTCCCCGGCAACTCCAAAGCAGAACCCGATTATTCGGCAGCGGATCCGTTATTCTTGAAGGCGTATGATATCTATAAGACTTGTTATGCGGTTAACGAATTTACAGGACTTCCTACTTCAGAAGAATTAATGAGATCTTTTGACGAGCAACTGCAGCTTTACTTAGGCGGAGATACAAGTTCGGCAACCGATATGTTGGCCGAAACGCAAAATATTTGGCAAGACGCATTTAAATAATCATTGCATGATTCATCAATGGGATGTATGTCTGACATACATCCCTGTTCTAGAAAGGCGGTCTTAGCAGGTGAGAGTTGAGAAAATAAGAAGGTCCGAGCCCTATTTCTATCTCGCGCCGACCATTATTTTAATGGTCATATTGTTAATCATACCCATCATTATGGTTGTTCGTTATTCCTTTTACGATAATGTAATTATTAATAAACATCCTCAATTTATAGGTTTCGAAAATTTTGCAAAAGTGTTCCATAATAAATCCTTTTCAGCGGCTGCAAAGAATACGTTGATTTTTGTTGGCGGCAGTGTGATTGTTCATTTGTTTATTGGGATGACATTTGCGATGCTATTGAATACAAAATACCTAAGCGCAAAAACAAAAGCTTTATTCAGAGTAATTTTTGCTTTGCCATGGATGTTCACGGCGTCTGTGATTGCCATTCTGTGGAAAATGCTGCTGGATCCACACGGCGTTGTTAACTACTTATTGGAAATATTTAATTTAAACAGTACCCAGGTAGAATGGTTGGCTTCAAGAGATTTTGCGTTGCTTTCGGTTACGATCATTAACATCTGGGCGGGATATCCATTCTATATGGTAAGTATTTTAGCCGGGCTTCAAGGAATCCCCTCTGACCTTTATGAGTCTTCCGCGATTGATGGTGCAAGCGCCGTACAGCATTTTTTCCGCATTACCATTCCGCAGTTAAAACCAATTCTAATCAGTCTATTAATGTTGGATTTTGTATGGACCTTGCAACAATTTGCCCTCATTTGGATGACGACTGGCGGAGGCCCCATTCATTCGACTGAGATGCTTAGTACGTTTATATATAAATTAGGGTTTAGCAAGTATCAATATTCTCAGGCTTCGGCTAGCGCGGTCATTTTGTTAGTGATTTGTTCGATTGTCGCGTTTTTTTATGTACGCCATCAGAGAGGGCAGGAATAATATGGTTGGAGGAAAAAGCGGGTATATTAAAGTTCTGGTTGTAACCCTGTTGATGATTGGAACCCTCTTTTCAGGTTTCCCTATCTTGTGGATGGTTTTGAATTCCTTTAAACCAAACTCGGAAATCTTCGCATGGCCGCCAACGTGGATTTCCAAGAACTTCTTGGTGGATGCTTACGTGGAGATTTTCAAAAATCCGGAAAAAATCAGATTTTTCGTAAATAGCTATTTTATAGCTTTTACCGCAGTTATTTTGACTTTAGCGATAAGTATTCTCGCTTCTTACAGCTTCAGCAGGTTTAAATTTAGGGGCAAAAATGTAATCAACACCATTATTGTAAGCGTTCAGGCGGTGCCGCCTATCACATTATTAATTCCCTATTTGAGTTTGATTGTAACAATGAAATTATATAACACCTATGGCGCGTTGATTCTAACCTATCTGTTGTTTACGCTGCCTTATGCAATCTTAATGATGACCGGATATTTGAATACGTTGCCTAAAGACTTGGATGAAGCGGTGATGATGGATGGCGGATCCAGGTTTAGAGCGCTCTGGACGGTATTGGTTCCGGTATCGGTTCCCGGATTAGTCTCCGTAGGAATGTATACCTTCATGCAGTCATGGAACGAATATCTGTTTGCTTTAGCTTTAACAAAGACGAATGAGTATCGAACGGTCCCTGTAGGAATTAGCTTGCTCATGGGCCAGCATGCGTATGAATGGAACCAGATGATGGCGATGAGCGTACTCGGGTCGTTGCCGGTATTGCTCCTGTTCTTATTTTTCCAAAGATATTTCATTGCAGGGATGACATCCGGAGCTGTTAAGCACTAAGTAACGAAAATCTAAAATCCGCAGAGGGACATAATCATGAGAATAGAAGAGAAGTATGCCGAACTTTATATCAAAATGGATGAGAACATCAATGTCCGAAAAAACAACGGAAAAATGCCTGCTATGGGGTATACAAGCAACTTGGATGTTTTATGCGATTTTCAGATGGATATTTTAAATCATCTCCTTGAAGAATTTATGCAGGGAGAAGACTTGCGTAACATGAAAGCATCAAAGGTTATAAGAACAGTACAGGATTTTATTCGCACTTTGGTTTATTTTTGCGGGAAGGGAATTGGCGGCGAGGTTGAGATAGAAGATACCGAAATCATCGAGAAGTTCTTTGCGACGAAGTACGGTATAGGAGGAACTGCAGCACAAGCGGCAATGGCATTAGCTGCCGTTGGATGTCCCTCCGTTATTCATCTGACCGATGATTCCAAAGAGGTTTGCGAAATTCTTGATTCGCCGCGCATCTATACAGTGTCTGCTGACGGCAGCTTGATTCATACAAACCAAGTGACACAAAAATCCGAACAAGAATTACACTACATTATACAGTTTAAAAAAGGAGACATGATCCGTTTAGGAGATCAAGAGCTGGCGATACCGATATCGAATCGTTTGATTATTACAAGGATTACGGTAAACGAAATCATGCCGTTCTCGAAGCCCTATTTCGAGTATATTGAGAGGTATGCCAAAGATATCAGCAGTAACGTACTTTCTAGCTTCAATGCCCTTAAGGACAAAGAAATTTTACAAAAACGATTAGATGATGTAAGACAACATATAAGAAAGTATAAGGCGAATAACGAGTCGGGTATCGTGTTTTTTGAGGATGCTCATTATCACAGTGATGCAATAAGAAAATTATGCATCGAAACGATCTATTCCGAAGTGGATATGGTTTGCATGAATGAAGAAGAGCTGGCTTATACACTAAGTATGTATAATTTCCCTATTCAGATTGATGATATCATCTCATGCGTGGAGGGGATAAAATACCTTAAAGAGAAATTTAGGATGAGCAAGGGCATCATTGTACATACAAAGGATTATTCTTTGTATGTAGGAGATAGGCTTCCAATTGATATCGAAAGCGGTCTCATCTATGGAAATATGCTTGCTACTGCAAAAGCTATGGTTGGTTGGTATGGTTCTAAGGAAGAGATATCAAAAGTGATAGAGCTTCCTCTGAGCGAAAAGGGAGTGTTTAATAAGGAAATAATAGATAAGAGTATATATGCTGGAGAGGCCATAATCGTTCCTACCAAGTATATCGATAAGCCCCGGTATACGATTGGATTAGGCGATTCATTTGTAGCAGGCGTCCAAATTTGTTTTATGTAACACATTCGCGAAATATAGCTGCATTTCTGTTGAAGCTCAAGCGTAATTCATGCTTTGACCCGTATAGTCAATGCAGGAAGATGCGCTTGTATTGTTGCCGTGGATGAAGATATCGTTCCTCGATTATCTGGGTCAAATCGGCTTAAGGTATCTCTCCATGCCAATCATGAGTATTGCGGTAGGCTGGTTGTTGGCTAGAAGAGAGCTCAAAACGCAATAAGTTCGTTCGTGGATTGCCCTCTCTTGGATGAGAGGGTTTTTTATTTTTGTGGCATAAACAACGACCGCTCCGGTGGCGATTCATCAAGCGGCTCATTCCCTTTTTTACTTTTTTTAGATTTACGTTTAGAGCCCATTTAGAAATAACCATTAAACTGAATAAGGAAAGCAGTATTGAAATACACGCTGATATTCAAGAAGAACGGAGGGAACTCGTCAGTTCATCCGGCTTTATGCCGGCAAGTCCATGGCGTAAACGGGTATGCAAAAGAAACCGTCTGTGCTGCTCCGGGCAATCAAAATGGTACAGGACCATCCGATTCTTTATAGCGGAAAAAAACTCCACATCGTCTATTTCGGAATATTCAGCGCCTTGAACGCGATGTCGATTCTAACCGCTTTTTATTACTACTTGTTCATTCACGGATATGCCGTCTCGGAAAGCACTTACTACATGCTGCCGGTCGGGGGAGTGATGGTTTGGGCCGGCGCCAGGCTCATGCATCTGATTGCGCTCGGCAAAAAATTTTTCCGGAATCCCAAAAAATATATGTCCGAAACCGGGTTTTATTTCCAGGGCGGAATCATAGGTGCCGTCCTATGGTCGATTCTATACGCTTCCGTTGCGAACATCCCGCTCAGCTTCGTTTGGGACGGTCTTTGCTTCGGTACGTTGTTGGGACAATTTTTCGGACGAATCGGTTGTTTTAATTACGGGTGCTGCTACGGGAAAACAACGACTTCCCGATGGGGAATCGCCTACACAAACTTGAAATCGAAAATTTTGCGGCTTCATCCCGAGCTTCAAGGCGTGCGCGTTCATCCGGTACAGCTCTACAAGTCCGGCATCAATCTAGCCGCTTTTACGACCTTGATGTGCCTCATTCCCTTACATTTGCCCAACGGTCTCATTACAATCGGGTTTTTCATCTACCATGGAGCGACGCGCATCATGATGGAATGGTTTCGCGCGGACATTTATTTCCGCCAAAAGAGAAACCGGATTACCTATTATTTTTCGGTGATGGCGATCCTCTCGGCAATTCCGTTGCTGTTATTCGGGAAAGCTGCCGATCCATTATTTTTGCAGCGCAGTTCGCTATCCGAGCCGCATTCGCTGAAATCCGTGAATCAGCTATTGTTCCATACTCCGTACTTGATAGAGGTCGTTCTGCTCATCGGGGCCATCATGTTCGTCGGATACGGGATTCACGGCAAAACATTAGGAAGATTTCCAATTCCGGAAAGGGGGACACATGAACACAACCGTGATGATCGTCGGAGCCGGTCCATACGGCATTAGTCTTGCCTATGAGCTTTGGCGGCTCAAAGTGCCATTCGTAATCGCGGGGCAACCCTTCTCGCTTTGGTTCGATCATACGCTCGGCTCCATGTCGATTCGCTCCGACTATCATACGAGCGAGATCTATACGCGAGATAATACTTTCAACATCAAGCGCTATATCCAGCAGAAATTCCCCGACCGAGCCGACGAGCTGTTAAACCACCGCATCTCGACTTCGGTATTTCGCGATTATTTGCGGGACGTGTTGAAGCGCTTGCCGTTTCCCATCGAACGGCAAAAAGTGGTGCATGTAAAAAAGCAGGGGGCATTATTCGTGCACACATTGGAAGACGGGCGGCAAGTAATCTCCGAAGCGAGCATCATGGCCACGGGCATCGAAAATCACGGCGTGATTCCGGAGGGTCTGGCGTCGCTGAGATCCGACCTCGTGTTGCATAGCTGGCAGGTAGCGGACTACGAAAACATAAAAAACAAGCGCCTGCTCGTTGTCGGAGCAGGGCAGTCCGCCGCGGAATGCGCCGCCCATTTGTCCAAGGAAAACCAGGTCACCTGGGTGATGCGCAAGCAACCCGTGTTTTATTCCGAACCGATCAATTTGCCAAAACCGGCGTTCAAGTTCATCCTGTACGCCTCTCCGTATTACTATTTCCTGCCGCCGCGGATCAAATCGCTGCTCGGCAAAAAATTCGTCGAGACGACCATGACGCCAGATATGAAAAACGTATGGGAATCGAACGACCTTCGCACCGTCTATGCGGACGTAAACGACTTGAAGTTGTATGAGGATAAAGATGGACCCATCAAATCGGACGTATTGAACGAGTCCTATGACGGGGTTATCGCGGCGACGGGCTTCCGCTACCGATTGGATGCACTCCGCTTCCTGGATGCCGGTCTTCGGCGAGCCATTCAAGTCGAAGGCGGCATCCCGATCGTCAATTTCCGATTTGAAACGAGCGTGGAAAAGCTGTATATGGTCGGCGGAATCACGGAGCCCCGTTACGGCCCCGCACAGCGGTTCATGATCGGAGCGAGACACGCTACGCTTACTTTAGGGAGAGAATTGTGTCCATGATCGTTCCTTTGTCGCCGTTGCAAAGATGGGATGCTTTTTCGCGCCAAGCGCCGATTTTTTTGAAGCGGGAAGATTTGATCCGACCGGACGGAGGCAATAAAGTCCGCCGCTTCCAAGCCTTTTTCGACCGGTACGGACATGTGGACCGCCTAGTTGCCATGTCCGATCCCGGATCGCATACGTTTCAAATCCTGTTGCAATTTCTGCGAGAGAACGATGGGAAAGGCGCCAAGCATCTTCACTTTCTCGAGCGAGCGGCCAGCACGACAGCCTACGCGGATCGGGGAAGGAAGCTTTACTTGAATCACCATCGCGTTACGATCAGTCGGGCTCCGGCCCTCATTCAGCTGGCCAAGTATTTTGCTTACAAGTGGCTCCCGTTCCGCGGCGTTCGCACGATCGGGATCGGCGGCCGGGTTCCCTTATCGCCTAATCCTTTTGAAACGGCGTTCAGCGAGTGTATTCAACAACTGCAGGAATATCACGTCGAATGTCCAATCGTGCATGTATTTCCGATCGCTTCAGGGAACATGCTCGACGGCTTTCTGCATCGGAAAGCCCGATCAGCGCCCATGAACCATTCCTTCATCGGCGTAACGACCGGGTATCGGTTATCCGTCCCGCTATTAAGGATGAAATATGGCCGATATCGTGAAGTCGCGTTCATCCGCCCGTTCCGCCTGACGATGGAACAATATCGGAACCGGGCGGTTCGGTTTCATCGACATACGGGGGTTTGGCTCGACCCGATCCATACGATTCATCTGTACGATGTCCTCGAAAGCGGAAGGCTTCCGAAAGATGCAGCGATTGTCGTGTGGATTACTTGCCCGTATCTCCATTCCATCGATTTTAACGTGCAATAGCCGGGGTTAAGGAGGGAACATGGGATGAAATCTTCAATCGTACTATGGCGTGCTGCCGGTTCATTGGCTTTCGTTGCCACCTTGTTGTTTATGTTCGGGTTGATTTATGCGGCTCAAGATATCATCTATCCCAAACCTTCAGATGCCAATGCCGCTTCCAACCCAGTGCCGACGAACAGCGCCGCTGAATCGTTACCTAAAGGTGAAACGATGATTCTGGCGTTAGGAGATTCTTTAACAAGGGGGACCGGCGATTTATCGGGAGACGGCGGTTACGTCGGCAAAGTTCGCACGCATCTGGAAGAGCTCTGGAAGAAGCCCGTAAATGTGGTCAATCAAGCCGTTAACGGTTGGCGTGCAGACAGCTTGCTTCAATTTATGGAGGAGCCTGACGTTCAGAAATTGATTCGACAAGCCGATATCGTCATGCTGACGATCGGCGCCAATGATTTAAGTCAAGCCGGGAGCACCAATCAGTCGGACATCAATTATGCGGAAATCAACAAAAACTTGCCTGTCATCGAAGAGAAACTGAACCAAATTTTGACCAAAATCGCGGCATTGAATCCGAATTCCAAAATTGTATATGTGGGTTTATACAATCCTTATATCAAAAAGGACCGAAATCAAGAGGGATCTTCGATCCTGCAGCAATGGAATCTCAAGGCGGCACAGATCGCAGACGGCTTTCCCAACATGATCGTCGTTCCTACATTCGATTTGTTCCAGTTTGATATCCAAAAATATTTATACACCGATGAATTTCATCCGAATTCGCTCGGATATGATCGAATCGCCGCCCGTGTCGTTCAAGCTTTGGAATAAATTTCGCGAAGGAGGTGAATAGCAGTGAAGGATGAATCTATCGTGTTATCCGTGCGCGATATAAAGAAGAAGATTAAAAATAAATGGATTATCAAAGGAATCTCCTTTGACGTTCGGGCCGGAGAAGTATTCGGCTTCCTGGGTCCGAACGGATCCGGTAAAACGACCACGATCCGAATGCTCGTCGATTTGATCAAGCCAACGGAGGGCCAAATTTTCATATGCGGCATTCCGGTAGGCAATAAGCCGGACGAAGCGCTGCAATACGTCGGCTGCATCGTGGAAAACCCGGAGTTGTATCCCTACTTATCCGGTTGGGAGAACTTGGAGCATTTTGCGAGAATGCTGAAAAACGTAACGAAGCAGCGGATTCATGAGGTCGTGGAAATCGTGGGTTTAAACCAACGGATTCACGACAAGGTAAGAACGTATTCGCTCGGCATGCGCCAGCGGTTAGGCATTGCGCAGGCGCTGTTAGGCAAGCCTAAGCTGCTCATTCTGGATGAACCGACCAATGGATTGGACCCGCAGGGAATAAAGGAAATGCGCGTATTCATTCGCAGCTTGGCCCAAGAGGGCTTGTCGGTGTTTGTTTCCAGCCATCTGCTGAGCGAAATACAACTCATGTGCGACCGCGTCGCCATTATCAGTCATGGGAACGTAACGGCTGTGGGCCATGTAGCGGATTTGATGCGTCCGGCGGAAACGATCGTCGAGTGGCGGCTGTCGCCTTTTGAAGAAGGGATGGCGATTTTAAAAGCAAGCGGGTATGTCACATCGTTCGAGGAGCTTCCGATAGGCGAAGGATCAAGCAACCGAATCGTACGCTGTAAAATGCCGGAAGACCAAATTCCGATCAAGAATGCCGAACTGGTACGCTCGAAAGTCCGGGTAAACGCCATCACGGTGAAAAATCCGACGCTGGAAGAATTGTTCCTGCGCTTAACGGACGGTGAGACCATTGATTAGCCTGTATCCGCTGATTCAAAACGAAACGATCAAATTGCTGAAAAAGCGCCGTTTTCTCGTGATTCTCGTGATTGTCGTCGTGCTGGTATCCGTGTTTACTTACGCCCAGACGAGAATCGCAGAGAACACGCGCAAGCAACTCGGTACAACGGATTGGCGCATCACCACGCAAAATCAAATTGCGGATAATACGAACAAATTAAGCAATATTCGTATTCCCGATGAGGCGAAGCGCGCGATCAAAGTCGAGATCACAAGGTTGCAGTACGCTTTGGATAAAAACATTAATCCGCAAACGCCCAGCGGCGTCACCTTTACGCGGGATTTTTTCGGAAATGCGATCGGGTTGTTCCTGCCGTTATTAGTCGTGATCTTAGCCATAGACCTTGTCTCTGCCGAGCATTCGACAGGCACGATTAAAATATTACTGACGCGTCCCGTGCGCAGATGGAAAGTATTAATGAGCAAGCTGATCACGCTCCTGTTATTTACTTCCTTAATCATTCTGATGACGACTTTGATATGCTATGCCATCTCGGGGTTGGCGTTTGGTTACAGCGGTTGGTCAATGCCCGTAATCACCGGATTTCAAGTGACCGGGGATCAATTAATCACAGCCAATGCCCATGTGATTGAACAATGGCGCTATCTGTTCATGGAAATCAGCTTGTGCTGGTTCTCCTGTTTTGTCGTGGGCTGCATCTCCTTAATGGTATCCGTATTGGTACGAAGCACGGCGGCAGGAATGGGGATCATGCTGGCCGCCTTGATCTCTGGCGTGATCCTGGTCAACATGGTTGCGAGTTGGGATAGCGCCAAATATTTCTTCATGGTGAACTTGCAGACGAATACGTTTTTAAGCGCCGCTTTACCGTCAGCGGGATCGCCGCCAGTTCCCGGTCTTACGTTGCCCTTTTCACTTTCGGTATTAGCCGCCTGGGCACTGATTTCATTGGTGATTTCATTTAGCGTGTTTACCAAACGGGATATATTGAATTGAAAGGGGGGGGGGATATTGTGGGGAAAATCGGAGCTACCGAGAGAAAGTGGCTTCTGACGCTCCACCTGTTGTTTTCCGGGCTCATGCTTGGCGAAGCGTTTGTCTTTTTGATTCTGAGCCTTACAGCGGCAAATACGAACGATGTCGGCGTGCTTCAAGCGTGTTATACCAGTATGCATGTGTTATCCAAAACAGCAGTTCGATATTCGGTCATCTTCGTTATCATCACCGGAATATTGCTGTCGGTACGGACCCGCTGGGGGCTCTTCAAATTTTACTGGATTATCGCCAAGGAAATCTTGACGCTCTTTACAGTCGCATTGGGACCCATCGGCATGTATGCCTGGACGCTCCAAGCGGTCAAGCTGACATCGGCTGAAGGATCAAGCGTCCTTCAGGATCCGGCGTTCATCGTGAACAGAGGCGAGCTGAGGACCGGGATTATTCTCCAGATCCTTTTTCTTTCCGCGATATTGGTGCTTTCCGTCTTCAAACCATGGGGACCGCGAAAACAAAAAAAGCGACCCAGGCGGATCTTTCGGGGACGATAACGTAAAAACACACCACGCCACGAATCATCCCGTCGCTGTGACGCTGGAGAAAATGCGAACAAGCTCTTCCCCTAAGGGATGAGCTTGTTCGTCGCGAATAGGGGTTCTAGTCAGCTGCGAACGGACTTTAGTGCGGTTGACCAACGAATGACCTGATTCAACATATCGTTCACATGTGCAATGTGCAGTTCGGCCGGCTTAAAAATCGTGTAATTCTCGAAATCCGTAAACATACTTAGAGCGGGGTGCGTACGAACGTCCGCCACCTGCAGCTCCCCCAGAATCCCGCGCAAATGCTCGGCGGCGCGCGTCCCTCCCGAAGAGCCGTAGCTGACGATGCCGGCTGCTTTGTTGTACCATTCCGCACGTGCGGAATCCAGCGCATTTTTCAATGCCCCGGTAATGCTGTGGTTATATTCCGCAGTAACAAATACGAATCCATCCAGACTGGCTATTTTCTTGGCCCAAGCCGCAACCTGCTGCTCGCCGGAAGGGTCTCCGAGAAACGGCAGGTTGTAGTCGGCGAGATCCACGATTTCGTATGTGGCGTCGCCGCGCTTGTCTGCAAGTTCCTTGACCCAGTTCCCCACCTGCGGGCTTACTCTCGCTGGGCGCGTGCTGCCCAAAATAATACCGATGTTCATTTGAGCGGTTGTCATTGCGGGTTCCTCCCCTGTAAGATATCAATCGACTATTCCTGCGTTATCCTCCTTTCCGCGTAGTAAGGTCCTCCTGACAAAAACGGTGAAGATCAGCAATGCAATCAGCCCGGAAACGGCGCATGAAACAAACAGAAAGGAGTAGCCCAAGTGCTGGGAAATCAATCCAAGTATGATGGAGCCAAGCCCGATCCCCAAATCCATGGCCGTGAAGAAGGAAGCCGTGGCCACGCCTTTTTTGTCAGAAGAAACAAGGCTTAGCGTTGCCGCTTGAAGCGTGGGTTGCGCCGATCCGAAGCCGATTCCGTACAGAACGGCAGAAGCCATGACTCCCGGCAATCCATTGGAGAAACTCAAAATAAGCAGCGCGATGATCGTAATCATCAAAGACAGAATAATGATGGAAGCTTCGTTATAACGATCTGCAAGTTTCCCGGCGATAGGACGGGTTATCGTTAGAGCAATGGCGTAGACCAGAAAGAAAGTACCTGCGTTAACTTGGATGGTGCTGGAGAACAACGGCAGGAAGGTGGTAATACCTCCGTACGTAAGGGCTAAGAAAAATATCGCTGCGGATATTGCCAGAACGGATCTATCGAAAAATACCGTTCTCCGCTTGTTGTCCTGTCGCAATGTGGGCACCTTGGTTCCCCGGGCAATCAGGATGGATACGACAGACAAGCCGGCGGCTAGGAAAAATAAACTGTGGAAAGAGTAGCTTTGGACCACCCACATTCCGATGATGGGGCCCATGGCCATGGATACGCTCATGGACATGCCGTACCATCCCATTCCTTCGCTTCGGCGCTGAGCAGGGATCACATCGGTAATGGACGTTCCGATGGAAGTGGTGGAAACGGCCCAACCGCAGCCATGAAAGATTCGCAAAAGAATCAACAAGAGAAGACCGCTTGCCCAGTTGTACAGAAACATAGCCATTGCGAAGAGAATCAAACCTGCAAGAATAAAGAAGCGCCTGCCGAATCGGTCTAGAAGACCGCCGATGATCGGACGAACAACGACTGCGGACAAAGTAAATCCGCCAATGATGAATCCAAGCTGCGATTCGCCGATGCCCAATTGCTGGATGTACAGCGGCAATGTCGGGAGGAGCAAATAAAACCCGAAGCATAAGAAGAACATCGTTAACGTTAATCCCGTAAAAGATTTGGTCCACAAGCGTTTCATCGATTCACTTCCTCTTTTTTGGTAGTTATCGATAACTAACATTCTAGAGGAAAAAAATTAGGGTTTTAAACCCTTGGCAATAATGGATATCGAAACTTGAAGGTTATCGTCTGGGAAAGGGGGCGCGATATCTTCCAAAAGCAAGCCGGAAATAAATTTCCCGTAATTAAATCGCATGAGCGTCAAAGCTTGGGACTCAGGATTGCCTTGGATCACTTTGCCTTTTTGCTGCATGACACGGAAATATTCGGTGACTATGGCAAGAAACTTGGTCGCATTATTGTGCAGCCTCAGATGGATTTCGGGCATCGTTTTACGTTCCATAATGGAAATCAAGTAAATTTTTTTATTTCTGTTCAACACCTGGTGGTACAGCTCGCTGATCATGTTCAAATCTTGTTCCAGCTCATAGGCGAGATTCTTCGGGTTGATCTGTTCAATCGGGGCGGAGGAGAGATAGTGATCGACTATAGCGTCCAATATCGCTTTTTTGGAACCATACGTCCGAAATACAGTCATCTCGCTGATGGATGCAGCCGCGGCGATTTCCTTTATGGTTACCGTCTTGTATCCTTTCTCGGCCATTAGATCTAAAGCAGACAGGAGTATTTTCTCGGCAGTGTTTTCTGTTTTCATGCTCAAACGAATCATCCTCATGTTAGTTACAGGTAACTAACTTTTTTGATTTGATCTTACTCCTGCATCCAAGGATTGTCAATAGGCGGGAATATCCTTGTCGTTGCTTGCTGAAGCGCTTGCAGGTTTATTGCCATTTCAGCTCCTGCTAATTCTTGGGACCACCGTTTTCTTTCATGAAGCGAGTGATTTGTTTGCTTTGCCTACGCTGGCGATTCTGATTGTTGCCGCTATGGAACGATTTCTTTTTTTCAGGTTGGCAGCGTCTGTCGTGCTTGGCGTTGGCCTATTGCTTCTATATGTACCGGTATGCTGGCTGATATACGTGATGCTGCTGCTGCCCCTTACACCTGTCGTGATTGCTTTGAACGTTGTGCCACTTTGCTTCATAGCAGCATCTTTGTCAGCCAGGCCCTCTCTTGGATGAGAGGGTTTTTTATTTTTGTGGCATGCACGCGGCCGCCAGTTTATTCACTTTCTACTTTTTTTAGATTTCGTTTAGAGCCCTTTTAGAATTAACCATTAAACTGAAAAAGGAAAACAGTTTTGAGTGACGGGAGATGAATGTTGTGGGGAAAATCGGAGCAACCGAGAGAAAGTGGCTGCTGACGCTCCATCTGTTGTTTTCCGGGCTGATGCTTGGTGAAGCGTTTGTCTTTCTGATTCTGAGCATTACAACGGCAAATACGAACGATGTCGGCGTGCTTCAAGCATGTTATACCAGTATGCATGTGTTATCCAAAACAGCTGTTCGATATTCAGTCGTCTTCGTTATCATCACCGGGATATTACTGTCGGTGCGGACCCACTGGAGGCTCTTCAAATTTTACTGGATTATCGCCAAGGAAATCTTGACGCTCCTTGCTGTCGCATTGGGACCAATCGGCATGTATGTCTGGACGCTCAAAGCGGTCAAGCTGACATCGGCTGAAGGATCAAGCGTCCTTCAGGATCCGGCGTTCATCGTGAACAGTGGCGAGTTGTGGACCGGGATTATTCTCCAGATCCTTTCTCTTTCCGCGATATTGGTGCTTTCCGTCTTCAAACCGTTGGGATCGCGAAAACAAAAAAAGCGACCAAATCTTGCCTAAATAAAACCTCTGTTTATGCTTGATGGCCAAATTTCCGTCTATAGCGACTCAGCGTAAGGAGGGGCCAGATGTATCGGTAGCTGTGATAATGAACATATAAAGGCGAAGGGGGTGGCCAAGTAGATGGCTATACCTTTTTGTTGCGCAGGCGCTGCCCGGCGAGGAGGTACGCGCCGACGTGGTCAGTGACGGCAAGTCGTTCGACCGCGCTCGAATGACTGCGCTATTCGAGCTGAGCCCGTACCGGCGCGGGGCGCCGTGCCCGATCTTCGATGCGTGCGGCGGCCGCCAGCTGCAGCACTGGGACTATGTGGCACAGCTGTGGGTGGAAGCGGTAGCACGTCGTCGACAACCTGGCGCGCAGCGCAGTGAAGGCAAGTAAGCGGCGTGACAATCTCCATGGCTGATTTCGCTACCTAATACGTACGCAAAGCTGATCTCCGCTCCGTTACGGTGGAGGGTCAGGGGACATATTGGGTTTACGAATATGAAGGATCCCTGAGCGAAATGGAAAACATCTTACACTTGGAGATGTAGTATATCGAATTCGGCAGGAGTATTTTGGGCAGATCATCGTGTATGTTTACCAACAAGCCATGGAGAACAAGCCATTATTCGACATCATTAAGCATCACAAGATATCCGCCCAAACAACCTGATCACCTCTCCGCTACACGTTTGCCATTTTTCGAATTATTGATAGAAATCACAAAACTCAAGTTATCATATTTAAGTCCGTGTAATATGGGGGCCTTTTATGTTATCGGATACATTCTTATCAAATGATGATATTAAGAGCATTGTGCGATTCTCGATTGGTGACTATAACATTATCCGTTTG
This sequence comes from Cohnella baijiui, assembly GCF_020731285.1. Taxonomy (GTDB): domain Bacteria; phylum Bacillota; class Bacilli; order Paenibacillales; family Paenibacillaceae; genus Cohnella. The sequence goes on from NZ_JAJFOW010000003.1 coordinate 265,202, forward strand.
CCTATGAGCCCTTTTTGGTAAGAGATAAGTAAGATCTATTCTCATGGAACGAATGTAGAACCATACAGCTCTTTCATCTTTTGTTGAGAAACGACCGCCTCTTCATAAGAAGAGGCAGAAACGATGAAAAGCGTCAATTTTTTATTTTCCCCCCAATTACTCACAATATTTATATGTTCAAAATTATCATCAAACCAGATAATACTCAACGTGACGAATTCCCATGGTTGTGAGGGTTTTTGATAAACAAGATTACTCATGTTTATCCCATTATTTTTTTCGAGTACATATGTATCTAACGTGTTATTTACTTTTGTAAAATCTAAGCCATCAATCATTATTTTTCCTTTGAATATGTGTTGGCGAAAAAAAGGCCGGTACAGTGTTCCTGATACTCTTACTGAAGTATGCTTGATGGAAGAAGGGTCGTTCTCGTAAAAGCTGACAGCAGGAAGAACTAGATCCACTTCTTTGGGGAATTTATAGAAGTATAAAATGAGTGACGTTACTATTCCTAATACAATTATCAGAGTTAATGTAATTTTAAATATTTTGAACACTATAATGGCACCCCCTATTCTTCTGGAAAATTGGATAAGATTTGTGCGAAGTTATAAATTACACTTCGCACAAATCTTATCATTTTATTATTACATCACAAATGGGGATGCAGGTGTGGCTACAGGTACTGTTTTAATTAATTTATTTTGAAATCCTCTCATCTCGGCCCATGTTATATATGCATTTCTGGGTGCAGAAGGGTCAAGATATGCTGCAACTGCGAAAGAACCATTTCTATGTGCAGTAGTGTTATAGTAGCTGAAGGGCCTCTGGTCAGTGTTAAAACTCAACTTCTGGACTGCGCCATTTGACTTGTATGAGAATTCAGGTATAGTCCAACTAATATTTCCATATACAGCAGATGAAGTGAATGTCAATTTTTGTTTGTCATCTGCTTCACCTAATTTTTTTACATACATAAAGTCTATATTTTCATACCAACCATATGTGTAATTCGCCTTAATATCAGTGACTTCTGTTGTCCTGCTAAAGTTTGCATCGGTAACAAAGCTTTTCAAAGCATCATATACAGTGATTGTAGCATCAAGAGGTCCATACAACTGCGATACCCCTTCTTTCATGACGGTGATAGCTAGGTTTGCAGCTGCAGCCTGGAATGAATCAGAATTTGACAATAGAATCCCTCCTGTTCCCTTGAGAATGGAAGGTTGATCATTAGGTTCTGCAGTCAGATGTTGAACTTCGTATGTGACTCCGTTCTTTACCCAATTGTTCCGAAAACTTGACCAAGCATAATTTGAGCTAGGTGGCGTAAGATGAACTTTCCGTTAAACAACCGACTTCCCATAACTGACCAACTCCCATTAATTTTTTTTGATGTCACTTCCCTGCTTGATAATTGAAGGATAAAAAGGTAAATGACACCTACATTTATAAAATATACTAAATTTCTATAATTTACAATCTTTTAAGAATGATTATCAAACTAAGTGGGACACCTCGTCCATGAAGGCTTTGTGAGCCCACTTCCAACCCAGACGTTTGCGGGAACGAATTGTAAACAGATGAATCAATCGGCGAGTTGTTCGTAACAGCAGCGAAGTAATGACCCTCGGGGATGAATTCTAGGAGGAACGCAAACGCAACAAACCCGCATGTAAGGATTGTAAACATCGTCGCAGAATAGAAAGAGATTTTGTCATTTTATCCGCAATAAGAAGGGAGAACGATCACTAATTTCAAAATATCCCCGCATGACCCTCGCATACCAGAAACTCCATATTCGACAATCCGACTCCACGTTCATCACAATACGGCTTTGGTGTCGTGGCCAGTACCCACAGGTACCTTCCAGACGGCAGATTGGAAACGGACTCCTTCGAGGTCGCATCTACACGAACATGACATTCTGATATCAAATGAAGATGTATCGTATGTAATAGCTTGTTCAGGTGCGTGGACAAGTATCACGGCTGGTTGAACATAATTGCCCTTTAGTTGCTGAAACCGGACAAATCGCAGACTTTACGCTATCAAAACAGGCACGGTGAATTTTTACCTCTATATGAGAGGTGATTATTGGATTTGCTTCGATTCAGGATTTGGGGCCAAATTTCCGTCTATAGTGACTCAGCGTAAGGAGGGGCCAGATGTATCGGTAGCTGTGATAATGAACATATAAATGACCCGGAAGGCCGGCACCTGTCGGATAGGAGGCCGTCCATTTGTCTTCTTGCAGGGAAGCGATAAGTCTGTAGATGCCTTTATCCATTGCGGCAGTTGATTGTGGATGTACAGCGATGAGAGCGTCTAATGCCCATGCGGTTTGAGAAGGCGTGCTTTCCCCCAAAGGCACATAGTGCCGAAGCCGATCGCTTCTGCAGGATTCTCCCCATCCCCCGTCAGCGTTCTGGATGTTGAAGAGCCATTGGGCTCCCTTTTGTACAGTCTCATGTTCGAAGGAGATGTTCGCAGCCTTTAATCCCGTTAGGGCAGCCCACGTACCGTAGATGTAACAAATCCCCCATCTTCCATACCATGAGCCGTCGTTCTCCTGATGGTTCATCAGCCAGTTGGTTCCGCGTTTGATGAAGTCGTGCCGAGTGTCAAGTCCGGTAAAGTTTCCTAAGTACTCTAGGGTGCGCCCGGTAAGATCAGCTTCCGAGGGATCGATGGCTGCCGATTTGGCGCCCTCTATGGCAAGCCAAGTGAGCATTTCATTGTTTGTGTTTTTTTCGAAGGCCGGCCAGCCTCCGTCGTTATTTTGCATCGATAGAACCCAATGGAGCCCGCGATTCCACGATTCTCTGTAGGAAGGATTGGCAGGAGATAAACTTCTGATGGCTCGTAAAGCTGCAGTTGCGTCATCCACATCCGGGTTCATGGTATTGGTTTCCGAAAAACCCCATCCCCCAGGCAGTGTATTGGGATTATGAATACTCCAATCTCCTGAATGGTGATGCTGTCTGGAAAGCAGATAAGCAGCTGCACCCCGAATCGTCGCATGGTCATCGGCCATTCCGGCTTCCTGCATGGCGTAGGTGATCAAAGCGGTATCCCATAGGGTAGAGGGTGAGTTTTGAATCGTCGTTTTACCGTCAGAGCGATATTGCATAGCTGTTATGCCTTGAACGGCACGCGTGATGAGAGGATGCTGCTGATCATAACCGAGGGCAAGCAAGGCGTAGATCATCAGAATGGTGCTGCTGGCGTAGCTGTATAAGGTTCCATCCGATTCAATCCGTTGAAGAATGAACTGTTCTGCCTTTGTTGTGGCGGCTTCATGGATCGAGCGGGGCGTGCCAATAAGCCTGCGTAGTCCGGCCTGTATGCTGTCTTGCATCTCCTGAAACGCACGAGCGGGCTGTTCATCGGTGTTCATAGGATCAACATGAAGATCGGATAGATCGGGAGTTTGATCAGTCTTTATAGAATAATGCCGATCGGCCATGATCAGCATGGAAATCAGATGGACTCTTGAATACGCTGAAAACTCAAAAAAGTTGATGGGAAAAGAAGCGGGGAGAAGCAGCACCTCAAGAGGAATGGACGAGATGGATAAGGGCCATTTCCTTTGCCCAGTAGCAGCGAGGATGGCTTGGGTCAAGATGCTGGCGACTTTTCCAAGACCACCTTTGGATTGAATGAAGCGCTTGGCTCGTCTAATCGGCTCATCCGTTGTTTGGCTATATCCGGAATAGAGCAAGGCATAATAAGCTTCAACAGAAGCCGATAAGTTTCCTTCTTCTTCATCGGGGAACAACTTCCAGTAGCCTTCGGGCTGCTGTTCGGCGAGGATGCGATCATGCAGTTGCCGAATAAGGGCTTCATTCTGAATGTTCAACGTTCGAAAGAGAATGATCACGTATGCATCTATGGTCGTCCCGTTCTCGAAACAAAAACGCCAAGACCCGTCTTGTTGCTGCTGCTGAATAAGTGTATTTGTCAGTCGCTGAATTTCCTCATCTATTTTGATTAAAATAGGAGTCATTTTCCCGGGGTACCTCCGTGATACATTTTCACCATTATATGATTGTCGACAATGGGAAATGAGAAAATGAGGAGGTGCCAAAGGCACAGGAGCACATCAGGAATCGTACCGGGCTGCAAGACCGGCTACGCCGCAATTTGGGACTGCACGCTAACGACTGGCAAGCTCTCAAAACAGCACAATCCTTAAGGTATCTAATGTGCATGGCAAGGTGGACAAGGTTCTAACAAGGTATTCATTTACCTCAAGAATAAGTAATGTTATATTGTGGTATTAATGGTTTGGTACCTATTCCATTTTCGAAAGGGTCAATATGGAACAATTAGAGCAGATGATTAAAGAAGGTAAAATTGAATCGGTACTCCGTTTATTAAAAGATGGAATTGATCCTAACGTAAAAGTGGGTATATATGATAATCCACTGGAATGTGCTTTTGATTTTAGACAATATGAGATTGCAAAACTGTTTATTGAGTATGGTGCTGAGATTAATGACAAGAAGAATCCTGCTTTTGTAAATGCAGCGCATGGTGAACCCTCATTATTTGAGTACCTGTTTCAAAAAGGAGCTAATATCAACGCGATTAGCCATGTAGGTCACTCCGCGCTTAGTCGCGCGATAGCATTCGAGAACATCTCCGGAGCAATCGCTCTTGTGGAAATGGGTATTGACATAATTGAGATTGGAGGAAAATCTCTAAGAGATGCAGCATGGGGTGGGCATTTTGTCATCGTAAAACTTTTAGTTGAACATGGTGCTGATGTTAATTTTAACGGTAAAGATCAAGTGTTTCCATATTGCACAACACCAGTACAAATGGCCGCATCCGGAAATCATTTTGAAATCGTAAAATACTTAATAGAGCACGGTGCAGATGTAACGATAAGGGATAAGTATGGCGACCGTGCATTTCTTGAGGCAAAGCGGAACAAGAATAAGGAAATGATGGAATATATAAAGCAGTTTGAACCACCCATCTGGCATGAAGCAGATAAACGTGCAGAAGAGCTCAAAAAGATGGGAATGCCGGCGGACATCGTAAAATGGCTTGGTACAGAAAATCGAAGAATTGATCTTCCAGGGACAAGCCCTACAGAATACGTCGAGTTTGAAACAATCTTTGACGTGAAGCCGATAGAGTGGCGAGGTAGGATATTTTTAGACTTTACCAAGGAAGTTGAAGGATATGGCGGTACTGGTTTCATCATTTGGATCCCTGATCAAAAATGTCTAGGTAGCTTCGATATAGAACATGAAGAGCTTTTCATCTTTGAAGGTGTAAAGTGGAGTAAATTCATTAAGAAGTTGCCAGTCGTAGTAAGTCACGTGCTGGATGGTCTACCGATCGATGAGCTATATAATTAGTGTTTCTTCCGGTGCTACCTTATTTCACATGGCCTTTTGTTGGCGTTCCGTTCGGCTCGACCCAGCCATAGGAGTATTTTGCTTTAGACCCCTTTAAGCATAGTGGTTCGTGGGATGGATAAGAAGCTGGAGCGATTGGATTAGTTACAGCGATGATCCGATCGCGACGGGAGAAGAAAAAGAGCTGAGAGGCCACGTCGGATACGGGTTTGGGGGCTGTTACAGGTTGCTGGTTGGTGACCTGTTGCGGCCCTCTTTGGGCTTCTCGTTCAACAGCTTGCAAACAAGAAGTCGGAGAAAGCAATGCTTCGGTCTGTATGTTATTAAAAAAGGCTTAGCAGATGCTTGCCGATAAAAGCGTATATGAGCATCCCCGGAATTTTGCCTATTGCGGATGCTAACGCATAGACTGGAAAAGAAATAGAAGCGGCACCGGCATAAATGGAAACGATCGATTGCGGAAGCACGGGGATCAGACGCGCCAATAAGATGGAGACAAACGGGTTTTTCTTCACTTTTGCATGAAAGGAAACCATTCGTTCGTTGGCCGACAGCCATTTATTCGTTTGTTCGCTATAAAAAGTTCTAGTGAAGGCGTACATCAGAAGGGAAGATATCCAAGCGCCGGTCCAACACAGCAAGGCGCCTGGGAGAGTGCCGTACATAAATGCCATGATCCCAATGACAACGCTGTAAGGGAGTATAGGGAAAAAGGTAAAGCAAATCGTTATCAACAGCATAAGGAAGACTGAATGGGAGCCCTGCTGCATCCAAGCCAGAAGCTCGGATTTATAAACGATAAGCATGCTTATCGTTAATGCGTAGAAAAGAAAAGCAAGCCATCTTTTTATCTTCGCGTTACCTGACGGAGCATATATATTCCTCATGAATCGATTATACAAAAATGCCGAGGAGAAATCATTTGCACGTTATCGTGGGATCCAAAAAAATACCCGCCCATTCGAGTTAAGAGTTGACAAGAATTGAACGTTATTTTCGTCTAAATCGACGCTCATTCGCAGGGGAGGATCGCTCTTATTCCGAGTGGATCTTTTGCTCGAGAAGTGGGCTGCGACGGCTTCAATGATGGATAATACGTTAAGCGGAAACAGTTGCTAAAAAAATGATGTTGCGGTATATTGAGAATAAATTGTAACGTTCCAAGAACGAATTTATTTTTTTACCAGCTTAATAAAGAAGAGGATTGATATGACGACATTAAAAGACATAAGCCTTCTTGCAGGCGTACCGGTAAGTACCGTGTCCTATGTTTTGAACCGCAAGGGAAAGGCGGTCAAGGAAAAGCACAGGCGCATATTGGAAATTGCCAAAGAATTAAACTATGTTCCGAATCAAAAAGCGGTCTCCCTCGTATCCGGACGCGCCAACAATATCGGATTGGTGATAGCCGTCAACCCGCAATTGACATATTCGGAACCGTTCTTTTCCGAATTGTTGTTACGTATGTCCAGCCGGCTGTCTCAGGAAAATATGGGACTTACGCTTTATAACGGCTACGGGCGGGATGTTCAATCCTTATATCAATATGTTCTGAGTGGCAGCACAGACGGATTCATCTGGTATCAAAGCGTCGTGCCGGAGGAAATCAAGCAAGCTGCCAAACAAAGAAATATCCCGATCGTTGTTATTCTTGATAAAGATGAAGATGTAAATTATCTGGCCATCGATGATTATTCCGGACAGATGAAAGCGCTTCGTCATCTCTATGATCTGCAACATAGAAAAATATTATTTCTCACGGCTGGTGACAGCTCAGTTCGCAGAAAAGCTTATCTGGATTTTGTCGAACGGCACGGTCTCGAATATCGGCGTATTCTCGACGTTTCGCTTCCCGAGGACAGTGCCTACAAGGCGGTCGATCGCTATTTGACGCAGTATGGAAGAGATTTCACCGCGATTGCAGCCGAGATCGACGTAAAAGCGATTGGCGCCATGCAGGCGATGGTAAAATGGAATATCAGCGTGCCGGAAGAGGTGTCCATCATCGGATATGACGACATTCCGATGGCTTCCAGCATGAATCCGCCGTTGACAACCGTACAGCACTCCTTGGTGCAGCTGGTAGACGATTCCATAAATATCCTTTTCGATTGTCTGGATAATGGAGTTACCAGGCTGATACACAAGACATATGAGCATCATCTAGTTGTGCGCCATACGACAGGGCCTTGCCGACAGTAAGCGCAGCAGGGGTTTCCCATAGCTCTTTCCGATTGGCATAATAAGCTTCCGCCAAGCGCGGGCGCTCTTCTTCGAGGGGGCTTCGATAGAAGCTTATTTTGTCCAATGTTGGAACGATACAAGAACGAATCAATATCGAAACAAAATGTTGAACAAGGGAGATATTGTGATGCCAAAGCATGGGAAAGAAATTCAATGGTATGATGCCGACATAACGGAGAGGCTGCAATTGGCAACTGCCTACATATGCCGGATGTTGGACAAAGATAAGGATGAAGAACCTTTCTTCGGCATCATCAGGACCAAAGAAGGAACGGCCTTCGCCAACCATGCCGTTCAAATCGGTATTCCGCATGTGACGGGAAGAGCGTTGGACGCGCTTTTTTATACGGAAGAAATTACGGGAGAGCGGATTCCCGAACATGGGGAGCATGTCTATACGAGGTATTTGATAGATTGCTGCAGCAATGAGGATTGCCTGCCTTCTTACTATGATCCTGATCAGGATAACAAAAGATTCGTGGAATTCCATAACCTTCGGGAAGGTTTGGAGGGTCTCACCTGGTTGATCAAATGGAGGAATCATGAAGCTGCCGCTAAAATTGCCGTCGGGTTCGTGGATACTGTATACCGGCTCACCGATTTTTCAACCGGCGCCCTATCCTATGATTCGGCGAAAAAGATGGGCAGGGAAAAAGAGTTCGCCACGATCCAGCATGCTTATCCGTTAGTTCAGGGAAGGCTGGTCGGCGCGATGTTGAAGTATTATCGGGAGACCGGCAATCTGAAAGCCCTGAAGCTTTGCGCAGCGCACAGCAGAAGCACCATGCGGCATTGCTTTTCTCCGGAAGGCCTTATCCAAGATCAAGCCGCCAACCATATCCATTCCATAACTTCGAGCCTAAGCGGCATATTGGAATATGCCATTCTCGCGAAGGATCCCATCCTGACGGATCAGATTCGAAACGTGTATGAAATCGGTCTTCGGGAATTTTACAGCTCGTATGGATGGTGCAAGGAACAAGCTTGGCTGGAAACCGATCAAGGCGAAGTCAATCAGGTGGGCGACTTGATCCAGATCCAATTGCTTTTGGCCGCTCACTCGGATCGGAAATACTTTTCGCATGCCGAGACTTTCATGCGCTCCTCCTTATTGCCCAGTCAGGTGTTGAAAAATGACTTTGTAGAGGAAGTCCCTAGTCCGGCAGGAGACCATGAATGCGATATGAAAGAAAGGATGATCGGAGGATTCGGATTCCCGACGCCTAGCAGCCATTTGCAGAAAGAAGACTCTGCCATCAATACGATAGACATCACCCAGGGGGCCGTTCAGGCGATCTGCGAATTCACGAAGCATATCATTACCGAATCGGAATTGGGGATTATGGTTCATTTATTGTTCTCCTGGGAGAACGACCTGGCGGAAGTGAGAAGCGATCTGCCCAAAGAAGGCCGAATCGTCATCACGCCCAAGGCGGCGAGGAATATTCTGGTTCGCATACCAGAGCGAACAGAGCCATCCTCTTTGCAGATTTGTATCGATAACGAACCTGTAGCGTTTCTGATGATGGACCGTTATGCCGTCATACGCAATTTGCAAGCGGGTCTGTCTTATGAGGTCAAGTTCATCCCCGAGACATGCGAGGAAGACGAGTTTATCTATCATAAACCGTACCGAGTGCGATGGCTTGGCGAGCAAGTGATCGGCGTCAGTCCGGTTGAAGGAATTTATCCTTTGTTTGAAGGGATAGACGGCCATGCAAAACTATGAGAAGAAAAATGAGCAAATTCGAAATGGCTTTGAGGCATTGAAACAAAATTATCCGGACAAGTTGAAAAGGCGTCTGAATCTTTCCTGGAGCAATTGGGGTTTTGGAATCGAGCCTCTTCAAGACTCGGCCAAGCGATTGCATCGGGCGGGGATCCGGTATATCGAACTGCATGGAAATCATTACGGACGGGACCTCGGGTATAAGCCACACGAAACCTTAGAGGTGCTGAATGCATTTGACATCCAAGTCTCCGGCGTGTGCGGCATGTTTTCCAAGGATAACGACTTATCGAGCAACCGCGCCATTCACCGGCAGGCCGCGGTCGATTACTTGAAACGGGAAATCGAGTTTACAGCAGAGATAGGAGGGGCGTATGTCTTGGTTGTTCCCGGAGCGGTAGGCAGGCCGATTCCATACGACGGCATGGAGTTCGACCGCAGCGTCGAAACTATAAGCATGGTGGCCGATCGGTTCGTCGAAGCGAACGTGAAAGCGGCAATCGAACCCATCCGCTCAGCCGAGGTCAGCTTCATCCACACGATTGCCGACGCCCAAGCCTATATTCAGGCAGTAGCTCATGCAGGGGTTCAGCACATTAACGCGGATGTCTACCACATGCAATCCGAAGAAGCGCATATTGGAGAAGCATTGCTGGCGGCGGGGGAACAACTGCTCAATCTGCATATCGCGGACAGCAGCCGCGGAGCGCTCGGCAGCGGTTCCATGGATTTGGATACCGTTATCATGGCGCTCTATTTGCTCGGCTACAACCGTGAAGGCAGGTATGTTACGGCCGAACCGCTGGGACCCGGCGGAGATCCCTACCCTGCCATGTACGGCAAATCCGACAAGGAAACGCTTGATCGGCTTGTGTATCAGACCGCCTCTTACATCAAGGAAAGAGAAGATATTCTTTTGAATTCGTAAATTCAAAGTGAAGGAGAAATGAGCGTGTTAACGACGGACATAAGAAATCGAATAGAAGCGGGAATGGGCAGTTTAATCGGATTTTCTATCGACACGGATAGGATGAACGAACCTTATTTTGTCATGACCAAACATCCCGATGGTCGAATCCGGTTGGATCATTCTGGACCGATCGGCATTCCGCATTGCACCGGGAGGGCATTGGATGCGCTTTTGACGGCCGAGTCGATGACCGGCATTCCGATTCCCGCAGAAGTCGAAGAGGCGCTAACGTTTTATCATTTCGCGTCATTTTCCAATCGGGACGGCCTTAATTCTTATGTCGACCATCAGCAAGAAGGCCAACGTTTTATCCAGATGCATAATATTCGGGAAGGTTTGTTGGGATTAGTTGCACTAGTCAAGTACAGAAGCAATGCACGGGCAAGGGAAGTAGCGGATCGTATGTTGGATAAGCTTAATGATTTAACCACGAAAGAAGGAGCGTTCTCTGCTAAATTAGCGGAGCAAGAAGGGATCATCGACAGACTTCAAGATTTGGAAGGACCGCCCCCTATGTCGAGCGGACGTTTTATTCGAGCTCTTGTAAGGTACCATTGTGAAACCGGGAGCATGCTTGCGCTTGATCTGGCTTCTCGTTACGCAAATTATAATTTAAAAACCGCGTTTACATTAGAGGGAGGGCTGACGGAAGCAGCGGGCGATCATGGTCACTCGATTACCTCAACGGTCGAATCCATTCTGGAATATGCCATCTTCATAGCCGACGAGAACATGATTGACCATTGCAGAAGAATCTATGACCGCGGGCTTCGTACGTTCAGAAGCGACACGGGGTGGTGCTCGGAGCTTGTCAGCGGTCAATCCGGCAGGGGCGAAGCAAATAACACCGGGGACCTGATCCAAATTGCTTTGTTGTTGGGGAAACACAGTGACGCCCGTTATTTCGAGGATGCGGAAAGATTTATGCGAAGCCACTTGCTTCCAGCCCAATTGATGGATTCAGAGTCGCTGCCGGAAAACTCGGATCGTGTGGAAGATTGCCTGAAAAACATCCGCGCGAGGGCGAGAGGCAGTTTTGGATTTCCGCTTATGAATGACAGGTTTCTGCCGGGTGAAAGAATCGATATTGCGACAATGGATATTACCTCCGGTGCGGTACAGGCATTGTGCGCATATTATCAATCCATCGTCGAAAGGAAAGAAAAACAGGTCATGATCCATCTGTTTTGCGACATTCGGACACCCGAAGTCTCGCTCGCAAGTTTTCTTCCCGATTTCGGTAAAATAGAGATTGCCGTCCACAGGGAATGTGATTTGAGCGTTCGCCTTCCCCTCTGGGCAGATGAACAAGGTTTATCCGTGCAGATCAACGGGGATGGAAAGCGTCTGCAGATTGAAAACGGATATATTCTGATGGATCATATGCAACAGAATTCTAGTGTAATTATAGAGTTTGACTTGACAGAGAATATAACGGAAGAGACTCTTCTCGATACAAACTTCACAATCAAATGGAGAGGAAATCAGGTACTCGACGTGAAGCCGGCGGGCATTGAACAGCCTTTGTTTCCCTAATAATAACAATGGCGGCGCGGGGAAGTCTTCCTCATGTCGCCATTTTTCTAAAGTGAGTCGTCTCAAACCGTAACTCTATGCCTTTTTCATATTGACATAATACAAATTGTAAAGATATACTTTGTCATAAGATAATATGAATTTCTTAGTAGTGAATGATTTCATCCTTATGGAGGCGTGCGATGATGAGGAAGAAAGTTTTGAGTTTGTTGGTAGCGCTAACAATAGCGGGAGCTGTACCTGTTTATGCGGAGGTGGACAATGTGAATGCTAGTTCGGTCGTTCGTACGACATTTCAGACGGGAGCGGGAGGAGACGATGAAAGTGCGCACGTGTTGGCGGATTCGGTTATGGTCTATGTATTCGAGCCTACATCGATCAAATCAAGAATTGCCTCATGGACCAATCGGGGATATCAAGTGGATGTGATGATGGCTTTAAATCGGGATATGAATTATTACAAACGAGGACTATATGACGGCGTACAACACGTTGATGAAATTCAGAAGGATAAGGATGGGAATTTATTTACCCATTCGACCAGCGTTGATGTACCTTATATGGTGCCTACTGAAAATTGGAATAATTACATCTATTCAATGGCTAAGGCCAGTATCGATGCCGGAGCTAGACGCATCGTTTTCGAGGAACCGGACATGTTTATTAAATCCGGATATTCCGACGCGTTCAAACGAGAATGGTTAGCTTACTATGGGGAAGATTGGGTAGATCCTGCTTCATCGAAAGAAGCGGAATTCAAATCGCAAAAGCTTAAAGTGTATTTGTGCTATCGTGCACTTAAGGACATATCCGAACGTATTAAAGCGTACGATTCGAACGTCAAGGTATTGGTTGCCTCGCATTCTGGGATCGGCTACTTAATGTATGGAATTACGACTTCCAACTATGATTACTACAACATTCCGACGATCGATGGTTATATTGCACAAGAGTGGAGCGATGCCGCGTTAGTGCCGGTGCCGGCGAACGGGAACAGCGAACGGCGTATTTTTGAATCCGCATACATTGATTATTCTAGCTTTGCTCACTTGAAGCTGGGTGATGATGGCAAGCAGTTGTATGCACTTGCCGACCCGAAAGCCGATACACCCGGGTATAGTTGGACGGAGTACGAACAGTTTTATAAAACAACCATTGCCGCGCAGCTGATGCAGCCGCAATTCAAGCAGTTTGAAGTCGTTCCGTGGTCAGAGCGGGGATTTGCGCAAGCGCCAGGTTCTTATAAGACGATTCAAACCAATGTGTATCGGGCACTGCAGGATATGTATGAGAAATCGGCAACGATCGAGGCAGGCACGCAAGGGATCGGCATTTTGTACTCGGATACGATTTCACAAATGTCAACCGCGGGTGCAGTCCCATCATACTACGGTCCGATGGTTCCCTTAGTGGCTAAAGGCATTCCGCTACAGGTTATTCCAGCAGAAACCTTAACCAAACCGAATGCGTTGGCAAATACGAAAGTGTTGTTCGTTAGCTATGATGTATGGAAAGCCATAGAAGGCAATGTTGGTGTCGGAAATGGCACGGGTTCCAAGGTTAATGACGCCTTGCGCGACTGGGTGAAGGGCGGCGGCGTGCTGGTATATACCGGGGGCTCCGGTAGTTCGGACCAATTGGAAGAGTGGTGGACGGAAACGAACCTGTCTTCGCCGAAGCAAGATCTATGGAATAAGCTTGCATTAAACGTAGCGAGTGAGCGAACTTCCAAGGGAACGAACGATATCGTGTTGCAATCTTCGGGCGGGGCCGGTGTGTTTGGCGGACGTTCTTCGATCAACATACCCAAGCGGTTTACTGTGACTTCGGCTGAGCTTGGTGCCGGGGCGACTTCGCTGTATGAAGCGAACGGTCAATCCGTTGCATACGAGCAAGAAGTTGATCAAGGCAAGGTAATCGTAATGGGCGTATCTGCCGATTATTTTGCATCCAGTCCGGAGGCTTCTCAGTTGATCCGCGATATTGCGAAATATGCGGTGGAGCAAGCGGGGGAAACGTACACCGAAGCTAATCTGTTGAAGTCCATTCGTGGACCGTATACGACGATTCAAGTCATGGATCAACCGGAGCAATTACATTTACAAGGCTCTTACATCGATCTGTTCGATGACCGGTTGCAGGTTGTTACGGGGATGACAGAGATGCAGCCGCGTACCAATGCGATGCTCTATGATATTAATGACAGAGATACGATAAAGCCTGAGGTGCTGTTCGCAAGCGGCGAACTGACAGATGTTAGGGAAGGCGCAGATGAAACCAGCTATAAGCTGGCGGGTACGCCGAATTCCCGTGCAAGCGCCAGACTGGGCGCGCCTGAGGGGCTCTATCCGGAAACAGTGACGGCAACGGATGCTACGAACGAACCCGTAATCGTATCAGCGGAATGGGAGAACAGTTCGAGGACGTTGTTGATCCGGCATGATCACCAGAAACAAGGCGTGACGGTCCATGTGCAGTGGTCGAGTACGCCAGTTCCGGATACGGCGCCAGTCAACTTTGTAGAGAAGCGTGTAGAGACGAATCAGAATGATGGGGACGCCGACTTTAAAGTCCGATATACAGGCGGACAACACCCTGATTTTAGATTTACGGACCACAGTGCGGAGCTTGTTTACAAATTTAATATCAATCAATACCCTAAAGCAAGTCTAACGCTGGAGATAGCCAACAATTACGTCATTAGTGTCTCCGGCGACGATGCAGTCTGGACAGAGCTTTTCCGAGCAGACCTGGATGCGAACGGAGATCCGGTAGTTGGAGGAGCTAATAAAGGTATCCGAAGGATCGGTAATTTGGCACAATATGCGAATGCCAATGGCGAAGTTTATGTGAAAATGACAAATGCGGATCCTACAAGAGGCAATGGTCCCGTTATGTACAGCTTTACCCTTCATTATGAAGAGCGCATTGCGCCATTTACTGTGCGTACGAATGACACCTTGGATATCCAGCCGGGGGAGACTAAAACCTTAGAGCTGGCTGTGACGAATCGCGATACGGTAGCGCACCAAGTCGCGATGTCTGTTCTTCCTAACGTAAAGGATACGTTGTCTTTCATTCCAGAATCAGCTGCAGAAGGGGACTACTTGGTCGAGAATAGAGGATCGGCTATGTCCGGGGGCGGTCGATATGCGGATGGGGCCAATTATTTCGTGTACAAGGTCCCCGTGCCGCAGGATATGGGCAACCCTGAATTGAAATTGACCCTGTCCAATCGGTTTGAAGTTTCACTGTCTTCCGATGGAACGAATTGGACCGTCGTGGATTACGAAGCAGACAGTTCTGTAGAGGGTGGAACCAACAAACGGGAGCGCAGCTATCCGATAAGCAACTATCAAAAGGAGTCGGGATGGGTCTATGTCAAAATCGGCGATCATTTTGGACGGGGCTGGGGTGGCATGCTCCACAGGTTATCGCTATCTGGCGATAGCGAACCGGAGCTAGCTATTGCTTTCCCTGACAATCAACTTGAGATTTTGCCGCATCAGACGCGAACGATTCATGTCCAGGTCACGCCGAATACGGACATTACGTCATCATCGCCGCAACAGTCTATTCGGTTATCGACGGGAGATTTCGGAATCGAATATTTGCTGCCGATTAAGATCAAATTCGTCAAACCGGTCTATCTAGGTCATTGGGCTTCTTCGCCGATCACGATAGATGGTGTCGCTAATGAAAGCGAATGGAATGACGCGACGGACATCGTCATTAGTCAGAGTGATCCGAATCTGCTGCGTTATGGAACGCTGTGGGGGAATACAGAGAATATGAATGCAAAGTATCGGCTGAAATGGGACGACACAAATTTGTATGTGCTTGAGCAGCGGGGAGATAGCGAGTTCCTGTTTACAGAAACGGGTGGAAATATGTTCAGCTCTACGGCGTCGATGCTCTTCCTTGATATCGACCATAATAAGAAAGGGGCGGCCTACCGGTCAGGCGATTATGCAGTGATGTTTACGGCGGGTGGACCGGATTCGCAGCCGCATGTATTTTTGAGGCAGGGGGATGACGGAGGGGCTCAGGAATATACATTAACCGAAGCAGTCATTAAATCCGTAATAGATACAGAAGCGCACAAGTATGTGCTTGAGATGGCGATCCCATGGAGCGCTTTGCAAATCACGCCTTTTAGTCCGAGTAATGATCGGATCATAGGGATGAGTATGCTCTCGACTCGTAAGTTAAGCGGCAATGTATGGGGGCAGCTCATGTGGATGGGCAATGGCGATGACCAAGCCAATTGGGCCGATATGAAGTTGGTCGGCAAGCTTACTCCGGAGCCTCCCGTAGATGTAACGCCACCCGTCATCACATTGATAGGTAGTGAACGAGTTCATGTGGCTAATGGAGCAACTTATACGGATGCAGGAGTCACCATTACAGATAACCGAGACACAGGATTAACCGCTGTCGTAACGTACACGAAAGATGGGATTGCCGTAGCTGGTATCGATACGACAGTGGCGGGAACGTACATTTGCCATTACAATGTAAAGGATTCGGCAGGCAATGCAGCTACGGAAGTTATAAGAACAGTTATTGTAGCAGAAGCGAACCAAACGCCAACGACGTCGACGCCGACGCCGATATCACAAACAGAACCAATCGACGCTGAAAAACAACAGGTTGTTTCAGATGATCAACTAAAAAATGCAAAAGCAGGTATGATAACGATTGAAGTTCTGAAAAATAAGGAGTCGGTCATACTTCCAACCCATGTAGCTGACCTTATTGGCTCTAATCGCTTGCGGATTGTGCAGAACAATATGACAATCGAATTCTCCAAAGAACAGCTGCAAAAAATCCAAGGAGTCGTAACCGGAGCGCAAGCAGTTGGCGCGCAAATCAATTTCTCTGCAGCTATTGCACCAAAAGAGGCTGTTATCCATTTGGAGCAAAGATTTATTGAAAATGGGTCGGTTAAATTAACGGCTGCCAGTGATGTGATTGATTTCAAATTGAATGTAGTTACCAAAGACGGTTCAGTCATACCGGTAACAACCTTTACGGAGCCGTTGACGCTTACATTCAGGGTGAATCCGAATGCGAATCCCAATCTGTTGGGCATTTACTCTGTCGCGGCGGATGGAACGATTAAGTATGTGGGCGGAAAATTAAACGATGCCGTTATAACGGTTAAAGTTAATTATTTAGGTCAGTATGCAGTGCTTGAATATGACAAAACCTTTTCCGATGTGAGTTCGAGCTTCTGGGCTAGTGAAATTATAAAGCATATGGTTGCAAAGCATATTATTGAAGGTGTTTCCGATACTCGTTTTGCACCGCAAGGAATGATCACGAGAGCAGAATTCGCGGCAATGATTGCACGAGCATTGGAATTAAAGGCTGTAAATAACTCGAAATTCAAAGATGTTGGCTCAACGAAGTGGTTTGCGGAGAGTGTCGCCGCAGTAGAGGAGGCTGGAATTGTACTTGGACGCAGCACGGATTTATTTGCGCCAAACGATTCAATCACACGCGAAGAAATGGCAGTGATATCGATTCGCGCTTATGAATACCAGAAGGGGAATAAGGGTGCAACCACAAAGAAGGATACATTTAGCGACCAGGCTCAAATTAGCGTTTGGGCGCAAGATGCAGTGAGTAAAGCGCAAGAACTGGGCTTCATTAATGGACGCGGAAAGAATCGATTCGCTCCAAAAGAAATGTTGACCAGAGCAGAAGGCGCACAAGTCCTATCAACATGGTTAGCCGAATGAAATAAGTAACAAAGTACAAACCACCCTGTTGAGATCCTCTCGCAGCAGGGTGGTTTGTTATGTTGCTACTTCCGATTGCCGAATGGGTTGGATGAGTAGATTGTTCAACAAACTATGTCGTTCTTCCTTCATTCAATTTTACGGGAATTACAATTTGCCGGTTAATCGAGGGATCTTCTATTGCCGCTAGAAGCAACCCAATCGCTTCCTCTCCCATTTTCTCTTCTTGTTGCTCGATATAGCTGAACAAGCACCCTTGGAAGTCACGGATCGGGGGAGCGTCGAATGAAAGAACGGCAAGCTCCTCGGGTACCTTTTTACCGATTTTCATCGCTTCATCTGCTACATAAAGAGCGAATGCGTTGGAAAAAGCAAATACAGCTGTAATCTCGGGTTGGGACTCGAGCCACTTGCGAATCATTTCACGACTCATCTTGATGTCTAAATAAGTGATTTCGTCAATACGGGTCAGCCAGTGCGCCGGTTCGATCTTTAGCCCGGCTTTGGTAGCCATGTCCAAATAACCGGAGAAGCGGTCTTCGGAGCTGGATGTTTTCGATTTGGTACCCGATATGATTCCAATTTGTTTATGTCCTTTATTAATCAAATATTCGGTTCCCATTTTTCCGCCGAGAAAATTGTCAGAATAGACGGCATTCGTTTTGATGCCCGGCAGATAACGGTCTATGAGGACAAAAGGAAAACCCTCCGTCTTTAAATTTAATATCGCCTCGCTGTATGCTTCCCCGTCTACCGGAAAAATGAGCAATCCATCCACGCCTGCGGTGCGCAAAAATTGGATTCCTTCTTGCTCCTCGAGTTGAGTAGTTGCAGATTGGACGATAAGGATCAAGTTTCGCTCTTTGCATGCTTCTTGCACGCCCATCAGGAGCTTCATCGAAAATTCGTCGTTGGCAAGCGGGCTGAGAAAGCCCACTTTTTTGAATGCGGCGTTTGTATCTATATGGAGATGCTCGGAAGAATTGGGGTCAGATACAAAAGTGCCTTTACCAGCAATTCGATAGATAAGACCGTCTTCGACAAGCATCTTCAGTGCGCTTTTGATTGTAATGCGGCTGACGCCATGTTGTTGGACGAGTTCCGATTCGGTTGGAAGTTGATCCCCGGGTTTCAATACGCCCAGATCGATTTTTTCTTTAAGATTATCTCTAATTTGGAGGTATAACGGCTGATTATCAGAGGTCAGGGACATAGGAATTCCTCTCATCGAAAAAGGTATTATAAAGTATTATAACATTATAATATTAGCGACGCAACGAGGTTCGCTTAATTTCCCCTATCTAACAGTTTGGAAATAAAGTCATAAGATAAATATACCAAATAAAATATTGACATAAGACAATTCATGCACTATGATGTTACTGAAAGAAAGCGGATACATAATTACAGTTTGGGGGAAAAAAATTGCGGAATATTTGGAGATGGCGATACTTTTATTTGCTGCTAACACCGACTTTGCTGTATTTTATCGTGTTCAGCTATATTCCCTTTTACGGTGTTGTCATAGCCTTCAAGAACTTTCAACCGTTTTTGGGTATTTGGGATAGCCCTTGGGTGGGTTGGAAAAATTTCGAGACGATGTTTTCATCCGTCAAATTCCCCGAATTGATCCGCAATACGGTATTGATCAGTATTTACCGGATCCTATTCGGTTTTCCCGTTCCGATCCTCTTCGCGCTTTTGTTGAATGAAGTGCGGGTCATGTGGTTCAAACGAAGCATTCAAACGATCGCCTATTTTCCGCACTTTCTGTCATGGGTCATCTTTGGAGGCATTATCTACAATGTCGTAGGCCCGTCCGGCATTATTAATCTGGTGTTGGAAAAACTCGGAATAGATGCGATCAATCTGTCGGCCAATCCGGATCTCTTTCGCCCGCTAGTCGTCGTAACCGGAATCTTGAAGGAATTCGGTTGGGCGGCGATCATTTACTTGGCTTCGCTTACCGGCATCGACCCTCATCTGTATGAAGCGGCGAAGATGGATGGAGCGAGCAAGCTTAGGCAGATTTGGCATATTACTCTGACGGGGATTAGGCCGATGATCGCAATGCTTCTGATCCTGCAACTGGGAAGCGTTTTGGATGCCGGATTCGAGCAAATTCTGATCCTCTCCAACCCGGTTGTCTATAGTGTTGGGGATATTATCGATACCTACGTGTACCGTGTCGGACTGCTTGAAGCCGATTATGGATTAGCCACAGCGGTAGGTCTCTTTAAAGGGGTTATTGCTGCGATATTAATTGTGTCGGCCAATCATATCATTCGACGGACAGGAGAGAAATCGCTTTGGTAAATCCACCGGTTCGAGCCGAAACGAATGAATTAGCGCTAATCAACCGCCCCAAGAATTTGGACCGCAATCCGGCGTGGGTGCAGACCTTGATCTATCTAGTATTGATTGCGATGGCACTTGTAACCTTGCTGCCGATCCTGAATGTGTTTGCCATGTCGCTTAGCGAGGCGGACGCCATTTTCAAGCATCCGCTGATGATCGTTCCTTACAACTTTACAATGGCGGCCTACGAGTATATTTTTTCAACCTCTATCTTGCTGAAGTCGTTTTTCGTAACCGTCTTTGCCACGGTCGTAGGAACGCTTTTCAATTTAGCCTTAACGATAACCGGCGCTTACTCGCTTTCAAAAACCGCACTGCCGGGAAACAAAACGCTGCTATGGGTTTGCATATTCCCCATGCTGTTTGGGGCTGGATTGATCCCGACCTATATGTTGCTGAAAGAACTGCATCTGCTCAACAACATTTGGGTCCTGGTTGTCTCGGGCATGGTCGTTCCTTTTAACTTGATTCTGATGCGCAATTTCTTCTGGAGCATTCCGGAGGAGCTGGAGGAAGCAATGCGGATTGACGGGGCGTCCGATATGGGAATTTTGTGGCGGATGATCATCCCTCTCTCGAAGCCGGCAATCGCGACGATTGGTCTTTTCTACGCGGTGGGTCACTGGAACGATTTTTTTACCGGCTTATTTTTTCTGAACGATAATACGAAATGGCCGCTTCAGGTGCTGCTTCGTTCCATCGTCATCGATATGAATGCCCTCAATAATCGGGGTGTAACGGCCGTGATCGGTCAAGATGCGACCAAGATCATGTTAACGCCGGAAAATATCAAAGCGGCGACAATCATTTTTTCGATCGTACCTATTTTGCTTGTCTATCCGTTTCTCCAAAAATACTTTGTTAAAGGCATCATGTTAGGATCTGTGAAAGGTTGAGCGTGGTGAGAGATCCGATAGGATTTTTCATATAAAACAAAAAGCGAAGGGATGTCGTGCAACATGCGTAAGAGAAGGGGTAAAAAGAGCGGGGTTATTCTGCTTGTCTTGGCGATAATTGCGACAATGCTAGCGGCTTGCTCCAGTAACAAAGAAAACGGGAAAGCAAGCGAATCAAGCGCGGTTCAAGGGGGAGAGACCGCGACGGCCAAACAGCAGACGGATAGTAAAGGGAAGACGGTCAAGTTCAGTTATGTTCGCCCAGTGTGGGGGCCTGCTACCTATACGAAAGGGGGAGCTTACGAGAAAGAGATGTTCAAGCGAGCCAATGCGGAAATCGACGTACAGATCATACCTATAGGAGAATATGACCAGAAAATTATGACCGTCATCGCATCCGGCGATATTCCCGATGTGTTCTGGGCGGCCGGACCGACGATCAAGAAGTTCAAAGATATGCAAGACCAAGGCGCTTTTTTGAAAATTAATGAATACCTGGATAAATACCCGGCAATCAAAGAAGCCGTACCTCAATCGGTCTGGGATATGCTTACGGACGACAAGGGCAATATTTATTTTATTCCCAATGTACAAAATCCTCTCATTCCTTTATTCATGTATTATCGTCAGGACATCTTCGAAAAACTCGGGATTCCCGAACCGAAGACCGTTAAAGAACTAGAGGATGCTTTGGTCAAAATCAAGCAAAGCGATGCCAAGATGATTCCGTTGACCGGCCAGGATACGCTGTGGGGATTTGGCGCGCTTTCGACCTCATTTGGATTCACGCAATACGGCTGGGGACCGGCGGCTGGAGAGGACAAAGAGAATCCGAACACAATCGTTCCTTTTTATTTAACGAAAGGGATGAAGGAATTCTATTTTTATCTGAAAAAGCTAAGATCAGATGGCTTATTGGACAAGGAATTTCTAGTGGCTAAAAACTGGGATCATGCCAAGCAAAAGTTTACTTCCGGTCAAGCGGCCGTATTGGGCATCAACTGGGGCTACGGTCCGGAAATTTACTCGACGCTGAAGAAAACGCATCCGGAAGCCAAAATCGGCATTCTTCCTCCTCTGAAAGGTCCCGACGGTGCGATGGGCGGCATACGCCCGTTCGGCGCTTATGATAGAGGGATGTATATTAACGCTAAAATGAAGGATCCAGATGGCTTCTTCCGTTTTCTCAACTGGACGCTTACGGAAGGTAGCGATTTTAGGAGATATGGTATTGAAGGAAAGACCTACGAGGTGATAGACGGAAAGAAGATGCCTCTGGCAGATGATCGAACGGAAGCGGATTATAAAATCGGTCAAGTCGAACCGCTGAAATTCTTGCAGCCAATGTCCGAAACTCTTGATTGGGACTCGATCAAAGCGACCTATGAAGGTTCCGGGGTTGGCGAAGCTTTCGCGGCTGCAAAAGCCAAATTCGAGGAGTACAATGCCGTTCAATATCCGGAATACCGCAATTACACCATCTTTTCCCCACTCGATGTGGAGAAAGGGGCGCAACTGTACACCGATTACCTGCAATCGGTGATCGACGGCGCGATTATCAACGACAAGCTAACGGAGCAGGACTGGGATTCCGCCATCGATAAGTATCTGAAAGCTGGCGGACAGAAAATCGTAGATGAAGTGAACGAGCTTCAAAAAAATAAATCAAAACCAAAGTATTAATGAACCCGATCGGGCAGAAGAGGAACTGAAGAGCCGCTTCTGCCCCTTATTTCGACAGAGGATAGGAGAATCCGGAGAAATGACCCTTCAGCAACAGAACAAACAACTAAACAAAATATTCGTAGTCTCTCATACGCACTGGGACAGGGAATGGTATCAGGACTTTCAGGGTTTTCGGACGCGGCTCGTCTATATGATGGACGAATTGCTGGATCGTCTGGGCGAGGATGCTTCTTACCGTCATTTCATGCTGGACGGTCAGACGATCGTGATCGAGGATTACCTGAAAATACGCCCGGAACGGGAAGAGGAGCTGTTGAAGTATTTGCAGGAAGGCAGATTGGCTGCGGGCCCATGGTATGTGATGCCTGACGAATTTCTCGTGAGCGGAGAGTCGCTTGTCCGTAATTTGCTGACCGGCTTCCGGCAATCGAGAAAGATGGGATTCGAACCGATGAAATCGGGATATGTGACCGATATTTTCGGACACAACAGTCAGATGCCGCAAATTTTTCAAGGGTTCGGGATCGATAATGCGGTATTGTTCCGCGGCTTTTACGGCAACGGGGATCTTGCGGAATTATGGTGGGAAGGAGCCGACGGAAGCAGAGTGCTTGGCCTGAAGCTGGACGAAGACAGATCGTACAGCGACTTTTACTTCTTCTTGCGTTGGCCGTTTGCGGATCGGGAGTTTCACTACGAGGAGGAAGAGTTGATCCGACGCGCCGATGCTATGCTCGACTACAAAAATAAACGCGCTACAACAAATATCGCGCTTAGCCTCGACGGATGCGACCATATCGAGATCGAACCGAATCTGGGCTGGATGCTTGGGCGGTTAAACGATAGGACCTCGGGTGTGGAGTGGGAGCATAGTACAATGGAAGCTTATCTTTCGGCGCTCCGATCCCGTATCGGCGAGCTTGAAGTGTTCAAAGGCGAACAGCGCGTACCTGGCTATAACGGCGTCAATAACATGGTACTGGCTAACGTTCTTTCGTCTCGCGTTCATCTCAAGCAGCAGAACCAAAACTGCGAGAACTTGCTGACCGGATGGGCGGAGCCGTGGAACTCGTTTGCGTCACGAGAAGGCCGACCCTATCCGAAAGCATTTCTCGATCAAGCCTGGAAGCATTTGCTTGAGAATCATCCGCACGACTCGATATGCGGATGCTCGATCACTCCGGTTCACGAAGATATGCTGTATCGCTTTGCCCAGAGCCGTTCCATCGGGGAAGGAATGCTGACCGAAGCGTTCGCTTATGTGTCGGGGCATATCGCGGATAAGGCATTGGAAGGGCGTCATGCCGTTGTGTTGTTCAATTCGTCTCAGCGTCCTGTTCATGGAGTGGTTCAAGTTGAATTGGAGCTGCCGCCGAATTCGGCCGTGCCGGCCGTATCTCCGCAGATCGGCGGCACGAACTTCAGATTGCTGGATTCGGAAGGCCGCGAGGTGCCTTTTCAGGTCATAAGCGTGAAGAAAAAGAGCGTAAGAAGATGGCGTCCCTACCGCGATATTCCTCATGGAGAGCAGGTTGACAGGTTCACTGTCGCGCTTAAATGCGACATTCCCGCTTTCGGTTATACGACGTATACAGTCGATATGGATGCATCCGAGCCGCCGGGCAACGGAGAATATGGATTTCGCCGGAATGCGGAGCCCGTACGTTATATCGGCAGTCAGCAGGTATCTCCGAATGTGTGGGAAAATGGCAAGATCCGCTTGGAGGTTGCGGCGAACGGTACGCTTGTGCTTCGCGATTTGGAGACCGGCTATGAAACGGAAGGCATGTTGACATTCGAGGATCAGGCCGATATTGGAGACGGCTGGCAGTATATTGCTCCGGTTGGGAACGAAACGGTAAGCTCTGCGGCCGGCCGCGCGTCTGTGTCCGTCGTGCATGACGGGCCTTTGGAAACCTGTTTGCGCATTGCGTTGCAGATGGAAGTGCCGGAAGAGATTGCCCCGGAGAGAACGAATCGCTCGGACAAGCGGATAAGTCTGCCGGTCACGACCTTTATCACGCTTCGCAAGGATGACCCGATCATCCGCTGCCGCACGATTGTGGATAACGGCGTACGCGACCACCGTTTGAAGCTGCTGTTCCCGACGCGGGTCGCCAGCAATCGTTATTATACGGGAACCCCGTTCGATGTCGTGGAGCGAAGCGTTGAGCAGCCGGATTATAGCCGTCACATGGAGAAAGACAGCGGCATCGTACCTTCGAATGGGTTGCTGGCCATCCGGAGCGAACGGCATGGATTCGCCATATACAGCAAGGGGCTTTATGAAGCGCAAATGCGCGATGACCGGACGCGGACGGCAGCGCTTACGTTATACCGGAGCACAAGGGATGAGGTGCTAAGCGACGGAGGCGACGGCGGGCAATTACTGGGACGACTGGAATTCGAGTATGCGTTCCGGCCTTTCGATCCCGCCGGCACATCATGGGGCGACTTGCTTACAGATCAGCAACAATTCGCGCTTGGCATTCGGACCGTGAATCGGAAACCGGGACCGGTAGCCTTCGAGACGCTGCACAGGCGAGAAAGCAATTTACCCTCCCGGCACTCTTATCTGAACCTAACGGGTTCCGATCTGATTGTCAGCGCCTGCAAACAGGCCGAAGACGATGCCAACGCTTGGATCATCCGATTGTGGAACAGCTCGAATGTCGAGACGAGGGGGAGCATTCAACCTGCTGATCCGGTAATCAAGGCGGAGCGGACGAATTTGGATGAGCAGACCATCGGTACGGTTCAAGTAGAGCAAGGGAACATCTTGAACGTTACGGCGAAGCCCAAAGAAATCGTCACCTTGAAGCTATGGTTTTCATAAGGAGAGTTAACCGATGCGCATCGATTTGACGGAAAATTGGGAGTTGACGGGATCGTACCCCGGCTTCTGGGCATTCGGACGAAGCATGGAAGTGGGCGTGCAACTAAAGGGGATCGTCCCATGGATTCCGGCTGAAGTACCTGGAAGCGTACATTGGGATCTGTACCGTTCGGGTTATTTGCCCGACCCCTACTATGGGGCGAACGCGCTAGCTTGCGAATGGGTGAACCAACGAGACTGGCTTTATAGAACCTTCTTTGCCGCCGAAGAGTCGTGGAGAGGCAAGAAAATTACGCTACTGCTTGAGGGCGTAGATGATTCGGCGAAAGTGCTGCTGAACGGCAAGGAGATCGGGCGCCACACGGGGATGTTTATTCCGGGTGAATTCGATCTTTCGGAATCGCTGCGATATGGCAAGAATAATGCGCTTCTCGTGGTGCTGGAACGATCGCCGGACGGGGTGGCGCAGCTTGGTTACACCGACCAGGTGAATCATCTCAAAAGCAGGTTCGGCTATAAATGGGATTTCTGCCCGAAGCTTGTGCATATCGGATTATGGAAGGGAGTAAGCCTGAAAATATCGGAATGGAGCCGGTTCGACAACGTCAGGATCGAAGCGGTTCCCGGGGCGGACGGGAGCGGAGACGCGGTGGTGAGCGCCACGGTCG
This sequence comes from Cohnella baijiui, assembly GCF_020731285.1. Taxonomy (GTDB): domain Bacteria; phylum Bacillota; class Bacilli; order Paenibacillales; family Paenibacillaceae; genus Cohnella. The sequence goes on from NZ_JAJFOW010000003.1 coordinate 291,250, forward strand.
AGAGCGGACAGTCGGGGCGATTCCGACTAACGGCCGAACTGTACGAACCAGGCGGTCGGCTCGCCGGAGAGGCAAGCGAGGAAGGCGATGCGGTTCCCGGATTGCAAACGATCAGGCAGCGGATTTCCGTTCCGAACGTGCGGCTGTGGTGGCCTAACGGTTACGGAGAGCAGCCGCTGTATCGATTAAAGCTGCGGCTTGAGGTGGCCGATTCGGAGGGTGGTTATTGCCGCTCCGACGACCATGAAGCTTGTATTGGCTTCCGTACGCTGTCGTTCCGCGCTAATCCCGGCGCCCCCTCCGATGCGCTGGCCTTCACGGTGGAAGTGAACGGAGAACCGATTTATATCAAGGGATGGAACTGGGTGCCAGCCGATCAACTGTACGGCAGGCACCGCGAGGACCAGCTTAAATATCTGATCGCGCTTTCCAAACGGGCCAATGTCAACATGCTTCGCGTGTGGGGAGGCGGACTGATCGAGAAGGCTTTGTTTTATAGGCAATGCGACGAAGCGGGCATTCTCGTCTGGCAAGAGATGATGCAATCCAGCTCCGGCTTCAATAACGAACCGTCCGTAAGACCTGCCTTTCTCCACACCGTCTCGCATACGATGCGGCAGGCGATCCGGGAGAAACGCAATCACCCGTCTTTGGCCATATGGTGCGGCGGCAACGAGTTGACCGAGGGAGGACATCTGGATAGCCAAATGGTGCCGCTTACCGACAGACAGACGAACCTGCGCCTGCTTCGGGATCTGGTATCCGATCTCGACGATTCGAGGCTGTTCCTGCCCACTTCGCCTTCAGGCCCGTCTTTTTTCCTCGAAGGGGAGAACGCCGGCAAAGGAATGATGTACGATGTCCACGGACCTTGGAAATATGCGGGAGCGACCGAGCATTACCGGCTGTATAACGATAGCGATGCGTTGCTGCACAGCGAATATGGCGGAGACGGCTTTGCTTCTATAGAAAGTATAGAACGGTTCCTTCCGGCGCATAGAATGGAAGCCGGGCATTCCGAATCGGTTGAATGGCTCTTGCATGGCTATGAATATTGGAATATGGACGACCAGTTGCAAAGCTTGTTCGGCTCTTCTTTCGGCACGTTCGAACGGATGGTTATGGCGTCGCAGTGGCTGCAAGCGGAAGGCATCCGCTACGCCGTCGAAGCGAACCGCAGGAGGGCGCCTCGCTGCAGCGGAAGTCTGCTATGGCAGCTCAACGAACCGTATCCGAACGTATCCTGTACGAGCGCTATCGATTATTTCGGCAACCCGAAGCTGGCCTATAGCTGGGTGGCGAAAGCGAATCGCAATTTGCACGTCTCGTTGCAGTATGACGGAATTTCCTATCGGCCTGGCGATGCTTTTCGGGCAACGATTTATCTCACGAATGATGGCATTCAAGCGAACGATCTGACAGTGGAATGGGTGGCAAGGAGTGAAACGGGTTGCAAAATTTCGGAAGGCTTGCATACGCTGCGCGATACAAGGAATTCAACCATTTTTGCCGGTACAGTTGAATTTCAGGTTCCGCAACTTACGACTTTATTCGTCACGCTCAAAGTAGTCGATTCTGTGGAGCGGCAAGTGTTAGCGGACAACGAATACGCATTCGCCGTCAAGGAACGGGACGAGGAACCGCCGCTGCAAGCCTTTCTTTCTCTGCCCATGACTTCGATTGAATGGGAGACGAAGGAAGAAGCCGGCGGAACAAATGTCTCGGTTAGAAATACAGGAGTGCGTTATGGGTAAGGATAAGCGGCACAGCGCCTGAAGACAGCGGTAGTCGCCCGGTTGTCCGGCCGCTGGAAGACGGATTTCTGATTTTTCCCGGCGAGACCGTTGAGCGGCACTTCGAGGACATTTTGCCTCAGGACCGGCTCTGGCTCGTTAAAGCCATGAACACATCTTGCGTATGATGCTGATCCGGAAAGGATATAGGAAACCCAGTCCTTCCGTGCCAACGGAACCTATTCGAAATGGAGGAAAATCATAGTGGCAGGTTGGAGCACGCTGTAGGGTATTGTGATCGAGGACCGGACGCAGGCGTGTTGGATCGAACATACCACAGCGTCAAGGAAGAAAATCCTGAACGTAGTTCACTCTTGATCAGGGAGATGATTGTATGCTTGCCAAGATCAAACTGAAGAACGTTTGGCTTATTGCGATTGGATTCGCTTTCCTCCTGCAGTCCTTTATCGCTTTCGCACCTCGCATCTCGCCATTGTCGTCAACGGCGCATGCGGCCAATGGCACCGGCACGCCCGGCACGATGGCCGATTATTGGAACGGCGACGCCGATTGGGTGTTCCTACGCAAGGATACGCAGGCAAGCACCGGATTCAAAAGCTATTTCGACGGGGCTCAGGTCAAGATGATGAGTGACGGCACCTGGTACTTATTCAATCGCAAATATACGCCTGAGACAGCCTGTTCGGGAGGATGGGCATTGGAAATGCAGGTGCGCAAGTCGACCAATAAAGGCGTTACCTGGTCTGCACCTGTCCTTGTCCTTCCTCACGTTGCTGGTACTCCGTACGCTTGCGCCGCTACCGATGGCGACGTGATTTACAATGCAGCCGAGAATCAGTGGCACTTCCTGTTTCAGTGTCTCGACGCTACGAGTTGGAAAGGCTGTATGCTTTCCCGTTCCGGCGCTGATCCGATGGGCCTTTTCACCATAGCGCCGGCCAAAGGCAATCCTGTTCTTACCGGGGGGCAGTTGTGGAATCAGATTTGCAATACGCCGACGAAAAAATGTTCCGTGATTGCCGGCGGACCTGGCAAAGTGCTCGACGAAGGTACATTTAATATTTTCAAGTATGACGGCACGTACTACTGGGTCGGTTTCCATGGCTACGACGGTCACCACGGCTATCGAGGCATCGCCAAGACGGCCGATTTCCAGAACTGGATCGCCGGGAATTCGGCCCAAGGCGTTCCGGCGGACGCGGTGATGACGCTCAACGATTCGGCAACGTGGCGCGAGAGCTGGGCGGCCGGCGGCTCTGTCGGCGGCGGAGCCGGAAGCATGATTCAGGAGGGAAGCTACTATTACCACCTGGTGGAAGCGGCCGATATCAATCTGGGCTGCACGTCCAATCAAAACTGGGATTACGGGCTGTTTCGCAGCAGTTCGCTTACGAACACGACCTGGGATCAGTTTCCGCGCGGCAATCCGGTCATCTACTCCAGTCGGGCTGCGGAAGACGCGAACGGTGCACTTCTATGCAATGTGCAGTATGCGGGGATGTATAAGGATCCGACCGACGGCTCTATCTATCTGGCTTATGGCCGCCGTTCGAACGATGCGAACTATGACGGGCTTTATTGGTATCGTCTGGAGAAGTCCGCCAATTTGCTGAAAAACAGCGATTTTGGGATGTCGACCACGGATTACTGGTACCGCTTGGGGCCGGGCACGAATTGGTCAGCCTACCGCTTGCCGAACAACTCGCCGGATGGCACGCCGTATCTGGCCAGCAACTGCGGCGGAACGTGCGTTGGAACGAACAGCATCTATCAAGATGTGTCCATTGCTGGCGGTACGAGCGGCATTTTGCGCTTCGGCGGGAAGTTTATGTCCGAAGGCGCCAACGGTTCGTTGTCTTTGGTCATTCGCCAATTTGACAGCACCGGAACGATCATCCAAACGGATCATCTCCCGATCAGCACGACGACCAGTTGGGCGTCTTTCGAGCAAACCGTTGCACTGCAAGCGGCGACGCGAACGATTCGATACGAGTATTACATGTGGACCAACAATCTGACGTACCGTGCCGATGATACCTATTTGCAGACATAGACGGATACGATTGCGCCGAGCGCGGTAACGGATTTGAAAGTATCTTCGGTCACTTCGAGTTCCGCGGTCTTGTCCTGGACGGCGCCCGGGAATGACGGCGGTGCAGGTACGGCCGCGGTTCGGTGCTGCAGACGAACCTGCTGGAGGAACCGAAGCAGCCAGTAGCCGCGGATGGCAACGCGTTCACGACGCAGCTCGCTGCGAAGAAAATCGTGACGTTCAAGCTGAACTAATCTCTATCTTAAGAAAACACCTCATTTAGCGTGGAACTATTCGAAATGGAGGAAATCATAGTGGCAGGTTGGAGCACACTGAAGGGTATTGTGATCGAGGAGATTCAGCAAAAGCACGAGGAAGGCTTCCATGTTCATGGCTTTAAGGAGAAGGCGGAACAGATGGAGAAAGAATCGGAGCTGCAAGTCCTCTATGAGCAGTTGGCTGAACTCCCCATGCGAGATGATTTCTTCTATATAGAGCCGTCGGAATTGGAGGAAATTCGCCGAGAACGGCCGGAAGGCCCGCGACGCTTACAGGACAGCTTAACTTCGGATCAATGGAAGGATAAGTTTTACGGCGCGTGGCTTGGTAGGTGTATTGGCTGTGCATTGGGAAAACCGTTGGAGAGCGGAGGATTTGTAAATGGCGGGCACGGTAATCCCGGTTGGAAAAATGTGAAGCTCTGGTTTGAAGGAGCGGACGCATGGCCGATCAACGACTATACGCCGGGGTTCTCCACCGCTGCTGAACAATACGGCCTGTCCCTATCGCCATTCTGTAAAAAAAGCGAGAAGGAACAAATCCGGTTCATGGAGTCGGATGACGATATTCGTTATACTGTTCTAGGCTTGATCATGATGGAGGAGAAAGGGCTGGAATGGGATAGTTGGGATATCGGGAAGATGTGGCACGGACATCTGACCTATGGGCAGGTAGCCACAGCTGAGACACAAGCTTATCTTAACTTCGCTCACGTCACATCCCACATGACAGGAGACCGTCCGAACGATTGGCAGCAAAAAAAGCAATGGGTACGTACGCACTTGAATCCTTATCGGGAGTGGATTGGCGCACAAATCCGAGCCGACGGATGGGCATACGCGGCCGCGGGCAATCCTGAATTGGCAGCCGAGCTTGGTTGGCGTGACGCATCTTTCTCCCACGTTAAAAACGGAATATACGGCGAAATGTTCATCTCCGCGATGATTGCTGCCGCATTTGCGGAACAGGATGCAAACCGAATCGTAGAAATCGGACTGAGCGAAATTCCGCAAAATAGCAGGTTAGCTCAAGCAGTTAAAGAAGCGGTTCGCATTGCTCGCACATCATCGACCCAAGAGGAATTGGTGGAGCGTATTTGGGACGCTTTCAAACATTATTCATGGGTCCATACCATTAATAATGCCGCACTTGTCGCAGCCTCGATTATTTTTGCCGGCGACGATTTTTCGCTTGCGATCTCCACTGCGGTACTTGGCGGTTGGGATACGGATTGCAATGGGGCAACGGTTGGTTCCATTATGGGCGCCAAACTGGGTGCGGATCGGATACCATCACATTGGATTGCTCCATTGAACGATACGTTATATGCTGAAGTGAAAGGATTTCACCCCATAGCCATATCGGAATGTGCAGAGAGAAGCTATAAGGTCTTTAGGAAGCTTCGGGGCCAGAACTTTTAGGCGACGGCACACCGGTTGGATATTCAAACGAACTGATCGTTGCTTTTGCCGGAAGCGTGTGCTACATTAAAGCCAATTCATTGAAAAGGGTGACCTTAAAGCCGATGCGCCGATAATTCTATCCAAACGCGAAAAACTGAGTAAACGGTTTTTTTCTGGATAGGATTTGGCGTGGGCTTTTTTATACGTATGCAGCAAGAAACGCGGCACTCCCCTGGGTTAAGGGAGTACCTCCTTTCTTTGCGTGTATGCTCGCCGCCTCCTCTCCAGAATTTGGACAGGGGGCTTTTTTGCGTTGTTCGGCCACGGTCGGCTGCCACGGTCGGCTTTTTCAATGAAAACGATATTCCTACGGAGGGTGAAAAATATGCGGCAAAACACCATGAAAACGAGAGAGGCGTTCACGATGAACAAAAAAGCGATGCGAGCGAAAACGAGGAGACTGATCCGCGATGAATACGATCAATATAGGGGTTCTGGCGCATGTCGACGCCGGAAAGACGACCCTGACGGAGCATATTTTACATGAGGCGAACATCGTCGGCCAACCGGGCAGCGTTGATAAAGGGGATACGCTGACGGACTCGATGGAACTGGAGCGCAAACGCGGCATTACGATCAAGGCCTCGGCGGTTTCATTTATGCTGGGGGACTTGAAGGTCAACGTACTGGATACACCTGGCCATGCCGATTTTATTTCCGAAGTTGAACGCTCTGTGCGGGTGTTGGACGGGGCGATTCTCGTCGTGTCGGCAGTCGAAGGCGTTCAGGCGCAGACGAAGGTGCTCATGAAGAGCTTGATGAAGCTGCGCATTCCGACGATCATTTTCGTCAACAAAATCGACCGAAGCGGGGCGGATTCCGGCAAAGTCATTCGCACGATCCGGGAAAAGTTGACCGACAAGGTCATTCCCTTGTACCGGGGAAGCCGCGAAGGAACGAATGACGCCGACATTGACGACTGCGACTGGCAAGGCGACCGAGACGGCGGCGATTTCGTCGAGTCGTGCATGGAGACGCTTGCTTTGCAGGATGAACGATTGTTGGATGAATATGTGAATGGTCGGACCTTTGCGCAAGAAGATCTGGTCGGCGAAATCGCGACGCAAGCCCGTCGCGCTGACGTTTATCCGCTATTTCTCGGCGCTGCCGCCAAAGGAATCGGCGTAAAGGAGCTGATCCGCGGCATCGAACAGTTCCTGCCGTCTAATGCCGGAGCTGGGAGTTGCACTGGAGCCGGGCTTTCGGGCGTCGTATTCAAAATCGAGCGAGAAGCGGTCGGGGAGAAGAAAGCGTACGTCCGCTTGTTCTCGGGCGCGATCCGGCTGCGAGAGGAAGTGCGAATATGGAACGGAAGCGGCGCGGACCAAGGCGAGTTCGGCAAGGGGAAAATCAAGAAATTGAGCGCGCTGGTGAACGGCAAGCAGGTTGCCGCCGATCGAATTGAAGCGGGAGATATCGGCATCGTTCATGGGCTCCAGGAGTTGAGAATCGGTGACGTGCTCGGCGAATGGAACGACCGGATGCGCACCGTCGAGCTGGAAGAACCCAATCTGGAAGCGGTGATTCAGCCCTGGTACAGCGGCGACGTCCATCGTTTGTATCAAGCGCTGATCGATATGGCGGATGAAGATCCGCTGATTTGGATTTCCCGGGACCCGCAGAGTCAGGAGATTTACATCCGGTTGTTCGGCGAAGTCCAGAAGGAAGTCATTCAAGCTGTCTTGCTGGAGAAATACGGCATTGCGGCCGAATTTTCAAAGACGAGCGTGATTTGCATCGAGAAGCCGAAAGGCTGCGGCGCGGCGCGCGCGGTGATTTCCGAGGATGGCAATTTGTTTAATGGCACGGTCGGCTTTCGCGTGGAGCCGGGAGCGGAGAACAGCGGTATGGTGTACGGCTTGGGTGTGGAGCTCGGTTCTTTGCCGCTGCCTTTCCACCATGCCATTGAAGAAAGCGTGCTTGAAACGTTGAAGCAGGGGCTATACGGCTGGCGAGTGACGGACATCAAAGTGACGTTGACCGACAGCGGGTACAGTAGCCCGGTAAGTACGGCGGCGGACTTCCGCAAATTGACGCCGCTTGTGCTGATGGAAGCGCTGAGTAGGGCCGGGACGGACGTATATGAGCCGATGAACGGCTTCGAGTTCACCCTGCCGGCAAGCGGACTGGGGACGGCTTTGTTTCAATTGTCGAAAGTGAAGGCCGAACTGTACGATCCCATGCTGAGCAAAGAGGAATACCTCCTTACGGGCGCCATTCCCGCGCGAGTGACAGAGCCCTTTAAGGCGAAAGTCCAATCCTACACGGAAGGGGAAGGGATGTTCATCTCCAAACCCGTGGGATATCGGAAGGTGACAGACGAGGTTCCGACTCGAAAGCGGAGCGACTACAACCCGTTGAACAAGAAGGAATACCTGATGCATATCATGGGGACCGTTAGGAAGCGGGTTTAATGCGTTGACGCATGGGGTGTGCGCGGCTCCCAGTCGGCGGAAATCGTCCGACTGTAGGGAGGGGGTGGGGCGTAATATCCCCACCCGATGCGTCTCTCCCCTCCGAGAAAGTTAAGGATGCTCATCATTATTGTTGTGAGGAACAACGGTAACTGCCCTAATCGTAACATCAGGGAATCGTTGGAGGATTTGCATTTTTGCATCGGATAGTTCAGGCGCTTTGACCTTTTCAAAATAAAGAACGCCGTAACCGTCTTGGTACTCAACGTTGTATTCAAGCTCTTCATTCTCCACGCAATTTCACCGCCAATCCATTCTTTATTGTGCTATATGGAATCAGGTTCATGGCTACGCCCCTTCAACATCAGTAGTCAATTCGATATTTCTTTTCCAAGTGCGAAAATTCATTATCCCTTTTCTCCAGTATCCTTGATTGAATGGATACCATATTTGTTCCTGCATCGTAGGGTAGAGTGACCTTGCTTAACTCTTTGATTCGTTCGACAACTTGTTCGTCAATCTCAACCATTTCCATTTCATCTTCTTCGACTACTTGAATCGAAATTTCTTTGCTTACCGTGGTCTCGGCTGTCAATAAGCTTACTACGATTGTCATTTCACCACATTGAATCGCATCTTGGGTAAAGATTTCTATGATAACATCTCGGTTGAAGACATCAACTACAATGTGTTCTCGTTCATTCTCGACCAAGCCATTAAGGTTTTTTGAGCGGTAGATCCCTTTTGGTAGTCGTATTTGGATTTCCGACTTTTGGGATTGAACTTGTTCATCCTGTAATAACTGAACCCATAAATGATTCATTCCTTCTTCGTTCTCCATCTTTGACTTGGCTAATTTAATGTCAAGCATTATTGATTTTCACCCCTCAGTGCTTGCGATACTGAATCAATAACTTTTTGTTTTAACTCCGCAGAAATTCGAGGGCTAATCGTTATAATGACATCGTCCGTTATCTTTAGCGTTTCGTTTTCAATAATTCGGTTAGGTTCATACCATGTTAATTGCCGACTTATTTTTTCGATGTCCTCCAAGGAAAGTTTTTTCAATGTTTCCTGGATAGAAGCTAATGTTTCCCCGGTTCTTGATAAGGTAATAATCGCGCGAAAGCAATGGATGTGGTTATCTGTGTAAACCCTTTTGTTACCCATCAATTCAAGGGGCGGTACCATGCCAATTTGAGTGTAGTACCTTACCGTTCGCAGATTCATGCGCGGGTCATCTTGTTGGAGAATTTCAGCTATTTGTTTAGCGGTATAACTATTCATGGTACACCTCCGAATGACACTCAACTGTCTTTATTACACTTTAGTGTATTAGTTACAGTTTACTGTAATCATATTCGCTTGTCAAAAAAAGTCCACCCTAGGGGTGAACTATGAAATCGCATGAGATTGGCTAACATAATTAGCGAATACTGCCGTATCAAACCTTGCAGACAATTTATGTATCTGATCGTTTCTAATGATTGTGTTATAATTCAATCGTTAGCCGATACTAAGGTAACGAGGCGGTGATGCTCATGAATCAAATCAAAGATCTCGAGAAGCTAATTAAGCTTACAGGCGATCGCGCTAAGCTTGATGCCAAGGTCAACGAAACATATATTGTATACAAAACGAAAGATGGTCAAATCGTAAAAGAATACTACAACGGAAACATTGTTCCCGTTTCCGATGAGGATGCACCTCATGCATGAGCCGGCACCGATCATGTACGTATTTGCCGGAAATAATGGTAGCGGCAAAAGTACGATTCGAAACTTGATCATTGATCGGCTCGGCATCAGTGTTAACATTGATCCCGATGCTCTGGCACGAGGGATAGATTCAGATCATCCTGAAAGCCGAAAAGTATCTGCTGGGAAAGAGGCCATTAAACTGGCGAGGGATTGCGTTCATAACAGACGTGATTTTTCCATCGAAACAACACTTGCCGGAGGAAATGCGATCCGCCTCATGCGTGACGCAAAGGCAAACGGTTTTGAAGTTACAATGTTCTATGTCGGTCTAGGCGATTATTGTTTGAATATCAAGAGGGTAGCCATTCGAGTGGAAAATGGCGGGCATTATATTCCCTCCCAAGATATCATCAGACGGCATCAAACATCGATTCGTAATTTATTGTCTTACTTTCACTTGATCGACCATTTGATCGTTATTGATAACAGTCATACGGAAGGCGAAATCATTCTGCATGCAAATAACGGTTCAATAATCTCGCAATCGGAATCTCTTCCTCAATGGGCTGAAAGCATCGTTAAAAAAATTTTGAAATCATAAGAACAGCCAAGTTAAAAAATGGCTGTTTTTTTGCTGTTCTCACAGGCATACTTGCGGAATGTCGGCTCCTCATTGGTGTAAAGGGTGATTTACCAATAACACCTTACCGGCCCGTTCGGCTTAAAGCCGGATTTCAGCAAGATTCGCGTACGATCAGTTCCGATTCGACCATTACGGCTGTGGGGTTGATCTGTTTGTTGATCATATCGAATAGCATCAGAGCGGCTAACCGGCCGATTTTGTCGGTGTCCTGCCTGACAGTCGTGAGCGGAGGAACGGTATACTTGCAGGCGTCGATGTCGTCGCAGCCGACCAGCGCCATATCCTGCGGAATGCGCAGATGATGCTCTTTCATCGCCTGCATCACACCGAACGCGAGATGGTCCGTAACCGCAAACATCGCCTGGGGCAACGAGCCCGAAGAGATCAACCCCTTCATCGCGCGATATCCGCTATCCCTTGCGTAGTCGACGCTGCGAATGATCCATTCCGGCCGGATGGGAAGGCCGAATGTCTTGAGCGATTCGCGAAACGCGGTTTCCCGAATCAATATGACGCCGGAGTTCCGCTCAATGCCGAGCAATCCGATTTCTCGGTAACCGCGCATATACAGATGCTCGACGATCTTGGCGGCTATGTTCGCGTTGTCGGACATCAAGTAAGTGGAATTGACGCCATCGATTTCAATGTCGATTCCGATACACGGAATATCGCTGCGAGCCAGATTGACGACGCTGGGTTCTATAATATCGCCGGCAATAATAATACATCCGTCTACCTGGAAATGACGGCATCGAGCGAGATAATCCTCCTTGGACTGGAAAAACGTTTCGTTGGAGAAAAACAAAAGATCGTAACCGAGCAAGCCGATCTGTTTCTTGAATGCATTGATTACCTTGACGAAGATCGGATGGTTCAGATCCGAGTTCAATTTGCCGGCAAACACGACGCCGATCAAATTGGATTTCTTTGTCGCCAGCGTCTTCGCGGAGGAGGAGGGCTTGTACCCTGTCTCCTCCATGATCCTGAGAACGCGCTGGCGCGTCTCTTCGCCGACATCGCTGTAATTATTAATAATCTTCGAGACGGTCGCGACCGAAACTCCCGCCATGGAAGCAATCGTTTTTATATTCACAAACGTTCATTCCCTTCGGCAAACGTATCACAAATCCCCGAGTACGGATCATCCCCGACAACGAAACCGTTTTCGATAACGGAGCTTCAGATTGCCTTAAATATACTCCATGTTGCTGGAAACGTAAAGAAAGTTTAACGAATGCCATCGATTGTTCTAAGGAAATAGGAAAAATTTTGATTTTATACTTTACAAAACCCAAATTCTGATAAATAATATGGATGATTTACGAAAGCGATTTCGTAAAAAGTGAAAACGGGAAGTAAACCATTTGAATGGGGGAAAAGTGCATGCTTAAGAAGCTTACCCTGCTGTGCCTCGGTCTCGCTTTGGTTGTCCCGCTTGCCGCTTGCGGGGGGAAGAGCGGCAACGATGAAAGCGCTTCTAGTCCTGGAGGCTCCAAGGGCTCTTCTGGCGGCAAAGTTACGCTCAAGATCATTCATTGGATCAACGAGCCGGTGAACAAGTATTACGAGGAATTCAACAAGAAGTTTGAAGAAAAGTATCCGAATATTAAGGTGGACTACGTCACAGTTCCTTCAGATGCAACGTACGACCAGCTGCAGCAAACCCGCGTCAATGCCAATGACGCCGATCTGATGGCGATCAAGAGCGGTTTCGCACCGATTCCGCAGGATTGGGCCAAAGGGGCCGAGGCACCGACCTGGAAACAATGGATCGACGCCGGGCTGATCGCGGATCTGAGCGGACAGGAGTTCGTCAAAAACTACAATCCGGCCGATGTCGCGAATTCGACGACCTACAACGGTAAAGTGTACGGCATCAATATGGGTAAAGTATCGTTCACCGGTCTGTTCTATAACAAAAAGATTTTTACGGATAACAACCTCAAAGTTCCCACAACCTGGGACGAATTCACAAAGGTCGTCGACGCGCTGAAGGCGAAGGGAATTGCGCCGCTGGGCTTCGCCGGCAAGGATGTCTGGCCGTTTAACCTGGCTGTGCAAGGGTTGTCCGCTTCCATCCAGAAAGATCAGGAAGCTTTCATCAAGGGCTTGTGGGACGGCTCGACCAAGTTCACCGACCCAGTGCAGATCGAGATTCTTCAGAAGGCGAAATACTTGCTGGAAAATGCGGCGGACGGCACGATGGGCGTCGATTACGGCTCGCTCCCGAGCTTGTTCATAAGCGGCAAAGTCGCGATGATCGCCGACGGCACATGGAATGCGCCGACGCTGAAGTCCGGAGATCCGAACCTGCAATTCGGATATTTCCCGATTCCGGGCAGCAACGATCCCGCGCAAAACTCGACGCTCGCGGGCAAATACGACATGTCCTGGATGGTGCTTGAGAAGTCCAAGAACAAGGATGCCGCTCTGAAATGGCTGGCCATGCAATCCGAACCGGACAACTATGCGGATTTCGTCAAATCGGCCGGATTCTTGCCCAATGCGGACATCCAAGTAGACGATCCCTTTATCGCCGAGCTTAAGCCCTACTTGCAATCGTTCAAGCTTTCCTGGGATCAGTTGTTCATCAACCGTCCGAACGCCGGGGAGCATGTGAGCGGTTCCAGCATCCACGCCGAGTTCCTTGCGCCTGCAGGACCGATCAAGACGCCGGAAGAGCTGGCGGCGATCACGCAGAAAGAATGGGAAGCAGCGGCGCCGAAGTGACGAAAATAATCTAGCTTAAATGAAGCAAGCCGAAACGGGGCCTGACGCCGATTGTTCAGCCCCGTTTCCTTCTGATACAGACACCCAAACATGGAGTGATAGTATGTATCCATTTGGCAGAGGAATATCCAGACATTTGCCGCTTGCACTTTTGATGATACCGCTGCTGCTTTATGTCGTCTTTGCATTCGGCCCGTCGATGGCGACGGTGTTTTTCTCTTTGACCGACGCGACCGGACTGCCGGGCGTTCGCTGGCACTTCATCGGCTTCGACAACTATCACAAGCTGCTGTTTTCCTCCGACCAGGCCGAACGGTTACGCTCCATCCGCAACTCGCTTAAGTTCGCCTTTCTTGTCGTGGTGATCCAAAATGCGGTCGGATTGCTCATGGCCGTGCTGCTTAACCGCAAGCTCAAGGGAGATGCGTTATACCGGGCTACTTTTTTTCTCCCGGTTGTGCTGGGCGTTACGGTATCGGGGCTTATGTGGCGGATGATGCTGAATCCGATGAGCGGCCCCTTTGCTTCGCTTTTCAAGGCTTTCCACACGAGCAGCAATTTCCTCTCGAGCTACGACGCCGCCTTCTATTGGATTATTTTCGTGCAAATCTGGATGTATATGGGTTATTCCATGACGATTTTTATGGCAGGGCTGCAGGCGATTCCGAAAGATCTGTACGATTCGGGCCATATTGACGGTACGAACGCCTGGCAGTCTTTCCGCTTCATTACGTTTCCTATGATTGCACCTTCAATGACAGTGAATCTGTTGCTCTCGATCATCGGCGCGCTGCAAACGTTCGATATTATATACGTGCTTACGAATGGCGGATTCAATACCCGCACGCTCGCACTCGACGTTTATCGGGACGCTATCGCCAACAACACGACGGCCGATTACGGATTGGCATCCGCAGGCGCAATGGTGCTGTTCCTGTTCGTCTTTTTCTTTACGGTCGTCTTTATGTACTTGCTGCGCAGAAGAGAGGTCGATCTGTAATGGCCGAATCCAGAACGTCCGTCAGCCTGCGTTATCTCGTGGTTCTTCTGATGCTGTGCATGTACTTACTTCCCTTATTCTATCTGTTTAACGTGTCCATGAAGACTCAAATCGAATATTTAAAATCTCCGATCAGCCTGTTCGAGCAATTTCGTTTCGGAAACTTCTCGTTAGCCTGGGAAAAAGGGGATTTCTCGCGATATATCTGGAACAGCGTGCTGTACACCGTAGTAACGATGCTGGCATCCATTTTGCTTTCCCTGTTCGCGGCATTTCCGATTGCCCGGCGTTATGTCAAGTTTTCCAACGTGATCTATTTGTTCTTTACGATGTCTCTATTTCTGCCGAGCCCGCTCGTTCCTCAGTTCTGGCTGGCTAACGAGTTGGGGCTTTATAACACGCAGTGGGGGTATATGCTGCTGCGCACCGGCGGAACGGGAATCGCGTTCCTGATGTTCGTCGGGTATATCAAGTCGGTATCGCGCGACTTGGACGAGGCGGCGGCGATTGACGGATGCGGCTATCTGAGGTTTATGTTCAATATTCTGATCCCGCTTGTAAAACCTGTTATGGCCACCGGCATTATGCTTACGGCGATCGGCGTCTGGAACGATATTATCGGTCCGACCATCTATCTATCCGACACGAAATATCAGCCGATTACGCGCGGGCTGTTCGCCTTCTTCGGCCAGTATCTGAACAATTGGCCGCTTCTCGCTTGCGGCATCATCATTATTGCCGCTCCGCTGATCGTGCTGTATGTTTTCATTCAACGTTATCTTGTCAGCGGCGCGCTGGCCGGTTCGGTCAAGTTCTAAGATGATTGCCAATTGTGGTTGGGATGAAATGGGGACGCGAACGATTTCGCGTCTCCATTTTTATAAGAAGTAACGAAACCATAAGATTGTTCTTAAAGCGGCAATCCGATCTCTAGATCGACTGTTGCGTTATCCAGACTTGCAGTCCACAGGAAGAGAGTATGTTAGGGGGATGAAGGGTAAATTTTTTCCCCTCTCTCAAGCATCTGGATGAACTGTCGGATCCGCTTCTCCCGGGTCTCTTGTTTTTTGGCGTTATGGATTCGAAATAGGATTGCATATTTATTTTGTCTCCCCAGTGTATCGTAGAATGCTTTAGCCTTGGCATTGCGCTCCAACTCGATCGCGAAGTCCTCAGGCAGCGACGCGACGCTTTGCGACTCGTAGGCTTGATCCCAGTTCCCATTCTCTTTGGCCTCTTCAATGGCCTTATATCCGGAAGCCTTCATTCGCCCGTTTGCGATCAGCCGTTCCGCTTTCTCTTTATTGACTTTCGACCAGATGCTCTTAGCCCCGCGTGGAGTGAACCGCTGCAGCCATGTTTTCTCATCGAACGCTTCTTTCTGACTGTCGACCCATCCGTAACATAAGGCAACTTCAAGCGCTTCGTTATAGGAAATCGTAACGACGCCGGAATTCTTTTTCGCAATCTGCAATCGGATGTCGGATGAGGTATCACCATGATCATCGAGCCATTTTTCAAAAGACAGGGGGTCGGTAAAGGAAATAATCGGCAAGTCACTTGATTTTTTTACCATATGAATCGCCTCCTGATCCAAGCATACACAATCATCGCTGACAGTGGCAGTCAACGATTTTTGATAGAACTACCAAGGAAGTATTCTTATGATCCTGTATCCCCCCCTAAAGCAGGGAGTGGTGATAAACTGATATCGGTTAGGTCTAAACGGATCTTGATGCGGAAAATGGACATGCCCGCAGAAAATACCTAATAGTTGATCATGCTCCTTGCCGGTTACAAGATGATAAAACTGGATCGTGCTCGGATCCGCATCTCTCACTTTCCATAATTGTTGCGTCTTCACATCCCACCCCGGAGCTGCCATCATGATCGGGGCTTTCCACGTCTGTACAACTTCCGTTGCGAGGGAGGGAATATAAAGGGGGATATGCATAAATAATAGGCATGGCAAACCGTCTTGCAGTTGTTCCTGAAAGAAATGTAATTGTTCTTCGGATATCTGATAATTACTATTGTCAATCGCAATCAATTTGATTCCATTCACATTTACCATTTGATAAGCAGGATTGCCGTAGGTAAAATCAAAAAACCTAGGGTAATAATCTTTCCTCGTGGAATCGTTCCATTCCATATAGGGATAATACCAATCATGATTGCCAAGGGTATACAGATAAGGGGACGCTAACGATTGAAGCGACTTTTTGACGAAATCCAAATTGGCTAATGAAGGGAAATCTACTACGTCCCCTGTCATTACTGTACAACCTACTTCTTTCTCATGACCAAGCTGAAGAAGGTTATTGAAATGAAGACGTGAAGACATCGCCTCTACGTTTTCAATGTCTTTCCACTTCCTCTGGATCGCATATAGGAAGTCCAGTTCTTCTTCACGATCGTCAACCTCCAACAAATGACTATCTGTTAGATGTAGAATCGTTACTTCCTTTTCAACCATGTCCGTTCTGATGTCGATTTGTCCCAGACTTACCCTTTCATTATACTCAACCTTCATAACCCATCTCCTAGTTTTGTTTATTTTAACCATTCAACCATTCATCCTCATTATACATCCCACGATTCAAAGCGTGGGCGTTCAGTCGGCATTTACTGTCATGGATTTGATGGATATAATCTAAGGGAAATCCGCCAATGAAAGAAGGGGTATGCGATGGATTTAGAAATGGTCATGCGCGAGCTTGAAGCTCTCGGCAAGGAACGAACCAAGAAAATATATATATCCAATGGCGCTCACGAACCCCTATTTGGCGTTGCTACGGGCGATATGAAGCCAATGGCGAGAAAAATCAAGATCAATCAACCCCTGGCTGAGCAGCTTTACGCCACCGGGAACTATGATGCGATGTACTTTGCCGGTGTGATCGCAGATCCAAAAGCAATGACCAAGGCGGATTTTGATCGGTGGATGGATACGGCCTATTTCTACATGCTGTCCGATTATGTGGTTGCAGTAACCTTGGCTGAAGCGGATATCGCACAAGAAGTTGCCGATCCATGGATCGCAAGCGGCGAAGAGCTGAGAATGTCGGCGGGCTGGAGCTGTTACTGCTGGCTTTTGGGTAATCGCCCGGATCATGAATTTTCCGAAAGCAAAATGGCCGGTTTGCTTGAAACGGTGAAAAATACGATTCACGACTCTCCCGAACGAACGAAATACGCGATGAATAATTTTATATACACGGTGGGGACTTCCTATTTGCCACTTCACGATAAGGCGGTCGAAATCGCAATGGCAGTAGGTCCGGTCGAAGTCCAAAAAGACAAAGCAAAAAGCAAGTTCCTAAACGCCTCCGACAATATTCAAAAGGCGGTAGGTAAAGGGCAGCTTGGCTTCAAACGGAAACATGTAAGGTGTTAATCCTAGGCAGCTCGTGGAGTATTATTGGTAATTCTATTGGTTTTTGTAGTGGCAGTGTGGATTTACCGCTTGTTCTAACGCTTTCTGTCTGAAAAAACGATGACTCACATTATAAATGCCAATCGCCGCTTATTAAACGGATTTTATACATATGCTTTCGAAATATATCTTCATGTTGCGCAATGCCTGCATAGTCCCATTCTCGGTTTTGAATATGAGTTATTTGTGAAGTGGAGGGGCGATGCCAAACAAGCTACGCCCCTTTGTAAAATGTTTTTTGATTTCTGCTCGTTGCTTTGTTACGTCGTCATTCCAAGACCGCATGTTCTACGAGTTGCTCATCAAGTCCATCATGTTTTCTTGGCCTTGTGATCACGGGTTAGCAGCTCGTCGAGCATGTCGGCAATAGCCTCGGGGGGCAGCTTCGCCGAGAGATAGGCGTGCGGCCCGAGAGGATCGGCGTTCCAGTCGTTGGCGCCGCTTGCCGGGTCGACCGTAATTCGGCCTCGCACGATGTCCCAATACGGAGCCGCCCCGCGGGCCGCATACAGCACGGCCGTCAGGTCCCAGCTCGGCCGTGCGGGCTCGTCGCCAAGATAGGCGGCATAGCTGCGACGCACGGGATGATCCTCCGGCGCTTCCGCTAACAACCGCTTGCCGGTCGGAATGGCGGCCCCAATCTCATAGCCCGTAAACGTAATCGGCGTCGGCCATTGGCCGCATACGATGGCGGCAGATTCGGGGTGCATCTCGAAGTTCCACTCTTTCCCCTCAGGGAATAACCCGCCCATAACAACGAGATGCCGAACCTTGCAGGCGGCGAGCTCGGTTCCGGAGAGGGGTGAGATATCGTCCGCGCCGGTAAGCAGGAGCCGCATCAGATTGATGAGCGGGCCGATCGCGATAATTACGATGCTGCCGTCGCCGGCGTCAGCGAGCAGCTTGCGATAAAGCCGCGAGGCATCCGGCGCGGATCGCCCGTCCGTGTAGCGGTTGACGCAGGTGGTCGCTATCATGCGGTTGTACTTTTCGAAAAGATCGCCAACTAGAAAGCCTCGCGCCTCGAGTGTCCCGACCGGGATGTCGCCCCGACCGTAGTAGGCGTTGATAGCGTCCAGGCAGCCGGCACCCCACGGACTGGAGGTGCAGTTCATCATACCTAAGGCGCGAAGCCGCCCCTCCGACTGCAAGGCATGAAGGACGGCCACGGCGCCGGCATCGTCGCAATCCGGGCCGATGTCGGTATCCAGAATGACGGGGACAGGCCCGTCGCCAGGCTCGTAGAAGCTTTCCGTTCGCATAGTCTGCACCGTTCGCTCAGCCTTCATAGCGTCGTTGTCTCGCATTACGCACCTCCCTGAATAGAATTGCTGCCGCGCCGATACGCTTCCTGCTGCCGAAGGAACGTGTCAAGCTCGCTTTTGTTCGGCATGCTGGACTGGGCCCCGACCTGACGGATCGCGAGCGCGCCAACGGCGTTGCCGATGCCGACGGCCTCCTCGGGGCTACTCCCCGCAGCCAGCGCAAAGGCGAAACCCGCATTGAAGCTATCGCCGGCGCCGGTCGTATCGACGGGCTTCGACGGATAAGCGGCGATATGCTTCAGGTCGATGTCCCGAATCAGATACGCGCCTTCCGCGCCGGCTTTCGCCACGACGGTATTCACGCCCTTGCGAAGAAGGACGTTCGCCGCTTCCTTCAGCTGCAGCACATACTGCTGGTGACGACCCGCGTAATATTTGATCTCCGTTTCGTTAGGCGTCATATAATCGATATGTTTAAAGATGGCGTCGGGCAGCTGGGAGGCCGGCGCGGGATCCAGGATGACCGTCTTGCCCGCTCCCTTGAGCAGTTTCACGGCGTAGGCGACCGTGCCGATCGGCACCTCCAACTGAAACATGAAAATGTCCGCCTCCATCAGAAGTTCCCAATTCTCGTCAATGTCCGAAGGCGCTAGAAGCCCGTTCGCTCCCGGAGAAATAATAATCTGATTCTCTCCCTGCGGGTCGACCAGAATCATCGCCATGCCGGTCGTCGCGCTCTGCTCGGCGCGAATGCCGCTTGTGTCTACGCCGTTCATTCGCAGGTGGCGGATGTAGTCGCTGCCGTGAATGTCGCTGCCGACCTTGCCGACCATCCGCACGTTGGCGCCCAGTCTGCCGAGCGCAACAGCCTGGTTGCCTCCTTTTCCGCCGAAAAAGGTCGAGTACCCGACGGACGTCAACGTCTCGCCGGGAAGCGGGAACCGCTCTACCGCCGCTACCATATCGATGTTCAAGCTTCCGATGACGCAAATGGCTTTCATCTGTTTCTCTCCTGTCACGCTCCTATCTGCGTAGGAGCCTATTCTTTGACCGAGCCCATCACGATGCCGTGAATAAAGTAACGCTGCAGGAACGGATAAACGACAAGAATCGGCAGCGAAGCCAGAATAATTTGGGCCGATATCGACGTACGGTTCGTGAGCGACGCCATCACTGTCTGCTGATCCGCGTTAATCAGGTTGCGCGAAGCCAGCACGACGTGCAAATACGTTTGCAAAGGATATTTGGAGGTATCGTTCATGTAGATCAATCCGTCGAACCAGGCGTTCCAATGGCCGACGACGCTGAACAGCGTGACGGTCGCGATCACTGGCATCGACAACGGGACGAAGATGCTCGTCATAATCCGGAGCTGGGAAGCTCCGTCGACCAGCGCGGCCTCCTCCAGCTCTTTGGGAAGCTGGCGCATAAAGTTAACCATCAGTATGACGTTGAAAACGGGCACGGCTCCGGGCAGCACCAGCGCCCATATGGTGTTGATGAGGTTCAGCTCGTTGATCATCATGTACATCGGGATCAGTCCGCCGCTGAAAAGCATCGTAAAGACGAGAACCCAGATATAGACGTTACGCCCACGGAAGTAGGCGCTCTCCTTCGACAGCGGATACGCCATCATGATCGTCAGGATTAAATTAAGCAGACCCCCCGCCGCCACGCGCAGCGTGGACATGCCAAACGCGCTCCAGAACTTGCCCATCCGGAGGATCGTCCCGTAGGCGTCCGCCGTAAATTCGACCGGCCACAGGCCGACTGCGAACTTGGAGGCGGGTCCTTCGCCGCTCAGCGACACCATGGCGATATGCCAGATGGGGAGAAGGCACAACAGCGAGATGATCGCCAGGCCTGCATAGTTGAATATATCGAAGGGCTGCATTCTGTTCAGCCGTCCGTGCATCGAAATACCCCCGATCGTCTTAAGAAGGTTAGAAAATGCGATAATTCGCGTAGCGGCTGGCGAGCCTGTAGGACAGTACGATCAGGACGAAGCCGATGACCGACTTGATGAGGCCGATCGCGGTCGACAGGCCATACTGCGCCTGGATCAGGCCCATCCGGTAAATATAGGTGTCGATAATATCCGTAGAGCTGATGACCATCGGGTTGTACAGATTAAAAATCTGGTCGAAGCCGGCGTTCAGCACGTTGCCGAGGCTGAGCGTCGACATCAGCACGATGACGGGTAAAATGCCGGGAATGGTAATGTACAGCGTCCGCTGCCAGCGGGTGGCGCCGTCGATCGCCGCGGCCTCGTACAGCGCGGGATTGATGCCGGTCAGCGCAGCCAGGTAGACGATGGTGGAGAATCCGAACTCCTTCCACACATCGGATACGATGATCATGACGCGGAACCAGGACTCGTCGCCGAAGAAGAAGATCGGCGGAATGCCCACAGCCCCCAGCGCCTGATTGAATGCGCCGCCGTTGATGGACAAAACATCCACAAGAATGCCCCCCAGAATGACCCAGGACAAAAAGTGAGGCAGGTAGACGAGACTTTGCACGGTCCGCTTGAACCACATAAGACGCGCCTCGTTCAGAAACAGCGCGAATACGACCGGCACGACGAGCCCCGCGACGATTTTCATCAGCGAGATTTCGACCGTGTTGCGAATCGTTGCCATCGTATCGGGAAGCTCGAACAGGAAGCGGATGTGCTCCAGACCGACCCATTCCGAATAGATGAAGCCTTTCGACGGATTAAAATTTTGAAAGGCGATCACGATGCCGAACATGGGCAGGTACGCGAACAGCAGCAGCAAGAGTACGCCGGGAGCGAGCAGTAGGTGAAAAAAAGCGACATCCCTTTTGGTAATTTTCATGGCTGTCCCTCCGCGATTGCTTGATGGTAGAAGGGAGGGGAGCAAGCCGTCCATGCGAACGGCTCTCCTTCCCACCCGATTGATGCCGGCTTCAAGGTCAGCCGGGCTGCGCCTAGCCTTGAGCCGGGGCAAAGGGGTTATTGTTCTGCCGCCCAGGCGTTGACTTCCTTCGTAATGTCGTCGCCGCCGAGCGACTTCCAGTCGCTGACGAATTTGTCGAACGCGGCGAGATCGGCTTTGCCCATAATAATTTTGGTGAACGTCTCAACCTCGAGCTTGTTCAGGTTGGCCTGGCGTTTGACCATCGTCTCGGTAGGCGCGCCGAGGAACGACTCATGGACGAAGCTCTCGCCGTATTGGGCCAGTACGCCCTCTGATTCGAGCAAATATTTGTAGTACGCCCATCCGTTCGGCTCCTTGTTTTTGTAGGCGTTCCATTTCCAAATGCCGTCGGGATGCGTAACGAGCGAGCCGTCGTCCTTGGCTACGGCTTCCTTGAACTGCTTGCCGATGACCATATTTTTGCCGGGATCGTCGAAAAAGTAAGGCTTGGCATACTGGTGGACCTCCTTGCCCGCGTATTTCTCGCTGCCCTGAATTTCCTTGTAGAACAGGTCATTGTACTGTCCGCCCTCGATCCACATCTCCGCCCACAGGTTCATCGACTTGATGAGCGCCTCCGGATGCTTCATGCTTTTGCTTGCGACCATCCAGCTGAACACGTTGTTCGGACGCTTCGGCACCAGGCTTCCGTCCGCCGCCGCCGGAATCGGATAGGCGTTCCAGTCGGAGTCCGGCGTGTGCGTCATGGTCGTCTGCAGCGGATAGAGCGGCTGCCAGAATGCGCCGAAGTAGATGCCGCCCTTGCCCGCGCCGATGTCGTCCGCCGTTTTGCCCCAATCCTTGGCGCCGAACTCCTGGTCGATCGCTTTGGACGCATACAGCTCGCGAAGCTTGGCAAGCGCGTCCTTCATCTGCGGCTGAACGCTGCCGTAGACGAGTTGGCCGCCGGCATCCTTGACCCAGGTCGCACGGTATGCTTTGTAGGCAGAAGCGACGCCGTCGAACGCCATCCCAAGCGCGTTGTCGAGCCCGATGCCGTAGGTATCCGCCTTTCCGTTGCCGTCGGGATCGCGCTCTGCGAAGGCGGTGGCCACCTCGTACAGCTCGTCGATCGTCTTCGGCGGCTGCAGGCCCAGCTTATCTAGCCAGTCTTTGCGGATATACATAATCGCGACATTTTCGTAATAATCGTTTGGCACCGGCATGCCGTATATTTTACCGTCCTTCTTGGCTGGAGCGAAGCCGGCGCCGCCGCCGTATTCCAGCGCCTTGCGCAGAAGCGGGGAGGCGTACGTTTCATAAGCTTCGGTCAGATCCGCCAGTTGGTCCTGATTGATCATGCGGCTGAGCTGGTTCAGGTCAACCTTGGATATGTCGGGAAGGTTGTTGGTGTTGATGGCCAGATTCAGTTTCTCCACCGATTGCGAGGCGTCGGACACCCATTTGTTTTTGAACTGGATGCCGAGAATTTCCTTATATTTCTGCGTCATGATGTTGTCATCGATATTTTCGCCTTCGGCGAACAGGACGTTCGTGCCCGTCGTGCCGACAACTGAGACTTCAATGGGCGGATCGTATTTGCCGAGCGGATTCGTGTCGGCCGCGGGCGCGGAGGATTGTACCGGCGCGCCGCTCCCCGAGGGGGACGCGGAGCTGCTGGTACCGCTCTCGCCGTTGTTGGCGGAGCAGGCGCTGGACAGGATAAGTGCGCTGGCGGCCAAGAGACCGGTCATGCTGCGTGTACGATTAATTATCATTTATATATTCGCCTCCAAGTAGATCGGGGGGTGAGTTGCGGTGTCGTGCGGCTGAATGCTTGCAGACAAGGCTGACGTGGATCGCGCCGCAGCGCACCGGCGGCGCCGTCCCTGCGGAACGTCAGATTCGGCTTCGTTAGCGCGTAGTCGAACGCGGACCAGCTCATATAGTCCTCGTAGGAGGCGGGGGTGCTTACCGACGGTTCCATCTCGCTCCGCCATTCGTAGGAGTTGGAGAGGGCGAGTATTTTATCGCCGTTCCATGCGTCATCCCACTTATCGATAATTGTCCGCAGTGTCGCAATCCGCTCAGAATAGCTGTCGAAGTCGTGGCCGCTATGCCATTCTCCCCATGTGCCGTAGCCCCGCAGGTCGACGATGTCCAGCCGTGGATCGTTCCGGTATCGGTCTGCGAATGCTTGCAGGAAGGTTTCCAGCTTTTCCATAAAGACAGGGTGCGTGTAGTCCGGCAGCTTAAAGGTGTACCCCTGGTCGAATCGCTCCTGGTAAGGCACGCCGTATTGCTGGAACAGCCATTCCGGCACGCTTTTTGCGTAGCTGTAGCCCGAGATCATCATCGCATCCGTGGAAATTCGGAAATGGATCCGTTTGCCCAAGTTCGACCAATAGTCGATCGCTTCGTCGAGCAGCGACCATTCGAACTGTCCCTCCGTCGGTTCCAGCTCTCCCCAGTGGGTCAGAACCGCGACGTTATCGACCTCGGGATATGCCCCCGTGCGCCCTGCGTCCAGATGGCCGGGGATCGCGTTGTCGATCAGCACCCAGCCCATGCCGGGGTTATGCAGTACCTCGTTCGTCAGATCCGGCGTCACCCGCACGAGTTTCGCCTGAGCGGCGGCCGCTCCGGCTTCGGCCGTGCCCGGCGAGACGGCGGTGCCGCCTTGTGCGACAAGCGCCGCACCGAGCAGCCATGCGGCAGTTTTCCGGCCCGCAGCCTTTCGTAAGGTATAGCCCAACTTGAACCCTCCTCTCTTTCATGCCAAAAAAGATGGCTGTAAGCACTTTCATGCTCACAGCCATCATTATAGGAGGTCGGCGGTCTACTATTTTAAGGCGTTTCGGTCTACTTGCTTAAGATGGGCTTGCGGCTTAGGGCTGAAGCTGACGGGATCGGAGCCCGCCATTTCGGGCTTCGCAGGCCGAGAAGACTGGAAATGCAGCTAGTCTCGCAGCGCCTCCAATCGCTCGTCCATCGCCGCTAGGATGTCGTCGACCGTCCCGTGGCCGGCGATCCAGTCCTGGAAGCCGCGACACAGGGCGTCCGCCACGCCGACCGGCCAGGCCTGGTTGCTGAAGTAGACGGAGTCATGCGTTTTTGACAGCGCCGTGTAGTCCCGGAATTCGGGGATGCCGAGATCCTCGCCCTTGTACATCGGGAATACGTCGTAGTTCTGCTTGTACAGCCCGTAAAGCGGAGAATCCGGATCGAACTGATAAGCCAGAATGTCGAGCACTTCGGACAGATGCCGCGTATTGGCGTTGATGACCGTTCCGCCGGCCGGGCCGATGGACAGGAGCAGCGGCTGGTCGGGTTCGTTGCCCGGCAGGGGCATAAAGCCGCGTTGAAAATTCGCGCCGCCGTTCGATTTCAGGCCACCCGCGCTACCAGCGCCCCGGCTTATGGGATTCGCCGTCAACCGGGCGTAATCCCAGTTGCCGTTGAACATCATTGCGGCTTTTCCGTTGTTGAACAGCGCTGCCGCCTTCTCCGCGCCGATGTCGAGGGAGCCGGGTGCGATATAGCCTCTGTCGTACAGCGATTTGTACATCAACAATACCTCTCGCCAGGGGGAATTCGCGAAAGTGCGCTCGCCCGCCAAGAGCTTCTTGTCGAAGTCGGGGTCCGCGGCGTAGACGATGGACGCAGCGAGTTGGTACAGGCCGAACTGGATGAACCAGCGGTCCTCGTCAGGCATGACGATCGGCGTGACGCCCGCCTGCTTCAGCTTCTCGCACGCGGCAAGGAAGGAGGGCCAGTCCGACGGGAAAGCGTCGATGTCGTGCTGCTCGAACAGTTCCTTATTGTACCAGGTGGCCATAATGCTGAGCCCCTTCGGCATCCCGTACACCTTGCCGTTGATCGTATAGCCCTCCAACGCGTCAGGCGTAAACCTGTTTAGCATGTCCATGCCCGTCAAATCCTGCAAATACCCCGCCGCCACAAGCTCCTCCAGCTGGCGCATTGGCCACCATTCGAAAAAATCCGGCCCTTCGCCGGATGACAACTGGACGAGCAGCGTTTTCGTATATGGGTCCTCGGGAAGCATCTCGGACTTCAGCGCGATGTCGGGAAAATGCTCCGCGACAGCATCGGGGAATTGCCGCATGACGTACGGATTATTATCCCCGTCATCCGCCGCCACGCCCATGTGCATATAACGCACGGTTACCTGGCCGCCGCTATCGGGTTCCGCCGTTTTCTCGCTGTCGCAGCCTGTCGTCAGAAGCAGCAGCAACGCGAGGAGCGGAAGGGAACGATATATCGACAACAATGGCATCCACCCTCTCAGAATATGCTACAATTATACGAAAAAACGCTTTCACGGAGTAGCATTTATATGAAATTCGCCTGGGGGCTTAAAAACAGACTGCTGGTCGCACTACTGCTTATCTCGCTGATTCCGATCGTCGTCGTCGTTGTCGTCACCTCCCGAAACTACGCTTCGCTGGTCGAGCGACAGGTCCAGGAGGTGTCGGCCAACGTGCTGGAGCGATCCATGATCCGCATGTCCAACCAGTTGGAGGAGATCGGCCGGGTGTCCGAATATATCGCCTACCAGCAGATGGCGGGAGCGGATGCGTCCTTGTCGTTTCTCAAGCGTTATGTCCCGTCCGGCTCGGAGAGCGATTACGATAGGCTACGCAACGAACGAGACTTCCGCTCGGCTACGGAGAGTCTGCTGCTCAGCCACGATTATATCGAGGGACTGTATCTCTTCGCGGAGGACGGCACCGTGTTTTCCAGCACCAAAGGCTCGGAGCTTCAGCTCGGCTATGCGCCTTTCGAATCGGAATGGTACAAGCGCACGCTGGAGCGTCAGGGCGGCATGTATGTCGACGAATTGGCACATCACGATTTTTTGCTGCCGGACAGAATGTCAATCACCTTCTCGCGGGCGCTCTACGATCCGAAGACCAAGCAGCGGATCGGCGTGCTCCTTATGAACTGTGGCACGAACTTGTTCGACGAGCTGAAAAACGGAGTGCTGCCCGATCAGCGAATTACCGTGCTGAGTAGGAACGGCGGCAAGCTTTATGGCAGCGAGATTACGGATGCCGAACCGTTTGTTCCCGAAGAGGCGAACGGCAGCCGCGTCGACAAGCGAGGCGACGAACTGTATGTGTACGATACCTTTTCCGCATATGACTGGCGCATGGTCATCTCCGTATCGCTAGCGTCCGTGACTAAGCAGGTCCGATCGACGCAGACTTTCGCGATCGGTTTCGGCGCCTGCTGGGCCGTTGTTGCCGTCGCGCTGTCACTATGGATCGCCAACGCGTTCTCCAAGCCGGTCAGCCGGATCGCCGTGCTGATGAAAAACTACGATAAAGGCTTGCTTCCGCAGGCCAGCCTGCAACGCTACAAGTCCCGCACGGACGAAATCGGCATTTTGTATGGACAATATGCCAACATGCTGATCCGGATCGACACGCTTATCCGCGAGCGCTATCATAGCCAATTTATCGCCATGTCCGCCAAGATGAAGGCGCTTGAAGCGCAGATCAACTCTCATTTTCTATTTAACACGCTAGCTACGATCAACAGCATTGCGGAGCTGGAGGATGTCGACAGCATCGCTGAAATGTCCAAGGCGCTCGGCGACATGTTTCGTTACAGTATCAAGCTGAACCGCGACGAGGTGACGCTTCGCGAGGAGCTTGAGCATGTCCGCAATTACATTCGCATCCAATCTTACCGCTACGGGGACAAAGTTGGCTGGGAGCTTGGCATTCCGCCCGGGCTGGAGAACGCGACGATGCTCAAGCTGCTTCTGCAGCCTCTCGTGGAGAATGCGGTATTCCATGGCCTCGAAGCCAAAAAAGGCAAGGGCTCCGTCCGGATCTCGGCCGGCGAGGATGAACGCGGCATATGGATCGAGGTAGCCGACGACGGCCTCGGCATAGACGGAGCCAAGCTCGCACGGCTGCGGGAGATGCTGAACAGCCCGCCTGCTTTTGAACAGCTTGGAGCGGAAGGGGGCGACAGTCGGTCCATCGGCATATACAACGTCCATGCCCGTATTACGCTGTTTTACGGCAAGCCGTACGGGATTGAGGCGTTCAGCGCGGGAAAGGGCGAGGGAGCGACGATCCGGATTCGTCTTCCTGCCGCCTCCGCGAAGTGGACAGGACAAGCATAGGCCGATACGGCCAGATCTTCAGTAAAGGAGCCGACGGCGGGCTCTGATCATAGACGGGCGTCCGCTTTTGGAAAGGGTGGAAGGGACATATGTACAGATACATCGTGATCGACGACGAGACGCTTATTCGCAGAGCTATCGTCAAAAAAATCGCCTCTCTCGATCTGCCCCTCGCTTGGGTGGGCGAGGCTTGCGACGGCGAGGAAGGTCTTGCGCTTGCGCTGCAGGAAAATCCCGATATCGTGCTGACCGATATGCGGATGCCCACGATGGACGGCGTCTCCCTCCTCCGGGTGTTGGCGGAGCGGCAGCCCGAGACGGGGCTGATCGTCATCAGCGGCTTTTCGGATTTCGAATATACGCGAGAGGCGATCGCGACGAACGTCATCGACTATATCCTGAAGCCTTTTGACAACAACGAGCTGCGCGCCTCACTGGAAAAAGCAATTGCCTTCTGCCTGGAGAAGGAAAACAGGCGGCGGGCCGACCGGGACCGGGAGCTGGCGTTGGAAAGCGAGCGGCTGTCCGCCTGGCTGTGCAGATTGGGAGCGGACGAGCGGACGCCGCTGCGAGCTGAGCAGTACCGCTCCGGACCGATAAGGGAACTGCTCGCGTCCGATTCGTTCGCCGTCGGCCTTCTCTCCGTGACGGTGCGCGATTCAGAGTGCGCGAACCAGGACGTTGAAGGCAGCGCCCGCGGTATATCTGCGACACTCGCGGAGTCGCCCGTCGCCGCTTGGCACAGTATGCATGGGGCCGCCGCAAGAGGTTCCGAATGGTCGGAAGATGAGGGTGTATTGCGGCTTTCCCATCCCGACCGGCCGGATGTGACGCTGCTTGTCGTCGGCAGTCGTCAGGCTGCGGCACGCTTGGCTTGCGGCAAGCTGCGGCAAGCGGTCGAGGAAGCACGGCGCTGTGGCGGCTCGGCTGTCGGAGCGGCGAGCGGAACGCGCGGCAGGCCAGAGGAGCTTCGCCTCGCATATCGGGAGGCAGCGGCTTTGCTGGAGCAGCGGCCTTTTGTCCCGTGGACAGGCGTGCTGCAGGCACACGACGCGGCGATGCAAAAGACGGATTGGAAGTGGCCGCGACGCGACGATCTGTTGTTTGAGATTGAGGAGGGTCACGTTGAGCAGGCTGTAAATTTGACAGGGGATCTGTTTGGCTACATACGTGCTATAAGCGGTGTGACACTGGCCCAGGCGAAGCATTATTGCGCTCTTCTTGCGCGTGACATCGCGGAGAAAAGACATCGGGACAGCGAGGCGGCGGATGAGTCGGATAAGGATACACTAAGCTGGAACGAAACGATTCGCGAAGCCCCAGACCCCGCCGAGCTGGTGCGCCGGTTCACGGGGGTGGCGCGGTCGGCGGCCGAAAACGCCATTGCCGTAACGTCGACCGCCGCAGGGCAGATGGGGCAGATCAGGCATTATATCGACCAGCGTTACGCCCAGCCAATTCGGCTGGAGGAGGTGGCGGAGAGATTTTACCTGCATCCCGTCTATCTAAGCATGGTATTTAAGGAGAATACGGGAGAGACGTTCCAGGACTACCTGAAACGGTTGCGAATGGAACGGGCGAAGGAACTGCTTGTCTCCAACAAGTACCGGATCGATCGGATTGCGACCATGATCGGTTATGAAAATGCCAAGTATTTCTACAAAGTGTTCAAAAAAGAAACCGGCCTGACGCCCGCAGAATACCGGAAGCGGCAGAAGGAGGGCGAATAAAAAGGGTTTGAATCATTCGTTTCTGAATCTGACCATCATCTGTTTGGAAAAATCCCCACAAAAAAAGCGCTGGCTCACGATGTTATCATGAAACCGGCGCTTATTTGATCGTTTCCACAGCTGCTTTAACAACCGTTCCTAGAACACTGCCGCTTCTCCCCGGGTCGTATGCGCCAAGGGGGCAAATAATCAGCGCTGCGCCCTTGGGCCCGCTCTTCCCATTGGGCACCGCGGGACTCCGGCTGGTTGCTATTCAGGAAACGCGTGTCAATTGCGACGAGCCGTTCGCTCTATGCCATCAGCGGTTACTTTGTACAGTTGGTGCGGCAGGTCGTGTCCCATGCCTTCAACCAACATTAGCTCGGCGCCCGGGATGGCAGAAGCCGTATCCTCGCCACACGCCGGGACGAACAGGGGGTCGTCCACCCCATGAATGACAAGTGCTGGTACTTTTATGGTCGCCAGCCGCGGACGACGGTCGCCGGAGACAGCGATCGCAGCAATTTGTCGTCCGACACTGCCTGGATCGTAGGCTCGCCGGACTTCCTCCAGAATGAGCGCCCGATAAGCGTCCTCTTCAAACGGATAGCCGGTGCCGGCAATGCGTTTGGCAAAAGAGAGGCTGTGCGCCAGAAATCCCGCTTCATCCTCAAAGGGGTTCGGCGCCGGTTTAGTCATCATCTCCATGACATCCGGGGAAGCTTGCGGAAGCGTAGGATTACCGGAACTAGACATCATGGAGGTGAGTGATAAAACCCGTTCAGGGTACTCGCTGGCTGCAATCTGGGCGATCATTCCGCCCATCGACCTGCCAACGAAATGTGCCCGGTCAATTGAAAGGGCGTCGAGCAGTCCGATAGCGTCGCCTGCCATGTCATCGAGCGTGTAAGGGATGTCCGGCCGCTGTCCTGACATGAGCGCAGTTGCCAGCGCGTCAAAATCCAGCGCCTGATAATGGCTAAAGTGTGTCGAGCAACCTACATCGCGATTGTCAAAGCGGATTACGCGAAAGCCCCGCGCTGCCAATATCCGACAAAACGGAACCGTCCATCGAATCATCTGGGTTCCAAGCCCGGCGATTAGGATAATAGCCTCGTCATTTTCGTTACCGAAACTGTCGTAGGCCAAATCAACGCCGTTGACTTTCAGAATATTCATGATCTGTTCTCCTTCAACTTCATTCGGTATCGGAAGTTCTGCCATAGGCAGAAGGCGTGAATCTTCGATCGCTGCAGTCCGATGCCCGATACCGGTTAGGTAGTCTTGATGACTTGAAAAAGCAAGAAACGACTGCGCGCTGCTCTGGCGGATCAGCATAACAAGATCCCATCTTTCGTCTTCTGGTCCGATAAGAAACTCCCCGCCATCGCCAAGAAACATGATTTCACCTCCGCTTTCACGGAGAAATGGGAGGGTGTGCTCAATATAGCGGTTGAAAGCTTCGGCACCGCTAATTGGGCCCTCCGGTGTTAGTTCGGGATTGGCTGTGTAATCGGCAACATCACGAAAACGCAGCAGGTTCAACATGACGATGCTGCCCTCAATGCCTCGTTGCATGAACCTCATGCCAGCGCGTTGCGATGGTTCGATGTAACGAATAGATTTAAACGCTGTCATAGCGGCTCCTTTCGTAGTTCCTTTTTAAATTCTTTACGCCTCCAAATGCTTTCATTCATACAGGGAATGCATTAGCGGCTAATCTTTTGACATGGTTTCTGATATCAGGTGCCCAGTCATCGATGAAGTGGTAAAAACGATCCAAATCGCCAGCATACAGTGCCCGCAGAGCTTCTTCGTAGTGATGGAAGTTCCCGGCCATAGCGGTCATAAAGTTATATGTTGCTTCTTGTGACTCTCGGATATTGCTCTGTTTTTCTCCAGCACGGCGAGCCTCATCAATGAGTTTCCGTAATGTTACCGACGCCCCTCCAGGTTGACTCTTGAGCCATTCCCAATGCCGTGGCAATAACGTAACCTCACCGGAAACAACCCCCAGCTTGGGCCGACCGACCCGCCGTGTAGGCTGGTGATTCACTTCCGTATCGGGCAAGTCACCAAACTGTTCTCCTACTCGTTTGAGCACATCATCTGTCTTCCCACGAAAATCAACATCTACTGGCTTCCCCGTGGAATCGTCAAATAAAAGCAACTGCGTGAGGTCTCTGTCATCCAGAGCATCCTTCACTGTAGTAACAACGTGCTGTAACGAACCGCTGGCGACGACTCCCACACCCAAAAATGCCGTGCAGTTAAAGCGCGTTAGGGCATTGCTCATGCTGACCTCCTCTCTGCTTGTCTCGCTAATTATACCCGGATAAAAATAAATAATCAATATTATCCGGGTAAAAGGGAGAGCTGATCCTGAGCGTCATTTTTGCTGTCCAGAATCAATGCTCGTTTTTCGGCGGCGTTATTTTTCTGAAGTGTTACAATGATGCAAGATCAAGGGCAAGAATGCGTGTTGAAAGCAGCATGATGAAGGAGGAGTAGCATGATATCGGAAGAAATGAAACACATGTATTATCAGGCGCTAATCGATAAAAAATCAGAATATGAAGGCCTCTTTTATGTTGGAGTCAAAACGACCGGTGTTTTTGTCGACCAACATGTCCTGCAACCCTACCCTGCTGCTGCTTGATTGAACTAACGTAAATCCGTTAGCGGAAATATCACATCAAATTGCATTCATTAATAAATTCCAGCTGTTTAGATAATGTCTTTTTGACTGGGCAATTCGCTACCCTTTTCAATACTTCCTCCCGGGTTTCTTTATCAATTGATCCGGAAATATCAATTTGATACTTAAAAATAGTCCTTTCTTCATTGCTTCTATCTAGTTCAACTTTAACAGTAACCCCGTCATAAGATAAATTCATAGAATCCAACACCATTCTCGTAGTAATATTTACACACGAAGCAAAGCCCGATTCGATCAGATCATGTGGTCTAAAATATTTACCACTTCCCCCTTTCTCTTGGGTAACATCTGAAAAAATCTTCGAAGTACTATTAAAAAGCTCGGTAATATATGCTTCGCGTCCACTTGTTGAGATAACCATTGTATTCCCTCCAGATGTATATTTTTTTCACTCTAGAAACAGGATAGCTCTTACAACGATACTAGTGAAATATATTAAATCGATTTATTTAATAGATACTACCTATAACGGAGAGGGATTCGATTCGCAGACATATGTAAAAAAGTACTTAAATTCTGGAATACCGACCTTTCGTATACCACGCCTATGTCATTTGACAAACTACCTACTAGATGGTAGGTTACAGATATGAAAAATTCATCTACCACCTCTGATAACATTCTGGCTTGTGCGCGTAATCTGATCGTCGCTGGCGGCTACAACGGTTTCAGCTATGCCGACATCGCTGATATGGTTGGGATTCGTAAGGCGAGCATCCATCACCATTTTCCAAGCAAGGTCGATCTGGTCCGAACGCTGGTTGCGCGGTATCGGGAAGAAGCTGAATTGGGGATGGCGAATCTCGAACTTCAGGTATCCGATCCGCTCGAGCTGCTTCGGCTCTACGCCGGTTATTGGGAAGCCTGCATCGCGGACGCCAGCGCTCCGTTTTGCATCTGCGCGCTGTTGGCAAGCCAACTCCCCGTCCTACCCGAGGAAGTTGGCCTAGAAGTCCGGGCGCATTTCCGCTCTCTGTCGGGGTGGTTGACATCCGTGCTGGAGCGCGGCGCGCGGCATGGGCAACTTCAACTGACGAGTACCCCTCTTGCCGAGGCCGAAGCGTTCATGGCGGCGGTTCATGGCGCGATGCTTTCGGCGCGAGCCTATGGAGATCCGAAGATATTCGGCGTCGTGACAGGCCCGCTCTTGGAGCGACTCGCTTCGCGCTTCCCTTGTGATGAAAGTCGTGACGGCGATGGTTGCAGCCATGATGATCAAGATGAAAGGAGCTCAACATAACTCCCGTAGCTTAACCCATCTAGAGAGCGGGCAGAACAGAACAAATCACCCTTGTCCTTAAGGACTGGAAGGAGACAATTATGTTTGGAATTTCTCGACTCGGCTGGGTGCATACGCTCAGCAGCTTGCCCGCCATTCCGCTGGCTATCTATATGTTTGCTCGCTACGGACGGATTGTGCCTCGCTCAAGGCCCGGTGTCGTCTACTTCATTTCGATGCTGATCGGCGCTACCACAGTATTCCCCGTCGCACATCAGTCCGTCAGCTATGTCATTGGTGCGGCAACGATCCTACTGCTGCTCGTCGGATACGGCATCGGGCGTATTTCAAGGTTTGGGCGTGCGGGCAAGTACCTCGAAACAATCCTCCTCACCCTGACGGCGTTTCTGCTGATGTTGCCGACCGTTTCCGAAATCTTGCGCCGTGTTCCAGACGGCCACCCCTTAGTGACCGATCTGAATTCGCCAATTCTTCTCGGCTCTCAAGCCAGTCTCCTCGTCATTCTCATCGTTGGCTTGACAGCCCAAATCATCCATATGCGCAGGCAGGACAAGCTCGCGACATTCGACTCGCCAGCCAAGACGTATGCCGAATGATGTTGGCCGGCGGCGAATGCCGTCAGGATAATTAATTAATTAATTAATTAATTAAGGAGAAGCAAAACATGTTATTAACTCAAGCTTTAACGGAAGCTAAACAGGAATTTATCGCGCATACCCCTTTGGAGATCCAAACGGAGATGTTCCGTCAGATCCGGGAGCAGCAGGAATCCGGTATTGCTTACGGCCGGCAGGAGGGGCAGAAGGCCAAGGATTTTACACTCAAGAATGCTTTGGGAGAATCGGTTAACCTTTATGATGAATTGTCCAAAGGACCTGTTGTCCTGACTTTCTACCGGGGCGGATGGTGCCCGTTCTGCAACAGTCAGCTTAAGGCCTATCAGAAGCTTCTGCCGGACATCAAAGCCCTTGGGGGCCAGTTGATCGCGGTCAGCCCGCAAAGCCCGGACAACACGCTTTCCCAACAAGAGAAAGAAGAGTTGACCTTTCAAGTGCTTAGCGACACACACGGTCTCGTGGCCGCTATGTATAACATCCTTTACGACGTCCCGGATTACATCCAGGACATAATGAAACAAATGGGCATGGACCTGGCGGAATACAACGCGACGAACCACTGGATCCTGCCGATTCCTTCCACCTTTATGATCGACGAATCCGGCATTATTCGTTCCGCCTATGTGAATCCCGACTTTATGCAGCGGTTGGATCCGGAGAATATTCTGCATGAATTGAGAAAAGCTTTAATTGCTGACTCAACTTTCGCAGCTTCAAACATAGCCTAGACCCTTGAAGCAGTAAGCATAGAAGCCAAATCATACTTATCTAGTAGTAGCGACTTGTCAAATCCTCCGACAAGTCGCTTTCTACAGTCAGTAAACTTTTTTAGCCTGAAGATCCGATAAAATCGTTGGGAATCACTTTTTAGGCTCGGAGATAACAGCATTGATTATACATAACCGGATGAGCAGATAGATGGCGGTGAGTTCAAAGCTGTCTAATTTTTCCGGCTTGTCCTCAAAATATCGATGAAGCTGTCCGCCAATACTAGCGATATGAAACCAATCGCGAAAAAACAGGAGAGGTGTAATGAAAGGAATATGGGGAGCGATTCTTATCTATTTGACTTATATGAGTGCCGGTGTATTCATGATGAACACATGGCCTTTAAATCACGGTATTGAAGGTAGTGTGCTAGGTTTTTTTATTGTTACCCATTTAGCCCTTGCATTCCTTCTATATCTATCTTCAAGATTAATCAATAGATACAAAGGAATACTTGGATTCCTTTTTTTTGTTGCATGGTATTTATCATCTACTGTATATGGAATTTCACAAGTGAAAAAAATGTTCGACGAATATAATCCAGATGATAGAGATGGTTGGAATTTCTATCATTGGGATTTTTTATTGTGAGAATGGGGTGTGCCTTTCTATATTGGAACTGCGCAAATCATTTTTATCATATGTCTTTTCCTCTTTAGCGTTATTCAAAAAGAATGGAAATCAAATAGAAATCCTTAAGTTTGGACAGGAGATATCCCGGACCAAAGGCCAGGCGAACAACACGGCGGAAGTCCGTTAGCCGGCATGCGGTGACGTTGTATAATTTTGGTAAGAATGATTTGATGGAGGCGAATACGTGAAATCCCCCCTATTGTTGTCACTGACATTCATCATTGGGTTATCGGTGTTGACAGGCTGTTCGACCCCTGTGAAATTCGAAGGAAAGAGTGAAAATGGGCCGTCAATTGCATCTATAATTCATCGGCTAAAACCAAATCGTACGATATTCGGTACATCGGCGACGAAGAGACATTCGATGGCTCGGTCAGCTACGCGTTCAAGGACAGCAGCAACTTTCAAGAGAGCGGTGAAAAACGATACCGATTGAACGGACGAATTAAAAAGCACTACCTTCCAGGGGATATATCCTCAACGTCCATTTTCAAATATCGGGGGCTCCGGTATGGATAAATGCACCATAATGGTCGTGGATGACGACTCTGATATCAGGGACATTTTACAATTATACTTGCACAATGAAGGTTATCATGTGCTAGAAGCGGAAAATGGCTTGCAGGCGTTGGAAATCGTTCAAGCAACTCCCGTACAATTGATCATTCTCGATGTGATGATGCCCCATATGGATGGCATCCGGGCCTGTCTGAAAATCAGGGAAACTTCGAGCATCCCCATTATCATGCTTTC
The DNA here is from genome assembly GCF_020731285.1 of Cohnella baijiui. Classification (GTDB taxonomy): domain Bacteria; phylum Bacillota; class Bacilli; order Paenibacillales; family Paenibacillaceae; genus Cohnella. Next base: position 327,447 of record NZ_JAJFOW010000003.1, read on the forward strand.
CGCCAAGGAAGAAGACATCGATAAAATTACCGGGCTGACGACCGGGGCTGATGACTACGTGACGAAGCCCTTCAGCCTCATGGAATTGATGGCCCGGGTCAAGGCGCAGCTGCGCCGTCAAAGCTATGCCGTCAAAGACCTGAAGGAAGACGTCATTTGTATCGGCGACCTAATCATAGACAAGGCTAGGCACCAGGTAACCGTAAAGGAAAAGGTAATACCCCTGACGCCCCTTGAATTTTCCATACTCGAATTGATGGCGAGCTATCGCGGGATTGTGTTCAGCGCAGATCGAATTTATGAACGGGTTTGGAAAGAAACTGCCGGCTTCTCAAATAATACGGTGGTGGTTCATGTCCGAAATCTCCGGGAGAAAATCGAGGAAAACCCACGGGAGCCGCAATTCGTCAAGACGGTCTGGGGAGTAGGATACAAAATTGAAAAATAAATGGTTTGTCTTGATTTCCGGAAAAACAAGCATCCGTGTGCGCATGATTTGGTCATTTATCATTAGCTTGGTCATTGCGATGAATGTGTCGTCCTTCGTCAACGAATCTCTGTTAAGCGGTTTCTCCACGACTCGCCACTTTCTTTTATTATGGAATATGTTATACGTCGTTTTGTTCGTCGTCCTGTTTATTCTCAGCTTTTCGCTGATGACCCGGCGCATTGTTCAAGATTTGCTGCGTCTGGCGGAAGGACTCGACGTGATCGCTAGGGGAAATTTGCGCTTCCGCGTTCCGCTATCGCGGAAAGACGAACTGGGCACAATCGCGGACAACATTAACGCGATGGCCGAAAAACTGGAACAGCTAATCGAAAAAGAAAGGGAAATCGAACGTTCCAAAATGGACTTGATTACGGCCGTATCCCACGATTTGCGAACCCCGCTTTCCAGCCTCATCGGTTATTTGGAATTGTTGAAAAATAAAGTTTACCGGAATGAGCAAGAGCACGAACGCTTCGTCGATAACACCTTCAAAAAAGCCATCCAACTGAAAGACCTCATTCACGACTTGTTCGAGTATACACGTCTTACAAGCGGCGACGCCAAGCTTGAATTCGGCCAGATCGACGTAAGAGAATTGCTTACGCAAATGCTGGCCGAATTTCAACCTTACGCCAAAGAACTCGGGGTTGACGTTGAAATGTCGTTGCCGTTCAAGGCGATGCCAATGGCCATGGATCCCAGAAAAATGAGGAGGGCCATCGACAATCTTCTGATCAACGCATTAAAGTTCTCGAACAAACCGGGAGTCGTACGCGTGACATTGGAGGAACGGTTATCTTCCGTAGCCATTCAAATCGAGAACGATGGTACTCCGATATCGAAGGAGCAGGAGGCGCTATTATTCGAGCGGTTTTATAAAGCAGACCACTCGCGAGCTGCCCAAGCGATCCAGGCCGGTTCCGGATTGGGGTTATCCATTGCCCAAAAAATCGTCGAACAGCACGGCGGCACGTTAAGTCTCGTTCATTCGTCGGGACATTACGTTTTCGTCATCGAACTTCCCGAAAGTTGAGTTTTTAATTATTCACCTTGAAATTTACTTCCGGGTATTTGGCGGCCAAATCTTGCAGAGCAGAATCGTTCTTTCCTTTTAAATACCGATCGAAAAAGGCAACGCTGAATTCGTTCACGATCCGGTGATCCCGTCGCGGGTTTGCGCCGCCCAAACCTAGCAGAGGAGAGAATAACGAAAGATCGGAGTAGCTTGCATGCTTGGAACCCGGAATCATAAGCGATAACCCTCCGCCCGCCAATGTATTACGAGTTTTTAATTTGTATTCTTTCCTCGGAGCTTCGAACGCTTCGCGGCTTACCCCGCCCATCTTTTTAGCGACGTCATCGTATGAGGCCATCACCATACTGTATATTTCGTCCGAGAACATCATCAAGAACGGTTTCCCCAAGCCTTTCTCGGAAACCGGCGGACCATAGATCCCGCCGTCCATGCTCAGAGCTGCTTTTACGCGCGGATCATTCTTTATCATTTGCACCGTAACGGCTCCGCCGAACGAATGTCCGATCATGCCGATTCGTTCAAGATCGATTTTACCGGTAAAAAGGCCGGTGGAATCGCTCCGATTAAGCTTTTCCACTTGATCGAGCACGAAAGTCGTATCAGCGGTCCAAAGCGGGATATGCTCATTATACTGGGCATTGGAAGTCAATGAACTGCTGATTTTACTCAAGGCCACCCTTCCGTCGGGATACACGGATGCGGCGGCTTCATAAGCATAATCGACGGCAACGACGATGTAGCCGTGGCTTGCCAACTCCTCCACCTGGAAAATATTTTGATCGCGATACCCAAGCATCCCGTGGGAAAAAATCAATACCGGGTAACGGCTCTCCGAATCGGAAAGTTTGGCATCCAGCAAAGAATGCGTTTTGACGAGCCCTAGATGGCTTAACACAAAAGCTGGAAGATCCATCATTTTCGAAGAAATGGCTGCCGTCATTTTCGATGCATTCAGCAAATACGGGCTCCGCTTTTCCCCGCCTCCTTCGGCGGCCGGATACCAAATTTGCGCCATCAACTCGCGCCGGTCGGCAGGGTTGTCTGAATAAGGTTCCCGCCGTTGTTCGTCTACCCAGTGATAAACCACCGTTCCGACAGCGTACGGCCCCGTCGGCTTCACGAATGAAAATACGGGAAAAAGCACGGGCCCTGCGACCGAGACGGCCAGGTATACGGTCAACAATACCGCCTGAACAGTGACAGCGATCCTGCTTCTGCCTGCCTCTTTCCGCTTGCCAATAAAGAAATAAACCGCCAATAGAAGCGGTGTCAGATAGGCCGGAATCATCTCCCATCGTCCGCCTTCCGCGGCAATCTGCGCAATCACCAATAAGATGGCGATCCCCAATGGAATAAAAGATCCCTTCGCCCCCTTCTTATTCGCGATTACCGCCCAGTACAACAAGCAGAAATTGACACCAAGCAAAGCGATCTCCAACATCCTCATGCTCCGTCTCCTCCTCAAACCATTCATACGACCTAGTGACAACTTACATAAAAAAAGTGAAGACAACGCGAGGGATATTATGAATATCTAATAAAGATGATGGCGCTCGACCGCTCTTAGGACTTTATCGATATTTGGAGTATGGATGAAGGCGGTAGTTATCCTTATTTGCAATGGCCGGAGTGAGAAGATAATGTGGGATGGCCCTCTCTTTAACCGAGAGGTTTTTTTGTTTGTATCGAAGCGGGGATAAGCCGAACCTATCATGGCACTATTTTGATCTCGCACGACTAAACTAAGGATTTACCTTTCGCGTCCTATCGTGGAAGAAGCTTGGGCTTTAGTTAGGTTACAGAAAAGACCCCTCGGTTAAGGGGTCTTTGTCCTTGCAGGGCATTAAGGGTTGATGCGCAGCAATATTCTTCCGCGACCATGTTTTGCTTCGCTTTTCTCTAGTGCTTTGTTAGCTTGGCTCAGCGGGAATATGGAATCGATCTCTGCTCTGATTGCACCGTCGGCAATTAATTGTGCTACTGTCTGCAGATTCGCGTAGGTTGGAAACTTGGTGTTAAATTTAGCTGTAATACCATGCTTTTGAGCGTTCTCTTGGGATGGAGGCTGCGTCAAAGCGACAAGAATTCCGCCCTGCTTTAGAACGGCCATGGACCTGTTCTCGGTATCTCCTCCAACGGCATCGACGATGAGAAGATCCACTTCTTTGACAACCTCTTCGAAAGCCGTCGTCGTATAATCGATGACTTGGTCCGCCCCCAAAGACTTGACGAAGCTCAGGTTAGAGGTTGAAGCGATGCCGATTACATGGGCTCCCTTCCATTTGGCCAACTGAACGGCGAATTGTCCCACACCGCCGGCAGCGGCATGAATGAGGACCGTTTGACCGGCCTCCAGCTCTCCTTCGGTAAACAAGGCTTTCCATGCTGTATCCGCACCGGCCCTGATCGTTGCTGCATCCTCGAACGAGAGACCGTCCGGTAACTTCACCAGGTCATCCACCGGAGCAGCGGAATACTCCGCGTTCGACATTTTCGCCAGTTGATTCACCTTTGCAATGCCATACTCCGCATAAGCGCCAACAATCATTCCGAAGACCGCGATATATCCTACCCCCTCTTGGCCGTTACCGCAGCTCGCCGCGCAAATATTTGCCGGTGATCGAACGCGCCGCGTCACCTTGCCCATCGACAAGCTGCTGCGGTGTCCCCTGGAAAATGACCTTGCCGCCCCGAGCGCCGCTTTCCGGGCCCATGTCGATAATCCAGTCCGCGCTCCGGATGATGTCCGGGTGATGCTCGATGACGACGACCGTGTTGCCGGCGTCGACCAAGCGGTTCATGATGTCGAGCAGTAGTCCGACATCGGACATGTGAAGGCCGGTCGTCGGCTCGTCCATGACGTAAATGCTGCCCGCCTTGTGCAGCTCGCAAGCGAGCTTCAGCCTCTGGCGCTCGCCCCCCGACAGGGTGCTCAGCGGCTGTCCGAGCGTCACGTAGCCGAGACCGACGTCCGCGACCGCTTGCAGACGTCGGCGGATGGACGGATGCTTGTCGAATGCAGCCAGGGCCTCCTCGGTCGTCAACGCCAGTACGTCCGATATCGATCGGCCTCGGTACCGGTACTGCAGCACTTCCTCTTTGAACCTGCGGCCGCCGCACGTTTCGCAGACGGTGCGGATGCCCTCCATGAAGGCAAGGTCCGTATAGAGGACGCCGAGCCCCTGACACGTCTCGCATGCCCCCGATGAATTGAAGCTGAACAGGGAGGCGTTCACGAAGTTCGCCTTTGCGAACAACTTGCGCAGTTCGTCCATGATGCCCGTATACGTCGCCGGGTTCGAGCGGACCGACGCTCCGACGGCCGACTGGTCTGTCGCGATCGCCTCGGGGTAGCGCGTCAGAAACTCGCCGTTGATCAGCGAGCTTTTGCCGGAGCCGGCTACGCCGGTCACGACCGTCAGCACGCCTGCCGGGATGTCGACCGATACCCGCTTTAAGTTATGGAGCGTCGCATCGACGATCGGGTAGAAGCCTGTCGGCTTGCGGACGTCCTTGCGCAGCGCCAGCTCGTGACGCATGTATCGGCCCGTCAAGGTGTCGGCATGCAGCAGTCCTTCAACGTCCCCTTCATAGACGATCCGCCCGCCGTGAACGCCGGCGTGCGGGCCGACGTCGACGATATGATCGGCGGCCGCGATGACGTCGCGGTCGTGCTCGACGACGATCACCGTGTTTCCCTTGTCGCACAGCTGGCGGAGCAGCCGGTTCAACCGAATCACATCCCTAGGGTGCAGTCCGGCGCTGGGTTCGTCGAAAATGTACAGCATGTCGGTCAGGCTGCTGCCAAGGTGACGTACCATCTTGATTCGCTGCGATTCGCCGCCGGACAGTGACGCCGTTTCCCGGTCGAGGCTAAGGTAATCGAGTCCGATGTCAATCAATTGTTGAAGCCGTTCGGCTAGCGCGGAGATTATCGTCTCCGCAACCGACTCCCGGATGCTGCGCACGACGTGTACGAGCTCGCCGACCTCCATGGCGGCCATCTCCGCGATGTTCAAACTGCCGATACGGCAGCTTAGCGCCGCTTGATTGAGCCGCGTCCTGCGGCAGAGCGGACAGGGGGCGAACATCATATACGGCTGGGCACGGCTTAATGTCGCTTCGGCCATTTCCTCCGAATCCCGCTTGATGTAAAGCCGTTCGAATTTCGTGACGACACCCTCATAGCTCGCGTCCATCGGGCCGGTTGGCGTATCGAACGAGATTTTCGCTTCCTTCCCGCCGATGCCGTACAGTAATAAGTTCCATTCCTCATCTGTGTAATCTTCCAACTTCTTATCGTTGTCGAAAAGTCCCGACATGACGTACAACTTCCAGTACCACGTACCGACGCGGAACGTCGGAAAAGCAATGCCGCCTTCATTCAGCGACTTCGTTCGGTCCAACAGCTTGCCGACGTCGGCCGAAACGATCTTGCCAACGCCGTGGCATTCCGGGCACATCCCGGCCGGATCGTTGAACGAGAACGCGTTCGAATGGCCGACGAACGGCTGCCCGACGCGCGAGAACAGGAGCCGCAGCAGCGCGTAGATGTCCGTGATCGTGCCGACGGTCGACCGGGAGTTGCCGCCGAGCCGTTTCTGGTCGACGACGATGGCGGGGGACAAATGCTCGATCGCGTCCGCTTCGGGCTGCCCGAATTTCGGGAGCCGGTTGCGGATGAACGCGCTGAACGTCTCGTTCAGCTCCCGCTGCGCCTCGGCGCCGATCGTGTCAAAAACGATCGACGACTTGCCGGAGCCGGATACCCCGGTGAAAACCGTCAGCTTCCGCTTCGGGACGCGAAGCGTAACATCCTTCAAGTTGTTTTCTCGCGCGCCCTTGATGACGATGCTATTCTGATCCATGCGATCAACACCTTTCGCGTAGTTCATACACGGATCAGTATAAAGGGATCATCATGACATCTTCTGTCATATTCGTGCGGCATTATGAATATGACACAAGGTGGCATATATAAGGGTCTATACTAAGTGATAGATCAACGAAAGGAGCAACCAATCATGAGACGAAAAATCATTTTAGATTTAGCAGTTACTTTAGATGGATTTATTGAAGGAAAAAATGGGGAAGTCGATTGGTGCATCATGGACGCTGAGATGGGGTTTGTTGATTTCTTAAATCAAATTGATACGATTTTTTATGGAAGAAAAAGCTATGATATGTGGGGACAATTTACGCCAGAAATGGAACAAACGGATACGGATAAAGAAATTTGGGAAGTCATTCATCGTAAAGAAAAATATGTGTTTTCCAGGACAAAAAAAGGGACGGATAACAAAGCAATATTCATTAATGATCATATTCTTGAAGAAGTAAATAAACTCAAGAATAAGCCCGGTAAAGACATCTGGCTATATGGTGGAGCAAGTCTGATTACAACTTTTATCCATTTAGGACTTGTTGACGAATTTAGATTGTCTGTTCATCCAGTTATTTTGGGAGAGGGAAAACCGTTGTTTATGGATATCAAACAGAGGATAAATTTAAAGATGGTTCATGCAAAAACATTATCCTCGGGCGTTGTACAGCTCATCTATCATTTGAATGGGAAATAATAGCGGGTCTACGCAATTACGTGAAGACATATCTGCCCATTTCAAGCTGCGAATATTGATTAATTCATTCAATCGACACTGACACCGTGTAATAGCCGCTTGTAAGAGCGGTAGGCTTCAAATCAGTTGGAACACGGAATAGACCGCGACCTTTGACCGAGGGCGGTCTATTTCCGTTTTTGAGACAGGATCGACACGACTAGCATATCAAAGGTAAGCATTAAGCATAATCATAAGCGGCGAAAACCGCCCCGTAACGGGCGGTTTTCTGCATTACCTATTATTAAAGCTTGATGAACTGGTCCCAGATCGCGGCGGAGAAATAGGTTTTTCCTTTGCTGAACTGTGTCGCGGCCGGCAAGTTGACTTTCTTCCCGTCGATCGTCGCCGTGGACGAGCCGACCCGCGTCGTCAGCGAATGTTTGCCCAACGTGACCACGATGTCTTTGTTCTTGCCGTGCCAATCGAGCTTAGCTCCGGCTGCAGTGGCCTTTGCGCGAAGATCGACCAGCGACTTGTCGGTTGGGTTGTCGTCCCCAATCACCGGAGCCGCTTCCGCAATCTGCTTCATGCTCGGCAGGCCGGAAATGTATCCCACGCCGCCGGCTTTGCGGTTCTCGAACGATTTGTTGATTTCCGCCAGCACTTCGGTTTTCAGCGGATCCGGCAGCAGCAGCTCGTCTCCCGGATGTTGGAAGTTGCTCATGATGTAGCTGAAGCCGTTCAGATCTTCGACGAATTGCAGCCCCGTCGCTTCGGCTCCCGCCGGCACGGACATGATTCTGGACAGCTTATGCGTGTCTACGTTGTATGCCCACAGAGAATTGTTGACGTGCATGCCGCTATCCTCGCCGATAAACAGGGTGCGCAGCGATTCGGAGTAGGAGAGATTGTCGGGATTCGCGACTTTGTCGACGGCTGCTTTATTGCCCAACGCGTCCGCTTCCTTCAGATCCTCGCCGACGACAAGGCCGCTCATGAACGTCGGGACATAAGCGCTGTCGATCGCCCCGCCGTCGCGGTCCTTTGCGCCGCCGGCAAGGTCGAGCTCATACGTCACGCCCGAGGAAATTTTGTCCACTTGAATATCGTCGGCCGGATCGGTGCCCTTTGCGTCCTTCTCCATCGACTTTTCTACGTAGGACATCGCGACATACGCCTTGCGGTCCTTTTCGTTGATCGTAACGCCTTCCATTTTGTTGAATTCCGAAGTGGCGCCGAGCATCGCGCCGTAGCGGCGGCTTTCGAGGAACGCCGCAGCCTTCTCCATGCCGGGTTTCACCTTCAGATATTCAATCTTGCCGGATGGGTACGTCTTGATGGCCGTAAAGCCTTCGGCAGCCTTGTCCGAGGTTTCGAAAATATCGCTGAATCGGAGTCCCTTATCGACGAGCGGCTTCAATTCGGCGTCCGTTCCGTGCCCGAGCTTGATCCATTGAAGGTCGGCGCTGCCGCCGTTCGCGGCCGTCTTCTGCACCCACTTCGCTGCGTAGAGCGTGCCTGCCGACAGGTCCTGCGCCTGATCCGCCACATACAGGAACAGCATCGTATTGCCGCCGTCGTCGCCGAACAAGGCCGTTTTGCCGTCGGGCGCGATCTTCGTCAGCTCATGGGAAAAGCGCCCCATGCTGTAGTGCTTCGCGACCTGCGTAGATTTATCGGCATTTGTCTTTACTTCGACGATATAGCCGTAATCGTACGGATTTCCCGTCTTCGTCTTGTCCTGGTAGTACGCCTGCACGAACGGCGAGGTATACGTAGCTTTCGGATCGGCCTCGTAGGCACGGGCGTCCGGATCGTATTCCTCGCTGCCGAGATGGGTGTTCCAAGGAGACAGAGAGCCGTTGCAGGGAATCCACAGACCGTTTACGCCGGAAAAATCGATTTTCTTCAACTCGGTCGGCTTCAGTTCGCCGGTCTGTTTGTTCTGGTCCAGCGTCGTCAGGCTCATGCTGGCCGGAATCAGACCATAGGCCGATTGATTCGCATTGTCAAAGGTGATGTATTCATAATGGGTGACCAGCGACAGGGGATTGCCGCCCAAAGCCGTCGGCGCCACGCCCGGTACCTGGAACAGCGAATTGGAGTCCGGCGAATCGGATACGTAAGGCGTCGGATTCGAGGGAACGCTGTTGTCGATAATCGGAGCGCCCTTATGGTCGATCGCTACGCCGGCGACCGTACCTCCGATCGAGTCCGTCGTTTTGAACAGTCTATTGTAGGAAAGCGGGAAATTCTTTACGGAACCATCGCTATAAGTCACTTTGAGGGAAGCGGTCGAATATTGGTCGGCCATCTCCTTTACGCTGGCAGGCGCGGCCATGCCCTCGAATTCAATGGACTTGACCGTTGCCCGAATCGGCGCCGCCTGTGCCGGAAGTACGGCCGGAAATACGAGAGCCATGGCAAACGCCGGGACGATCATCTTGCGGATCCTCTTATTTCTTTGGAGTGAATTGCGTTTCATCAAACACCCTCCTATATGAATGGAATTAACGACTCCGAAATCGTAACATCCTATTGTTATCGTTGCGTAAATAGGCAGGTTAGAAACTTTTCATAGAAACGAGTAGAAGGATCCGCCTTTCATATTCTACAACTGTAGAAATTCTTCCTAAGAGGGTTGACGCTCTTTTAAGGCAAGTGTAGAATATCGTTGTAAGACAAATGTCTTAAAGGAGCTGTCAGGTGGGAACCATGAAGAAATTGCCGGATGCAGAGTTTGATATTATGAAAGTCGTATGGGCAAATGAGCCGCCGATCACTTCCCAAGTCATTATGAAGCAATTGGGTAATGAACGAAAATGGAAGGCGCAGACCGTTCTTTCCCTGATGTTGCGGCTGGTGGAACGAGGGTTTGTCAGGACGGAAAAGAACGGCAAGGAACGTACCTACTTTCCGCTTGTCAGCAAAGAGGACTACCTGAATTTTGAAACGAGCGACTTCATGGAGCGTTTTCATGCGAATTCCTTAACAAGCCTGGTTGCCAGGCTGTATGACGGGAACAAGATCAAAGACAGCGACCTTGATCAACTGGCGCAGTGGCTGAAAGAAAAGAAGGATTGATATGCAGTCCCTTTTTTACACCCTGCTCCAAGATTCCGTATCCATGTCCTTGGTGACGCTCGCGTATGCGGCAGTATGGCCCCTGTTATCCAAACGGTATGCGGCGCAGTGGTGTTACAGGGGTTGGATGCTGATTGCTGCGGGATGGGCAATCCCCTTTCGTCCCCGGATCGACCTCTTGAATATTCCTGTGCAAATGCCGGATCCCCTTATGAATGCCATGCCTTCGATGACTGTAACAGATGGGACTAACGCTTCGGCGTCCATCCCTATATGGTCGGTGCTTGCAACGATTTGGGTTGCGGGCGTTGTATGCATCGCATCTTATCAAATTTTGCGGCACAGATCCTTGGTAAGGGCGGTACGCCGTTGGAGTACCCCTGTAGCGGATTCCAAGGTACTTGAGACGTTGGACAACTTAAAGTCGGAACTGAACATGAGAAAACATATCGGGCTAAGCGAGTGTCGGATGATTGCAAGTCCTATGCTCGTCGGATTTTTCCGGCCAACCATCCTCCTGCCGCCGATTTCTTTTTCGGATGAGCAATTATCTTTGATCCTCAAGCATGAACTGATTCATTTCAAACGGCATGATCTATGGTTTAAGGCAATCGTTCTTTTGGCCACCGTTTTTCATTGGTTCAATCCCATCGTCTATTGGATGTCAAAGTCGATAGCGGTACAATGTGAATTCTCCTGTGACGCGTTGGTTTTGCAAGGCGCGGATTTTCAACAGCGAAAGCAATACGGCGAAGCCATTATCGCCGTAGCCAGAAATGGGGCAAAGCTCCGAACCGCATTCTCAACTCAATTGTATGGAGGAAAAAGAAGTATGAAAAATCGTATTTCTTTTATCATGGACACCAAGCGGAAGAAAGCGGGTGTGATCATCCTTTGGATGGCGCTGTCAGGTACGATCATGACCGGGGCTGCTGTGGCTGCGGGAACGGACGAAAATCCGCAACCATCAATTCGTCTGCCTGAAGTCGTTGTCGCGGCTCCGGACAGCGACAGCGATAAAGATCCTGAGGTATTCGGTCTGATGTTGTTGCTCCGTTCCTACAGCCATCGTACGAATGCAAATGACCCGCAACCGTCAGCCCGTCGTCCCGAAGTCGTTGTCGCGGCTCCGAACAGCGACAGCGACAGCGATAAGGATCCTGAGGTAAGCAGCCTACTGAAGCTGTTGCGCTCTCTAGAGCAAGAGCGAAAACGGCCCTGATCCGCCGGACAAAGAAGCCCCCAATCTCAACAGAGATCGGGGGCTTGCTTGTGTTGACCGCGTCTTATGCTTCCATCTTCTGAGCCGAATACAGCTTGTAGTACCGTCCTCGCAGCGCCATCAGCTCGTCGTGCGAGCCGGATTCGGCGATGCCTTTGTCGGCGACGTACATGATGCGGTCGCAGTTCTTCACCGTAGAGAGGCGATGCGCGATGATGAACGAGGTGCGTCCCTTGAGCAATTCGTTCAAGCCCTTCTGGAGCAGGCGCTCGGTCCGCGCGTCGATGGACGAGGTCGCTTCGTCCAAAATGAGGATGCGCGGGTTGGCAAGGAGCGTGCGGGCGAACGAGATGAGCTGCCGCTGTCCTTGGGACAGCTTCGAGCCGCGCTCGTTGACCTCCGTCCGATAGCCCTGCTCGAACTCGCGGATGAATTCGTCGGCGCACACGGTCTTGGCGGCGGCGATGATTTCCTCCTCGGTGGCGTCGAGCTTGCCGTAGCGGATATTGTCCAGGATCGTGCCGGAGAAGATGAAGCTGTCCTGCAGCATGATGCCCATCTGGCTGCGCAAGGACTTCAGCTTCACTTCGGAGATATCTTCGCCGTCGATGAGGATCTTGCCGCTCGTGACGTTATAGAAGCGCGAGATCAGGTTGACGACCGTCGTCTTGCCCGCGCCCGTCGGGCCGACGAGCGCAATGCTCTCGCCCGGCTTGACGTCGAAGTTCAGATGCTCCAGGATGTTGTGGCCCGGATCGTAGGCGAAGGTCATATCGTCGAAGGTCACCCGGCCCCGGATCGGCGGCAGCTCCCGCGCGCCTTTAACGTCGCTTACGGTGACCGGTTCGTCCAGCGTCTCGAAGATGCGCTCCAGATAAGCGACCGCGTTAATGAAGCTGTTGTACAGGTTCGACAAGCTGAGGATCGGCTGCCAGAAGCGCGCCGCATAGCTGCTCATGGCGAGAATGACGCCGAAGGTAATCTCCTGCGGCCCCAGCGCCAGCAAGCCCACGAAGTAGATGGACGTGGTGACGATCGTCGTCAGGTTGTCGACCGAGAACGGAACGAGGAAGTTGAAGTACATGGTCCGCATCCACGCTTTGCGGTAGTTGACGGACAGGCGGGTGAAGATGCCCTCGTTCCGCTCTTCGCGGGTGAAGATTTGGGTGACGCGAATGCCGCTGATGCTCTCCTGCAGGTATGCGTTCAGGTTGGAGCTCTTGTTGGACACCGCCTGCCACGCCCGGCGCTGCTTCGTCTTGATCAGCAGCATGATGGCGATGAAGATCGGCAGCCCTCCGAGAATGACGAGCGACAGCTTGGCATTGACGGCGAACATGAAGGCGCCGATGAAGAGCAGGTTCATGATCTCGAGAATGAAGTTGATGATGCCGTTGGACAGGACGTCCGACACGGAGTTGACGTAATTGACGACCCGGATGAGAATCTTGCCTTGCGGACGGTCGTCGTAATATTGAAACGGCAGCTCCTGCAGGTGCTTGAACAGATCGGTGCGGATATCGAAAATGATATCCTGCCCGACGCGGGTCATGATGCGCGAGCGGATCGTGGCCAGGATGACGCTGACGACGATGGTAGCCAGCACGAGCGCCGACCACCCGACGAGCGGCCACTTGGCCTTGGCGGGAATCGTCACGTCGACGACATGCTGCATGATGAGCGGCGCGGAAAGCGCGATGCCGGCGGATAGGGCGCTCAGGACAAAGGCGACGATCATCGGATTCTTCTGCTTTTTGATATAGACGAGCGCGCGGCGGAAGTGCCGAATGTCGAAGGGCGACTCCAAATTCTCGTCGATGTCGAATTTATTCCTGGCCATGAGCGGTCACCTGCCTTCCAATGCCCTCGTTCTGCAGCATGAATACTTCGTAATAATAACCGCGTCTAGCTACCAGCTCGGCGTGGGTGCCTTCCTCGATCACGCGGCCATTGTCCAGGATGAGGATGCGGTCGGCCTGCGCCGTCGTGGATACGCGCTGGGCGATGATGATCTTCGTGCAGTCATAATCCAGCTCGCGCAGACTCTTCTGAATATGCTCCTCGGTCTCGAGATCGACGGCGGAGGTCGTGTCGTCGAGGATCAGGATCGGCGGCTGCACGGCCATCGCCCGGGCGAGCGCGATCCGCTGCTTCTGCCCGCCGGACAGGCCGACGCCGCGTTCGCCGACGATCGTATCGTAGCCTTCCGGCATCTTGCGGATGAAGCCGTCGGCGGCGGCGAGCTGTGCGAACTTCGTGACGTCCTCTTCCGGCAGCTCGGGATTACCGTAAGCGATGTTGCCGTCGATGGTGTCGGAGAACAGCAGGACGTCCTGCGTCGCCACGCCGATATTGCCGCGCAGCTCGTCGAGCTCCAGCTTGCGCACGTCGATGCCGTCCACCAGGACGCGACCCTCCGCTACGTCGTAGAAGCGGGGGATCAGGTTGATAAGCGTCGTTTTGCCCGATCCGGTCGCTCCCATGATGGCCAAGGTTTCGCCGGGCTCGATCGAGAAGTTGATATCTTCCAGCACCGTCACGTTGTCGTATTTGAAGCTGACCCGGTCGAATTGGATGCGGCCCCGATAGCGACGTTTGACCACGGGCTTGTGCTCGTTGACGATGCCCGGATGGGCATAATAGACTTCCATGATCTTGGTAAGGCTTGCAAAGAAACGCTGAATATCGTTGATGACGATGCCGATGTTGCGCATGGGGTTGGAGAGGCCCCAGATCAGCGCGGAGAAGGCCGAGAATTCCCCGAAGGTGATGCGGCCGTTCATGATGAACAGACCGCCCGCAATCATCAGAATTACGTTGAAACCTTGGGCAAACGTCTCCAGGTACGGAAAGTAATCGAGCCACACCATGGCCGCTGCTTTGTTCGCTTTGGCGTAGTTGACGTTTTTTTCGTTGAACTTTTGAACCTCGTATTCCTCGCGCGCGAACGCCTTGACGACGCGGTTGCCGGCGATATTTTCCTGCGTGGTGGTGTTGAGCTGCGACAGCCGTTCCCGGAGGTCGATATACATCGGGCGTACGCGCCTTGCGAAAATAAACGCCACGAAGAAGATCGGCGGCGACAGAATGAGCAGCCACCAAGTCAGCTCCGCGTCGATGTAGAAGAAGTACACGACCGCCGCGGCGAACACCGTCAGCGATTCGACGATCGTCTTGATGATCCACGCCAGGGAGTGCCGTACCATTTCGAGATCGCCCGTCATTCGCGTCATGAGGTCCCCGGTGCGGTTGCGATCGTAATACTGCATGTCCTGGCCTTGAATTTTGTTGTACAGGTAAATCCGGACGCGGTACAGCATGTTCTGCGAGGCGCGTTCGTACAGCATGGTCGTAAAGTAGGACAGACCCGTGCGCAGCAAAGAAAAGCCGATCATGCCGAGGCATAGGCTGATCAGCAGCATTCTCTCGTTCGTCAGGTTCTGCATCGCATCGTCGCCCGCGATAAAGGTATCCACGATGCGCTGGCCGATGTACGGATTAATAATGGTAAGCGCGGAGCCTACGACCGAGAGGCATAAGGCGAGAATATACCGTACCCGGTCTCCTAACAAATTGTGCCAAATCCACTTGAGCTGAAACATCCTGATCACCGGCTTTTGTATGTTGATGAATTCCGTAGCGCGGAGGGGGAAATCCTCCGATAAGCAAACTACGGAGATTATAACACGCGTGCGAAGAAAGCTAACGGGAACAATTCGGGAGATGAGGGTATAGGGGGGCAAAATCAAGGAAGGATGGACCCTGGGCCGGGGCAATCTAAGTTTTTCGCGCTCGGGTTCGGTCACGCTTCCATTATCGCGCTAAAGCGGAAATGCAATTTCATGTCATGCCGGCAATGGTGGACCCCAAAGAACGTGAGCCGTTCAAAAAGCGAGTCTGGCCTTCAAAGACCAGCAGAGAAACCTGCCGGTTTCCCGTAAGCGTTTGCAAATCATTTAATTACGACGACAAAATTTGAAATTTGTTATATTGGGGAGCGAGCAAGAAAAAAATACAATTAGGATGTCTTTAAATAATAATGTAGACGGGGGAAAGCGACGCATGATGAGAATGAGGTCATTAGTATTGGTTCTTTGTCTGCTGGTGTCAATGTTAGTGGCGGGATGTGGGACTTCAAATAAGTCGGAAGGGGTTCAAAGCAATGAAGTCGGTAATCAAGAACCCTCCAGCAATGAAATCGGCAGTAAAGACCCGATAAAATTGAAATTTGGCGTAAACGTGACGCCGATTTTGACCAAAGAGTTTTGGCAAGAATCCGTTGCGAAGTTCACGAAAGAACACCCGAATGTCACAGTGGAATTGGTTACAAGTCCGTCATCCAACGTGGATTGGACCACCCATTTGAAAACATTGCTGGCAACGGGAGATATGCCTGACGTTATGGTCATGATGTCTCCGGGCGACTTTGTTCCTTCCGGCGCACTGGCTGAATTGACAGATGCGGATGTTGATTATCTTTCGGATCTGAATTCCGGCAAAATGGGCGGCAAACGCTACGTTGCGATCTATAAGAAACAATTGGCGGGAATTTTCTATAATAAAAAAATCTTTGCTGACAATGGACTATCAGAACCTAAAACACTTCAAGAACTTATTGACATTAGTGAGAATTTAAAGTCTAAAGGGATCACTCCCATGTCTATTGGAGCAAAAGACGGATGGCCGACATTCGTGCTTGCTTCTTCGTTAGTCACTTCTATGGTATCCGCAAAAAATCCGAACTTTGGCGCGGATCGTAACGCAGGCAAATTCACATACAGTGATCCTGAGATCGTCAAGGCCATGGAGAATTTCAAATTGTTCAGCATCCAATATGCTGGTAATGATGTCGGCAGCACAAGCTACACGCAAATTCTCGAGAAGTTCTTCAAAGGCAAAACGGCAATGATGCCTATGGGTTCATGGGCTCAAGGGGAAGTCGAGAGACTTAAACCTGATTTCGAAGTCGGGTTCTTCCCGGTCCCGAACGAAACGGACGCCAATGTCATTCCGGTATTTACGAACGAAGGCTTGGCTATTAGCTCAAGAACCAAATACCCGGATGAAAGCATGGCTTTGATTCGGTCTTTCTTTACCGACAAGGAGTGGTATGGGAAATTCCTGAAGACCGAAATGCTGTTCCCAACGACTAAAGAAGATGTTCCTTATGAAATGAGTGCGCTACGCAAAGAGATCGGCGAAAAAATTAATAATTGGAAGCAAGTGGAGATCTTTACCGATGCCACCGGCGACAATGCTCTCTTGCCTGGCATCCAAGGTGCATGGTACAAAGCGGATGCAAGCATTTCGATGGGAACGAACGTGAAGAATGAATTGGCCGCTCTTGATAAGGAATGGGATCGGGCAAATGCGGCGTTAGAGAAATAATATATCCTTCGTTTAGAGGGGGAATGTTGTCTCATTGACATTCCCCCTACTATGCAACAAAGAGATTTTTGGGAGTGATAACCGATGAGAATTGCGAAAAAGTCTGCATTCGTTTTCGCCTTGCCAGGCATACTTATATATTTCGTATTCATGGTTGTGCCCATTTTGCTTTGCTTTTATTATAGCTTTACGAATTGGGACGGGATCAGCGACCATTATCGATTCAATGGTATTAAAAACTTCACTGAACTTGCCTCGGATGATACATTTCTTGATGCGCTCAAATATACGGCCATTTTCACATTGATTACGGCCTTGATTTATAATGTTTTCGGCATCTTGATTGCCGTCATTTTGGATAAAAAATCAAAAGTGCACAATTTTGCGAAATCAACGGTGTTCTTACCTGTAGTCTTAAGCAGCGTAGTCGTATCTTTTATATGGTCCTATATGACCCAAATGGACGGGGGGATCATCAATCTGGTCGTTAATGCGTTCGGATTGCCATCCATCCATTTTTACGGCTCTAAGATGGCAATTCTATATACGGTGTCTGTAGCGGTAACGTGGGCCGGTTTAGGGTACTTTACGATGGTTTATATGGCGGCGCTCAAAACGATACCTGAAGAACTTTATGAAGCGTCCACCATCGATGGAGCAGGAAAAACGAGTAAATTTTTCCGCATCACGCTTCCTCTGTTGGCACCTGGGATTACCATCAATACGGTACTTTCCATCGTATGGGGCTTTAAGCAATACGATCATATGAAAATCATGACGCCTGGAACCGTTCAATCCATCACGATGAATTCCATCGAGCGGGCATTCAATTATAATATGTTCTCCTATGCATCTGCGATTATTTTGGTCCTGTTCGTCATTGTGATTGTCATATCGGTCATACAACTCGGAATTATGAAAAGATTTGAGGTGAGCGAAGGATGAAGCAAAAACGCATGATGGCCGGGTTTACGGAAAAGACAGTGCTTCTGGCTGCTTCGCTCCTTTTTATTTTTCCTTTATATATTGCCATCGTCAATTCCTTCAAGACGTATGATCAGATCGTCAAAAATCCTCTATCGCTTCCATTGTCCATTACGTTCGATAATTTTAGGATGGCATGGGAAAGGTCGAAAATCGGAGAATTATATCTCAACAGCATCTTTATTACGGTATGTTCCCTGATTCTGATCTTAGTTACAGCTTCAATGCTGGCTTATATTATTGCCAGAAATAAAACTAGAATGGTTTCCTATATGTACGTTTTTGTATTGGCAGGATTCATGGTTCCAGCTCCCGCCGTGCTGATCCCCAGCTTGAAAACATTGAAGTTCCTTCATTTGGATGGTTCAATGACGGGACTGTTTCTCTTCTATGCCGGTACTTACATGAGTATCGCCGTATTCTTTTATGTAGAATTTATTAAAACGATCCCTCAATCCATCGAAGAATCCGGAGTCATTGATGGCGCTGGCACATTTACGATCTTTTTCAAACTGGTTCTTCCCCTATTAAAACCATGTACGGCAACCGTATTTACATTTCTTTCAATATGGATATGGAACGATTTTCTGCCGCCCATGTACATCTTGGGGTCTGATCATGGCAGAACGATCACAACCGGGATCTATAATGCAGTGGGTAGGGAAACGACCGATTGGAACATCGTGTTTTCATGCTCCGTGCTCGCATCATTGCCGATTGTTGCCGTATACTTGTTGGCCCAGAAACAGTTTATCAGCGGCCTTACTGCCGGTGCGGTTAAAGGGTAATGGAATGGAGAAGGGTGATGAGAAAGCCCTTCTCCATCATCTTGTCGGGGCTCTCTATTCTTAAAGAACACCATGTCCTTTTTTAATGTCCGTTGGATTGATTCCCGTATGTTTCTTGAATATTTTGATGAAATATTGATAATTAGTGAATCCGACTTTCTCACATATCTCGTACACCTTCAGATTTGTTGAGATTAACAGCTCTTTGGCTCTTATGATTCGGAATTGATTCACGTAATCCGTAAAAGACTCACCCGTTTCTCTTTTGAATAGTTGACCTAGATATGCCGGATGCAGCATGACTTGGGCCGAAGCTAGCTTTAAAGAAATATCTTCGTTGTATTGCTGTTTGATGTACGCTATTGTTTGACTGACAACTGTGCTCATTGTTCTGGGTCTACTACTCGGCATTATGGCGAACACATGCTCACAAAAATCTTTTAACCATTCTTCAAAATCGCTGAGCCGGTTTAGGCTCAGTATTTTTGCGATGTTGTAGTGGCTGTCCACAACCCAACTATCGGTCTCGGTGCGGAACTCCCTTAGCGTATGATTCATGATGACTACAATATGAACGACGATTTCCCTAATACGCTCTGTTGAAATGTATTTCTTTTGAGACAGATCACCAAAAAAGTTTGTAATTAACTGCAAAATATCGAGTTTTTCTCCTTGCTTGATCAATGTTTTTAAAGCTTCAAAATTAAAAGTTAGCAACATATTATCATTTGGAAACGGATCGATTTCTTCAGAAATCCAAATGTTTCTCGACGATGATAGCAAACTGTACTCCAAACATTTTATCGCATCGAGATAAGATTCTCGCAGGTCAAATACGGAATCAACCATACAACCGATACCGATCGTAAACTGTAACTTCAAGAAATGGCGAACGGAGGAAATGATTTCATTAAACATCGATTGCCGCTCGGAAACAAATTCAAGGCGGCTTCTTTGTATAAAAAACACGATGTAGCCGTTGGAATCTTCAAAAACGGTTCCATTGACTTTTGTTTGAACAATTTCATTGCAGATGTTTAGAACGGAATACATTTTCAAATGCATGGCATAGGCATCTGCCGCATCGATTTCGATCTGATCGATTCTGCCTAAAGCAATTTCATATGTTCCATTCTCTTCAGGCAACATCAGAAAGCCTTTTTTCTCTTCATATTCTTTAACGGAAATATGATTAGAGAGCAGACGCTTCAGCGTACTGACCCGTAGCTCCTCCATCCCTTGTCTTCTCACGATTTCCGAGTGGATTCCCTGTTCAACTTGCTGGATCGTATTCTGCAGGATCTGGATTAATTCATGATTGTTAATCGGTTTGAGCAAATAGCTTTCAACCCCGAATTCAATAGCCTGCTTAAGGAATTCATAGTCGCTGTAGCCGCTAATGACAATGACTTTGATCGGAAGATTCAGGCGGCGAATCTGTTTGATTACCAGTAAACCGTCCATTACAGGCATTTTTACATCCGTAATCAGGATTTTAGGTTTCACTGCTTGGATCATAGCCAATGCTTCGACACCGTTCGATGCTTCGCCAGCAATTTCGAGGCCAAGCTCATCCCACTCGATCGTTTCTCTAAGACCATCAATGATTAGAGGTTCGTCATCAGCTATAACGACTCTGTACATATTCAATCATCGCCTCCTTAGTAAGCGCAGGTATTTTGATGTTAACGACTGTGCCGGAACCTGCTTTGCTGGATATGTTAAGTTCATGCATCCGATCGAACATGAGAAGCAATCTCTGTCCGACATTTTTTAATCCGATACTGTATAAATCACTGTCTGCTCCATCTTCGCTTATCTTTTTATGAATTGTAGCAATCTGCTCGTTCGTCAACCCTTCTCCGTTATCCATGATCTGAACGCTCAGCATGTCGTGGTCGAGAGAAAGGGTTACAATCATGCTGCCGTTCTCACTCCTGCTTCCTAAACCATGGTGTATCGCATTCTCCACCAAAGGCTGAATGATTAACTTCGGAATGCCGAGTCGCAGGGTTGAATTCTCTACTTCGTAACGGACCGAAAACTTGTGTTTGTATCTGATCATTTGAAGATCAACATAAGCACGAATATATTCTAGTTCGTCAGACACATTCACGATTAGATCTTTCATTCTAATATTCCACCTGAACATATTTCCCAATATATGAATCATGCCGGCTGCCTGCTGGTCTTTATTCATTAAGGCCATCATTCGAATGGACTCCAGTGTATTGAACATGAAATGAGGATTGATTTGGGATTGAAGCGCTTTCAACTCGGCATTCTTTCCCCGAATCTGGGCTGTATAGATCGTTTTAATATTGTTCTCAAGTTTTCTACACATATTATTAAAGCTAGCCTCGAGAAATCCGATTTCGTCATTTGACCTCACTTGTATTTGCGTATCGAATTTTCCTTTTTCAACGACTTTCATTTGCTTGATCAATAACTTGATTCGTCTGGTAAACATTTTGGTAGCCGCTAAACTTAATAGGATCAGAGCTGCCAGACAAATGAAGATGATATTCAATACCTTTTTTTGAACATCATGGATGTCGCCGTAGAATACATTTTTGTTCATCATATCGATAAATGTGAGTCCTGTTTCCTGAGATACTACCTTATGAACGACAGCGTTTCGACTCTCGTCTGCTACAAACGAGGATAGATGCTGTCCGGTATGTTCATTGTTCGTGTCCGAAAGAACGATATCCGATTCGTCGACAACCAGAATGTTCCCCTTTATTTTCTGACTGCTTTTCGCAACCGGGGTATTAAACACAACTGGCTTGAAATTGATGATAGCTCCTCCTATTTTTGAGCCGTCATTCACGTATTTATCTTTATATAAATTAATGAACACGGAAATGACTTGATCGTCTGATGAAGGAACGATATATAACGGTGCATGGTTTGGCAAGATTCCCTTGATCGTCTTGCGTGTTTTTAAACTATCCATTAAGCTGCCGATGAAGGAACGATCATCTATCGTAATATCCCTATCGCGTTCGTTGGAATAGAAGTATACTTTCTCGCGTCCATAATCGAGCAAAAGGATGTCCGTAATGAAGGAATGCGACCTCGCAATCGTTTGTAAACTATCGTTGATTCTTCTTTCTTCAATTACAGATAAGGCCGTATTGCTGCTCTGGCTTATAAGATCAACTAGGCTATTGCTGTAGTAATTGCTAGTGTATAGCTGAATAAAGATGCTATTCATATCGTTGAAAATACTTTCGGTGTAGCTCTTCGTCTTATCAAGCATTTCATTTTCATACTTCGCTTCCGATTCAATCAGTTTATTTACCATGTTCGAAAGGATGTAGTACGACGTTAAAGACAACCCTGCAATAATAATCACAGAATAAGTAATGAGAACCTTTAGAAAAAACTTGTTTTCAAGAAATGTTGTTTTCAGTTCAAAACACCTCCTCTACAATGCGATGTAAGCCGTTATTCCCTGTAAATCTTGCACATGTATTCTGATGGGGCGCAGCCCATGATCTTTCGGAACACCCTACTGAAATAGAAAGGATTTTTAAAACCTAGCAACTCGCTGATTTCCGATATATTCCGATTAGAATGACTCATCAATCCAATTGCTTTATCGATGAATATATGGGAGTTATACATATGGATCGTACTTCCCGTTTTCGTTTTGAACACTTCGCACAAGTAACTATAATTCATATCGAGGGAAGATGAGATTGCCTGTGAATCAAGGCTATAGCCGTCCTTTTGTTCTAGGTATTCGATAATCCGTTGCACCGTACGGTCAGACTTTGATCGTGGGTATTTCTCGATGGATTCTTCGAAAATATCAACAAATAGCTCCATCGTTTGCAAACTGAGGGTAATAGCCCGATAAGGGTCGGTTGAATGAAATAATCGAATGAAGGAATCCAGTTTTTTCTCCAGTTTTTTCGGATGCGAAATACTTCCCTGTTTGGGTAGCTTGATAAACTTGCTATAGTCTTCATGCGAGATTAAATGTGATGGGTACGAATTCAAGTATACATTCAATTCTTGGCTGGTCTCGGTATTCGGATTGCTGAAAAAATGAATCCAGTACCACGATGTGCCCGCAGGTGTTTTCGGCTCACCCCAGTGATGCAGGCCGCTTTTCAAAAATAGAAATTGCCCTTTATTGATTACATATTCCTTGTTATCTTCCCAAACCTCCATTTGGCCATCGGCAACATACAGGAAAACATCCCAGTTTAGCTTTCGATCCGGGTGAGTGTACAGGTTTTTTATAACATGAAAACCCAAATCCTGTATTCTAAGCATATGATCAAAATGTAAGGGCACGTTGTTGCACATCCATGAAATCTCCTTCATCTTTTATAGAAGCCATATAGCGTTAATATAAGTTAACTTGAAATGTTTGTCCATAAAACCCAAAAATAATATATATTAACCAAAGCAGATGAATTCAATGAAGGGTTTTGAAGCTATACAATATAGATGCGGCCGGATTGTCTGCTTAAATATACTCGTTGGAATAGAGGTGTCCGGAATGTTTTCCAATTTTCAATTTGATGAAGTACGGCTGACCGACAAATACTTTGCCGCCCGGAGAGAACTCGTAAAAAAGTATATGATCGAATTTGACGTTCATCGGCTTATGCATACGTTTAAAATCAATGCGAGGATTCCGTCAGATGCAGAGCCCTTGGGCGGTTGGGAGGACGTCGAGTGTGGCCTTAGAGGACATTTTGCAGGACATTTTCTTTCTGCCTGCTCCAAATTTGTATTCGCCGATCAGGATGAACGGTTGAAAACAAAAGCGATTGAGATCGTGGATATCATGGAATTATGCGCGAAACCGAACGGATATTTGAGCGCATTCGAAGAAGAGAAGCTGGATATTCTGGAGTCCGAAGAGAACAGGAATGTATGGGCGCCTTATTATACGCTGCACAAAATCATGCAGGGATTGATTGACTGTCATATCTATCTCCGCAACCCCAAATCCCTGACGCTTGCCGTAAACCTGGCCAATTACATTCATGGACGATTCAAGAAGCTTTCCTTCTGGAAAATCGACGGGATCCTCCGTTGCACGAAGGTGAATCCCGTGAATGAGTTTGGAGGCATAGGCGATGCGCTCTACACGTTGTATGACCTGACAGAAGATGCCGCGATATTCGACCTGGCCCATATTTTCGACAGGGACTATTGGATCGGTCATCTTGAAGCCGGCAAGGACGTGCTAGATAATTTGCACGCCAACACGCACCTTCCGATGATTATCGCCGCGATACACCGGTACAACATTAGCGGCGAGGAAAAATATAAGACGGCCGTCTTGAATTTTTATGAATACTTGCTGGGAAGGACGTTTGCAAACGGAAACAGCAGCTCAAAGGCGACCGCTTTTATCAAAGGCGGGGTTTCCGAAAAATCGGAGCACTGGGGCGGCTACGGGAAGCTGGGAGATGCTTTGACGGGCGGTGAAAGTGAAAGCTGCTGCGCGCATAATACGGAAAGGATCCTGGAGCGGTTGTTCGAATGGTCCTCATCGGTTGAATATTTGGATCATTTGGAATCACTTAAATATAACGCGATATTGAATAGCGCAAGCAATAAAACAGGTCTTTCGCAGTACCATCAGCCTATGGCCAGCTGCGCTGTTAAAAAATTCAGTGACCCGTACGATTCCTTCTGGTGCTGTACCGCGTCGGGAATCGAGGCGATGAGTGAGCTTCAAAAGAACATATGGTTGAAAAGCGACGACAGCATTCTGCTC
Source organism: Cohnella baijiui (assembly GCF_020731285.1). Lineage (GTDB taxonomy): Bacteria > Bacillota > Bacilli > Paenibacillales > Paenibacillaceae > Cohnella. The sequence goes on from NZ_JAJFOW010000003.1 coordinate 351,752, forward strand.
AATGCTTTTATATCCTCAACTGTCGTTTGGAGGGAGAGGAAGGTCAAAATCACTCAGCTTACGGAATTCCCGGACAGCCTTACGTCCACGCTCGTGATCGAAGTTGCCGAACCCGCGACGTTTAAGCTGATGATCAAGGAAAAAGCGGTGAAAAACGTCAAGATCAACTCCGCTCCGATCCAGTTTAAGAAAGAGAACGGATATATCGTCATTCAACAGGTGTTCCACGATCGGGATCAAATTGAAATCGGAATCGAAGCTTCCTTGCATCTCGTTCCTCTCCAAGGCTCCGACGACTTGGCCGCGGTCATGTTCGGGAGAATTTTACTCGCTCAGGTTGGACCCCATAAGCTCTTGAAGGGCATATCAGATCGGAATATCAACGATAAATTCGTTAAACTCCAAAAGGATCGGTTGGAATTCATTACGGAGGACGATCAGGGCCATCATGTAAAATTCATCCCGCTATTTAGAGTAGAGGAAGAAGAGTATTCGGTATATTTGGATATTACCGGGAATTCATTGCGGAACGGCCATTTTTCGTTGGCCAAGGACGGAAGCTCAGCGTATAAAGAAACATAAAGGCCCTGGCGCTCATATGCGCCGTCTTATACGCGATTCCGAGGACCTCTATCCTTGGAGTGGTGCTGCTGACCGGCTTTTTTGGCGGAGAGATTGCGACGCAGATGCGCGTAGATGCCCCATTGTTTACGAATACGTTCTTTTCGGTGTATCTGGCGATTCTCGCCTGGGGAGGATTGTGGCTGCGGGACAAAAGGGTACGCCGTCTATTTGGGTAGGGCATCGGCAAGGAGGCCATAAAAGCACGGATAAAACGTAGGTTACCCTGAAGGCGGTTAGACACAACCGCCTAGGGTAACCCTTGTTTGTTTTATAGGTCTCCCATGAGGACGGATACGATGCTTTGGTGCAGCTCCGCTGGGAGGAGGATGGAGTACATTTATTTTTTATAGGTATACTTGTCTAAATCATGATCACAAGTATCCCATAAAATAATAACACATATACAGGAGGAGGTGTTTCAACATGAAAACGACTTTGACCGCAGAGCAGAAGAAAAAATTGAAGAATAAAACCATCGTTGCTTATTACAAAGATGGTGCCACTATTTCAGGTGTCGTAAAAGAAGTTAGAGACGATCATGTTATTCTGGCCCCGAAAGGGGAAAAAGCCGAAATCAAGGCTTTCTTTTTTGACGGATTTGGCCCTGGATTCTTCCCTGGATTCTTCCCTGGATTCTTTCCCTTCTTCTTTATTTAAAGATCGGCAACGGAACCACGCCATTAGCCCCAATAAATACAGGCTGCCGATCTCATCGGCAGCCTGTTCAAATTTACTCAACAAACGGGCACGAAAGAGCGGCTGTCGGTTTAGAGAAAGGGAGACCTTCTACAGAGGCAGCTGGCGTCCAGGGGGCAGTTTTCGCTTGGCAGAAGGCCGTCATTCCGAGCAAGACTTTGGTCCAGTCTTTTCTCTAGCCCCCGGCCTAGTCATATATACACTTATTTGGTGTAATCTACCAGTAGCAGGGCGGGAAGGACTCATCCCCTTCATCTACATCTCGTTTAGAAAGAGAGGTTTCACGGTGTCGAATACGATTATGGAAGTCAAGCAAATTACGAAGAAGATCGGCAAGAGAACGATCATTCACGAATCATCGTTCCAGTTGGAACAGGGAAAGATCTATGGCTTTATCGGGCCCAATGGGGCCGGCAGACCGGGCTCATACAACCGACAAGCGGAGAGGTCCTCATCGATTCCTATCGCGTCAGTTCTCAACGTCGGCAAGCCATTGCCAGCGTGGGGGCCATCATTGAATCCCCGGTATTTTTTGAATATATGACGGGTAGACAGGTGCTTCGAAATTTATCCCGGCTGCATCCGACTATTAAGTCAAGCCAACGGGAAGAACATCTCGAAAAGTTGTTATCGACCGTTGGGCTGGATCAAAGAGGCGACGATAAAGTACGAACCTACTCTTTAGGGATGAAACAAAGACTAGGAATTGCTCAGTCTATGCTGGGCGGTCCCAAGCTGTTGTTGCTTGACGAGCCTTCGAATGGACTTGATCCCCTAGGCATGAGGGAGCTTAGGGAGATTATCTTTCAATTGCGAAAAAACGAGAATTTAGCCTTCTTTATCTCGAGCCATTTGCTTGACGAGCTGCAACAAATGTGCGATGAACTGATCATGATTCGTGAAGGCACGGTCATTTGGAAGGGGCCCAAAGAGAAAGTCGTGAAGGACGGACAGAGGCTCGAGGATGCTTTCTTGGGGCTGATGCAGGGATGAAGGCATTGGTATTCAGCGAGCTGGAACGATTGTTCAAAAATAAATGGACATGGTGCTTGTTTGTCTGCGCGCCAATCCTTGCTTTTATTTCGGGGAACTATCTCCTGGATCGCCCGGAATCGATGTCGGCAGGTTTGTTTATGATCGAAGGTCTGCAAGTCCATTTGTATTTAATGTGCAATATTGCGGTTGCCGCTCTCGTTGCTGCCGTATTTACAGAGGAATATCGCGGAGGGCAGCTACGCCTATTGTTTTTACGTCCATATGCTAGAGCGAATATTTTTTTTAGCAAACTGGTTGTGATCCATATCGTGATATTGGCGCTATTGATCGTAATGGGAATTTCGCTAGTCGTCATAGGGCTCGTTCAATTCCCGCTTGAAGGCGAGAAGCAAGCTTCACTAGCCGCAATCCTAAAAACAATCGCTCTATATTATGGTATGGCCTACTTCACCTTGGCCGGGGTGTCCTGTCTCTTTTCCTATATAGCGCTTATTAGTAAAAACGTGAGTTTCATGCTAGGCCTCTCTGTGGGGTATGTTCTGGTTGCATTGTTATTCGACGGACTGTATTTGCATGCTGCAAATTTATTCGCAAGCGGATCATTCGCGCATGAATTGATCGCATACGCTTTCATTCCGTACATGCAGTACACGGGGCTATACGCCAGTTTAAATGGAGAAATGAATTCCATTTTGGCGGCGGCTATCATTTTACTCTTTTATATGCTTGTTTTCGGATGGTCTGCCTACCGTCGATTTGTGGTTGAGGATTATTTGCATTAGGAGGCGGTTGCCAATGCTTGGAGCATGGGTCAGCGAAATGGAACGGATATGGAAAAGTAAATCCATGCTTATCCTGTATCTCTTTTTCGTTCTTTTATTATCGGCCAACCTGGGGGGCGGGGTGCTGAGCGGTTCGGGAAACTTGCGATTCGGCGGAGGCGAGATCGAGCTTAACAATCTCAATGTGCCTTGGTATATGATGGATGGGATCTCTCTGGTGCTTACGCTAGTCGTATTGCCCGTCATTTATGTCCATCAGTTAAGCGGCGAGATCCATTCCGGGGCTTACCGGTTATATGTGCTGCGTCCCTTCCCCCGGTTCCAGATCTGGTTGAGCAAGCTATTGGCCTTGGCTGCGACGACGGCCATCTTAATCGGATTTACGTTTGTTTTTGTCATGGCAGCTTCATGGCTCCTATTTCCTAAAGCTGATATCATGACTTTGTATGGTTCCAGCGAATCCGTTTCTGTTCCGCACGCCATTTTGTACAGTTTTCAGTTCTATATTTTGTTTGCTCTTGTCAGTCTGTCTAAATTAATGTTCTGCAGCGCGGTTTGTTTATTGATTTCAAGGCCTCTTGCAGCCTTTATTGCCATCTTTGTCCTGTCTTTCCTTTTGTACTTTAAAATTGCAACGAATTTGGTTGTTTTAGCGGATCCATTTCAGAAAATATTGCTGGCGCTCAGACCGGAAGGCTATGCGCCGTTTTGGCTGTATTCCTTGGGGATCTTTATCGTTTGCGCGTTTCTAAGTTTTGTCACCTGGCAGAGAAAGATGGTTTGACGGGAAAAATGTTGGCTGGTTTGCACATCCGAGAACAGACCTTCAGGGCCGGTTCCCGGATTTTTGTTTGGAACAAGAGGAGGCGCGAATATGCTCGGACTACCTCGAGACGAAGTGTTTCTCGTTCCTTGGACGGAGGAATGGGAAGCGGAGTTTCTGCTAGAGAAGGATAGAATTGAGACGGAGATCGGCGAACTTATCCGACATGTTCACCATATCGGCAGTACCGCCGTGAGGGATTTAAGCGCCAAGCCGATCATTGACATGGCGATCGAGCTGGAGGATTTTCAGCAAGGCTATGCGTGCGTGCGGGGATTGGAAAAAATAGCGTACGTCTACAAAGGGATCAACGTCTTGCCGGATCGGCATTATTTCAATAAGGGCGAACCGAGAACGCATCAAATCCATATGTACCCAAAAGGAAGCCCCTATTTAAAGAGACAGCTTGCCTTCCGAGATTATTTGATTCAGCATGAAGAGGCACGGAAGGAATATCAGGCGTTGAAAGAAAGGCTGTCTCGGATCCATGGCAAGGATAAGCTAACCTACGCCGATCAAAAGACCGATTTCGTGAATTCGATTTTGGGGAGAATGGGATTCGGCATCGAGCCGTATGAGGAGGCTTGATATTGAGGAAAGCCTCTTATACTAAGCGAAGATTCGGGATTTTTGCGAGGATATGAGCATCGGAAATAACGATAAAGCTTGGAATGAATCCAAATATGTCGCACTTCGATGCGGATTAGGCTTAATTAAGCTATGCAGGACCACAAAAATAAGATTAAAAGCGGAAGCCATGGATGTGAAAAAATCCTTGGCATCCGCTGATTTTATTAAACCGCATATTTTTACTTAATAAAAGACTTAAAACAATGTGGAATCGTAAAGTGCGGTGTAGGGCGGGCTAGCCCAGTCTGCTTCACGATTACAAGGCTGTTTATTAATAGTTAGGTTCCTGCTTCAGAATATCCTCGACGAATAGGTGCCTTATCATCTTCTCCGTCTGGCTTTTTGCCTGTGATAATTGAGACACCATCGCCACCAGCTAATAAAATCGTTTGACTAAACAAATAACGACCAGTATAGCCATAAACATAATTTCCGATATAAGCTGAGTTTTGAATCTCAACTGCGTTTAAAAAAGTGCAAGTAAATGTGGTATACCAGGGAGAATAACCTGCAACGACCTTATAGTCCCAAGCTCCACCTGGCTTTACTTTATCAATAAAATACCCCACAGCCGCACCATAAGCCAGCGTTGCTGGGCTTGTGCTACCAGCATATAAATAAGCCCTTAAGGTTTCGGCATAAAATTCTTCCAACAATGCTCGGTCTAGTCTAGCTAAAGCTATTACATTCTTCGGCGGTGCGGCTGGATCAGAAAATGGCGATACAACGATTAAATTGTCCTGTATTTTATATTGGGGTTTGTTTTCTAAATATTCAACATACTCTTCCGGAGAGGACATATTGACTTCTAGGTCCTTCCCAAAGCTTGCAATTCCTTCTTTAACACAGTAATTTACGCTTTGCATATAGCCCATATATTCATCAAAAAGAGTTTCACTGATTCCTAAATCATCGGCGTTCGCATTAACGACTATTTGGCCTTCTTCATTAAGAATGGCAAGATTTTTTTGGACAACGGATCGGTGAACTTTTTGCACCTCAGAGATATTATTGACATTTTGGCTTGGACTTGCAGACACAAAGCTTGTCAACAACAAACACCCAGCAACTACGATTGGTATGATCCTCTTAAACAATGAATTACCTCCCAATAAATTGTTTACCACCCATAAAAACTATAACATACCATTTAATTGCAAATTGTCGGAATATAGCCAAATATAGTGGGTAATTCGACTCAAATTTATATTCTTTTACACCGAATTTTTTTATTTCTGATTCTTTAGCTTATTCAGGAGGCTTGAGGTGGTAATTTGTTTTCATTTGTATGATCTTTGCGAAAATCATAGCTCTTATTTTGAGAAATGACTAAAGTTTCTCTTCCGATCGTTACCTTGTCACTACTTATCCACATTACAAGTGGGTTGAAGTCATAATCATTAAAGTATATTGTTTTTGTTTTTTTACTTTCTCTATATTTCACTTCTGCTCTCGCCATCCGATTAAATAGTCCATTATAATGATAGGTTCTAATTTCTAGTTTTCCATCTGGAGAAGAAACAACTTGATTTAATTCGCCTTTAGGAAGGAGATTGAAAGTGTAATAATAATTGTAAAAAAAGATCGAAACTAAAAATCCAACAACTAAAGTTGCTGATAAAAAGTACTTAGGGAAGGTTCTCCTTTTTCTGAATAAGTTAGAGATAATAAGAATTACGGTAATAAGTAGACTTGCTGAACAAAGAGCTAAAATGATAAACGCTATAATTAGAATTGTTGTAAATGTAGGTTCATTCAAGGTAAGCTCCCCTTTCTTAAACAGCGTTAATCATTGGTTTGATCCACTGATGCTTAAAAGCTATTTCTGATTAGGAGCAATTTGCAGAGGAAAGAACAAACAGAATGGTAAAATATTCCGGAGAAATCTTATCTTTTTCGAGAATTGTTAGTGCATTGATTAGTATAGGAGTATACTGCTAATTTGTAAGTCTAGCGCTTAAAGAACGGCCTCGATCTTTGCCGCACTCAATAGATATTATATAGTATGCTATAACACGTGGTCTATTCCCCATCCCAGCCATCGCCGACAACAGCATAGCTGTTAGGATATCGACAACGTTAACAAACGCGAAGATGCCTATCGGCTGTTGGATTTATTTACGGAGACAACGGGGTACCCGGCAAAAATGTGGGGGCCGAGTATCGTTGGCTTCGGTTCCTATCACTACAAATACGAATCCGGGCACGAGGGCGACGCGCCTTTGGTTGGATTCTCGCCCCGAAAAGCCCGAATCAGCCTTTATTTCGCGACGGGCGACCCGGAGCGGGAGGCGTTGCTGCAGAAATTCGGAAAACATCAAGCAGGCAAGGGATGCGTCTACATCAATCGATTGGCGGATATCGATGTAACGTGCGCGCCTCTTAGGAACGTCAAGCGACGTTCCTTTTTTCAATCCGGATCACCCAGCAACTCTCCGACGGAGATCTCCAGCGCCTTGGCGATGGCAACGACTTCGTAATCCTGAACGAGCCGATACTGGCCTTCCAGACGGGAGAGACTGGTCGGGCTGATGTCGAGACCGAACGTCTGCAGCTTGGCCAGAAACTCCTTTTGCTTGATTCCCTTTTCCTTGCGAATGGCAACGACCTTGGCGCCAATGATATTTTTGTCACCGGGCGGTTCTTTACGATGTTTCATTGCTGGCACCTCACATTTAAAAAAGATTGTAAGTGACAACATCATTGTTTTAATGCGAATATCGCATTAAAATAAAATGAACCGAGTAACGCGCAAAATTGAGGGGTACGACGCTTTTAAATCATCCGAGACGCAGGGACGCCGCTCAATGAAGAAGATGGAGGGCAGTCCGATGGTCGATTTGCATCATAAGTTTGAGGAAGAAAAGAGGAAGTTAAACGAGCTCGGCCAGAAATCGCTGGAACGGGGTATTCCCTTATTCCAAAATGAAGCGGTGCAGGCGCAGAGCCGGAAGGTAGACGAGCTGATCAACCGGCTGCATCAGAAGAAGAAGGGCGAGGCAAACGACAGTCGCCTTTGTGAAAAAAGAGGAGAGGTTTAGGAAAAGCAATTCGCAAGAAACGAAGCAGCATCGTTCATGCTACAGTACTAGTAAACCGAATCGCGAGGTGGATAAACGATGACCGGGAACATTTCCAATGGCCGGCTATGGACGGGGAGGATCATGCGGTGTATCTGGGGATAATCGCCTGGGGAGGACTCTGGCTACGGGACAAAAGAGTGCGCCGTCTGTTCGGGTAGTTCGTCGGCAAGGAAGCTAGCAGCAGAGGATAGACAAAGGGTTACCCGTAAGGCGCAGGACCTGGCCGCCGCGGGTAACCCAGTTTGTGTTAAAGGACGCCGGCTAAAACGGAAACGATGCTTTGCTGCAACTCGGCGGCGTTAGCGGCGTCGCTGCAAGCGCGGATCCGAGAGCGGATGGACAACTTCTGGGGAGATGACTATAAAATCCGCAAAGTCCTATCAATGTATGCCCATGCATAGATAGATAAATTACATAATATAGAGTGAATTACCGCTGTATGGTGTGAATTTGACGCGAGGAGGTGTTTGTATGGAATGTCCAAAACCTCATCCTAAAAGACATTTGAAAAAGAAGCTAAAAAGCATGAAATGCAAAAAGAAAATCATCGTGAAAAAGAAGCTCGTCCAAGTAACTTGCCCTCCTCCTAAGGTTATTGTTAATGCGCCTGCCGGACCAGCAGGATTAGCAGGGGAAAGAGGGCCGACGGGACCTGCAGGCCCAACCGGCGTGGGAGCAACTGGTGCAACAGGAGCAACTGGTGCAACAGGAGCAACTGGTGCAACGGGAGCGACAGGTCCAGGTGTAGGGGCAACGGGTGCAACAGGAGCAACGGGTGCAACAGGAGCGACAGGGGCAACAGGGGCAACAGGGGCAACAGGGGTTACAGGGGAAACAGGAGCAACTGGTGCAACAGGGGCAACAGGGGCAACAGGGGCAACAGGGGCAACAGGGGCAACAGGAGCAACAGGTGCAACGGGAGCGACAGGTGCAGGTGCAACAGGACCTATAGGACCCCCAGGAGCCCCAGGATTTCCAGGACCCCCAGGAATTCCAGGAGCGCCAGGAATTGCAGGAGCGCCAGGACCCATAGGACCTACAGGAGCAACAGGAGCAACAGGTACTAACACAATCATTCCATTTGCTTCAGGTACTCCGGTTATCCTGGAGTCTGATATTCTTGGAGCCTTGACAATTACTGGGCTTGTTGGTTTTGGTAATTCTGCTACCAATGTGAACGTACTAGGCGGCCCAATTGATATCACAGGTGCAGGGGGAGAACTTCATGACTTCTCGTTCTCCGTTCCTCGTGATGGCATTATTACTTCTATTGCGGCCTATTTTAGTACTACGACCGCATTGGCACTTGGATCATCATCGATATTGATTATAGCAGAAGTGTATGCCTCAACTATTCCAAATAACATATTTACTCCAATTCCGGGGGCTGTTGTGACACTAGCTCCAACACTTACGGGAACTCTTCCGCTTGGTACAGTTACCCATGGCATCACAAGCGGGCTGTCTATACCGGTAACTCCAGAAACCCGTTTATTAATGGTATTTGCTGCAGAAAGCGTAGGAAACATCCCAATTGTTACTGCTGTATCAGGGTATGCCAGCGCTGGAATTACCCTCTAATTTTATTTTGCCTTTTTAACGGATCCCTAATCTGCTTTGGCTTAGTCCAAAGTCGAGGGGATCTTTTATTTTGTGGGACAGTCGATGTAATTATGATCGGAATGTGAATCATGGTAACCCATGAGATATTCCTAATCGGAATCGAATCGATGCAAAGTCAATCAGGTGGATCGTCGCCAGTTATACACCATAATGAAAAGACTGAGCGTACCGCCTGCGCCTTCCGCCAAACCAACCACCTATCCAAACGTTGTGGTTGCCCCCGAAGTAGAATCGGACCAGGCAGCTTGCCTTCGCATCAAGTTTGGTGCAGCCGTCACCGAAGTCAACGCCCGATTCAACCTTGTTTTGCTCCGCAATCGTTGGCTACTGGACGGGTTGTCGCTTAGACAACGGCAGGCGCCCGCAAACGCGCCTCCGGGAGCGGATGGACAACTTCTAGGGAGATGACTATAAAATCCGCAAAGTCCTATCAATGTATGCCCATGCATAGATAGATAAATTACATAATATAGAGTGAATTACCGCTGTATGGTGTGAATTTGACGCGAGGAGGTGTTTGTATGGAATGTTCAAAACCTCATCCTAAAAGACATTTGAAAAAGAAGCTAAAATGCTTGAAATGCAAAAAGAAAATCATAAGGAGAAAAAGGACCAAAAGGACTCACAGGAAATTTAGGATTCGGCTTACAGGAGCAATCATTCCATTTGCTTCAGGCACTCCGGTTACCATGGAGTCTGAAATTCCTGGAGCGTCGACTGTTACCGGGATTGTTGGTTTTGGTAATTCTGTTACCAATGTGAACGTACTAGGCGGGCCAATTGATATCACAGGTGCAGGGGGGGCACTTCGTGACTTCGCGTTCTCCGTTCCTCGTGATGGCATGATTACTTCTATTGCGGCCTATTTTAGTACTACGACCGCATTGGCACTTGGATCATCATCGATATTGATTAAAGCAGAATTGTATGCCTCGACTATTCCCAATAACATATTTACTCCGATTCCGGGGGCTGTTGTGACACTAGCTCCAAAGCTAACGGGTGATCTTCCCCTTGGTACAGTTACCCATGGCATCACAAGTGGGCTGTCTATACCTGTAACTCGAGAAACTCGTTTATTAATGGTATTTTCTGCAAAAAGCGTAGGAGACATCCCGATTGTTACTGCCGTATCAGGGTATGCCAGCGCTGGAATTACCCTCTAATTTTATTTTGCCTTTTTAACGGATCCCTAATCTGCTTTGGCTTAGTCCAAAGTCGAGGGGATCTTTTATTTTGAAGGGCTCATATTCCATTTTCTATTTTATTTACCGAATTTAAGCGATTTTCTAAATATGCTGTATTAAACAAAATATTTTGGTCGTTTGGTCGGAATTTCCGGGCGATTTCATTGTGCTGGTAAGCCATGGAATACTCGCCGATTTGATCATAACAAACGCAAAGCTGCAAATGAGGAAGCCACGTTGAGCAAGCTACGTTATGAAATCCCAATTGTTCTTCCGACGGTACCACTGTGGTGGCGAGGTTATACCAAAAAATGGCTGTTCGGATTTCACGGTTGCGCAAAAAGTGGTACCCCAGACGGCAGCAAAACTCTGCACGCGGGCTATCGTATTGTAACGATCTTAACGAGGACTCCAGCTCTTTTTGATGGTTTTCCAGTTGGTGGTAGCAATCCGCCATTTTGCCGCAGGCGGATATGTTATCCTCAATCCAGCCCTGCTTGGTAGCAAGAAATTTTTCATAAAAAGCAATGGCTCGTTCGTACTGCTTATGGTCAAGAAGTTCGTTGGCAAAATAATAAAGATCCCGCGGAGAAAAACTTTCTCCGTTCGCAAGACGTTTTTCGTAAATATTTATATTTCTGTCACTGTCATGGTGAATGCTTTTGTGAGTCACTGCAATATCACTGTTATAAATATTGCCCCATACTTCGAGGTATTCGTGAACGGCGCCTATCCAGCGAAATTGGTTGGTTCTTTTGACCAAGCGGTTTCGTTTGACACTGGATGACACTTTGCCGAATTCGTCGAATGCCAAATGGTAATCCATTGTTACGGAATCTACGTTGGGATCAAGCGTTGCTTTTAGAGCAATAAGTTTATCGCGATTGTCTTCCATTAATACATCATCCGCGTCCAGCCAAAAAATATAATCTTTTGTCGCCAAGCTAAAAGCAAAATTTCGGGCGGCCGCAAAATGATCAATCCACTGAAAGTCGTAAATGCGCGCATGAAAAGGCTCTACAACCGATTTTGTTCCGTCCGTCGATCCGGTATCTACAATAATAATTTCATCTACAGCTTCAGCCACCGAGGACAAGCAGCGTCCAATCGTATCTTCTTCATTTTTAACGATCAAGCAAAGGCTGATGGTGATCAATATCTCCCTCCTCACGTTTAATGAACTTGCACCTGCAGATACAGTGAGAGTACCAAGCGAATATTCGATTTTTTTCTTTTGGATTGATAATACTGGACTATTCCATTTCTTCCATAGCGATAGAAGCCAAAATCTCTATTTGATCTCATTGCAGATTATGCTCCTTGAAATGAAATGTACCCCTAAAGAGGAGCGATACTCAAAAATAAGAACAAAAATAAGCACAAAAATAAGCCCTATACATATAAATAACTCGACTGAATTTACATGCCGGGAGTTGAATTGCTATTCAAAAACCCACACAGCTACTAAACCAACAACCGTTTATCGGGTGCTATCCTTCGGCGATCGATCCAGAAGCCTGTCAATCTTTGATTAATTTGGCACGTGGCCGGTTAACACCGGCAACCGTGGTAGGGGAATCAGGGTTAGAATTTTCTCAAATAAGGATTTCAAACTTGGCTTGGTTTTACCATAATCATAATGAAGTTGTACAAAGCATATGTAAGCAAATCGCAGAAATTGTTGAGCAACCAATTCATTACGCGGATAATTTACAAGTAGCTCATTATGGAGTAGGCGGGAAGTTTGAACCTCATTTGGATTGTTATGATATAGAGCAAGAAGCATACCAAGCATTTCTAGAGCGTTCAGGTCAACGGTTATATACTGCTCTCTTTTATTTAAATGATGTTGTCTCTGGAGGAGAAACATATTTTCCGAATTTAAATATTGAAGTTTCTCCGACAACTGGAACGTTATTAATTTTTGAAAACTGCCAACCAGGTACATCCATTCCCGACCAGCGATCGTTACATGGATCAAAAATCTTACAGTGTGGGGAAAAGTGGATTGGTACACTTTGGTTTTGTGATCGACCACAATATCAAGTATGAACCAGCGTATTGAAGAACGGCTGCTCCGTCACTCAATTGCCGTTGGTCGCTACCTTCGTATCGGAGCCTTGTTTCAGCTCGTTGACGTTTTGCAGCGCGACCGACTCGATCGCGTCTACTTCACCGGCATTCAGGACATATGCAGAATAAGGGAGCTGCCCCGAACGGGGCGGCTCTTCTTATTGATCCACGTCAAGACAGCTTCAGGCGATGGTCGCTCTCCCTGCCGGAAACAGAAGAGGCCGAGCACTGGGGGAAAGCTTCCTTTCGGGTGCGCAACAAAATATACGCGGTCATCCAGCCCGATCAACGATCGGTCGTGATCAAGACGAGCCGTGAGGACAAGGAGGCCCTTTTTCCTTTCGCCGAAATTTATACAACGGTGGACTGCCGAAATGTTATCATACCTCTAGGAACAGTCAATTGATGGCAAGGGAGCCGGCGGCAGTGAATACAAGTCAATGGATGGCGATGCTGCTCTTTCTCGCGGCGGCGCTGATGGCGTTTATCTCGTTTCTGTCCTATCGCAAACGACACCTGCCCGTCGCCAAGACGATGATTCTGACGATGCTGGCCGCGGCTTGTTACGCAGCCGGTTACGCGTTCGAATTGATCAGCCGGAACTTGGGCGAAGTGAAGCTGTCGCTGCAAATTGAATATTTGGGCATTCCGTTCGTTGCGCCACTCTGGCTCTTGATGCTCCTTCAATTCACGGGGATGGCCGGTCGTTATCTCCGGCGCATGGCGCTAGCGCTGTTCGTCATTCCCGCCGCGATTTTCCTCCTGCATTTAACGAACGATTGGCATCATCTCATTTATTCCAGCTACGTGCCGAATTCGGACGCCGCCATTCCTTTGTATACGACGGTCAAAGGGCCCTGGTACAAGGTTCACGCCATCTACAATTACGCCGTCATTATTTGCGGATATTTGGTCTTCATCCCGATGTACTGGCGCGCATTGCCGGTCGTGCGCAAGCAGATCGCCGTCCTCATCCTGGGCGCGGCCGCGCCGATGCTGTTGAATCTGACCTTGTGGCTCGGCATCCGCATCGATCCGACGCCGTTTGGGTTCGCCGTGACGGGCGGGGCCTTCATGTGGGCCATCTTCCGGTTCGATCTGCTGCGCTTAACCCCCCTTGCCCAAGCCAAAGTGTTCGATACGATCCGCGACGGGGTCGTCCTGTTCGATTACGAGGACCAGATCGTCAGCTGCAACGAGGCGGCGATCGAGGCGCTCCCCGAGCTCGGCAGGACGACACGCTATCCTGCCGATTCCGCCGAGATGCTGTCGGCCAGGCCGGAACTGTTGACCCGCGTTCGCGGCGCAAGCGCCGGGGACGAACGCTTCCCGTTCCGGCGCGTCCATGAGGAGCGGTACAAGCATTTCGACTGCCGGTTGTCGATCCTCTACGATTCGGGGACGGTCCCGATCGGCAAAATTTTGGTGCTGCACGATATTACGGAGTTGAAAGAGAACGAAGCCCGGATACGCGAGAACGCCCGGCAGCTGTCGGAACTGAACGCGTTCAAGGACAAGATGTTTACGGTCGTGGCGCACGACATCCGCGATCCGATCGCGCTACTCGTCAGTCTGACCGAGCTGCTCGGAGAGGAACTGGGCGCGTCCGATATGGCGCATGCCGAGCTGTTCCGCGAGCTCCAAGGCCAGGTGCAGAGCACGTTCCATCTCGTCGAGAATCTGCTGGATTGGTATCGCGGACAGAAAGGGAAGGTCGCGTTCCATCCGCTCGGCTGGAATTTGCAGCAGGTCGTCCGGCAGGCGCTGTCGTTAGCCTCCGCCAAGGCCGACATGAAGCAGATTCTGCTGACGGAGCGCGTCGACGGGAGCTTCGCGGTCCACGCCGATAAAGAAATGCTGGATCTCATCCTGCGGAATCTGCTCTCGAACGCGATCAAATATACCGGCAGCGGCGGGGAGATCGCGGTCGGGGCCGAGCAGTCGGGCGATCGGATCGTCGTGTCGGTACGCGACAACGGATCGGGCATCGACGAAACGACGTCCCGGATGCTGCTTCAAGACGCGCCGTTTTCCAAGCTGCCGGACGCTGGCGACGATCAGGGCAGCGCGAGATTCGGGCTGATGCTGACCCGCGAGTTCGTCCGAATCCATGGCGGCAGCCTGTGGTTCGACAGCGTGCCGGGCGCAGGTTCTACCTTCTACTTTACGCTGCCCGGTTCTGCGGGCGGGATGCCCGCCGGCGACGATGACGAAGAGGAGGCGAAGACGGTTGAAGGTCATCTTATTGGACGATGAGCCGGCAATGCATTTGATTCTGCGGAAAATGCTGGCCAAGGTTCCCGGCGTTCAGGTGGCGGGCGCGTTTACGGATACGAAATCCGCCTCTGCGTTCCTTCGGGAGAACGGAGATATCGGGCTTGCTTTGGTAGACATCTCCATGCCGGGCGAGAGCGGGATGGCGTTCGCCGCGGAGGTCGAAGCGTCGGCGGTGCAAGTCGTCTTCGTCACGTCGCACAAGGAATTCGCCTTGAACGCTTACGAGCTGTCCGTGCTGGATTATCTGGTCAAGCCGGTCGCCCAGGACCGTCTGCAGCGCGCGGTTCATCGCGCCATGGCAAACCGCCGGGCGCTGGACCTGCTGCAGTCGGATCCGCTCTCCACGGTCTCCGGAAGCATTGCCGTCACGGCATTCGGCGACGTCTCCGTCAGCAACGGCGCGGTCCGCGTCAAGTGGATCTCCCGCAAGTGCGCGGAACTGTTCGCCTACCTCCTGATGTACCGAGGCAAGCGGATTCCGCGTTCCAGGCTCGTCGCGGACATCTTCGGAGGCATGGATCAGGCCAATGCGGATAGCTATTTGAATACGACCGTATATCAATTGCGCAAGTCCTTGGAGCCGCTGGGCATGCGCGATGCCGTGCGTTCGGAAAACGACGGCTACGCGCTGGAGCTGCAGAGCCCGCTCGTCGATTGCTTGGCATTCGAGCAGCAGGCGGTGCAATGGCTGTCCGAGGAAGCCGGCAAGGCGGAGCAGGGGCTGCAAATCGAACGGATGTATGCGGGCGATCTGTTCGGCGACAAGGCGTATGTATGGGCCGTTCATGAGACGGCCCGTTACGCGGATTTGTACGCCGCGTTCGTCAAACGGCTCGCCGAAGCGTTGGACGCGGCGGGGGATACGACGACCGCTTTGCGGCTGCTGCTGAAGCTGAACGAACGCAACCCGCTGGACGAATCGGTCCTGCGGCTGCTGATGACGTTGAGAGGGAAAACCGGAGACAAGAAGGGATTGACGGCGCTGTACACCGATTACGTTCGGCTGCTTAGCCGCGAGCTCGGCATCCGCCCGTCCGACGAACTGATCCGTTTGTATGATGGGTTGATCGCCCGAATGGCCCAAAAAAAATGACTGCCACGCAGAAAAAAACCGCGAAGCCTAGATGCTTCGCGGTTTTTGCTTTTTTGAACGGCAAGGTCTTTCATAATTCTTTTATTCGGCTTCCGTAGACTGACATAGGAAGTAGCGCATTGAAAAACATGCGTACGCGGCAAAATGCGAAACGGTATGGGGCAAAGGAGATCCGGCTCATGAGACTCAATAGGGTAATCGCCGTGTTTATCGCGATCCTGCTGTTAACCGCCTGCGCGCATGAAGGTACCGCCCGTCAAGAACGCGACCGTACGCTAAGCAGGCAGACGGGCGACATTCTCGTGGGCGTGTCATGGCCTTTTGCGGATCGCAACGACGGGTTCCGGGAGGGACTGGAGCTCGCCTTGGACGAGATCAACCGGCAAGGCGTCTTGGGAAGCCGAATTCGCCTGATCGAGAAAGACGACAAATCTTCGGTGACGGACGGGCTTGCGATCGCGCAAGCCTTCGCGAACAACCCGGAGCTGATGGCGGTGATCGGCCATCGGAGCTCGGCCGTCGCCGTTCCCGCGTCCAAGGTGTACGACCATGCGGGATTGCTGCTGCTGGCGCCGTCTTCGACCGCGCCGGCGCTCACGGCAGGCGGGGCGGATCGCGTATTTCGTCTCATTCCCGACGATGCGCAGATCGGCTCCAGGATGGCGGCATACGCCAACGCGGAAGGTTTCGGCAACGTGGCGATCTTCTACGCGAACGACGAATACGGACGAGGTTTGGCCAACGCGTTCGAGGATGAAGCCAAAGCGACGGGGATGCAGATCGTCGACCGCCTGACGGACTACAAGGATCTGAATGACCTCAAACGGATCGTGGCCAAGTGGAAGCTGCTCGGGTGCGATGCCGTCTTCGTGGCGGAGGTCATGCCCGATGGCGCCCAATTCGTCGCGGATCTCCGCCGGGCGGGCATGAAGGTACCCGTGATCGGCGGGGACGGGCTGGACGCGGCCGCGCTCGCGGATTCGGCGGGCGGAGCGGCGGAGGGAACGGTCGTCGCCTCCATCTTCGACCCGTTCGCCGAGAGCGAAACGGTGCGGCAATTCGTCCGGAGCTATGAGCAAAAGTATGGCGAAGCGCCTCTCAAATGGGCGGCGCAAGGCTACGACTCGTTGAAGCTGCTGGCTTACGCGCTGGAACGGGCAGGCTCGAGGGAGCCGTCCAAGCTGGCCGAAGCGCTGAAGCAGGTCAAGTCCTGGCAGGGCGCCTCCGGCTCCCATTCCTTCGACGGCAGCGGCGATGTGCGCGGGATGCCGATCATTCTGAAGCGAGTCCAAGGCGGCGCGTTCCAGTACTTAACCGGGGGGGCGCGAACGAATGAATAACGATGTCTTTCGCAAGGTGTCCGTGGAGCGGCTGTCCTCCCCCGAGCAATTGGATACGCTCATGCGGGTTACTTCCCCCAAAGGCTGGATCGCGCTGCTGGCGCTCGGCTTACTGCTCGCTTCCGCCATCGCATGGGGATTCGAAGGTACGCTGAGCACGAAGATCCAATCGCAAGGCGTGTTGATACGGCCGGGAGGTTTGCAGAACATTTATGCCGACTCGAGCGGGACGATCACCGACATTCGGGCGGCGGAGAACGATTACGTGAACAAGGGCGACGTGTTGGCCCGGATCGAACAGCCGCAACTGCTGGAGCAGCTGGGTCAGCTGCAGCAATCGCTGCTCTTGGCCGAAGCGACCGCCCGGCTGCATGCGACCGCGGAATCGTCCAGCGAAGTCGAAAAGCTCAAAAAAGCGATAACGGACCTGCGGGCCGATTACGCGAACGCATCCAGAATCGTAAGCCCTTATGCCGGCCGCGTGCTGGAGGTTCGCTCCAAATTAGGCGCGGCGGTCGGGGCGGGTACGCCGCTCTTCGTCATCGAGTCGGGCGACAAGCAGGCGAAGGCGCTGAACGCCGTCCTCTACCTCGGCTTGCAGGAAGGGAAGAAGATCATTCCGGGCATGCAGGTGGATCTCTCTCCGAGCTCGGTCAACCGGGAAGAGTTCGGCTTCATCCGGGGCCGGGTGACCTCCATCTCCGAGTTCCCGGTGACCGCGCAGTCGATGCTCCTCACGCTCGGCAACGAGGCGCTTGTAGGCGAGCTCGGAAGCCGAGGAGCCGCCTTGTTGGAGGTGCGGGTCGATCCGATTCCGGACCCCCATACGGTCAGCGGCTTCAAGTGGTCGACCGGAGAGGGACCGCCGGTCGAAATCGACAGCGGCACCTTGGTGTCGGCTTCCATCATCGTCAAACAGCAGAAGCCGATCACGTCCGTGATTCCGCAGATCAAGTGAAAAGGGAGATGACACCCCGATGGAAGCGAAGGCTCGCATACGCCTTAAGATCAGCGCGTCTAGACGGGTGAAGACCCCGACCATTCTGCAAATGGAAGCCGTAGAGTGCGGCGCCGCGGCGCTGGCGATCGTGCTGGCCGGCTTCGGAAGCTACGTTCCGCTGGAGGAGCTGCGCGTGGCTTGCGGCGTCTCCAGGGACGGGAGCAAGGCGAGCAACATTCTCAAGGCGGCGCGGAAATACGGTTTGGTCGCCAAAGGGTTCAAGAAAAATCCGGAGGAGCTCCGCCGGATGCCGATGCCCATGATCATCCATTGGAACTTCAACCATTTCGTCGTGCTGGAAGGCTTTAAGAAAGGCCGCGTGTATTTGAACGATCCCGCAGTCGGTCCGAGAGTCGTGTCCGAGACGGAGTTCGACCTGTCCTTCACCGGGGTGGCGCTGACGTTCGAGCCTTCCGATCAGTACGAGCGCATGGGCGAACGCCCCGGGATAGGGAGCTCGCTTCGCCGCCGGCTGAAAGGGTCCGAGTTGGCTCTAGCCTATGCGGTGTTGGCGGGGTTGTTCCTGGTCGTTCCCGGGCTCGTCATCCCGGTGTTCACCAAAGTGCTCCTCGACCATATCCTGCTGGGCGGAATGCGCAGCTGGCTGGTCCCGCTGCTGATCGGCATGGCGGCCACCGCCGCGATGCGCGGAGCGTTAACCTGGCTGCAGCGCTATTATTTGCTCCGGCTCGAGATGAAGTTCTCGCTCAGCACGTCCGGACGATTTTTCTGGCATGTGTTGAGGCTTCCGATCGAATTTTTCTCCCAACGGTACGGCGGCGAGATCGGCTCGAGGGTCATGATCAACGACCGCGTGGCGCAACTGCTGTCGGGGGATCTGGCCGTCGCCGTGCTGAATTCGATCATGATCGCCTTCTACCTGCTGCTCATGATGCAATACAGCATCCTGCTGACGTCCATTGCCGTGGCGGCAGCTTTGGCGAACGTGCTCTTTCTGCGCTTCGTTTCCAAGCATAGAGTCGATCAGAACATGCGCTTGCTGCAGGAATCGGGCAAGATGCAGGGCGTATCGATGGGCGGACTGCAGCTCATCGAAACGCTGAAATCGAGCGCGTCCGAGTCCGACTTCTTCGCCAAGTGGTCCGGCTACCAAAGCAAGCTGCTGCAATCCCAACAGCAGCTCGGCGTCTCGTCCGCGCTGCTGTCGGTCGTACCCGGCCTGCTGTCCGGCCTGGGCACGGCGGCGATCCTGTCGGTGGGCGGCGCGCAGGTAATGGACGGCGTATTGACGGTCGGGATGCTCGTGGCCTTTCAGAGCTTGATGGTCAGCTTTATCGAACCGGTGAATCAAATGGTGAAACTTGGCAGCTCGCTGCAGGAAGCGCAAGGGGGTCTCCAACGGCTGGACGACGTCCTGAACTATCCGGTTGACGCGCAGGTGGCGGCGGACGAGGCCAGGAGCGACTCGGCGCCCGAGACGCAAGCCAAGCTGGCGGGGTTCGTCGAACTCCGCGAGGTTACGTTCGGTTATAGCCGGCTGGAGGGGCCGCTGATCGATAAGTTCAGTCTGGTCTTGAAGCCGGGCATGCGAGTGGCGCTCGTCGGCGGGTCGGGCAGCGGCAAGTCGACGGTCGCGAAGCTGGTGGCGGGCATCTATGAGCCGTGGGCGGGAGAGATTCGATTCGACGACATGCCGCGGAGGCAGCTCTCCCGGGCGTTGATCGGGCACTCCGTAGCGGTCGTCGACCAGGAGATCCATCTGTTCGAGGGGAGCATTCGAGACAATCTGTCCCTGTGGGACGCCACCGTTCCGGAGACGGATATCGTGCGGGCGGCGAAGGACGCCCGCATTCACGACGAGATCAGCGCCCGCAGCGGCGGCTACGATCACGTCATCGAGGAGAGCGGCGGCAACTTCAGCGGGGGCCAGCAGCAGCGGCTGGAGATCGCCAGAGCGCTGGCGGGCAATCCTGTCGTCCTGGTGCTGGACGAAGCGACCAGCGCGCTGGACCCGAAGACGGAGCAGCTGGTGGATGCCAGCATCCGGAGAAGAGGCTGCACCTGCCTCATCGTGGCGCATCGGCTCAGCACGGTCCGCGACGCGGACGAGATCATCGTGATGGACCGGGGCAAGGTCGCGGAACGCGGCACCCATGAAGAGCTGATCGCCCGGAACGGCGTCTACGCCCGGCTGATCGAAGAGCATTGAAGCGACCGGAAAAGGAGGAAACGGCGGTGAACGGAACCGATACATCCGAACTGCGGAGACTGTTCGCCGAAGCGGGCGACCTAACCGAAGCCGAAGGGAACCGTCCTTTGATCATCCGGGACGAAACATCCGTTTGGATGGTTCAGACCGGACATGCGGACGTGTTTGCGGTGGCACTGCTCGAGGAAGAAGTGACCCGCCCCAGGCAATTCCTGTTCGGCTTGAAGCCGGGGCAAATCCTGTTCGGATACGAAGCGGCGGACGCCGGCCGGAACGAGTCGGCGGGCCTCCTCGTCGCCGGCGCGGGAGCCCGGTTGCTTCGCATGGACAAAGCCGTCTTGATTCAAGCGATGTCCATTTCTGCCGAGGTGCGGGAGGCCGCCGCCGGCGCGATCGAGGAATGGGTGCTGGCCTGGTCGGGGATGGCGGTCCACGCGGAGCCGACGGAGCCGAGCATCGAATTGACGCTTGGCGCCGTCGTCGAAGCGGAGGAGCGGACGACGCTGCGTACGGTCGTCCCGGCGTGGATCCTGCTGCACGAAGGCGCGCTGCACGGGATGGGCGATGCGGATTTCGCGATCGACCGTCCGGGGGCGATATTCCCGCTGACGCCGGCAAACTGGCTGACGGCGGCCGCACCGTCGAAACTGTCCGTTCTCGGCACGCTGGCGTGGCTGGAACGGGATCCGCAGATGGAGGCTTTGTCCGCCTATCATCGGTACGTTGCGGGACGCTTGCGTCAAAGCCGCCCGTTCGAGGAACGGTTCGAACGGGAACGGCTCCGGCTGAAGACCGAACAGGATTATGCCGTGATGGAGCGGGCGATCCGAAGATTGGCCTCCGTGACCGGCGGCTCCGGCGCGAAGGCGCGGTCCGAGCCGCTAGCCGGCGATGCTCTGCATACCGCGGCAAGCCTCGTAGGGGGAGCCGCCGGGATGATCGTCAAGCCGGTTGCCGCGTTTCGGTTGCGCAAATCGCGCGACCCCGTAAGCGAGATTGCCAAAGCGTCCGGGTTCCGGTCGCGGCAAGTCATGCTGCGGGATCGCTGGTGGAAGACGGACAACGGGCCGCTGCTGGCCTTTCACGAAGAGGGGGGGCATCCCGTCGCGCTGCTGCCGAGAGGACCGTCCGGCTATGCCCTCGTTGATCCCGCCGAGGGTACGGAGACGGCGGTCACGGCGGAGACGGCCGCGAAGCTGGAGACGGTGGCGCATATGTTCTACCGCGCGCTGCCATCCGTTCCGCTGACCGTCCTGGATATTCTGAAGTTCGGCGGTCACCGGCCGATCAGGCGCGACTTCGCGCGCGTGGCGTTGCTCGGGATCGCCGCGGGGCTGCTCGGCATGTGCGTGCCGATCGCGAACGGCATTCTCTTCGACGCGATCATTCCGGCGGCCCAGCGAGGCCCGCTGGTGCAGTTGGGACTTATCCTGATCTCCATCGCGATCGTCACCGCGCTGTTCGAGCTGACGCGCTCGGTGGCGATGCTCCGGATCGAAGGCAAGATGGACGGCGCCATTCAGGCGGCGGTCTGGGATCGGCTGCTCCAGTTGCCCGCGTCGTTCTTCCGCCGGTTTACGGCGGGGGATCTGGCGAATCGGGCCAACAGCATCAACGATATCCGGAAGACGCTGTCGGGCGTGGCGATCACCGCCTTATTCTCGGGCCTCTTTTCGTCCTTCAACTTTTTCTTGCTCTTTTATTACGACGTCAAGCTCGCGCTGGCCGCGGCAGCGCTCGTGCTCGTCTCCATGCTCGCGACCTTCGGCGTAGGCTTCGCCCTCGTGCGCAAGCAGCGCGTGATGTTTAAGCTGCAGGGCAAGCTCGAGGGTATCGTTCTGCAGATCATGAACGGGATCGCGAAGTTCCGGATGGCCGCGGCGGAGCGGCGGGCTTTCGTCCTGTGGGCCAAGGCGTTCGGAGAGATGAAGGAAGTTTCGTTCCGGGTGAGATCGATCGCGAACGTCCACGCCGTGTTTAACGCCGTCTTTCCCGCCGCGGCCTCGATCGTGCTGTTCTACCTTGTTGCAAGCCAGCCGAACGGACTTAGCGCGGGCAAGTTCATCGCCTTTTTCTCGGCGTTCACGACATTTTTGGGCGCGATGCTCGCGATGTCGTCGGCCGCGGTCTCCTTGCTCAACATCGTGCCGCTGCTCGAACGGACCAAGCCGATTCTGCAGTCGACGCCCGAGGTGCATGAAGCGATGGACGATCCGGGGGAGCTGTCCGGCGGGATCGAAGTCCGGCATGTGAGCTTCCGCTATTCCGCGGACCAGCGGCTTGTGCTGAACGACCTGTCCCTGACGATTCGACCGGGCGAGTTCGTCGCGCTCGTCGGCGCCTCGGGCTGCGGCAAGTCGTCCCTGCTCCGGCTGCTGCTCGGCTTCGAAAAGGCGGAGTCGGGCTCGATCTACTATGACGGCCAGGACATCAAGTCGTTGGATATCCGTTCCGTCCGCAGTCAGCTCGGCGTCGTGCTGCAGCACGGCAAAGTCATGGCGGGAGATATTTATACGAACATCGTCGGCTCCTCCAATCTGACGCATCAGCAGGCATGGGAAGCCGCCCGGATGGCAGGATTCGACGGGGACATCCAGCAGATGCCAATGGGCATGCATACGGTCGTCTCCGAAGGCGGCGGCACGCTCTCGGGCGGACAGCGGCAGCGGCTGCTCATCGCCAGGGCGCTCGCGAGGAAGCCCAAGATCCTCTTGTTCGACGAAGCCACCAGCGCGCTGGATAACCGGACGCAGGCCATCGTCAGCGAAAGCTTGGATCAACTGCGCGCGACGCGCGTCGTGATCGCGCACCGGCTCAGCACCATTCGGAACGCCGACCGCATCTTCGTCATGGACGGCGGACGCGTGGTCCAGGCGGGAACTTATGGGGAGCTGATGGGAGAGGAAGGACTGTTTCGGGAACTCGCCAAGCGGCAGCTGGCCTGAGTGTTGACTGACCGCGATCGCTTGACCGGAACCTAATTAGGTTCATTCTCCCGGCCATTCGCCGGGTTAATGATAAATATCTCAATTGCAGGAGGAATCGGCTTATGAGCTGGACTCAACAAAGCGTGGAAGAAGCGGTAAGAAAAGTAGGTGCAAGAGCGGCGACGGATATGTCGTTCCGGGAGCTGTGCGTGAGCGACATTCGCGCGGCGATCCAACAAGAGAGCGGACTCGAGGTGCCGGCGAGCTTCAAGATCGGCGTGCTTGATCAATCCGCGTATCAGTTGAGCCTCATTCTTCCTCCCGCCGTTAAGGCGGAGGGCGAACTGCTGGAAAGCGAGCTGGAGAGCGTAGCGGGGGGCAGCAAGTCAGGCGCGACCGACTTCTTCAACGGCGTAGGCAACGGATTGGGCATTACCGGAGGAAGTGCAGAATCGGTCGCGGGGCAAGTGGTCGGCCGGGTCGTAACATTGGGTCTCTAATTCAAATTGCATCGCACCAGAAGGGCCAGCGGAAAGATTCCCGATCGGGGATCTTTCCCCCGGTCCGCCTTTCCCCCTTGAAGCCGAAAATTCCGTTTACGTCTGCCTGACTCGATGACGAAACGTTTGCGACTTATAGACGAAATCCCCCACAGAAGGTGGCGCCCGTTCATGAAACGCTTTTTCTTCCCCGTCCGCTGGCTGCGCTCGATTTGGGCCATGATCGGGGCGATCGTCGCCGGCGTGCTCGTCGGACTTTATCAGCCCCCATTCGCCGAGAAGCTTATCCCTTACGGGAACTTATATTTGTCGTTTCTCAAAATGTGCGTCATTCCGATCATGGTCACGGCCATCGTCGCCAGCGTAGGAAGACTGTTCATGACGACGGGCTCGTTCAAGGTGCTGCGGCGGATGTCGCTCGTCTTTCTGGGGGGGCTGCTCCTGGCCGGGCTGCTCGGACTCGGATCGGCCCGGATCGGTCATCCGGGCGAAGGCTTCTCCTCCGATCAGCGCACGGTGCTGGGCCAAGAAGTGCTCGCCCGGGAGCCCGCGCCCGAATCCGCGGACGCGGGGGCGGGCGCCTCCGCCTCCGCCGCAGGAAACGGCCTGCTTCAATTCGTATTCGATCTCATTCCTTCCAATATCTTTATCGCCCTCGGCCAAGGGGACAGCTTGCAGATCTTGTTTTTCTCCGTCGTGGTCGGCATGGCCGTCGGGCTGCTCTCGGTTCACGCGGGCGATCAGCTCCTCTTGATGACGGATTTGCTGTTCCAAGCGTTCCAGCGCATGATCGCCTGGGCGATGTATGTTCTGCCGGTCGGGATGTTCTGTTTGATGGCCGGCCAGATCGCCGGCGCCGGCGCGGATCTGTTGCTGGCCATGGTGAAGTATATCGCCTGCATTTACGCGGCGAGCCTCCTCCTGCTACTGCTCGGGGCCGCGGCCGTCTCCGTCAAGCTGAGGCTGCCCCTCCTTCAGGTCTTGCGGGGATTGAAGGAGCCGCTCGGCATTGCCTTCGGAACGCAGAACAGCATCGCGACGATGCCTTACGTCTTGAAGACGTTGAGAGACCGGTTCAAGCTGAACGCGGATACGGCTAATCTGGTTGTGCCGCTGGGCATCGTGCTGTGCCGTTACAGCATGGTGCTGACCTATACGACCGGCATCGTCTTCATTGCCCAGCTGTATGGGGTTTCGCTGGATCTCCAAGGCTGGCTGGTCGCCTTGTCCGGCGCGATATTGGCGGCGGTCGCCGGCGCGGGATCGCCGGGCATCGTATCCATCGGCATGATCTCGCTGATCGCGGATCCGCTGCACCTTCCCTATGCGACGGGAGTCATTCTCCTGATGGCGGTCAATCCCATCGTCGATCCCGGCGTGACGACGGCGAATATTATGCTGAATTGCGCTTCGGCCGTCCTGATCGCGGGCTCCGGGGAAGACGCGTCCGCTTCCGCGGACGGGGAGGCGGCGACAACGCGCGGCGGCGGGCAGACGCACCTGACCAGAAGCGCAGCCGAGGGGGCGTGACCATGTTCACCGTCAAACGATTGGATGCGGCGGGAAGCGCGCGCTACGCCATGCTGACTTTCTCGTACGCGCGCCCGCTGCTGGAGCGGTTGGACGATCCCGGAAACTGCTTCGCCGTCGGCGCGGAATGGACGGAGGATGACGGGCAGTCCGCCGCGGCCGGGTTGCTTGTCGTTCGAGGCTCGGATGACGGCGGAGAGGCGGAGGTGGTTTCCCTCTTCGTTGTGGCCAAGTTCCGCAGAAGAGGGATCGCGACGGTGATGCTCCGACATGCGGAGGATCTATTGCGGGAAAGGCGCTGCCCGAAGCTGGGGCTGGTCTACTATTCCGGCAAGACAGCCACGCCTGCGGTGGAAGCGCTGCTGCATCGCGAAGGGTGGTCGGCGCCTTCCGTGGAAGGCAAAGTCTATCAGACGGACGCGCGCATCTCGGCGGCGTCTTGGGTCCGAAAGACCGGCATGCCCGGCGGCATGGAGACTTTCTTTTGGCATGAGCTCCGCGAGGAGGAGAAAGTCCGGCTGCGACGGCTGGAAGGCCATCAGTATCCGGCCTTCCTGTCCCCGTTCAAGCCGAATCTGCCGCCGGAGGAGAGCAACAGCTTAGGCTTGCGATTGGGCGGGGTAACGGTGGGGTGGTGCATCACTTCTCGCATCGCCGCCGACACGGTGCTCTACGACAGCGTGTATGTCACGCCGGCGCTTCGATTGTCCGGCTGCGCTTTTATGCTGGTCGCGCAATCGATCTCCCTGCAGCTGGAGCGCCGGATTCCTCGCGCCATCTTCGCCGTGAACCGGCAGTCCGAGGAGATGGGCAGCATGCTGGACCGCTGGCTCGCGCCTTACGCGACCGGCGTATCGGAGCGCAAAATGGCGTACAAGGATCTTAGCGCGGCAGGAGGCGGGCGAAATGGCGGAACCGAAAGTGAATGATAGCCGCGTCGCGGTGACGGGAATGGGCATCCTCTGCGCCTTGGGACAGACGTTCCCGGACGTGTTGGCCGCCATGCAGGAGGGCCGGACGGGGATCGGTCCCGTGCGGCGGTTTCCGACGACCCGGCTTCACAGCGGCATCGGCGCGGAGCTTCGCCGGAACGCGACCGAAGCTTACTTTACGAGGGAGCAGCGGGAGAAATACGATCTTTGCGCGCAGTACGCGATCATCGCCGCCGACCAGGCGCTCCGGGATAGCGGGCTGCAAGGGGATCCCGCGAAGGAGCCGGTCATGGGCGCCGCGCTCGGCACCTGCAACGGCGGCATCCTGTCGCTCGAGGAGCAATGGACGGTGACGGAGCTGGACGAACGAAGGACGGCCCGTTATCCGTTCTATCAGCAAGGCGACGATGTCGCGGAACATCTCGGATTGAACGGTCCCGTGACGACCATCCACACGGCCTGCGCGGCCAGCGGCAACGCGATCGGCTTCGCTTACGACATGATTCGTTGGGGGTACGCCGACGCGATGCTCGCGGGCGGGTCCGATCCTTTGTCGCACGCCGTTTTTGCCGGCTTTAACGTGCTTCGGGCATTGAGCCCCGCGCCCGCCTCGCCGTTCGCGAGCCGATACGGGCTCAGCTTAGGCGAAGGAGCGGCCTTTGTCGTGCTGGAGCCGATGGACCGGGCGCAGAAGAGGGGGGCGACGATCTACGCGGAGATTTGCGGCTACGGGCTCAGCAACGACGCGTACCACGAGACGGCGCCGGATCCGGAAGGCCGCGGCATTCGGAAGGCCGTGCGCATGGCGCTGCGCCAATCGGGGACGCTGCCGTCGCAGATCGGCTACATCAATGCGCACGGAACGGGTACGCAGGCCAACGACCAAGCCGAGGTCCAAGGCCTTCGCGGCGTGTTCGGCGACCTCCTGAATCACATTCCGATCAGCTCCAGCAAAGCCTACTTCGGGCATACGCTAGGTGCGGCCGCGGCGATCGAGTGGACGACGTCCCTCTATGCGATTCGCCATGGGCTGCTGCCGGCGACGCTGCATTACGACGAGCCGAGAGCGGGCTGCGAGGGGCTCCGCATCATCGCCAATCGCATGCCCCCGGGCAGACCGGATTCCTTTCTGAACAACAACTCGGCCTTCGGCGGCCACAATGCGTCGATCGTGGCGAGAACGGCACCGCAGCCTTCGGTCATGGATAGCGGGCCGGAGACGGCGGAGGGCGTCCGGGAACGAAGAATCGGCATCGTCGGGATCGGCGCCGTGCTGGGCGGCGAGGTTCGCAGGGGGGGCGTCTCCGGCGAGGACGTCTCCGTCCCCCCTCCGACGGGAGAGGAGCCGGGGGCTTGCACCTTCTCCCTCAAAGCGTTCGATTCCGGTCTCTACGAGAGGCGTATGAATCGGTTGTGCCAGTTCAGCATCGGCGCGGTGCAGTCGGCGTTGGCGGATGCCGGGTGGGAGGAACGCAACGGAACGACGGAGGACCGGGAGATCGGGCTGATCTACGGAACCGCGAGGGGCAGCACGGACAGCATCGGCAAGTTTCTGCAGAGCGTGTTCGAGAACGGGCCGGAGCTGGCCAGCAGCATCTATTTTCCGCATACCGTCGTGAATTCCGTCGCGGGCAAGACGGCCGAGAAGCTCGAGCTGGACGGCTTCAGCAGCTCGCTGAGCACCGGCGGCGCGGAAGGGATTCTCGCTGCGGCCTATGCGTGCGGCAGCATTCGCAGCGGCGTGCACGACCGGTTCGTCATCGCGGCCGGGGAGGAGCGATCCGGCCTCGCGAAGCGGATCGATCGCGCCAAGCGGCTGACGGATAGCGCGTACCCTCCCTTGGAGGGGAGCATCGGCCTGGCGCTGGCCGATATGGACGATGCCCGACGCGCGGGACGGCCGGTGCTGGCCGAGCTGAGCGGCTTCGGCTTGGCTTTCGGGGGCGGCGGACCCGGTTCGCCGCGCGCGATAGATGCGTTGACGAGGGCGGTCGACGACGCGCTCGCGCAAGCGGGGGTGACGCTGGAGCAAGTAGACGGCGTGCTGCTGGATAACCCGGGCCGTCCCGGCGAGGCCGAGGCGTTGTTCGAGGCGCTCCGCAACCCATTCGCGGGGAGGGATATCCCGCTGGACAGCGTGAACGAGAGGTGGGGCTACGGCGAATCGGTCGGCTCGATGCTCCTCTTGGGCATCGCGGCCGACCGGGTGAAGTCAGGGGCGATGAAGCAAGTTCTGGTCGTCAGCGCATCCGTCAATGGCAACGTTGCGGCCGCCATAGTCAGTCAAGCATCATCGACAAGCCAAGAGGAGGAGACCGTATGAATAACGAAGCGCTCATCTCGTTCGAGGAGATCAAGCAAACGGTTAAGGAGAAGCTGCTCGTCGAGCGGTTGGAGCTCGAAGACGTGACGCCGGAGGAGATTGGCGACGATACGCCGCTCTTCGGCGAAGGACTGGGCTTGGACTCCGTCGAGGCGTTCGAAGTCATGGTAGGGCTGGAAGCGGTTTTCGGGGTGATGGTAGAGGGGATTCCGGCGGACCGGTTAAGAGAACATCTGTTTAACGTGTCGTCGATCGCACGCTTCGTCGAAGCCAGCTTGCGGGGACGGGCGGATCGCCTCGACGGGTACGCGCTCCCATGACCGCGCTGCCGCTCCGGAATCGGGTAGCGATCGTCACGGGAGCGACCCGGGGGATCGGGAGAGCGGTCGGGGAGCGATTCGCGTCGGCGGGCGCGACCGTTGTCGGCGTCTATGCCAGAAGCGGGGAGATCGCGGCCCGGCTGCAGGCGGAGATGGCCGAGCGATCGCAGCCGGGAGGCTATTATCAGGGGGCGGTGGACGATCCCCTCTTCGTCGGAGACCTGATGAAGCGGGTCATGGCGGCGTACGGCCGCATCGACATCCTGGTGAACAATGCCGGGGTGACGAGGGACCAGCTAGCCTTGCGGATGTCGGTCGAGGAGTGGGATGACGTCCTGCGCACGAACTTGCAAGGAACGCTGCTGTGCGCCGCCGAAGCGATCCCTTATATGAAGCTGCAGGGCGGGGGTTCCGTCATTAACGTCGTATCCGTCTCGGGCCTTTACGGCAGGGAAGCCCAGGCGAATTACAGCGCGGCCAAAGGCGCGGTCGTCGGCCTCACGAAGCTGCTGGCCCGCCTTCATGCCGAGGAAGGCATTCGCGTCAACGCCGTGGCGCCGGGCATGATCGCGACGGAGATGACCGAGCGGATCCCGGCGGGGAAGATGGACAATTTCCTGCATCATACGCATCTGAAGCGGCAAGGGACGGCGCAGGAAATCGCGGAGGGCATTCTGGGGCTGGCGTCCGGCGCTTCGGGCTATTTATCCGGTCAAGTCCTGAAGCTGGACGGGGGGTTCCTGCGATGAACGGAGCGGTATTGTTGACCAAGGCGGACGCGCTCTTTAACGAAGACGTGCTTCAAGGGCTGCTCGCGCGAGGCTGTTCGGTAGCCGCGGTTTTGCCCGGGCTCGCGGAAGCCGACGAATGCGCGGAAAGATTGCCCGAGGGCAGCCGCGATCGGTTTTTTCCGATTTGCGGCGTGCGCGAGGACGAAGCCGGCATTCGGGAGGCGGTGGATCAGGCCGCGAGCCGAATGGGCGGCTTGCATCACTTGATTCTCGGGGCAGAGACCGCGGACGAGGCGTCCTCTTACGCCTCGGACCCCGCCGCATTCGGGCTCGGAACGACGGCCGCCCTGCGCTCCCGCTTTTTGTACAGCCGCGCGGCTGCCGCGCATATGGCCCGGAACAAGACGGGACACGTGCTGTTTCTGCTTCTCTCGGACAGCTTGTACTTTGCCGGTTATCCATCTTCTCCGGTGCTGAACCACGGCACGATCGCCATGATGAAGACGCTGGCGAAGGAGCTTTCCCCCTTTCGCGTCGCCTTGAACGCCATGACGTACGGCTATTACGCGCCTTCGGAGAGCGCGGCGGCGGATCTGGGGGCGCTTAGGCGGCGGTTGGAGATTCATGCGCTGAAGCCTTATCTCCCCCAGCCCCGGGAGATGGCCGAGGCGTCGGTCGAGTGGCTGCTTCGCGCTCCCGCCCATCTCGTCAGCGGCCAGAACATCCAGATCGGGGCGGGGATGGATACGGCGCTATAACGCTTCAAGAGCGGAGGGTTTCCAATGATTATGGGCGTCGGTATCGATCTTGCGGAAATCGATAAATTCGAAAAGATGCTGGGCCGGCAAGACGATCTGCTGATCGAACGGCTGCTGTCGGATAACGAAATGGCGGCCTTTCGGGCCTTGCAAGGCGATCGCCGCCGCGCCGAATGGCTCGCCGGCCGCTTTGCGGCCAAGGAAGCGCTCATGAAGGCGCTTGGACTGGTTTTGCCCGAAGGGATCGGCATGCGGGATATCGAAGTGCTGTCCGATCGGCTGGGCCGTCCGGTCCTCGCCCTGTCGGCGGCCGTCCGGCGGCAGCTCGGCGTCTCTTGCGACTGCCATCTCAGCATTACGCATACGGCGGCTACCGCGGGGGCGGTCGTCGTGATCGAGCGGGAGGGGCGCGCATGAGAATGCTCCGACTGGCGGGCATTCCGCTGCTCCTGGGCATGCTGCTTCTATCGGCTTGCGGCGCGGAAAGGGAGCCGGCGAAGACAGCTTCCCCTTCCGAAGAGGTTGGCGGATTCGTCATGTCGCCCTTGAAACGTTCGGTTTCGGAAGAGGAGCTCGGCTTTTATTCGCCGCAGATGAAAGCGATCTATGCGCGGGGGGTTCTTCGCGTCGCCATGCCCGCGATGGATCGCAAGCCCTTCTTTTACAACAACGAAGAAGGCGTCCTGTCCGGAAGCGACGTGGCATTGGCGGCGGACATGGCCGCCCAGCTGGGCGTGGGCGTCGAGTATGTACGTTCGGTCGGCTCCTTCGAAGAAGTCGTGAACCAAGTGGCGTCGGGTCAGGCCGACATCGCCGTGTCGAAGCTGAGCGCCACCTTGCCGCGGGCACAGAAAGTGCTGTTCTCCGCCCCGTATCTCAAGCTGCGTCAGGGCTTGCTGCTCAATCGCCTCGCCATGGCGAGGCTGGGCTCCGGGAACCAGGCACCGCTTGCGCTCCTCCGGCAGGCGAAGGTCAAGATCGGCGTCATCGCCGGGACCTCCTACGTCAGCTATGCAAATCTCCTGTTCCCGGATGCCGAGATCGTTCCGTTCGCCACGCCGCAGGCTTCGATGGATGCCGCGATTCAAGGCGAGGTGGCGGCGATTTACTACGACGAATTGCAATTAAAGCAGCTGTTGGCCGGCAACCCGGACCGCTCCATCGACCTGCAGCTGCATCTCATGCCGGATCAAGTCGACCCGATCGCGATCGCGGTGCCGCCCGACGATCAACGCTTGCTCGCCTGGGTCAATTTGTATTTGCAGAACAACCAGGCGCGCATTGACGGCTTGCTTGCCGCCTACGGAATGGGGCAGGCAGGAGAAACCGGTTCGGCGGCCGGGCGTTAAGCGTTAGCAGCCTCTTTCACCGCTGCGGTCCGTATTTCTCCGCTCCGATCGAACGAGCGGCCCCTATCCCGCCCTTCAGCTTATACCCTTTCATAATCTCATCCCAAGCCGGATCGAATCCCCGCCAGTCGGCTCCTCTCGGCACGGAGACGGAAGCCACGTGGGGCAAGCCCCATTCCTCGTCCCGCACTTGAAACTCCGGTCCGTTGTTCACGACGAGCAGACGGAACCGGCCGGGCACGACCGCATGGAGCGCGCGGTATAACTGCTGCGCCTCCGTCTTGGTCGTGTCGCTGCGGACGAAGCAGACGGGCCCTTTTTTGGCGGCGGTCAAAAAGGCGTGCACGCGGCGATCGATCTTCGTCTTAAATTCGGGATAGCCGTCCGTCCACCGGGGAAGGAGCGGAAAGTCGTGATAGGAGACGATCGCATATTCGTTGTCCTTCACGACGTATTTGTCGGGTTCCCTTCCCGCCAGCTCGAGCCGCTCCAACTCCATAAAGCCGCCGAACCGCTTGCGAATCAGACGGGCCACGTCGGGAACGGAACGGGAAATGAACCAATCGAGCGGACCCGCGAATGTCCGCAGCTGCAGCCTCCTTAGCTGATAAGCGGTCTGGCACGTAGAGCCCAAGCTGATAAATGAACCGTAAGTCCCCGCACCGTCCTGCCATCTCATGGGGCGCCCTCCTCGTCAGGGTGGAAGCGACACTTCTGCAGTATATCGAGAGGGCGTTTATCGCGTAACGGTACAGGCATCTATTTTCTTGGGCTCTGTCTTCATCGCGAATGCGAATTGTTATTTCGATCGTTTAAGCCGTTGCGGCTCAGCGGACAGGACTTCCCCGATCCGGACAGCGGGTGTAGACTCTACATACGATTGTACGACGCGTACTGGCGAAGGGAGAGACCGCGATGAATTTCGAGATGAACGAAGCGATCGAGGTGCTGGAGCGCACGCCGCGGACGTTGGCGCAGCTCCTGTCGGGACTGTCGGACGGCTGGCTGCGCGCCGACGAAGGGGAAGGGACATGGACGGTCGCGGAGGTCGTCGATCATCTGATCGAGGGCGAGCGTACGAACTGGATTCCCCGGGTGGAATGGCTGCTCCGGGAAGGGGAGGCGCGGCCGTTTCCGCCGTTCGACCGGTTCGCCCATCTGGAAGCGCAGACGGCGCAGCCGATCGAAGCGAGGTTGCGGACGTTCGGCGAGCTGAGGGCAAACAATCTCGCCCGGCTTCGGGAGCTTGTTCATCCGGCCGAGGATCTGGAGCGGACGGGTCTGCATCCCGCGTTCGGAACGGTGAGGCTGAGAGAACTGCTGTCGACATGGGCGGTCCACGACCTGACGCATCTGTCCCAGATCGTCCGCGTCATGGCCGAGCGCTACCGGGAAGACGTTGGGCCTTGGACGGCGTACCTGGGCATTTATCGCAAAAGGACGTAACGGAAACGACCCGGTCGTGGAGGCGGATGCCTCGCGATCGGGTCGTTTGTTACAAAGCCGCCTTTCCTTCCGCGTCCCGCGGCGGGGCGCGCTGCACGAGCGCCTTGTTCTCCCATTTGCGGCTCTTCCAGCGGAAGAAAAGGATGATGCCGCGCAGCCATTCGTCCACGATGAAGGCCGACCACATGCCGGGCAGCCCGTAGCCAAGCCGGATGCCGAGCAGGTAGGTAAGGGGCAGGCTAAACAGCCAGGTGACCGCGATCGAGACGGTCATCGGATACTTGGCGTCCCCGGCGGCTTGGAGCGACTTCTCCAGGATGACGTTGAAGTTGCGGCCGGGCTCGAGCAGAAAGCCGAGCAGCAGCAGCGACGCCCCGAGCGAGACGATCTCGCGGTCGCGCGTGAACAGCTCCAGGAGCGGGACGCGGACTAGGCACAGGAGGCACACGCCGGCGAGCGTGATGAGCAGGCTGCGCCGCAAATTGGCGAACACCTCTCGATAGGCCAGATCTTGCCGGCCGGCCCCGATCTTGCGGCCGACGAGGATCTGGCCGCCGCGTCCCAGCGACTGGGCGAGGATCATGACGATGAACATGATGTTCTGCGTGTAGACCCGCGTCGTCATCATCTGGGCGCCGAGGGTGGCGATGAACGCGAGGATGACGAATTGGCTCGCCGAATATGACAAGGTGACGGCCGAGGACGGAATCCCGATGCGCAGCACCTTGCGCACGTGCTCCCGTCCCCACCGGACGAAATAACGCCAGAGGATCGGCGCGCCCGTCGCCTTGCGGAGCAGGACGTAGCTGACGATCAGTCCGATGCACTGGCTGGCCGCCGTCGAGATGGCGACGCCGGTTACGCCGAGCTTAGGAACGCCCCATAGGCCATAGATGAACAAGCAGTTGCCGATGACGTTCAGGACGTTCATGCCGAGCGCGACCAGCATCGTCTGGCGCGTATAGCCGTACGACTGGATGACCGCGACGAGCGCGGTCAGCACCGCCTGGACGAACAAGGCGCCGCCGGCGACGTACAGGTACCGCTGCGCCAAATGGAACAGCGACGGCTCGAGTCCGAAAAGATGCAGCAGCGGGCCGCTGAACGAGACGGCGAGCAGGCTCATGCCGACGCCGAATACGAAGTTGACGCCGATCGCGCTGCCGGCCAGCCGGCCCAACTCGCCTTCGCGGCGGGCGCCGATGTATTGCGAGACGACGACGGCGGAGCCGATCGCCACGAAGTTGAAGACGAGCATCGCCATCTGGATGATTTGGTTGGCGACGCCGACGGCGGCCACCGCGTCGTCGGAGACCTGGCTTAGCATGAACGTATCCGCGATGCGCATGAGCATCTGGAGTCCGGATTCGATGAAGATCGGCCAGGTGATGGCGAACAGGATCAGCTCGCGGGCCGCGGGTTGTCTCATCGGGTACGGGCTCCTTTGTTCGTCATACAGAATGTATAAGTTTTAACCCTATCCATTTCCGTATGACCTCCGATAAAAACGTGTTGCCGTCCGGGAAGACGGCAAAGCCGTTTTTACTTGACCGTGCGGCGAGTATTTAGCCTGCCCGAGATCAGACGGCGTACGCCCGCTTGATCTTGGCAAGGCCGTGGCGCGCCGTCTCCAGCGCGGACCGTCCGCCATAGTCCGGCGCGAACAGCTCCAGCGACAGGAAGCCGCGATAGCCGCTGGCGTCCAGCGCGCGCGCCAGCTCCGCGGAAGGCGCGATGCCGTCGCCGGGGAACAGCCGGTCGGCGTCCGCGATCGTCTCGCGCGGCGGCGAACCGGCATAATCGTTGGCATGGACGATTCCGATATCCTCGCCCCGCAGCCGGGACAGGTCGGCGAGGTCGCTGCCGCCGACATACAGATGGAACGGATCGAGCAGCAGCGGCACGCGCGCGACGCCGCTCAGCCGGGCGACCTCGATCGCCTCTCCAAGCCGCGACAGCCGCTTGGCCCTGCCCCAAAATTCGAGGATAGGCACGATGCCGTAGCCCCGCGACTGCTCCGCCAGCGCGGCGTACCGCTCCGCCATCTCCTCCAGCGTGACCTCCGCGACGTCGCCGAACGGCGGGGCGGCGAAGGAGGGACAGCCGAGCTCCGCGAGCAGCGTCAGCTCCTCGTCGGTCTGGAGTCGGCCCCGTGCGCGCACGTCCGCGTCGGCGTCCGCCCACGGAATGAACGAGATGGCGCCCGCGATCTCGATGCCGAGATCGGCCGCCTCGCGGCGGAGCGCGGCGACCGAGCCCCCCGCGGCCGCATAGGCTTGCAGGTCTTTCATCCAGATCTCGATGCCTTCATAGCCGGCCTCCGCGGCCGTGCGGATCTGATCCCGGATGTCCAATTCGAAGGGAAACAGGGTGGACGCGTTCAATGACGCGCGAAACGGAAATTCGCTCATGATTCCTCTCCTCTCGTGGGTTCGTTCTCTTCTTGCTGCTGCTCGCAGCGATTTTCTTTTCGTGTCCAGCTCTCCCCATCTTTCCTGGCACGGCACCCTCACCGCTCGCCGAAAAACACCCTATTGGGCGGATAGAGCGACTCCCCACCGGTCACGGCAGCCAGGTCCGCGTACCGGGGATGGTAGTGCTTGCGCCGGTATTCGGTCGCGGTGATCGCTTTCGTCGCTTTG
The DNA here is from genome assembly GCF_020731285.1 of Cohnella baijiui. Lineage (GTDB taxonomy): Bacteria > Bacillota > Bacilli > Paenibacillales > Paenibacillaceae > Cohnella. The sequence goes on from NZ_JAJFOW010000003.1 coordinate 387,607, forward strand.
AACACGCGGCTGAAATAATTCTGATCCGCGAATCCGACCTCGAACGCGATTTCCTTCACGCTTTGCTGCCCGTGCAGCAGCAGCTGGCAGGCGAGGTCGATGCGGCGGCGCGTGATCGCCTCCTTCGGCGTGAAGCCGAGATGGCGGACGAACGAGCGGGACAGATGCTCCGGCGTCCAGCCGACCTGCGCGGCGAGCGCCTCGACGGCGATCTGGCCGGGGACGGTCTCGTCGATGATGCGCAGCGCCTTTTCGATCTGCGGCGGGCGCCGAACCGCCTCGCCGGCCATCGAGCCGTCTTCGCAGAGCGCGTGGATCTCCGCCAGCAGCGACAGCAGCAGCGGACCGCCGCGCTCCTGCAGGCGATCCGGCTGCGTATGCGCGATGACGAGCATACGCTTCAGGAGCGAGACGAGGAACTCGCCTTCGTACGGGATGACGGCGGGCCCGTCCGGCAGCAGGAGCGGCAGGGAAGCCGCCGGAAGGTCCCGCAGCCCGAAATGGACGAACAAGTGCCGCGTCGGCACGTGCAAGTCGTATCGGTAGCTATGGATTTCCCCGGGCCGCGTTACGACGAAGCCAGGCTCCCGCAGCGCGTGCTCGCGCCCGTCGACGCGGTAGACGCTGCGCGTTCCTTCGGGAAAATAAAGCAGCTCGTAGTCGGGAATATCCCGCTCGGCCAGCCCCGATCCCGGCTTCATCACGAAGTCGCCGAGGATGTGAACGGCCGGGAGCGGCATGGCCGGCCGAATGGCGGACGGCTCGAGGCCGGGGGCGCCGGCGCGTCTTGGAAGGGCCGACACGGCCTGCTCCCTAGGCGCGGGGCGCGGGCTCGCGGATCAGGTCCAGCCCGGCGAGGTTGCGGTAGCTGATCGCGAGGCTCTCGAACGGATCGCGCCTGCTCGCGTCCTGCTCCACGACGAGCCATTCGGTGCCGGCTTCCGCGGCGATCTGCGCGATCGCGGGGAAGTCGAGTACGCCTTCGCCGATCTCGGCGAAGAAGCGCTCTTCGCCCGGCTCCATGTCCTTGATGTGCAGCAGCGGGCAGCGGCCCTTCCACTTGGCGAGATAGGCGGCCGGGTCCTCGCCGCCCTTGGCGACCCAATACGTATCCAGCTCCAGCTGGACGAGCGCGGGATCGGTCTCGCGCATGAGCAGGTCGAGGACATACTCGTCGTCGTACTTCCGGAACTCCCAGTCGTGGTTGTGATAGAGGAACGTCAGGTTCGCCGCGCGGCATTGTTCGCCGAACTCGTTCAACCGCGCGGCCTTGCGCAGCGCGTCCTCCTTGGAGTCGAAAAGAAGCGAGATCGTGACGTAGCGCCCTCCGGCCTGATGCAGATAGTCTAACAGCCGTTCCAAGTCGACTTCGAAGCTGTTGAAGGAGGCGTGAGCGCCGACGACTTGCAGGCCGAGCGCGTCCAGCGCGCGCAGCTGCTCGGCGACGGAGACGCCTTCGGGCGGCGGGCCGAGCTCGATGCCCCGGTAGCCGATGGCGGCCAGCTTCTCAAGGGTTCCGAAATAGTCGGCGCTTAGCGCCTCGCGAACGGTATAAGGCTGGACGGCGATAGGAAAACGATGCATATGGACACGTCCTCTCGTTTCGAATAGGGGATCACGCTTTTTAATCGAGACGGTTGTACTGAAGGCCAAGCGGCAGCGGCGCCGGACGGTCGACGGTGGACGACAGCTCGATATGGCGGCCGGCGTTCGACGACTCGAAGATGCCGAGCGAGATGTCGAGCACGTGGCGGGCCAACTGGCCGCTCGCGCGGTGCGGACGGCCGCCGCGAATCGCGTGCGCCATGTCCGCGACGCCGATGCCGCGCGTGTCCTCCCGAAAGCCGTGGGTGAGCGGCACCTCCCGGGTTTCCCCGTTCGGGAACTGGATCCGGATCGTCCCTCCGAAAAAGTTCGGATCGGGCAGCGTCATATTGCCCTCCGTTCCGAAGATTTCAAGGCGCGGCAGGTAACCGAAGCTTTCCTTGGCCGCCAGCAGCGTGCCCGTCGCCCCGCCGTGGAAGTCAAGCACCGCGGAGACGTTCGTCGGGGCTTCGACCGGCACGGTGGCGCCGTAGCTCGGCGACTTCGGATTGAGGATCGTCATCTCGTCGAGCAGCTGCTGCGCCGTCCCGGATACCCGGCGTACGGGGCCGAGCAAAAAGACGAGCGCCGTCAAATAGTAGGGGCCCATGTCCATGACGGGATCGCCGCCGAGCTTCAGGAAATTGCGGAAGTTCGGGTGCATGCCTCCCGCGGCGTTGCCCATGACGATCGTGCCGCTCGCGGCATACGGCGTCCCGATCCAGCCTTCGTCGATCAGCTTGCGGCACGTCTGCAGGCCGCCGCCGAGGAACGTATCCGGCGCGCAGCCGACGAGCAGCCCCTTGGCTTCGGCCGTCCGAAGCACCTCGTCCGCGTCCTCCCGCGTGAGGGCGAACGGCTTTTCCGTGTACACGTGCTTGCCCGCCTGAAGCGCTTGCAAATTGACGGCGGCGTGAACGGCCGGGGCGGTCAGGTTGAGGACGATCTCGATGTCGGGATCGGCCATCAGCTCCTCCACGGTGCAGGCGTTCGGCACGCCGAACTGCTCCGCCCGCGCCCGCGCCAGCTCCGGGACCAGATCGGCAACCGCTTTCACTTCCAGCGAGCCGTCGAACGTTTCCGTCATGTTTTTCAAGTAGATTCCGCTGATCATACCGGTCCCTACGACGCCTACTTTGACTTTGCGCATCCCATACCTCTCCTCCGCAGTCGCTTTTCTTACTCCCATTATTGCGTAACGCCGCCTCGTTCACAATGGAGAAAGCAGGGGAATCGCTGGACAAATCTGATCTTGTCGTTTCCAATGATTTGCTTCCAAAGGGCTATTGAAAGTTTACATTCGATGGTATACCTTATAATGGCAATCCTCTTGATATTTTCATAGTTGGAACAGAAGGAGAAGATTATCCGATGAAAAAAGCTTTCGTCGCCTCCCTGACCGGAGCGGCACTCTTGGTAGGCATCAGTTCCGGCGTGTACGCAGGCACCAACCTGAAGAAGATCGAAGCCTACCTGAACGGGGACTTGAAGGTCCGCGTCAACGGCAAAGTCGCCCAGTTCAACGACGACAAGGGCCTCGCGCTTCAGCCGATCACCTACAAAGGCAACGTTTACGTGCCGATCAAGGGCATTGGCAGCGCGCTGAACGTGCCCGTCGTCGTCGACGACAAGAACAAACAAGTCGTCGTCGGCGAAAAGGTGAACGGAACGCCGGTGAAGTCCGAGCCATTCCACAACACGAACTACTCCAAGGACCCCCAGCAAACGACGTACAAAGGGGTTAATTATAAAGAAGTGCTGTTCGAGCGCCTCGAAAGCGGCGGCGGTCCCTCCTTCTTCTTCACGCCGAACAAGAAGTATCAGAAGCTCGTGCTGAAGATCGCCGCCATCGACGAAGAGCTGAAGGACGTCCAGATCTCCGACCTCAATGCGAACGCGCTGCTGAAGGATGTAGGCACGATCTCCCCGGAAGACGGTCTGAAGGAGATCGAAGTCGATATCGGCGGCGTGAAGACCGTCGCAGTGAACCTTCAAGTAAGCGCAGGTGGGGCCTACATGGTTCCGCTCATCGCCTCTTACTACAAATAAGACAACTTGATCCAGCTACCTGCATGCAACAGGCTGTTCCGCGAGCGCCGGCTCGCGGGATAGCCTGTTATTGTTCGTCCGCGGGAGGACGCAAATGGTGGTCGACAAGGGGAGGAGCTGACGAATCCGCCGCTGGAACGATCCGAAATTCTGCCCCCTTGAGCGGAGAGTTCCCGCATTTTAAACTGGGAGGAGGAAGTCTCGCGGAAAGGAGGATTCCGTCTGCATACGTTGAACCAGGCCGGCTGCCCTTCCGCTGCACACAGGCTGTCTTCGACGGCCGTGCTCGACTTCCTCGACCGGATCGAGGAAGCGAAGCTCGCGGTCAACAGCCTTATCCTGCTGAAAGACGGCGAAACGGCGGCACAGTACTGGCGGGCGCCTTATCGCCCGGACCGTCCGCAGCTGCTCTACTCGCTCAGCAAAAGTTTCACCTCGATCGCCGTGGGGATCGCCTGGGACGAGGGGCTGCTCGAACTGGACGCGCCCGTCGTTTCCTTTTTCCCCGACCGCTGTCCCGAGACGATCTCTCCCCGCCTCGCCCGGATGACCGTGCACCATCTGTTGTCTATGAATGCCGGCCATGAAGACCCTATCTACGAGGCCGTCGCTCGCGAGCGCGATTGGGTACGCGCTTTTCTGTCTCAAGAGGTGACGCACGAGCCGGGAACGCGTTACCGCTACAGCACGCATGCGACCTATATGCTGTCGGCGATCCTGGAGCGGGTCGCGGGCGAGCCTCTCGTCGACTACTTGATGCCCCGGCTGTTCGAGCCGATAGGCATAGCTAGACCGGTATGGGAAACTTGCCCCCTCGGCGTCGCTGCGGGAGGCATGGGACTCAGCATTCCCACGGAGGGCATCGCCAGATTCGGACAGATGCTGCTGGACGAAGGCGTCTACAAGGGACAAAGGATCGTTTCTGCGGCCTACATTCGCATGGCGACGGCCGAACAAAGCGACAATCGCGCGGAAGCCAAACGAATCGATTCGGCACAAGGGTACGGTTATCAATTTCATCTATGCAGACGAGGATGCTATCGTGGCGACGGTTCGTTCGGTCAGCTTTGCTTTGTGGCGCCGAAAGAACGGCTCGTTATCGCGGCGACCGCCAGCTTTCCCGGGATGGACTCCCTCCAGACGCTGCTGAATCTCGTTTACGAGTGCTTGCTCGACCGAATGGGCCAAGCAGACGCCGATCCGGCGGATGCCGCCCGGCTGCAAGAGCGACTAGCCGAACGATCGGCGCCGTGGACGACCGGGATGGAATCGTCCGGTTTGCCGAACAGGGGACGAGACGGTTGCTACCGGCTAACGGACAATCCCCACGGACTCAGGACCGTCCGATTCCGATTTCGAGAGACGCTGCTTTGGCTAGAGATGAACTACGAGGACGAACGGGATCAAAGATTGCCATTCGATCTGACCGGGCCGGCCTTTGCGCAGAGCGTTTTTCCGAAAGATTTGGCTCTGCATCGACAGGACGTCGTCACCCGCGCTGCCTGGCTTGGTCCGGACATCATACGGCTAACCCTGCACTATATCGAAACGCCGTATGTCGTCGTTTATACGATTCGGTTTGAAGAGGAGCGTATCGACTGGCAATTCGAGATCAACGTCTCGTTGAACATGACTGCCTATAGATCCGTCGACTGCTTACAAATCGATTTCGAATGAAGGGGTTTGGCTCCTGACCCGAGGATTGATCTTAAAGCCCTGCGCGCATCTGCGGAGGGTTTCCTGTCGTGCAGACAGGGTCAGTTCCGGCAAAAAAGGGGGAAGCGAGTGGGTAAACACCGTGCTCTAGATGTCCTCCCGTAGACACGGGTTCTTTGATAGTGCTATATTGAATATAATGTTATAATGTTTACAATCACATTACAAACTGGGGGGAGTTCAGTGGAGACCGCTCCGCCCGTTTCCGCCTTGGGACCAACGAAGCGCAGCGTCCGAAGTGTTTTTCAATCCCGGCTGCTGCTCAAGTATGCTCTGTCCTACATTCTCATATTCCTGATTCCTTTGAGCGGCGTCACGTTTTTTGTTTACGACAACGCTGTCAAGAACCTTCGCTACGAGATCGAGCAGTCCAATCTCAACCAATTGAACCAGGTCCGGCTGACGATTGACGACCGAATGACGGAATTGCATGACATTTCCTTCAAGATCGCCTACGATGCGAGATTGACGCCGTATATGGTCCGTCATCCCTATTACAGCCGGGATGCGATTCTCGCGCTCTCCAGCTACAAAGCGAACAGTCAGATTCTGGAGGATATGTTCCTCTACTACCGCGGCGATTCCGTCATTTATTCTTCCAACGGTCTCACGGACTTGAACGTCGTTTTCGACAAGCTGTACCGGTTTGAGAACTGGAAGCGGGAAGACGTGGTCCGCGATCTCAACGATGTGAAGCAGACGATGATTCGCCCGGCCGAAAATGTAAGCGTCTACTCCCGCACCGAGCCCATGCTCGCCCTGCTGGTGCCGATCAAGCCGAACGATCTCTATCCTTACGGAACGATGATCTATCTGCTGAACGAGTCGAAGCTGACCGGCGTCATGGACACCATCCTGAGCGACTTTACCGGAAGCAGCTACATCTTCGACCAGAACGGCAGGGTGCTGACTTCCAGCAGCCATGGCGCGGCCCTGCCTCAAGAGGCCCTTGACGTGCTGTCCTCCCTGTCCACGGGCACGCATCGCCTCTCGCTGGATGGGGAACAGCAATCGGTCGTGTCGGTCCAGTCGCAGCTCAACGGTTGGACCTACGTGACGACCATGCCGAGCTACCAGTTTTTCAGCAGGGTCGCCCACATCCAGACGTTGATTGCGCTCGTCTTCGGCATTGCCGTCGCAGCCGGAATCATCGCCGCCATGGTTCTGGCCAGACGCCAGTACCACCCGATCAAGGACCTGATGGAGTTCGCCAGGCAGATCAGCAACGGCCCAGAGCCCGCGAAAACGCGGAACGAGTGGGAATGGATCCGCCAGACGATTCACGATTACAGCGCCCGAATCGATATGCAGGAGCCTTTCGTCCGCAACCAGTGCATGCTTCTGCTGCTGAAGCACGGGAAGCCCGACGATCCCGAGATTGAACGGATGATTGCGGAGACGGGCTTGGAGTTCCCGAACGGGGAAGGACTTTATGTCTCGGTGATCATCGCATGGGGGGATAGCCGGAAAGAAGAGAAATCGTGGCGGGAACGGCACTTGCTGCAGGAGATGCTCAGCTATTTCGAGCTCCCGGACATGGATGCCCGCGTGTACGGCGTCGAATTTTCCCACGAGGATCGGTTTGCGCTCATGGTCTCGCTTCCTGCCGGCGACCGCGACACGATCCAAGTGCAGATGGAACGGCTGATCGACCTCATCCGGGTGATGGTGCTGGAGAATTCCCGGCTCGTTCCGACGATTGGCGTCGGTTCCGTCTACGACGATCTCGGCAGGTTGAACCAGTCCTTTATCGAGGCGGCCACCGCCCTGGAGCACCGGAACGTCGGCTCAAGCGGCAGCGTCACCTACTTCGATCAGTTGGGCGAATTCGCATCTTCCGCATCCGGCAGCTTCTGGATTCCGAAGAAGTCGCTGCTGAAGCTGGAGCAGAGCTTGAAGCAAGGAAACGAATCGGTTGCCGTGGAGATGATCGCGGACATGATGGCGACGATCCGGGACGAATCGCCGCAGGCCTATCTGCTGCGCTGTCTCCAGTTTGAACTGCTGAACACCCTGCTCCGCACCGCTTCGGAGCTCGGCATGAACGAAGCGTTCCGGCGTCTTCCCGGCCTGACCTCGTTCGAGACCGCGGAGGAGCTGGAAGCGAAGCTGATCACGCTCGCGTCCGGCATCTGCCTCCAGGTGGAACGGAATATCGAGACGGGACAGGTCTCCCTGATCGACGACATTGTGGCCTATGTCGATGAGCAGTATACGGACTATACGATGAGCCTGGAGCACGTGGCCTTAAAGTATTCCATCTCCACCTCGTACCTGAGCCGCGCGTTCAAAGAGAAAACCGGCTCCAACTTCTCGCAGTACGTCTGGCGCTGCCGGATGGAGAAAGCCATTCGCTTGCTCGAGAGCAGCAGCTCGCCCTTGCAGGAGATTGTCGAGCAGGTCGGCTACTTTGACGCGCCGAATTTCATCCGCAAGTTCAAGAAGGAAATCGGCTGCACCCCCGGACAATACCGCAAGCTTCATGCCTCCAACCAGACAGGGGCGTAACCGGAAGCCTCGGCATGACAGATATCGGTGGAGTGACGGGGGCGCGGGGGAATAAGGAACAATTTGTTACCTATTTCGGTGGAGTGGCGGGGGCGTGTACCTAAGTCAAGAAAGTGGACACAACTTTTACGCAACCCGCTGCTGGTAATA